>CAVPKQ010000052.1:0-882435 GCA_963705665.1 uncultured Acidobacteriaceae bacterium | reverse complement strand
AGTGATCGAAACAAGGGGGAGGCCCAGCACGGCAACCCGGCGGAGTCAGCAAACCTCCGGGGCTTTCCTTCTGAGCTTCGGGGAACCTATCCCATGAGGCCAGTTTTGCTCAAACCGCAAAATAGTAACCAGTACAGATCCATCTGAAACCCGCCACCCGGCAGTCCGCGGAGGTGGTGCGCATGGCGAACTCTGTCGCTTCACATAGCGTTCAAGCTGTGCGCGCGCGGCAGTCTTCCGCATATTTGAGTTGGAGCATGGGAGTTGGTACGAGTGGGAGGAGTGAATTCTCTTAGGACGGGCGATGGAGCAACCCGAGCACAAAGCCAGGCGCAGCAAGATTCAGGACATCTGGACGAAGTGGTGCGATCGACGGTGGAAGAGACGCTGAACGCATTGCTGGATGTCGGAAGCGAATCCATTGTGCATGGTAAGGAGGAGAAGGGCGCAGAGGAGACACGGGCGGGCAGCTATAAGCGGGGCAACTGCAGACCTAACAAAAACAGGTTGCTTGGGATTTCAGTGCAAGCAGTTCGAATCGCGGACGATCGTTTCAGGCAACGCCTTCGACGAGCGGGCCTTTTGAACGGGATCGACAGCAAACTCGGATGGTTGCGGGGGCTGCAATGCACCGACTTTGCTAACGATCCCTTTCAGTCGTTCGCTGGCGGCATAGCCTTAAAGTGGTCGGCTCTAACCTCTGCCGTGACAGTTATGCTAAGTGATTGTAACGAAATGATTTCATGGGCGTTGAATTCTCCCCTCGACACCCTTGAGCACTCAAAAACACTGGGAAATTCGCAGATTTCCTTTTTGGCACCCCCTGCGCGGGCCGCCCTCGCGGTTTGCCCCTCTCAGAGCACGTTGACCTCTGCCGTCGCTGGGCAACGATCAGCAGCTATTACTTCCGAGAAGCCGACTTCCCGGATTGATGCTTACCCCTTTTGATTAGCGACGACTTCTGTCTGGGGGATTGCCGGTATTCTCAGTGCATGAACATCTACGAAGAGCTTGCCACCATTCTGCGGAGCGATATGACATCGAAGGGATACACAGTTCGCGCGGATGCGAGCACCGACGAAATTGTGGATAAATACGAGTGTCGTCAATCGGCAGATCCAGAAGGGGCCTCGCGTTTTCTTTACAGTCTGCTGAACTTGTGGTCCCGGCTGATCGATCGCGTGGATACCAAGAACTGAAGCGCAAAGTAGAAGCCGGCGAACTCATGAAGCCTCATCAGAGTACCTCTATCGAGAAACCTGACTACTACGACTCACTGTTCTTGGACTGGGGCATTCAGCGCTTCCATCTCAACATCAATCCCCATCCACGTGTAGCGGGGTTCGTTGCGCGATCTGGGCCTCTCCTGTTTGCGCGCGTGACCCCGACGAATTTCTACGCCATCCAGGTATATGAACACGGTGCTTGGAACAAGAACGAGATCGTCGAAATTCTTGATCGGAACTGGCCGAGCGAGACTGAACGATTCAAGCTGAAGGGTCTTCATCCAATTACACGCCCCATTCGGAACAGGACATAAAAGACTTCCGTACTGCCGGGATTACTGCTGTGGCGCAGGCGGGAGGCCGCTTCATCGCCCCAATGGGCGGCGGTTTCAGAAGTAACGGTCAAAGTTCGCTAATCCTGGACAATCGCGCCAACCTGCGAGCGAACTGCCGGAAACTCGAAGAGACGTCGCTCCCGATACTCGTGACTTCGCGGATCACTGCGGTCCCGCTCTGGATAAACAAGTCGTTGGGCTGGAGCGTCGAGCAGACCAACTATTTGTGGTCGAGAAGTCAACAAACACTGATATCGCTTTTGCGGACTGGCTCATTTCCAGAGATCTCGAATGAGCGTTAAAAAGTATCTGCGGCCATTTTTGCAATTGTACCGAGAGAATCGCAACGTCGAACCATCACGGCAGTCAACTTAGAGTGGAGTATCGCTAACGATAAAACGCCCATCTCTTTCAGTGATCTGTATCTCGGCACCCTGCAGCACCCGTGCACTTTGGAACGGCTTCCGTAGAGTGTTGAGTTTCTGCGATTTAGTAGTCCGGCATGGCGGAAACCTCCGCAGGGGCACAGCAGAGACCTGACACACACGGGCCGTTGGGTATAGGTCGCCAGCTAGTAAGTCTTGTTCTTGAAAATTATCGGCTACTGCTCTAGCCCAGTCACCTCGGGTTGTTCTGGCTGCCCAGGCCATACTCTGAGTCTCTGTAGACTCGGTGCTAAATATCTGATAACGTTGATCCTCTCCACGACATTCACCTTTTGGAAAGCCGTAGATATCGGTGACGATCACCACATCAACTATTGCGCCATGGGATCTATCGGAAACTGAGCAACTTCTCGAGAATCCCGCAGTGCGGCTACTGAGAAGCCCAAACGGCGCGTTCACTCTGACCTTTCTGCACCGCGCGTTCAAAGAACATCACGCCATTTCCGTTCCTGAGTCGCACCTGCGGGCTCGCTTAGAAAATTTCCTCGAAGAAGCGCGTGCTCTTGCTCCAGGCTCCTATCCGCAAACAGCATCGGATTATCTTGCAATTTGGTGCGGAGATGGACAGCTTCCTGCTCAAGAAACTGTATAGCGGGCAAGTGGAGGAGCCAGTTTTGACTCACGTCAGGCGCGGAACGCGCCATGCAATGGATCGAAGACCTCCAGGCAAAGCCGTTCGTCAGCGCGGAATCCCGACTCGAATTAATCTTTCGTAACTTGGAAGAGATCGTTCTGTTTTCGACGTCCGACGTGGAAAACCGGATAGCTGCCCTTCAGGAGCAACAGGCCCAGATCCAAACCCAAATTGACGCAATGCTGTCCAGTAATACTGCCGAGGCGTACACCCCTGTTCAGTT
Source organism: uncultured Acidobacteriaceae bacterium (assembly GCA_963705665.1). Taxonomy (GTDB): domain Bacteria; phylum Acidobacteriota; class Terriglobia; order Terriglobales; family Acidobacteriaceae; genus PALSA-350. Next base: position 879,571 of record CAVPKQ010000052.1, on the reverse strand, counting down.
GACTGAGCGTTTTGCAAACGCGCTTGACCTGGCTCGCGGCCTGACCGGAGACTTTCGTCAGTTGGAGGAGAATTTCAAAGACGTAGCGCGGTCTCTCGCAGAGAGTCATGCGCAGCCAGGGGCTCAAAAGGGACGCATGGTTGGGCAGTTGCTGGACACACATGCTGCCATTAAGGAATCGCCACAAGGACAGAGTTTTTATGCATTCTGGAATCTTCTCTCGTCTCCACAGCGTCAACAGCGGTGGCGAGAGTTAACTCGACGGGCCTACCGGATCGATGCGATAGATTCCACTTTACGGTCGAATCGATTGCTGGACCGACTTTCCAGCCTGCTTCTCGTTGAAGGAGAGCGCGTCGTCCGCTCTAATGAGCGCATGGCCGCGACACTGCGACGCGCATTGGAGTCTTCCGAGTCCGGCGAAGATCAAAGGCTGCGGGAACTTATCCATGAGATTCAACAGGCTGCAATCATCTCTCGCAGCGAGCCACCATCCGAGGACGATTTCTTCGAGGTGATGGGACCGCCAGTGGTATTTGCCAGCTTTAGTCGCGGCTTTTGGCAGCCAGATGCGACCGGAAGCCTAACGGACGAATTCTCTTTCGCTTCTGATTCGATTCTGGACTGGTCCATTGTCAATCGCTTCAAGAACCTCGCGGATCTGAATCTCAAACGCCTTAGAGAGAAGATCCGCGACTGCCTCGCTACGAGTGACTCCATTCTTCTCTCCGAGATTCTCCGAAGATTTCCTGTCACTGATGGTGCCCTTGAGATCATTGGCTACCTCGTAATTGCCATACAAGACGATACGCACTACGTAGCTAAAGACCAGTTCACTACCATCCGTGTGGTGGATGGGGCGCAAGGAGCGACTTGGCGCGCGCCAGAAATTTTATTCGCGCGGGCAGGATAAGAGCATGCAAAACGATACCGAATTCGGGGCCAGAGCATTCGCGTTAGCGGAGTTATTCGTTGCTCCTGTCTATGTCGAAGACATTCAGGTCTGGGAAACAATTCGTGCTGAAAGAGACTATCTCACGCGTTACTTTCGCCAAATCGGACAAGAACTCATTGTGGACGAAGCGGAGGGCTACGCGTTCATCCGGCAGATCGGGCTGGATGGCGAAGAACGAGTGCCGAGAATTGGACGGCGGCAGACTCTTGGGTACACCGCGACGATCCTGCTGGTCTGCCTGCGCGAAGAGCTCGCGCGTTTTGATGCTGCTCCTGGAGAGTCGACGAGGCTGGTTCTCACACGACAGCAGCTAAGGGAACTTGTCCTGCAATTCGTTAAGGAATCGAATAATCAAATCCGCGATATGCGCACCGTCGATAGCGCAATTCGGCGAGCGGAGGAATTGGGATTTTTGCGAGCTGTTGGAGCGGCGGAATCTGACACGCTCGAAGTGATGCGCATTCTGAAGGCACGATTCGGGCCGTCTGAGCTGGAATCGGTGAAGGAACGATTGATACGACATGGAGAAGGTCGAACTTAATTCGCACGACCGTGAATCTTTGGGCCTGCCTGGTTACCGTCTCGAACGGTTGGAACTCCTCAATTGGGGCACCTTTCATGGAGACGGCCAAGTCTTTGCTCCCCACGGTGGATGGTCGCTTCTTGTGGGGGACAACGGTTCAGGCAAATCCACGGCCATCGATGCCTTGCGCACGCTCTTGGTGCCACCACGACTCCTTGCATCCTCCTACAACGATGCGTCGGGAGATGGCAGAAAGGCTTCTGGCCGTGATCGCACGCGACGTTCCTACATCCGCGGCGCATGGGCGAGCTCCAGTACCATCGATTCAACCTCTCCGACCACCCAATATTTGAGAGAGCCTGGCGTACTGAGTGTAATCTCCGCCGTCTTTGGGGATGCCCTCCGTTCGGAATCGGTGACCTTGGCGCAAGTACTTTGGGAATACGACGAGGAAGTCCGCGAAATTTTTGCGATCTGCCGTGCCCCCAAAAGCCTGAAAGACCTGCTTGGACAGCAAATGAATACGACGGAGATCAAACGCGCCGCCAAGCAGAGCGGATGGGAGGTATTCGACAGCTTCCCGAGCTACTCAGAGCGTATGCGGAAGCTGCTTCATATCCCCGGCGAGAAAGCGCTCGAGGTATTCAATCGGGCAATCGGTATGAAAGAAGTCGGGGACATAGATGCGTTTGTTCGCCAGTTCTTGTTGCCTTCTGCCGATACTTTCACGTTCATCCGAGACACGGTTCAGCCGCACTATAAGACCCTCATGGATTGTTGGATGGCAATCGACCGCGCCGAGCGGCAGCTGAACGCTCTCCGTCCCGTCTCCGAAAACGCCGACCGCGTCGCGGCTGCGGAAGCCAAAATCAAGGAATGGAGAGATCTCCAGGACGCGGTTAAGCCCTACTTCCTGACCAAGTATCTCCACTTCCTCGAACAGCGCACGATAGAGCTTCGCAGGGAGCATGAAATCGCTCAAGCGAAACGAAGTGGGATCGTATCCGATCTCGACCAATGCAGAAACGACCGCGACGGGTTGATTGCAGCGATCAGCGCTACCGACGTTGGACCTCGTCTCCAAGCAATCGATCGCGAGATCCAGCTCTCAGAGAGTGAGCGGCAACGGGCTCAGACATTGCGCAGCCGCGTTCAAACCTCAGCTGAACTTCTTGCTGCAGAATCCGCTCTAACTGACGAGGTGGCGTTTGTCACGGCACGAGGCGGCTGGGAATCGATAGAGAGTCAGGAAAACCAGGCGGCCAGTGAAAGTGAGGAGCGTCGCGCAGCCGCCCGTTACCGTCAAGAGCTGGCTCTTGCCAAAATGACCGATGAGCGCGAGGAACTTGCGAGCGTCGAGCGCAATAACGTCAACATTCCTAGAAACTTCCTGGGCGTGCGACTCCGGCTGTGTGAGCCCCTGAAGGTCGATATAACCACCATGCCGTTCGCAGGCGAGTTGATGGAAGTGAAACATGAGTACGCGGAGTGGGCTGGTGCCTTGGAGCGTCTTCTCCGTGGTTTTGGCTTATCTCTCTTAGTACCAGAGAATCTTTACCGGCCTGCTGCCGAGTTCATCAACTCGACGATGCTTCATCTGCGACTAACCTTTCATCCTGTCCCAGCGAGGGTTCCTGCTCCACCTCGCCTTTCTGAGGAGCTTGTGCCAGGACGCTTGTCTTTTCGCGCGGATCATCCTTTGCATTCCTGGGTGATCGCCGAATTGTCACGACGGTTTAATTACCGTTGGTGCAACACCATCGAGGAGCTGGAGAGAGTGGAACGAGGCGTGACCCGTCAGGGCCTTATGCGCGACCGATCACGGCATATCAAGGATGACTCCCGATCGATCGATGACCCCAAGGACAGAATCCTTGGATGGTCCACAGAGCAGAAGATCGCGGCTCTGCGAAAGCAGCTCAGGGAATCGGAGACAGAAGCGGAAACGGCTGCACGCGAGACTACTGAAGCAGGCCGCGCAGCAGCGGATGCCAGGCGTCGCGCTGCCGCCGCAAGAGAGCTACTGGCATCAATCAGTTCCTGGAGATCAATCCGGCTCATTGGAGCCAACAACTCATTCGGTTGAGGAGCGAAAAGGAGCTATTGGAGAACAGTTCGAAAGAACTTCATCGACTCCGACAGCGAAAAAGCGAAATTGAAACAGAGATCCATGCTCTCGACCAACAACTTCGTCAAACGGACGGTGAAGTACGCATCCTGGAAAAGGATGTGAGCGACTCTAACAATAGCTCTCAAGTCAGGAAAGCAGAGCTTGATAAGTTTTCTGACTATGAGCATGAAAAGATCGATGCGGATTTTGCTCGGTTGATAGGAACCCACGTTCCTCTCACGAAAGACAACGCGGACCAGCTAACGCACACAACAGCGCAGAGCATCCAGGGGCGGATTAACAACGAAATCGGCAAAGTAAATGAAGCCGCCGATAAGATGGTGGCGGCAATGAGTGAATTTCTCAAGGAATTCACCGAGTTTAGTCAGACCCTTTCTACAGGACGAGCATACGCGAGTAGCTTTCTCGCCGTACAAGCCAGAATTGAAGGTGAGGATCTCCCGAAACACAGGGAGCGTTTCGAACACTACCTGAATGAAAACCTCGTAGGCGACCTTCTCATGCTTAACAGTCGGCTTGATGAGCACGGTCAGGCCATCGAATCGCGAGTAGAGGAAGTCAACCAGGCACTCCGCACGATCGAATACAGCGAGAACACGTATGTTCAATTGCATTTGGTCAATCGACCAAATGTACAGGTCAGTGAGTTCCGGCGTTCGCTCAAAGAATGTTTTGAGTATGGAATTGCTCCTGCTCCGGAGGAACGTCTCAGGGTGTTCGCTCGGGTGCGTGCGTTGCTGGAAAGATTTCAGGCAGACCCCGACGGAACGCAACGCATCACGGACGTTCGCACTTGGTATAGCACTGGTGTGAAGGAACTGCGCCAGCAGGACGCGTCAGAAGCAGATTTCTTCGCGGCAACCACAGGAAAGTCAGGTGGACAGAAGGCTAAATTGGCATTCACGATCCTCGCCTCTGCTCTTACGGCACAATATGGTCTGTCACAAGCTCAGCCGGAGAGTTCGACCTTCCGCTTGGTTGTCATTGACGAAGCATTTTCACGCACCGACGAGCAGAACTCCCAACGCGCGATGCAGCTTTTTGAGAGCCTCGGTTTCCAGGTGGTCGTCGTTGGACCATTCGACGCAAAAGCTAAATTGGCGGTTCCATTCGTCCGGACAATCCATCTGGCCTCGAATCCGACTGGCGACAAATCTCAACTGCTGGCGATCACCCGACAGGACCTCGAGTCTGACGATCTTGAGCGCTTCGCCTCAGACGCGGTATTGAATCTCGAAAACAAATCCATGACGGAGACACTCCCGTAGATGCGCAGCCCACAGGAGGTCCTCGCAGCGGCGCGCAGCAAGTGGCCCGCAGCTCTACGCGCCGAAGCCGCTGGGGAAAGTATGTTTCCACTTGCTATTCCCTTTGGACGACCATCGACAACCAGTGACTTCGCATCAATACGTGCGGACCTGGCGAGCTTGGCGGCTGCAAACTATGGATGGCAGATCGAATGGGAGGAGATCGATACTCGGAAGTGGGGCAAGCAACGCTGGCCACGACGGGTCAGCTTTGCCTCCATTGAGGATTTGGCCCAAACACTGCAATTCATTGAACAGCTCACGTTGTTTCGCGAAGCATTGGTCTTTGCCCGTTCTGCCTGCCCGAAGCTTGAGCCTTGGCTTCGAACCAGAGCACACAGAATCCCGGAGTTGCTTCCAGATTGGAAAGACCTCATCTATGTATGCGCATTCTTCGATGCAAACCCCTGTCCAAATTGTTTCCCCCGGCAGTTGCCGATTCCTGTGGGAACTAAATTTATCGAGGAACGCACCGGGATATTAGCGGAGTTGCTGACACTTGTTCTTGGAGATCGCGTCAACACGAAAGGGCTGTGCTTCGAGGAAAGATTTCATCTTCGGCTAGAGCCGGCTCAAGTGAGATTTCGTTTCTTGGACGCTAGTCTCCGAGACCAGACGCGTTGGCCCGTGATGGATTGCACCATCTCTGTACATGATCTAGCGAGTCTGTCTTGGAGAATTCCCCGTGTACTGGTCGTGGAAAATAAGGCTGTGTTTCTTTGTCTGCCCGACGTTCCGAATACGCTGGCTATCCTTGGTAGCGGAAAGGCCGCGGCGCTTCTTCCTTCTTGTAGTTGGTTACAAGAATCAGATGTCGTCTATTGGGGAGATTGTGATGAAGCTGGATTCGGAATCCTATCGTCTCTGCGGGGCAGCCTACCACGAGTGCGAAGTATCCTCATGGACGATCAAACCTGGAGGTGCTGGAGCCGATTTGCTGTACCAGGTAGAAGTGATCCGGGCGCGCGATTCGATCACCTCACAGCAAGTGAGGCGGAGGCTCTGACCTCCGTGGCAGCCGGTTCGTGGATGCTAGAACAGGAGAGAATCCCACTCCAAGATGCGGAGAGAGCGATTATGCAAGCCTTTGCGAGAGGGTCTAAATGACAATAACAGCTTCAAAAAGCCGCATTTCGAACCCGTGCGCTCTTCTCTTGCGGCACGTCTCGTAGCCTGCAGATGGCTCGGTTGAGTACCGTCAGTTAGCTGTTCTTCAGCACCCGTCGGCACCCCAGCATCCACCGATGTTTCCGATACTTGCACTTTTGAAGGTTGCCGACCTCTGCCGAACCCCGGCAGAGGTCGACTGGGTGTCCGCGTGCATGAACTTAGACTGTCCATGAACGATGGTTGCAGGGAACTTCACAGACTCAGGTTGGTGTTCGTTGCAGTGATGCTTTCCGGATCGTGGACGGACCCAGGTGGGGGTGGAAACCTCCACTGGTGGAAAGCCGATTCGTTTCAAATTCAAGTCCGGCTCAACGGTCTTGCGGAAAAGTGGTATTCCGAATCTGTTATTCGATTATGTTTCTCGTCTTCCCCAAGGTAACTGCCTTGAAATGGGTCAACACACGATCGGTATTCTCAGCACAGGTCAGGTCCTCGGGTTTGATCTGTATAGATCTAATCAGCGATTCAATCTGCTTGCGCGTCTGCGCCAGCCGTTTCTGCATCGCCTTGATGTCTTCCAGCTTCTGGTGCAATGCGCTGAGCAAGTCATCACCGCGCCAGCCGGCATTCTCTGACGGTACGAGGTTTCTAATGTCTTCGAGCGCGAATCCCGCTTGCTGGACAGGTACGATGATCTGCAGCGTCACCAGCGCATCGGGCGAGTAGGTCCGATATCCGTTAGCCTGGCGGGTTGCATAGAGAAGCCCCTGCTCTTCGTAAAAGCGAATGCGAGATGCGGTGAGCCCGCTGCGCTTGGCCAATTCTCCAATCTGCATTATTTCTCCAGCATCGCTTGACCTTCAAGTTTACTTGAAGCTTAACCTTTAGGCATGTCAACGCTGCAAACAACAAGAGGTCTGGTTCCAGCCGCTGCCGGCGCCTCTCCGAGGGGCGTCGTCCTTCCTAGAGGCATCGCGTCACGATTGCCTGCGGGAGGTACGCGCCAATAATGCCATCAACCACCATGCCCGGACAGATGCAGGCATACGTAATGAAGGCGTACGGGGGCCCGGAACACGCGGTCCTCGAAGAAGTACCGGTCCCGACACCCGGCTCGCGGCAACTGCTGGTCAAGGTTCGTGCCGCAGGGTTGAACCCGGTGGACTTCAAGACGCGCAAGGGCTGGGTGCGAATTATTCAACGTTATCGGCTGCCAGCCGTGCTCGGCAACGAGCTGGCAGGCGAGGTGATCGCGTGTGGCGATCAAGTGCGGCGCTTTCGTGTCGGCGACCGGATATTTGCACGCGTTGCCAAGAACAGAATGGGCGCGTTCGCCCAGTTCGCGGTCGTCGATGAGGACCATGCGGCCACGATACCCGCTAGGCTCGACTTTGCGACCGCTGCCGCCATTCCTCTTGCCGGACTCACCGCACTGCAGGCGCTACGCGATGAACTGCATGTTACGAACGGGCAGCGCATCTTCATCTCCGGAGGCGCTGGCGGTGTGGGCACCTTCGCAATACAGATCGCCAAACACCTCCGCGCTCAGGTTGCGACGACAGCATCGCCCCGTGGAGAAGCGTTGGTGCGACAGCTTGGCGCAGACATGGTCATCGACTACACGCAGGAGCGCATTGCATCGGTTCTGTCGGGATTCGACGGCGTATTCGACCTAGTTGGCGGCGACACACTTCGGCAGGCGTTCGCTATTGTGCGGTCGGGCGTCACCGTCGTCAGCGTCGGCGGCATACCCGAGCCGGAAACGGCATCAAAGGATTTGGGGCGTGGGTTTGGGTTGCAGGCGCTGTTTTGGGTTGCGAGTTCTTCTCTGAGGCGTCTCGCACGCCAGCGCGGAGTGCGCTACCGCTTCTTCATCATGCATCCGAGCGGTGAGGACTTGTCCGCACTCGCCCGCCTCGTTGAAGACGGTGCGGTCAAAGTGATTCTCGACAGCGTGTACCCCTTTGAGCGCATCGCCGATGCGATGGCCAAGCTCGAATCGGGTCATTCCAAGGGCAAGATCGTCGTCACCATGCCTGACAGCCCGGCGGACTGGGGAGCTTGATGGTAGCCGTACTTCCGCGAGCCGGGTCGCAACGGCATAGCCTCTCTCGTCGATCATTGCAGTCGCTTCGCTACTCAACTCAGATCGCGTATCGGTGCGGCGCCACACGCAAAGGCACTCATGGTGAGCATGCACATGAGAGGCGGTATGACGGCTAACTTATCGTCACGTCACCACCCCATTTGATCTCGCCATTGAACAAGTTTGTGCCGTGTCCACCTTACCGCGCGATTGCGGGCCGCCGGCCATAGAAGCTTCGCGTATTCCTCGCGCTGGAAACGGGAGAGTGCACGCTCCAGTTCGCCCGGCGGGAGTGACCCACGGTTATGCAGCATAGATGCGAGGTAACGTCGCCGGTCGAGCACTGGGTGCAGGAAGGCGTCGCTATCGCCTGGCCGCAAATCTTCTTCCATCGTCGGCGGAAACCAGTCATAGTGCGAAACGTCACCAAAGTCGGCAAGCGATAGCCATGTCATGCCCGCCCGCGCGACCTCACTCGGTAGAAAAACCTCGCTGCTCGGCCAACCGCGGATGGACGGATCAGATTTCATGGCGAGCCGCCGCTGATGCAACAGTTGTAAAGCGGGAGAAGAAAGAAAGCACACGTTGAGCAAAGCGAGCTTGACCTCGCCAGGAGGATACGCATCGCGCTGATACGGCATCCAATGCCATAGTTCGAAGGGTCGTGAAATCGGCAAAGCAACAAGATCGGCGCCTCGCGACATCGCACGGACAACAAACTGCTGCAGCGAGCATTGCACGATGCAGTCATATTCGACGAACAGATAATAATCGTAATCTGGACACTGCGCGCGAAACTGATAGTGCGCGTAATCCGGATTCCACCACAGCACCCCACCAACTCCAAAGCGCATTGCCAGACTAGCGGACTCAAGATCGGCGCAGGTGAAACGGATCACACGCTCGAATGGTATCGGCCCCACCGATCCGCCGGTCTCATCTACCAAGACGTAAAAATCCAGGGAGCCCGCAGCCTCAGCCAGGCGCCGCGCCTGACGTTCAACGAATCCATCCCAGGCGTAAGCTTTGAAGACAACAGCGCAGCAAGGAGCAGTGATAGTCATAGCCTTCTCGCCATAAATCGGTCCATAAACCAGTTACACGCGCTGCTCGAAGCGCGACAGCGTTCGCCTCCCCTGCTCCCTAACACCTATCAAGCTGTGAAGGCATGCAGCCACCCGGTCGATCTCATGATGGGTCATCGTATCGGACAGAGGCAAGCTGATCACCCTTGCAGAAACGTCGTCGCAGACCGGCATCGGACCTCCCACGCAAACTTTGCGGAAGTATGGCTGCTCCAGTAAGTGTGGACTAAAGTAGCTTCCCGTCGCGATCCCCCGATCGGCTAACTCCTCACGGATAGCCGGCCTGCACTCGCCCAGTCCAGTTGGCAATAGGGCCGGCACAAACTGATGTGCCTGCGTGCCTGCCGCTCTCAATTGAAACTGCAATTCCGGCAGCACATGGCGGTAGTGATTGAGCAGCGCGGCCCTGTGTTCCGTGATGCGATCGAAATCGGCAAGGCGTAACCGGCCGAGCAACGCGCCGACTTCGCTGAGTTTGCCGTTCAAGCCAGCCATGGTCGCCGTGCGTAGCTCGCCAAAGCCGAAATTACTCATGGTTCGAAGCCTTGCAATACGCTCCGGATCCGCGCTGTAGATCAATCCCGCTTCTCCGATAGCAAAAGCCTTGGTTGCGTGCATGGAAAACACTACGCTTCCGGCAAAGCCACTCCCGAACCCACGCCCATGCACGTCAAGCGTGCCTAGCGAGGCTGCGGCATCCACGACCACAGGCACGCCGCGTTGAGTAGCCAGCCTCTCATAACGCTCAAGTTCGATCGGGTAGCCAAATGTCGCGTAGGGCATCACAACAGCAATCCTGCCTGCACAACGCTTCAGCATGTCCGACTCGGCTGTAGAATCAGCCGCCCAATTCGTAGGATGAATGTCGCAGAACAGCGGCGTCAGGCCACACCAAAGCGCCGCGTGCGCCGCGGCTGCGAAAGTGAAGCTCGGCATAAGCGCAAACTGTCCGGGAGCCGCCTCGCCAACCGCCTCCTTTATAGCCAGCATCAGGCCGATGGTCGCATTGCAAACCGTCATGCAGGCGCCCTCACCGCCGAAAAAGCGTTCCAGCATCTCCTGCTCAAAACGTGTATTGACCGGACCGAAATTGCTGAAAATCCCACTCTGCTCAAGCGACTGCATTTCCGCGACTGCAAGCGAGAGCCGCGGCGGGGCCGGACGAAGAAGCGGGATCTTCGTACCTCGAGCACCTGGGTAACGTTCATCTGTTCCACGCGCGGGCGCGGACGATTCAAGAAAGTAGTCCTGCCCCAAGCTCGGAGACAAAATCGCATCGACAATCAACCCGCCAACGTCGCTCTGCCACAACCAAAGGCCATTTGCCTGGCCTCTGAAGCTTGGCTCACCTCCAAGCGTTCCATGCGGGACAAACCCCGCGGCCAAGCCAATTGCAAATAAGTGAGGGAGCGGGTTGCCGCTTGCGTCCAACACCCGGCAGCGATCATCCACCAGCCGCGCCTGCGGACCTGTTTCGGCCAGCAATTGTACTGGTCTCCCCGCCATATCAAAGACAGGCAGTGCACGAGGCCGGTAACCTAGCGCAGCGACTACAAGGTCCGTATTGTCGAGCAGCGTCAGGGAAGCCGCATCATCCAGGCCGAGCCGATGTAACTGCAAGCGAGGCTCAGGCGCCCGCCCTCCGATGCCGCGCGCTCGCATGATTAACTCTCGCGAGTCCAACCTGAATCCGCTCAGACGAAACACACGCCCGCTGACCGAACAGATGTCATCAGGTCCAAATTCCGTATATCCGTCCGCAAGGGCTGCGTTCACGCTGGGATAAAAAATGCGCAACTCCCGCCGGTGCAGGATGGTGACCCCGCCCGGACCAAACGCTACCCCGGGCATACGGTCCAGCAAGGCGCATGCAACAGCCGCTGCGCTGGTGGAACCGCCAATGATGGCCACGCGTGGAGGCCGGCCAAGCGCGCCGAGACGGGCTGCGGTCGCTGCGAAGCCCGGGGCACTCAGAACATCGCCGGATTGCAACAGCTTTTTGCCAAATCGCTCGACAAGGTTGACCCCAGCCACTACCTCACTTCGAAGGCGCTCTGCTGGTTGGGAGCCGCCCGTAGCAAGCACTACATTTCGGGAATCGATCGTGCGTTCGCGTCCAGTCTCAACATCTCTGATACGCGTGAGCCAACCCGTTCTTGTGGACTGCGTCGAAATTGCCTTGTATCTCTTGAGAACACGGCCGTTTGGCGAGGTCGCAATCACGTCGTTGATCGCTTGCCCGACTAAAGCCAGAAACTCGCCTGCGCGCCGCAACGGCACAGTGCCGTCTCCTGCCTCCAGGATCTCCTTAGTAAGCGGATGGCTTCGTAATGCCGCAAGCTCGCTATCGGGAGGTCCGGCAAGGCAGTCTGCAAAAGTGAAACCGGTGCTGTCGGAGTTGATGCACCAGCGGCCGATGCTCCCCTCCCCAACGGCGCCCGACTGCTCCACCACCGTGACACCCTCTTTTAGTAGGTTAGCGAGACGCCCACCTCTATGGGCCGCGAGCAGAGGCGCCAATCCTGCCGGTCCTCCACCAATAATGGCTATACCTGTACGATCAAGGCTCAACGTAACCTGCTTCTGCGAGGCCCAAAATGGCAGGCGACGCCATTGAGACTTTCAGGGGAGACTTTCAGGGGGAGGCTTTTAGGGGAGATTTTAAGGGGGGATAGTTCGGCGTAATAGATTAAGGTCGCTGCGCCTCGAGTTCACTCAAAGTGGCGTCCATCAAAGATACTGCAAGCAGCGTACCGGACCCTGTGCCTAAAAGCAACGTGCTTCCGCACGTCAAAACAATTCGACCAGGCTCCTGCGATGAAAACAATCTAAATGCTCTGCTATCTGCGATTCCCAGGGCGTATCCTCCAACAAAGCGAGTATGAATAGGTGGTCCGGGGTTCCGAAGCAGTGAAACTGATACAGCGGCGGAGGAGCGAGTTCTCCGTCTTCAAGACCTCGAATCTGCGGATGCCGTTTTCGTATGCAACCCTGTTCGCGGTATGCGTCAGGTGAACTCTCTTTGCATGGACTCATCGTTCCGTACCAAAGAGGCGGTGGATCATGAGCCTCTGTGGGGACCCAGACTAGGCTCACTTACCGCCTCCCGGCTGCTCCTGCTTCGCAGCGACGCCCTTGTTGAGCATGTTGGCTGCCTCTTCCAAGCTAAGCGACGGCGCCGGCTTATAGTCGCTGGTCTCTTCGTCTTCCTGTTCATCGATGCTTTTGAAGAAGAGCGCTCTTCCGTGGATATGTACGTGGGTGCCCGTAGTCTTCCACTCCCCCGGCGCAATCTCCTTGCGTTCGATAAGGAACGTGCCGCCCTTCCGCAGTCTGCCCAGCAATCCCCAACCGAAATCGACCGGCTCTGTAAGCTCTCCACTGAGGCTCTCCAACCGCTTTTCCTTTTCGTTCACAACCATCTTTCCGGCCATGGCGGCGAAGACGCGCGCCTCACGAGTTGGCGGCTTGAATTCAGGATTGGGCTTAAAGTCCAGAGTCACTGAGCCGTCGTTCTGCCCTGCTTCTGTCCAGATGAAAGCGTCAGGCAGCATCTTCATCAAAGAGCGCGCCTGATCGCCGTCGTGCTCCCGATTCTCGCGCTGCTTCTGTTGCGCCGCGGGATCGTTGACCAGGTTTTCGATCTTTGCCTGGTCTTGCTTGCGCTCCTCCGGCGTGAGCGGCCGGCCACCGATCTCAAGGGTCTTTTCCACGTCCCCATTGGCCGTTTCAACCACCATCTTCACCGTGCTCTTCTCCGGGGTCTTCTTCTGGTCGTGATAAATCCAATGCGAATGATCGCTGCTGTCGGCGCGCAGCTCGTTCTGCATCACTTCCTGTACCAATTGCTTGGGCGGGGCGTTTTCGGCACCTCCAAGAACGGCGGAGAAGGCAAGCACTACCGCCGCTACTCCCATTCGTAGACATCTCATGCTCTGCGCCTGGCCGTCTCGGGCATCCAATTGCGATACCAGTTCTCCCGCATCTCCGGCCCCAAGCGTTCTCCCATTTGAGGACGGCGAAACAAAATCTGATACACGGCGATATCTCCGCGTTGGAAAGCGGCGGCCGAGCCCGCCATGTAGATAAGCCAGGTTCGGTAGGTTTTTTCTGAGACGGTTTTTAACACGCTTCGATAATTGGCCTGCAGGCCCGCCACCCACAAAGAGAGCGTGCGCTCATAATGCTCGCACAGGTTTTCCACGTCGCGAACTTCCAAGCCCGCGGATTCGCCCAGTTGCATGGCTTGAGAGAGGGTGACCAACTCCCCGTCGGGGAAGACATGCTTGTCGATGAAGGACTCTTTCGGGCGTGACGATAGGGCGCCGGAGCGCGCGATGCCGTGATTGAGGAATAGCCCACCCGGCTGCAGCATGGTGAAGACGATCTCGAAATACTGCTTCAGGTGAGAGAGGCCCACATGCTCGAACATGCCAACACTGGCAATTTTCTCGAACTGGCGGCCTATCTTGCCAGCTTCGCGGTAATCGCGAAACTCGGCCGCACACGCGCGCCCCAGGTTGGCCTGAGCTATGCGCCGCGTGGCCACGGCCGCCTGTGCTCGGCTGAGCGTAATGCCGTGAGCTCCCGCGCCATGCTCCCGCGCGGCATGTAAGATCAAGCTTCCCCAGCCGCAGCCAATATCCAAAAAGCGATCACCTCGGCCCAGATGCAGCTTGCGGCAGATCAGTTCCAGCTTGTTCTCCTGCGCCTGCTCCAGGCTGTCGCTTGGGCTGCGAAAGTATGCGCAGGAGTAAACCAGTCCATTCCCCAGCCAGGGCAAATAGAACTCTGCGGGCAGGTCGTAGTGGCTTGCGATCGAGGAGCGATCCCTGGCGGCGGAGTGCCGGCGGCCTCGGAGGCAAATTTGCGCAAGATCGGAGAGGCAGTGCCGCAGCAGCCTCGCGCCTCGATTGGGCAAGCTGACGGGGAGACTAAAGAGATGCCGGGCGACAGCAAATGCGGCCACAATATCGCCCTGTATATCCAGGTGTCCTTCGATAAAGGCCTCGCCTAAGGTAAGTTCCGAGGGATCCTCGAGAAGGGCTCGCAATGCTCCCGGCGTTTTAAGGACGACTGTGCAGGCCAGCGGATGAGTCTTTGAAGATCGCCAGGTCCAGCCGTCGAAGGTTCGGATCGAGAACGCAGGCTCCTGATAACCGCGAAACAGTTGATCGAAGAACTTCGTCCTTTCGGACTGAATGGATACCGGCGGCATTGCATCTCCTTCACGCCCGATCGAAATTCGGTCAGCCGATCGGAGCGTTCCAAAGCTCTGGTAATTCCGAGTGTTTTGCCGAGGTTTTGGTTGTCCCTACCACCAAAACATATCGCTCTACGATATAAAGTGGGTCTACCCACAAAACGGCAGAAGCAGATTCCCTGGGGAATGACAGACGGAAAAACAAATGCCGTTGCCTTTCTTTCTGTCATTCCCGAAGTGAATCTGCTTTTCTTACCTTGCAACGCACTTACTGGGCGGCAAAGGGATTGATCTCGTTAGGCTTGGCTGTGGTAGGGTCGGGAGCCGGAGACCGGCGCACCCGCACCCTCCGCCGTAAGGGCGGCGCTCGGTTGCCCCGCAAGGTTAACCACGCGGTAAGGACTGCCCGGCAGCATATGCTGTTCTTCGAGCGCCAGCCGGATGCGCCGCTGCATCTCCCGCAATGCGTCGAATTGCTGGCGGGCGAGGGTCTTGACCTGGATGGGATAGATGACTTCAGAGCCCTTGATTGAGTCCACTCCAAGCACTTTTGGCTCTTCCAGAAAGACGCTCTTGTACGCCGGGTCGTCGTATATCTCCAGGGCAATCCTTTTGAGCAGGGGAATGACTTTGTCGGGATTGGCGGAGAAGTCGACCGAGATGTTCACCGTAGAGACCGAGAACTCGCGGCTCTGGTTGGCTACGTTGGTGATCTGGCTGTTAGGGATGATGTATATCGTGCCGTCAAAGCCCCTCAAGGTCGTCTTGCGCAGTGTCATGGAGTCGACTACCCCCGTCATTCCGGCAAGCGTAACCACGTCGCCTACGGTGTACTGATCCTCCACCAGGATCAGGATGCCGTTGAGCACGTCTTTCACAATGGTTTGCGCCGCCAGGCCGAGGGCAACGCCGGCCACCCCGGCGCTGGCCAGCAGTGGCCCCAGGTTGAAGTTCAGAACGTTCTCCAATACCTGGAGCAAAGCCAGGAAGACGACGATGCCGATGCCGGTGGCGCGCACAACGGAGGCCAGTGTTCGCACCTGCCCGGAGCGGATAATTCCCACGCTTTTGCGGTGTTCAGCGGCGTGGATGATCCGGCCGGTAATGAAGTTGACCACCATGATGAGGGCCAATGTGCCGGCCGCGATGACCAGCAGCTTGGGCAACCCGACATGCAGAAAGGTCTGCAGGTCGCCGAGCCAGTCCCGGCTCAGGGTGCCGAAGAATGTTGGAGGAGACCAAAGAAGAGTCATAGCCGTACACTTCCTCATGAATGGCGTAAGATATAATCCGTTTCTATCACGCTGTTGTGCGAGGCCACTTGAGCAACTTGCGCAAAGGATGGCGGCCGGCAATCTTCACGGCATCGCTTGCCCTTTTGGCAGTGCTGGCGGTGAGCGCTCTCGCTGGAAGCCCCCAACAAAGAGGTACTGGAGCACCCCCCGCATATCCCGGCAATAACACGCCCGGGACGCCGATTGAGGGGCCGGGCATGCCGCCTCTGGGACCCGACGACCGAAGAAATCCGGTCATGGAGCAGATGGAGAGGCGGCAGGCGATTCTGCGCAATCAGGACCGGCAAAAACAATTGGTTGAGGACACGAAGAAGCTCCTCGATTTGGCCACGCAACTGAAGGCTGCTGTGGACAAGACCAACCAGGATACCCTTTCAATCGACGTTATCAAAAAAGCCGACGAGATCGCCAAGTTGGCCAAGAGTGTTCGCGACAAGATGAAAGCGGAGTAGCGTTCGTTCTGTAATTGTGTATCCAAGATGGGTGCCCGAGGTCCCGATTTTGGGACTTAGGATTTGCCGACTCGCTGATTCAATGCGACTCGCGCGGAACCTTGGCGCCGCGGCATCCCACCAGGAAATCGAAATCCACACCTTTATCCGCCTGCATCACACGCTCGATGTACAAACCCTGGTAGCCGCCCTTCATCGCCGGCTCCGGCCTTCTCCATGCCGAGCGTCTGGCCTCCAGCTCTTCGTCCGGTACGTCGAGATGAAGTCTCCTCGCCTCGACATCCAGCTCGATCATGTCGCCGTCTCGAACTAGCGCGAGGGGTCCACCGATGGCAGCTTCAGGAACCACATGCAGGATCACCGTCCCGTAAGCCGTTCCGCTCATGCGGGCGTCCGAGATGCGGATCATGTCTTTGAATCCGCGCTTGAGCACCTTAGCCGGCAGACCCATGTTGCCTACCTCGGGCATTCCGGGATAACCGCAAGGGCCGCAGTTCTTGAGCACCATGATGGAATTCTCGTCCACTTTGAGATCGGGGTCTGCGATCCGTTGGTAGTAGTGTTCGATACTCTCGAAGGTCACCGCCGGACCACGGTGGCGGAGCAGATGAGGCGATGCCGCGGAGGGCTTGAGCACCGCGCCGCCTGGCGCGAGATTACCCCGCAACACGGCAATTCCTCCATGTGCAGCGAGAGGCTTGCCGATCGGCCGGATGACTTCGTCATTCCAGTTGGCGGCGTCCTGCGAGTTTTCCCAGATGGTCTTTCCATTGACTGTGAGCGCGTCGCGATGCAGCAGGCCGTTCTCGCCCAGCAAGCGAAGGACAGCCGGAAGGCCGCCGGCGTAGTAGAAATCCTCCATGAGGAAGCGTCCCGAGGGCATCAGGTCGACCACCGTTCCCACCTCGTGGCCCAGTTTGTCCCAATCGCTCAAGGAAAGGCCAACGCCGACGCGGCCGGCGATGGCGATCGAATGGAGCACGGCGTTGGTCGAGCCGCCGACCGCGCCGTTTACCCGGACGGCGTTCTCAAATGCTTTCCGCGTGAGGATGGACGAGATGCGCAGATCCTCATCGACCATCTCGACAATGCGGCGGCCGGCCAGGTGAGCCAATGTTGAACGCCTGGAGTCGGAGGCTGGGATCGCGGCATTGTGGGGAAGTCCGAGGCCCAGCGCCTCAACCATGCACGCCATGGTCGAGGCCGTCCCCATCGTCATGCAGTGGCCAGCGGATCGGGACATGCAAGTCTCCGCCTCCCTGAACTGGGGAAGGCTCATGGTGCCTGCCCGCACCTCTTCGCTGAAGCGCCATACATCGGTACCTGAGCCAATATCCATGCCGCGGAATTTTCCATTCAGCATGGGACCGCCGGAGACAACCAGGGTGGGAAGATCGCAGCTCGCGGCGCCCATGATAAGAGCGGGCGTGGTCTTATCGCAGCCGCATAAGAGGACCACTCCGTCGATGGGATTGGCGCGGATGGATTCCTCTACATCCATGCTCACCAGGTTGCGCAGCAGCATGGCGGTCGGCCTGATGTTCGTCTCTCCCAGGGATGTCACCGGAAACTCCAGCGGGAATCCGCCCGCCTCCCAGACGCCGCGCTTGACCCGTTCGGCAAGATCGCGAAAATGGGCGTTACACGGCGTCAGCTCAGACCAGGTGTTGCAGATGCCTATCACCGGTCTTCCGTCGAAGACATCCTCCGGATAGCCGCGCATCCAACTGCGATGGATAAAGCCGTCCTTATCAGCCGGCGCAAACCATGCAGCCGATCGCAGCTTCTGTTTCGCTTTCATGATTCGCTCCGGAGTAATGGGTGATGGTTTTGGATCGATACTTCAAACAAATCTTGGGTGCCCCATCCTTGCGCAACCGCCAAGCGAAGCTTGCTGGGGTGGGAAGCAAGGGTGGGATGCCACCACCGATCACAGCAAGAGGAGACGCTTCCAGGTCGGGGAAAGCTCTCTGTCTGTATACTAAGTACGGATTGAGCCGTCAAATCTCCCGGCTCTGCCTGCGCTTGTTTCCCGCTGGCGGAACGGCGGGCGGTTGAGCCTTCGCCGCTCTCCGCCGCTGCTCCTTGGGCCGCGCGGGGGGCCGCGCGGGAGGCGGCTGGAGCGCCGAAGCAGTGAGGCTGGAGAACCGCTCCGGCTCGGTGTACGCCATTCGCAGGTGCATCAATAACGCCGCCTGTATATCCTGCTCCATGGGGCTGAGAATCACATCCAGCAAAGCGCGATGATGGTTGAGGGTCCAGCGGCGCAGCTCAAAGCTGACATGCTCCAGCGTTTTATGGGCAAAAAGCACCGTAGCCAGCGAGTCCAATACCCTGACCAGATAATCGTTGCCTGCCGCCGCCCAGATGGTCCGGTGAAATTCGAGATCGAGCGCCGCGGCTTCAGCCAGGGTACCGTTCCACGCTTCCATTTTGTTCACCAGGTCGGTGAGTGTGGCCATGATCTCAGGGGTCATGCGCGCCCGCGCCAGCTTCAGCGCCTCGGTCTCGAGCACAATGCGCACGCTGTTGATCTTTTGCACTTCTTCTTCGGAAAGCAGAGTGACGAACATGCCCCGCCGCTTATAGTTCATCACCAGGCCGGATTCCTGTAGCTGGAACAGGGCCTCGCGCACGGGAATTCGGCTGATCTCAAAATCGCGGGCGATAGAGCTCTCATTCAACCTGTCCCCGGGCTTATATTTGCCGGAGAGGATAGCCTCCCGCAGCCTCTGCACCAGGTGAGCTTTCAGTGTCGAAGGAGTGGTCTCGGTCATGGAGGCTCAGCGCTTTCTCCTACCCAACATTAACCCATTCCACGCCTGTCGAGTGTTTGACATGAAAAAAAATCGTACTTAATATGCAGCTACTGAGCGCGCGGGCCCGGCCGCGGGATTGGATGGAAATGAAAATCGATCTGACAGGCAGGACAGCTGTGGTCACCGGCGCAAGCCGTGGTCTCGGCGAGGCAATGGCCAAGGCTCTCTCCGAGGCCGGCGCCCGCATTGCCCTGGTGGCGCGCGATGTCAAGCGCCTTGAGTCGGTGCGCGAGGCCATCGTCCGCGGCGGCGGAGCCGCTGAAGTGTTTCCTGCCGACGTCACGCGGGAAACCGACGTGGCGGCCATGGCGCGCGCCGTAAGCGAGCGCTTCGGTCATCCGCAGATTCTGATCAACAACGCGGGAACGAATATCCGCAAGTCCCTGGCAGATTTTTCCCTGGACGAGTTTCGCAGCGTCATCGACTCGAGCCTGATTTCAACCTTCCTTATCTGCCGCGCATTCATTCCCGCCATGATGGGTTCCGGCTATGGCCGCATTTTGAATATGACATCCATCATGAGTCATGTCTCCCTGCCGGGGAGAACCGCATATTCTTCCGCCAAGGCGGCCTTGCTCGGCCTGACACGATCGCTGGCATTGGAACTTGCGGGTGAGGGGATCACCGTCAATGGCATCAGCCCCGGTCCCTTTGGAACCGATATGAATACTTCCTTGATGAACAATCCTGAGGCCAATGCTCAGTTCCTGGCCAGTGTTCCCGTTGGACGATGGGGCAAGGTCGAAGAAGTCGGCGCGCTGGCCTGCTATCTCTGCTCGGAAGCGGCCGGCTTCATCACCGGAACCGACATCCTGATCGACGGCGGCTGGACCGCCAAATAGGCGCTGAAGGTCCCCAGCCCACGTCCGAGAAATCCGGACGTGGGGCACCCCAGATTGGTCGAAGAGAGACATTCCCCAAGGAAGAAGATCCGGGTGCCCCAGGTCGCGATTCTGGGACCTAGTCTTTTAGGAAAGCTACCGCGGCTGAGCTGAGGCCTGCTTGGGAAACGACTTCGCCAGATAAGCGGTGATCTGGTTGAACTCGGCGTCTGTGGCGACCGCTCCACGGCCAGCCATGACTTGAACCAGGTCATACCATTCCTGGGGGCTAAGGCGCTGTGAGGCCGCCACCGCCGGCGAGTGGCAGCCGGAACAGACCCGCACCGTGGTGTCACGCCCCGGTCCGGGTGGTAATACATCCAAATTCGCCGCAGCCGTTTGGGCCGGAGCAGCGGTCGCAGCCGCCCCGGGCTGGGGCATTGGCTTACCCAGATAGTGCGCCATAGAGGTCTCGTTACCCCCGGCGAGAGAATAGACCACGACAGAGTCGCTGAGCAACGGAGCGCCAATCAGCCCGCCGCCTGTCGCGACGACAGCCACGTATTGGTTGCCTTTGGCATCCGCGTAGGTGATGGGCGTGGCCTCGGCCACCGCCGGCAGTTTCACCGTCCAGAGAAGCTTGCCCGTCCTGGTATCGAAGGCGCGGAAGCGCGCATCGTCTGTGGCCCCGATGAAGGTCAATCCGCTCGCGGTGACGATCGCGCCGCCAAGACCCGGGCGGCCGGTATCCTGCATGCCTTTGGGGAAACTGTCCGTAACTCCCAGAGTGGTCCGCCAGGCGATCTTGCCGGTGTTGACGTCCACCGCCACCAATTGTCCCCACGGTGTCGGAGTGCAGGGCATATGATTGCTCGGATCCCAAAAGCGAACCGCCGCGGCAAGCGGGCCGGAGTTGGAATAGCTACCGTCGGGGTTACGGATGATCCTCATCGGCTGGCCCAGGTTGTTTACGTTGACGACAAACAGCCCCAGCTTGGGATCGAAGGCTCCGCCGTAGTAGTTTGCGCCGCCTTGTGTGCCGGGCATAGGGACGGTATAGCGATCGAGCTGCGGAGGAGTATATTGCACTTCACCCAAGAGCATATTGTTGTCGTCTACGTACTTTTCGCACCAGGCCTGATGTTCAGGCACGCCTTTATAGAGATTGTCGCGGCTGAGCGTGGTTTGGGAAAGCGGCTCAGGCAGAACCGGAAAGGGCTGGGTGGGCGAGGTCTGTTCGCCGGGCACGTTGCTCTTGGGAACCGGCCGCTCGACCACACCGTAGATGGGCTTGCCGGTGACGCGGTTCAGGATAAACATCAGGGCGTTCTTATTGACGGTGGCCACGGCCGGGATGATCTTGCCGCCATGGTCCACGTTGAACAGAACCGGCGGATCCTGCGTGTCCATGTCCCAGATGTCGTGGTGAACCACCTGGAAGTACCACAGAAGCTTGCCTGTGGCTGCATTGACGGCAACCAGGGAAGTGCCAAAAAGATTGTTGCCCGGACGATCCACCCCCACCCGGTCGTTGTTTGGGGCCCCGAATGGCATATAGAGAATGCCGCGGGCCATATCGATGGTCATGTAGCCCCAAACGTTGACCCCGGAACGGTTTTTCCAGCTATCGCCACCCCAGGTATCGTGCCCCGTCTCTCCCGGCCGGGGCACGGAGTGGAAAGTCCAAACCAGCTTGCCGGTCCGCGCGTCCCAGGCGCGGGTGTCGCCGGCCGGTCCTACACCGCCGTTCAACCCGCCGGGTCCTTCGCCCGGGCCCGCGCCGGTGATGACCAGGTCCTTATAAATGACCGGAGGCGAGGGCAGAATATAGATGTGGTTCATGCCGGTCGTCATCACTTCCGGCGTCTTCAGGTCGACCATTCCCTGGTCGCCGAAGTTGGTGTTGAGTTGTCCGGTGGTTGCGCTGACCGAGTACATCCGGCCGCGCCGGGTGCCGAAGATAATCGCCGGGCCATAGCCCGCGTCCCCCGGCCAATACGCGGCGCCGCGCAGCGAGGCATTGTCGCCGCCGGGAATTTGGAAGACCCATTTCTCCTTGCCGGTGGCGGAATCCAGGGCGACGACCCGGCTGTAAGGAGTGACCACATACATGGTGTCGCCCACCACCAGCGGCTGATCTTCCGATACGTGAAGGCCGTTGGGATTGAATCGAGCTCCGCGGACAGCCGGGGCGGCTGGTACGCCCCGGCGGCTTCATGTGATAGACCCAAGCCACTTTCAGATTGTCTACATTGGCGGGCGTGATCTGCTTTAGGGTGGAATAACGCGTGCCTGCCGGATCGCGGCCTACCATCGGCCAGTTGGAAGGGGCAGCGTCGAGAGCCGTCAATCCTTTTGGCTCCGAGGGAGGGCGTTTATGATCCGCCTTGCCTAAGACCATCAGCGGCAAAAGCAGGAGCGCGCAACCCACACTGCTCCGCCATCCCCAACCTAACCTCGATTGTCTCTGCATGCATCTCCCAGTTTATGCTGAGGTTGCAGGCGTCCGCGCAGAAGAGCTTCGGCTCTTCTCAAGATGACAGCCTTAATGTGTATACAGAATACCGATTGAGAATGTCAAACGCATCCGCAGACTATCGAGTCTATCGCCCGGTTGGAAAAGGATTCCCCAAATGACAATGTGCAAGCAGAGTAAATGGTTGATGTGCATGTGCGGCCTATCGATACTGCTGGCCGCGGGCTGCAACTCTCAGCCGCAGAAGAGTGAGCAGGTCCAGCCACAGCGGACGGCCGTCGCAGCGCCTACCCAGGTCGGGGGCGAAACCATAGTCAAGCTCGCGCGCCGCGCGACCGGCAATGGAAGCAAGCCGGAATTTCTTTCCGTCACCTTGTTTCCCGGACGCGGCATGAACGTCTTCGAGATCACAGCCAACATTCCTGGAAAGGGAGAGATTCCGCTGCTCGATTCGCCCTCCGTCGCCGAGGCGGCCAGCCATCTCACCGGTACCGGCAGGGACCAATATGGCCTGGGTAGTGTTGGCTTTGGCGGAGCGTTTCTGATTCCTTATCCTAATCGTGTTCTCGGCCAGGTATCGCCCGATGGCAACACCATCCTCACCAGTTGGCGAGGCCATGCGCTGGCGCTTCCAGCTAACTCCGGAGGTAAGGCGCCAGGATCGAGTAAGCAAGGATCGAGTAAGTATGCCATGCACGGCTTGATTCTCAATGCTAAGACCGAAGATCTGCAAACCCATTCCACCGCCGACGGCCAGACGGAGACTGGAGTGATCCATGCCGGAAACTTTGGTGGACACTGGCTCTCCGATACCGACCTGAGTTTCAGTATCGCGCTGACCGGCGGGGCGGTTGACGCCGTGGTGACAGCCAAGAACGTCGGCAGGGAACTGGAGCCGATGGCGATCGGCTGGCATCCATACTTCGCGATTCCCAGCGGAGACCGTGCTCAGGCACGGCTGCACGTTCCCGCCGCTATGATGGCGGTGGCCAACGACGCCATTCCTACCGGGCAGCTTAAGCCGGTCAAGGGAACGGAATACGACTACCTCTCGCCCAGCGGAGTGCCGCTTGACGATCATGCCCTGGACACCAACTTCTCCCACTTCACACGCACCGATGGCGCCATCGATGTCCGGCTGACCGATCCTGAATCCGATTACGGCATCCGGGTCGAAGGCCTGTCGCCGGAGATCAGGACGGTGCAGGTATATTCACCCCAGGGAAAATCCTTCGTCGCCATCGAGGATCAATTCAACTATGCCGACCCATTCGGCAAGCAATGGAAGGGCATGGATACGGGCATGGTCACCTTGCGTCCGGGACAGTCGGTGACCTGGAAAGTGCGCCTTGTGCTGTTCACGCCCGGCGAAACAAAGTAAATCTTGCAGCAGCTAAAGCCGAACTATTTGCTTTTGAATCGATCCTTTCAACCAATCCTGGGTGCCCCATATCTGACGCGTTCTTTGCGTCAGATGTGGGATTCTACAAATCTCGGCCCCGCGGCCCACCCAAGGGATGAAAATTGGGTTGAGGAGCCTTGGTTGGCGGTTACATCTACCCTTGTCATCTCGACCGGAGCGCAGCGAAGTGGAGAGATCTGCGGTTTCTTTTCTTCATCCTTCGCGCATAGGTCGTTTCAAGCAGGGTTCGTCTATTCGGAAAGTTGGGTAGCGGTTGCTGGTCTTACTCACTGATCGCCAATTTTCTTTGCAGCCGAAAGTGAGAACCGCAGATCTCTCGACTTCGCTTCGGTCGAGATGACAAAGGTAGGTGGAGTGGCTCGATGTAGGCTTTGCAATCCCATACTACATCTCTGCCCTCATGGTCTGACTTTGCCTTTCTTTCTGTCATTCCCGAAGGGAATCTGCTTCTGGTCTCTCGGTGCGATGGCGCCGGGTATTGATGCGAAAAGCAGATTCCCTGCGGGAATGACAGAAAGAAAAGCAAGTGCAAAGGCTTGATCGGCAACTGCACCTACCTTTGTCATCTCGACCGGAGCTCAGCGAAGTGGAGAGATCTGCGGTTTCCCATATCCGACGCAAATTGAAAGCTTATCTTGAGCGATCCCTGAAGATCGCGATTATCGCCGGTGGTGGTGATCTTAGTCGACGATTGGGATGGAGCGTTGACGTTAATGGTCTGGTTGGGAATGCCCATTGGAGGATGGTTCAGGGCGTCGGAGGCATCGAGCCTTAACTGGATCGTCGCGCGTTCCTTGATGGCGAAGTTCTTGGCCGCGGACAAATCGAAATTCACAGTTTGCGGCCCGCGCAGAATTCCGCGCCCAGCGCTCCGTAACGATACGCGGGACTAGTGCCGGCAGGCAGAAAGGGAACGACGTAATTGCCATCGCTGCCGGAAACTGCGGTCTGGCTGGTTCCGCGTTCGATGTTGGTGACGGTGATGGTGGCTCCGGCGATCTGCGCTCCGCTGGCGTCGTGTACATTGCCGACGATTGTGCCGCTGGTCTGCGTCATCGCCACGGAAGCTGAGAGCAGCAAGAAAAATACGCATTGCGAAGCCCGCTTCACCATTGGAGCGCCTCCTGCCGACCTGTATACTGAATACGAATTGAGATGTCAAAAGCAGAAGCGCGGTTTGGCGTGCAAGCCCCTGCTTTTGCGCTGGGGGCATCGGACTCAACTCCAGTGGCGGAGTTTCTAAGAGATTATGGATGGGGAAAACCATAGTTTCTCCGCAGCCTGTAAAGCCCATTTGTGAGATTGGCCTCCTTCCGCTGGACTCAAGTCCAGCTTCCCCCTGCTAAAGCAGGGGCCTAACACTCCGCCGAAATGCTAGGTGTAACATGTCTACCATGCCCGATCCGGACTTACTCAAAATGCCCTCGGCCGCTCTGAAGGCGTATCTGGTTGAAAAGCTTCGCGACGGCATCATCGCTCGCAAATATAAGCCGGGCGAGCGGTTGAATGAGACAAACCTCGCCCGGCAGTTTAATGTGAGCCGCATTCCGGTTCGCGAAGCCCTCATGCAATTACAGCAACACGGATTGGTGATGAATCATCCCCGGCGGGGCATGTTTGTAAACAGCCTGAGTGAATTAGATACACAAAAAATCAATAGTGTCCGCATCGTCCTGGAAGCGGAGGCGTTGAAGTTATGCCGCGCGCGCCTTACGCCGGAGATGGCCAAGCACCTTGGCGCCATGGTGACCCGAATGGAGAAATGGCAATTTGGCTCCGACCTGGACGCCGCGGAGGTGGATTTGGAGTTCCATCGCGCAGTCTGGTTTTACAGCGGTAACCAGTATCTCGAAAAGGCGCTGAATACGTCGATTTCAGTACTCTTCGCTCATCGCGCTCTCGACGGCATCAGCGATGAACACCTGCGCTGGACGCTCAATCATCACCGTTCACTTCTCGATATTATCGAGGGGATCTCCTCCGTGTCCCCGGAAGAAGGAATTCTAGCTCACTTACGCATGGGTTATACCGATCCCGAACGGTTTTCCAGTCTCGCCTTCAAGCCAAGAGAAAGTTTCAAGCCTGTCCGCATGCGGTTGGGCAAGGGTCTGGCGAGAAGCGCGCAAAAATAACTTTGTTGCTCGCTGGCTCGAAGCTATCCTTTGCGCAGCAGGCGTGGCCAAGACACTGTCCATCGAGACTTGTGGAATCCCACATCTGACACAAAGAACGCGTCAGATATGGGGCACCCAGGATTTGTAGAAAGGGGAGGTTCAAAAAGACCCAGGCTCAGGGCAGGCTCTGGGGCACCCGCCGTGGCTTACAACTCTAGAAAACGTACTTCAGCGCAAATTGAATCTGCCGCATGGAGTTGGAGTTGTTGACCGTGGTGGTAATAGAGGCAAAAGCGGCGCCGGGTTGGGTAGGGTTGGTGCTGCTCCAGTTAGGGTTAGGGGTGCCGAAATTCGGATGGTTGGCGGCATTGAACATCTCAAAGCGGAACTCGAGATTCTGCGCCTCATGAATGTGAAATTCCTTGATCGCCGAGGCGTCCCAATCCAGCAGGGCCGGTCCTATGAGACTGTTGCGCGGCAAGTCGCCGAAGGTCCCACCCGCCGGAAGAGAGAATGCAGCCGGGTTGTACCACCTGCTTAAGGTACGCTGATTGTGAGCGAGATTGGGCGAAATGCCGGTCCCATTCAACCGGATCTCGCCATATCCGCCGGTCCCTGCCGTGTCTGCTCCGGCAGCGGTATTCACCGCAAAGCCTGATTGCCAGGTCACGATCGAGCCGAGCTGCCAGCCCCCGACGACCTGGTTCACAATACCTCCGGTATTGGCAAACTGCCTCCCTTGTCCGAAGGGCAGTTCATACAATACCGAAGTTACAAAACGGTGGGGCACATTGAAGGACGAGTAGCCATAGTCACAGGGAAGGCAGCGGCTGTTTTGCGGCAGAATGTCGGTCGAGGTGCCGCGGATCGCGCTGCCGTTATCCAGCGACTTAGACCAGGTGTAGCTGGCCAGATAAGTCAGTCCGGCGGCCAGGCGGCGGGTGACTTTTACGCTGAGCGCGTTGTAGTTGCTGTAATTCCCGGATTGAAGAATCTGGATAATGCCCAAATCGGTGAAGGGCGAGCGGGAGGCGGCGTTGCCGAGGGTTCCCGGAATTGCCGGATTCATGTTTTGCAGACCATCCAGGTGGCGTCCGCCGCTGCCCGCATACCCAACCTCGAGCGCCGTGTTGGAGTTTATGTCGTGCTGCACGTTGAGAACATACTGAAGCAAGTAAGGGTTCTTTAGATTTGGCTGTATTCCGTAGACATTGGGCTGGGTCAAGGTAATGTACGGGCCGGTGGAAGTGATGAAATTCTGGTAAGTAATGTTGGGCGCATTGGGATTTCCCTGTTGGTTGACGCGCCCCCAGCCGCGGGCCATATCGAAATATTCGATTCCCGAATCCTGGGAATAGAAGATTCCGAATCCGCCTCGCATCACCCACGCCGCGGTGGGACTATAGATCACGCCGATGCGCGGCGCGAAGTCGGTTTTGTCGGAGGCAACCAGCCGGCCTCCATATAGATTCGCGCGCTCGACCTGTATGGGAGAGGCATAGCGGACGTTTTCATGTCCGGTGTAGAAGTCGCCGCTTCCCGCGCGGTAGAGAGTCGGCTGCAAGCTGGGCGTGGTCACGCAGCAGGTGTCCAGGAGCTGGGGAGTGATTGTATTGACGACGTTCTGGCTTTGGTCGTACCAGGGCGGAATGAACTCGTAGCGCAGTCCCAGGTTGACGGTGAGCTTGGGCGTCGCCCGCCAGGTATCTTCCCCGTAGTAGGCTTGGCTGGTCGCACGAAACTGCGTGCTCGCCAAACTGGTCGCATCGGCGCAGGTATAACAATAACCGGTAAGGAAATCCGCAAACGCCTCTCCACCCGTTTTGGCGAAGGGACTTCGGGTCATGGTCCCTTGAAACAGGAATTGGCCGCGGGAAAACTCATTTCCGTAGTAGTCGTAATGATCGCGGCGAATGTCCGCTCCAAAGCGCAGCGCATGCTGTCCGACAGTCCAGGAAAAGTTGTCGACGAATTGGAACGTTTCGTCGGAGAGCACGAAGGGCGCGCTGGTGGTGTTGCCAAAGGTACTGAGTCCGTCGGTAAAGCCTCCAACCTGCGGAATGCCCCAGCTCTCGGGGTTGGGAGTAGAAAGTCCTGGGATTCCCAGCGAGTCCACCACGTCAACCTTGTTTCCAAGCTCAGTCCCGGCGGTGTTCTTGAAATTGTTCCAGCCGATATGCGCATCGTTCACCATGGTAGGTGAAAACACCCTGGTGTTACTCAACACCGCCTGGTTCCCGCTGGTGAGCACAGTGCCGCCGTTCAAGTAGATTCCTTGACTGAGCGAGTTCTCGCTGGTCCAGCTATAGCGTGCGAACCAACTGGACTTTTGACTCTCAACCCAATCGACGCGCTGGTTGAACTGGTCCTTATTCGTGGGGCTTTGATCGGCGATCTGGTAGTTGTTGTTCAATTTTGAGGTGGTGATATTCGGCAGAGGCAGGTACTGCATCAGCTTAATCGAAGCGGGATTGATTTTACTCGGAGGAATGATGTTGCCGGGAAAGGGCGTTCCCCCGGGCACGCCGTTGATCAGGGTTTTGGTCGAGGGATCGTAAAGCTGGTTGCCGGGCAGCAGGGAAGAGAAGTTCCCCGATCGCATCGCAGGCGTGGGCACGGTAAACAAGGCATTGATCGACTGGCGCACCCGGAAGCCTTCATAGTTCGACATAGAGAAAAGCTTGTCCCGGCCATTGAATACTTTGGGTATCCAGATAGGCCCCCCCAGCGTGAATCCGAATTGATTCCATTTGAACGGATTCTTGGGTGGAGAAGTCCCCACGAAGTCATATTCCTTGGCGTCTACAAAATCGTTGCGCAGGAACTCGAATGCGGTCCCGTGAAATTGATTTGTGCCTGACTTTGTCAAAACGTTGATCTGCGCCGCCTCGCGCCCGAACTCAGCAGGATAGACGCCGCTTTGCACCTTGAACTCCTGCAAGGCGTCGATCGAGGGCTGCATGATGATGAGATTGAAGTTTACGTCCGTGTTGCTGATGCCATCCAAAGTGTAATAGTTGGAGGTGCCGCGCAGGCCCATGACGGAGTAGTTTTCCGTAGCCCTGGTGCCGCCTTGGCGTAATACCGCCTGCCCCGGCGAGCTGAATCCAGTGGTTACATTCGGGCTCAACGAAATCAACTGCAGAAAATCGCGGCCGTTGAGGGGAAGATCCACGATGCGCTTGTTCTCGATCACCGTGCCCACCGTCGTGTCGTCGGTGGTAAGCATCGCCGTGGCGCCGGTCACTTCGACGGTCTGGTGCACGTTACCGGGCTGTAGAGCGAAATCCACCTGGGCGGTTTGCTGAACCTGTAAGTCGACCGCTTCGCGGATCGCGGTTTGGAAGCCTTTGAACTCGGCCTTTACCGTGTAAGGCCCAGGCTCTAGTGCGGGAAAGGTGTATAAGCCGGCCTGGTTGGATACAGCGGTGCGGATGGCGTTGGTTTGGGTATTGGTGACGGTGACGTTTGCTCCGCTGATTACCGCCCCGCTCGCATCGCGGACGGTGCCGACGATGGTGCCGTTAGTTTGCGCCAGTACAGCGGGAACTGAAAGAGCTGCCAAGCCCAGGTAGCACCAAAACCGCCTCCACATAAAGCACCGCCTCTTCTAACTTGAGAAAGACATGCTGTGAACTGTTGGGGATGCAGTCATGTTTATGCTGCATCCTGGCAGCTTCTCTTCAAGGCGGTACTTGTATACTAAATACGGATTTGGTTTGTCAATGTCCTTTGAACGGGAGGCCGGCTTCTCTATTCGCACTTGCTTTTCTTTCTGTCATTCCCGCAGGGAATCTGCTTCTGATCTCTGGAGCATGGTCGGTTTTCTGGGGGCTCGGATCGGATTTACAGAAGTGCAGAAGCAGATTCCCTGCGGGAATGACAGAAAGAAAAGCAAAGGCAGAAGCAGATTCTCTGCGGAGACAGGCTAACGCAGCAGGCCAAAGACATACAACGTGTCGCCGGCCCCGGCGACCAGGTACTGGCGCCCATCCAGAATGTAGGTCTCCGGACCGTTGTCCAGCGAGTGCAGCATGGGGAAGTGCCACAATATCTGCCCGTTAGCGGCGTTGAAGGCGATTAGATTCTGGTTGTAGTCGCCGGTAAATAGAAGGTTTCCGGCAGTAGTCAGAATCCCCGGGCCGCCCAAGCCGCCGCTGCTTGCGGTTTCATACGCATGGCTCCATTTCACTTCGCCAGTCCTAAAGTCAAGCGCTTCCAAGACATGTTGCGACCAGAGTCCGCGTCCCGAGCCTCCATAGCCCTCAGGGCGCTCGCTGGTATCCGTCAGGTAGGTCAGGCTGTAGCCTCGCGTCGCATTGACATAGAACAAACCCGTCTGCGGACTAAAGCTTGGCGGCATCCAGTTGGTTCCGCCAGGTCCATCGATGGTCAGCAGGTTGCCATCCACCGTAGGCTGCTTCGCCGGGTCGGGAATCGGTTGGCCCTTGGCATCGACTCCCTTGGACCAGTTCAGGGGAACGTAGGGCCTGGAAAGCACGTTTTTCCCATTGGTGCGATCGAGCACAAAAAAATAGCCGTTGCGCGCCGCCTGCGCCAACAGCTTGCGCGGCTTGCCATTGATCTCGGCATCGAAGAGGACCGGCGTCTCAGTGTCATCCCAGTCGTGAGTATCGTGGGGCGATCCCTGGAAATACCAGACCAGTTTTCCGGTGTCGGGATTCAAGGCGACGATGGAACAGGTCCAAAGGTCGGCCCCCTTTCTTCCCTGAGCCGCGAATACAGGATTGGGATTGCCTGTGCCCCAATACAAAAGGTTCAGCTCCTTGTCATACGTGCCCGGCAGCCATGTCATGCCGCCGCCATGCGCCATGGCCCCTGCGTTGGGCCAGGTCTCCGCTCCGGGCTCGCCTGCCTTAGGCTCGCTATTCCAGCGCCATTGCAAGTCACCGGTCACCGGATCGCGGGCCTCCAGAAATCCGGGAACGTCAATCGCGTCGCCGCCCACGCCGACAATCACATGATCGCCAACCACCATCGGCGCCGAGGTGGTGAAATACTGCATCTTCTCATCGGCGACCTTTTTTCTCCAACGCTCTTTGCCCGTCTTCGCGTCGAGAGAGATAAACCAATCATCGGGCGTCAGGAAATACAGCCAATCGCCATACATGCCTAGCCCACGATTGCCCACAAGGTGGCCGCCCTTGTCCACCCAGTCGTAATGCCAAAGGGCTTCTCCGGTGCGCGCATCGAGCGCGTAGACGTGATCGGGAATGGTGAAGTAGAGAATGCCGTTGACCATCAACGGCGTCCCCTTGATCTGCGGTTCTCCCACTCCTCTCTGGGCGCCGCCCGGGACCGTGACCCGGTACATCCAGGCGAGGGCTAACAGGTGCACGTTCGCAGCATCGATCCCGGTGAGCGGACTGAACCTCCGCCCGGAGTAGTCCCCGTTGTAGGTTGGCCAGGTATCGGTTGGTTCCCGCTGCCGGAGCTTTTCGGGATTGAGTCCTTGCGCGGAGGAGATTACGGGCAGCAACGCGAGCGAGATAGAAAGGACAACCGGCCCAAGGTTCATTGTCCCAAGCTTCATTTCAAGGTCACCAGGTAAGCCGTAAGATCGTGCATCTCCGTATTGGTGTACTTATCCAGCATCTGCCGATGGAAAACCAGTTTATCTTCCAACTGCGCCTTGACACCGCTGCCCAGCGCGAAAGAATGATAGTTGCCGGCTGCATCGTAAAGGGAAACATTGAAGTCATCAAGGTGCTTCAGGGCGCCGGTGATCGTCTTGCCATCCGGCAAGGTCACCGTCACCCGGGGAGCCGATCGCATTCCCCCCTCTCTATAACCGCGGGCGCCGGGATAGAGAAACGCCTGCTGCAGATCCGGCGGAGGGAATCTGGACCCTATATGCGCCAGGTCCCCCGTCACTGAATGGCAGGTGTTGCATTTCCCTGCGCCATTGAAATACGCTTCTCCCGCTTTGGCGTTTCCGGTCACTACGTCGAGAACCTTATAAGTGCCTCGGTTGGCCGCCAGCTCTACCTGTAAATGGAGATACTCGGCAATGTCGCGGAGCTGCTCGTCCGTGAAGGAAGGGAAGGCGGGCATTCCTTTACCCGGCCTGCCGTTGTGAATCACCGGCCCGATCAATTCACCTTGGTCGTCATCGAGAACAATCGGGGAGCGCAAGAGGTCCGGGCCCTCGGCGCCGCGAGCATCCGCTCCATGGCAAAAGGCGCAGGTGGGCGCAAAGAGCTGCTTGCCGGAGGCGGCTGCTTTGGCGTCCGGCTCCCGGCCCAGTCCAAGAAACTCGCGTGTGCGAATCGCCCGCGTATCTTCCTGTCCCTGCGCCTGCGCCGTGTTTTTTCCGCCGGCCGGGTTCGCCGTTTGCTGCGCCTGTAACGGGGCCGCTCCGGTGAGCGCCAGAAAGACAATCACGGCCAAAGCGCTCTGCTTAATAAGCTGCCCGGCGCGACAGACATCGCTCTCTTTAGGCCGCGCGCAACCAGGTAAATTCAAAGGATGAATCCTATGAGAAACTTTGATCTGTATACTAAATACCGATCTTAATGGGTTGTCAATTTCCCCAGTCTTTTGGCGGTTTGAAGGTACGTAGTTAATCAGTCCTCTCAACCGGAGCCTGCTGGGTGGGCAGCATGGGTGGGATACACAGGTTGCGGAAAAAGATCGAACAGAGTGCGAAAACAGTTCCCTCAGCGGCTAAAGCCGATCGAGTTTTCAAGCAGTTACGGCAGCCAGGGTTGAAACCCCGACCTACCAGTCGTGCCCTGATACGAAGCCATAGTTTTTCCGCAACCTGTACAACCAAGGACCGCGTTCGAAGGCTTCGTTTTCATGGAAAGTATATTTAGTTCAGAAGCCGGTCTGAAAACGATCCCGTAATTGCACGCGCCCGAATGCAGCGCGGACTCTCGCGACTCACTAGAGCCGATCCATTGCTGGTGACGCAGCGCCACTCACTTTTGACAAAACACGCTTGAGCTTTTCGACAGAACCGCGTGCGGCGCGAGCCTGCGCCCTTGACCACTCGCCGGTTCCTTCGTTCACAAGCGCTGCCACCAGTCTGTCAACCGACACGTGGTCCGACTCAGCCATTTCTGCCGCGCGGTTGTAGACATCGTCTGGAAGTTGAATACTTTTCATGGCAACTCCTCTAATAGTATAAGGAATTCCTTTGGTGTCCCACGCCCCAATAAGCCGAGTAGCGCTGCGATAGCAAAGCAGATTCCCTTCGGGAATGACAGAAAGAAAGGCAAAGACGGACCAGAACCACTGCTTTGGTTCCTTTTCCCCGCGTCCCTCTGTTAGTGACACGTTATGTTAAGAGATCTTGGAAAAGTTTGACTTTGAAGCTGTGAAAAGACACTGAACAGGAATGGCGGAGAGGGGGGGATTCGAACCCCCGATACCCGTTAAGGTATGTCCGCTTTCGAGGCGGGTGCATTCAACCGCTCTGCCACCTCTCCGTGCCTCTATCCTACCCGAAAATTCATCTCTTCTAAAGGCATGCGCGGCGCAACTGCTAACATTCTCCTGCAACCAGATAATCGATTGATGAGGGAATTACGATGGCCCAGGCAGCGTCATGGCGTGGTAAAAGATTTGGATTCGCTCTGCTGATCCCAGCTTTTCTTTTTGGAATGCTAACTTCCGCAAGCGCAGGAAGCAGCGATCAGGCTCAGGTTTGGAAGAAGGCGGAAATGAATGCCCAATTAACTACGCTGGTTGGGCAGGCAAAGACAAGCGGACTTGCCGAGGCTACATTGGGCAACTACGGCGGCCATGCGGTTAGGCTCTTAGTGCGCACGGCCGATGGACAGGCCGAGGTGCACGGACACTCGAGCGATGTGATCGTCGTCACCCAGGGACAGGCATTGCTTATTACCGGCGGAACAGTAGTCAACCCTAAGACGGGAGAGAACGGAGAAATCAGGGGAACAGGTATACAGGACGGCCTCAAGCGCTCCATCTCCGTGGGCGACGTGGTGCATATTCCACCAGGTACACCCCACCAGATGATGGTCCAGCGCGGAAGCACGTTTCACGCGCTGCTTATCAAAGTACAGGAGTGAATAAGTGGATTATTTTCCGCCATGCGATCCGGAGATGGTAGCGATCAATCGAATACCTCCTCTACATTCTGGCAAGCGCTTTTAATGGACTTGAGTATCTACCGGCTCAGTTGTTTGGTATTCTGTTTGTGACGTAAATTGCGTCCGGAGAGTACATTGAATAGCCAAGAAATCCTAGAACAGATAGACGCTGAAATATCGCGGTTGCAACAAGTCAAAGCATTGTTGCAGGGCGCCAATGGTCACCAGCCGAGCGCTGTTGCTCGTCATAGCCAGAGCGCCGCATCGGCGCCAACCAGGGTCAAACGTGTACTAAGCCCAGAAGCGCGCAAAAAGATTGCCGCCGCTCAGCGGAAGCGCTGGGCTAATGCGAGAAGAGCACAAGCGAAATAAGAGCCCCTCGCCAAGTCTTACCTTTTGTCCCCAGTAAGGTCGATTGAGGATCCCCGGCTGACGTAACGGCTGGGGATGCCTCTTTGTCCGATCGGAAAATCGGAGTACGAAACACCGCAGCTTCGTTTCCTCGGCTTCCTATTCCGTCAGACAACGTGATCGAGCAAATCCACCTCTTACCATCTCTAGAGTTCAATGCGCGTCGGCGCGAAACCCAGATGTGTGTCTTCCTTCGAGCCTGCGGGAGATAGAGAGATGAACGAGCCTGACGCCAAGCCCGAATCCCCGCTCAAGATCTTCGGAACCCATCGCTCCGCAAAGGGCTACGCTCTTCGCGACTTCTTTCAACGAGCCAATATCCCCTTCGACTGGAAGGAGCTGACCACCGACGCCGAAGCTCATGATCTGACGCAGGTAAGTGGATTGGACGATCCCCGTCTGCCGGTCTGCATTCTTCCCAATGGAGAACGGCTGGAGTGTCCGAGCATCCAGCAGATCACCAAGAGGCTGGGTTGGTTCAAGGATCCTTCCCGCGCAGAATATGATGTCGCCATCTATGGAGGAGGGCCCGCCGGACTCAGCGCGGCAGTCTATGCCGCATCCGAAGGTCTGAAGACAGTGCTGATCGAGCGCTATATTGTAGGCGGCCAGGCGGGAAGTACTTCCAGGATTGAGAACTACCTCGGTTTCCCCAAAGGGATTGGCGGCGCGGAACTTGCCGAGCGCGCCCGCGAACAGGCCTGCCGCTTTGGCGCGGAGATTCTGTTATTGCGTGCCGGCGTGCGTGGGGAGTTTCAGACCGGCAAGGGCATCGGCTTCTTAGAAGATGGCACGCGGATCGTCTCCCACGCCTCCATCTGCGCTACAGGCATTGCTTATCGCCGCCTCAATCTGCCGGAGGAGGAACGCTTTGCCGGAATGGGACTCTATTACGGCGCCGGAGTCAGCGAAGCCGAGCTTTGTGCCGGCGATCACGTCTTCGTGGTGGGAGGAGGGAACTCCGCCGGGCAAGCCGCGATGCAGTTTTCCCGCTATGCCAGCCAAGTCACCATGGTGATCCGCGATGAGGGTCTCAAGGACACGATTTCACAGTATTTAGTCGATCGCATTCTTGCCTCGCCTAAGATTGAGGTGTTGACGCATACGGAAGTTACTGCGCTCCACGGGGATACAATGCTCAACGCTGTCACCCTTACCAATAACACGACAGGTGAGAAGCATACGGTTGCGACGAATGCGCTCTTCCTTTGCCTCGGCGGCATGCCCCACACTGACTGGGCTGAGGAAATTGGCATTATCCGCGATAAGGGGGGCTACCTGGTAACCGGCCCCGACCTTAGAGATTTCGGCTTGCCGGAGCGGAACTGGCCGCTCGATCGCCAACCTTACTTTCTGGAAACAAATCAGCCCGGCCTCTTCGCAGCCGGCGATGTTCGCCATGGCTCCGTCAAGCGCTGCGCCTCTGCTGTGGGCGAGGGAGCCATGGCCGTCACCCTCGTCCATCGTTATCTTGCGGATCATTGATCAGCGAGTCAGCGAGCAACCGATCCCTTGCCCCTGATTTACACCCAGCCGCCATCGATCACATGACTCTGACCGGTGATCGCGCTGCTGTCGTCGGCAGCGAGGAAAAGCGCCAGACGTGCAACCTCTTCAGGTTGCAGCATTCGCTTGAGCGATTGATTCGCTAGAATCTCAGCCTTGTATTCAGGAGTAAGCCAGAGCTTGACCTGCCGCTTCGTTTCAATGGATCCGGGAAGTATTGCGTTCACCCGGACATTCCACGGCCCGAGCTTTGGAGAGCGTTCTCGTCAACCCCACAACGCCAGCTTTGGCTGTGGTATAGACGGGAACCCCAGTCGAGGGAATGATAGGAGAGATCGAACTCATATTAATAATGGAGCCGCTTCGCTGCTCCTTCATTCCGGGAATCACTGCTTGGGTCACGAAAAATTGGTGCCGCAGATTGAGCGCCATGCACTGTTCCCAGAATTCGAGTGTGACCTCTTCCGTCGCGTGGCGCTGATCGCTGGCAGCATTGTTTACCAGCGCCTTGGGTGTGCCGAAGGTTTGCAGTATCTGTCCCAAGGATCGCTCGACCGCCGCGATGTCAGTCAGATCGCAGGCGACGAAGACCGGCGCGTGCCTGGAGGTTGCGGAGAGTTGCTGCGCCAGCGCCTGAGCCGGTTCCTTCTGGATATCAAGGAAGGCAACCCGCGAGCCCTGTTCGGCAAAGGCTGAAACGAAAGCGGCGCCAATGCCCGAGGCTCCCCCGGTGATGACTATGCTTTGGTCGCGTAGGCTGGGATAACTGGCGAAGTCCAAGTTTATTCTCCTTATTCAAGCTTGATGTGGGCTGTCGCGAGAAAGCTGGGGCGCCCGCTTTTCTTTACTCCAGCAGCCCGATAGCCACGCACAGAGCTGCCACATCGCCGATTCGTTCTCCCAGCATCGCCGGCACGATCTCACAATCTTTGGCGGCCTGCGGCAGCGCCTCGCGCTCGATCGTTTTGCGCATGGAGAGAGCAGGTCGTCGCCAATACGCGCCGCCAGTCCCCCGAGCACGATGCGCTGCGGATTGAGCACATCTATCAAAATCGCGATCGTCTGACCCAATCGCGTTCCTGAAGTTGCGAGAACCCGCGAAGCCAGATGATCTCCGGCCCGCGCGGCTTCAGCGATATCTCTCGCTGTGGGCGTTTGCCCGGCCTTTATTTGCCGGCTAAGGATGCTCGATTCACCGCGCCGCTCCGCTTGAGCAGCCATGCGCGCGCCGAGCCGGGCTATCCCTCCTCCGCTCGACCATCCTTCTACCGAACCTGCCTTGTTGTACCCCACCGGGCCGTTTCGGGTAAGCCGCACATGACCAATCTCGCCCGCGCTGTCTTCGGCTCCATGGTAAATCTTGCCGTCGATAATGATGCCTGCGCCTAACCCGGTTCCTAGAGTTAGGAATACCATGTGCTTTACCCCCTGCCCGGCGCCGAAGCGGTGCTCGGCCACGGCTCCTGCGTTGGCATCGTTTTCCAATCGGCAGGGCGAGTGAAATCGGTCTTCGAGGATTCGCCGGATGGGCACATCCACCCATGTAGGCATGTTAGGCGGCGCCTGGATAATTCCGCGAACGCGGTCGAGCGGGCTGCCGCAGCTTACGCCAATAGCGGTGATGTCAGCGATGCGGCGATCATGCTGCTTCAGCAAGTCCCCGATAGAGTCCACAATCCTTTCGAGCGCGGGTTGTGGTCCTCGCTCAGGCAGAGTGGAGAACTCCACTCGCTCCACCACTACCGGCGGCGTCTCGGAGAGCAGCACAGCCGTCTTTGTCCCTCCGAGATCCACCCCGATATAGGATTTGCCCAATTAGAGCCCCTTTGCTGTCCATCGAGATGAGTGGAATCCCACATCTGACGCAGAGTACGCGTCAGATATGGGGCACCCAGGATTTGTGGAATGGGGAAAATTCTAAACGCTGTCGGTCAGCAGAACCAGGAAGTTCTTATTGGTGAGCGTGTTCTCGATGAGCGGCCAGACTTGTTTGTGTATCTCGGATCGGACCCACACCTGACGCTGCTCTTCGCTCTCGTAGGTGAGCTGGAAGCGATAGTTGAAACCGGATGGCAAGGGACCTCCGTGAAGTACGGTCCGCAGCTTGAGCATCTTTACGTCGATATAGCCATTCTTGAACTTCTCAGCGGCCGGCTTGAAGGTTTTATGAAAATGGTCAAGCATTTCCTGCTCCCGCGCCGGATCGACGGCGAGATCGCAGTGAAGCACAATCGGACCCTTGTGACCTTTATCCATGTTTGCTCCTTTAGAAGTGTTTCCATACTCTACCGTCCATCGTGCGGCGTAGCCATCAGCTCGTCTTTGGCGGCCATGTCCCGAGCTATTCCGATAATCATGAATTCGAGCGGCCCGCTGCCGGAATTGGCGAAGGACTTACGCTGATTCAACTTTACAGGGATAACATCTCCGGTATGGATCGCAGCCGTTTCAGAATCGATCGTGGCCGTGCCGTCGCCCACCATCACGTAGTAGATCTCGCTCATCCCCGGCTTGCTATCCGGACCGATTGAGCTGCCCTGTGGAATGAGCAGATGATCGACGTAGGACCAGGTGGTGAAGAAGACGCTGGGACCGAGCGCCCTCCGGTATTGGACCGTTCCGGAGCCGCCGTTCATGTTCTCCACCGGTTTGAGCAGCGATCGATCCAGATGCATGGTGATGAATTGCGGGATGGGATCGAGGGGAACGCCCACTCGCGGATCGTTCAAATTGAATGCATCATAAGTCTTGGTCAAACCGACATTGATATTGATCCACTGTAACGGCTTGTCAGTAGGATTATAAATAGCATGCGCATGGCCCAGGCGATCCGGCGCGCCCGCCGGCCCTTGGAGCAGGGATGTGCGCCCGTCGATCGTAAACTGGGCCTCACCGTCCAGGATTACGAACATTTCTTCGCATCTGTTATGAAAATGCTCGCCGATGCCGCTTTTGGGCTCGATGACGCCGCGGTGAAAGAAAATCAAGTTGGTGTCCAGCGCATCGGCGCCCAGCATTAACCTGTAATCCATCGCGCCCGGGCCGTTGTGTACGGCGGGGTGATGAGTGTTTTTTGCCGGATCGGTGTGCACGATGCGTTCTGCGAGCGGCAAAGTCCGGTTGGATGCGGCTGTGTTCTGTGCAACCGGTGAGGCGGCAAATGCGACCAGCGGCGATAACAGCGCGATTGCGAGAATACCTTTGGCCACAGCTCTTCTCCTTGCATGAGCAATTTCACAAATGTAGCCAGATCGCAGTAACTGTAAAAATGCGTGGGAATCTCCGGCAAGAGGAAAACTCTCATCTCTCCTGTGCAATTGTCAAGCGATTCCCGGGCGCTGCGGCTTTAGTTTCGGCTTTCATGACCTCCATCCGAAGTATGCCATGGCGCCGGTTGCCAGGGCTGTTCCCATGCACCAGGAACAAATGCGGCGGAAACGCCTTATCTCCTTCATCGTATTCCAGGCGGCCATGGAGCTATCCAGCAGGAGCTTGCCCTTGAGGGAGGTTTGCACCAGTGGACTCCTCATCCCGCCAGTCCTCCCAGCCGCAAGAAGCAGCAGGAGCGTGGCTCCATAGCTTCCCAGTCCGAGAAGACCATCGGGAATGCCAAAGGGGAATGCATCTTTCGATGTGACGATTCTCTCGGAGTCGAAGATCGACCCCGGAGGATCGGGCAGCTTCTTCAACACCTTCGTCTGAAAAAGGACGACGGGTATAAGCGAGCCCAATGCCGCGCCGCAGCACAGGAGCGCAATGCGATAATCCTGCCATGCTGTTTGGTCTATCTCTTGGGGCGAAACCATTGTCTACCTCTCTTCATGTTCGGCAACGCTTGCACAGGCCGGAGATTCCCGCTGCCACCGCGATCGTCCCCAGTGCAAACCACTTCCAATGCAAATCGAGAAATACCTGGGTGCCGCTCGATTGAGAGCGGTCGTCGAAAGGTCCGTGAGTCTGGTGCTTGCCCGGCACGTACTCCCAAAGGTTATTCGGGCGATCCGGATTGTCGGGAACATTCGTCTGCTGCGCCTTGAAGCCGGTTTCTCCCAGATAGCGGTCGAGCAGACCAGGGATAACCTTCTGCCCTACGATGGCTTCGACAGTCGATGAACCAACCCAATACTCGCGGCGAGGGCGGTGTGCCTGCGCGGCGTGAAAGACAACCTCGGCAGCGACTTCAGGTTGATAGATAGGCGGCACGGGCTGGGGTTTGTCCGGCAGGCGGCTCTTTACCCAGGTGAACTGCACTGTATTCATCGCCGGCATCTGCACCACGGTCAGTTGAACGTTGCTCTTGTCGTGGTAAAGCTCGCAGCGGAGTGAGTCGGTAAAGCCGATGATGGCGTGTTTAGCGGCGCAATACGCCGATTGTAGCGGAATGCTGCGCATGGATAGCGCGGAACCTACCTGAATGATGGTTCCCCGGTCGCGGGGAAGCATGCGGTCCAAGGCAGCCAGGGTCCCGTAGACATACCCAAGATAAGTCACCTCCGTGACTCGCTTGTATTCCTCCGGCTGCATCTTCTTGACCGGAGAGAAGACCGAGACCATTGCATCGTTGACCCAAACGTCGATGGGTCCGAACGTTTCTTCCAATTGCGAAGCCGCCTGGTCGACAGCTTTCGCGTCGCTGACATCCAGCGGCAATACCAGTCCTTTACCCCCCAGTTGCTCTACTTCCTCGCGGGCAGCGTTGAGGGATTCGGGGTTGCGGGCAATCAACCCGATGTGAGCGCCTCTTTTGGCAAAAGCATGGGCAATGGCGCGTCCCAGGCCCGCGGAAGCGCCGGTGACCATTACTACTTGATTCGCTTTCATAAATGCTCCTCTTCAAAAAATATCAATCCAGGAATTATCAAACCAGGCCTGCTTACCTTACTTTGCCTTCCTGCCTGACCGTGTATGCTTCACCCAACTCCAAATCGACAAGCCGCTTCCGATAAGACAGAACGCGACTAGAATCGCCATGCTCCAGCGAAAGATGGGCGAGTTCTCAATCCGCAGCACCTCGTGCCCGAATTGAATCGCGAGAAAACCCAGGATCGTGAACCTCAATGCCCGTCCCAGGAAATTGAACCCAAGGAGCCGAGTCTGCGGGTAATCCAATGCGGCCGCGGTGGCGATGACCATGGTGAACGGGAACGGAGGCGGAGCAAGCGAGGCGAGAACGATACCCAGCCCTCCACGCTTGGCAAAAGCAGCCTGCATCTTCTTGAAGCGGTTTGCGCCGGCGACCTTGCGAATGCCCTCTTCTCCCAGCTTGCGTGCCACCAATGCGAGAAGGAGGACCCCAAGCGTGGATCCGCAGGCAGCGGAAAGAACGTAGAGCGGCATCCCGCCATGGCGCCGCGACACCAGCGCGATAACAACCAGATCGTTTCCGAAGGGCAAAAACAAGAACGAGGAATCAAGTACACCCATCGCCAAGGGCGCAAAGTAGCCCAGATGGAAGATAAATTCCAAGAGCGGCCGAAAGAAGGCGATCACGATATTGGGATGCGCGCCGCATCGAGATCCGATTGGACAAACGCTTTATTTTCTTTAGACCGGAGCGTTCATGGGCCGCAGCCCACCCAAGAGGATGAAAATCGGGTTGAGGAAGCTTGGTTGGCAATTACGCCTAACTTTGTCATCTCGATCGGAGCGCAGCGGAGTGGAGAGATTCGCGGTTTACCGTGTAACCGCGGACCTTGTGGATGGTAGCCGGGTGCCCCAGGTTCGCGAAGCTATTGATCCGGCCTATAAGTAATGGATCTATTCTGAGATGGAAACATCTGTAGTGTATGGAACGAGTGGATACGCGGAGTTTGCCGATAGAGGCGATCAATGAGCGGCGGCGGCGAGCGGTGAAGCTGCGGCTGGGAGGTGCAACGGTGCGCGAGACAGCCAGGCAGTGCGAAATGGCGATCGGTACGGTGATCAAGGCGCACAAGGCTTATCTGGCAGGGGGATGGAAAGCGGTAGGGGTGAAGCGTGGGCATCGCCCGGTGGGCTCGGGCAGAAGGCTCAGCGCGGAACAGGAAGCGGAGGTGCGGCGCATCATCCGCGACCATACCCCGGACCAACTCAAGATGGCTTACGCGTTGTGGACCCGGCAGGCAGTGAGCGAATGGATTGCCGGACGCTGGCAGATCAAGCTGCAGGTTCGCACCATGGGCAAGTATCTAGCGCGCTGGGGCTTTACCCCGCAGAAACCGCTCAAGAAGGCTTTTGAACAATCCCCCGCTGCAGTGGGCAAGTGGCTCACCGAGCAATATCCAGCGATCGCCGAGCGAGCCAGAAACGAGGGTGCCGAGATCCAGTGGGGCGATGAAACCGGTCTGCGCACCAACGATGTGCGCGGCCGCGGCTACGCGTTGAAAGGGGAAACGCCGCGGGTGCGTATCAAGAGCAAGCATGAATCGCTCAGCATCATTTCCACCGTCACCAATAAGGGCCAGATGCGCTGGCGCATCTTTTCCGGGGCGCTCAATGCCCGCATCCTTATCGATTTTTTAAAACGGCTGATCCACCATGCCGGACGGAAGATTTTTCTGATCCTGGATAATCTCAGAGTCCATCACGGCAAGCTGGTCAAACAATGGCTGGCCCTCCATGGTGAGCAAATCGAAATCTTTTACCTGCCCAGTTACTCGCCGGAGTTGAACCCCGATGAGTTGCTCAATGCCGATTTGAAACGGGCCGTCACCACCAGAGCGCCCATGCGAACCAAACAGGCTCTCACCCACACCGCATCCCGGACTATGCGCAGCATCCAGAAACAACCCGCTCGCGTCCGCAAATACTTCGCTCAGAAAGATGTCGTCTATGCGGCTTGACTCCATTGCTTATAGGCCGGATCAATAACCTGGGTCTTTTACGCGATTTGTGGAATCCCAGGTCCCAGAGTCGGACCTGGGGCGCCCAGGATTTGTGGTCATCTTTTGGGAAACCGCAGATCTCTCCATTTTCGCTTCGCTGCGGTCGAGATGACAAAGTTATGGCAGCGGCTAAGGGCTGATGGCCAGTTTCCCTAAATGATTCTCGAGAGAGCGAAGCGGAATATCTGATCTGCCAACGGCTGGTCGCGGTAGGGATACCAGTCGCCTGGTACCCCCCGCACAGATCCGTACGAGCGCTCATTAGCGCATACGGCTCTTATCGAAGATGAGTAACGGCAGTAATGCTTGCCGCACAGCCGCCCATCGATGGAACACGCTGGTCTCGCTCGGTGTCGAGGCGTGCTCGATTTGCGGTTGTTCTCCCCGATCAGCAGCCTTCCCTCCTCACTCTCCGCCCTCGGTTTCCCGTCTTTGTTCGAGTGATTCATTGGTACTACGCCACTGTCCGACTCCTCGCAGGCGTACATGCGGGCCGTACGGCCTGGGCCTTCTCCCGCCGTCCTGTGGTCGGCTGCAACCGCAGAAGCCTCCGAGGTCTCCCGGTTCTCGTGCATGAAGTGTCTAGGCGTGTCTGGGGTCTACGACTACGCAGGACTGAACAGAGACTCGCGCTTGCGCCTCTGCCCATGTTGCCTTCCGCTAGACCAACAGCGTCGGCATCCTGATTTGGTGTTTTCGAAGCTCGATACCCAGCCCACCTATTCCCCTGTTTACGCTTCGTCTTACACCTCACGGTGCACTACGCAAAACTCGGGGCCGAGTGGTTCGCTACTCCTTCCTCGTAAGAATTTTCCATTCTCTGCTTCATGCCGGTTTATCCCGGCGCACTGGTCTCCCACCCTTGCTACGCAAGCATGGGGCACCCAAGAAGCTGATTGAAGGATGGATCCAAAACCAGTCACGAATGCCCCATATCTATTTTCATTGTTTACGCTACGCGCTTAGTTTCAATCGTGCGCTCCTGCGTGCGCGTGCTGCCCAGCATCGATCCGTGAATGCCGCCCGACGCGGCTGCAATCATCCCTAGAACCAACGCAGCAAATAACCAATATCCGCCGGCTACTATGAAATCAGCGACGGTAAATGCAGCTGAGTTCGCTACACCTGCATGGAAGCCAAAACTGCTTCCCAGAACCAAGCTGGTAACCAGAAAGGAAGCGAAGATGCACATTCCAAATGTGACTAGTCCGGCATACATGCCGGAGTTACGGTTGGTTGTAAACGACTGGGTGCTTGCAAGTTTGCCCGCGAAATAGAGCGCGAAAATTGAAAGCACAATCATCCATATTCCGGAACCGATGCTGATTCCCAGGCCGATCGGATTGGCGGAACGAGGGTTGATGGCTTCAGTAAAGATGGCCACGCCCAATACGCCGAAGGTGGCTTCGATGGCAAGAAAAAGGAATGTGCCGGAGAAGATTCCCGACCACGAGAATTTACGATTGACTTGAAGTGTAGGATATTCTGTGAATTGTGTTGCTGCCATAGCATTACTCCTTGTATGTTGTGAGCTGCCCTGCTGCGACCTGCTCCTGATAAAAGCCTCATGTTGTTGGATAGGTTTCACTGGGATAAAAGATGTTTCGCCCTTTTCTTATTTATTTCATAGCAACGTAACTTCCGGATCTGCGGCTTTCAATGGCGCTGTAAGCGGCTGAAAAGCCTTTCCCCGGCTGGAATCCCATATCTGACGCAAAGAACGCGTTGGAATATGGGGCGCCAGGATTTGTTGACCAGGATTTGTTGAAAGGAGAGGTTTCTCGATGGACAAGGCTTGCAGTCAGCGATAGATAACGCTGATTGAAATCTCTTCGCCTTCCCGGCGGGTGACATTGCAGAACGTTCTTTGTTCATGACGCTGGAATTCAAGCCACACACG
The DNA here is from genome assembly GCA_963705665.1 of uncultured Acidobacteriaceae bacterium. GTDB lineage: Bacteria > Acidobacteriota > Terriglobia > Terriglobales > Acidobacteriaceae > PALSA-350. Next base: position 835,010 of record CAVPKQ010000052.1, on the reverse strand, counting down.
GCTTCTGCCTACCTGAAGTCCATCGACTGCAAGTTGGTTGAGGAACTCAGGAAGGCGGGGGTTCACGATCTTAAGCTCACAGTTGGGGGCATCCACATGGATGCCCAACAGCGCGGTCAGCATCAGGAACATCGCGCCCGATGCCCACGCTTGCGGCGAGCAGGAGACGGGGTAGTGCACCGGCTCGTCATGGCGGCTTCGCTGGATGCCGCAGAAGAGGCTCAGGCAGGCGGTAATCGCGAAAATGCAGAGCCGCCTCATACAAGCATTTGCAGATATGGGAACTCTCTTCAAGAAATCCGTAGTTGGCCATCCCGTAGGCGATCAGAGCGTTATCGTGGGGCCAGACCGATCCGCGATGATAGCTCATGGGATTAAATGTCAATTCCTCATTGGAGAGCGTGCGAATGCCCCAACCGGAGTTCAGGCCCGAAGCCATCAAAACTCGCACCACTTGCGCCGCCCGGGAGAGATCGATCGCATTTGCAAACAGCAGATGTCCCGGATTGGATGCCAATACCCTGAGCTGCTCTTTGTCCCGATCGAGGGCCATGGCGTAATAGTTCGTCTCCGGCATCCAGAAAGCGCGATCCAGCAGCCGCCTTAGTTCGCGAGACCGGTAGCTTAGCGCTTCAGCCCTGTCGTCCGCTCCCAGCGCTCGAAACAGTACCGATGCGCGCGCATAGGCGTCCGCCGCGTAGCCTTGTACCTCCACCAGCGCGATGGGCGGCTGGGCAATGCGCCCGTCCGCGTGCATGTTGGCATCTCCGGAATCCTTCCACCCCTGGTTGAATAATCCCTTGGGGCTTCTTCTACGGAACTCGATCAGTCCGTCTCCATCCAAGTCGCCGTATTGGACCAGCCAATCGATGGCCGCGCTCAAGTGCGGCTCCATCTCGCGCAGGAACTCCACATTCGCACTCCAGCGGAAGTATTCACTGAGCAGAACAATGAAAAGAGGGGTCGCGTCCACGGACCCATAGTTCCTTCCAAAAGCAACTTCTCCGGTGGCTGTCATTTCGCCGGATCGAAGCTCGTGCAAAATCTTACCCGGATCTTCGTCGTTCTCGTCAGCTTGCCGCCTGCCTTGATGCGCAGCGAGCACGAGCAGGGTTCCCCTGGCAAGCGTGGGATTCAGGATCAGCGTCTCGTAGGACGCGATGAGCGAGTCCCGGCCGAAAATGGTGGCAAACCAGGGAACACCTGCGGCAATGGCTCTGTTGCCCGCGCGCCGTATTTGCAGTGCATGAAAGTCGAGGCTGGCGGTGCTCAGCATATTGTTGAAGATATCGTTATCCGAGCGAAAGCGGGTGCAGTCTTTCTTCCAGGACTCCAACTCGCGATCAAGCCCTCCCAGCGCCGCCTCAAGGTTATGATTGGTCGTGACTGCGGGGATAGTCTCGATGAGATCCGACATTGCTGCCGGCGCATTCTTCCCCTCCGCTTGCGGAACAACAGTGCAGGTAATCTGTGTCGTGCAAAACGGCGCGAGATCTATATCCCACGAGGCGGTTTGCCCGGCGATCTTTGTGGGCTGTGGTTGAAAAGAGATTGTCGTGCTGCGAACCGCCTCATCCAGCCCCTGATAGAGAAAGATCATCCGGCCGCCGAGTGCGACCGGTTCATAATACCGGCCGCTTTTTCCGCGGATAATCCCTCTTACCTGAAAGATATCCATGAAGTCTGCGCCGTAGGTAACTTCAATCCTCAGCGGCACATATTGGGCGTGGAAGCTCTGCAGGCGAAAGACATCGTAGAGTGTCTCATCCTCCAGTACTTGCTCTCGTCTGACGTAGACCGAATTCACGGGAAAGTCCAGGCCCTGGACATGAACCGTGCTCTCTACCGTCATCTCGACGTGCGTGGCATAGGCGCCTTCCGTAGTTGAAGAAAGCACCGCCGGCGGATGTCCATTGATGAGTAACTCCAGCCGGCTTAGATAGCGTGTATCGTCGCGAAAGAGCCCGACGTGCGGGTGACCCGGCGGCATAACATCACCCATGCGGTTGGCAGCAAGGAATGTTTTGCCACGGATGAGGGCGAGAATCTCACTGCTCGACAGGTGAGGCTCCGGATATGCCAGCCGGGGCTCGACGGGGGCCGTCATTTCGCGCAGCTCAAGCTTCTCGTGTTGACCAGGCTGCGACTCTGGCAAGCTCATGCCGCAGCTTCCGCCTCGGGCGATGCAAGCTCTCCACCGAGTTCGATTCCTACTTGGCTGGCTTGCTGCTTTTCAACCTTCCGGCTCAGGGCGATTCTGTAGAGGTCGAGATAGCGGTCCGCCATCACGTCGGCGGAAAACATCTGGGTCACCCAATTGCGAACCGCAGCCGGCTTGAAGACCATCTTTTGTACGCAGGCCGCCATCTCATCCTGGGAGGTACAGATGCTGCCCGAGACACCTTGGCAGATCACTTCCTGTACCGCGCCCCCCTTGAAAGCGAAGACCGGCGTTCCGCAGGCCATAGCCTCTACCATCACCAGTCCAAACGGCTCCGCCCACTGAATGGGAAAGAGCATGCCTAGCGAACCACCGAGCAGTTGGTTCTTCGCCTCTAAATCGGCTTCGCCTACGTATTCGATAAAGCGGCCATCGACGTGGGGCTTGACCATGGCGTCGTAATAGTCGCGGAAGATCGGCTGAATCTCTCCGGCAATCTTTAGAGGGATGCCTGCTTTCTTGGCGACTTGAACCGCGATGTGAGTTCCTTTGATAGGAGCGATCCGGCCAAGAAAGCAAAGATAGCCATCCTTCTTGGTTTGCAGCCGATATTTGGCCAGATCGATTCCATGAGGGATGACATGCGGGTTCAGAGTAGTATGACGCGATGCCTGGTCATGGCTGATGGCGGTATAGATCACCTGGCGGTTTCGCTCATAAATATCCGTAAGCGCAACTTCATGCGGGTGATGCATGGTGCAGATGACCGGACGCTGCACAAATCGGGAATAGGTCACCGCAAGGGCGCTATTGATGTGGAGAACGTCGCAATCCTCGGCTGCATCCTCCAGCGACCACGAAATGTGATCCAGCTCCTTTGTCAGGCAGCCCAACTCGCTCGCTGGCGGCCAATCGGGCTCCAGATAGCGCCAGCGGTTTTCCGCCTTGACCGTGGATGCGCCGTTGGAATAGACCACGGCCTCAACGCCTTTGGCCTCCAGCGCCTCGGCGAGATTTGCGACAAATAGCTCTGTGCCTCCATAGCGAACGGGAGGAACGGGGATGAACGGGGAGGCAATGATAGCAATACGCATAAGAGGGTCCTTACCGCCGGGTCATAAAGTAATCGCTGTGGTTGGTGAGATGCCGGATGCGCCGGGTCTAGCCTCTCTCCGTTTAGCTGATAACCTGGGGCTATCTTTTTATAAATATAAAAATAGACCGGAAGGGAACCAATGCTGCCGCAAAATTTCTGGGCAGCCGTTTCCAGTATAGCGTAAAGATCGATCATGATTCACAATACTGCCGCCCGATAAGAAACGATAACTGTCTGATTGCGGCTTGGGTTGCCATCGTCCGGTGGCGTATAAGCGTTATCGTCTTGCCTTTCTTTCTGTCATTCCCGAAGGGAATCCGCTTTCCCTTTCCCCTCGGAAATCATAGAAAGAAGGCAAGAAAGCAAGAAGGACAGAAGCAGATTCCCTTCGGGAATGACAGAAAGAAAGACAAAGGCGGATTGAGGATCCAAAACCGCCACCAATCGAGGGTTCTATAAAGGGGGATGTCAAGAGAAAAAACTTCGGCGCGAGCGTGGCGAGGGGAGTTTCTTTTGACATCCCAGCCCTCCCGGCGAGGCCACGCTGTATGGATCGAAGTGTTGAGTGCGGCGCGATCCGGTCCCGAGTCGAGTTGATAGTAGCCGTAGGCGCTGTGGGAAAGCGGAAATCGCGGAGCGATTTCCGAGGTGGCGTAGCCACCGGCTTTTCCATAGCGCACCAGCTGGCAGCGCCAGCCCGGCTGAATTAGATCAGCATTTCTCATAATGCGACCACAGACGGCCAACAGTACCTTGCACCCATCAAGCAGAGAACGATTGGTCCAACGGAATGGCCAACCATGGTTCTATCTGAGACTCGTGGTCATATAGCTTTTTTCGGTTATCCGAAGGGGGATATGGTGCCCCATGAAACTGCACGCTGTTGGCAATGCGTCTATCCCTCGTTTAGATCCTCACCCTCGAACCGAGAGCGCAAGAACCGATCGCCCTATCGCAGCAGAGAAGCTGAAGACTGGGCCTGGATTCTAAGCGCGCTCAAGCTGCTTGTGTTTGCAATTCTGTTGCGTCGAAGCGTTCTCCTCTCTTCCATAGGATTAAAGCAATCGTTGCTATCTTGCGCGCCAGGGTTAGACGAGCCATCTCCGGCTGCATTCCCTTGGCGATCAGACTCTCGTAATATTCCCGGAATGGCCCGGGACGAATGCTGGCGGTGGTGGCCGCTCCCTTGAAGATGTTCTTCAGCTCGTGATTGTGATGGAAATTCAGTCCGGTGATTTGCACCGGTTTCTTGCTGCGTTGGATCTGGCCCTTGACCATGCGGTAATCCGCACTGCTGCGCGTCTCTAATCCTAATCCGCAGTAGCTCCAGAACTGCCGCTTGGTGCGAAACCGGTAGGGTGTCTGTACGCGTCCGATTAAAATGGCTGCGCGAATTGGCCCCAGGAAGGGGATGCTACGCAGCAGTTCGACGGCCTCGAATTTGCGGCTCTCTGTTATCAGCCCCTGGCGTGCTCGGTGCCGTACTGTGCGCAAGCTGTCGAGTTCTTCAAAAAGATACTCCGCACGCTGTTTCAGAGCGCTGTTCGCCGATAGAAGCTGCAACTGCTCCTCTCGCCGCCGCTGCCCATAAAGCGCCTTGCCCGGCGTGCTCACCACCTGGCCGCGATAGATGGCCTTCAGGCGCGCCATCACACGGGTCGTGTCTTCGGTCAGTACCGTATAAGCACGGCCTAATTCCTTGAGCGCCCGCGCGCTGTTCTGCCCGTGATAAACCGGGGATAACTGGTTGCCGCGCAGCAATTCCGCCAATTTCCTGGCATCCAGTTTGTCGTTCTTGTTGCCCACCTTGAGCAGCGCATTCTTGCGCGGATTGCAGACCACTACCTTGCTCACATGGGGCTGCAGCAAATCGTACAACCATGCCGATTGGGTCGTCTCTTCCAAGGTGATCTGCACCGTCCCCCGTAATCCCTGCACCAATTCCAGAATCACTGCTCCATCGGTCGGCACAATACACTGGCTCACCTGCCGCCCCTCTTCGTTTAAGACCGCGATCGAAACACAATCCCGGTGCACATCCATTCCCACGTACTTGGTGTTAATCTTCTTGGTATTCATCTGGGCGCTCCTTCGCTGTGGGCTTCTGGTTCTTTCCCAAGCAACCAAAGCTTACTCCCGACTGGGCGCCCTTTATTATGCGTGCCCCATATCTGGCGCGCTCTTTGCGCCAGATGTGGGAAACCGCAGATCTCTCCACTTCGCTTCGCTCCGGTCGAGATGACAAAGTTGGGTGTAATTGCCAACCAAGCCTTCCTCAGCCCGATTTTCATCCCCTTGGGTAGGCCGCAGGCCCATGAACGCGCCGGTCGAGATGACAAATTTGATGGAGTGGCCAGCCCAAGCCGCTCTTAACTTCTGTCGTTGTTCGTCTTTTCCTTCTGTCATTCGGGAATGACAGAAAGATAGTCAAAGACCCGCGATTGCTGTTCTAAACCGCGAAGCGCTCCGCGTCTGCGCGTTTCAATTCAAGTCCGATCCCAGGTCTGGACCAATCCGGAGCCATCTTTCCACCGACCGGCGCCTGAAAGCCATCGAACAACATTTTCTCAATGCGCTGGTGATCGTGGAAATACTCCATATGCCAGACGCAATTGACGGCGCAGCAGGGATGCAGATGCACGCTCGGAGCGCAGTGAGCCGATAGGCGGCGCTGATGTGCGGCGCAGATCACCCCGGCCGCCAGGAAGCCGGTAATGCCATGCGCCCGAGTTGCGTCCGCTTGTAAGACATCGACCGCACCTGCCGCCAGCATATTATTGAAATAGGTGGAAGTGTATCCGTATTCCCCGGCCGCGATCTCCATGCCTGGCGGCGCGTACTCGCGAACCAGACGGAGGCCGGGTAAATCGTCGGAAGAAACCGGCTCTTCGAACCAGGAGACATCCTGCCCGGCAAATATATTCGCCAGGCGCAGCGCTTGCTTAGTGGAATAAGCTCCATTGGCGTCTACGAACAGAGCGGTCTGGCTGCCAATAGCTTTCCGCGCGACCTGAACGCGATGAGGGTCCCTCTGCGGCTCTGAGCCGACTTTCATCTTTACAAATTTCAGGCCTTCTTTCGCCCAGCCGCTGAGTTGCGTTTCCAATTGCGCATCGGAGTACGTAGTGAATCCGCCGCTGCCATAGACCGGAACCGCATCGCGGGCAGCGCCCAGTAGTTGGACCAGGGCAACTCCAAGTATTTTCGCGCGCAGGTCCCATAAGGCATTGTCAATCCCGGAGATAGCCATCGCGGCTACACCACGGTCCCCCAGGTTACGGACTCGCTCGCGCAGACGAAGCCATAATGCGGCATGAGCGTGAACATCGGAGCCCTCCACCACGTCGTGGAGCAGCTTTTGCGCCAGATGGGCCGTGCTCAGATCGGCATAGGTATATCCCAGTCCCGATTTGCCGCCGGCTGAGATTTCGATCACCACTAAGGTCGTGCTGGACCAGGAAATAGTGCCGTCCGCTTCAGGCGCATCTGTAGGAATGGTGTACGCATGAACGATAGGGTCGTAGATTGCATCCATTTCGAAAGAGATTCTCTTCCAAACTTTTGGGTTATCCGATACGACGAACAGAGCGAGATTCCGGGGAAAAATGCGCGGGCAGGGGGGAGAAGACATCCTTTTCGGAAGTCAGGCATTCCCATGGAGTGGTTACGTTTCATTCTAATCAGGCTGCCACCGACATCCTGCCCGGTCGAGTTCAGTCAGACATGAGCTTTGAGCCTCGAGCGCGAGAACGCTACATAGTTAGCATTAGCCAACGGAGAAAATATGTCCAGGCAGATTGCAGATCTACTCATCGAGCGGCTTATCCACTGGGGTGTTGACACTGTCTTCGGTTTTCCCGGAGATGGTGTGGATGGGATTTTCGAAGCTCTTCGCACACACCAGAAGGAGATTCGTTTTATACAAGTGCGGCATGAGGAGGCAGCCGCATTCGCCGCCTGCGGATATTCGAAATACACCGGCCGGTTCGGTGTTTGCCTTGCGACCTCCGGTCCTGGCGGAATTCATCTGTTAAACGGCCTCTACGACGCAAAGTGCGACGGTCATCCGGTCCTCGCAATCACCGGACACACTTTTCACGATCTCATCGGAACCCATTACCAGCAAGATGTAGATCTGGATAAGTTGTATATGGATGTATCCGTCTATAACCAACGGATCATGGGCGCTACACACGTAAATAATGTTGTCGATGAAGCGATCCGCACGGCGATGACCGAGCACGGCGTCGCTCACCTCACTATCCCTAAAGATATTCAGGAGTGGGACGCCTCGGAGCGAAAGCGCTCGGAGATGAACGTCAAGAGTCACAGCGCGGACCGGTACGCGCCAACCTATCCTCAGCCATCGAGCGAATTATTGCATCGCGCCGCTGAAATCATCAACCAGGGAAAGAAAGTCACGATCCTCGCCGGTTGTGGCGCGTTGGGCGCTCGCGAAGAAGTGACCCGGCTGGCGGAGACGGTTGCCGGGCCGGTAGTCAAGCCGCTGCTGGGGAAGGCCGTGCTGCCGGACCGGAGTCCTTATACCACCGGAGGGGTCGGATTATTGGGCACCGCTCCGTCGCAGGACGCGCTTGCGGAATGCGACACCTTGATCATGATCGGCACCAGCTTCCCGTATATGGATTTTTTGCCCAAGCCGGGACAAGCGAAGTGCGTTCAGATTGACCGCGACTCTGCGCGCGTCGGCCTGCGTCATCCAGTGGACGTGGGTTTGGTTGGGGATAGCCAAGCTACATTACAGCAGCTCCTTCCCCTATTGGAACGGAAAACCGATCGCAGTTTCCTGGAGCTGGCGCAGAAGCGCATGAAGGATTGGAACGAGCTCATGGACAAGCGGGGCACGCGCATGGACACACCGATGAAACCTCAGGTGGTCACGCATACCTTGAACCGCCTGCTGAGCGACGACGCAATCGTATCCTCGGATAGCGGAACTATTGCAACCTGGACGGCGCGCTATATCGAGATGCGCGGCGAGATGAAGTTTTCACTTTCCGGGTCGCTGGCGACAATGGCCAATGGATTGCCATACAGTATCGGGGCGGCGGTTGCGTACCCGGGGCGTCAGGTGGTTTGCATCGTCGGCGATGGCGGGCTCACCATGCTCATGGGCGAGATTGCCACGCTGGTGAAATACAAGCTGCCGGTGAAGGTGATCGTCATCAAGAACAATGTTCTGGGGCAGATCAAATGGGAGCAGATAGTGCAGGATGCCAATCCTGAATTTGGAGTTGATTTGCAGCCCATCGATTTTGCTGCATACGCCGAAGCCTGCGGCGCCAAAGGTTTTACCCTGAAAGATCCGAAGCATGCAGAGAAGATATTGCGGAGTGCGCTCGCTCATAATGGACCGGTGGTCGTACAGGCCGAGGTAGATCCTAACGAGCCGCCACTGCCCGGTAACATCACTTCCAAACAGGCGCTGCATTTCGCGGAGGCTATCGTGCGCGGAGAAAAGCACGGTTACACCATCATAAAAACAGTGCTCAAAGACAACATCCGTGAAGTCGTTTAGGTTGCCGGCCGCAGAACAGGCCTTGGAGCACCCACTAGCGCAACAACAAACGGCAATGGGAAATGGAATCATACGCGGAGACAATGCACGATTCGTCGATTGAAGGTGCCGCCAGGGAACTGGTCCAAGATGCGAGCCTAGCCGATGAGCATCTGAGGGAGGGCCGATTTCAGCGCAGCCTTTCTCTGCTGGCCGGGGTATCCAGCTTGATTACCGGCCTTGAAGTGACCTACGAACATTATCGCGGCAGTTATAGCAGGCGAGTGATGTACACGCCCGTGATTCTTAGCGGCGCGCTTTTCGCGGCCGGGCTGCTGGGGTTTGCGAATAAGCGCGCGCCGCGCTGGGTATTACGCCCGGTCGCCGCGCTCACCTTGATCGACGGCGCAGTAGGGTTCTATTTTCATATCCGCGGTGTTGCGCGCAAGCCGGGCGGCTGGCGGTTGCCCATTACCAACATGGTAATGGGTCCGCCTATCTTCGCACCGCTGCTTTTCGGAATCGCCGCTTATCTGGGTTTGATCGCTTCTTATCTGCGGCGGGAAGGTGACGCTGTCGACCTTAGCGACTCACCGAAGTGGCTGCCCAAGGCTGCTCACGAACATGCCTGGCGGCACGCGCTGCCCGGAGCCGGTGAGCCGGAGCAGATCGATTGGCGGCAAGATCTGCGCGAGGGCAGATTTCAGAAACATCTCGCCGCTGCCACCGCCGTCGCCGCCTTCTTCAGCGGCTTCGAGGCATGGTACTCCCACTACAAGAACAACTTCTCCTACAAAGTTCAATGGTCTCCCGTGATTCTTGCGCCGCTGCTGATCGGCTCCAGCATCGCAGCTATCAAGAGCCGCAGGATGGCGCATACGTTATTGCCCGCGGCCTCCGCCTTGGCTGCGGCCGATGGAGGCATCGGCTTCTTTTACCACTCGCGCGGCGTGCTGCGCCGACCCGGAGGCCGCAAGAATCTCTTTTACAACATCGTCTATGGTCCGCCGATCTTCGCGCCGCTATTGTTTGGAGCCTGCGGCATGCTGGGGCTGCTCGCCAGTTTATTGCGAAGAGAGAGGTAAGCCAGAGAGAGGTAAGCCAATGAGCAGTAAGATCGACAGTGGAACCCCGATAGACCAGAGCCGACTACCCATCGATGCCACAACCGGCGAACCGATCCAGCCCAGGGCTCAACCTGGATACTACCCTGGGTTCAGCACCTTGGACCAGCAATCGTTCTGGGACGATGCGACGCGAAAGGTGGTGCTTGAGCGCGTAGAGAAAGTGCCGCCGATCCGCTTCTTTTCGCCGGAAGAAGCCCGATTCATGACCGCTGTATTCGATCACCTCTTGCCGCAGCAGGACCGTGATGAAGCGCATCAAATCCCAATTTTGAATTTCGTGGACGCGCGCCTTTTTAAGGGGCAGATAGACGGCTTTCGCTTCGAGGACATGCCGCCGGACGGCGAGGCATACAAACTCGGCATTCAGGGCATCGAGCAGCTTGCCCAAGCCATGTATGGGAAGTCGTTCCTCGACCTGGAACCGGTCATGCAAGATCAGGTTCTCAAGGCAATTCACGATGGCAAGGCGACCGCGGGTGCGGAGATCTGGGCTCGGGTGCCGATGCACACGTTTTGGATGCTCATGCTGCAGGATGCCATCGAGGTGTATTACTCCCATCCGGCGGCGTGGGATGAGATCGGCTTCGGAGGACCGGCATACCCGCGCGCCTACATGCGTCTGGAGCACGGCTTCCCGGAACCTTGGGAAGTAGATGAGGCTCGCTATGAGTGGCTGGCTCCCGTGGCATCCGTCTCCGACTGCTTTGAGCGCATTGCCGGCCAATTGGAGCATGGTGGAAACCCCGGGCAGAGAGGTTCCCATTGAAAAGACCGATTGGAGGCGCCTTCGGTTTTCTCAATAGCAATGGCCATGCGTTGGGGCCAATGCAAAGCATCAACCTGCCCATGCGCCGATTTGGCGAGGAGGAAGTCGACTACTGCATCGTGGGCGTAGGCGCGGCGGGCGGCGTGCTGCTGCAACGGCTGGCCCGCGCGGGCTTTCGCGTGTTGGGCATCGAAGCCGGTCCGTTTTGGAATACGGAGCGCGATTGGGTGAGCGATGAAGCCGGTTCGCGCAATCTCTACTGGGAAGACCTGCGAATTACAGGCGGCAAAAACCCGCTGGCGCTGGGAGCCAATAACTGCGGCAAGGGCGTTGGCGGAGGTTCGGTGCACTGGGCCGCATTCACTCCGCGCCTGCATCCCTCCGATTTCCGCATCTATTCCGAAGACGGTGTCGGCGTCGACTGGCCGATGAGTTACGAAGAGCTCAAGCCGTATTATGAGCAACTGGAACTGGAGATGCCGGTCGCCGGTCCCGCCTGGTATCCGTGGGGCGATCCGCATGGTTATCCCTACGCTCCACATCCCATGGGCGGGGTGGGGGACACGCTGGTCACAGGCTGTACCAAGCTGGGCATCGGTGTAAGCATCGGCGGCCCGGTTGCTATTCTTTCCTCTTCGCGGGGAAACCGTCCGCACTGTATTTATCGCGGGTTCTGCATCCAAGCCTGCAAAGTGGGCGCAAAGGCCAGCACGCTAATTACCCATGTTCCGGATGCGCTCAAACACGGCGCCGAGATTCGCGATAACGCAATGGCCGGGCGCATCCACATGGGCCGCAATGGACGGGTTACCGGCGTCAGCTATTTCGATTCCCAAGGATGGGAACATTTTCAGAAGGCAAGAGCAGTCATCGTCTCCGGATACGCGATCGAGACACCGCGCTTGCTGCTGAACTCGGCTTGCCCCGGCTTCCAGAACGGGTTGGCGAATTCAAGCGATTGCGTCGGCCGCTACCTGATGGCGCAAGCCGGCAATGTCATTCTAGGGGGTTTCGATGAATTGATCCGCATGTATAAAGCGCCTCCGGCTCATGCCTTGACGGAAGAGTTTTACGAGACGGACCGGAAGCGGGATTTCGCGCGAGGGTTTGCGATTCAAACGGTAGGCCCGCTGCCCATAGCATTCGGCAAGCAGATGATGACGGCCAAGGGGGCTTGGGGATGGGGCCTGCGGCGCACCATGATGGATTACAACCACTGGTCGGCCCTTGGGTTGCTCGGCGAGATTTTGCCTTGGCCGGACAATCGTGTCCAACTAGCCGAAGAAAAAGACCGCTTCGGCCTGCCGGTAGCCAAGGTCACCTTCGATCTGCACGACAATGACAAGAAGCTGATCGCCTTCGGCAAAGAGAAAGTGATGGAGGTCATGCGCGCAGCCGGTGCGAAGGAAGTGGTGCAGGAAGGGCGGTATGCTCATCTCGTCGGGGCCGCGCGCATGGGCTCCGATCCTCGCAGCTCAGTCGTGGATAAGTTTGGCCGCACTCATGACGTAGCCAATCTCTTTGTCTGCGACGGCAGCATCATGCCGACTCAGGGGTCGGCTAATCCCGGACTGACGATTCAGGCCCTGGCTGCGCGCACAGCGGATTACCTGATCTCGCAAGGCGACGCCATCTTCAATAGCGATAAGCGGGATATGACCCCGCCGCCGATTCGCCGCCACCTTGCTCCTCCCGATACATGGGGTCATGGCGTGCCTCGTATTGCGTAGGACACTGCGCCCATTGACATTCCATAGAGTGCCCTTTTGTCATCTCGACCGGAGCGAAGCGAAGTGGAGAGATCTGCGGTTTTCCCACATCTGGCGCAAAAGCGCGCCAGATATGGGGCACCCGCCGTACACAGAAAACGTGCCAATGCGAAGACCCACGTCCGAAAATCCGGACCTGGGGCACCCGCATTTACGACGATTGATAGAACACGGATTCGAATCCCGATATGGGTAAACCAAAGATCTGTTTGGGTACCGATCTGAGAAACAAAGTTCATCGGCAAAATAGGAGATAATCCTATGCGGATAGAAAACAACTATGAATCAGCCGGTGAAGGCCACAATTCTGCTTCTGTGCTCCGATCCGATCGTTCGCCTGGTTTTTCGCGACGTGCTGGAGGCGGAAGGCTATGTCGTCCTGCCGGCCGGCGATCTGGGAGTGGCCGTGACCAAGTTAAAGCAGGCCACGCCCGATTTGCTTATCGTCAGGCCCTACCTCGATAACATTACCGGACACGATGCGGCGGTCTACCTGCGCACCAAATGTCACGGATTGCGCGTTCTTGTGGTCGGCGCCTTCCTCGACGACGAGAGGCTTCGCTACCGGGAGACACTGAAATCCTTCGATGTCTTCCCCCCGGTATATACCGCGAGGCAGTTCTTGGACAAGGTTCGTGAGATGCTACTTTGATCCGGGGGTGCTGTTGATCGATCTGCCGAGCAAGACATGGACTCAAATCCGCTGCAGCGCCGCTATCCTTGTTTGCCTGGCGGGACTGCAAGCTGTATCCCCAGCGACTCTCGCGCAGACGCTGACGGCGGCGGAAAAATCGGCAGCGGCCGGCGATTCCGAGGCGGCTGTCACGCAATCTGCAAATTTGTCGCCAAAGCTAAGCAAGCGAGAGATTCGCGCCGCCATACGCCTGGTGGCTGATTGGCAACTCAAGCGCGCAGAGCCCCATTTCAACCAGGACTGGACCTACGCGGCGCTCTATACCGGTTTCATGGCCGTGCCCCGCGAGGTGCATGGATCGCAGTATCAGGATGCCATGTTGGCCATGGGGAAGAAGTTCGACTGGCAGCCGGGACCTCGTCCTGAGCACGCCGACGACCAGGCTATCGGGCAGGCATACATCGAGCTTTACTTTAAGTATCACGACCCTGCGATGATCGCGCCTATTCGTCAACGAATGAATAACCTCATGCATCACATTGACAATCCGGATAAGCTTCTCTGGTGGTGGTGCGATGCTCTCTTCATGGCGCCTCCAGTTCTGGGTGAGCTGTACAAAGCCGATGGGAAGCTGGCGTATCTCGACTTTATGGATCGCGAGTGGTCGATTACCTCTGGCAAACTTTACGACCAGCACTATCACCTGTTTTTCCGCGACGCCAGCTATTTGGAAAAGCATGAAGCCAATGGCAAACCGATATTCTGGTCGCGCGGAAACGGCTGGGTTCTGGCCGGACTTGCGCGCGTTCTTAGCGACATGCCCGCAACCTATCCATCGCGGGGTAAGTATGTGGCTCAGTTCAAAGATATGGCGGCGGAGGTCGCCGGGTTGCAGGGAAGCGACGGCTTATGGCGGCCTGGATTACTGGACCCCGGCGCATATCCGCTGCCGGAGAATTCAGGGTCGGCCTTCTTCACCTACGCGTTAGCCTATGGAATCAACAGCGGCATTCTTGACCGGCGGCAATATCTCCCGGTAGTGGAGAGGGCGTGGGCAGGACTGCTGTCGCATGTTTATGCCGATGGAAGGCTGGGGTGCATTCAGCCCGTGGGCGCGGCCCCGGGAGCATACACTGCGGCATCGAGTTATGTTTATGGGGTCGGCGCTTATTTGCTGGCCGGTTCGGAGCTGTACCGGCTGGCTGGAAAATAATGGACTTGTGGTCTTTTGGATCCATTGGGAAGAGAGCTTTGCGTGATTCTTGAGTCCTTTCGCTTGCAGGGAAAGAATGCTCTTGTTACTGGCTCATCAAGAGGGCTGGGCGCGGCTATTGCGGTGGCTTTTGGCGAGGCCGGAGCCAATGTCGCATTGCACGGCTCGCGGCGAGTTCCGGAGGATGTTATTGCGCGCGTCGCCGGTACCGGAGCAAAGCATATTGCATTGGCTGCTGATCTTCGCGACCCGCGAAATGCACCGTCCCTGGTCGAGCAAACGGTGCGGGAGTTGGGCTCAATCGACATTCTGGTGAACAATGCCGGGATGATCAAGCGGGCGCCCGCAGCAGAGACGCCACTGGGCGATTGGATCGAAGTTCTCGAGACGAATTTGACCAGCGCCTTTCAATTGAGCCAGGCGGCGGGGCGGCGCATGCTGGAGCAGGGCAGCGGCAAGATCATCAACATTGCTTCGGTGCTCACCTTTCAGGGAGGCATCTTAGTGCCGGCTTACGCGGCTGCGAAGGGCGGCCTTGGCCAGTTGACCAAGGCTCTGGCCAATGAGTGGGCAGCGAAAAAAATCAACGTCAATGCCATCGCTCCCGGCTACATGGATACGGACAACACGGAGGCTCTGCGCAAGGATCCAACCAGGTCCAAGCAAGTCCTGGAGCGAATTCCTGCAGGCCGATGGGGACTTCCGGAAGATATTGCCGGAGCAGCGGTGTTTCTGGCCTCCGCGGCCAGTGACTATATGCACGGCCATGTTCTGGTGGTCGATGGGGGCTGGCTCGCCCGATAAGCCTCTGCTGTTCGTTGACCGCTCCGGGAACTGTGCGTAAACTTCTCACGACTTGAAAATCAGCCAAACATATATAGAGGACTGAAGATGGCAAAGGTAATCGACACGCATGCCCACCTGGGAGAATGCTGCGTTTTCGGCCTTCTTAGCACAGAAGAAGACATGATGCGCCGGATGGACGAGAGCGGGATCGATGCGACAATCGTGCAACCTTATCCGGGAGCGACGGCTGCTTCGAAGACGCATGATCGCATCGCCGAATTGTGCGCCAAGCATCCAGGGCGGTTTTTCGGCCTGGCCAGCCTCAGTCCGCATGGCAATTACGATGCCTACCGGCGTGAGGTGGAGCGATGCGTCAAGGAACTGAAGTTCGTCGGGCTTAAACTTCACACCATCGGCCATGGAGTTAACCCCCTCTCGGAAGACGGAGACCGGGTATTTGCAACCGCGCATGAATTAGGGATTCCCGCCATGGTCCACACCGGGCCCGGCGTTCCGTTTGCCTTACCATCGCTGTGTATTCCGGCCGCCCAGAAATATCCGGGGTTGAAAATTATCCTGGCGCATGCCGGCTTCGCCGTCTTCTCGGCGGAGGCTCAGGTAGCGGCCTCGGTTTGCGGGAATCTCTACCTGGAGACCTCCTGGTGCATCGGCGAAGATATCCGGTGGATGATCTCGACCATCGGCCCGGACCGGGTCATGATGGGCGCGGACTTGCCCAGCAATGTTCCGGTTGAAGTGGCCAAGTATCGGGCGCTCGATCTCGAGCCCCAGATCTATGACAAGGTTATGGGCAGCACGGCGATCGATGTATTCAAGCTGGCTTGGTAGCAACCGCTGCGAAGCAGATTCCCTTCGGGACTCAACAACCGATTGCTGTGTGGTCCCCGGCTATTTTGGCTCAGCGGCTAAAGCCGATGGATTTTTCTGTTACTTACGGCACGACTGAAGTCGTGCTCTGATACAGGGCGATGCGGCGACGTATCTTTGCCGAGATGAGAAATTTATTGTTTCGCTGTTAAGAAGGCGGCCAAGTCCAATGCAGAACAAGTTACCCGAATATGTGAGCCGTTCAGTTCCTGTGCCCCTGGCCGGGCGGGCGCCCTGGTACAAGAGCACCTTCCCTACCTATGCGGGAATTTTTCTCTGGGTCGGCTTTTACCTGAAGCTTGCGGGGCCAACACTCGGCTTTGCATCTCCCGCGGTTTGTTTGTGGGGCTTGCTGGTGGCGGGGCTGCTTTGCTTTGCGCTCTACTACTATGTGCCCGCGATGCTCGGCATGCAGACCGGCCGTCCGCTTTATGTGGTGGGAGCATCGACCTTCGGAACGACCGGCGGATATTTTATTCCGGGATTGTTGATGGGCGCCTTGCAGGTGGGCTGGGTAGCGGTGATCGCCGCGGTTTCAGCGAATTTCATAATGAATGGGCTGAACCAGACCTCGAAGAGCCTCTTCAGCATCATCGTGGTGGTGTGGGTCTATAGTCTCGGCTGGGTGGCGATCAAGGGAATCCGCTACGTTGGCCAGGTCGCCAAATTCCTGAATTGGGTCCCATTGATCATGATTCTCATTGTCCTCTGGGCGAACAGAAGCGGCATCGCCCATTACCAGGTCCCGCAGCACGATTCGCTGGCCGGGTTTCTGAATGTGCTCACCATAGTGATCGGATATTTCGCTACTGCGGGGGCCGCCGGCGCAGACTTCGGAATGAACAACGGCAGCAGAAAGGATATCGTCCTGGGAGGGATCTTTGGCATTGTGCTCGGCGTCTTGATTGCCGGCGGACTGCCCATTCTTTCCGTGGCCGGTTATCTGGGACGGGATGCCGGCGCTCACAACTACGACTACAGCGCCGCCATAGCCAGCGTGGGAGCATTGGCGCCGGCAATGTTTTTTCTCTTTGCCGCCGCCTCCCTGGTGCCTACCTGCTTCTCATCTTTCATCGCCGCGAATAGCTTCAGCACCATGTTGCCCAAGATTTCGCGGACTGTCTCCACGCTTGCCGCGGTAACCGTTAGCGCCATTTTGGCCATTACCGGAGTGGCCAACAACCTGGTGGGATTCTTCAGCATTGTGGGCGCGTCCTTCGGACCGATATGCGGCGCCATGGCGGCGGACTACCTCCTGGCGGGAAGGCGCTGGTCCGGACCTAGGCTGGGCATCAACTGGGCCGGCTGCATCGCATGGGCAGTCGGCTTCCTGGTCGGCATCCCGGCTGCTATTCCTGGACTACCAGCGGCTTGGGTCAAAGCCGATAACCCCTCAGGACTGTATTCCTTCTTCGTCGGCTTCATCGTCTATTACCTCCTGGCTAAGTTGGGGCTGCGGCCACCGGTGGTCGATGCAGAAACGCATACGACAGGCTTCGGTGCCTCGCTCGCCGGCTCCTAGGCACTGCCCTTCTTGTCCGTCTTTGCTTTGCTTTTCTTTCTGTCATTCCCGCAGGGAATCTGCTTGGGTTCTGCTATTCCCCGAAGGTGAGTCTTACGCCGAATCGGGCTATGCGGGGCGTGCCTAGAGTCGTCTGCGGCGTCTTGCCTACCTCGATTGTCCGGTCGAAGAGGTTCTCTCCGGAAGCGAAGATCTCGATGTGGCGATAGAGATCGTGCGACGCATAGGCGTCCAAACGGAAATAGGGATGGAGCAGATATCGGTTGAGATCGTCGTCGTATTGGCGGCCGCTTAACCGTCCCTGAAAACTCAGCACGCCGAGGCGCCGGCGGTTGAACCTGATCTGCGCGGTCGCCATATTGCGAGCGACCTGGGGAATCCAGTTGCCGACGAGATCTGGTTCCTGGCTGAACTTGGTTATGGTGGCATCCGCATATTGATACCCGCCGGCAATAGATATCCAGGAGACCGGCACCGCGGCATAATCCACCGAGATGCCCCGGCTCTCGATCTGACCGAGGTTTTCACGTTGCAGGGTCTCGCTGGTCGGCGTGGTGCTCAGGGTGAGCGCGGTGATGGGACGATTGATTTGCGTCCAGAAATAGCTCACCCGCAAGCTCGAGCCGAAATGATTCAAGTCGGTCTGCATTCCTGCCTCCCAACCGGTGGCTCGCTCGGAGCGTAAATTTGCGTTGGGCTTGGTGACTTGCTGGCCTACCTGGCTGGTGCGATATAGCTCATTTTCCGTGGGCGCGCGATAAGCGCGAAAGGCGGACGCATTCAAGGCCAAACTGGGCGTAAGACGCCGGGAAATGCCAATGCGGGGATCGAAGACGGTTTCGCTGAAGGAGGGCAATTGCACCTTGCTGCCGGGGACCGCAATTTGATAGGCGTCGAAGTTCGAAAAGTGATCGACGCGGGCCGAACCGGTAAAGGTCCAGGCCTTGGGGGTAAAAAGCACTTCGCCGTAGACTCCGGTCTGACGCTGGCGCGCGGTGGTATTGAGCAGACTGCCTTTGCCGCTGAACAGGGTCTCATCATCGGAGGCCCGGACATCGTGAATATCCGCCCCTCCGAGCAGCAGCAAATTCGCGCCGACCGGCTGATGCCAATGTCCCGCGGCGCCCAGTTCATCCGCCGGGTCTTCAAGAGAACGGACCAGTGTCTCCGAGGTGCGTGCAGCGTTGACGCTGGAGAAGGTCTGGCGGAAGTGCACATTATCGCCGTAGAGGCGGAGAACGAGATTGCTCCAATCCGCCCCGCCCACGTACCTCCAAAGCCGGGTGCCATTGGTGGTCAACGGCGTTCCGTTATGGCGAGACTCGTCGAGCGTATTGCCGCGGAGAAAGAAGCTGCCCGCTTTCCCGAAGTCGCGTCCGAATTGGACTAATGCGGTGGGCGCATGCACGTTTGAGGGCCGGTCGATTGGGCCGCGCAGACTGGGAGCAATCAGAGTGTAGCCATCGGTCGCAATCAGACCGGCGCTGAGCAGTCCCGACCACTTATTTTTATTCACCGTTCCCAGCAAGGTACTTTCGGTGGTGCTCTCGGAGCCGTAACTGGAGGAGAGCTCGAGCCGGGTGGTGGCCGGGCGCACGGGAGTAATGCTAATGACTCCGCCGATGGCGCTTGAACCGTAGAGATCGGAGGCGCCGCCGCGCACCACGTCCACCGAATGGATGGCCGAGGAGGGAAGTTCTTCCCAATGGATCCATCCGCCGAAGGGATCGTTGAGCGGAACATCGTCGAAGACCACCAGGGATCGGCTAGCCGCGGTCGATCCAAGGCCACGCAACGATACACCTTCAGTGGTGGGGTTAGCGACCAGCGAACTGGAGCGGCGAAAGAGCTCGAAGCCGGGAACCAGGCGCAGCTTGCCATCGAGGGCCGGCGGCGCCGCCTCGCGCAAGGTCTGCAGGTTGAGAACCCGCGTGCTGACCGGGCTGTCCAAGGAGGCCAGCGGGGAGCGGTACGCGGTCACGGTCACGCTCTCCAGCGGCCGCGTTAGGGAGACCCGGATCGGGCCGGCGCCTTGAATGGTTATCGTTGCGGGCGCAAAATGCGCGGCGGAGATCTCGACGGATGGCACTCCCGCGGGAACGGTAAAGCTGCCGTCGGCGGCGCTTGAGCTGAGGAGATGGCCGGCCCGATCGAGGATCTGCGCGCCGGCTACGGGCGCGCCGCCGGCATCGACTACGGTGCCGGAGATCTGCGCGGCGGATGATTGGGCGTGGCCCGGCGATGCCATGAAGAGGAGAAACAGCGTGGAGACAGCGCACAGATGCCTGAATATAGGATGCGGCGCCCTCGCCAGCCTTTCTTCTGCTGCAACCGCCACTCGCCACTCCCTCATCGTTTGCGCCTCCAGCTATAACAATATCGCGTATAGAGTATCTCCCGGTCCGGGCCGTCTGCATAATGCGAGACTTTGTCCCAGTTCTGTGGAATCCCAGGTCCCCAGAATCGGGACCTGGGGCACCCAGGCACCCAGGATTTGCTGAGAAGGACGAGTTTCAGGAACCAAAAGTCTTCGGACATTGATGCCGTTCCAATCAACTCAGCAACTTGGACATCGGGCAGGTCTGAAGATTGTGCTTGACTGCATTTTTGTCCGGGTGCTATCGTTCTCCCCGTCGCAATGAAATGGCCATTGCGTAATACGAAACCACAGGACAAGACCCATTTCTTGGAACGGCAACCCAGACTACAAAACAAAAGGCGGTATTTTTATGTCGATTCTCAGGAACCAGTGGACAGCAGGGCCGCTCTTAACCGGGAGGCTCATCCCATCTTTCAAGCGCTATGGCGCTCTCTGTGCGCTTCTCTTGCTTCTGTTAACGCCGGAAGCCTACGCGCAGATCAAATCGGGGACGATTACCGGCTCGGTCAAGGATCCGAGCGGAGCCGTAGTCACCGGCGCGGATGTCAGTGTTACGAATACCGGCACCAATGTGTCATACGCAACTAAGACCAATCAATCCGGCCTTTTTAGCGTTCCATACCTCGAAGAAGGAATATATTCCGTCGCCATCACGAAAGGCGGTTTTGAGACTTTTACCGAGACCGCTGTCCATCTGAATCCATCGGAGACGGCACGCGTGGACGCCACTCTCCAGGTGGGATCGGCCTCTGCTAAGGTCGAGGTGACGGCGTCGGCGCAGCAGTTGCAGACCGACAGCAGCAGCGTTTCGGCCGGAGTCAATGCGCAGGTCATCGCCGCGATTCCGAATATCACCGAGAATCCGCTCTATTACGCGACGCTGCAAAATGGAGTGGTGCCGAGAAATGAGACGGCGAATAGCCAAACCAACAATTCATTTGGAATCGGCGTAGCCGGCCGGGCCGAGTTTTCTGCCATCGGCGTCAACGGCGGCCGGGCTTTTACAAATGACATTCAATTGGACGGTTTGCCGATCATGGGGGACGGCTTTAACGAAGCGTCGATCATTCCTAATGAAGAGGGAATTCAGGAGGTCCGGGTGATCAATAACAACTTCACCGCGGACTACGGTCACGGCCAAAGCGTCATGGCCATCACTACAAAATCCGGTACGAATCAGTTCCACGGCCAGGTGAATTACACCATCAGAAATGAAGCCCTGAACGCGAATACCTGGGGGAACAATGATCAGGGTATCCGGCGGCCGGCCTTCAAGGTCAATGACTTTGGCGGCGCGTTAACCGGCCCTATCCTCAAGGACAAGTTGTTCTTCGCGGTGAGCTATCACTATCTGCGCTTTAATCAGGGCCAATCATACCTGGAAACGGTGCCAACCGCCCTGGAACGGGTAGGGAATTTCAGCCAAACATTTCAACAGGGCGCAAACGGCCAACCGTCTCCGGCTCAGCTATTCAATCCTTTCAGCGCCACCCAAATCGCGAGCAATTTATATCAACGCTCTCCCTATCCGAACGCAATCATTCCCAACCCAAATCCTGAAGCCGTCCACATTCTCAGCCTTTATCCGATGCCCAACCGTACTCCCGACGACGTATACAACACGCATAATTTCGCTTCGTACGTCATCAATACAACGCGCCGGCATACATTGAATAGCCGCATCGACTACAAACGCGGAAGGAACTCAATTTACGCCAGCGGCGGATTCGATATTGGAACCCAACTGCAACCCTTCTACTGGGGGCAAAACGTCACCAAGGGTTTCAACGACGCTCCGACGACCGTAGAAGACAGAAATCCTTATGGCCAAATCGGCGACACCATTGTTCTCAGCCCGACCCTCTTCGTCGATGTGCGCTACGGCGCAACACGCACGCATGCAATCAATTTTGCAGGGAATCATTCCGGCTTTACCGATTACAACGCTTTTGGCATTCCCCAGGCCACTCAAGCTCTTTTCGCTGCGCCAGGGGCCGCGCCGGTTGTGAATCCCATTATGGGCAATGCTGCAAAGACCTCCAACGGGGGTAGCAATTGGAGCGCGCTGTCGGGCGGCCAATTTGCCAACAAAGAGGAACACCAGATCAGCCACTCTGTCGTCGGAAGCGTCACCAAGATACGCGGCAACTGGACTTACAAGGCAGGAGCGGAATACAGGGTGCTCCTCGCGAATTACACCGATTTCGAAGAGGCTTCGACCAATATCGGAGGCTGCTGCGCGAACGATCCGGGGGGAAACTACACATTCCAATACAACACGGCCACGGGTGGTTCGGCGCCGCAAAATACTTCTCCATTGCAAGCCGGCATCAATGGAGCAACCATGCTGGTGGGAGAGGGCGTGTGGTTTGTCCGGCCCGGCGCCAACCTGAAGCCGGCTTACGCAGCGAAATATTTCGCGGTCTATTCACAGAACGACTGGCGGGCCACACCCAAGTTGACGGTCAATCTGGGGCTGCGTTGGGACCTGCAGACCCGGCCCGACAGAACGCTACAACCGGATGGCAGGCTATGACTTCACCAAGACGAACTCCTTTGGGACCCTGGGACGAATCGATTTTCCGGGAACACAAGGATACAGCCGCAATCTTTGGGACACGGAATATCACGACTTTCAACCGCGCGTAGGCGCGGCGTATCAATTCAATTCCGGCTTAGTGGTGCACGGCGGCTTTGGTATTACCTACCTGCCGAGCAATAGCGGTTACTTCTCCAGTCCGAACGATTTTGGCGAGGCAGCGTGGGCCCCGGGAAACCAGGCATTGCCTTACGGAACCAATCCCAATGGAGTCCCCACATCGATGTTTACGGATGCTGCTCCCCTGGTCGCGGCGGTCGGCTCCAATCCCGCAGCGCCCCAGAACTATGGCGTTGGCGAAGCATTCTTTGACCGGCACCTGAAGAACCAAGTCGCCAAACAGGGAAATGTCTTTCTGGAGCAGTCCTTCGGAGCCAAAGGCCAGTGGCTAGCGGCTTTGGGATGGAGCGGATCTTTTTCCAACCACCTGACTACACGAAACCTTGCTTTTCAGGATCTTCAGAACCTGCCGGCAAGCACTCTGGCAACCTGGAAGAGCCAATACATCGCCAGCAACGGCGCTACGAATCCCGCCAATGTGCTGGTTCAGAATCCATATCAACCGGCTACCGGCCCCCTTCTCGCCTTCCAGGGAAGCCTGGCTGGTAGAACAGTACAGCAATACATTCCCTCGCTACCTTATCCTCTCCTCTTCGGTGGCGGTCTGAATGGGTCCACGGGTTACGCAAGCTATAACTCGCTGCAGGCGCGCCTCAGGCACGCCTTTTCCTCCGGGCTTCATCTGGACTTGAACTACACCTGGAGTAAGGAACTTGATTTCACGAGCACCGGTATCGAAGATGGCCAGGGTGTCAATTACGGAGGAAGTATCGGCACTCCGGATTTGATCAACAACGGCCTGAACAGAAATTACGGATTGGCGGATATGCCACAGCGATTTGTCGCCACATTGGTCTACACGTCCCCATTCGGCACCAATGGTTCTTTCGCTCTTGGCAATCGCGTGGCGCGCAGTGTGCTCGGTGATTGGTCTATGGGCTCGGTGATCGTCGCTCAGAGCGGGCTACCGTTCCTTGTTTCCATGTCCAGTAGTAACGGATCCATCACCTCTCGCGTGGACCGGGTTCCAGGGCAATCGTTAGAAGTGCCAAAAGCACTCCAGCACTGGTATAACGGAAGCACAACCGTGACGTTGCCGTGTGGACTCACGGTTACACCGGCGAAGTATACTTACCTCAAATACAATTCCTGCGCTTTTACCGGAGAAGTATTAACGACTCCCAATGGCAGCATTGTTCCCAACCAATTCTGGAATGGAAACTCTGGACAGACCAACGGGGACCTGCGCGGCCCGGGCAGGTTTAATGTCGACTTCTCTCTCAGGAGAACCTTTCCGATCACCGAGCGCTTCCGATTGGAGATCGCGGCAGAGGCATCGAACCTGTTGAACAACGCACAGTTTAACGGCTCCGGTAATACTGCCTACAATGGCAGTCTCGGCAGCCCGAACCTGGTAAACAATCCGAGTAAAGGTTTGATTCCCGGCCTGGGCACGAGCAGCACCTTCGGCGCAATGGGAGTTGGCACCTTCGATCCGCGGCAAGTCACTATGCATGCAAAGGTCATCTTTTGATGCGGAGAATCCCAGGTCCCAAAGTCGGGACCTGGGGCACCCAGCTCTGTTTGCGCCTTTGTTGTCCGTCTTTGCCTTTCTTTCTGTCATTCCCGAAGGGAATCTGCTTTTCTTATCGCAGCGCTATTGCCGATGCTCCAGAAACCGAGTAAGCCTGAGAAACCAGAAGCTGATTCCCTTCGGGAATGACAGAAAGAAAAGCAAAAAGGAGCGGAATCGATGAGCGGCCGGAAAAAAATTACGCGGCGCGAGGTGTTGTCCGGAGGTATCGCGGCCGGCTGCATCAGCTTGCTCCCGTCCCAGGTCCTGGGACGCGCAGGGTTCGCTTCTCCCAACGATAAAGCCAATATCGCCTTCATAGGGATAGGGAACTACGGTGGTGCGGCTCTTAAGAACCTTGCCAGCCAAAATACGGTTGCCGTATGCGATGTGGATTGGCGGGAGCGGTCGCAGGTCCCAGGCCGCTTTCCGATGCATATGGCTTCGGAGGTGGTGAAGGAATACCCGCAGGCCAAGCGCTTTGACGACTGGCGGATCATGCTGCATGAGATGGACAAGAGCATCGACGCCGTAGTGGTCTCGACCGCGGATCATACGCACGCGGTGGCCGCGCTTACAGCGATGAAGATGGGTAAGCAGGTCTTTTGCGAGAAGCCGCTCGCACATTCCATTCACGAAGTTCGGGCGATGATGAACTCAGAGCGAAAGCACCCCCAACAGGCCACCCAAACGGGCATTCAGGGGCATGCTTCAGAAGACGTAAGGTCAATCGTCGAGTGGGTGCGGGATGGCGCGATCGGGACGGTCCAGGAGATTCAGGTCTTTCAAGGAAGCGGGAGGCGTCCACCCGGAGCCGCGGCTGGCGCTGCTCCGCGCCCCTCACCCTATGCCGAGATTGAGCACGTGAATGACGATATTCCCATTCCTCCTGAAGTGAAGTGGGATCTATGGCTGGGACCCGCGCCCTACCGCAAGTACAACCCGATGTACCTGCCATTGCGTTGGCGGAACTGGCTTGATTTCGGCACCGGCATTCTCGGCGATCATGGCCCGCACTTCATCGATCCGGTCTTCTGGGCGCTGGACCTGGGTTTCCCTGAAAGCATTGAGGCGGAGACGGACGCCGAATACAATCTGCAGACAAATACTCAGACTTTTCCCAGGAGATCCGTTGTTCGCTATCAGTTCCCGGCAAATGGCGGCCGGGCCGCGCTTCCCCTTACCTGGTACGGCGGCGATATGCCTCCTATTCCGAAGGGTTGGGACCCGGCAAACCCATTTCCCAATGGAGGCGGGATAATTCTCGGCAGCAAAGGCTCTATTGTTTATGGGCCGGTGTACAGCAGTCCTCCAGGGACGCTGAAGCAGGTATGGCTGCTGCCTGAAGAGCTTGATCGCTCCTACAAACGTTCGCCCAAGACGCTGCCCCGCCCGTCTAACCATTGGATGGAATGGATTGAATGTGCGAAAGCGGGCAAGCAAGCTTCGGCGGACTGGATCTATGGAGGCGCCCTTACCCAGGTTTGCTTGCTGGGAGATATCGCCATTCGCCACAAGGGACAAAAGCTGCGCTTCGACCCCGAGAAGGAGAACTTCACGAATTCCGACTCGGCTAACGCGATGTTCTCGGGGCCCAGCCGTCCAGGGTGGAAGTTGCCTGGCTAGGAGGCTGGAAAAGCAGATTTCCTACGGGAATGACAGAAAGAAAGGCAAAGGCCAATACAAGAAGCAGCGCTTTTCTTTCTGTCATTCCCGAAGGGAATCTGCTTCTGGTCTCTTCGAGAATGATAGGAAGAAAGGCAAAGATGAAAGGTGGAGATGCACAATACAGGAATGATTACTGATGAGATATAGATATCGATTGGGCGCTGTCACTTTTTGGTGCCTGTTTGCTCTGCGTGGACTGAATGCTCAAACGGACTGGCCAATGTTCGGACACGATCCGGGCGCAATGCGCTATTCGCCGTTGCAGCAGATCAATACAAAGAACGTGGATCAGCTCCGGCTTGCATGGCAATTCGACACCACGGAGGCGGAAGCGCCGCCAGCCGCCCCGCCAATCACGCCCCACGGTAACTACGCTCCCGAGATTGCTCCGCTAAAGGCTTCACCCGCTGCACCGGCTCGGCGCCGCCGGTTGGGGATGACCGAGTCCATTCCCGTGGAGGTTGGCGGTGTGCTCTACATGTCTACCGGATACAGCCGGGTGGTTGCTCTCAATGCCGAGACCGGAGACAAGATCTGGGAATACGAGAGCCAGCATCCTCCGGCTCTGCGCGGCATTTCGTATTGGCCGGGAAGCAAAGGGTACGGGCCACGCATTATCTTCGGCACGCTGGACGGGTGGCTGATTTGCCTCGACGCCAAGACGGGTAAGCCGGCTCCAGGATTTGGCGACGACGGCCTGGTCAATTTCAAAGCTGGCGTCACTAGCCTGTTTCCCCACGCGAGACTGTCGCTCACTTCTCCGCCTAGCATTTACAAGAATCTGCTGATCACCGGCTCAAGCAACGGAGAGGAGCCGGCCCATGCCGCGGCCGGTGATATTCGCGCCTGGGATATGCGCACGGGCAAGCTGGTTTGGACATTTCACACCATTCCCCGGCCGGGCGAAGCGAACCACGATGTCTGGCAGGGAGACGAATGGGTTGGCCGGTCGGGCGCGGACTGTTGGGGTTTCATTAGCGTCGATGTGAAACGGGGAATGGTGTTTGTTCCCATCGGCACGCCCAATACGGATTTCTACGGCGGTGACCGGAAGGGATCCAATCTTTATGGATCGTCTCTGGTGGCGCTCGATGCCGCGACAGGCAAGCTCAAGTGGTATTTTCAGACCACGCATCATGACAACTGGGATTACGATCTGACCTCGGCGCCTATTCTGATCACGGTAAAGCAGAATGGCAAGAAGATCCCAGCGGTGGCACAAATCTCAAAGAATTCATATCTTTTCTTCTTCAATCGGATAACCGGCAAACCGATATTCGACGTCAAGGAGGTCCCGGTCGCCAACGACAATGCGGAACCAGGCGATGCGAATTGGCCCACGCAGCCAATTCCGGTAAAACCGCCGCCCCTGTCGCGCACAACGTTTACGCCGGACGATATCGCTACTGTAACTCCTGAACACGAGAAATACTGCCGCGATCTTCTGGCGAGCGAAGGCGGCGCGATGACCGGCGGTCCGTTCGCGCAATACGGTCCGAAACTTCGCGTTATTTTCCCAGGCTGGACCGGAGGAACAAATTGGGGCGGAGGATCCTTCGATCCCAAACTGGGATATGTTTTCTACGATACGAAGAGTCTGGCAAATTTCAACAAGCTGGTTGCGCGCCCCAATGGAAAGGGTTACAGGCGTGTGGGCCCGGACAATCCGCCGCCGAGAATGGGCGACTATTTCTGGGACGGTGTCAAACAGTGGCCGTGCCAGGAGCCGCCCTGGGGACAACTTATCGCGGTCAACGTTAATACCGGAGAGATCGCATGGCGGGTTCCGCTCGGCTCATTCGAGGAGCTGGATAAATTGGGTGTGCCCAAAACCGGAACGCCCACCACCAATGGCGGAGGAATCGCGACCGCCGGCGGGCTGGTGTTCATTGGGGCGACGATCGATGGTAAGTTCCGGGCATTCGATTCGCGCACGGGGAAGGAACTATGGGTGACCGATCTGGGAGTCGATGTTAATTCGATACCTATTACATGGCTGGGGAAGAATGGTAAGCAATATGTTGCGGTCTTCGCCTCTGGAGGCGCGCACGGTAAAGCGCGTCCCGGCAAGCTGTTCGTCTATGCGTTGCCTTAATTCGGTGCAGGTGAACCTAATTTGTCATCCCGACCGGAGTGTTCATGGGCCTGCGGCCCACCCCAAGGGGATGAAAATGGGGTTGTGGAAGGCTTGGTTGGCAATTGCACCTAACTTTGTCATCTCTCCACTTCGCTTCGCTCCGGTCGAGATGACAAATAGGTAAGATTTGCGGACATAAAGGAAGAGGAGCGATGTTAAAAAAGCGTGCTTTGCCAATTGCCTTCGTGACCCTGGTCACCGTAACTCTGGTCGGCGTAACTCTGATCAGCGTAACTCCCATCTTCGCTTCCGGTCCTTCTTTTCGTCCCGATACGGTGATGGACGGATCAAGTCTCAAAGGCTGGCACACTTTTGGGCAGGCGGATTGGCATGCGGAGAATGGGGAGATCGTAGGCACGCCCAAGCAGGGAGCAGCGGGCGGCTGGCTGGTGCTCGACCACTCCTATCAAGACAGCGCGCTTTATACGGAATACCGCTGCACCGGCGGATGCGTGACAGGGATACTCTTCCGCGCGGAAAAGACCGGCGACGGTGGCTTGAAAGGCGTCTATGTGTCGCTCAGCGATCCGGACCTGCAAGCCTATGGCGTAACGATCGATGCTCAAGGCCGGATCCTCGAACGGAACAAATTGCGCCGCGGCGGCGGGTTGGTGCGTGTGGCCCCACCACCGCCTCCGAATCCGCCGGCGCCAAGGAGCTTTCGCGGCGCGCGGCCCACGGTGCCGCTGCCCTTCCACCCGGACGATTCCAGTCTGCGCCCTAATGATTGGAATCAGGTCGAGATCTTTTTCGACGCGAACATCATCCGCACATTCCTCAATAACGGCCACGAGATCGGAGCCGTCGGCGACGAAGGATATGGGCCGATTGCACTCTATGCCGGCGGCAGCGGCGAGGTGCGCTTCAAATCCATGGCCCTGCGCGACATTGGCCTCAAGGTTCGTCAACCGGAGCAGGTCTCAAATGAGTTCCGCAGGCAGCGTTTGAGCGACTTCTACTACTCCTGGGGTTCAGCGGCAGCCGACTTCAACCACGATGGCATTCTCGACGTCGTTTCCGGCCCCTATATCTACTACGGACCCGACTATCTGAAATCGAGAGAGATCTGGCTCGCCCAGGCTTCCAATCCAACCACGGAGTTTGCCACCGATGCCACGATGGAGTTTGCAGCGGATTTTACCGGCGACGGATGGCCTGACGTGATCACGGTGATGTTTGGCGGCGGCCCGGGTGTTTATCTGTATGTGAATCCGAAGGGAGAGGGGCGGCGGTGGGACAAGCACATGGTGGTGCGGGATGTGCAGAGCGAGATTGCGGTCCTGCGGGATGTGGACGGCGATGGCAAGCCGGAGCTGGTTTATTCAGGTGACGGATACGTTCGCTACGCCAAACCCGATCCCGCCAATCCCACCGGTCCTTGGATCATTCACAATGTCTCCCAGGAAGGCTATGGAGCCGGTCACGGGATCGGGGTGGGCGACATCAACGGCGATGGGCGAATGGATATCGTGAATCCCTACGGATGGTGGGAGCAGCCCCCGGCAGGCAGCGGCCAGCAGGCTTGGACCTATCACCCGGAGGTCTTTGCGCGCTACGGCCGGGGCATGATGGGAGGCAGCGTCATGGCCGTCTATGACGTGAATGGAGACGGCCTCAACGACGTTGTCACCTCGCTCAACTCCCATGGTTGGGGACTGGCGTGGTTCGAACAAAAACGGGACGCGCAGGGGAAGATTTCCTTCGTCAGGCACATGGTCATGGATGATTTTTCGACCAAGAACGCTGGAGGCGTGACCTTCTCGGAGCTGCACGGGTCAACCTTCGCCGATGTCAATGGCGACGGGATCCCCGACTTCATCGTAGGCAAGCGGTATTTCTCCCACCTGGATACCAATATCGATCCCGATCCGCGCGACTCTCCGGTGCTCTACTGGTACGAGACGGTGCGCAACCCGAAGGCTCCCGGAGGAGCAGAGCTGGTTCCCCATCTTATCGACAATCACACCGGTGTCGGTTCCGATGTATTGGCGGTTGACCTGAATAAGGACGGCGCCATGGATATCGTGACCGCGACCCGATTTGGAAGCTTTATCTATTGGGGCAAGCCGCACTCGGGGAAGGCGAAGCATGCGGGTGGCCAGCCTTGAAGAAGGCATCCTGGCCATGAAAATATCCGGCCGGCTTCTTCTTGATTTCAGCTCTTGGGACGGAGTCCCAACTGCGGGCTCCCGATCCGGTCCTTGACTGTCTTTCAAGCATCGTGGTACCGTTTCCGGTGTTTAAACGAAATGGTGTTTGCACGATACGAAACGCAAACGTTTGCGTTCACACGCCTTGCAAAGGCAGGTTTATGGGTGCTCTAAATTCCGCATCGCGGTCGCTGTCTATTGCCACCGTCACTGTGGCGATGGTCTTCATCACGCCGGCCTGCGTTACGCCTGCCTGGAGCCAGAATCAGGCGCCGCCGGCGAGTGAGATCAACCCTATCGCGGCAAACCAGAGATCGCTTCGCGGTCCCAGCTTTATCCCGGACGGGCGATTCGAGGGTTCCACTCTGGCCGGCTGGCACACCTTAGGCAAGGCGGCTTGGAGCGCACACGATGGCGAAGTCATAGGCAAGGGCGCCGGCTCCGCAGGCTGGTTGGTGCTCGACAAGTCCTATCAGGATACCGGGCTATATACTTCCTTCCGTTGTTCCGGCCCTTGCGACACGGGAGTGTTGCTTCGCCTGCACCAGACTCCGGAGGGAATGCAGGGAACATATCTCGCAATTAAGGATGGGGAGATCGGAGCGTACAGCCTTACGCTTGATAGCCAGGGAAACGAGATTGAGCGTAAGAAACTACGTTTCGCCGGGGGACAGATCCGGTTCGCTCCGCCGCCGCCCGATGCTTCATCTCCCGCGCGCCCATTTCAGCCCCGCGAATTACCGGCCGCTCCCCCCGGGGTCGTTATCCCGATCACGAGGCCCGAACAGGGCATCCGCCAAGGGGCGTGGAATGAGATTGAGGTCCTGCTGGACGCGGATATCGTACGGGCCTTCATGAATGATGGCGGAGGACAGGCAAGCGCCGCGACGGACGATATGGACTGGTACGGTCCAATCGCGCTCTATGTGGGGAAAGATAGCGAAGTGCGATTCAAGAATATCGCTTATAAGAATTTAGCCCTGAAGAAGGAACCGGCTCAGCGGGTAGGAAGCCGCTTTCGCATGCAGCGGGTCAATCCCTTCTACTATGGCTGGTCGGCTGCGGCAGCGGACTTCAATCGTGACGGCAAAATGGATATCGTCTCCGGGCCGTTCATTTACTTCGGCCCGGACTTTCTTACTTCCAGTGAGATTTATCCTGAGCAGGCCTACAACCCTTCAACCCAGTATTCCATGAACGACTGGGTGGAACACGCCTATGACTTTACCGGCGACGGATGGCCCGACGTTTTAACCACCAGTCACGCCGGCGGCGGCAAAGATGGCGCCGTGCTCTATGTCAATCCGCAAGGCCAGTCCCGGCGATGGGCTAAATACAAGGTGGTCCCGATCATTCAAAGTGAAGAGACGGTGCTTAATGATGTCGATGGGGACGGCAAGCCTGAATTGGTCTATGAGGCCGAAGGGTATATGCGTTACGCCAAGCCGGATGCGGCTAATCCCACCGGTCCATGGATCGTTCATACGATTTCGGAGAGAGGACCGTGGCCCGCTCACGGGATCGGCGTCGGGGACATTAACGGCGATGGACGGATGGATATTCTAGGTGCCGACGGGTGGTGGGAGCAGCCGCCGGCGGGAAGCGGGAATCAGTTGTGGAAGTATCACCCGGTGGCGTTCGGCCGTTGGGGACAGGCTTCCCCCGGTGGGAGTGAGATTGGCGTCTATGACGTCAACGGCGATGGCCTGAACGATGTGGTTACAAGCCTCCAGGCGCATGGCTGGGGACTTGCATGGTTCGAGCAGAAGCGCGCGAAGAATGGCGATATCTCCTTCGTCAGGCACATGGTGATGGATAACTACAGCACAAAGAATGCCGGGGGCGTTACTTTCTCTGAACCTCATGGCACCGCTATCGCCGACGTCGATGGAGACGGCATTCCGGATTTCATCGTGGGGAAGCGGCTTTGGTCGCACCTGGAGGACTGGTACGACGCCGACGCATACGGTCCAGCCGTTCTCTATTGGTATAAGACGGTACGCGACAAAACAGCGCCGGGCGGAGCGAGACTGGTTCCGGAGTTGATCCACAACTGGTCGGGTGCCGGATCGGATGTGCTTGCCGTCGATCTGAAAGGCAATGGGAGACCCGATATTGTGACCTCGACACGGAGCGGAACATATATCTTTTGGAACCAGCCTAGCGCAGGCGCTAAGTAACTGGAGGGCACGCTTGGTTGGCTATTAACAGGCTTCTGAAAAAGGTCGAAGAGAGGGTGTGAAAACTGCTCTCTCAGCGGCTAAACAGGCTGCGGAAAAACTCTGGAGAAGGGTTTTGGTGGAAGCCCCCTGCTTTAGCAGGGGGAAGCTGGACTTCAGTCCAGCGGAAAGCGGCTGATCTTAAGATGGGCTTTAGCCCCAATACTGTTCACTTAAGGAGATGCGATTATGGGTGGGCGGAAGCCAACGGAGATGGGCGTGTAGTTTCTTGGGCGAAGGGGGAAGTTGCTCATCTTGCGTTTTACACCACGAGGGTTCCGTCTATGGCGGCTGGAGACGACGCGTTCCTGGAGAATTTCGTCAATGGCTTTGCTATGAAGGACTTTTCTGCACCGAGGGGGGAATAGCGTTGTAGGCGGAAATCTTGCGGCGGACCACGCGTACGGTATGGAGGAAAGAAAGCCGGTCGGGGTCTTCCTCTGCCTTTAACGCCGCTTCATGCATGAGGCTGCGTATCGCGAAGTGAGCCATGAGAAGCCCATAGAACTCCTGACGTACCAGATCTGGCGTCTTGCTGCGGAGCACGATCTTAGAACCGCGCAGATGGGTCTTCAATTCGTCCAAGGAGGTTTCGATTTCCCAGCGTTCGTGATAGAGCGCAGCCAGTTCTGCGGCGGGAGCCCTTTCGTGATCCAAAATGCTGGTAAGCAGGCGGTAGATGGGTTCAGGATCGGCGACTCCTTCCAAGTGGTAGTCGATGACCCGCACAACGACCCCATTGGTCTTACGCTGCCAGTCTCGACCCGAGGGATAAATGCGACTGTAATAAGAACCATCCGGCAGACATTCTTCACAGGCCAAACGCATGTTCTTCTTGATGCGCCAAAGCAGATCAGCTCTGTTGCCTACAGCCTGAGTCCACAGCTTAAAGCCAAAAAACTGCCGGTCGGCGAGGCAGAGCATGCCTTCTTTTAGATTTGCCAGGACGCCCTGGGCGAGCGTGGTTTCGCCCGTTCTGTAGTCGGCCATTTGACTGCCGAACAACACGTGCGTACCGTTCTCAACGAAAGCTACAAAGCGGATCTGCGGATAGGCGCTGTGGCCGCGACTGCTTGGTGGCCGGCCGAAGGCAGCAACATTGCCCGCCTCGTCTGCCACCTCCAGCGTACTGCCATCTAAACTGACCAGACGCCAGCCCTGGTACCAAGCGCCTTTGCTGGCCTGAACTGCAATCGGCTTCACCACTGCGTCATGCAGTTGTCGCAGTGGCTCCCATCCCAGCCGTGCGCGTGCTTGCGAGATGCCCGACTTGCCCGCCACCTTTACTTTGGCCGACGGATCGAGCAACCACTGCGCACCCTCCAGTATGCTGCGCAATACTTCCCGGTAGGACGACTGCATGTACAACGCTAGAGCGATTACGTAGTACACCACCAATTGCGCTGGCAAGTCGCGCTCCCGCTTGCTCCCCTTACCCGTTGCCGTCAAGATCGACCCTATCGTCTTCAACGGAAAAGTCTTGGTTATCACTCCCAAGCTATTGTAATCGCTGATCCGCGTCCCCGAGGGAAGTTCGGCAACCGTACGCGCCATTGCTCCTCCTGCGTCCCCTTCGCGCAGGGTAACACTTTCTTTCTTAAGTGAACAGTATTGGCTTTAGCCCTGGATTTTTACCCATGCCGGCGCTAAAGCGAATCATGGGTCAGAGTCGAACTTCCCGGAGCGCTGAAGCGCTCCTACCCCCGCATAAATGCGGGGGGGGCTTCCACCCAAAGTCTCCGCGCCGGCCTTTTTCCGCAGCCCGTATAAGCCGCGCATTGTCTGGTCAGGCAAAAGGAAGCAGGGGACTATTGAATGCGGCAAAGCTATCTAAAAGCCAGGCCCCTATAACAGAAGATGGTGGCTGCAGTTTTGGCCAAATGAGACAAATGTTTCTTGACAGGCGTCGGTGCGGGAGTGTAGCGTCACCCGTATTGAAATCTCCGTTGCGTAATGCGAAATACAAATGGCGCAACACATAGTTTGTGTGCGCTACAAATAGGTGGTTCTTTATGTCAATTCTTCGAGGATCAGTAGGGCGCACACTCACAGCTGTAGCCGTTTGTCTTTCCAGGGGTTCCATCCCAGCCTTCAGCCAAAACACCTTCGGTTCGATTGTCGGGACCGTGACTGACACTTCTGGAGCCGCGGTCTCGGGCGCCACGGTGACCATCACGAACGACGCCACCGGCGAACATCGCACAGCTCCGACCAGCAGCTCGGGCGACTATCAATTTCTCTCCTTGCTGCCCGGCAACTACAAACTGGACATTGAGGGCGCAGGCTTCAAGCACTACTCGCGCGATCCCATCATTGTGCAGGTCGATCAGTCGCCCCGCGCGAATGCGACCATGGAGGTAGGCCAGGTAAGTCAACAAGTTGTGGTGACGTCGCAAGCGCCCATCATGCAGACGGAAACCGCTTCTCTCGGCCAAGTGGTTTCGGGCAAGACGGTGACCAACATTCCGCTGAATGGCCGCAATGTGCTCGCCCTGGTGAGCTTGGTCCCTGGGGTTGTGCCGCAGGGCAGCTTCCTCGGGGAACCTGACGGGACAGAACGTATTCGCCGCCGGAAACTATCAAATCGGCGGAGGCAATGGGAACCAGAGTTCGGTCCTGGTCGACGGTTCCCCGGTGAACACGTCTTACGGAAACACGGTAGAGCTTGTTCCCGATCAGGATGTGATCCAGGAATTTAAAGTTCAGACCAACAACAACACCGCTGAATTCGGCATGTATACCGGCGGTGTGATCAACATGGCGACCAAATCCGGAACCAATGCGTTCCACGGGACCGCCTACGAGTATCTGCGTAACACCGTGCTGGACGCGAATGATTTCTTCGCCAAGCGAAGCAATTCCGGGAAGCAGCCGTGGCACCAGAATCAATTTGGCGCCAACTTTGGCGGCCCGATCAAAAAAGACAAGTTTTTTATCTTCGGCGATTATCAAGGTTATCGGCAGAGCCAGGGCAAGATTTACCGGGTAAACGTTCCAACCCTTGCTGAACGCGCCGGCGACTTCTCTCAATTCGAAGATGCGAACGGTCATCAGATGCCGATTTACGACCCGCTCACCACCTGCGGTTACAACGGCAATCCTGCCTGCGTTCCTGGCAAGCCGACACGCACGCAGTTCCCTGGCAACATCATTCCGCAAAGCCGGTTCAGCACTGCTGCCAAGAACCTGATCAACTTCCCATACTACGCAAAGCCGACTTCGGCTGGAGACCCAGGTACAGCTTTCAATAACTTCTCGAAGTTTGGAACCGCGGGTGGAACGAACGACCAATATACCGTTCGCGGCGATCAGACGCTGAGCGGAAAACAGACGCTCTTTGAGCGCTACACCTGGTGGAGGTCTCAAAACCACGGCGCCAATCCATATGGGAACGGGTTGATTACCGGTGACCCGATTTCTCCCGAGGCATTTACCACCCAGCAGGGGGTCATAGGAGACACTTACGTCTTCAACCCGACCACAATCGCCGACCTCCACGTCTCGTACCTGCGTTGGAATTACCAGAGGACGCCGGGATTCCTGGGCTACGATGAAACCAAGCTCGGTTTCCCATCGTACATGGGTCAGATCAACACGCTTAACGGATTGAAAAATTCCACGACTCTTCCAACTATCGGTATGACGAATCCAACGTATACGGCAGGAGGCGCGGGATACATTTTCTCTATCAACAATAATTACGTAATCGCGCCCACCTTTACCAAGATTATTGGCCGGCATGCGATCAAGGCCGGGGTAGATCTCCGTCGTTTGGAAATGAATTATTTCCAGAACAACAATCCAGGCGGCAGCTTCACTTTTGACAATGTATTCACCTCCGTAAATGCTGCGAGCCCCGGCTCCACAGGCAGCCCATTCGCCTCCTTCCTTCTTGGAGACATGACCAGCGCCGCCATTGTCCAGATTGCTCCTCCGACATATCAAACAATTTACTATCAGGGCTACTATGTCCAGGACACCTGGCAAGCCAACAATAAGTTGACGCTTACTTTGGGCCTTCGCTATGAAATCCCAGGGGTCTATATCGAGCGGCATAACAACGCAGATACGTTTAACCCGACGGAGATCAATCCAGTCGTTGGCGTGCCGGGAGCATTCGATCTGGTCGCTACTCCGCAGCATCCAGCGCGCGGAGTGAGGAACGAAAACTTCGATAACTGGTCGCCGCGGCTTGGATTGGCATACCGCTGGAACGACAACACCGTGATCCGTGCTGGTTGGGGTAAGTTCGTTATTCCATCAGACCTGCAGTTTCCCGAAGCCCCGATTCAGGCAGGCGTCAACTACATCACGAATCCGGTGGTGAATTCTATCAATGGCAACCAAACCCCGGCGAATACCTTGGATAATCCATTTCCCGCCGGCCTGCTTGGGGCGCCTCATCGTAATCCCGATTATCAGCAGATACTGCTGGGCGGCAACGCGCAAGCGCTTTTCGCGAACGAACCAAATGGAGCTACCTATCAATGGAACTTCGCTATCCAGCGCCAGCTTCCCTATGGTGTGGCTCTTGAGGCGGCATACGCCGGACTCCATGGCGCGAACCTTCCGATAAGCCATCAGATCAATCAGATACCGGATGGCGCTCTAGCCCAGGCCCATGCCGATCCAATTTGCTCTTCGGGTAACTTGTCGCAATGCTTCCTGACCAAACAAGTAGCGAATCCGTTCGTTGGAAAAATATCGCAAGGGACCTTACAGAGCGCCACGGTGACTGCGAATCAGTTGCTGCGGCATTTCCCGCAGTATGGCAGCATTTCGAATTCGGGAGATTACGTGGGTGTCAGCAACTACAATTCGCTTCAGATGAAACTTGAAAAGCGGTTCTCCGCCGGTGGCACCTTGTTGGGATCGTATACGTTCTCCAAGCTGATGACCAATGCAGAATACCTCACCAGTTGGCTCGATTCGACGACAACCGGCGGGTTCCAAGACTTCAACCAGCTTCAAAATGAGTATGCGCTGTCCAGCTTCGATTCGCGACAACGTCTCGTAGTCAGTTATGTCTATGAACTTCCGATCGGGAAAGGGAGAATGTTCCTTTCCAACCTTTCGGGAGTTGCCAACACCTTGGCTGCAGGTTGGGGCATCAATGGTGTAACCACCTTCCAGGCGGGTTACCCATTGGCCATGACCGCGACGCCGGGTAACATCGCCACTTACGCCTTCGGCGGCAACACCAGGCCTAATGTTGTTGCAGGTTGCCATAAGGCCATCAGCGGCGGCATCTTCAACCGTTTGGGAGGCGCCGGTTCCGCGAATACCTATTTCAATACCGCCTGTTTTACACCTCCTCCAATCTTTACCTACGGCAGCGAATCGCGGACAGATCCACAGTTGCGCACTCCGGGAGTGGCGAACTACGATTTCGCCCTCTATAAAGACACCCCGATCCACGAAAATCTTACTTTCCAGTTCCGGGTCGAATCCTTCAACCTTTTCAACCGCGTACAATTTGGCAGTCCGAACCAGGTCGCCGGGAATCCTCAATTCGGCCAAATCACCACCGACCTGAATTTCCCACGACTGCTCCAGGTTGCCGGACGAATCACGTTCTAAGAAACCCATAGGGACGGCCGGCGTCTTCTGCCGGCCGTCCCTTTTCTTGCTTTTCAACCAGAGGCGGTAGACTTGAAGCCCGACAACTATGACGCGCGTGCCGGAGTAAGCGATCTCCCGGCGCGCCGATCTTGGCTGGAAAGTGTTAGAAGGCGATAATTGATCAAACAAGCAAACAGAGGCCAATAGGCTCCATGGAGAAACATTTGTGGCGTGCAGCCGGATCCTTCGTGGTCGCAGTCTGCGTGTCGATTTCGATGGTGATGTGCTTTCACGATCATCCCGCCTGGGCCGCGGAAGCCAAGGCTTACACTACCTGGACTGAGTACGAAGGCGGTCCCGCCTCAGCCCAATATTCCGCGCTGAAGCAGATCGATAAGTCCAACGTAACCCAGCTTCAGCAAGTCTGGTTCTATCCCACGGGCAATAACGGCGCCACCTTCGGCTTCAACCCGGTCATCGTGGATAATACTATGTATGTCGTCGGGAAAAACAACTCGGTTGTGGCGCTCGACGCCGCTACGGGTAAAGAGATATGGGTTCACGAGATCAGCAATGGCCGAGCCAGAGGAATGTATCGCGGCATCAGCTATTGGGAGAGTAAAGATCGCAGCGACCGCCGGCTGCTTTACTCGGCGAACAACATGCTCCATGCGATAGACGCGCGCACCGGCAAGCTCATCGATTCATTCGGAGATCATGGAGGGGTGGATCTTCGCGTAGGCTTGGGGCGCGATCCGAAGACAATCCGGCAGATCCAGTCGGGCAGCCCGGGTCGAGTCTTCGAAAATCTGATCATCATGGGTTCTTCCACCGGGGAGGAATACGGCTCTCCTCCCGGAGACATTCGCGCTTATGATGTCTGCTCCGAAAAAATGGTGTGGATCTTCCACACGGTTCCGCATCCCGGCGAATTCGGTTACGATACCTGGCCCAAAGACGCTTACAAATATGTTGGCGGCACCAATGACTGGGGCGGGATGACCATCGATGTCAAGCGGGGCATCGCATATTTCCCGCTTGGCGCTCCCACCTATGATTTTTACGGCGCCGATCGCGTCGGAGCCGATCTGTTCGGTGATTGCCTGTTGGCGCTCGACGCCCGGACGGGCAAGTACCTTTGGCATTTTCAGGCGGTCCACCACGATCTATGGGATTACGATCTCACTACAGCGCCGAAGCTTCTCACAATCAAACACAACGGGAAAAAGGTTGACGTCGTTGCCGTGGGCGGCAAGGACGGATTCCTCTACGTCTTCAACCGGGTCACAGGCAAGCCGATCTGGCCCATCGAGGAGCGACCCGTTCCAAAGTCGGATATGCCCGGAGAACAATCCTGGCCAACGCAGCCATTCCCCACCGCGCCACCGCCCTTTGCTGTCCAGAAGCTCATGGCGGACGACGTAGATCCATACATCGCCGATCCCGCGGAACGCGCGAAGGTCCGGGAGGAGATACAGAATGCCGACAACAAAGGCCTATTTACGCCGCCAAGCTTGCGAAACACGGTGGAGATGCCGGGGAACAATGGCGGATCTAATTTCGGCGAAGAGGCTATCGATCCAACCACCGGCTTCCTCTATG
The DNA here is from genome assembly GCA_963705665.1 of uncultured Acidobacteriaceae bacterium. Classification (GTDB taxonomy): domain Bacteria; phylum Acidobacteriota; class Terriglobia; order Terriglobales; family Acidobacteriaceae; genus PALSA-350. Next base: position 795,580 of record CAVPKQ010000052.1, on the reverse strand, counting down.
TGCAGACCAAGAATGCGCTCTCGATGATCAAGCTGGAGGCGAAGCGGCCCAAGATGGAGATTCGGGGTATTCCGGCCACCCAGGGACGCGTCCTCTACCTGCAGAATTGCCAAATGTGCCACATGCCGGAGCTGCAAGGTCAGCCGCCGTCTATTCCTTCTCTCACCGGCATCGTCGCCGGGATTGGCGCTGATCGCGTGAAAAGCACAGTTGCGAATGGGGCGTCGCCGATGCCGGCGTTCCCGGATCTTTCTACAAAGGATTTGGACTCGTTGATCGCGTATCTCAGCGCTCCAGCCACCGCCGATGTACCGCCGGAGTTGGTCCGCTATCTATCAGCTCCAAAGGTTCAAATGCCTGCGGCTACCGATGGGACCGACGCCGTTCGTTATTGGACAGGATACGGGTATCTGAATTCCAGCGAAGGACTTCCTGCCGCCAGACCACCTTGGTCAACTTTGACAGCCTACGATCTGAACAAAGGGACCATCGCGTGGCAGATTCCGCTAGGAGGAGTTACGGCGCTGGAGGAGAAGGGAATCAAAGATACCGGCAGTTTCTGGCCGCGCGGCGGCCCCGTTGTGACCGCAGGTGGGTTGATCTTCTCCGGAACGAAGTCGGATTCCAAGATACGGGCCTACGACAAAGATACAGGCAAGGTTTTATGGGAGAAGACGATGCCGGCCCGGCCTCAAGGGAATCCGGCAGTCTTCGAGGTAGACGGGCGGGAGTATTTGGTTATTAGCGCGATTCCGAATCCAGCTCTGGATAATCTCGGTCTAAAAACTTCCCCTGCAGCGGAAGCGCAATCGACCGCATCGTCCGCAGACGAGTTTGCAACAGCGGGTTACTACGTTTACGCTCTCGCGGCGGGAAGTCAATAGATAGTTTTGGATTATCGGGCAGCATTCACAGGAGAGGTTTATCTGGACCGATGCGGATAACATTGAGACGTGCGATCGGAACGCTTGCGGCCTCTGCCGTAATCGCCGCTTGTTTGAACCAAAGTCCGGTTCGCGCCGCTGCCGCCCAAGCCAGGCCGCATACCACGTGGAGCGATTATGAAGGAGGGGCCGACTCAGCTCAATACTCCGCCCTCACGCAGATCAACAAGTCCAATGTGGATGAGCTCCAACAAGTATGGTTCTATCCGGCGGGGAACAACGGCTTTCGTTTCGGCTTTAATCCGATCGTCGTGCACGGAATCATGTATGTGGTAGGGAAGAGCAACTCCACGGTCGCGCTCGACGCGACGACGGGCAAGGAGATCTGGGTACACGACAACGGCAGCCCGAGATTGATCACCAATCGCGGCATCAATTATTGGGAAAGCAAGGATGGCAGCGACCGCCGGCTTTTTTACTCGACCAACAATACCCTGCATGCTCTGGACGCCCGGACGGGCAAGCCGGTGGATTCTTTTGGCGATCATGGAAACGTAGATTTGCGTGTAGGTCTGGGACGCGAGCCGAATAGCATCCGGCAGATCGAATCCGGCAGTCCGGGGCGGATTTTTGAGAATCTGCTCATTCTGGGCTCGGCGACAGGTGAGGAATACGGGTCGCCTCCAGGAGATATCCGCGCCTACGATGTACGCACCGGGAAGATGGTTTGGATTTTCCATACGGTTCCCCATCCGGGCGAGTTCGGGTATGCCACTTGGCCAAAGGGTGCGTGGAAGTACATTGGCGGAACCAACGACTGGGGCGGGATGACTATCGATGAGAAGCGCGGCATCGCGTACTTTCCGCTCGGGTCCCCTACCTATGACTTTTATGGCGCCGACCGGATAGGAGCGGATCTCTTCGGCAACTGCCTGCTGGCGCTCGATGCAAGGACGGGGAAATATCTCTGGCATTTCCAAGCGGTGCACCACGATCTGTGGGATTACGATCTGACCACCTCGCCGAAACTTTTGACTGTGAAGCACGATGGGAAGAAGGTGGACATCGTCGCGGTGGCCGGTAAGGACGGATTCCTGTATGTCTTCGATCGTGTCACAGGCAAGCCCATATGGCCCATCGAAGAGCGGCCGGTCCCCAAATCGGATATGCCTGGAGAACAGGCATGGCCAACGCAGCCGTTTCCCACGGCGCCTCCGCCTTTTGCCACCCAGAAGTTTACTGCCGATGAGATCGACCCGCATATCGCCAGCCCAGAGGAGCGCGCGAAATTCCATGAGGAGATGTTGCAGGCCAAGAATGAAGGAATATTTACCCCGCCGGGCGCGAATAATACGGTTGAGATGCCGGGAAACAACGGCGGGTCGAATTGGGGCACCGGAGCTATCGATCCCTCTACCGGCACTCTGTATATACAGACCAAGAACGCTCCTTCGATGTTGAAACTGGAGACGAAGCCGCCGAAGCGGCAGATGACGGGATCCCCGGCGACCCAGGGCCGCATCCTCTATATGCAGAACTGCCAGGCGTGCCATACGCCCTCCCTGGCCGGGCAGCCGCCTGCAATTCCTTCTTTGCTCGGAGTCGTTGGGCGTATCGGCGCCGAGCGGGTCAAAAGCACAGTGGCGGATGGAGCGCCGCCGATGCCGGCTTTTACCGATCTCTCCTCAAAAGACCTGGACTCGCTGGTCGCATATCTCACCGATCCCACAAGCGCGCACGTACCGGCAGACCTGCTGGCCTTTCTTTCAGCTCCCCGGCCGCCGCCTCCTCCAGTTCAAGAGGGAGCTCCGGCTGTTCGTTACTGGACGGGATACGGGTACATGAATTCGAGCGACGGGCTGCCAGCCAATCGGCCGCCTTGGTCAACCCTGACCGCCTATGACTTGAACAAGGGAACCATCAAATGGCAGATCCCGCTGGGCGCAGTCTCGGATTTGGCCGCCAAGGGCATCACCGATACCGGAAGCTATTGGCCGCGAGGCGGTGTCGTGGTTACTGCCGGAGGGCTCATCTTCTCGGGCACAATCTCCGATTCAACCATTCGCGCTTATGACAAAGACACGGGAAAGGTACTTTGGCAGAGAGTAATGCCTGCCGGCCCGGAAGGGATCCCGGCGGTCTTTCAGATCGATGGAAGAGAGTATCTGGCGTTCAGCGCCAGGCCCAGCACAGTTTTGGCGGGTTCGGAGGGACGGCAACCTGCACACGGGGCTCAGGCAGAAGCTGCCGGCGAGAACACGCAGGGTTACTATGTCTTCGCTCTGCCAACAACGCATTATCCGGGGGCCGGTAATACTCATTCTTGACGCGGAGAAATTCAACTGATAAGCTTACGCGGTTGAGTATTATGCAATCAAAATATCTTACTGCACAACGATTCAGCATTTCACCAGTAGCATGGTGAGGTGAGATTGAGCGGAATGGCAGCATCGGGTTGCAGCTAATCCCCTTACACTAATAGGTGAAAATGGCGTAGCGGGTCGCTGGTAAAGGGTTTTGAATTTATTTCAGGCGGCGAATGACAAGGACCGTGGATTATTCAAGCTTCGGATTACAGGACAAAGTCGCCGTGGTCACCGGCGCCTCCCAGGGCATCGGCCGGGCCATAGCGGTTGGACTGGCGCAGGCCGGGGCGCATCTGGTGTTGGCGAAATATCCGGACGGCCGCCAGGATGAGATCAAGAAAGTTCAAGCTGAAATCGAAGCGATCGGACGCAAGGCGATGGTGGTCCAGACCGACGTTGCGGTTGTCGCTCAGGTCCGCGCCCTGATCGAGAAGACGAAAGAGAGCTTCGGCCGAGTCGACATCCTGGTGAACAATGCCGGGTGGACCGGCACCACTCCCGCGGTCGATGTCACCGAAGAGGAATACGACCGGACCATGGCGGCCTCGCTGAAGAGCGTTTTTTTCGCTTCTCAAGCCGCGGCTCGCGTCATGATTCCTCAAGGCGGCGGCAGAATTATCAATATCGGTTCCAATTTTGGGGAGATCGCCTTCAAGTCGCGATCGGTGTATGCGGCTGCCAAGGCCGGGGTGCATCATCTCTCTCGCGCGCTCTCGCTGGAGTGGGCCAAAGACGGAGTGCTGGTCAACGTTGTTGCGCCCTGTATTACGGAAACTGAATCGCGGAAGAATATTTTGGAACGGCCGGGATATAAGGATTGGGCTACCAAGGAGATGATCCCCCGGGGACGCTGGAACCAGCCTGAAGATCTGGTAGGCGCCGTACTGTTTCTTTCCAGTCCTCTTTCCGACATGGTTGTCGGTCACGTGCTGATGGTGGATGGCGGCTGGACCCTCCACTAGGAACGCTTGCATCCAAGGTCGTTTAGAGCGCATTGTTTGGGTATCGAACGAGATGGACATGAAGCTGCGCAATAAAGTGGCACTTATCACCGGGGCCAGCCAGGGGATCGGCAAAGGCATCGCCGAAGTCTTCGCTGAAGAAGGCGCGGACATTGCTATCAATCATCTGAGGTCGTGCTGCAACGCCGAGGAGGTTGCGGAGTGGGTGCGCAGCAAGGGACGCCGGGCGATTATCGTGGAGGCCGACGTCACCGAGCGCCAGCAGGTCGAGGCCATGTTCGCGCGTGCCTCAACCGAACTGGGGCCGATCGATGTACTGGTGAACAACGCAGGCGTGGAGACGATCGTGCCGTTTCTGGAACTGACGGACGAACAGTGGAGCGATGTTACCAACACCAACCTGCGCGGTGAATGGCTGTGCTCCCAGGTCTTCTGCCGGAGCGTGGCCGCTGCCGGAGCCAAGGGATCTATTATCAATATAGGGTCCATTCAGGCGATAAGAATTCTGCCTGGACGTACCCATTACGCGCCCAGCAAAATGGCGGTGGAGGCACTGACGCGCAACGTCTCCGCCGAGATGGGTCCTTTAGGTATCCGCGTCAATTGCATTCATCCGGGATTGATCGAGACGCCCATGGTCGATTGGGTGATGAAGAGGCCCGATCTACTGGCTGGGGTGCTGGGTCAAATCTCGTTGGGCCGTCCCGGGCAGCCACGCGAGATCGGGACGGTGGCGGCGTTCCTTGCCTCTGAAGAGGCGCAGTATGTCACGGGCCAGTCGATCTACGTGGATGGCGGCTGGGCCTGGAAGTAGGGTCGCCGAGAGGGGATGAAAATTTTGTTGAGGAAGGCTTGGTTGGTGACTATACCTAACTTTGTCGTCTCGACCGGAGCGAAGCGAAGTGGAGAGATCTGCGGTTTCCCACATCCGAGTGAGAATAAAGCGGAGCGAGGAGATTCCGCGGTTACGCACACAAACCGCAGATCTCTCCGCTCCGCTGCGCTCCGGTCGAGATGACAAGATTACGGTAGTGGCTAGAAACAAAATTTATTATCTATGGTCTACGGTAACAGTGAAGACGGTATAAAGCGCTTCCCCCCCGCATAAATGCGGGGGCTTCCACTAGAAGCTGCGGGCCGTAAGGGATTATGAAGAATCCATCAGTCATCGCCAGCCGGCAAGACACACTTAGCCGGGATTTGTTTCTCCGCCAGGACTATGCCCTCCGTCAAGGCATACTCAAGCTGCTGGCAATCAAGGACTCGGACATTCGGCTGCTCACTTTGGAACAGTGCCGCGATGCTGTCGATAAAGGACTTCATGCCGGCGGAGCTTTTTCGGCGACTATCCCGCTGGTCGCCTTGTTCTACGGCGGCTTCATCGATTTGGATATCGAAGATCCTACGCGCCGGGGACAAGACATGTTTACCTTGAGCAAGGGGCATGCGGTCGCGGCGCTGGCATCGATTTATGCCGAGCTCGGCTATTTCGACCGCAAAGTTCTCAAACATTCACGCTCGTTCGAAAGCATCTTGAATGGACACCCGGGGCCGGTTTTGCCGGGCATTCAAATCGCCACCGGGCCAATGGGACAGGGTTTTGGAGTAGCCCAGGGCTTCGCCATCGCCGGCCGGATAAACCCCTTATTCGATTCCTATTGCATGGTTGGCGATGGGGAACTGCAGGAAGGTCCTATCTGGGAAGGGGCGATGTATGCCGGCCAAAATCATCTGGACAACCTGTGCGTGCTGGTCGACCGGAACAATGGGCAGTTGGACGTCCACAACCGCATGGTCTTCCCTATGCCGGAGCTCGAAGAGGTATTCCGCTCCTTCGGCTGGGAGGCTCACAACGTCGACGCCACGCAATACGACGGCGTGTATGCGGCGCTCGAGAGCTTTCGCTTCGGTCCGCGCAACGGCAAGCCGACGGCAATCATCTGCAACGGCAGAAAAGGTTACGGCTCCTTCTCCGATTTCCTGAACAAGCATAAGGTAACCGTGCCGGATAGCCTTCTGGCTCAGGAGTCGGCTTTACAAGCAGAGCAGCGCCAAGCCAGGGTTGCAGAATTTGTGCTCTACTGCGAGCGGCTGGGAAACAGCTCCGGAGGAAAGACCATGCTGGAGTCGCTGCTGAACGCCGCCCACCGCATGCACCTGGAGATCGATTGGGAGGCTACTCCGCCCAGACGTACGGTGAAAGCGGTTGTAGGACCTGTGCTCACCAGCCGGGTTCCTCCTCGTGACAAGCGCGTTCGCTACGAGGCAAAACTGCTGCCTCAATTGGATCCCAGGAAAGAATATTCGGCCGCCGAAGTGGTAACCGGCGCGATGAAAGTTTTTGCTCGAGATGCGGCTGTGGTCTCGATCGATGCCGACCTGTCCTCAACCAGCGGATTGGAAGCCGGCATCGCCGCCGTCGATCAAAAGCGCGCCCTGAACGTCGGCGTAGCCGAAGCCAACATGATGTTGATCGGCGAGGCATTCGCAGCCCTGGGCTATAACGCCTGGGTAAGTACGTTCTGCCCCTTCTTCGATTGGAAGGTGTTGCGCCGCATTGCCGTAGGTCATCAGGAGCGACTGGAAGCGATCGCGGCTCCGGACGGCTGGCTAAGCGAAGGTCATGGACTCGATCTGACCTTTCTCGCGACTGCGGCGAACTTTGAAACCCGCACCAATGGCGCCACGCACATGGGCAATGACGACAGCACCACCTTCGATGCGGTAGGCGATTTGAAGATCATCGATGTCTCGTGTCCGCAGCAGATGCTGGCCATCATGAAGTGGATCATGGAAGGCAATCGCGGGCTGGTCTATCTACGCGTCATGCGTACGGGTTCCGCGGTGCTCTATGACCGCGATTATGAGTTTGCCTTTGGAACGGGCTATCCTCTGCGAAACACGCCCGGCGACAGCGCGGTCATCGTCAGCAGCGGACGCGGGGTGCACGAGGCGCTCTCCGCCGCCTCCAAGTGCGCCGCTTCGGGTATCTCTGTCGGAGTGGTGGACATGCCGTCGATCGATCCCAAGCTCTTATTGGATCTCTACCGTTCCGGCAAGCTCCTGGTCTTTGCCGAACAGAACAACGGATACATCTGGCAGAATTTCCTCAAGATCCTCTACCACAATCGCGACCAGGTAAATCTTCAAGGCTTGACCCATGTCCTCACCATCAATACGCTGACCAAAGAAGGCCGGCCCCAATTTATCCATTCAGGAACCTACGAGGAGTTGACGGGAGCCTTCGGCTTGACCTCGGATGCAATCGCTCGAACTATTCAACAACGAGCGGGGGAGTAGGAGATGAAGTTACCTATCGTCGATGAGAATTCCGTCGAGGCTCTCGATCTTCCGGGCCGGCATCTTCGCTGGCTGATGACGAAGGAGAACGTGGACGCCCGCCACTGCTCGATGTGCATGATCCAGGTGGCTCCGGGAGAAACCGTCAGGCCGGCGCACTCCCACCCCAATGGCGAAGAAGTGATCTATATTGTGCAGGGATCGGGAAAGGTGATGATCGAGGGGGCAGTTGAGCCGGTGAAGCAGGGAAGCGCGGTTTTATTTCCCCAAGGGAAGATTCACATGCTGCGCAACACAGGGAGAGAGGAGATGAAGGTGGTTTGTTTTTTCGCGCCGGCAACCAGCCTGGAGAATTATAAGTTCTTCGAGGACGTCGAGTTCCCGGAAGAGTAGTAGGGGTAGAAGCCGAGTATGCCCGAGAGGCCAGAAGCAGATTCCCTGCGAGAATGACAGAAAGAAAAGCAAGTGCGAAAGAAGTCACAGCTGCGCTTTTCTCGACCGACTATGCCCGAGAGACAAAAAGCAGATTCCCGCAGGGAATCTGCTTTTCCTATCCGTCTGGATAACTTTATTGAGTTTTCAAATATGCGATCAGCGCGTCGATTTGCGTGTTGCTCAAGACAGCGGCGAACGGCGGCATCGGAGCCCAGCCCTTCTTGATAATCTCTTTTGCCTGCAGCGGGGTGACGGGCTTCTGCACCAGCGGCTTGCTGCTGAATATTCCGTGAAGATTGGGGGGGCCAAACGGCGAAGCATCGTCTGGTTGCTTGTTATGACAAGTGACGCAGTGCTGCTGGAAGAGCACAGCGCCCTGCTTGGCCCGGGCATTCGTGGGCCTCGCTGTGTCGGCCAAACCGATCACGGTCGCGAGAGCGAAAACTCCGCCAACAAGCACGATAGAGAGACCATACCGAAGACGCTGTTCGGACGAGAGTCCACCACCAATAGCCATTACCGTACTGCCTCCTGCACTCTGATTGAATTGGGTTGATGCGGCGCCCTACTCCGATGCGGTTCAGGAAATCACAAACCGCTCATGCACATCTCACATCCTAATACTATTGTCGCGGGATTTTGTTGTGTTGTCTAGAGAGGCCCGCTGCGCGAGGCACAGAAGGGATCCTGAGGAAAGGTCGGCCATGGCCGCATTTCCTCAGGTCTGGGATTCGCTTCCGGCGAGATCGATGACGGGAAAACAGGTGAACTCTTCCTGGGCAATCTGCCAGTACGGCATGTAAACCGTGCCCGGGTTCTCCGCAACGGTAAACTGCAGGGGAGAGCGGGGCTTGGGAGTAAGTTGCTTGACCAGATCTTCTGGGCGGCCACCGGAGACCCGTAGCACTGCATCCTTGGATCCGGCGGCCGCATAGAGCAATGGCCCATAGGTGAGCGAGTAGCGCTTATGGCCTGGTATCTGGTCCTTACCGGTGTATTCGGTGAGTTTGAATCCGATGGGTAGAGCGAAGCTGACTACATCTCCCGCAGACCAGGTGCGGTCCAAGGTCAGATAGGATCCCGGCTGACCGGTCACGGGATTTTCCCGATTCACCGCGACCTTGATCTCTTCAGTGGCCCATGAGGGCATGCGCAAACGCAGCTTCATTTTTGCCGGCCCGGCGGCGGAGACGGTCAGCTTGACCTCGCGCTCCCAGGGAAACTTGGTTTCCTGATGCAGGCTGATCTCGCGGCCATCCTGTTTCCAGGTGATGGTCGAAGGCTCGAAGAGATTGACGTAGAGACCATCCACGGCGATGGAGTAGATATGTTCCGGAAGAGAACCAATCAGCCGTGTTCCCTGGCCTTCGCAACAAGTATTGATGCGTGTCCCTTTTTCCTTCTGGCCAACCAGGATGGCGTGATAGCGCAGACCCTCCGTTCCTTCCTGGCTGGCCATGGCTACGTTGTAGATCGACTTCTCAATTTCCGTGGCATATCGCTCTTCCTCCGGGGACATCAACTGGAATCTTTGGCTCAAGAATACCCAGAACGAGCTGCCGCAGAGCTCTCCCAGCTTTTGTATCAGCGAGTTGGAATCCGGTGGATCGTAGTTGTACTCGATGATCGAAATCGATCCTCCGGGCTGCTCCCAGTGCGCATTGTACATCTCCCATGCCGCCTTCACTCCCTCGTGCCAGCGGCTATCGCCGGTAGCGCGATAAAGATCCAGATAAGCTTCCAGGTTGGTCAGCAGGTAGCAGTGGGGACGATCGTAGGGATACTGCCAAATACCATCCTTATCCATCCCCGCCAACTGCTCCAGCCACTTGTCTTCAAGGAAATATCGCTGAATGACCTGCGCGTCCGCAGGCTTGCCGACCGGGGTAAAGTACACGCGCGTGTTGGCGATCATGCCCTGGCCGCCCTGCACCGCTCCGCGCAGCAGGTCGGGAAGGTATTTGCACTGATCGAACCAGTCATAGTTGCCGCGCAGCAGCTCAAAGGCTTTGGGGTTGCCTGCATAGCCCGCTTCGATCAACCCATGGGTGAGCCAGGCGCGGGTATAGGCGCCTCGCTCCGAGTAGAAGATGGTATCTTCCGGGTAAGCCATGATGTAGCCGTTGGGCTGGCGGCACTCGGCGATGCCATCGACCACGGCGTTAAAACGGCGGCGCAGCTCGGGATCGTCAATCCAACGCAGAGTGTTGCCGGAGCCCATGAGAAATCTTCCGGCATTCGATCCGGCAAGATCGGTCTCCCAGAATTTGTCCGGCTTATGCGAGCTTGGAGGGATCGGCTTGCCGGCGCGGTCGCGGAACTGCAGCAGCAGATCATCGACGGTAAACGACTCCAGCAGGTAGCGGATGTTATTGCGCATGACGGTCTCGAAGAGACCCCCATGGAGCACTATGCCGGTGAGAGGAGCCTGGGTGACATAGCTCACCCTCTGCCAGGTGCTCGCATCCGTTACGTAGTGCGGCCGGTCGCGGTGTACGTACTCCGTCTCCACGCGCTCGGGCCGGGTGAGCTGCGCCTTGTCTTCAGGGTTGCCATAGATTGGGTCGGTGGAGACGTTTTTACCGACGGCGATATCCTTGCCAGCGGAGAGCGCGCCTATTTTGCTCAAGGCAAACCAATACTGTCCCTTCGCGGAACAGGCTGCCTGAGCTTCGGGCGCGTTTGTCTCCGTATTCAAGCAAGCCGGCCGGGGAAACTTGGTCACGGTCAAACGCAGATATCGCGCCTCGATCCGGTTTGCGGGAAAGCGGAGAATGTTGTCCCGCGGATTTTCAAAGTCAACCGTGGAGTGATCGGCGATGGCCACCGGCTGGCTGAAGCCGGCATCCTTCGACGCTTCAATCTTGAAGCGGAGGGGAAATCCTTCACCGGTATAGTACGCATCTTTCCCGGGAATCATCTTCTGATTGGCGGGATAAAGTTTTACCGCTTCGATAGGCTGCGCCTGCTCCAGATCGATCTCGACCCAGGCGTTTGCGTCTGGGGTCTCGGCCGCTTGGGAACGATAGGCGCGGTAATTGAAGGCGGGCGTAGCCGCGATCCGGTCCCCGGTCAAGTACGCGGCGCCGGCCAGGGCAGGAAGGGCGAAGAGAGCTTGAGGGGAGAGATCGCTCTTGAGCATCAGTCCGCCGGCGGTGGCAAAGGCAGCGGAGCGGAGAAAGTCGCGCCGGTTGAGCGTCCAGAGCGGGGGCACAATCCGGCCGCTGGGGGGGTTCTTTTTATTGTCTTTATCGTGGTTATGCTTGTGGCTGTCGCTCATTGAATGATCCCGTGTTGGAACTAGTGGTCAATTGAAACATCCCTGCCCTATTAGACTAGCCCGCATTTCTCATGAGGTGTAGGCGAGGAGTAACGGTGGGGCGAAGAAAAGAGTAGCAAAAGGCCGCTGTTTTCAGGCATAACTGCGTTGTCTATGCGTAGTTGAATGCCCTGAAAAGGAGCAGCCTTTGATGACAGAGTGTACCCAGAAAACGTTCGCATTTACAGCCCATTTTTCGCGTCGCGTGGGGGCCGGGTTCACGGCCGGACAGGTTTCCAGCGATGGCGGAGCGCTGCTGTTGCGCGAGGTGGAGCGCAAGATCGACCTGCTGGGCCGGCTGGCCGGCTGCTTCAGCGACCGCCGCATGCCGTTGCTGGTCAAGCATCAACTGCCCCAGATGCTGGCGCAGCGCATCTATGGTCTGGCGCTGGGCTATGAGGACCTGAACGATCACGAGCAGTTGCGCTCGGATCCGCTGCTGGCGGTGCTCAGCGGCAGGCGCGAACTGGATGAGCCGCTGGCCGGCAAGAGCACGCTGAACCGGCTGGAGTTGACAGGCCGCAGCGGCCGCTACCACAAGATCAGCTACTCGCCCGAGGCGCTGGACCGGCTGCTGACAGACTTGTTTCTGGAGTCGCACGCCACCGCGCCAAAGCAGATCGTGCTGGATCTGGACGCGACCGACATCCCGCTCTACGGCCATCAGCCAGAGCGGTTCTTCCACGGCTACTACGACAGCTACTGCTATCTGCCGCTGTACATCTTCGCCGGCGACCAGTTGCTGTGCGCGCGGCTCAGGGCCGCCAACCAGGACGCGGCTGCCGGTTCGGTCGCGGAAGTCAGCCGCATCGTAACTCAGGTGCGCCAGCGCTGGCCCGAGGTACGCATCGTGCTGCGGGCCGACTCCGGCTTCTGCCGCGAAGAACTGATGGGCTGGTGCGAGTCCAACGATGTCGATTACGCCTTGGGGCTGGCGCGCAACCAGCGGCTGCGCAAGATCGTCGGCGCTGAGATGCATCAGGCTCACATCCTGCACCAGAGCAGCGGTGAAGCGGCGCGGGTCTTCACCCAATTCAGCTATCAAACCCACAAGAGCTGGTCCCGTCCGCGCCGCGTGGTGGCCAAGGCAGAGTATCTCGACAAGGGCGAGAACCCGCGCTTCGTGGTTACTTCCTTAACGGCTGACCAGTGGGCCGCGCAGGATTTATACGAGAAGTTCTACTGCGCCCGCGGAGAGATGGAGAATCGGATCAAAGAACAGATGTGCCTGTTTGCCGACCGGCTCTCCACCGGCGAAATGAAGGGCAACCAACTCAGGCTTTACTTCTCCGCGCTGGCCTACACGCTGCTGGAAGCGCTGCGACGCCTGGGACTGAAGGGCACTGCCTGGGCCCAGGCCCAGGTGGATACGATCCGCCTTAAGCTGCTCAAGATCGGCGCTGTCGTCAGGATCAGCGTGCGCCGCGTGCTGCTCCAACTTAGCTCGGCCTATCCCTGGAAAGACATCTTCGCCCAAGCTCACCACGCGCTGCGCTGTTGAGCAGCCGCCGCTGCTTGCCCCAACTCAGCTTCCACACTGGCCCAGGTCATCGCGCCTGCGGTGCCATGCGCAAAACCGCGCCGGCAAACTCCAACAGGCCATGACCCGTTGGAAATATCCCGACCGATCAGATCCACCACCCAAATCACCGCCCCGGTTCGTAAATCACACGCCAACCCGTCCTGCAAAGCAGTGCGTGTGAGAAATGCAGGCTAGCACCGCTCTCTCGAAAATCATTTAGGAAGTTCCTGGCCATATTCACCTTAGCTTGCTCACCCCAATGGAAGGCCGTACCCTTCAAAGGCAATAGTCAATTTTCATCCACTTGGGTGGGCTGCAGGTCCATGAACGCTCCCGGCGGAGATGACAAATCAGGGGACACTAGCGCCTCTTTGCCGGCTTTTGTTTTGCGCCTTGGGTGAGACGGTCAGATTTTCGGCAAGAAACAATCCCGCCTTCCCTCCGCTGACTACATCCAGGTCTCCGTCGCCATCCATGTCGGTGACTACTATCTGCATTCCTCCGCCCATGCGGCCATCGTAATCGATGATGTGACGGATCCACTCGACGCCTCCGTTGCCCGGACCGTGCGCGCTCGCAGCCGAGGGAGCTGTTTTGCGATACTCATACCAGTAAAGACCGATAGGCTCGCGCGATCCGGGATCGGAGCCGTTATGCGCAAAATAGCGTTTGCCGGTAACGAAATCCAACTGTCCATCGCCATTCAGATCCACCAGCGCCGAGGCGTGCGCCTGGGACCAGCTATTGTCGATGACGTGTTGAATCCACTTTCCATCCGCGGTTTGCTCGTACCAGGCGAGACCATAATCATGCGCCATTCCGGTAAGCAGATCCTTGCGGCCGTCGCCGTTGATGTCGATCAGATACATGTACCCGAAGCGTGAACCGCGGCTGGTTTCAATCGATGCGGAGGGCGCGGCTCCAGGCGGACCGGCGGCCGGGATAGGGTGCTGGTCCCAATCGACGGGATGGAAAGTCCAGTCGCCGGGGGCGCGCACATCGGGCGGCGCCTCGAGCCATCCCTTGGGCGTTAAAATGTCATTCCTGCCATCGCCATTTACATCGCCCACGCCAATGCCATGGCCATAGCTTCGCGGGGAGACGATGTGTTTGATCCATTTGCCGTTCTCTAATTCAAACCAGGCCAGCGGCACCTTCGGGTTATCGAACTCGGGCAGCAGCTCCTGCGCCTTGCCATCATTGTTCAGGTCGACCAGAAAGGCAAATTCTGTGGGTCCGCTGTTGTCGATCTCCGTCACTTTCCAGGGGCCGCCTGTCTTTCCCGGATTCTTCAGCCAGACGATGTTATGGGCGAAGTAGCTGAACTGCACAATATCGATCCAGCCGTCGCTATCGACGTCCACCGGCAAATCGGTGAAATCGTCGATGTAGCCATGGCTGTAATCGATCTTCCGCAGAGGGTGCTTGGTCCAGTTGGGAGCCTCATACCAGCTTTCCCCGGAGATGATGTCGGGTCTCCCGTCGTTGTTGAGATCGGCCACGGCTGCGGTTTCGCTGTAGCCGGGGTCGATCATGTGGATGCGGAAGGCGATATCCGGCGGCCGGCTGGCCGCAAAAACAACCGCAGCAAAAGGAGCCAGGGCCATCAGCGAAACAAGCAGCCATCTGCGCATCGGCCGATCTCCTTCCTGCCTGGCCTTCGCGGTTTGCAACGGTTAATCAAGTTAGAACGAGTATCGCAGCGCAAACTGCATAACTCGCGGGCCATTCGCCTCGAATGTAACAAGCCCCGCATTCGGGGAAGTTACGTTGTTGTCTCCGCTCGCCAGCGTAGGGTGATTGAAGACATCGAAGGCTTCAGCCCGGAACTGCAGCTGCTGGCCTTCGTGAATCTGAAATGCCTTCATCAAGCCGAGGTTCGTGTTGACCAGATGTGGCAGGCGCGGTCCGCTGCGGGCAGTTCCATATTGGCCCGGGCCTGGCTGCGCAAAACAAGAGGGATTGTAGAACTGGGTCTCGGTGCGGGCAAAGCCCGAACTCGGGTCGCAGGTTTTTAGAGCATAGACACTATGAAGAGAGCTGGTGTCCGCATTGTTGTTGGCCATTATCTGAATCGGCTGGCCGGTTGCGAATTGCTCGATTCCGGTGAGCTGCCAGCCTCCGATAAGCTCGCGATTGAAGAAGTTTTTCGAAGTCAGGAACCTCTGCCCGGGTCCGAACGGCAAGTTGTAAATGCCACTGAGGAGAAAGTTATGCGTCCGGTCAAAGCCCGCCGCGCCGTAGGTGAGTGAAGGATTGTAGATGTCCTGGACGTCGGCATTGTCACCGTCGATTATGTCCAGAGCTTTAGAAAAAGTGTAACTGGCGAGGAACTGCAGGCCGCCGGAAAACCGCCTTTCCAGCTTGGCTGCGAGCGCATTGTAATTGGCGGGAAGCGTGTTGTACTGGCCGTCGATCTGTCCCGCCAAGGGTTGCGGTTTCACGTCCAGCTTTCCCGATGTGTTGCCCGCGGAGAGGGCATAGGGCTGGTTGAAGTCCGCGCGCCCGGACTGATGACGAGTCACATTGCCTATATAGGCCAGGGTCAGGAGAATATTCGGATTGAGCGACTGTTCTACATCCAGATTCCACTCCTGCACCGAGGTATCTTTTAGTGTCCTGGCAATGGTATAGCCCCCTTGCCCGGGCACAGAAGGAGGATTGGGAATGAATAGGTGTTGGATGTCGACCGGGTTTGACACCTTCAAGGCGTAGAACTGATTTATAACGTTGGGCGAGTAGAGAAGGGAGAACTGCAGATTGTTGTACAGGATCGGAGCATAGTAGATCCCGTACCCTCCGCGAACCACGGTGTTTTTAGCGGCGCTATAGGAGAAGCCCACCCTTGGTCCCCAGTCGCCGTAATTTGTATTCCAGGTTCCGGGAATATTGCTATTGGAAGAGAGATTGTAAAGCGCGGCATGGCCGTTCTTGTCATTCGGAGGATTGTCAAAGTCATAGCGCAGGCCGATGTTCAAGGTCAGGCTGGGCAATATCTTCCAATCATCCTGGACATAACCGGCAACATCGATTCCGCGAAAAGCGCCGAGGGAGATGCCGTTGGCCGCATTGGCGGTAACTGGGTAGCCTAACTCGAGATCCGCCAGCGCGTTTCCTTGGTCCGAGGGACTGCGCGCGCCGGCTATGTACTGCGAAGTAGCGCTTCCGTCGAACATATAAATGCCATTGTTGCCGACCACCCAATTGCCGTTGAATTGGGTGCGCACGAACTCACCGCCGAAGGTGATGGTATGGTTGCCCCGCTTCCAATTCAGCTCATCCGCGAATTGGAAGCGGTTCTGAATGGCTCCCTGCGGTGAATATGGATCCCCGAGCGTCTCATAATTGGTCACGTTAATCTGCGGCGGAGTCCATTGCTGGGGCAGAGGGTTGACGTTTTGCAGCCCATAAAATTGGGCGTAGTCCTTCACGCTTTGTCCCTGCTGGGTGCGGAAGAGGTTGCTCCGGTTGTATCCCAGCTTGGCGACATTCACGAGATTGTTGCTGAGCACGAAGGTGTCCTCAAGGGAGACGTTTGTGCCCTTCAGGGTGTCGAAGATTCCGAAGAGGCCGGGAGTGATCGAGTCCTGTCCGTTGGAGTTGGTCAAGCGGGCTACGGTGCCGAACAGCTGATTCCTGTCCGATATATTCCAGTCGACACGGCCCAGATACTGGTCGTAATTGCTTATCTTGGGAAGGTTCGCTATGTAATTGATGTTGTTTGCGCCGAGCGGCGTATTAGGAGCGGGATAATTTTGCAGCCACAGCGCCGCGAACGGGCTCAGGCTGGGCACGATATTGCCGCGAAACGGACTGGAGGCGCCGGTAGCCGGATTGTAGGTTGCGGGGTTATAGATGATCTCCGGGTCGGCGGAAAAGTTGCCGGCCCGCTCTGCGGCGGTAGGAACCCGAACTGAGGTCACGACGGCGGTGTGGCTCCTAAGGCCGGAGTAGTCGAAGAACCCAAAGAGCTTGTTCTTGAGAATGGGAGCGCCGAGATTGGCGCCAAACTGATTGTATCTCTGTAGCGGCGTTGATTTGGCGAACCAATCGGGCGCATTGGCTGCATCGTTTTGCAGAAAGTCATAGACGGTTCCGTGGAAGCGATCGGAGCCGCTCTTGGTGATGACGTTGATCACCGCCGGCTCGCTAAAGCGCGCCGGGGCCCCATTGAGAAGCGTGGTTGCTTCCTGGGTGGCCTCGACGGAGGGAAGGATGTTGGCGGTTTGGGTTAAGAGGTTGACGTTGTCGACGCCGTCCTGCAAAAACAAGGTATGAGCATTTCCCAACCCGGAGATGATGACCGAAGAGGCGAGCTGACCGTAAAAGGTCTCATCTCCTGCATCCACGCCCGAATCCGTTCCCGGCTGCGATGCCGGACCCAGGGTCGCGATATTGATAATGCTGCGTCCGTTATTCGGCAGATTCACCAGTTGGGCGCTGTTTACCGAAACTGATACCTCGTGGCTATCGGTCTGCAGCGCCACTGCCCCGGACTCACCGGTCACGGTAACCTCCTGAGAGACATCGCCGATCTTGAGCTGAAAGTTGGAGGTCACGCCAGCCAGGGTAAGATCGATGGTTTCTGTCGCTCTCTGAAACCCGGTTGCCGCCGCCGTAATCGTGTAGGAGCCTACCGGAAGCGATGGAGCAGAGTAGAAGCCGCTCGCATTCGTAGTTACTGTACGAAGGGCGGATGTCTGCATGTTCTTGATGTCCACCCGGCAGTTAGGCACCGCGGCGCCGCTACTGTCGGTGACTGTTCCCACAATGTTGGCCAGGTCTGTTTGCGCGTTTGACTGCGAGCAACCTAGCCACGCGAAAGCTGAGATAAGCAGCAGCGCTCCCAGTCTCCGCATAGCGGTTGAACACGCAGCGAGTCCCATCATTCTCAATCCGCAATTCATTAGGATGCCTCCAAGTGTTTTAGACAGGTCCGCAGAGCACCGTTGTCTTGCCCGCTCTTGCCGGGTCATGCAGCCGCCGGTTTTCCTTTCGAGCCTGAGTCGAAGTCGAACAGAACCATCACAGCTTTGTCAATAGCTAGCTAAATTCAAATGGTAAACATCGATGGTTTCTTTCGAAATATGAACAGCGGCACACCTCGATCCGTGGCGGGTCTTAGATCCACATTAGGGGATTAGCCTTGGAGGGGCAGATATCATTGCATATTGCACAATCTATCCTGCAAAACCTGCTTGCTACGCCTGCATTTTCTATGTGATTCTATGTATTGTGATTCGAGTTTTCGGCCGTCGCCCGGGCGTTCCGCCGCCGAATCCCTGGAGAGACATGAAGCAGAAAATCAGCCGTCGTGCCTTTGCCGCGACCATGGCTCTAAGCGCCGCGGCGGCGTTACTTCCTACCGCGCTTTCCGGGGAAAAGAAGCGAAACATCATGATCGGCCACACTGGTATCACGTGGCCGAACGATGTTGTCCAGGCGATCACCGACATAGGAAACCTGGGCTTCTATGGATTCGAGACGTTTGGAGACGTCCTGACTAAATGGGAGACGCAGGGAGGTTTAAAGCCGGTCCTCAACCAGCATCACCTGCCGCTTATCTCTGGCTATTGCACTCTGAACCTGGTCGATTCCGGCAAGCGCAAGGACGAGATCGCCAAGGCGGTGACTTGGAGCAAGCTCATCAAGAAGTACAACGGGAGGATCTTCGTTCTGGGACCGAACCAGGTTCCTCGCGCGCAGTACGACTTTGCCGCCAACAAAGCCAATATCGTAAGCACCCTGAATGACGCCGCAAAAACCATTTGCGATCAGGGACTCACTCCCGTGCTGCATCAGCACACCGGGACTTGCGTCGAGTCGCGTGACGAAACCTATGCGGTCCTGGATGCGGTAGATACGAAATATCTGAAGTTCGGGCCGGATATCGGCCAACTCACCAAAGGCGGAGCGGATGCCGTCCAGGTGGTGAAGGACTTCTTGCCGTTGGTTCAACATATGCACCTGAAGGACTACAACGGGCTGGATCCGCATTTGCTGGGCTACTGTCCACTGGGGCAGGGGAAAGTGAACATTCCCGCCATTCTGGACCTGATGGAGGGCAGAAAAATTCGTGGTATGGTAATGGGTGAACTCGACAACGATCCTAAAAATCTATCTCCCATTCCACCGTTACAATTGGTAGAAACCAGCAAAAAGTACTTACAGAGTTTGGGAGTAACTTTTAGAGCGTAGAAGCGGATTCCCATGCCCGAGAACAAAGCTCGCCAAGTCCCATTCATCCAGAGTCTGGATCGCGGACTGACGATCCTTCAAGCAGTGGCGCTCTCCAAGCAGCCTGTCTCCCTGGGAGAACTGACCGAGATATTGGGCATTGACCGCAGCAGCGTCTTCCGCCTGGCCAACACGCTGCGCCGCCGGGGCTTTCTGGCGTGCCCTGCCGGCAGAAAAGACTATATCCTCGGCTCTTCCATGTGGAGACTTTCCCATCGCTACGATTGGGGCAACATGCTGATTCGGGTCGCCAATCAACACCTGAAGCTGCTGGCGACGCAAATCAATGAAACCGCCCACCTGGCCATACGCGAGGGGAAGTACGCACTTTTTATCGATCACGCGGCCGCGAGCAATGTGATTGCCGTGGCTGGACAAGTGGGCGAGCTGGTGCCGCTCTACTGCACGGCGCACGGAAAGGCATTGCTGGCAGACGCCGATGAGCGGGAATTGAGAGCGTTATTCGGTTCCGGGCGCCTGCGAACCTACACCAAGAACACCATGACCAGCATTCAGGAGCTGAGTAAAGACTGTGCGCTGATCAAGAAGAGGGGGTTTGCCACCGACGAGGCGGAGTATGCCGAAGAACTGCGTTGTGTGGCCGCTCCTATCCGCGTGGACAACGATGTCATCGTAGGATCGATCGGCGTTTCCGCCCCGCTCTCCCGATTTACCAAAGAACGGTATCGGGTCTCTGCCGCCCACGTGTGCAAAGTCGCTCAGGACATAGGTATTCTGCTGAGCAACGCGGACCATGTCGCCGACCAAGCGGCGGAAAGCGGTGCGGCGGTCGAGTTCGTTTGAAGTCAGGGGTCAGGTTTCAGGGATCAGGTTTCAGGCAAAAACAAATATGAATCGTGGAGCGCCCGGTGTCAGGCGCTTTTTTGCTCTGGATATGGGGAAAGGCGCAAACCTCCAGCCGTCTCTTCACTGTGTTAACCTTGCAAGCGTGGTTGCGCTCTATGCAAACGACTGCGTTCTCTCTCAAAAAGACCCAGGTTAGCTTCGCGAACCTGGGGCACCCGGCCAACCATGCGAGCAAATCTCTTGATACATAATCCGGTTCTCGATTTCGGCATTGAGAAGTCTTCAATTGCTTATGTTGGCGACAACCTGCAACGCCCGGAGTGCATCTTGGCGGAGCCGGACGGTGTCCTCTGGGCGGCCGATGCCCGAGGCGGAGTGACCAGGATCGCCCCGGACGGAAAGCAGGAGACGATTACACAAAAACGCTCAGGCCAGTTTCAAAAGGCGGACAGCGAAGCTGCCAGATATTTGCAAGGTACTTTACCCAACGGTTTGGCGTTCACGCGCGAGGGCGATATATTGATCTCGAATTTCGGGACGGATTGCCTGGAACTGATGACCCGCGACGGCGCCACCCGCGTTCTTGCCGACAGTATTGAGGGCGAACCCATCGGCAAGGTGAACTTTGTCCTGCGCGACTCACAGGACCGTATCTGGATCACTGTCTCGACCCGGATCAAAAACTGGATGCACGCTCTGCGAACCGACTTGGCCGATGGTTACATCGCCAGATACATCGATGGGAAGTTTCGCATTGTGGCGGATGGATTTCATTTTACGAATGAGATTCGCATGGATGCCGGGGAAGAATTCCTCTATGCCGTCGAGACCACCGGCGGGCGCATCAGCCGGATGCGTGTCGCTGAAGATGGCAGTCTGAACAGCCGCGAGGTCTTCGGACCGTCCAACCTGGGTAAAGGAGCGTGGCCGGATGGCGTTGCCTTCGACAGTCTTGGCAATCTTTGGGGAACCATGGTCTATTCCGACAAGCTCTTTGTGTTGACGCCTCAAGGCGATCTCCGTATCTTGCTGGATGAAGGCGACCCGCTTAAGGTCGATGCGCTGGAGCGGGCTGTTTTGAACAATGCGGTGAATGAAGAGGTTTTGTTCGCCACCGGCCAAGGGATTGCGCCGTGGATGGCGAGCGTCACTTTTGGCGGCCAGGACTTGCAAACCATCTACATCGGCTCGCTGAAAGGGAAGCGAATACCCTATTTTCGGGCGCCGGCGCCCGGTCTGCCCATGGTCCATTGGCGCGAAGGCGGCCGCTAGCTACTACACAGCACTGGAGCCTGCCGTGAGTTGTTTCGCGCTACGGTGTAACAATACTTGGTCAAGGTAATGAAGGAGATGCGGCAATGCTAAAAGAGAGCGTTCAGTTGGCAGGGAACTATGTTGGCGGCGAGTGGCGGCGAAGTGAATCCTCAGAGACGGTCGAGATCGTCAATCCCGCCACTTCCGAGGTTTTGGCGCAGCTCTCGCTTGCCGGTTCGGATGAAGTGGGGGCCGCGGTTGCGGCCGCGTCGGCTGCGTTTCCCGCATGGCGGCGAACGCCTCCGCAGGACCGAATCCAATACATGTTCCGCTTTCGCGAGCTGCTGCTCAAAAATCTTGATGAACTCGCGCGCACGATCACCCAGGAGAATGGCAAGACGGTGGCCGAATCCCGCGCTGAGATACAGCGGGGCATCGAGAACGTCGAAGTGTCCTGCGGCATCCCGACGCTGATGCAGGGTTATAACCTTGAAGATATCGCGAGCGGCATTGATGAAATCATGATCCGCCAGCCGATAGGCGTTACCGCGGCTATCACACCGTTTAATTTTCCCGCGATGATTCCGCTCTGGTTCATGCCTTACGCGATCGCCACCGGCAATACCTTCATCTTGAAGCCTTCGGAGAAGGTTCCGCTCAGCGCCCGCCTGATCTTTGAACTTCTGCACGATACCGGATTGCCGGCAGGCGTCGCGAATCTGGTTGTGGGAGCCAAGCCGGCGGTCGACGCCCTGCTGCACCACCCGGATGTCCGGGCGATCAGCTTTGTCGGTTCCACGCCGATCGCCAAGTACATCTATGCAGAGGGCGCGATACACGGCAAGCGGGTGCAGTGCCAGGGCGGAGCGAAGAACTATGTTGTAGTTATGCCCGACGCCGATTTCGAGATGGCGGCGAAAATTGTTAGCGATAGTGCCTTTGGCTGCGCCGGTCAACGCTGCCTGGCGGTTTCAGTAGCGGTAACCGTCGCCGACGCATCCAAACCGTTCAAGGATTTGCTGGTCGAGAAGGCGTCGAGCATTCGCACAGGGAACGGTCTTGAAAAGGGAATAGAGATGGGGCCGGTGATCAGCGCGGCAAGCAAATCGCGCATCTTGCAGTTGATTGAGAAGGGTGTCCACGCCGGCGGCCAGGTGCTGCTGGATGGACGCAAGGGGCCGAACGGCAATCGAGAGAAACATAACTTTATTTCCCCGACCGTATTAACCGCTATCGACGAAAAGAATGAGCTGACCACCACGGAGATTTTCGGGCCGGTCCTGACCATCAATGAATCCACGACTCTGGACGACGCGATTGCGGCCATCGCTCGAAATCCGTATGGCAATCAGGCCTCGATTTTCACCTCCAGCGGTTCCGCGGCAAGGAAGTTCCGCTATGAGGTTCCCACGGGAAATGTCGGGGTCAACATTGGCGTCGCCGCGCCGATGGCGTATTTTCCCTTCAGCGGCTGGAAGAACAGCTTTATGGGAGTCTTGCACGGCCAGGGGCGGGATGCTATCGAGTTCTACACAGATAAGAAAGTGGTGGTTGAGCGCTGGCCCAAGGAGTGGTCGAGAAAGTTCTAAATCCTGCTGCCATCGGTTGTGGTTTCCCACCCTTGCTCCGCAAGGATGGGGCACCCTGGATTTGCTTGAAGTATGAATCCAAGAACACCACCAATCGAGGGTGCCCCGAGAGAACATTCCCTGCGGGAATGACAGAAAGAAAATCAACCGCAAATACATCTGGAAGCCAAGGCAGTTGGCTTGGAGATATAATCCTCTTCGTGCCAGGAGAAAAGGTTTACCGCTGAGGAGGCTGCATCCTTGTATTCATCGTCTCGCCCGAAAGCATTTTCATTTCTCGCCATGTTGGTCTTGGCCGCAACTGCTGCGGCCCAGAGCGCACAGCCGCCCACCCTCGCAATCGATCTCAGCCAGGTGCAGGGGAAAGTAAGCCCGACTCTGTACGGCCTGATGACGGAGGAGATCAACTACTCCTATGACGGCGGTATTTATGCGGAGCTGGTGCGAAACCGCACGTTCCAGGACAGCAAGCGGGCTCCTTTGCATTGGTTCGCCGTGCAAGCCGGAGATTCCAATTCGTCCATAGCGATCGATACCACCACCGGACCAAGCGCCGCTCTGCCGCTCAGCCTGGCGGTTACCATCAACAACGCCACGGCCAAAAATCAGGCGGGAGTGGCGAATGAGGGCTACTGGGGCATCGCCGTGCGGCCCAATACGGTGTACCGCGGCTCGTTCTATGCCAAGGCGAGTGAGTCTGGGATGGGCCCGATCAGTGTGAGGCTGATTAACGATGACACCGGAAACGTGCTCGCCTCCTCCACTGTGCCAACGCTCAGCTCCGACTGGAAGCAGTACCGCTTCACCATGCGTTCCGAGGGAAGCCCAGCATCTTCCAATAACCGCCTGGTGATTACGGCCGGCCAGGCAGGTACGATCTGGTTCAGCCTGGTCTCGCTTTTTCCGCCGACCTATCATGACCGGGCGAATGGCAATCGAATCGATCTAATGGAGAAGCTTGCCGCCATGAAGCCCGCATTTCTGCGCCTTCCTGGGGGAAACTATCTTGAAGGCAATACCATCAACGAGCGCTTCGAATGGAAGAATACCATCGGGCCGCTGGTTGATCGCCCCACCCACCTGAGCCCGTGGATGTACAGGTCCTCCGACGGACTCGGCCTGCTGGAGTTCCTGGAATGGTGCCAGGATCTGAAGATGCAGCCGGTATTGGCGGTCTACGCCGGGTACTCGCTCAAAGGCGAGCATGTGGAGCCGGGTAAGGATCTGGAGCCGTATGTGAACGACGCTCTGGATGAATTGGAGTATGTGACCGGCAGCACCGACACCAAGTGGGGAGCCGAGCGGGCTAAGGACGGGCACCCTGAACCTTTTGAACTCACTTACGTCGAGATCGGAAATGAAGATCACTTTGACAAGAGCGGATCCTATGACGGCCGCTTTGCCCAGTTCTATAAAGCGATCAAAGCGAAGTATCCCAATCTCCAAGTGATTGCCACCACTCCGGTCAAGAGCGTGACGCCGGATGTGATCGACGATCATTACTATCGCTCGGCGCAGCAATTTTTCGAAGACGTCGACCACTACGACAAGACAAGCCGCCAGGGGCCAAAGATTTTTGTAGGGGAGTGGGCTACGCGCGAGGGCGGTCCGACAACAAATTTTGGCGCTGCGCTGGGAGATGCGGCGTGGATGACCGGCATGGAGCGAAACAGCGATATTGTCGTCATGGCCAGCTACGCGCCGCTGTTCGTCAATGTGAATCCGGGCGGTATGCAGTGGGAATCCGACCTGATTGGCTATAACGCGCTTAGCAGTTATGGGTCGCCGAGCTACTATGCCCAGTTGATGTTCAGCAATCATCTCGGCGACCAGATCCTGGATGCCAAGCTGGAGGGAGAGGCAACGAGGTTCTTCTATTCGGTCACTCGCAGCTCGGCGAACGGAAGATTGTATTTGAAGCTGGTGAATGCAACCTCCGACCCGCGGCCTCTGATCATCCGGCTGAACGGCGCAGCGAATGTGAGCAAGAATGGCCAGGTAATCGACCTGAGCGCGAAGACCACCGGGGCAACCAACACCATCCTCGAACCGACGAAAATTGTTCCGGTGGAGAGCACGATCAGAGATGTGGCCGCTCGGTTCTCTTATACCGTTCCCGCCTACTCCATTCAGGTGTTGGAGTTGGAGACCCGCTAAGCGGGTGCTCATGGGCTGGCGGTCCTCAGCGGCCGATCGAGTTTTTCAAGCGAAACCGGGGTCCCCGGCGAGCGTAGCTTGCCGGGGTGGGAAGCGGAGCGGAGAGATCTGCGGTTTCCCATATCTGGCGCAAAGAGCGCGCCAGATATGGGGCACGCATAATAAAGGGCGCCCAGTCGGGAGTAAGCTTTGGTTGCTTGGGAAAGAACCAGAAGCCCACAGCGAAGGAGCGCCCAGATGAATACCAAGAAGATTAACACCAAGTACGTGGGAATGGATGTGCACCGGGATTGTGTTTCGATCGCGGTCTTAAATGAAGAGGGGCGGCAGGTGAGCCAGTGTATTGTGCCGACCGATGGAGCAGTGATTCTGGAATTGGTGCAGGGATTACGGGGGACGGTGCAGATCACCTTGGAAGAGACGACCCAATCGGCATGGTTGTACGATTTGCTGCAGCCCCATGTGAGCAAGGTAGTGGTCTGCAATCCGCGCAAGAATGCGCTGCTCAAGGTGGGCAACAAGAACGACAAACTGGATGCCAGGAAATTGGCGGAATTGCTGCGCGGCAACCAGTTATCCCCGGTTTATCACGGGCAGAACAGCGCGCGGGCGCTCAAGGAATTAGGCCGTGCTTATACGGTACTGACCGAAGACACGACCCGTGTGATGGCGCGCCTGAAGGCCATCTATCGCGGCCAGGTGGTGAGCACGCCGGGCAAGGCGCTTTATGGGCAGCGGCGGCGAGAGGAGCAGTTGCAGCTTCTATCGGCGAACAGCGCTCTGAAACAGCGTGCGGAGTATCTTTTTGAAGAACTCGACAGCTTGCGCACAGTACGGCACCGAGCACGCCAGGGGCTGATAACAGAGAGCCGCAAATTCGAGGCCGTCGAACTGCTGCGTAGCATCCCCTTCCTGGGGCCAATTCGCGCAGCCATTTTAATCGGACGCGTACAGACACCCTACCGGTTTCGCACCAAGCGGCAGTTCTGGAGCTACTGCGGATTAGGATTAGAGACGCGCAGCAGTGCGGATTACCGCATGGTCAAGGGCCAGATCCAACGCAGCAAGAAACCGGTGCAAATCACCGGACTGAATTTCCATCACAATCACGAGCTGAAGAACATCTTCAAGGGAGCGGCCACCACCGCCAGCATTCGTCCCGGGCCATTCCGGGAATATTACGAGAGTCTGATCGCCAAGGG
Source organism: uncultured Acidobacteriaceae bacterium (assembly GCA_963705665.1). GTDB lineage: Bacteria > Acidobacteriota > Terriglobia > Terriglobales > Acidobacteriaceae > PALSA-350. Next base: position 769,546 of record CAVPKQ010000052.1, on the reverse strand, counting down.
AATGCAGCCGGAGATGGCTCGTCTAACCCTGGCGCGCAAGATAGCAACGATTGCTTTAATCCTATGGAAGAGAGGAGAACGCTTCGACGCAACAGAATTGCAAACACAAGCAGCTTGAGCGCGCTTAGAATCCAGGCCCAGTCTTCAGCTTCTCTGCTGCGATAGGGCGATCGGTTCTTGCGCTCTCGGTTCGAGGGTGAGGATCTAAACGAGGGATAGACGCATTGCCAACAGCGTGCAGTTTCATGGGGCACCATATCCCCCTTCGGATAACCGAAAAAAGCTATATGACCACGAGTCTCAGATAGAACCATGGTTGGCCATTCCGTTGGACCAATCGTTCTCTGCTTGATGGGTGCAAGGTACTGTTGGCCGTCTGTGGTCGCATTATGAGAAATGCTGATCTAATTCAGCCGGGCTGGCGCTGCCAGCTGGTGCGCTATGGAAAAGCCGGTGGCTACGCCACCTCGGAAATCGCTCCGCGATTTCCGCTTTCCCACAGCGCCTACGGCTACTATCAACTCGACTCGGGACCGGATCGCGCCGCACTCAACACTTCGATCCATACAGCGTGGCCTCGCCGGGAGGGCTGGGATGTCAAAAGAAACTCCCCTCGCCACGCTCGCGCCGAAGTTTTTTCTCTTGACATCCCCCTTTATAGAACCCTCGATTGGTGGCGGTTTTGGATCCGCACTTCAAGCAGATCTAGGGTGCCCATCCTTGCGTAGCAAGGGCGGGAGACCACAACCGTTGGCAGATCAGGTCCCAGGATGAAAATTGGGTTGAGGAAGGCTTGGTTGAGCGAAGCGAAGTGGAGAGATCTGCGGTTGCCACCGGCAAAGGATAAACCACAGGGCCACTGCGCTCTCCCAGTGACGATTCGAGGAAACCTGGGTGCCCCATATCTGGCGCGCTCTTTGCGCCAGATGTGGGAAACCGCAGATCTCTCCACTTCGCTTCGCGCCGGTCGAGATGACAAATTGGGTGTAGTTGCCAATCAGACCTTCCTCACTCGGGTCCAGATTGAAGATAATAGAAGCTAATGGCGATACAGGCTCTATTCCTCCAATGACCAAGGTTAATCCGCTTACCACCCGGCGTGAATTCCTCTGGATGGCTGCTTCCTCCACGCTGGCGATGGCCCAAGGGGTGACGAGCCGCAATGTCAAGCCGATGCCGCGGGGCAAGCCCTCCGGTATCCCATTTCTTGCCCACTTCACAGATGTGGCTGCGCAAGCCGGCCTTACCGAGCCGGTGATCTACGGCGGCGTCCAGCACAAGGACTACATCATTGAGACGGTGGGATGCGGCATCGCATTTTTCGATTACGACAATGACGGCTGGCTGGATGTTTTGATGCTCTGCGGAACGCGCATGGAGAATCCCGTCCCCGGCTCGACCAATCGTCTCTATAAAAACAACCGCGACGGCACCTTCACCGACGTCACCGAAAAAGCGGGACTCATGCGCACCGGCTGGGCCAGCGGCGTCACCATTGGGGATTACAACAACGATGGCTTTGACGATATCTTCATTACCTACTACGGGCAGAATGTTCTCTACCGCAACAATGGCGACGGCACCTTTAGCGACGTGACCAAGCAGGCCGGCCTTCTCTATGAAGGGAACACCCGCTGGGGCTCAGGCTGCACTTTCATGGACTACGATCGCGATGGGCATCTCGATCTGTTTGTTTCAAACTATGTCGATCTGCATCTTGACCGGCTGCCTAAGCCGGGAGCAAGTCCCTACTGCAATTACAAGGGCGTTCCGGTAAATTGCGGCCCGCGCGGGCTGCCCATGCCGCTCAACTATCTTTATCGCAACCAGGGCGACGGGACCTTTCGCGATGTCAGCGCGGAGGCTGGCATCAATAAGGCGGAGCGGGCCTACGGAATGACCGCGGTGGCGGCGGATTTCAACAACGATGGCTGGACCGATCTTTACGTCGCCTGCGACTCCACACCCAGCCTCTTTTTCCGCAACCGGCACAACGGCACCTTTGCTGAAGAAGGCGTGGAACGAGGAGTGGCTCTCAGCGAGGATGGGCAGGAGCAGGCTGGAATGGGCGTCGCCGTGGGCGATTTCGATCTCGACGGCAATCTCGATATTTTCAAGACTCACTTCTCCGATGACACCTGCGTGCTTTATCAGAATGACGGGTCGGCCAATTTCAACGATATGACCGACGCCGCGGGATTCGGAGTTGAAACCCGATACATCTGCTGGGGAACGGGCTTTGCGGATTTTGACAACGATGGATGGCCGGACCTCGCCGTTGTCACCGGCTCCGTCTATCCGGAGCTGGAAGCGAAGTTTCCCGAGTATCCGCTGAAGACGCCAAGATTCATCTTCCGCAACCTGGGCAATGGCAAATTTGAAGAGCTAATCGAGGAAGCAGGTCCGGGAATCTCCGCGGCGCACTGCAGCCGGGGCTGCGCTTTCGGAGATTTCGACAATGACGGGGATGTGGACATGGTGGTCATCAATTTAAACGAGCCGCCGTCTTTGCTGAGAAACGATGTGAAAGGCGACCGAAACTGGCTCAAAGTTCTACTGGTCGGGGTTAAGTCGAATCGCAGCGCGATCGGGTCGCGAGTGATTGCCAAGTATGGCAGCAAGACTCAAGCCCAGGCGGTGCTTGCGCAGTCAAGCTTCTACTCCGTGAGCGATCGCAGACTGCATTTTGGACTAGGCCGCATCGCCCAGGTGGATCTCGAGATCCATTGGACGAACGGCCTGGTCGAAAAAATCGCGAACGTCAAAGCAAACCAACTGGTTACGATCAAAGAGGGAACTGGGGCCGCAGTGCCCACCCCGCTATAGCGTTTTCACAATTACTGTGTCCTGGTGAGAGTTAGCTATGTGCAGGCGTTCTTTGATGGAACGCCTGCGTCGAGTGTTGTTTCTTGGGATACACCGATTGTGAAAACGCTCTGGGCAAGACTCGCTGATCTCATCTCGCACGGCTGGCGATCATGCACGGCGGCGATTGAGCTTTCAGAAATGCACTCTGAGAGCGAACTCCATTGTTCTCGGATCGGTCGCCACAGTTACCTGGCCGAAGTTGCTGGCTCCCATGGTATTCGCGACGGTAAAGTACGAAATGTGATTCGGAGCATTGAACATCTCAGCTCGAAAGTCGAGTCCAACAGACTCGTAAATTGGAAACGTCTTCTGCAAAGATGCGTCCCAGTTGTCAAACACAGGCCCTTTCGTCCCGTAAGTCTGCAAATTACCGAAAGTGCCGGGCGCCGGAATCGCAAAGGCGGCGGAGTTGAGGAACTGCTTGCCGCCCACCCCGGCAAATGGATTCCCGACCTTATTGGGACGCTCCAATACGGCGGTCACACCATCGCCAGATACATCCGTGTTCGCCGGTTGGGTTACGTTGATAGGTATCCCGGATGCGATCCGTGTAATCCCCGAGACCTGCCATCCGCCGAGCGCCTTTTTATACCACTCGCTGCTGTTCTGCCAGAAGGGCAAAGGGTAGACATAGCTGACAGCGAGAATTTGTGGCTGGTTGAAGTTCGTCGGACCATAGTCACCCATGGGATTGTGACTGTCCTGGGGATTGTAGTTATAAGTTACTGCGTCGGTGAGATTCTTTGACCAGGTATAAGACACGCTCACCAAGCCGCCCGCCCGCATGCGTTTCAAAAGCTGAGCCTGCAGCGCATTGTAGTTATAAATGGCTCCGGACTGGCTTTGGAAGATATCCTGATAGCCAAGGTAAGGGCGCAGGGCATTGGCCGTAATCCCCGGGTGAGCTTGCAGAGTGCCGGCCGGGAGCTGGTTTATGTCATTGTAATAGCTTAAATTCGCCGAGCTTGCGCCAACATAATTTACCTCCGCGGTCGTATCCTGTGACAACTGTTGCTGGAATCCGAAGCTCCAGTTCTTGATCCTCGGCACTTCCAGATTTGCGGGCCGAGAGTTCGGAATCGTGCTTGGATTTGCAGCCGCGGGGTTGGCGGAGGCGATCGTATCCACACTCCCGTTGACCAGGTTGGCCACATTGGTAAATGGCAGCTGGCTGACGGAGCCGTAATAATAATTTCCCTCGATCCGTTCGTAAGAGAGACCGAATCCACCCCGCACCACAGTCGTCCGCTTGCCGGTTAAGTCATAGGAAAACCCGATACGGGGAGCAACCGTGTTCCAGTCGGTGTTGACCAGTCCGAGAGGCAAGTTGTGGAAAAGCGCAAGGATTGCCGGCTGGGTAATCCCGGGAACGCGCCCATTTGCCTGAGCCGGAAAGCTGGAACCAGGAAGCACGAGACCATTGTAGGGATAGGGATTGCTGGTGATGATGCCGGCCGAGTTTACGGTCGCGGCTTGCGTCGGGTTATAGTACGAAGGATAAAAAGCGGAACCGTTGTTCAGGGCGCTATAAATCGGCGGCATGTATTGCCAGCGCACTCCCAGGTTCAGCGTCAGACGATGGCTGACTGTCCAGTCGTCTTGAAGATAGGTCTCCAGCTGCGTGAAGCGAGCCCAAACCTGTTCAATATTGCTTCCCTCCTGGTAGGTAGTGAATGATCCCATCAGCTCGTTGGCCAGAGCCTGATTCGCGGCCAGCTGACCCGACTGGCCGGTGTTGGCGTTAAAGCCGAAATTTCCGTTGATGGCCGGAATCGATGTTTGGTTCTTGCGGCTTCGCCAAACGTAGATACCCGTTTTGAGGCTGTGGTTGCCGACGATTCTGGAGAAATCGTCCTTTAGGGCATAGATACGCTGATAGTTATCAAAATTAATTGCGGTCGCGGTCAGAGCGGTAAACCCGGTGGTAGTGACCGATGGGATGTCGGGGCTCGCATTGTAGAGCGTGGAATATGTCATGCCGTTGGCCGCCCTGGTAATGTTGCTAAGACCAAACTGTGCATTGGGGCCGATGCCGGAGGTCTCCCGGATTATGTTTCCGGAGTATGAACCGGTTAGCGTATTTACCGTCTTCGGGTTGATGATTGCGGTCCACTGAACGGAAGACGTGAGTCCCGGTAGTTGGCGGGCGAAGGTAATCAGGCCCGTCGGCGCGCCCAGGCTCGTATAGTAGTCGTGAACGTAATGTCCTGAGAGCTGATTTTTGGCGTTCACGGCGTAATCAATCTTCACCAGGTACTCTTGCTGGTTTGAAGGGTTCAGGCTGAGATAGTTGAAGTTGGTGCCGGCGTTTGCATTTGGAAACAGCTTTGCCAGGGCGAGGCCGTTTGCCGTAGCGCAACCGGCGGCCGAACCTGACCCGCACGCTGGAACGATCCCGTTGGGAAAGGGCAATTTCGTCACGGGATTGATGGGCCATTGAGACGAAGGATAACTGGAGAAGTTGCCGTTTTTCTGAGCCACACTTGGAACGCTGCTGGTGGACACCGTCGAGGTCCGCAGCCGTTTGAAATCTTCTCCCCCGAAAAAGAACAACTTGTCCCTATTGGTGTTGAAATGACCGGGGATGTAAATCGGTCCGCCAAGCATCCATCCGAAATTGTTATAGACCAACTGTGGCTTTACCGGCTTCACGGTTCCGATAGGTTGAAAACCGTAAGCCTGAATGGCCCGATTGCGCAGGTACTCGTAGGCCAAGCCGTGAAAATTCCTGGTTCCGCTCTTGATTCCCACGCTAACCGTGGCTCCCGAGGTGCCGCCGTAGCTGGCATCGTAACTGGATGCGGCGGTTCTAAACTCCACCAATGCGTCGGGAGAGATGTTTACGAAATTGTTTCCGCCGCCGCCGTTGTCTTTATTGTCTACGCCATCGATAAAGTAATTGGTTGTGTCGGTGCGGCTACCGTTGATGGACTGCGACTCCCGCTTACTCCATACGTTCCAAACAGAAGAAAGCCGCTGGCAACCGTCGAGGATACCCCTGGAGACAAGGTCATCAGCTGAACATAGTTGCGTCCATTAAGCTGCAGACTGGTGGCTTCTTCACTGGTGACCACGGACCCGACCTGCGCGGTGGTTGTCTGGATCTGGACGACATCCGCTTGCACGGTGACAGACTGGGCTGCTTGACCAACCTGAAGACTGACGGGAACGCTAGGGCTGCCGCCGACGTCCACGTGTAGATTCTGGGAGACGAACTTTTTAAAACCGGGCGCCGTCGCCGCCACGGTGTAGATACCTACCGGAATATCCAGGACGACGTAGTTGCCGTTGGAATTGGACGTCACTTCACGGGTGAGGCCGGTGCCCACATTCGTGATGGTTATGGTGGCATTGGGAACCACGGCGCCGGTCGCATCCGTGACTGTTCCTGAAATCTGCTGGCTGTTTACGACCTGAGCGCCGCACATCGGAGACAAGCATAGGGCAAGAATCGCACCACACAAGAATAGACGCATTTTACGACCTCCAGAAAAAGAAAGCTGCAGTTACTGTGGTTACGGGGCTGACTTTCGCCACCTCTAAAGTACGAGTGAGAATGGAAGATACCCATTCCATTAAGTGGGGAGCAAAAACAAAAATCGCCAGGAAAACGCAAACGTTTACGCTTAAGAGCAAATAGTTGCCTTCTTAGCCGCAATGGAAGGAACTGCAGCCAGCCTTGTCTTGAGAAATACTCGCTAAGCAACGCATACTATTTCCTCAATAAAAGCGTTGTCAACAACTATTTCCGGTTTTTTTGCATTTGGCGAGAGGTGGAGAATCAGCGAATGGGATATGGGTGTCCCTGGGGGCTCGAATCCGGTTTTCTGCAGGCATTGCTTTGTCATCTCGACCGAAGTGAGATCTCCGGTCACACCCAGGAAGAAATGAACAGCAGATCTCTCCACTTCGCTGCGCTTCGGTCGAGATGACAAATTAGGTGTTATTGCCGATGAAGATTTGATCTTCAAGCTTCGGCTTTTCAGTGCCGACGCCGCTAGGCAAGACTCACGCTTCGGACGCGAAGGACCATCGAGTTGAGGCTTTTTAGGCGCACAGAGGCATCCCCGCTGAGCCTTCGCTTGGAGGGGATTGCGATGCGGAATCCGCGCAGGGAGTTCCCGCTTGGATCCAAACGCAGGCGAGCGGAGTTCTCTTATCGCCTGTAGACACCCAGGTGCAAATTAGGCGTCCGGTATGCCGGAGAGTCAAGATCTGTTTGTTCACGGTTCCTCCTTCTGCGGTTCGGGCAGCCGGGTCCTATGTCCGGCGCTGCGCGAATCGTCGGTTGGGAGGGGTAAGCCGGGTTCCCTTCGGACCATAGCTCACGCGCTCAAATCACAGGTCGTATGCTGCGATGAGCGGTGAAGGGATCGCCTCAGCCACGCTGCTGCCGGTCTCCGGATGGCTCATCGCAACACGGGAAAAATCTCCATGTACTTGGAGGTTCTGGTGCGGAATTTATGCTCATTGAAATGTCCTGGTTCTCCTCGGGTGGATGCAAATTCTCGTCTCTTGTTTGTACAATATCCCCCTATGGTATGCAAGAGACGGCGACGACTATACAGTCGTGGGAAAGTACAATACAAATGGATAATCTTCCCTGTTTTATAAAAGTTTCAGTTCCGGAAAGTCTTGCTTGTAACGGGTAGGATCGAGAGTCATGAGGCGATCGGCCTGCAAAAGCGCGTGAGCGCCGACCAGGAAATCGGCCAGCAAGCGTCTTGGACCCTCGGGCGCGGATTTTCGCCGACGATTTGCATAACGCGCGAATCGCCGGCCAGCTTCTTTCCACACGGATTCATGAAGATGAAAATCGACAGTCATCCCCGTGTCCGCGACAAATTGATTCACAAAGGGTTCAGTGGCATTCGGATATGCGAGCAGCTCAGCATAAACTACCGCTGCGATCAACAGCGCTCCCTCAGCCTTGGCAGCGCCCAGCCGCTTTGCCACCGTGGAAGCTAACTGCTCCTTAGACCATAGGGCGGACAGAATATTCGTGTCGATGGCTGTTCTCACTTAGCCTGAGCTTCCTCATCTCGCAAGCTACGCACCCAGGAATTGATTTCACGCCTGTTGGAAAAGCTTGGTAAGGCGCCTGCATATTTTTCAAAGGGATTTTTAGGCGGACGTGCAGGACGAATAATCGTTCGATCATTGTCTACGACAAATTCGACCCGGTCTCCCTCTTTCAGCCCAAGACGATGCCGAACCTCAAGGGGGACCGTAATCTGGCCTTTGCTGCTGATAGTGCTGGAGGGAGCCATCTTTACTAATCTCCTTTACAGTAAAGATAACATTCTTTACTCGATTGTGAACTCCTCGATCAGTGGGGGTCTTTGATCATAGTCGCTGTATCGAATCCATTTGGGGCGCACTACGAAATATGCGATTGCGGGCCAACTCATGTGAGCTACTCCCTCGGGCCAAGCTTCAAAGTAAATCCGCTGGTAGTGTTTCAGGTCCGATCCGGTGGGCTCGGCGGCGATTCCTTCGAACTGAACTGTCTGCTCCCCGGACCATCCAACCACGAATGAACAAGCGGGCCGGTCGATCAGGTTGGGATACTTTCGGGAAGTCTTTACGGTATCGAAAATGATCTCGAGATCCGGGGTCGTGGCGATGCCTACGAGAGCCGATTGAGGCGTGCCGTTCGCAGAGATGCTAGACACTACTCCGTAGCGGTGTTGCGTCATGAACGAGTAGAGGGCGTCTTTCTCCATCTTCCATCCCCTTGTACGATTCTCGGTTTCCACATCTGGCGCAAAGAGCGCGCCAGATATGGGGCACCCAGGATTGGCTGCACTATACGCCAAGAAGCATTCGCGCTGTCAGAGTTCCGTGCACACGCTGAGAATATCGGCGCCGTGCTTCTCCGCTTTGGCGGGGCCGATGCCTGGCACCGTAAGCAGCTGCTGCAGGTTGGCTGGGCGGAGCGAGGCGATGATGCGAAGCGTCTGGTCGTGCAGGATAAGGAAGGCCGGGACTCCGAGTTTCTTCGCTTCTGCTTGGCGCCAGGCTTTGAGCCGCTGTTCCAGAGCTTGAGATTGAGGAGACAGATCTGCCGCAGGTACCTGCGCCGCGGGTGATTTGCGGCGAGGAGGCGGCGTAGCTTCATCCGAGTTCTTGATCAGCAGCTCTACTTCCTGGTTGGGGCGCAGTTCATGGCCGCTCTCGGTAAGGCTGATTTTTCGATAGGGGATGGTCTTGCCCTGCTTTTCAAAAGTGGCATCTTCGATGGCAATCAGGCCGGCCCGTTTCATGGCGCCAAGCAGCTCTTCAAAGTCGTTTCGGCTCAGAGTCTCCGCCAGCTCCTGGTGCAACTTGCCGGCGGATTTGGTTGAAGCGGCGCGTAGAGCTGCGACGACTTGGTGCATAGCCGACCGCTCCAGCCGGGTCGCAGAACGGAACTTTTGTACGACGCACTCGGCGGGATTGCAAAAATCGCAGATGCCGCAGGCCGTCTGTCCGTCCTCGAAGTCTCCAAAGTGGCGGACCAGACCCGACATCCGGCATTCGCTTCCATCCGCGTAGCGTCGAACCAACTCCATCTGGGTGCGGCGATGATCGGCTTGAGTTCCATAGGGAGCGCGCCAGCGATCGTGTCCCTGGCGCGCGTTCCCGGCGAAGTCAACCTCGGCTCCCCCGTGCACGGTGAGCTTCTCCAGCGCTTTGTCGAACTCTTCGGCATCCATGACCAGCGCTGCGCGAATTTCCTCCCGAGGCTTGGGTGACTTCTCGAGAGCTTTGAAGATTCCGGCGAGAGTATCGACTGCGGGATAGTCACGCTTGAGGAAGAAATCGTGGGTCCTTTGGTCCGCGTAGGAGTGCATGAGGATCGTGCGGCTGGGCTGGCCATCGCGTCCGGCGCGGCCAATCTCCTGGTAGTAACCCTCCAGGCTCGCCGGAAGCGCGGTATGGATCACAGTGCGGACATTCGGCTTGTCGATACCCATGCCAAAGGCTATGGTCGCAACGACCACGTCCAGGCGGCCGGTAAGGAAACTATCCTGGACCTTCTCCCGCGTCTCGGTTGCCAGGCCCGCATGGTATGCCGCCGCCGGCGCATTCCGCGAAAGCTCGCCGGCGAGCGTTTCGGCGTGCCTGCGTGTCGGCGTATAGACGATCGCCGGGCGGCGTGCCGGGTCGCGCAGGAGATCACAGGCGATCTCGCTGCGCCGGGGCAGAGGCACCTCGACTACTTCGATTGCCAGGTTGTCGCGGCGGAAGCCATGGATGAACTTGGACGGGCTACTCAGCCCAAGCTGGGTGACAATATCATTCTGGACCAAGGGTGTCGCCGTGGCGGTGAGCGCCATTACCGGGGCCGGGCGCAAGTGCTTGATACGCTCGCCCAGGCTGCGGTAGTCCGGGCGGAAATCATGTCCCCATTGGGAGATGCAGTGCGCCTCATCGATGGCGATCAGGCTGGGCTTATGCTTGGCCAGCATCTCAGGAAAGCCGGGGACGCGCAGCCGTTCCGGCGCGATGAATAAGAATTGCAGATTGCCCTTGAGGTAATCCACGCAAGCCTGGCGGGCGATGCTTCGCTCCAGCCCGGAATGGATGCGGGCTACGGAGAGCCCCATCGCGGAGAGCTTGGCCGCCTGATCGTCGATTAAGGCGATGAGCGGGCTCACCACCAGAGCCGTACCGGCGCGGCCAATTGCCGGGAGCTGATAGCAGAGCGACTTGCCCGATCCGGTTGGCATCACCAGCAACACGTCGCGTCCATCCATCGCGGCCTGGCATACCGCCTCCTGATTGGCGCGGAAGGAAGCGAAGCCAAAGACGCGTTGGAGGAGTTCGGGAAGATGCGGTGGGTCTTGGGGAGAAGTCATTACCTGGAAGTATTATCCCAAAAGATCCAGGTTAGCTTCCCACCCCAGCAAGCTTCGCTTGCCGGGGACCCCGGTTTCGCAAGGACGGAACCCTAGATCTGCTTGAAGTACGGATCCAAAACTGCCGCTAATCGAGGGTGCCCCATATCTGGCGCGCTCTTTGCGCCAGATGTGGGAAACCGCAGATCTCTCCACTGCGCTGCGCTCCGGTCGAGATGACAAAGTTAGGTGTAATCGCCAACCAAGCCTTCCTCAACCCGATTTTCATCCCCTTGGGTGGGCCGCAGGCCTATAAGCGCTAACTTAAGGCTTCGCTGAGGCAATTCCACTAATTGCGACCGCTACGGATGGGGTAATCAAATTAGATTCCGCACGAAATAAAGGGGTTTGCTCTGCCTATCTTAGCGCCTATGGGCCGCAGGCCCATGGGCGCTCCGGTCGAGATGACAAGGGTAGGGTCCGGTTGCCCATGAAGCGTTCGCAGCCGCATTCGCTCAGAGGGGCAGCAGGTTGCCGGATGCGTCGAACTCCATTTCCTTAGCGGCTCCGGAAAGGGTCACATCCGGTTGTGCGCGCGCCTGCTCCGCGAAGGCTTCCGAGATGAGCATGCGGTCGAGGCTCAGGGTGTCGCGAATTCGCGCGATACGCAGCTTATCGGGCGACGAGGAGACAAGAGAAGCGAAGGCATTCTCGAGCGCCTCGCGATCGCTCTCGAAATAGATGGGGATCTTGGCTGGAGCCAGGCCGAGAGAGGTCACGGCATTCATGTAGGTGTACTGCAAATTCAGCGCTTTTACCGCCCGGCTGGTGGTGAAGTCAGCCAAGCCGATGCCTACGCCGTTGCCCTTGGTCGCCGCCGTAAGGTCACGGACAAAGATGCGGAAGATCTGCGGCTTGACCGAGCTATCCGGCATGAGCGAGCCGATATAGCCAAGGACGCCGCGGTTGATGATGTTTGTATCCATGCCGCTGCCGCTGATCTCCTTACCGATCCGGTCGACGATCAGGAGATCGATTTCATCAAACGGCAGGCGAGCCATCAAGGAGCGCGCCTTCTTGAGCAGCTTGCCTTCCTGCTTGACGATATCGGCTGCCGGAATCACTTGAATATCGGCAGTCTGGTGATGTTGATCTTCCAGGATGGCAACGCCGCAAAGGACCGGCGCCGCGCTCAGGATGACCTTGGCAGTCTCGCGGATGACGACCTCATGACCCAGACGGCTGGCGGCTTTATGAGCGTTGGCCGCTCCCACCTGTTTGCCGAATCCGATGGTGAGCATCTTCTGCAGACCGCTGCCCAACTCACCCTGGAAATCCGTATGCGGCTTCACACGATTGATAACCACGATGCCGCCGGACTCAATCGCCGGCACGCCTAGAACAACTTCCCGCCCGTCGGGAGTGGTTCCAATTGGCCGAACCTCCATGCTGGTTTCGAAGGGGACGCCCATCGTTTGGCGTGTGACTCCATATTCAGCCAGCACGCTTTCCTGACCTTGCGGAGTCGCTCCTCCGTGGCTTCCCATCGCCGGCATGATAAAGGGCTTCGCGCCCGCATCCTGCAAAATGCCCAGCACCGCTTTTACGATTTCCGCGAGATTGGAGATGCCCCGGCTGCCGACTCCCACGGCAATCTTCATGCCGGGAGTGATTTTGGAAGCGACTCCGGATTTTGCGAACTGCTCGCGCAGCAGGCTCGAGAATTCCAATCGCGGCGATGCCGGATAGTGCTGCTTCAATTCAAGCATTTTAGGGAAGTGATTGTTCATGTCCACTATGATAAAGCTCCAATCCGGTATGCGCTCGACCTGCGCGGCCTCAACATTCGATGCCGGCCTTGGCCAGCGTAGCTTTCAAGCCTTTCATACTGATACGAGTGGATGCCTCGGGGGTTCCAGCGCCGCGCCAATGGGTTTCCAGGCTTACCGCGTAGTGATAGCCATCGCGTTTGAAGGCGCGGAATTGCCCCACCCAATCGACGACGCCTCCGCCCACCGGAGCCCACTCATACTTGCCGCCGGGCTTGCGGATGACATCCTTTGCGTGGCAATGTCCAATCCGTTCCTTGGGCAGGAGGTCATATCCTTTGGGATACGGCGTGGTGTAGGGGAAGGTGGCTGCGTTGCCCGGATCCCAATTCAGCATGAAATTCTTATTCGTGACTTCCTTGAGCACAGCGGCCGCTTCCTTTCCGGTCGCCGTGTTGCAGGACATTTCATTCTCCAAAAGCAGGATGACGTTGCTCCTGGCGCAGACCTCCGCGGCCTTGCGCAGTTCGTCGTTGATAGCTTTCCTGTAGGGCTGCTGGTCGTCCAGCCGCCAGAAGTCGAAGCAGCGCAAGCGATCCGTCCGGAAGGCTTTGGTCAGCTCAACGCAGCGTTTCAGCAACTCACCCTGTTGCTTGAAATCCACGTCGGAATGGAACTGGTCCCGGCGCTGCCTGAGGTGCGCGCTGGGAGCACCCGGCCAGTCGACCTTATAGAGCGGACTGGCGATGTCGGTGACGCGAAGCTGGTATTTTTCCAGAATCCGGCGAGCCTCGGCAATTTCCCCGCTGTCGAGATCGCTGATGTTCTTGTTCCACATGCCCCGCAGCTCGATCCAGTTGAGGCCGAAGTCCTTGGAGGCGATGGAGCAGGCTTTGTCAAAGTCTTGCGTGATTTCGTCGTTGATTACGGAAAGGCGGAAGGGACAGCTCATACGTGGATACCTGCCTTCCGCTCAAGGTAGTTCTTGCTCATCTCGGCAGATTCCTTGGGAGTGCGGTCCGCGCCGGCGGGCACGGCGTCTAATTCAACGATGGCCCAGCCTCTGAAGTGGACGGCGCGCAGGGCAGTGAAGATCGCCGGAAAATCCACCCGCCCTTGACCCAGCTCGACAAACTCGTAGCCATTCTTGTTCGAGGCGTTTTTGACATCCTTGAGATGAAGAAAGAGTAGCCGCCGGGCATACTTGTCGATGGCGTTGGCAGGGTCTCCGCCGCCTTGCAGGTAATGGGCTACGTCCAACTCTAGCTTGAGATAGCGCGGGTCAGCAGCGGCAAGAATGGCGTCTACCGCCTCGGGTGTCTGGCCGATGGTGCCCATGTGGTTGTGGAACCCGGTTTGAAGACCGTCTTCGGCAACATGCTTACCAATCTCGGTGAGCAGCTCGCCCTCATACTTGTAGTCATCCGCGGTAAAGGTTCGGCCCTTGGACGTGCCCCCGACTACCTGCAGGTAGCTACCGCCGGCCTCTTGCAGATACTTGGCGTTTTTCACATGAGTGTCGATGGTGCTCTGGCGTTGCGCGGGATCGACCGGGGCATTGCCGCTGGAGAGCGCGACAAATTTCAGATGGTGTTCGGCCAGCAGATCGCGCAATTGGTGAGGATCGGGAAATTCCTTGACCACATTGGCGCGAAGCTGAATCCCCGGATAGCCGAGCGACGAAATGTCTTCGATCGCCTGGGTATCGTGCTCGTGCCAGGTGATGGAGGCGTAACCAACTTTAAGCTCGAACCCGCCGTGGTGGAGAGGATTATTGAAATAAGAAAGATCCATCGGAGGGTAGAGGGCGCTGGCCGTTGCGTGAGGTGGACTGGGAAAGGCAATCACCGCCCCCGATGCTGCCAGGCGGATCAAAAACTCACGACGCGATACGGACATTCACTCCTCCGGTTTTATGAATCGGCTTCGCAGGCCAGTATAGCCAAAAAAGCGAAGAGGTTGTTCCGCATGGCGGTAGAGGGAAGGGAGCGGTGCAGATTTGTGGTTTCCCATATCCGGCGCGAAGAGCGCGCCGGATATGGGGACCCAGGGTTTGTTTCACTATCGGAAGAGCGGAGATTTTTAGACTTCCGAGAGGTAGGGGATGCGCGGGGCAATGGCGAAGTTCAGCTGAACCAGCACGATAAAGGCAATGCTCAGAGAGATATTGATGAAGCACAACGCTGCGCCCAGCGCATAGAGCGCCTGGGCGACGATAATCCTTCGCTCCACGGCGCATTGGATCTGGAGGGTGACATCCTGCTTCAAGAGGCCGGCTCTCTTGGCATACTGCCAACTGATGTACAGCACTACTCCGAGTACCAACACGTTGCCCCAGTAGCAGAGAAGCGCGGCGCGATAGCCGATGAACTCGGCCAACAACCGGGTGGAGAAGGGCATGATCGAAACCGCGAAGAGAAAGGCGGTGTGAATCCAGGAGAGATGACGGTCGCTGCGCGAAAGGTAGTCCAATTGCGCTTGTTGGCCATGCCAAAAGATTCCTAGGGTGAGAAAGCTCATCAGGTAGGTGATGAGCTGAGGCGACATTGCGGCCAAAGCGCGCCAGAGATCGTCTTCACTATGGATGAGTGTTCTGGCCGGAGTGTGGAGATCGAGAACCAGCAGGGTCATGGCGACCGCGAAGATTCCGTCGCTCAAGGCCGCGAGCCGCTCCAGGCTTTGCCCGGCAATGCGATTGTAAGAAGTAGACATTGCTCTATGCCTACCCGTTATCCTAATGGGGACCCCGCCGCCGAAACAAAGGAAGCCACAAGTGAAATCAAATTCCGGAAAGCTGTTCCTCGCCGTCGACCTGATGGGAACGTTGGTATTTGCGATCGAGGGGGCGTTGGCGGCGATTGCCGGCGAGTTGGATTTTCTGGGCCTGATGGTTTTGGCTTTCGCCACAGCATTGGGCGGTGGAATCATCCGCGATCTGCTCATCGGCGCCATTCCTCCCGGTTCGATTCAAAACTGGCGCTATGGCGCTGTAGCCTTCACTGGGGCGGCTGCCGCTTTTTTCTTCTATGACGTGGTCCGGCACGTCCCATCATCCGTGCTGATGGTCTTTGACGCGGCAGGCCTCGCGCTGTTCGCCGTCTCCGGGGCAGGGAAAGCGCTGGCCTACGATATCCATCCCTTTTTAGCGATCCTGATGGGTGGGATCACCGGGGTGGGCGGCGGCACAGTGCGCGACGTCCTGCTGGCGCAAGTGCCCACGGTTCTGCGAGCGGACGTATATGCTACCGCGGCCTTAGCCGGCGCGGCAGTGATGGTCATCGGCATGAAGTTCAAGATGCCGCGTACCTGGATGATGGTCCTGGGCGGATTCGTATGCTTCGCCTTGCGCGTAATCAGCGTTTGGCGGCATTGGAACTTGCCTAAGGTCAACATCTATTGAACTGTTCTTAGCCTTCGAGCGTCCGCACGATTGCTATAATTTGGCTCCCGAAGTTGTTCGTCAATTTTTGTTCCACCTACGGAGAAGATCGATGCTGGGGAAAAAATTCGCCGTGCTGATTGCCTGTGCGGGTGTTCTCTTGGGGTTTGTTTTAACGCCATCGCCGGCCAAGGCCCAAACTCGCGTCAACGATAAAGACATGGAAAGCCTGATGCGCAATCTGCGGGATGACGCAAAATCCTTCCAGCCAAGCTTCAACGATGCTGTGAAGCGCAGCGTGATCCGCAAAACGAGCCAGGAGAAGGATGCCAAGGATCTGGTCGCCCGCTTTGTTAAGCAGACGGAGACAATGCTGAACCGTTTCAAGAGCTCCAAGAAGGCCGACCGGGATCTACCGGACGTTCTAGGAACAGCCGCACAGATCGACAAGATCGTCTCCAGCCTGACGCTCAACCCGCAAACCATGTCGCGCTGGCAAAAGGTCCGGGCGGAACTGCATCAGGTGTCAAGCGCCTATGGCATGCCCGACCCGCTCGATACGGTTGCTTCTATGCCGGCTGGGGGTGAGACTCCCTGCTGGCAATCCGTAGGCCGGCCGCGCGCGGAAACGCTGGTGGCGGAGTGTACGCAGGTGTCGCCGGCTACTCATCCGCCCTGCAATGCGGAGAATGCGTGCTCTTTGATTACCGATGAGATCCGCCGGGGGTGTGGACTGATCGGATCGGGTGCGCCCTCGTTCTGTGCGGAATATCGCTAGGAATTTTTTAGGCGCGAAAAGCAGATTCCCTGCGGGAATGACAGAAAGAAAGGCAGTTGCTTTTCTTGTTTGTCATTCCCGAAGGGAATCTGCTTCTGGTCCTTAGTAAATACGGAAGTTGACTTCGATGTTGACTTCGACCGGGACTGGGCGGCCCTGGAGCGTCGCCGGCTTGAATTTGTACTGCTTCACGGCCTCGACCGCCTTCTCGTCCAGCCCCATTCCCAGGTGGCGAACGACCTGAACCCGCTGCGGATTTCCCTGCGCATCCACGATCAAGGAGACAACGCAGACACCCTGATATTTCGCCCGGCGCGCTTCATCGGAGAATTCAGGGTCCGGCGCGTAGATCAACTGTGGAGCGGCAACCCCGCCGCCTACGTGATACAGTCCGCCTCCGTAGCCCCCCCCTTCCCCTGGGCCATATCCATTACCCTTGCCGGATCCGATGCCGCCGCTCGATCCCGTGCCCATTCCACCTTGGGAGCCGGTTCCGTTCGATGCCGGACCGACTACACTGGTGCGCGGGTCTCCCAGATTAGGCATATTGTTCGTCGGCAGCTGAATATTCTTCGGCATCATGATGGCCGGTTCCTGGGTCAGCTTGGGATGTTCGTTGACCACCACCATTGGCGGGACAATCGGCTGCTGCTCGAATTTGGGCAGCTTGCCCTTGGGAGATTGCAGAAGGTCATGCGACCCGCCGCCGCCGCCGCCGCCCATCTGCGCCCCCTTGGGCGCGATAGGCAGATACGGTTGAACGTCTATGGCGGTTACTTGCTGGTTCTTGTTGGCCTTCATTTTGGCGCGGCCAAGCACGAATGCGGCAATGATCGCCAGCATGATCAATACGTGGATGCCGAATGAAATCGCCGACGATTTGGGACTGCGCTTGACCGCCATCGGGTCAACCACAGGGATCGGCTTCGAGGTCAGCTCAAGGGGGGGCAGTTTCTTGGGATAGAGGAGGTCGACGACACTGGCGGCGAGTGTTTTCCACGCCGGCTCGTACTCGACCCCTTTAAGGAAGGTCGGCTCGATCGGCTTATCGCCAGGATCCAGCTCCGGAGGTAACAAAACCTGATTCGCCATAGTAGATCTGAGGAAAGAGCGCGATCCCCTTTCCGTGTATCCCCTCATTATGGACGACTGACGTCCGGCTTGTCTTCCACTCCCAGGGCTGGACCACGGTTGAGTCTTTTTCTAGGCCCTCATGAGGGCATTAGACTCCTTTTCTGTCCGCCTGGTAAGCCTGCCTGCATTTTCTCCAACTTTTTTGGCACCGGAAGAGTATGCAATGGGTCACTGGCGAGAGTTACCTCTCTATTCACTTTTACAAGCATAAGCCTGGAATCCCGCGACACCGAAATAGATACTGTTTGACCATGTCAACAGTCCCTTTCAGACGACGGGATTGCCTAATCCGCGAAGACTAATCCGCGAAGACCTGGCGCAGCGCGGGATAGAGCTTGCGGTAGCGGTGGTAACTGGCTTCGAGAGCGGCTACCGAGCTGGGATCCGGCTCCGTCCGCTGGGCGATTCGAACCACCGCATCGCAGGCAGCGTCTACCGAGGGCCAGAGGTTCACGCCCACCCCGGCGAGCAGCGCTGCGCCATAAGCAGCACCCTCCTCGGCCGCGACAATCTCCACCGCTCTTTTATAAACATCGGCCTGGATCTGGCGCCACATGAGCGAGCGTGCGCCGCCGCCCCCGAGACGGACGGCTCGAATAGGGATATCAAGCTGCTCAAAAATTGTAAAGGTGTCCTTCAGGCTGAAGGCGACGCCCTCCATGATCGCCCGGATGATATGTCCGCGGCCGTGATTGGCGGCCAAGCCGGCCAGCGCGGCGCGAGACTGCGGATCCAGATGCGGGGTGCGTTCGCCCATGAGATAGGGTGCCCACAGAACGCCGTCTGCTCCCGGAGGCACGCCCGCCGCTTCAGAGGAGAGCAGGTCGTAAGGGTCGAGATCCTTGGCCTCGGCGCCGGGCGCGGCGCCGAAAGTATCGCGAAACCAGCGCAGAGAAAGCCCGGCGGCCTGGGTCACTCCCATGACATGCCAGCGGCCAGGCACGGCGTGACAGAAGGTGTGCAGGCGTCCGCGAGGATCGGTAAAAGGCGCGCCGGTAGCGGCAAAGACAACGCCTGAGGTGCCGATGGTGGCGCTGACGTCTCCAGGACGAACGATGCCCATTCCTGTCGCCCCGGCAGCCTGATCGCCAGCGCCGGCGATGACCGGAGTACCGGCTTTTAATCCCGTGCTCCGGGCGGCGGCCTCCGTGACTTCGCTGACAATGACCGGCGATTCGTAGAGCGCTGGAAGACAGCTGGGGTCGAGGCCGGCGGCTTCAAGCATGGCGTAAGACCAGTGGCGGTGAGCCACGTCCAGGAGCAGAGTGCCCGATGCATCCGCCACA
Source organism: uncultured Acidobacteriaceae bacterium (assembly GCA_963705665.1). Classification (GTDB taxonomy): domain Bacteria; phylum Acidobacteriota; class Terriglobia; order Terriglobales; family Acidobacteriaceae; genus PALSA-350. Next base: position 750,509 of record CAVPKQ010000052.1, on the reverse strand, counting down.
TCCGTCGCGCGCACCCCGGTGAGGCGCAAGCGCACGTAGTCCTTGGGCAACAGAAAGCTGCGAAACTTGCGCCAGATCTCCGGCTCGTGCGAGCGGACCCAGAGCAGCTTGGTCAAAGTGAAATTGGTAAGCGCCGGATTCGATGTCAGCTCAACCAGCCGCTCGGGACCTACGGCCGTGTTGAGATAGCGGCACTCCTCGGCGGTGCGCTGATCCGCCCAGATGAGAGCGGGCCGCAACACCTCGTCATGCCCATCGAGCAAAACTGCGCCGTGCATCTGGCCAGTGAGGCCAATGCAGCTTATCTCCGATGGGGAAATGGCCGACTCGCGCAACAGCTTGGCAATCGCCGCCTGGGAGGCCGCCCACCAGTCGCGGGGGTCTTGTTCCGCCCATCCCGATTTGGGGGATTGAAAGGGCTGATGTTGGTGGACAGCCGAGGCTGTGACTGCTCCCGATTCGTCGATAAGCAGCGCGCGAGACCCACCGGTGCCGACATCGATTCCTAACAGCTTGATGGCGCTACCCTCGAAAACTCGTTCTTCTTCTACAACACGAATTTGTGGAATCCCACATCTGACGCAAAGAACGCGTCAGATATGGGGGTTTTGGTGGAAGCCCCCCTGCTTTAGCAAGGGGAAGCTGGACTTCAGTCCAGCGGAAAGCGGTTGATCTTAAGATGGGCTTTAGCCCTGGATTTACCAATGCCAGCGCTAAAGCGCATCGTGATCAGATTTGAACTTCCCGGAGCGCTGAAGCGCTCCTACCCCCGCATAAATGCGGGGGCTTCCACCCAAAGACTTCGCAGCGGCCTTTTTCCGCAGCCGGTAAAGCCGATCGACTTTTCCGTCACTTACGGCCCGACTGAAGCCGTGCCCTGATACAGAATCAGATTTTCCATTGTTGATTGCTTTTCCGCTGGGCTGAAGTCCAGCTCCCCCTGCTAAAACTGGTTCCACAGGAACTGGTTGTAGACCTCGTGGTGGAACTGCACCTCGGGAGCTTTGACTCGGGTTCCCAATAGCCGGGAGCAGCGGTCCGCAGATGCCTGCTTGAGATCGGCATAGCGCTCCTTGACATCCTCACCCAGCAGTTGTTTCGCCCAAGCCGAATTGCGAAAGTTTTCCAGCGCCGGATAGATATTGTCGGGCAGGTAGCGCTTCGCCTGGCGCAGGTTCTCGATCTTCGCCGTTTCGCCGTGCAGGCCGGTCCAGAAGATCGAGAGCAGCACCATGTAGGGGTTCGCATCCGGACTTACGGAACGGACTTCTACGCGGGCGCTCTTTTCATTGCCGATGGGCACGCGAATCATCGACCCGCGATCGATGGGCGACGCCATGATCTGGTTCGGAGCCTCAAAATGAGGATCCAGCCGGCGATAAGCGTTGACGCTGGCATTCAGCAACAGGCAGATATCGTTGGCATGGGTAAGAATGCGGTCGATGAAGGACCATGCCATGGGACTGATCTGCTCTTCGCCCTTGGCATCCCAGAAAAGATTCTTGCCTCCTTTACTGACCGACACATTGGTGTGCATGCCGCTGCCGTTCACGCCCACCACCGGCTTGGGCAGGAAAGAGGCCGTGAAGTTCATTCTGGTCGCAACCTCGCGACAGATGAACTTATAGAGTTGGATCTGGTCGGCCGCAGTCACCGCGTCGCTATACGAATAGTTGATTTCGAATTGAGAAGGCGCCACTTCAGGATGGTCCTTCTCGTTCTCGAAGCCCATTGCGCGCTGCACCTCGGCGGTAGTGTCGATGAAGGTCCGAAGAGGATCTCCGGGAAGCGAGTGATAGTAGCCGCCGGTATTGACGTACTCGAATTTGCCGGTCTCATGGTAGTGCCGCTCCGCATCCGCGCCTTGAAAAAGAAAGCCCTCAATCTCATTGGCTGCGTTGAGAGTATAGCCGTGCTCCTTATGCTGATCGTGGGCAAAGGACTTGAGCAGGCCCCGGATATCGGCGCCGTAAGGCGCGCCCCCTTTGTCGATCACCTCTCCGAAGACCAATACCTTGCCCGCGCCGAAAAAGTCGGAGGGAGCCCAGTAGAAGGCATTCCAGTCCATCGCCAGGCGCAGATCGCTCTCCCGCTGGGCGGTGAATCCACGAATGGAAGATCCATCGAAGGTGAGATTGTCCCAGCTCTTAATCAGAAACTTTTTGTCGTAGTCCAGCATGTGCAGGCGGCCTTCGAGATCGCTGAACAGCACGGTCACGGCCTTGATGCTCTTCTCGTCGGTCAAGTACTTCAGGCGCTCTTCCTGAACCTTGTGCAGGGGAGTGCGGCTCTTCCGCTGCTCCTTCGCTTTCAGGTTCAGTTCTTCGAGTTCAGGGTAGGAAAGTGTCAGAAAGCTGCGTAGATCGTTCGACATGGATCTCCTTTTAGACATGGAATGCGGGTATAGCAGGCGGTAAACAAGCCATAGGATAACCCGAGGTCCGTCCGCCACCAAGAAAAGGATGCCAAATCGGCAGGAAAATTGGGGGTGGCCGAAGAAGATAAATGCCGGGAAACGCCGGGAACCGGCTATGCTGTTGTCGAGGTCTCGGACGGAAAGGAGCCATCGATATGAATGACGTGAACGATCTGAACTCGCCACTCTATCCCAGTGGTTTGGCGCAGCGTGTGGGTGGCTTCTCCAAAGGATGGGCGATCGTCCTGGTGCTGGTTGGATTGGCCGCGCTGGCACTGCCGCTCGAAGCCGGCATCGCCATTGCCATTGCGGTCGCCATCCTGATAATCGTGGCCGGTATTATTCATCTTGCCGGCGCTTTCGCTGCGCGCACTTCCGGGGCCTTTTTCTGGCGGCTGCTGGTGGAGGCGCCTATCTGGTCGCCGGTGTCTACCTTCTGCTACACCCCAAGCTAAGCCTGGTTTCGCTTACCCTTGCGCTGGCTATTCTTTTTCTGGTGGAGGGTATCTTTCACATCGCGACCTATTTCCAATTGCGCCGAGTCTCCGGTTCCGGATGGATTCTCTTCGACGGGATCGTGACCATCATTCTTTCGATTCTGATCTGGCGCAGTTGGCCTGCGAGCGCGGTTTGGGCAGTGGGGACACTGGTCGGCATCAACCTGCTCATAAGCGGATTTACACGCTTGATGTATTCGTCGGCGGTGACGCGCTCCGCAAAACCCTAAGAAGAAGCTAAAAGCCGGTTAGCGATGAGACGGCCAGCTAAGAGCCGGTCAGCTAAAAAGCGGTCAGCGAAATCATCTATGCTCCGGCCTTTGCCTTTCGTTCTGTCATTCCCGCAGGGAATCTGCTTCTGGTCTCACGGGCATATCTTGGCGGAGCACTACGAAATACGAGAAACAGATTCCCTGCGGGAATGACAGAAAGAAAGCAAAAACGATAATTACATGTTCTAAAATTGTGCGGCGATGACTATACGAGACGAAGAAAAAGCTGCCGCGGCATCCAAGAGCCTTGAATATGTCGAAGACGGGATGGTGCTTGGACTGGGCACCGGTTCAACCGCAAAATACGTCATTGAATTGCTCGGACAACGAGTCCGCGACGGGCTGAAGGTTCGCGGGATTCCTACCTCCAAGGCGAGCGCCGACCTGGCAAGCTCGCTGACGATCCCCTTGACCAGCTTGGATCAAGTAGAGTCGATCGACTTGACCATCGACGGCGCCGACGAGATTGGCCCTGGGCTGGAATTGATCAAGGGCGGTGGCGGGGCCTTGCTGCATGAAAAGATCGTGGCGAGTTGTTCCAAGCGTCTGTTGATCGTGGCCGACGAACACAAAAGGGTTGACCAGCTTGGCCGCTTTCCGCTGCCTGTCGAGGTGATTCCGTTTGCCGCTGCGCCGGTCAAGAGGCAACTGGAAAAACTAGGAGCCAACCCGAGCCTGCGTATCGGCGCGGGCGGCCGGCCTTTCATTACAGACGAAGGCAATTTCCTTTTCGATTGCAGCTTGGGGCAAATCCCCGATCCGCCGGCATTGGCTCGCACTCTCAAAAGTATCACCGGCCTGGTAGAGCACGGCCTGTTCATCGGCCTGGCCTCGATCGCCGTCATCGCGGGACCGTCGGGAACGCAAGTGCTGACCAGGTGATCCTGCCTGCGCGGCAAGATCCAGCTACCAAACTGTTCTGGGGTAATGCTTCCCAATTTCTTCGTCGGCGGAGACCAGAGATGCGAGCCCGTTCGCTTTGGCTTGGGCAACGATAATCCACGGGGTAGGTACGCAATCACAAGGTGGACCAGTCCTTCTCCCAAGAGCACACCGTCTCTTCGTGTACGGACCGGTCGATAAAGCGCGGCGGCAAAATCGCGCCGGGCGAAGAACGGGGCGTTGGCTGTGAAAGGAGTCCCGAAGGGACGGCGCGAAAATAGCCCAGCACGTCAGTGCTGGGGAAGTTTGGCGACAAGGTTAAGTCCCGCAGGGACGGCCGAATCATTTCCTCAACGCTCTGCTCGGTCGCCTTTCGAAAGAAGCCTGTGAAATCCGGCGTACGTAACCATGTGACATGTTTCATCAGTCGTCCCTACGGGACTTGGTCATTTTTCCCAAGCGTACCCAGCACTGACGTGCTGGGCTATTTTCGCGCCGTCCCTGCGGGACTCCTTTCGCAGCCAACTCTTGACGTAATTCCAGAGTATTTCCGTAGCTTCTAAAACCCGATTATCTTCAGTGACTCTACGAGATTTTTCTTCGGTGTACCTGATGCCGGTACAAGTTCAGCGCCTTGATAAGTCATTTATTGCACTAACAACCGATTACTTAGCCTAGGCATATCAGGGAGATCCAGGTCTTCTAATAATCCGCCGCGACTCCCGCCACTCCTCATGGTCTTAGCATGTAAGATGCTTTGTTTCTAGACTGAACATTCTTCTTGACAAGCGTCTGACATGGTTAATAAATTCGGATCGCAAAAGAACGAAGCAAAAAGAGAGCATGCAGTTTTTTTTGGGGCAGGGGGGGCGCAGTCATGAAGCTATTAATGGTCAGGTGCACAAGCGTCTTTGTGCTGCTTATTGTGCCGGCGGGTCATATCTGTGCACAGGGTGTTTCAGGAATTATTTCCGGGACGGTAACCGATCCTACTAAGGCCGCAATCTCCGCGGCGACGGTGCAGATCGTCAATGCCGATACTGGAGTGACCGCTTGGACCGGCGAGACGAACAGCAGCGGTGTGTATCGGTACGCCCGAAACTTCCCATTGGCACATACAACGTTATTGTTGCTTCCAGCGGATTCAAGACACAGCGGGTGGCAAACGTTCCCCTTGCGGTTGATCAGACCGCGGATATCAGCGTCATTTTGCAGCTTGGTACGGCAGCCCAGACGGTCACGGTAAATGGCGCGACGGAAGGCCAATTAGCGACCGATACTTCGTCGCTGGGGGCTACAATCACTCCCTCTCAGGTACAGAATCTACCGCTGCCCAGCCGTAACACTTTGAACCTTCTCGCGCTCTCGCCCGGGGTCTCGACAGGAAATGACATTACCAGTCAGGGCGGATTAAATACCGCCCAGCTATCCATCAATGGCAGCCGTACACTCAATAGCGAATTCCTGATCGACGGCGTCTCCGTGGTCACTGGCTCAACCGGCGGCCCGCAAACGCTGCCATCCCCCGACTCCATTCGCGAATTCAAGGTCCTCACATCGTCTTATTCAGCCGATTACGGCCGGACTTCGGGGGGAATCGTAGTTCTGAACACAATTTCGGGCACCAACGAGTATCATGGCGCCGCTTATGGGTATTACCGCAACGAAGATCTCGATGCCAACAACTACTTTAACAATCTGCTACACAAACCACGCTCCGAAGACCGGTATAACCTCTTTGGAGCGAAGATTGGCGGCCCGGTTTCAATTCCAAAACTTTATAAGGGCAGAAACAGAACCTTCTTTTTCCTTAACTATGAAGGTCTTCGCCAGGCGAGCCCGTTTAACCGCACATCATCCATTCCATACGGAGCGTACGCGACCGGCGATTTTTCGGCATCGCCGACGCCGGTCTACAACCCGGCGACCAAGAAGCAGTTTCCTAAAAACATCATTCCGACTGGCATGATCAACCCTGCAGCTTTGAAGATCCTGAACCTTCTGCCCAAGCCAAACTCTTCCGGCACGCTGAACAAAACCGACAACATCCTGGTAAATAACTATGCGTCGCTAGGATCGAGTCATCCTGAAAACGATACCGGGCTGGCGCGTATTGACGAGTCCATCTCGGAGAGGACCCGCCTGTTCGGGACATTCTTTCACTACAATGCCTATTCGCCGATCCAACCGGCGTTTCCCGGCAGCCCCCTTGAAAACCAGGTGGGCGGCTCGCAGACCACGGGCTATGAATCGACCGTGGGCCTGACGCAAATATGGAATCCGACGTTAATTACATCGTTCCGGTTTGGCTTCTTCCGCAATAACTCCGAGATTCGTCCGCCCACGGCCGGGATCGACTCGACCAGCGTCTTCGGGATCGCAAACTCGTTTGGAAACGCCGCGCCCGACTTTAATATCAGTGGATTCACGACGCCGCTGGGGACCAATTCCAATACGCTGCGCACCCAGATCGACAACAACTACCAGACCATAGTGAACACTACGAAATCTCTGGGAAACCACTTGATCCGGTTTGGGGGCGAGCTGCGCAAAAACCAATTTGACGACTTTAACCCGGTTGCCGACGTGAATGGCAGCTACACCTTCGACGGTTCTATCACTTCGGCCAAAAATACCTCCGGCGACGCGATCAACGCTCTTGCCGATTTTCTTCTCGGCGATATCAAGACCAGTTCCTATTCACTTCCGCAGCCCTTGATCGGACGGCGCAACTACAATTTGGGTTTGTACCTACAAGACGATTGGAAGATCAAGCCTAAGCTGACGCTGAACCTCGGCGTTCGCTGGGAGTACGAATCGCCGCTGACCACAGCTAGCAATTTTTATTCGCGGGTGGATCCAGCCACCGGAATAGTGCTCTTCGCAGGCAAGAATGCTTCCAAGACTCTTAACCTGACGGCCTCAAAGCTTGACTTCGCGCCGCGCGTCGGCTTCGCCTATAACGTGATGCCGAAAACCGTTATTCACTCCGGATTTGGCATCTTCTACGCTGGCATTTTTTCCGACGTCGGCGGCCAGGTGTTGTTTCCTGGCTATAACGTCGCGCAACCTTTTCAGAACCTGGGCACCGGTGTGGAGCAGCCATTTAGCCTCTCCCAAGGCATGCCTCGCGTAGCCACCAACAACCCCCAGGATCCCCAGGCGAACATCGCGCAATTCAACTCGCCGTCAAATCCGCTGAGTTTACCGGCTTATGACGGCTTCACCAAAGCCAGACCGACGCCATATGCGGAGGAATGGAATCTTGGGGTGCAACAGGAGATCGCAAAAGCGACTATTTTCGACTTGAACTATGTCGCGTCAACCGGGAGGCATCTGGCTGTCAATCTGCCAACCAACACGGTCCCATATAACCCCGCCATCGACGATGCCGTGGCGCTAGCCAATACAACGCTGGCCACCCAACAAGCGCGTCCTTTCCCTACGATTGAAGGCTTCAACTCACTGATTATGATAGGAAGCTCCAGCCATAACTCACTCCAGGCCAGCATCAACCGGCAATTCGGGGGCGGCCTTGGTTTTACCGGCAGCTACGTCTGGTCCAAATCGATTGACGACGCCAGCGGCCTGTATAGTTTTTCTCAGCCCTCGGGCCTTAACCTCGGCCAGTTCCCGCAAGTCTCCCTTGCGCTCAATCGAGGACTCAGTGAGTTCGACCGCACCAATGCGTTTAATGCCGCTATCGAATACGAGACAAAAGGCAACCGCTGGGTACGAAACTTTGAAATTTTCCCCATGCTAAGTATTCAAACCGGGCTGCCGCTCTATATCTCACAAACCAGCACCAACCCAGCCCAGGCCTCGTCGAATCAGCAGAGGCCAAATTACCTTAACCGCAATGTGAGCTTGCGCACCTCGCAAACGCGCAATGGAACCGGGATCCAGTATTTATTGCCGGTCAGCGCTTCCAGCTTCCCGTTGGCTCCGGTCGGACCCTACTTTGTCGGATCGGGCAAAGCACGCACGCAGGTCCTGCCTACGGAGATAGGCACGCTGGGCCGGAACGTGGTGCGCGCCCCGGGCCAGATGGACTTCAACATCTCAGCTGGGAGGGCCTTTGATCTCACCGAAAGGTTGACGTTTACGCTTCGGGTCGAAGCATACAACGCAGTGAACCATACGAATTTTCAAGCGCCAGCCAGCAGCAACTTGCCTTTATCCGCTACTTCTGCAGGAGTGCCTTACTTCAATGCGCCGAGCTATGGCCTGATTACGGGGGCCAATCAGCCGCGGTTCCTGCAGATGGTCGCGCGGTTCGATTTTTAGTGCGCCCGAATTTCCAGCCTTTGGGTGGAAGCCCACGCATTCATGCGGGGGTCTGGAGCGCTTCAGCGCTCCGAGAAAGTCCGACTCTGATCATGATGCGCTTCAGCGCTGGAATCGTGGAATCCAGGGCTAAAGCCCATCTTCATAATCGAACGCTTTTCCGCTGGACTGAAGTCCAGCTCCCCCTGCTAAAGCAGGGGCTTCCACCGAAGGAGATAATGCATGCGCTCCGCCATCCTCGCTTTTCTGCTTGCCGTTCCGGTATTTGCACAGCAGACTCGGCCGCCCGCCACGCTCGCCATCGATGGCGGTTTTCTTGCCCAGGTGAAGATGCAGCCAGACCCGGTGATCCTGAAGGCGGTTCGTGCGGAGGCGGACAACGCCATGGAGGCCGGGCCATTTTCGGTTATGGAGAAGAAGGCCACGCCCCCCAGCGGCACCAAGCATGACTATATGAGCCTGGCCCCCTATTGGTGGCCCAATCCGGCCACGCCCAATGGTCTGCCTTATGTCCGCCGCGACGGCGAGACCAATCCGCAAGCGCGCAGCATTCCCGACCACACGAATGTCTTCAAGTTCGAGGCTGCAGTCCACGCCCTGGCTCTGGGCTATTACTTTACCGGCAAAGAAGAGTATGGCGCGCGTGCCGCTTTACTGCTGCGCACATGGTTTCTCGATCCCGCCACCCGCATGAATCCCAATCTGAACTATGCGCAGGCGGTCCTCGGCGTCAACCAGGGACGCGGCATCGGCCTGATTGAGATGCGGGATCTTCCCCGCGTCCTCGATGCCATCACATTGCTCTCCGGCTCCCACAGCCTTACCCGCGCGGATAGGGAGGGCCTGCACAAATGGTTCTCAACTTATCTCGACTGGCTGCAAAACAGTCCCAATGGCCGCGATGAAGCGGCAGCGAAAAACAATCACGGAAGCTGGTATGACCAGCAACTGGCTGGCATTGCATTATTTTTAGGAGACAGGGGCCTGGCGCGCGCCGTGGGCGAAATGGCCAAGACGAAGCGCATCGCCGTGCAGATCAAGCCTGACGGCAGCCAACCGCTGGAGCTGGCGCGCACCAAATCCTTCTCCTACTCGGTGTTCAATTTGAGCGCGCTGATGCGGCTTGCTCAGGAGGCGGATGCGGTGGACGTCGATCTTTGGGGCTACCGCGCGGCGGATGGCGCTTCGCTGCGAGCGGCCCTGGATTACCTTCTTCCCTATGCGCAGGGCTCGAAGAAGTGGAGCTACGAGACTCTGAACGGCATCGAGTCAGACAGCCTGACCGAACCGCTGTTGCGCGCCGCTCTCCATTACCGCAGCCCCGAGTATCTGGCGTATGCCAAGAAGCTGGAGAAGACGCCCACGGCGGAGATTCTGCTGCTGCAAAAAGAGGCCGGCGAAGCACTGGAACCCGGCGGCCGGTGAAGGATCAGTGCTGGTCCAGCAGGCTCACCGTGTCATGGAAGCGGTTGAGATCGACGCCCGCTGTCCTTCCCTCCAGGTCATAGACGAAGATGTCGGCAAACTTGGCGTTCCAGATCAACTCATCCGCCCGGTAGGACGAGCGGGCATTGACCACCTGGGAGAAGGTCTCCTCAACCCCGGTAAGAAGAACCAGGAATTCAGCGGCGCTATCTATTAACTGCTCCCGGGTAACACCGAAGAGCGGGCTGTCTGGATCGATAACGTGAACCACCGTCCAGGAGAGCGGGAAGAAGGCGACATTCTCGCGCTCCAGGGTGAGGGGATAGTAGCGGCGCACCGGCTCGCCGGCTCCGCGGTATTCGAAACGGGCCACCATCACGCGCGCGTGCAAGTCGATAATCTGTGTGTTGCGGGCGTTGATGATGCGGAACTCGAAGGCGTCGAACTCGCCCGCTTTTGCGATCACGGCGGAGCGGCTGAAAAGAATGTCCGCTACGGGACGCGAAAAGCGCGCGAAGACCAGCCCCGTGACCACGGCCAAGCCAAGCAGGCTTACCACGGACTCGATCGCCACCAGGGTATTTGCGGCAATCCCGATTGGCACCGTGTCGCCGTAGCCGATAGTGGCGGAAGTATGAATGCTGAAAAAGAATGCACTCAGAAAGTGCGACCGGATCCCGGTGTCGATAGTGTTGAGAACCGCGCCGGGACCGCACAGCAGAAAGGCGAGGGCAAAAAAAGCATTCAAGGCGCCGTAAGTGACAATCACGAAAAGAAAGAAACGGCTCCACGAAGTCGTGACCAGACTGGCATAGGAAAGGACGGTATGGATGCCCTTTCCTCTCCTCTGCACGTTGAAGCTGCCATCGCGGTTCAGCAGGCGAAGATCGCGCTGCTGGGAGAGAACCCGGCCAAAGCCCAAATCGCTGTTCGGATCTTCGACGGCGGTCTGCTTTCCAGCCGGCTTCCTGGTCCGGTGCAATCCTTCTTTCGGCCGCTCAGTCATGCAACCATCTTCTCAAAAACGCGCGTGCGCATCTTCGAGAGATATGATCCGACAGACGCCTGCGGGACTCAACGAAACCGCCTGTCGAAAATCATCTCCTGGGAAAACCGCAGATCTCTCCACTCCGCTTCGCTTCGGTCGAGATGACAAAGTTAGGTGTAATTGCCAACCAAGCCTCTCTCAACCCAATTTTCATCCCCTTGGGTGGGCCGCAGGCCCATGAACACTCTGTCGAAAATCATCTCCTGGGAGGCCTGGGTGCCAACGGTTGTGGTTTCCGAGCCTTGCTACCCACCAGCAAGCTTCGCTTGCCGGGGACCCCGGTTCCGCAAGGATGGGGCACCCTAGATCTGCTTGAAGTACGGATCCAAAACCGCCACCAATCGAGGGTGCCCCGTATCTGACGCGCTCTTTGCGCCAGATGTGGGAAACCGCAGATCTCTCCACTTCGCTGCGCTTCGGTCGAGATGACAAAGTTAGGTGTAATGGCCGGCGGAGCCTTCGCAGTCCGACGGTGGGTCTTTCTTGAAATTTGTGGAATCCCAGGTCCCAAAATCGGGACCTGGGGCACCCAGCTTTACTCTCACTGAGTGAGAAATTGGGTGCGCTCGCTACACTCCGATTACGGCGCAGAGTCTCCTTTACCGCGGCAGCGCTCTTCTTCAGCGCCTCGTCTTCCTCTTTGGTGAGCTTAATTTCGATGATTTGCTCCAGACCGCGCCGGCCCAGCTTGCAGGGAACGCCCACATACAGCCCATGAATACCGTACTCCCCTTCGAGATAGGCTGCGCAAGGCAGGATCTTCTTCTTGTCTTTCAGGATGGCCTCGACCATCTCGGTAGCCGCCGCCGAGGGAGCATAGAATGCGCTGCCGGTCTTGAGATGCTTCACGATTTCCGCTCCGCCATCGCGCGTGCGCTGCACCAGTCGCTCGATGGTGGCGGCATCCATCAGGTCGGTAATCGGAATACCGGCCACGGTGGAGTAGCGGGCCAGGGGCACCATGCTATCGCCATGGCCTCCAAGCACAAATGCGGTTACGTTCTCCACGGAAACCTTCAGCTCCTGGGCGATGAACGCCCGGAAGCGCGCCGAATCCAGCACTCCGGCCATGCCAATTACCCGCTCACGATTGAATTTCGCCAGCTTGAATGCTGCCTGGGCCATAGCGTCGAGCGGGTTGGAAACAACGATCAGAATCGAGTCCGGTGAGTTGGCTATTACCTTGCTCACCACATCCGACATGATCTTGTAATTCGTCTGCAGCAGGTCGTCGCGGCTCATGCCCGGCTTGCGCGGGATGCCGGCGGTGATGACCACGATATCGGAATTTGCCGTGTCGGTGTAGTCGTTTGACCCGATCACATGCACATCGCGCTTTTCAATCGGCATCGCCTCTAACAAGTCCAGGCCTTTGCCTTGAGGCACGCCCTCGACCAGGTCGATCAGCACGATGTCCGCCAGTTCCTTGGCCGCGATCCAGTGGGCCGTGGTCGCGCCTACATTTCCCGCCCCTACAATGGTCACTTTGCTGCGCATTGTTCTCCTTAAGATTATTTCGAAAAAAATGCAAAGACTTCCGGCCGACTAAGCCATGGCTTCGACCATGCGCTCGGCGAATTCGCTGGTCTTCACCTTGGAAGCCCCGGGCATCTGGCGTTCAAAGTCATAAGTGACATGCTTGCTTTGAATGGTTTGCTCCATCGAACTCTCGATCAGCTTGGCCGCCTCGCCCCATCCCAGAAACTCGAACAGCATCACGCCGGAGAGCATCACCGAGCCGGGGTTGATCACGTCTTTGTCCGCGTATTTGGGGGCCGTGCCATGGGTCGCTTCGAAGACCGCGAAGCCGTCCCCGATATTGGCCCCTGGCGCAATGCCCAAGCCGCCAACTTGCGCCGCGCAGGCGTCGGAGATATAGTCGCCGTTCAAATTCGGAGTAGCCAGCACGCTGTATTCTTCCGGACGGATGATTACCTGCTGAAAAATAGAATCGGCGATGCGGTCATTGATAAGCAGCTTTTGCTTCCACTTGTTTTTGCCGTGGGTCGCGCCGATCGAGTCCACCACGCGCTGAATCTCCCGGTAGAGTTCCTGGCGGAACTCCTCCGATCCGAACTCCAAGCCCGGCTCGATCAGCGCCGCGTTGGCTTCAACCGTTATTCCTGGATTGGATTCGATGTTTCCCAGGATCCAGCTTTCCCGCTCGGTAATTGTCTGCTGGCGGAACTCCTGGGTGGCGACCTCATAGCCCCATTCGCGGAAGGCGCCCTCGGTGAACTTCTGGATATTGCCCTTGTGCACCAGAGTGACGGACTTGCGGCCGTTCTCAAGCGCGTACTGAATCGCCTTGCGCACCAGACGCTTAGTCCCGGTAATCGAGATGGGCTTGATGCCGACGCCGGAATCTTCGCGAATTCTTTTCTTGGTGTTCTTCAGCATCTCGTTGTTCAGGAAATCGATCAGCTTTTTCGCGTCGGGCGTGCCTTCCTTAAACTCGATGCCGGCGTAGACGTCTTCAGTGTTTTCGCGAAAGATCACGACGTCCAGCTTCTCCGGATGTTTTACCGGGCTGGGTACTCCCTGGTAATACTTCACCGGCCGCACGCAGGCATAGAGATCGAGAATCTGCCGCAGGGCGACATTCAGCGAGCGAATTCCGCCGCCCACTGGAGTGGTAAGCGGCCCCTTGATGGAGACGCGAAGGTCGCGCGCCGCGTTGACCGAATCGTCGGGCAGCCAGGTTTTGAACTGGCGGTAGGCTTTCTCCCCGGCATAAATTTCAAACCACTTTACGGAACGCTGGCCGCCATAAGCCTTCTCTACGGCTGCGTCGAAAACCCGCTGCGATGCCCGCCAGATATCACGCCCGGTGCCATCGCCCTCGATGAAGGGAATGATTGGATGATTGGGAACGTTGTATGTGCCATTAACATACTCAATCGCCTCACCGTCTTTCGGTAAGGGAAGACCGTTGTAGCTTGTCTGCATGGATGTGGATCGCTCCAAAAGAGTGAGAACTGGTAGTTTCGAGGACATCAAAAGGCTAACATCCAAGCGAATCGAGTGGCAATTTCAGCAATCTGAAAGCCGCGGTAGTAGTCTGGATACATGCGCAGATCCCAGCCGCTTAGCCTTGCCGCCGCCCTCGCTCTAACCGCCGCCGCGGTATTCACATCCGCGATTCCCAAGGCGGCAGCCCAGCAGTATTCGGCGGATAAGCCCCTGGGCTCGACTGCGCAAGCGTTGCCAAGCTACCTGCAGCATGCCGGCCTCAGCCAGAACCTGGGCCGGCGCCTTCCGCTCGGGGACCACTTCCGCGACGAGAGCGGCGCCGATGTCACACTGGGCTCGTACTTCAAAGACCGTCCTGTGGTTCTCGCTCTGGTCTACTACAAGTGCCGCCTGCTTTGTCCGCAGGTAATGCACGGAATGGCCACCTCGCTGCGCCAGGTTGGCTTCACCGCTGGCAAACAATATGACGTTGTAATCGCCAGCATCGATCCTACGGACAGTCCGGCCGATGCGGTGACAGAAAAGCAGCGATTTCTAGGCTGGTTGGGCGATCCGGCCGCGGCGCGGGGCGTCCATTTCCTGACCGGACAACAGGCCTCCATCACCAACCTCGCTCAGGCCACCGGCTTCCATTACGTTCGGGTTCCCGGGCCTGACGGGAAGATGGATCAGTTTGCTCACTCCAGCGTCATCATGATTGCGACTCCGGATGGACGCATGTCGAAGTACCTCGCCGGCATCAACTACCTGCCCCGCGATGTACGGCTCTCGCTGATTCAAGCCAGCAGCCACCATATCGCCAGCCCCACCGATCTGGTTCTGCTTTATTGCTGCAGCTACAGCCCCAGCGTCGGCAAGTATACGGTTTCAGTGCTGCGCGTAATGGGGTTGGCTGCGTTTGGCTCGCTCATCATGCTTGGCCTGCTGTTTTATATGCTCAACCGCAAACCGAAAACAAATACCCAGGCGGTGTAGCGGGAGAGATCTGTGGTTTCCCACATCTGGCGCAAAGAGCGCGCCAGATATGGGGCGCCCTCGATTTGGTGGTGGTTTCGGATCCACACTTCAAGCAACTCTAGGATACCGTCTGCTTTGCTGTATACAACCCGTCTAATCGGCAATCATCAGCTGGCCGGGGATAATTGGCCGGGTGCGCGGCAACAGTCCCAGGGCCGCGCATCCGCCCACCAGCAAAAGGCTCATCACGAATGCGCCCAGCTTGAGCTCGTTGGTTGCTTCTGTTTTGGGCATCGTCTTCCAGAGGATGAGCAGCACGGTTTGCGAGATCACCGCAGCCCAGACCGCCCCATAGAAGTAGCGCCGCTCGATGCCTTCACCCCTGGTCGATCGCCGGACTCTGGGCAGAAGGCCCAGAAGGCCCAGGAGCAGCACCGCCCCAAAGAGGGGAAAATATGCTTTCAGGTAAAGCTGCTTCATGAACCAGGTCCCTTTCGCCGCGGCGATCACCAGCCCTGCCAGGTTCAGCAGCGCGTAAGTGATGAGCGCATTCCAGGCAAAGGTGTAGCAGATTTTTCGATAGAGCGGGTTTGGCTTATCTTCGGTGAAACGCAGAATATAGGGTCGCGGCTCGACTCCGGGAAGCTGGCCAAAGTATCCCGCCACTCCCGTTCCCGCAACCACCAGCAGTAGCCATAAGAGGTTGCTCCTGCTGCCGCCGGCGGCAAACAAGCTGAAGGTCAACGGGCCGGGCGCGAGAAAAAATACCCAAATCCAGATCGGCCAGTGCGCCAGCCGGTATGGAGTGGTATTGCGCTCGCGTATCTTGCGCCGTTCCGCATGCTCGACCTTAATCGTGTAAGCCATCTTGGTAACATTGTGCATCAAGGATCCGATCAGGGGAGAAGAGAATGCAGCAGGAGACGAGCAACGGGAAAGATCCACTTACGCGCCGTTCCTTTCTGGGCGCGGCGGCGGCGGCAATCAGCGCCAGCGCGATGATCGCGCCAATGACCCTGGCGCAGAACCATAGCGCCGGTCAGCCTGCCAATCCTGACAGAAGCAACCCCGGCCCGGTTAACCAGCCCCTCGCTGACGAGAACTCAAGCTCCGGAATACCCCCGGTGACCGACCGGGGCGACGTGCCCGTCTTCTGGTACTCCTTCGATCTGGCTCACCGCCGCCTGCGCAAAGGTGGGTGGTCCAGACAGGTCACGGAGCGCGACCTGCCGATCTCCAAAGACGTAGCCGGCGTGAACATGCGCCTGACCGCGGGCGGCTATCGCGAATTGCACTGGCATACCGCCAACGAGTGGGCCTTCATGATCACCGGCAAAGCCAGGGTGACTGTGCTGAATCCCGACGGAACGATTTTTATCGGTGACGTCGGCGAGGGCGATCTATGGTATTTTCCCGCCGGTTTTCCGCATTCGATTCAGGGACTGGCTCCGGATGGCTGCGAGTTCCTGCTGGTTTTTGACGAGGGCGGCTTCTCCGAATATGCGACGTTTCTGCTTTCCGAATGGGTTGCGCATACTCCGAAGGAGGTCCTGGGGAAGAATTTCCATCTTGCTAGCGCCGATCTCGCCAAGCTCCCGGCCGAGGAATTGTTTATCTTTCAGGGCACCGTGCCCGGGCCGCTCGAGGATGACAAACAAGCAGTGGGCGGAGAGGCCGTCGCATCGAAGATCGACTACACCTTTCGCATGTCGGCGATGAAGCCGACGGTCGAGAGCCCTGGGGGAGACGTGCGGGTCGTGGATTCGAACAACTTCAGCCCATCGAAGGGAATTGCCGCCGGTCTGGTGCGCGTAAAGCCGGGCGGTTTGCGCGCGTTGCATTGGCACCCCAATGGCTCGGAATGGCAATACTACATAGCAGGCCAGGGACGTATGACGATCTTCATCTCCGCCGCTGAGGCGCGAACCATGAATTTTAAAGCCAACGATGTGGGCTTTGTTCCCACCTCCGCTGGCCATTACGTGGAAAACACCGGAACGGAAGATTCTGGTATTCCTCGAGATATTCAAGAGCAGCTACTTTGCCGACTTCTCGCTCAACCAATGGTTGCGCCGTCTTCCCTTGCAGATGGTGGAGGAGCACTTAAATCTGGATGCGGCCGAAATTCGCCGCATTCCCACACGCAAGAACGAAGTTCTCGCAACCTAGATGGATTTAAATCATCGCATGTACGGCAAAGGAGTTGCCTTATGGGTTCTGCTCTCCCGCGGCTCTTGTCCGTCTTCTTGTTCCTGTGCTGTGTTTGCCTCGGTGAGGCGCAGGAACTCCACCATCAGCCGCCCTGGAGGAGTCCGGTGGCCTCTTCTCGCGAGATCCACATTGGCGGCGCCTCCATTCAGATCGATTTCGGTCCCGGGAGCTTCGACTTACCGCCTGAGCAAATTGTGCAATGGGTGCGAAATGCCGCTACGGCGGTCTCCACTTACTATGGGAGATTTCCGGTTGCTTCGGCCCGCATCCTTATCCTGCCCGCCGCCGATAAGAGCGGCGTTCTTCGGGGTACGAGCTGGGGGAGATGTGGGCGGCTCTCCCGCCTTTAGCAGGATGGTTATCGGACAACATACAACGCAGCAGGAGCTGACTGACGATTGGACTATGACCCACGAGATGGTCCACATGGCGTTTCCAAGCCTCTCCGACGAGCACCACTGGATGGAAGAGGGATTGGCCACCTACGTCGAGCCGGTCGCCCGCGTCCAGGCCGGATTTCTCACGCCGCAAAAGATATGGGGAGATATGGTGCGGGACATGCCGAAAGGGGAACCAGGGCCGTCGGATCAGGGGCTGGATCAAACCCATACCTGGGCCGCTACGTATTGGGGAGGAGCGTTGTTTTGCCTGGAAGCCGACGTGACCATCCGGGAGCGTACAGGAAATCGCAAAGGCCTGCAGGATGCGCTGCGGGCAGTGGTAGCCGCAGGAGGAACAATCGACCAAAATTGGGAGCTTACCCGGGCGCTCGAGATTGGAGATAAAGCCACAGGCACTTCCGTGCTTTCCGATCTGTACAACAAGACGAGCAAGACGCCGACGCATTTCGACCTGGACCAACTGTGGCAGAGGCTTGGCATCCGCGCGGAACAGGGCCGGATCGTCTTCGACGACCATGCTCCGCTCGCCGCCGTGCGGAGGAAAATCACCTCGCCCGATCGGTAAAGTCAGATGGGCGCAGCGTGAAGGCTGACAACTGCATCTAATGGATTGCTGTTGCCTGGGAGAACTTGATATGCCGGTAATACGAGCTTGCAGAAACTGCAGACGTAAGAATCGAGTGTCGGTCGAGCATCTGGCGGATACGGGCCGCTGCGGCGAGTGCAAAAGCCCCTTGCCGCCGGTGGACGAGCCGCTGGAAGTCGATACCCAGCTCTTCGATGAGATTCTCCAAGGGGCCCGTGTTCCGGTGCTGGTGGACTTCTGGGCCGCCTGGTGCATGCCGTGCCGGGCGGCGGCGCCCGAGGTGGCGCGAACCGCTGCAGACATGGCGGGACGAGCGATTGTGATCAAGGTCGATACGGAAAAGTATCCAGAGCCGGCGGCCCGCTACAATGTGCAGGGAATTCCGAATTTCGCTGTTTTTTCCGCTGGCAAGCTGGTGCAGCAGGGGGTGGGAGTCACCGGGCATCAACAAATGGAAGCCTGGTTGAAGGCCGCGGGAGAAGCCTCCGCGGCTTGATCAGGCGCCGTATTGAAAAGCAGATTCCCTTCGGGAATGACAGAAAGAAAAGCAAGTGCCGGTAACTACACTTAATTTGTCATCTCGACCGGAGTGCTCATGGGCCTGCGGCCCACCCAACGGGATGAAAATCGGGTTGAAGAAGGCTCGATTGGCAATTACACCTTCCTTTGTCATCTCGACCGGAGCGAAGCGGAGTGGAGAGATTCGCGGTTTCCCACATCTGGCGCAAAGAGCGTGCCAGATATGGGGCACCCAGGATTTGCGGTAGGGAAAGCGCTCCTTCCAGCTTAGCCAACAAAATCGAATTCCGGCTGGCGGGGGATGATGCCGCGCTCGTGGCCCATGGTAAGCAATTGGCGGATAGCTTCCTTGCCGTCTTCTCCGTAATCCAGCGTGCGTTCATTCACATACATGCTCACGAAGCGGTTGGCCAGTTGAGGATCGAGGTCGCGGGCGAATTGCAGGGCGTATTCCAGAGCGGCTTCGCGGTGATCGAGAGCATGCTGGATGCTATCGCGCAAGGCTTGGGTGACGGTGAGCGTGACCTCCGGGCCCAGGCTGCGGCGGATGGCGTTGCCCCCCAGAGGTAAAGGGAGCCCCGTCTGCTCTCTCCACCACTGGCCCAGATCGATAACCCGGTGAAGACCGCTGGCAGAATAGGTAAGCTGGCCTTCGTGAATGATCAGGCCGGCGTCGTAGCTGCCGCCCAGGACCTCGGGAATGATCCGGTCGAAAGGAACCGTGGCGGTTGCGATCTCGGGGGCGAAGAGCTTGAGCGTAAGATAAGCCGTGGTCAGCTTTCCGGGAACGGCGACGCGCACCCGGCGAACCTGCTCGGCGGTCATGCGCTGGCTGGAGACGATCATCGGACCATAGCCCTCGCCCACGCTGCCTCCGCAGGGCATCAGAGCATATCTGTCCTGGAGATAGGGATAGGCATGGAAGGAGATGGCCGTGACATCGTAGAAGGCCTCGTCGATCGCCTTATGGTTCAGGGTTTCAATGTCGCACAGGCTGTGAATGAATTTGTAACCGGGCACGCGAATTTTGTTGGTGGCCAGCCCATAAAACATGAAAGCATCATCCGAATCGGGACTGTGGGCGATGGTGATTTCTCGTGCCGGCGATGGTGTGGTCTTTGCTGTGTCGATCATGGTGTCTGCCTTGTGTGACATGGTGAGGCCACTGAATCCGTACGGGCGCAGCGGACGCGACGGTATATGGAAGATGCGCCGGCCCCCGGCATTCGAGTTCGCCGAAGGCCATGCGCTGATTTCGAATGAGGGAGCCGCTTAACTTTTGAGCGATTTGCGCGGCGCTCCGCGGAACGACTCGAAGATCTTGGCGCAGCCGGCCGCAGCGATTATCTTGAGCAGATCACCGGGCAGAAAGGGCGTTACTGCCTGGGCGAGGACGATGGAGAGTTTGGTGTGGATAATAAGGGCCAGCCACGCCGCCCCCGCGATCAGGATGAGGATGCCTCCCGCGGCTGCTCCTAGCAAGCCGGCGAAGAAACTGCGGCGAGCAGAGCGATAGAGGATGCTGGCCAACGCGGCCGCAAACGGATAGGAAAGTAGATAGCCGCCCGTAGGACCGAGGAGTTGAGCTATGCCGCTCGGACCGAGCGGCGCGAAGACGGGCAGGCCCGCGGCCCCCTCGGCAAGATACAAGGCCAACGCAGAAATTGCGGCGCCGGGCGAGAAGAGCAATCCCACCAGCAGCACCGCAAACGGCGCCATGCTCAGTGGGACCGGGGTGAAGCCAAGCGGAATAGTAATGTGCGCGCAGAGCGCCACAAATCCGGTTGCCGCCACCACCGCAACCGGGGTTTGCCAGCCGATGCGAGTCCCAGCGCCCAGCAAAGAGTTTTTCTCTAGGCCAGCCTTTTTCAAGAGAGTTTCCGCCATGGTTTGTATCTCCAGTAGTTACATCTATTTACGTCTTGTGTTCCGCGCGCCCGCGGCGTTCGCTATTTTAGGTCCGCCGGCGGGCGGGTCAAGCGCACCCTTGCTCCGCGCCTCGATGGGGAAGATCTCCGCCGGTGAATCGCGTCTGGTTTGGGCATTGTGGCGCCGGATATGGCGCGCCACCGCGACCGCGGCCCACAGTAGAGCGCATATGCTCACCAGAAAGACACCAAATAAAAGGCGCATAGGGACTAGAGAAGAATAGCAAAAACTCCCCGTCTACTTCAGGCTGCCGGCAAGCCATTCCAGATAGCACTCGCTGCCGCCGGAGACATCGAGCACAAGCAATTCAGGCACTTCATACGAGTGGAGACTGGCGATGGCTCTTTGCACGTTCTCCACCTGGGCTGCGCCGGTCTTTATTATCAGCAGGACTTCTTCAGAGGATTCTACCCTGCCTTGCCAACGATAGATGGACTTCACTCCAGGCAGCAGATTGACGCAGGCGGCAAGCTGCGAGTCGACCAGGGAACGGGCAATGTGTTCGGCTTGCGTCCGGTCGGCGCAGGTGGAGAGGACGATGCGAAAGCCGGGGATATTGGTTGCACTCATTGCCCGAATTTTATCCGACAGAATACCCACACTGCTTCGCAGCTCTTGCTAAGCCCTGGCCTATGGTTGCACGGTATGCTGAATAAGCGGTTTCTAGGAGAACCATGCCGACTGAGATTAAGTTTGGGACTTCAGGGTGGCGCGCCGTTCTAGCCGACGAATTCACCCTGGCCAACGTTCGCCGCGCGGTTTGCGGGATAGCGAAATACGTCGCCGCGCAGCCGGGGCAATCACACCATGTGCTGGTTGGACGCGATCCACGCTTCCTGGGGGAATTGTTCGTGGAGGAGGCTGCGCGCATCCTCTCGCGCTATGGGGTGACCCCGGAGGTCATTCCCCAACCTGCTCCTACGCCTGCAATTGCCTATGCTGTGCGCCAACGCCGCGCCAGTGGAGCGATCAACTTTACCGCATCGCACAATCCGCCGGAGTATAACGGCATCAAGTTCTCCACCCCCGACGGCGCTCCCGCGCTTCCCGAAGTTACCCACCAGATCGAGAGCGCCATCCGCGCTCTCAGCCCTGAGGACGAGCAGCCGGCGGCAGAGACCGACGGGTCAATGGTGGTCGACGTAAAGCCCGGGTATCTGCAGCGCCTGGATGAATTGATCGAATTTCCCGTCATTCAGAAAGCCGGGCTGAAGATCGTATGCGATCCCCTGTGGGGAGCGGCCCGCGGATACAGCTCGGAGATCTTGCGCAGCCACGGAGTTGAGGTGGTCACCATACACGACTATCGCGACGTGCTCTTCGGCGGTCATGCCCCAGAGCCGGACGATCCCCTGCTAGGGGACTGCAGAGCCAAAATGAGAGAGACCGGCGCGCACCTGGGCATTGCCACGGATGGAGACGCCGACCGCTTTGGCATCGTCGATCGCGATGGCTGGTTTGTGCAGCCTAACTACATCATCGCGCTGCTTTTTGAGTACCTGGTGGAAACGCGCGGGTGGAAGAACGGTGTAGCCAAATCGGTGGCCACTACCAACCTGATCAACTCAATCGCGGAGCACTATGGCGTGCCGCTGCACGAGACGCCCGTAGGCTTCAAATATATCGGGGAGTTGATCAATCAGGACGCGATCGCCATAGGCGGCGAGGAGAGCGCCGGGCTTACCATTCGCGGGCATGTTCCGGAGAAGGACGGCGTGCTGGCGGGGTTGCTGACCGCCGAGATGGTCGCCAGGCGAGGCATTTCGCTCAGGGAGCAACTCCGCGACGTGTTTAGCAAGTATGGTTCCTTCTACCCAAAACGGGTGAACTTCCACTTGACCGAGGAAGCCAAGCAAAAGTTCACTAAGAAGATCGAGGGTGATCCTGAGCAACTGGCTGGGCACAAAGTCAGCCGGGTGGTTCGCACCGATGGATTGAAGCTGGTCTTCGCCGATGGCTCCTGGGTAGGCTACCGGCTATCCGGAACAGAGCCTGTGGTCCGGGTGTATTCCGAAGCGCGTTCCGAACGCGAGATGGAAGCGCTCAATAAGGCAGCCCAGGATTGGGTGATGCAATGACCGCAGGGGATGGTCTGCGGAAAGGATTGTGAGGAGTGGGAGTGACCGGGGCGAAATCTCAAAAAACGCAGCCGTCCAGCCTTGGCGCCCGGATAGCGGGCATAGCTTATCGATCGCGCCGCCGCGTGGCGACCGTCCTGGCTGTCGCTCTTGCCGCCTTTCTCGCCTATCACATGATGTTTGGAGCGAATGGGATTACGGTTTACCAGCAGAAGCGGGATGAAAGCCGCGCGCTTCAAAGTGAAATCCTCGAACTCCAGCAGGAGAACAGCCGGCTTGCCGAACATGTCCAACATCTCAAAACCGATCCTGACACCATCGAGCACGAGGCGCGGATGATTCTTCATTATGCCCGGCCGGGAGAGGTTATTTACAAGCTCAACGACAAGCCTGCTGCATCGGGCCACGGCGATCCAGGTTCGAAATAGAAGAGTGCGTCCCTCAAGATGATAAGAAGGAATCCCGCAGGGACGACTGAAAAGGGAAGTTGAGGAATGATTCAGCCGTCCCTGCGGGACTGTTCTCCTCTTAGGAAGTCTACCCAGCACTGGCGTGCTGGGCTATTTTCAGACCGTCCCTGCGGGACTCACCATACATCTCATGGGTGCCCAGAGATTGGTTGAGCATCGCCCTATTTTTTTACCTGCTGGCGCCACTCCGGCAACGCGAGGACCCAATCCTCGCCTTTACGCTCGTCGGCGACGTTGATCAGGCGGCCCTGCTCCACTTCTCGTTTGCCTCCGTCCCAGATCGATCTTCCTTCGAAGCGGCTGGCGGGCGCCGCCACCGCGTCGCGAATCTCTCTCAGATCGGCAGGATGTCCCAGCTTGGTGAGATACTTGCGGATTGCGGCGGGGCGGTCCAGCCCGTCAAATTCCCCCCGTTCTCCGTTATGCTCTCTGAGCGCCTCCAGCGTTTCTTCCAGCTTCTGCACCAGATCTGGGGCAATTTTACGGAGATCCCCCAGCAACTCTTGCCGGCGTTCTTCCAACAGGCGCACTGTTCGCAAAGGTATGATTCGCCTGGCCATCGGCTTCTCCGGATGTTTTGAGGAATGAGGGGCGCTTTTCTTCCGTTATCAACTCGGCCCGGTCCAGCATTTCGTTGAATAATTCTGCCGCAAATCTAGCAAAGAAATGTGGTAATTTTCTATAAATTATGCGCGCTGCTCCCTCGAAATCGCTCAAGCGAATACAAACGCTCATCAACCATAAGCGGTATTTCATGAACTCCAGATCGTTGGGAGATGGGCTCAGACCCTTGCACAGCCGCTCAAGAGCCCGCGCGTCCCTTCTCAGTCCGCGCAGACCGCGGCGCCCACGGATCCAGGTCCAGAATCTGCGATCGTCTTCGATTGTCCAGCCGGTTCCGAAATTATCCCGGAACATTTGCACCACATATGAGTCAACATTAAGCTTCATGGTTTAGGGGCACACTCCAACCAAGGATGTAGGCGGGGGATAGTTTTTGGCGAAACAAGGAATTGGCAGAAAAACGCTGCAAAACAAAATGTTTCAGTATTGCATGGTGAGAACTTACGTAAGATAGCAAAGACTACGCCCTATCAGGCAGAAGCGAAAGTTGCATGAATTCGCCATCCCCGTTACTGGCGTAATCCATTTGCGGTTGCAGGCGAGTCCGTTGGGGGAGGGGCGGGGAATCTTCCCCAGTGAGTAGCCCACTTTAGTACCAGTCCGCGGCCGCAAAAATCTTCAAACCTGCCCCCCACCCACCAGGCTGGAGCCACGGCACGGCCGTTGCTTACAAGCACCTCCAATCTGCCTTCCTTGGGCAGACGGTCACGCACACTGATCCATTCCATATTTCCTCTTGACCCGGCCGCAGATGAAGCAAACGAATAGGGGTTGGGGGAATTAGATTGCAGCATTTGTAACCCATGGAAACGGTAAAAACCGTAAAGCGAGACACGAGCCTCCAAATAGGTGTAGTATTCCTCTCGTCATCGCCCGGCCACGTCGCCCGGCAAGGAGGGCTAATGTACAGCCTTCGTTCTATGGCGCCCGTTTTCCACGTCCGCTTCGCGTTGCCGATCCTGCTGTGCGGCTGTACGCTTTTTGCGCCAGCACAGTCATCCGCGCCACCCGTCGATCTAGCAGCCTCGGTTTCCCCGCGGCAGCCGATAGCGCCGCCCAACACGCCGGTGGTGGTGCTCCCTCCGGAGCAGCAGGGCGATCTGCTTATGGCTCGCGGAGATTATGCCGCGGCGCTCAGCGCCTATCGCGGCGGCACGCTGACCTCGGCGGTTTTGTGGAACAAAATCGGCGTTGCCTATCATCATCTCTTCGCCCTCAGCGAGGCACGCAAAGCCTACGAGACTGCCCTGACCATCGATCCTCGCTATCCACCCGCGCTGAACAATCTGGCCGCCGTCTACCACGGCGAACACAATTACCGGCAGGCCGAACGCCTGTATAAGCGCGCGCTCAAGTATCAACCGAATTCCGCTGTTACCGAGAGCAATCTCGGCACCTCCTATTTTGCCGACGGGAAGTATAAAAATGGAATGAAGGCTTACAAGATAGCGTTCCGGCTTGATCCCAATGTTTTTAATCCCGATGACAGCAAGAAGGTGGAGGAGGCCTCCTCCCGCCAGCAACTCATCGCCATCAACTACTATCTTGCCAAGACCTACGCCAGCGCGGGCAGGAAGGAGCAAGCCCTCACTTACCTGCGCAAGGCCATCGGCGAGGGTTTCAGCGACCGCAAGCGCCTGATGGCAGACAAGGAATTTGATCCCATCCGCGGGACGCCGGAGTTTCATAAGTTTCTAGTTGAAGAGCATCTCAATTAGAGTAGTTTCATTCGCGGTTTTGATTCGCAAAAAGCAGATTCCCTTCGGGAATGACAGAAGGAAACCGCAGATCTCTCCACTTCGCTTCGCTCCGGTCGAGATGACAAAGTCAGGTGTAATTGCCAACCTAGCCTTCCTGGTCTCGGCGTACAAAAAGCAGATTCCCTTCGGGAATGACAGAAAGAAAGGCGCTGCTGTAACTGCGGCCGGCTGGGTGCCCCATATCCGGTGCGCTCTTTGCGCCAGATGTGGGAAACCGCAGATCTCTCCACTTCGCTGCGCTCCGGTCGAGATGACAAATCAGCTGTAATTGCCAATGGCCAAAAGCGAGTTCAAATCCGTGGACGAGTACATCGCTGCGCAACCCGGCGCAGTGCAAGGCATACTTGGACTCGTGCGGAGCGCCATCCGAAAGGCGTTGCCAGGGGCCGACGAAGTGATCTCCTACAAGATCCCCACCTACAAGCAGCAGGGAAGAGCGGTGCTCTATTTCGCAGGCTGGAAGCAGCACTACTCGCTCTACCCAGCCAGCGAGTCTCTGGTTGCAGCGTTCAAGGACGAACTTGCATCGTATACGGTCAACAAGGGAACGATCCGTTTTCCGCTCGCCGAGCCTGTTCCTTTGAAGTTGATCGAACGTATCGCGAAGTTCCGCGCCAAGGAAGCCAGCGATCGCGAGAAGGCAAAGGCGGCGCGGAAGAATCGCTAATCGAAGCTCGCCTGCGCGGTCCCGGCAATTTTCCGCCTCCGGTATGAGAAACTGAAATTGAGTTCGCAGCCGGATACAGGACCCGATAAGCCGGCCCGTGAACCTAAGGTAAGCCTCTCCAGCGCCGCCCAGCGAGGGAGTTCCCCGGTTCCTGCAGCAATCACAAGATCGTCTATGCGCGTAACGTACAACACAGATCTGCATCGAATGGCTAGCGATGAAGCGATGCCGGCCGTTCAAGGAGGAGATGGATGCAACTTGGAATGATTGGTTTGGGGCGTATGGGTTCTTATATGGTGGAGCGG
Source organism: uncultured Acidobacteriaceae bacterium (assembly GCA_963705665.1). Lineage (GTDB taxonomy): Bacteria > Acidobacteriota > Terriglobia > Terriglobales > Acidobacteriaceae > PALSA-350. The sequence continues at coordinate 724,202 of CAVPKQ010000052.1, read as the reverse complement.
CTGCTCAAGGCCGGTCACGACTGTGTGGTCTATGACACGCATGCCGCGGCGGTGGATCCTCTGGTCGCCAAGGGCGCCGAAGGCGCAACGGATCTGGCCGAATTTGTCAAAAAGCTGACCAAGCCGCGCGCTCTGTGGCTAATGATTCCAGCCGCAGCGGTCGATCCGGTGCTCCAATCGCTTGTTCCTTTGCTGGAAGCGGGAGATATTGTCATCGATGGGGGCAATTCCTATTACCACGACGACGTGCGCCGCGCCGCGGAACTTAAGACTAAGGGAATCCACTATGTCGATTGCGGCACGAGCGGGGGGGTCTGGGGAATCGAGCGCGGATATTGCCTGATGATTGGCGGAGAAGAAGCGGTGGTGAACCACCTCGATCCCATCTTCAAGTCGCTCGCGCCCGGCGTGGGCTCGGCGCCGCGCACCCCGGGGGCCACCGGTGAACCTTCCACCGCCGAGCAGGGATACCTGCGCTGCGGCGGGAACGGAGCCGGCCATTTCGTCAAAATGGTGCACAACGGCATTGAATATGGGTTGATGGCCGCCTACGCTGAGGGGCTCAATATTCTCGATCATGCCAACGTTGGAAAAACCAAGCAAGAGGACGACGCCGAAACCACTCCTTTGCGCCATCCCGAGCTTTATCAGTACGACATCAACCTGCCGGAGGTCGCCGAAGTCTGGCGCCGCGGCAGCGTCATCGGCTCCTGGCTGCTCGATCTCACGGCTGCGGCCCTGCGCGACAATCCCGACCTCTCGAACTATGCCGGCCGCGTCTCCGATTCGGGCGAGGGCCGGTGGACTGTGGTCGCGGCTATCGACGAAGGCGTCCCCGCTCCGGTCATCAGCGCGGCGCTGTATACCCGCTTCGCTTCCCGCGGCAACGAGGAGTTTGGAGCACGCCTGCTCTCCGCCATGCGTTTTGCCTTTGGCGGACACGTCGAAAAACCGGCCTCTTAAGCGAGGCGCACGCAACACCGCGGCTGCGTAGAAGGCGGTCTATCGGCATCAATCTATGAATGCTCTCGCCCGGAGGATTTTCCAATGAACGGCCTTCCCTCAGATACCTTGGTATTTTTTGGAGCGACCGGGGACCTGGCGTATAAACAGATATTTCCCGCGCTCCAGGCGCTGATCCGCGACGAAGGATTCGACCTCTCCATCATCGGCGTGGCCAAGGCGGGTTGGACTCTCGACCAGCTTAAGGCCCGCGCGAAAGACAGTTTGGAGAAACACGGCGGCGTGGACCAGGCCGCCTTCGCCAAGCTCTCCGACCTGCTACGCTACGTGGACGGCGACTACAAGGATCCTGCCACCTTCACCACATTGCGCGAGACGATGGGGCAGGCGCAGAGGCCCCTGCACTACCTGGCCGTACCGCCCAGTTTGTTCGCCATAGTGGCTGAGGCCTTGGCCAAGTCCGGCTGCGGACAGAACGCCCGCCTGGTCATCGAAAAACCCTTCGGGCACAATCTCGCCTCGGCCGAGCATCTGAACCGCACGCTGGAGCAGTACTTCACGGAAGACAATATCTTTCGCATCGACCATTTTCTGGGCAAGGAGCCGGTACAGAACATTCTGTACACGCGTTTCGCAAACCCGATCTTCGAGCCGGTGTGGAATCGCACCTACGTGCGCAGCATCCAGATCACCTTGGCCGAGACTTTCGGAGTCGAAGACCGGGGCAAATTTTACGACGAAACCGGAGCCATCCGCGACGTGGTTCAGAACCACCTGCTCCAGGTTCTGGCCAATCTCACCATGGACCCGCCGACCGGCGAGGAACGCGAGGCTCTGCGCGACCAGACCGCCGCTCTGCTCAAAGCCGTGCGGCCGCTCAACGCGCAGTCCATCGTTCGCGGACAATATCACGGTTACCGTTCCATACCCGGGGTGGCCTTTGGCTCCACGGTCGAGACATTCGTGGCCGTCAAGCTCTTTATCGATAGCTGGCGTTGGGCCGATGTGCCCATCTTTATTCGCGCCGGCAAACGGCTTCCCGTCACCTGCACCGAAATATTTGTCGAGTTCAAGCGGCCCCCCCGGGAGACATTTCAGGAAATCGTACCCTCCGGATCGGCGCACTTCCGCATGCGCGTCAACCCCGACGTCACCATCGGCCTCGGCGTCCGCGTCAAGACCCCAGGAGAGCGCATGGTCGGTGACGATGTCGAGCTCACCCTCAAGCAGCACTCGGCCATCGACATGCCACCCTATGAACGGCTTCTGGGCGACGCTATGCGGGGCAACAGTGAGCTCTTCGCCCGTAAGGATCTCGTGCTTGCCCAGTGGCGGATTGTCGAACCGATTCTGGACAACGCCACGCCTTTCTATTCCTATGAACCTGGGACCTGGGGTCCGAAGGAAGCCGATCGTTTGATCGGCGTCAATGGAGCGTGGATTGATCCACAAGTGCCAGATCTCGAAGCGTCGGACAAAGCAACCACAATGGTGGGTCCGGAAGTGCCTGCTTAAGAGTTAGATACAAAAGCAATCTCAACTTTTACCTCACAATGAGATGCCCGGGGTGCCCCATATCTGACGCGCTTTTGCGTCAGATATGGGATTCCGCAAATCTCGATAGACTGTGTCGAGCTCAGGCATGCTGCGCGTAGAACTCTGCTCTAAAAGCAGCCCGTCCCACTGCGGAGGTTTGTGGTTTCCCACATCTGTGCAAAGAGCGCGCCAGATATGGGGCACCCGGCTTTGTGAGCCTGGGCAATCCCCCTCGCCTCGATCTTCAGGGAAAATTCAGTCGAATAGCGTAAAAACAGACTATGCGGGTACTGGTAGTCGAGGACGAGGTACGTTTGGCGGAGAATATCGCTGCCGCCTTGCGCGAGGGTCCCGGCTATGCGGTTGATACCGCAAACGATGGAAACGATGCCATCCATCTCGGCCACGCAACTCCTTATGATCTGATCGTCCTTGATCTCATGCTCCCCGGAATAGACGGGCTGCAGGTTCTGCGCCGTATGCGGTCCGAGGGGCAGAATGCTCCGGTGCTGGTTCTGACCGCCGTCTCCGGCAAAGCCTCCATCATCGAGTTATTGAACGCCGGCGCCGACGACTACCTGGGCAAGCCCTTCGACCTGGGTGAATTTCTGGCCCGAGTCAAAGCCCTCATCCGGCGTGGAAAGGGAGTAGGTCACCCCATCATCAAAATCGGCGGCCTCACCATCGATACCTTGGAGAAGACGGTTGCCTGTGATGCCGGAGAGATTGAGCTTTCTCCCACCGAATACCGCATCCTCGAATATCTCAGCTACCATCCCCGCTCCGTAGTTTCGAAGAAGATGTTGCTGGAGCATCTTTACGACTATAACTGGGAGCGTCACTCGAATGTGATCGAGGCCCATGTTTCCAATTTGCGCCGCAAGCTGAACCAGGGTGGAGATTCACAATGGATTGAAACGCTGCGAGGCAGGGGATATCGGCTGGTCGCCTTGAAGCAGGAGTTTCCCGCATGAAGAGCTATTCGCTGACGCGGCGGCTTATCGTGACCGTGCTCCTGCTGGAGCTGGCTCTTGCCCTGTGTACTGCGGTGACGGCATTACTTTATGAGCGGCATCAGCTGCTGCGCAACTTAGATGTCATGCTGCGCGGCCGGGCTGATTCTCTGCTGGGCGCGGTCAAGGACGCCGAGGATGAGGCCGATAACGTCGTCGTCGATCCCAAGGAGCTCGATCTCGGTACTCAAGATCTATGGGAAGTGCGCGAGCGCTCCGGGCGAGTTTTGGCCCGCTCTGCTTCCTGGGCGAAGCAAGTGACTCCTGGTCAGCCGGGAACTGCAGGGCCGGCCACGCCGGAGATGCGAGGCGCGGCCATCGAAGGCGCTTTCCAAACCACTGGGCGTGGCCACAATTTTCGAATCCCTTTTCAACTCCATGGCCCGCGCTATCGCGGCCTGGTCGTGCATGGTGTTCGCCAGATCGATCAAGGCGACAATCAGTCCGGCATTTCCCGTCCGGTCATCATCTGTTACGCCGCATCGCTCCATGCGGTAACCGAGGCCCTTCAGCATGCGGCCAGGTTCCTGCTGCTGGCCAACTCGCTGCTGCTTTTTCTCACCGGCGCAGCTCTGTTTATTCTTCTGCGCCGCGGTCTACTCCCGCTCCAGGAACTGAGCGGCGCAGCGGCCGCAATCACCCCAGGACGATGGCAGTTCAAAGCGCCTCCGTCAGCTTCTTCTGTCGCGGAGCTTGGCGTTCTGTCCAGGGCTCTCGATTCCGCCATGAAGCGCCTGGAGCAATCGTTTCGTCAGCAACAAACCTTTGTTCATGACGCCGCCCACGGAGCTCAAGACCGCCGTCACCATCGTCAAGTCTTCGCTGCAACTGCTGGCCTCCCGGCAGCGCACCGCCGAGGAGTATGCCCGCGGCCTGGAGACATGTCTGGCCGACTGCGCCCGCATGGAGGACCTGGTCCACCGCATGCTGTTGCTGGCTTTTTTTGAACAGCGCAGTGCTCAGACATTGAGCGGACCGGAGATCACCGATCTTTCTTATTCAGTGCGCGAGTCTGTCGCCCAGATGGAGAACTTCGCCGAGCTGGCCAAGATCTCTCTTCAGCTTCAGATCGATGGCCCTGCTCACGTTCCGCTCTCTGCCCAGGCATGCGACACCCTGGTGACAAACCTGGTCATGAACGCGCTGGAGCACACTCCCCCCGAAGGACGCGTGGGAGTGAGCGTCCGCGCCGCCGGCGCAGAAGCGCTGCTGGAGATAGAAGACACGGGGACCGGCATTGGCCCGGACGAGCTGCCGCATCTCTTTGAGCGCTTCTATCGCGGCGACCCTTCCCGTTCCCGCCGCACTGGCGGCGCGGGCCTCGGGCTGGCGATTTCCAAAGCCATTACGGACTCGTGTGGAGGCGTCATCGAGATCAGGACCGGCCCCCCATCCGATCGAAAACCGGGAGCCCACGTTACTGTCCGCCTGCCTTTCGCACCGGCTCCTAGAGGCTCTGCTCCAGCAGCCACTATTCCATCCCAACCATGTAAGGAGACACTATGAACTTCAAAACCTTGGCGCCGCGTATTCTGGCAGCCGGCTCCATTCTTTCTCTTGCCGTTTTGGGCAGCGCCTCCGCGGCTTGGGCTCAAGGGCCGTTTCACATCCAGGCCAAGTGGCAGATCGGGGGCGAAGGCGGATGGGATTACCTTGCGGTCGATCCCGTTTCAGGACTCCTATATATAACGCGGGAAAACCACGTTGCCGTGGTCAACCCGCGCACCGGCAAGCAGGTGGCCGATATCGCCGGTCTGCACCGGACGCATGGGGTGGTCTTCGCTAGCGACGGCAAGACGGGATATATCAGCGATGGCGGCGGCAATCAGGTGGCCGTTTTCAACCGCAAGACAAACCAGATCGTCAAAACAATCCCCGCGGGAACCAATCCCGACGGTATGGTCTTCGAGCCGGTCACACATACGGTATGGGCCTTCAATGGGCGCAGCAATAATGTCACTGTAATAGATACTAAATCACAGAACGTTGTTGCCACGGTCGCTCTCCCCGGCAAGCCCGAGTTCCCGGTTGCCGACGGCAAGGGCTCGATATTTGACAATATCGAGGATAAGAGCGAGATCGTCCACATTGACGCCCGGTCGCATAGTGTTCGCGGCGTTTGGCCCCTTGCTCCCGGCGAGAGTCCCTCCGGCCTGGCCTTGGACCGGCTTTCCGGCCGGCTCTTCTCCGTCTGTGACAACAAGAAGATGGTGGTCGTGGACGCCAACACCGGCAAAGTCGTGGCTACTCCGGAGATCGGCGACGGACCCGACGCGGCCGGCTTTTCTCCCCGGGATAAGTATGCCTTCAGCTCCAACGGCGACGGCACGTTAACCGTCGTGCACGAGGATTCTCCCGACAAGTACAGCGTGGTGCAGAACCTGGCCACAGAGAAGGGAGCGCGCACCATGACCCTCGATCCGGATGGAAAACGGGTCTATCTTGTCACAGCGCAATTCGGCCCTCGGCCTCCGGCAACCGCTGCCAATCCACGTCCGCGGCCCAGCATCGTGCCGGGAAGCTTCGTGGTTCTAGTGGCTTCGCGGTAGACAAGTCGAGAGATTTGCGGTTTCCCACATCTGGCGCAAAGAGCGCGCCAGATATGGGGCACCCAGGTTTTTCTTTCTGTCAGTCCCGAAGGGAATCTGCTGGATATGGTATGGCCGGATGCCCCAGGTCCCAGAGTCGGACCTGGGGCACCCAGGATTTGTGGTGATCTTTTGGAAAACCGCAGATCTCTCCACTCCGCTTCGCTCCGGTCGAGATGACAAAGTAGGTGTAATTGCCAACCAAGGCTTCCTCAACAAGATTTTCATCCCCTTAGGTGAGCCGCAGGCCGATGAACGCCACGTTGCAGTTACAAATTGCGCTTGAACAGGGGCGTCGCGATCAGCAGCGTGCCTGCTCCGAAGGCGAAGAGGAAGAGCAGGTCCAAACGAACGGCGGCGAAGCCACTGTTCTTGAGCAGGACGGTTTGCAGCCCGTGGACTGCGTAGGTAAAGGGATCGACCAGGGCGATGGCTCGCAGCCATGGAGGGAACGCGGAGATGGGGTAGACCGCCCCGCTGGGGAAGTAGAGCAGCGTGTTGAGAACGCCGAACATGGCGCGGGGCACCAATGGATCGTCTATGCGCACCATCATCAGGAACATCATGCCGTTGAAGGCAATTGAGGTCGCGACGATGAGCAGCAGCAGCTCAATCGCCACCAGGGGATGGAAGACCGATCCCAGGCCGGCCATCAACGAGCCGAGCACGGTAAGCACCACGCCGGATAGAACCGCCTTGATAGCGCCGGCCAGGTTGAGTCCCATCACCAGCTCCAGCTTGGTGATCGGGGTGACAAGGTAGCCTTCGTGTACGCCTCGCGCCTTGTCGTCGATGTAGAGCATTCCTCCGCCGATCATCACCGAGACGAACATCGCCAGGGTGATGGCGCCGGAGAGAAGAAACTTCATGTAATCGATATAGGGATAGAGCTCCACCGTCTCCAGAGTGATTTTCTGGGGAATGGGGTCCGCAATCAAAGGAGCGTTGAGCCCGTCCACCACCGACTGCATCTCCGCTTCAATGCTGCTGCTGACAAACTGGTCGGAATTATCGATCACCAGGCCGATCTCCGGCGAATCGCCGGCCAGGACACGGCGGGAATACTGGAGCGGGATAATAACCAACCCACTCAGCTTTCCGTCGCGCACATCGTTCACTGCCTGGCGCTCATTTTGGTAAGGCGTGGTAGTGAAGGTGCGAATGTTCGCAGCGATGGAATCGAACGCCTCGAGAACCTTGCGCGCTTCAAATCCGCGGTCGTGATCGACCACTCCCATGCGCGCGTTGCGAATCTTACCGCCAAAGGCGTTGCCGAGAATGAGAAGCTGCACCAGCGGAAGCACCATCGCAGTCAGCATGAGGGCGGGAGAGCGAAAGAATTTCCGCATCTCGCGCTCGACGATCGCCATCATCCTGTTCATGGGCGCAACCCCGGACGGTCGGGCATCACGAAGCCCAGCGCCTTGACCTGCTCGTCCCGCAACTGGCTGCCGGTGTAGTGGACGAAGACGTCGTCAAGCGTTGTGTTCTGCACATTCAGGGTCTTGATTTTTTCTCCCAGCTTGTCCGCCATCTCGACCAGTTGCATGGTGGTCAGCGAACCGTCGGAGGTGAGCACGCGGTACATCCCGGCGCTCTGTGACTCTACGCTCTTCACTGCCGCAAGCCTGTCCAGCCGCGCCGGCCATTCGGGAGAAGGCTTGGCGAAGCCTACTTCGACCACGTTATTTCCGGGCACGCTTGCCTTGAGCGCCATGGGCGTGTCGAGCGCCACCAGTTTTCCGTGGTCGACGATGGCGATCCGGTCGCATAGCCGGTCGGCCTCGTCCATATAGTGGGTGGTGATGAGCATGGTCAGATGGTGGCTGCTCTTCAGGTTGTTCAACATCTCCCAGACTGCGACGCGAGAGACGGGATCGAGTCCCGTGGTCGGCTCGTCCAGGAAGAATATCCGGGGACGGTGCACCAGGCCGCGGGCGATCTCCAGCCGCCGGCGCATTCCTCCGGAAAGCGTCTTAGTCTGCGCGCCGCGCCACTTGACCAGATCGACAGCCTCAAGCAGTTCTTGAATATTCCGCTCCCGCTGCGCTTTGGGAACTTCATAAAGCTTGGCGTAGATGGAGAGGTTTTCCTCAACCGTTAGATCGATATCGCTGGTTAGCGCCTGGGGAATTACACCGATGATGCGCCGCACCGCGTCGGGCTCGCGCTTGACGTCGTGCCCGGCGATGATCGCCCTTCCGCTGGTGACCGGAATCAGGGTGGTCATTATGCGAATCAGCGTGCTTTTTCCCGCTCCGTTCGGCCCCAGGAGGCCGAAAATCTCTCCGTCTGCAACCTCGAAGCTGATGCCGCCGACGGCCTCGAAATCTCCGTAGCGCTTGACTACATTGTCGACGGTGATCGCAGGCACGGGCCTAGAGGGGTTGGCGGGGGACTGGGCAGCCTTCATGGCTTCACCAGCCTATCTCTGGGGATGTAGACTTCGGCCGTCATCCCCGGCACATAGCGCATTCCGGGATTGTCGATCAGCAGCTTCAGTTGCACGGTTTTGATGTCCCGCTTGTTACGGCTGACATCGCGCTGCGTGGCAAAGTCGGCCTCCACCAGCTTGGCAATCACCTTGCCGGTGGTGGCAGCGCCGCTAGGCATGACCACGCGCAGGGTGTCGCCGACCTGGACGGCATCGCTCTGGGTCTCGGGTAAAGGCGCGTAGACCCAGGTTTGGGTCAAATCCACCACCGTGACGATGGGGGTTCCGGCCGAAACCACCTCGCCTTGCCGCGCTGCGCGCACCTCGACGATGCCGGTTACGGGGGTACGCACCTGGGCGTAGCTCTGCTCGATCTGTGCCTGATCTAAAAGCGCCTGGGCATTCTTCATCTCTTGCTGTGTTGCCGCGGTGGTTTGCACCGCCGCGTTGGCCTGGTTGGTATTTGCCTGAGCTACTTTGAGCGAGGCCTGAGCCGCCGCCACGCTCTCTCGCGCTCCCTCGACAGCGGCCTGGGATGCGTTCAACGAGGTCACCGCCTCATCCTTTGCCTGCTCGCTCATGATCCCTTGTCCAGCCAGGGCTACGGTGCGCCGTGTATCCGCCTGCTGATGTTCATATTGAGCCTGGGCCTGGAGCAGAGAGGCTTGAGCCACCCGCAGCTGCGCCTCGGCATTGAGCACCTGGCTTGAAGTCTGCCCGGCGGCCTGGAGCTGGGTGTCATGCGATTCCATCAGCTTGAACTTCGCCGACTGGGCGGTGGCGTTGGCTGCCGCGGTCGCAGCCGCCAGATCCTGGCTCTGGATGGTGGCGATCAATTCCCCCGCGTGGACTCTCTGTCCCTCCTCGACCGTCAGGGTCTGAATGCGTCCCGGAATACGCGAGCTTACGATCACTTCATTGGCGTCGACGATGCCGATCAGTTGCAGGTCCTCCGAGCGTCGTATGGAATAGAAGTACCAGCCGGCGGAAACCAGCAGCAGAAAGCCGATGAGAATAAAGATGCGGCGGCCCTTCATGAGTATTTTCTCTTCAGATTTGCTGCCGGCTGAGACGCCAGCTTTGCCGCCGTCCGCGGGCTGGGGGTATCGGCCAGAATGAGCTGGGCCAATTTCGCCCCATGGCTGCGATCGCGGAACAGGGCCTGGCCCAGGAACTCGATCGCGGCCTTGCGCCGGCAATCCAATGCCGATGGTTCCAGCGGCTCGAAGGAAAGAGCCAGGCGCATCACCGGAGCGCTGAGGAAGTAGAAGACATTCGCGCCCAGGGCGGCATACAGGATTTGCATCCAGTCGGCTTCGCACAGCTCGCCGGCGCGGATACCTTCGTATATGACGGCCTGCATCTTTGCCATCATCGGCCCATAGAAGGATCGCACCAGCACGGGCAGCATTTCGCTTTCGCCGCGATGAAAGCGCACCATTTCCTGCTGCATGATGGCTTGAAACTCGCGCTGCGAAGAGATCCGGTCGAAGTGTTTCAGCACCAGCCGCAGAAGGTTTTCTCCCGCGCTCTCGCCCGCGTCCAGCGACGCCAAGGTGTCTTTCATGATCTTGGCTGCTGCGTCCTTGAGCGCCGCGCGGTAAAGGCTGCTCTTATTTTTGAAGTAGTAGTAGAGCAGCGCCTTGTTAACTCCCGCCGCTTTTGAAATCGCGTCGGTCCGGGCGCCGGCCAGGCCATGCTGGCTGAACTGGTGAACGGCGGCGTCGAGGATCTTCTCGCGGGTCTGGTCGGCGCGTTCGTGTTCGCGGGCTTCATTTCTCATTTGACTAACCGGTTAGTTAAAGTTTAGATCAAAAGCCGTTCGCCCGGATGCTTTTAAATTTCCCGAGGATCTTCCAAGCTAACCATTGGCCCTTAAAATGCATCAAACTATCGTTCAGTTGCCGGTCCCGAAATAACTGCGACACTTTCACCCCGCTCGCGTCTATGTGATACGACTAAGAAATACATAGGAGGGAATTTGCGGGTCACCGACGTCTTGGATTCCTGGGGAAAGATTCTGCGTGGTCACACTCCGCTGCTCTCGATCGAAATTACCCGAGAGTGTCCGCTGCGCTGCCCCGGATGCTATGCCTATGGCGACGATCATCTGGGCGGGTCGGTCACTCTGCGAGAGCTGAACGACAAACGCGGCGACGACCTGGTGGAGGGAGTGCTCGGCCTGGTCGACCGGCATAAGCCGCTGCAGGTCACGCTGGTGGGGGGTGAGCCCATGGTGCGGCATCGCGAATTGCGCCGCATCCTGCCGGAGCTGAGCCGCCGCGGCATTTGGAGCATGGTGGTCACCAGCGCCATTATTCCCATTCCTCCCGAGTGGATGCGCTTGCCGAATGTCACCGTCGCGGTCTCCGTCGACGGCTTGCCGGAACACCATGATGTGCGCCGCCACCCGGCAACCTATGAACGCATCCTGGGCAACATCAAAGACTGCCGGGTGAACATCCATTGGACCATCACCGCGCCGATGCTCGGGCGTAGCGGCTACCTTGAGGAATATGTGCGGTTCTGGTCCGAACGCAGCGAGGTCGCGAATATTTGGGTAAGTCTTTATTCGCCGCAAATAGGCGAGCGGAGCGCCGAGATGCTGAGCCCGGAGCAGCGGGAGTACGTGATCGGAGAGCTGCCCCGCCTGCGCGCTCGCTATGCCAAGCTGCTGACGCCCGAGGGCTTCGCCGAGGCGCTGCGTCATCCTCCAACGTCTCCCAAGGACTGCACTTTTTCCCGGGTCTCGCGCAACTACTCGGCCGATCTTAAGGCGCAGGTCGAGCCGTGCGTCTTTGGCGGCACGCCCGATTGCAGCCAGTGCGGCTGCTCGGCAAGCGCGGGCATGCACGCAGTCCGCGAACACCGCCTGTTCGGCCCGCTGAAGGCGAAGCATTTCCTGTTGCCCTCGATGGCCATAGGAAATGCGGCCGCAAAACTCAAGAAAGGCAGCCGCACCTCATGGAGAGAACGGGAGCAGGCCAATCTCCATAAGGAGCAGGATCTGGTGCGCATTTCGCTTCCTTAGCTGCCGCACCGCCGCCATATGGGAAACCGCAGATTTCTCCACTCCGCTGCGCTCCGGTCGAGATGACAAAGTAGGTCTAATTGGCAACGTAGGCTTGCTTTGGTTGATTTGCGATGCTTCGGCCTCCTGTATTGGCAATTGCTTTTTTTCTGTCATTCCCGAAGGGAATCTGCTTTTGGCGCGGCGTTTTCCAGTTGTTTGTCATCGCGATGTAGAGACTGCGCGGATGGGTGGAAAAGCAGATTCCCTTCGGGAATGACAGAAAGAAAGGCAAAGACGGATTCTCTTCGGCAATGAAAGAAAGGCAAAGACGACGAGCATAAACCAGGCGTAACCCCTCCATCTTCAGATTGTTTTAAGGTCGCGAGACTACAGTGAATCAACTGACCCGGAAAGATGACGATATGCTGCTTTTTCAAACACTCCGTCGAGCGGTGATCTCTCTAGGACTGGTGATGTTTTTTTGTGCATGTGAGCCGCAGGCCCTAGCCCAAGGGTCGCTGCAGGCGCCTGTACCTTCGCCGGATGGCGCCCAGCCCGTGCAACTCGAATCGTTAGCCAACTCCGGCGCTCCGACCGTGATCACGCTGCAGGATGCAATCGGCCGGGCGCGCCGCTTTTACGCGCAGTACCGCGCGGCTGTAACCGCTGCCCAGGTTGCTCAAGAAAATCGCACCCAGGCTCGTTCCGCGCTCCTGCCTTCGCTCAGCTACACGCAGAATTATCTGGGCACTCAAGGGAACGGCAAAATTCCCACCGGACGCTTCGTCACTAATGACGGCGTACACGTCTACCAAGCTTGGGCTGTGTTCCATCAGGACATGCCGGCAGGTTTCTTCACATTTGCCCCCTATAAGCGTGCCGCTGCCGGCGCTGCCTTTGCGGAGGCCCAGGCGGAGATTGCCCGCCGGGGGCTGACGGTCACAGTGACCGGCAGCTACTACAATGCAATCGTTGCCCAGCGCAAATATGCTACTGCGCAGCAGACCCTTGACCAGACGGAGACCTTTCTTCAGACAACGAAAGAACTCGAGAAGGGCGGCGAAGTTCCGCATGCCGATGTTATTAAGGCCCAGCTTCAATTCGATCAGCAGAAGCTTGCATTTCAGGAGGCGCAGTTAGCCATGGAGCAGGCTCATATGGCCTTGGCTGTTCTGCTCTCGGCAAACCTGGATGAGAATTTTACAACCGTCGATGACCTTGGCAGCGCTCCGGTCCTGCCTTCGCTGTCCGAGGTAAATGGGATGGCCGAGCGCAGCAACCCATATGTGCGTTCGGCAATGGAGACGCTCAAACAGGCAAAATTGGATGTGACAGTCGCCCGCGCGGGCTTTTTCCCCACCTTCACCCTCAATGTGGACTACGGTATTGAAGCCAATGCTTTTGCCTTGCACAGCGCGAACGCAGCCAATAAGGAAAAGGGCCCTTTGCCTAACCTCGGTTATTTCATCAACGCAGGAATGAATATTCCAATATGGAACTGGGGCTCCACAGGGAGTAAATTGCATCAAGCGGAGTCCAGCCGCCGCCAGGCGCAGGTTGAATTGTCGCAAGCACAACGCGAGGCGTTGAGCAATCTGTATACGTACTATAACGAAGCCAAGGTAGCCCGGTCGCAGATTGAAACACTGCGTCAAGATGTCGATCTTGCTTCCGAAAGCCTGCGCTTGGCTACCTTGCGCTATAAGGCCGGAGATACTATTGAACTTGAAGTCTTGAGCGCGCAAACGGCACTCTCCGCGGCTCAAGATTCTTTGAATATGGGACAGGCTCGTTACCGTGTGGCTCTGGCCACACTACAGACATTGACTGGAGAGTTTTGACGTGCCCGAGATTGGTTCTTGCGCAGTCTTCGTTGTAACTTATTCCGGGATGAAGCGGACGTCATAGTTTATGCCTGTCTTTCGCTCACATATTCTTAGATCATCGTTGGCTGCCGCGGCTTCTGTCCTGCTGGGAGCCGCTTTGGCGTGCGGCGGCAGTCCCGATCAGGCTGCCGAACCCGTGGTAAGCATCGACGCCACGCTGGCCAAAGTGCAAACCATCACAAATGTGATCAGCACCCAAGGTATATTGTTCCCCCTCCACCAGGCCTCTCTTTCGCCCAAGATTACCGCGCCGGTTCTCCGGTTTTACGTGAACCGCGGCTCCCGCGTGCATCGCGGAGAATTGTTGGCCGTACTGGAGAACAAAGATCTGGCGGCAGGAGTGATCTCGGCACAAGGGGCCTACGATCAGGCTCAGGCAACATACGCTGCGACCACTTCCTCCACTTTGCCGGAGGAGATCCAAACGGCGAAGCTGAACCTCGCAGATGCCAAAGCCAGCCTGGATGCGCAGCAGAAACTCTATGCCAGCGAAACCAAGCTGTACCAGGAAGGAGCGATTCCACGCAAGCAACTGGATGCGACCGGGGTTGCGCTGACGGCGGCCACCAGCACTTTCCGGACGGCGGAAAAACACCTGCAGAACCTGGAGGCTTCGGGGGCGACGGACCAGCAGCGCGCCGCCAAGGGCCAACTCGAAGCGGCCCACGGGCAGTATCTGGGGGCTGCCGCGCAATTGGGATACACCGAACTGCGTAGCCCTATTGATGGTGTCATTGCCGAGCGCGCCGTATACCCCGGCGACATTGCGCCTGCGGGCACTCCGCTGCTGGTGGTGATGGACACCTCCAAGGTGGTGGTTCGGGTGCACGTTAGCCAACCGCAGGCTGTGCAACTGAAGCTGGGAGACCGGGCCACGCTCCACGTTCCCGGGCTCGAGGCGAGCTATCCCGCAAAGATCACGGTAATCAGCCCCGCGCTCGATCCCAACAGCACCACGGTAGAAATATGGGTCGAGGCTGACAATCCCAAGGGTGAGCTGCAACCGGGCACCTCGGTAGGAGTGTCAATCGTTGCCCAGACTATACCCAATGCGCTGGTTGTGCCGGACTCCGCCATCCTAACCGGAGAGGACGGAGAGAAGCACGTCATGGTGGTGAAGCCGGACGGCCGCGCCTATTCGCAAACGGTAAAGACCGGCGTTCAGCAGGGATCCCTCATCCAGATTCTAAGCGGGCTTAAGCCGGGTCAAGAGGTCATTATTGGGGGCGCGTACGGGCTTCCCGACAAAACCAAGGTTAAGGTCACGCGGACATAGAGGAGTGCAAGGACTGCCGGTGAGAAGCAGATTCCCCTGCGGGAATGACAGAAAGAAAGGCAAAGACGGGAATCTGCTTTAGCCGCGCGCAAGAACTCTAATTGCAGGCATTAGGAATACTAGATGGCGATCACCAGTTCGAGCAGTCCCGATTTAAAGACCGAGCCGAAGCAGGAGCCGCCGCGCAAGGCCTACTGGTTTGCTCTGTTCTCCAAGGCCATTATCGCGGTGATCCTCACGCTTGCCTTGGTCGGCGCCTACTCCGCTCTAAGTATTCCCATTGCGGTTTTTCCTACCACCAATTTTCCCCGCGTGCTGATCGCCATCGATAACGGCGTGATGCCTATCGATCAGATGCTGGTCACCATTACCCGTCCTATAGAGGAAGCGGTCAACAGCGTCCAGGGTCTAGAGACCGTCCGCTCCATCACCAGCCGCGGCACCGCCGAAGTAGACCTGTTCTTCGATTGGAATGTGGACATGTTCCAGACCCTGCAGAGGGTTTACGCGGCCATGTCGCGGGTGCAATCCGAGCTGCCTCCAACCGCCCGGATTGAGGCCAACCGGCTACGTTTTTCGAGCTTCCCCATCCTGGGCTTCGGGCTGACGTCGGACACGATGCCATCCACCAAGTTGTGGGAGATAGCGACCTATCAGATCATGCCCCGGCTCAATCGGGTGAATGGCGTCGCCACTGTCCTAGTTCAAGGCGGAGACGTGCCCGAATATGACATCGTGCCTGACCCGGTCAAGCTGCTGCGTGCCTCGGTCGCCGTACCCGATATCCTCGCCGCCGTGCAGAGAACCAACCTGATAGAATCTCCCGGCTTGATCCCATCCAACCATAACCTGGTGCTCGACCTGGTGGACGGGCAAGTTCACGACCCCAGCGAGATCGCCGACATCGTCATCAAGAAAACCCCGGCCGGCGTTCCTGTGCATGTCGGCGACGTCGCCGCAGTAAATCCCGCAGTGGAGCCGCGTTACACCGTAGTTACCGCCAATGGCAAACCGGGTGTGCTGCTCAGCATCAACCGGCAGCCCGGCACCAACACGGTGACGGTCTCCGATGGCGTCTACAAGGAACTTGAGCAAATCAAGAAAACTTTGCCCCCCGGCATTCAGTTCTCGGTTTATTACGACCAGGCGGAGCTGGTAAAAGAGGCGATCGCCAGCGTCCGCGACGCCATCGTTATCGGCATTATTCTCGCCAGCATCGTGCTGGTGCTTTTTCTGCGCGATTGGGGAAGCTCCCTGGTTGCCGGACTGGTAATCCCGGTGACCATCACCATCACCTTCCTGGTGTTGAAGCTGCTCGGGCAGACATTTAACCTGATGACTCTGGGCGGCTTGGCCGCGGCGGTGGGACTGGTGATTGACGATGCCATCGTGGTGGTGGAGAACATCGTCATTCACCGCGACGCCGGCCAAGCGAGGCTGCAGGCGGTGCAAAGCGCCCTGAGCGAACTCAAGGTTCCGCTGGTCGGCTCGACCGCTACTCCGGTAGTGATTTTCCTGCCGCTGATCCTTATCACAGGGGTGACCGGAACCTTTTTCCGCGCGCTGGCCGTGACCATGAGCGCGGCGCTCCTCAGTTCGCTGGCCCTGGCCTTAACCTGGACACCGACTCTCAGCCAGTACTTTGTCCGGCGCGAGGACACGTTCAAGCCCGAAGACCGCATTGACGAGTTCGCCTCGGCGGAAGATGAAGCCCGGCGGCTGATGGAGGCGGAAGAGGCCACCGTCGGCGGATTCATGAAGCGTGTTATCGAAACTTATGAGCGCTTGTTGAAATTCGTGCTTGACCGCCCGTGGTGGATGGCCGGGTTCGCCTTGTTGTTGGTCGTCGTATCTTACGCGTGCTACAGCTCCCTCGGATCGGACCTCTTGCCGCAGATGGATGAAGGCGACTTCACCGTCGATTACATTATGCCTCCGGGTAGTTCGCTCGCTGAGACAAATCGCGTGGTGGACCATGTGGTCGAGATCATTCACTCCATCCCGGAGGTCACGGCCACCTCCCGCCGCACCGGCCTGCAACTGGGTCTCGCCGCGGTGACCGAAGCCAATACCGGAGACATCTCCGTCAACCTGACCAACAAGCGAAGCCGGGACATCCAGGCCATCATGGACGAGGTGCAGGCCAAGGTGGCGCAGCAGGAACCGCAATTGGACATCGATCTCCATCAGACGCTGGAAGACATGATCGGGGATTTGACCAACGCGCCGCAGCCGGTGGTCATCCAGATGTTCAGCGAAGATCCAACTCTGCTGCGCCACTGGGCGCCCATCGTGGCCGATAAAATTTCCAGCGTGCCCGGCATCGTAGGCGTGTTGAACGGCATAGACGACACCATTAGCAGTCCGGAAACCATCTATCACGTTCATCCATCGATTACAGCAACCAGCGGCTTCACCCCCGACGAGGTTGCGACCGACGCCAACGCCTTGCTGCAGGGCGAGACCACGTTGGCTCCGCTGGTGGTGAACAACCGCGCCTATAACATACGCGTCCGCTTCCCGGAGCAGAATCGCGCTTCTCCGGACGCCATGAACAACACCGTGTTGGTCAGCTCAACCGGGACGACGGCCACGCTAGGCTCGCTGGCCACAATCGAGAACCTGCCCGGCCAGACGGAGATTCTCCGGGAGAATCTGCAACGGCTGGTGGAAGTCTCCGCCCGTCTCCAGGGGACAAGCCTTGGGCAAGCCATCGTGGGCGTCAAAAAAGCTGTGGCTTCGGTCAACTTGCCTCCGCAGATCCGCGTGGTCTACGGCGGCACCTACGCCACCCAGCAGCAGTCTTTCCACGATCTCCTGATGGTCCTCTTCACCGGGCTGATGCTGGTCTTTCTGGTGTTGCTCTTCGAGTTCAGAACCTTCGCCGCTCCTGTCTCCATCCTGGCTTCCGCCGTCCTGTCCACCTCCGGCGTCTTTCTTGCGCTGCTGATTACCGGGGTTGACTTCAACATCTCCTCCTTCATGGGACTCATCATGGTGGTGGGCATTGTGTCCAAAAACGGCATCCTGCTGCTCGACGCGGATGTGAAGTTCAGGGAAGCGGGCATGGCGCCGCGCGACGCCATGATACAGGCCGGCCGCAGACGGCTGCGTCCCATCGTAATGACCGCTGTGGCCGCGGTCGCCGGTATGCTGCCGCTGGCTCTTGCCCTAGGCGCCGGATCGCAGATGCTGCAGCCGCTAGCGATTGCCGTCATCGGCGGCATCCTGATCTCCATGCTGCTTTCGCTGGTGATCACCCCAGCGGTCCACTACTACATGACCGGCAAAGGATAGTCTTGTATCCGGGGAATTCCCTTGTTGCTGCCACAGTTGCGCAAAGCGTTGCGGCAGGTTGGTGACCCGGCCAAGGCCCTGGCGATGCAGGCGTACATGAAGTCTGCAATGCCGTATCACGGCGTGCCATTGCCATTGTTACGCCAGGTATGCAAGGTGACGTTTGCAGATGTGCAGTTTGCCACGGCATTGCATTGGCAGGCGCAGGTGCTGGATTTATGGCGCGACGCGCGTTTCCGCGAAGAGCGTTACGCGGCCTTGTGTCTGGCAGGTGACAGACGCGCGCGGCTTTTTCAGACGTTATCTGCAATGAAGATGTATGAAGAGCTGATTATCACCGGCGCATGGTGGGACTACGTGGACGAGATAGCACCGCACCGTATCGGGCCGATCCTCAAAGATTATCCCGCGCCAATGCGACGCAAAATGCTGTCCTGGAGCAAGTCGAACAATCTGTGGAAGCGGCGCAGCGCAATCCTATGCCAGCTCGGATTGAAGACGGAAACGGATCTGGAGTTGCTGTACGCCTGCATCGAACCCTCGCTTGGATCGCGGGAATTCTTCCTGCAAAAGGCGATAGGCTGGGCGCTGCGTCAATATTCTCGGACTGACAGGGCTGAAATTAAGAAATATGTGCGGGTCAACCGCATCCGCCTGAGTGCGTTGAGTTGTCGGGAGGCGCTGAAGAATATCGAATGAGCAGCGTTTGCCGGTGATCACCCCAGCCGTTCACTACTCCATGACAGGCAAAGGTTAATCTGGCGCCCTACCATAAGATTTGTCATTTCGAACGAATCGTTCATGAGCCTGCGGTCCACTTAAGTAGATGAAAATCGGGGTCAGCTTGATAGGCAAACGGATTTCCTCCCAGGGCTCCACTCCGCTGCGCCCCGGTCGAGATGACAAAGTTAGGTGTGATTGCCGATCAAGCCTTCCTCAACCCGATTTTCATTCCCGTGGGCGGGCTGGGACCTGGGGACACAACACGCGGCCTGTTCTCCGCATCAGTTGAAATGCGGGATTCCGCCGGAGTGAGTTAGCAATGAGCACAGGCAGTCTTCAAGAGTTGTTCCTCGATGAGCTGAAGGATCTCTATTCTGCGGAGAAGCAAATCACCAAAGCTCTCCCAAAACTTGTCAAAGCGGCATCCTCGCCCGATCTGCGGGATGCCTTTCAGACCCATCTTCAAGAAACCAATGGCCACGTCCAGCGCCTGGAAAAAGTCTTCGAGATTTTAGGCAAGAAGGGCAGCGGCAAAACCTGCGAAGGCATGAAGGGCGTCTTAGCCGAGGGCAGTGAGATAGTCTCCGAAGTTGAAAAAGGAGATCTTCGTGACGTGGGTCTTATCACTGCTGCCCAGCGGGTGGAGCATTATGAAATAGCCGGGTATGGTAGCGTTCGTGAGTTCGCGAGGCTTTTGGATCACCCGGATATCGTTCCATTGCTCGACGCCACACTGAAGGAGGAGGAAGCGGCCGACCAGAAGCTGACTATGGTCGGCAAGAAGGTGAACTCGGTTGCCTTGGAAAAGTCTGAAGGAGCGGCTTAGACCGGGATTCAGCTCAAGCGGGAAGTAAGCAGTTGCCGCAGGAAATAGGCGACGAAGCGGGGATTGTGCTTTAGATAGCGGTGGGCCAGCCGTCTTGGCTCACTGGCCAAACGGAAGATCCATTCCATGCCGGCGCGCATCATCCAGCGCGGGGCCTGCGGCTTTGTCCCGGCCAAGAAATCGAAGGCCGCGCCGACGCCGAACATTACCGCCGGGATGCGGCCATAGTGCTCCATAATCCAGCGTTCCTGTTTGGGACACCCTAAACCCACAAAGAGCAGGCGCGCGTCCGAGGCCACGATGTTGTCAACGACCTCTGCATCCTCTTCTGGAGTGAGATTGCGAAAGGGCGGAGAGCAATGGTAGACGATGCGCAGGCGAGGATGGCGGCGGTTCACGTGAGCAATGAGGCCTTCGAGGACCGCAGGGCTGCCGCCGTAAAAACCGATCGGCACATCCGCCTCTTCGGCTGCCGCCAGCATAGCCACGGTTGTATCCGGTCCATAGACCCGCGATGCGGATCCCACCCCAAGAGCACGCAGCGCCCACACCAGCGGCATTCCGTCCGGACACACCATATCCGCCCGGTTCAGGCTATCGCGGAACAGGGGATCGTCGAACGCCTCCATCACGACGTGGACGTTGGCGAAGAAAAGCGCGCGCGACTCATGGCCGCGGGCCCAGGCAAGGCTCCGTTCCACGGTTTCGGCATATGACGTCGCCGCTATCTCTAAACCGAGAATCTCTGGCAACTGCCTCTCCTTCGAGCTGCGCATTCTGGTGCAACCAAGAGGTCGTCGTAGCAAGACTGAATATAGCTGTTATACATGCTACCGAAGAGCGGCAACCAAGACAGGGTCTCCGGAGCCGAGCAAAGCCGGCTTTGTTCACATTCTTGTTTTTCCATAACTAGTTGGTAAGCCTCTTTTTCTCTTCCCATAGGCATCTGAAGAGAGAAGGCCTAATCCAAGAAAGAGGACATAGATTGTGACGAGACTTGGCGACCAGGTTCCCCTGGTAGCGCTGGGAGCTGGAATCGGGTACCTCTCTATTGCTGCGCCTAAGCGCCAAGGGAGAGTGGAACGCTTCGCCGGCAAGGTGGTCGTGATTACCGGCTCGTCCCGCGGCCTCGGCTTGGCGTTGGCCGAAGAATTTGCCAAGGAGGGCGCGCGTCTGGTGCTGGCAGCTCGCGATGCGCGCGAATTAGAAGCGGCGCAAGGGCGGTTATTAGCGCGAAAGGCGGTGCGGAATCAAGCGGATGTTCTCCTGGTCCCTTGCGACCTTCGCGACGAGACACAGGCGGACCGGATGATCCATGCTGCGATCGAACGCTTTGGAAGAGTGGATGTTTTAGTGAACTGCGCGGGCATTATCACCGTAGGCCCGGTTGAAGATCAGCCGGTAAGCGCGTTCACCGATGCAATCGAGAGCAACTATTACTCCGCTCTCTATTCGGCGCTCGCGGTCATTCCCCAGATGCTGGCGCGGGGAGAAGGCAATATCGTCAACATCGCCTCTATCGGAGGCAAGCTCGCGATCCCGCACCTGCTGCCATATACCGCCAGTAAGTTCGCCTTGGTGGGGTTTTCTCAGGGGCTGCACGCCGAGCTGCGGTCTAAGGGTATCCGAGTTACTACCGTGTGTCCTGGCCTGATGAGGACCGGATCCCACATTCAAGCTCGGTTTACCGGCGACCGGGAGCGGGAGTATCGCTGGTTCAGCCTGGGCGCCAGTCTCCCTTTAATATCTGCCAGCGCCAAATCTGCCGCACGGAAGATAGTTCGCGCCACTCTTTCTGGTGCGACGGAAATTGCAATCACCCCGCAGGCGATGGTTGCATCGCGATTGGCTCAGACTGCACCCGGCTGCACGGCAAGGCTCATGTCATTGGTCAACGATTTAATGTTGCCCCCGCCTAGCCATGGAATGGATAAAGATCCCAGACCAGGCGGCGCCGTCGACAAAAGGGAGATGACCTTACTTACGGTAGTAGGGCGGTTTGCCGCGCGCCGGTATAACCAGCGCGCCTCCAAGTGAGTTCGTTTCTATCGGATGCGCCGCACTGCTCCGCAGGCCGCGCTTGGCGGCCCTAATAGTTTTCTAAGTTCCGTGTTGGCTCGATTGAACCGATGCCGTACTTATCTTCCAGAAAGAACTGCAGTGCTTCTGGAAGGGTATTTGCCAACTCCTGCCAGGTGAGAAAAGCCAGCCGGCTTCGCAGACTGCAATCGGGAACTGCGCGCAGAATCTGAAACCAGTGTTCCTGCAACTCTCCGCGGCGGCGATCGCATAGTAGGAGAAATGAGCACTCCCATTGGTAAGCTGCAAGCACTCCGCGGATCAGTTGGTAGGAATGTACGGAATCACCATCCATCGGCAGCTCTTCGATATTGAAGACCTGGCCGAGGTCGCGGTATCGAATCAAGCGGTCGAGCGGCGCGGTTTGAAATCCTGTTTCCGTCAGCTTTGCCTCAACCAGGAGGCGGCCCAGCCGCATGTCGATCTCCGTCTGGTCGGCGCTGCCATTCAAAAATGCTATTCGGGGCTTGAACCCGAATTCAGGCCGAAGGCCGGCCTGGATTCCGAGCAAGGAGCATACCTGGGTGCGGCGCAGCAGCCGTGGATAACAAAACACATTCATCAGCAAAGCGTCCGAGCTGTTGGCGCAATCCAGCTCGCATCTTCTCCGCTCCCATGAGCGAGCGATCCGGCGTCCACCGCTGTAGGTCTTCTTGAGCCGCTTCGCCCAATCTGGAGCCGAACAAATGGCGCGGTAGGAGGCAGGGAAAAAATTGCCATGCACCCCCTCTTGTTCGCGATAAAGAATGCTGGGAACCTCCCCGTAGGTGAGCTCATGCTCAAAGCTTTTGGCGCGTTCTATATTTCTCCGGCTCAATTCGCGGCGCAGGGCTGCGGCGGTTGAGTTTGGCTCTGAGAAGAAACGCTGAGTCATCAGATCAGTATAGGCGAAGAGAAGGAGAATACAGTAAGGCCTGAAAAAATCATCCCATTATAGAAAGGAGAGGCGCTCCGAATGCCGGCATTAGTCGAGAGTGTTGAATTTAGCGAAGAGCTTCCTTTAGATTCGGATCGAATCTCCCTTGCTCGCGCCATCTTATTGCCAGCCGCATGTCTGGTTCTCTTCTCATGGGTTGTTGCTGCTAAACTCGCCGCCCAAACGCAGCCATTTTCCTTCAGCTCGAAGTACACTTCGATGCTCGACGAGCTGCATCATGATCCGATACGCCCCAGCCGCATGGCCGCCGATGCTCTCGTCGCAACCGCTCAGCAGTCCGTGCACCTGAAAGTGGCTGAAACCCCGGCGGCGCTGCGTCTGGAGACCGGGGCTTGGCAGCTGGAGATCGCCAAAAGCCGCTGGGGAATGACGCTCGCCAATAAGCACACAGGCCTTACATGGCAATTAGCCGGTTCAGATGCCGAGCCGGACGATGCAGCCGCGCTACGGTTAGGCAAGGTCCAACACATGGAACGCCAGGGAAATATTTGGCGCATGCAGGTTGAAGCCGCCGGCTCGGCCGCTCCTGCCGAGCTGGAGATAGCCATCATCTCGCCCACAATCATTCGCCTATCGTTTCGAGCCTACGGCGGCGCTCGTAGCTTGCCGTTGAACTTCGCCGGGGGAGGGCCATTTTTTGGATTGGGGGAGAGATTCGATCGAATCAAGCTCGATGGATTGAAGACCGTCGTGCTTTCCCAAGATCTCATGGGCCAGCCAGGTCATAACTGGACGTATCTTCCAGCGCCGTTTCTTTTTACTCCGCGCGGTCTTGGGATCTATCTGGACACCGCTGCGGCAAGTTCCTTTGATCTGAGCCGTGCCGATCAGCAGATGTTCTCAATCCGGATCAAAGATCCTTCGGCCGATACTTACTTTTTTGCAGGCAAGCCAAAGCGTATTCTCGAGGATTACACATCGTTGACGGGACGCACACCCATTTCTCCTCCCTGGGCCTTTGGCGTTTGGATTTGCTCCTATCAAAGTCCGCAAAACGTGATCGACGATGCGAGCAGGTTGAGACAGGATGGGATTCCGGCGAGCGCGATATGGACCTTCGACGTCATGGACAAGGGCGACATCATGGGTTGGCCTTTGTGGTGGACCGGCTACTATCCGCAACCCCGGCAATTCACCGATCGCCTTCACGGCATGGGATTCAAAGTTTTGACATACGTTCATCCCTACCTGCGCTCGGTGCTCGATCCTTATAACCTGCCAAATCCTTCTTTCGAACAAGGCCTACGAACCGGCCTCTTCGTGCTGAACTCTCAGGGCAAGCCTACTGGGCCCGCTTTTGAGCATTACACGGACGGCAACATCGACTTCACCAGCGCTGCAAACGTGGACTGGTGGCAGGGGAAGATTCGCGAGATCCTGCTGGATGACAACTTCGATGGTTGGATGGAAGACTTCGGCGAGTGGGTGAACGATACGGATCGCTTCGCAGCCGGTGTCACCGGGAGCACGATGGCGAATCTCAATCCGCTTTTCTATCATAAGATCACCTATGAGATCACGCACCAGGCCAAGCCCGATGCCGTCGAGTTCGACCGCTCCGGCTACGCCGGCTCACAAGCCTATACCCCTGTTGTTTGGGGAGGCGATCAATATCCCAATTGGACGCGGGATTACGGGCTTCCTTCAGTAGTGAACGCGGGCATCACGGCCGGGCTGTCTGGATTCTCCGTCTGGGGTCCGGATATCGCGGGCAATGGCCATTCCGTGGAGCTTTGGACCCGCTGGGTGGAATTCGGAGCGCTCACTCCCATCATGCGCAATCATCTGTGGGACAAACCCAAGGGGGCGGTGGACCTTTGGTACAACCCGCAGACGATCGATACCTTTCGGCGTTACGCCAGGCTGCACATATCGTTGTTTCCTTACTTCTATACCTATGCTCATGAAGCCTCTAATACTGGACTGCCGATTATCCGCCATCCTATGCTCGAATACCCTGACGATCCAAAAACCTACGATAGCAGCGGAGAGTATATGCTGGGCGACAAACTTCTCGTCGCGCCGGTGCTGGAGCAGGGCATCTGAACCGTTCTCTCTATCTGCCGCAAGGCTCATGGGCAGATTACTGGACGGACGAGGTCATCGAAGGAGGGCGGCAGATAACAGTTGCCGCGCCGCTCGACCGCATCCCAATCTTTGTCCGTGCGGGCAGCATTCTTCCATTTATCAACCCGGAGATCGAGACTCTGGCCGATGACTTGGCCGGCGGTAAGTACCGGACTCTTACCAGCGATCTCACCTGGAGGATCTTTCCGGCTTCAGCTACTGCCCGGGATAGTTTCACGCTCTACGATGGTACGAGAGCGCAGGCCAGCGAAAATCTTTCGCGGATAGAAGTGCGCGTAGAGCATTCTCCCATGGTCCGGCGCTATGAGGTGGTCCTACCGGCAACCCGAACGCCGCGTAGAGTGGCTTTGGCCGGTCAGCCTCTCGGTGAAATCAATCCGGCAGAGAGCGGCAGCCGCCAGACGGGCTGGCGGATGGATTCTGGTAGCCAAACACTGCATGTCTTATTTTCCAGCGGCGACTTCGATCTGAATGTCGATCGCTGAGCCTGCATACACGAAGCTAGAGGTCCTTGATTTCTGGCGCAGTGCTGCGTGCCACAGGCTGGCGCAGCTAGCCCCGTCGTTTTTCTAACTGTTCCCCCGAGATTTGTGGAATCCCACATCTGTCGCAAAGAACGCGTCAGATATGGGGCACCCAAGATTTGTTGAAAGTAGGGGTTTCAAAAACTGCAGGCATTTTGATGCCAAGCCGTGCGCGCCGAATTACATTCACGTAGAATCGCACCCGGCACGCGACTTTTTTTGGAGATTCGATGACCATTAACTCCCATGTAGCCAAGAGCACGATCGTCGGCGCGCTCGGAGGCCTGCTCTTTGGATTTGACACTGCCGTTATTTCCGGCACTACTAACGCTTTGTCGCTCAAATATCATCTTTCCCCTGCAATGCTGGGCATCACGGTCGCCAGCGCATTGATTGGCACCGTCGCCGGCGCCATAACCGCCGGCATTCCCGGACAACGGTTCGGACGCCGCGACAGCCTCCGCGTCATGGCTGTTTTGTACGTCGTTTCTGCAGTGGGCTGCGCACTTGCCTGGAACTGGCCGTCGCTCATCTTTTTTCGTCTGATAGGCGGTCTGGCGATTGGCGGATCGTCCGTCTTAGGGCCCATGTACATCGCCGAAATCGCGCCTCCCGAGTGGCGTGGCCGGCTAGTAGGATTTTTTCAGGTCAACGTAGTCGTCGGTATTCTGCTCGCCTACCTGTCCAATTTTCTGATCGGAAGGATGCATTTTGGCGCCGGTGAATGGCGCTGGATGTTTGGCGTCTCCGCGGTTCCCGCGGCGCTTTTTCTTATCACATTATTCTTTATCCCGCGCAGCCCGCGATGGCTGGTCACACAGTCGAAGCTGGGAGAAGCGCTCGGCGTGCTTCGTCTCACCGGTATTCCGCAGCCGCAGGAAGAGGTCGACGAAATTGTTGCTTCAGTTCATCTGGAGCGGTCCGAGTCCAGCGATCCGTTGTTCTCCCGGCAATACCGGAAGCCGATCTTCCTAGCCATCACCGTTGGCATGTTCTGCCAGCTTTCCGGGATCAATGCCATCCTTTATTACCTGAATGACATCTTCGCTCTGGCCGGCGCGACAAAAGTCTCCGGAGATTTGCAGGCGGTCGCGGTTGGAGCGACAAATCTCGTCGCTACTCTGATTGCGATGTCTGTCATCGACAAGTTCGGGCGCAAAAAGCTGCTTCTGGTTGGGACGGTGGGTCTCGCCATCTGCCTGGCGATGATCTCGGTTCTCTTTCTCACCAGAAGCCATCTGAGCTGGCTTGTCTGGCTGCTGATGCTTTACATCGCATTCTTTGCCATATCGCAGGGCGCGGTCGTCTGGGTCTACATCAGCGAAGTATTTCCAAACCGTGTGCGATCCAAAGGGCAAAGCCTGGGAAGTTCTTCCCACTGGGTGACCAATGCCATCATCTCGCTGATATTTCCCATCATGGCAAAATCCTCCGGCGCATATCCATTTATATTTTTTTGCGCGATGATGGTAGTCGACTTTTTTCTGGTTCTGTTTTACTACCCTGAGACCACGGGGATATCTCTAGAACAGATGCAGCACCGCTTTGGCATTGACTGAAAATGATTCCCTTCACGAATGAGGAAATAAGTATGATGCGGCTTGCGACCCTCCTTCTTCTGGCTGCCGGTTCTGTATTGGCAGCGTGTGCGCAGGGCCTGAATTGG
The DNA here is from genome assembly GCA_963705665.1 of uncultured Acidobacteriaceae bacterium. Lineage (GTDB taxonomy): Bacteria > Acidobacteriota > Terriglobia > Terriglobales > Acidobacteriaceae > PALSA-350. Next base: position 697,353 of record CAVPKQ010000052.1, on the reverse strand, counting down.
CAGCCTGACCTTACCCGCCAACAGACTTACACGCTGCACCGAGCCTCGAGCCTCCGATCCAACCGGCGCCAATGCCGACGCTCGTACCGTGGCGCCGGGGTCAACGCTTGCCGTCTTGGATGCCGACGGACCCGGGATGATTTCGCACATCTGGTTCACCATCGCCGATAACGAAGCCTACCACCTCAAGCGCATCGTCTTGCGCATGTATTGGGACGGGGAAGCGACGCCTAGCGTGGAGACACCCATCGGCGACTTTTTTGGATTGGGTCTGGGCATTTACTATAACTGGTATTCGGAGATGCTCTCCGTGGGAAGCGTGAAGGCCTTAAACAGTTTTTTTCCCATGCCTTTCAGGCGCCACGCGCGAATTACAATAACCAATGAAGGAGAGCAGCCTATTAGAGCCCTCTACTACAATATCGATTACCGCACTTACTCTCATCCGCTGGCATCCGATACTCTATATTTTCATGCGGAATACCGCCAAGCGCAGCCAAACCATGGCTGGACCAACGACTGGAAGACAAACGGAGCCCCGCTGGTGAATAACAAGACCAACCTGAGCGGTGAAGATAACTATGTTTGGATGGAAGCAAAGGGTCATGGCCAATATGTAGGAGTAACCATGTCTGTTTTGCAAAATCAGGACATGTGGTGGGGGGAAGGCGACGATATGTTCTTTATCGATGGCGCCAAGATGCCATCCATTGCCGGAACGGGATCGGAAGACTACTTTCTAGGAGCATGGGACTTTGGCGGCAAGCCGTTTTCGTATCCGCTTTATGGAGCGCCGGTGCTAGGGGATGAGTTGGCTGGAGCGAGAGCGAGCGTCTACCGTTTTCATCTTGATTCTCCCATTCCATTTACCACCTCCTTCAAAGCAACCATCGAGCACGGACATGCCAACGCCCGCTCGGACAACTATTATTCTGTCGCGTACTGGTACCAGGCTGAACCACATGAGCCTTTTCCGCCGCTGCCCCCGGTGGATCAAAGACTGCCGGCTCTGCAACCTGTGGGGGGTCCTGGGAATGCAGCAGCTCTCTCCAAGTCCGGCGCCCGTTGAAACGCAACCTGGCGGCAGCTGAGGCTCAGAAGAGGCTTTTTAAGATGACGTTATTCCCCAATTGGTGTACTTTGATTCGCATACGGAGAGCACGTTGGCCAACAAGAGCAAGCAATCGCGCAAGAAGTTAGCCGATCCGACCCAGCTTGAACCCATTGACAAGAAGGATGGGATGCTGCAGGTCATTATTGAAACCCCAAAGGGCAGCCACAACAAATATGCCTTTGATCCCGATCAGGAGATATTCGCTCTCAAGAAGGTTTTGCCTGCGGGAATGGCTTTTCCCTATGACTTCGGCTTTTTGCCTCGTACCATCGCCGGTGACGGCGACCCGATCGACGTTCTCGTGCTCATGGATGAGCCCGCGTTTCCCGGCTGTCTGCTCAAAGCGCGGCTCATTGGCGTGATTGAAGGCCAGCAAATCGATGACGGCAAGAAGATCCGCAACGACCGCCTTCTGGCCGTCGCCGAAGCTAACTATAGGTACTCGAACATCCGCCGAGTGAAGGATCTGCCTAAGCATTTCGTGCGCGAGCTGGAGACGTTTTTCGTGAACTATCACAAGTTGGAAGGGAAACCCTATGAACTCCTCGCCTGCAAGGGCGAAGGGGCGGCGCTTCGCCTGATCAAGCAAGCCCGCAAAAGTGCTTGAACACAATGAACCTGCTCCTGGTGCGCCATCTGTGGGGCGTCGATCTTAGCAAAGGTTTTGGACCGCATCTCGCGCGGTGGCGCAACATAGGCTATCAGGCGCTTGAGTGCTCGCCGCGTATGGTGCCCGATGCTCGGGAGTTGCGGCGCGTCTTGCGGGATGAGTCCTTGGCTTGGGTGCCGCAGATCTTCAGCAATATGGGAGCGCGAGGCGATGAAGTTGACACCCACCTGCGCACGCTGCGCGAACAGATTGAAGAGTGCCTGGATGGCCAGCCGCTTTTCTTCAATGCGCAATCCGGCTCCGACGCTTGGACTCTAAACCAGGCCGAGGACTTCTACGGCGCCGCAGCCAGCATGGAAGCGCAATTGGGAGTGGTGCTGAGCCACGAAACACATCGTTCCCGCTACTTTGGCAATCCCTGGAATACTTATCGTTTGTTGCAAAGCATTCCGGATGTAAAGCTCACAGCCGACTTCAGCCACTGGGTATGCGTGGCCGAACGGCTGCTTGCGGATGCCAGTTCTATCTTCCTGCGCGTGGCGCGGAATTGCCATCATCTGCACGCGCGGGTGGGTTACGAGCAGGGTCCGCAGGTGACTGACCCTCGCGCTCCGGAATGGCGCATGCACCTGGAGACACACGAGCACTGGTGGGAGATGATCTGGTCGGCGCAGCAAACGAAAGGCATGGGCGCAACCACCCTTACTCCTGAATTCGGACCCCCGCCCTATCTTCAGACGCTGCCGTTTACCCAAAAGCCCGTCGCCGATCTGGGGGCAATCTGCGATTGGATGGCGCGCCGCCAGGCGGACCGCTTCGCCGCCTGGTCATTAGGCCCTGGTCAGTATCATGTAGATGAGTAACCCTATCTCAGCGATAGGTGTGGGAATGCAAGCAAAGGGTCTTGGATATGTGGAAGAGACAAAATGCAATGGTATGGACGATCTGGATATGTGCCGCTTTGCTGTGCGCGGCAAATTCGCGGGCGCAAGCCACCGGCTCGGCAGCAGCTCGGCAACCGGCAAGCGGACCGGCTCTGGCCGCCCAGACGCCCAACGCTCAGCAGGTGCAGAAAATGGAGGCGCAGTTAGCCGATTGGCCGGATCTGAATAGATATCGCGCAGAAAATCTGGCGCTCCCGCCCGTCGCTCCTGGCGAGCAGCGAGTGGTTTTCTTCGGCGACTCAATCACGGATGGTTGGGGCCGGCGTCCCGGAACGGGATCGTTCTTTCCCGCCAAGCCCTATGTGAATCGGGGAATCAGCGGGCAAACTACCCCCCAGATGCTGGTGCGCTTCCAACAGGATGTGGTGCGCCTTCATCCCGCGGCCGTGGTCATTCTTGCCGGCACCAATGACATTGCCGGAAATACCGGTCCTTCCACGGAGCAGATGATTGAGGATAACTTCACTTCGATGGCGGATATCGCGAGGCAGAGCGGAATTAAAGTGGTGCTGGCCTCTATTACTCCGGCGTATGCTTATCCCTGGAAACCGGGCGTCGAGCCGGTGGAGAAGATTCGCGCCTTGAATAGCTGGCTGCGCAATTTCTGCTCCAGCAACGGATACGTCTATCTCGACTACTACAGCTCAATGACGGATGCAAAGGGGGCGATGCTTCCCGGCTTCTCCTTCGATGGGGTTCATCCTACGGAGAAGGGCTACGCGGTGATGACGCCTTTAGCCGAGCGCGCTATTGCTCAGGCCCTGGGATCTAACAGGTGAAGCTAAATGATGCAATAGGAGGAATCTATGGCAAAGGGAGCAATCAATAGCGGCGATGTCCAAATGTATCAAATGGATGGGTATGTGCTTGTCCGAGGCATGCTGAACCAGGATGAAATCGAATTGTTAGGGAAGGCGGCTCGCCAGGATCGCACCTTAGACCAGCATGCATATGGAAAGGCGGACGGGGAAGGGGGCACGGTCCGGCTGTCGCTGTGGAATCACCCTACTGACACTATCTACGGAATGGTGGCGCGCAGCGAATCCATAGTGAACTCCGCGGAAAAAATTCTTGGAGGCGAGGTATATCACTATCACTCCAAGATGATCATGAAAGATGCAAAGGTTGGCGGGGCATGGGCCTGGCACCAGGATTACGGATATTGGTATCAGAATGGGGTTTTGTTTCCTCTGCTCACCAGCGCTTACATTGCCGTGGATCGCGCCACGAAAGAGAACGGCTGTTTGCAAGTCATCAAAGGATCGCATGAGCTGGGCCGCATCGACCATGTTCTTACCGGCGAGCAGGCAGGGGCGGATATAGGCCGGGTCAGTGAAGTTCTCAAGCGGCTCGAACTGGTCTACCTCGAGATGGAGCCTGGGGACACATTGTTCTTCCATGCCAATCTGCTGCACCGCTCCGATCAGAACCGCTCCGAGCATCCTCGCTGGTCGATGATATGTTGCTACAACGCCGCCCGTAACGATCCTTACCGGGAGTCGCATCACCCGCGCTACACGCCGCTGGCTAAAGTGGCGGACGAGGAAATTTTGAAGGCGGGCATGAAGCGCTTTGGCGATTCAGAACAGGATGCAGCGTGGCTGGATACAAAGGAAGACCAAAGCGCAGCGGTGTTGAAGGATAGGAAGAATGCCTAGCAGCGCAGGCTCTCTGCGTCAGTTGCATGAATGGAGGAAAAGCAGATTCCCTTCGGGAATGACAGAAAGAAAGGCAAAGGCCAATACAGAGGACATTGCTTTTGCCTTTCTTTCTGTCATTCCCGAAGGGAATCTGCTTCTGGTCATTGCTTTTCTGGTCTGTCATTGGCTGCAAAGACCGAAGGAGTCATTTCGCTGTTTCGCCTGCAGGATGAATCCAGATGGCATTCCCGCCTCCTGAGCCGAGTTGAACCTTCAATACCGTGCTCCGGTTCACCGGCCGCTTTTCGAAGCTGGTGTGCGTGGCGTCTTTGGCTACATCGGGAGCATCTGCATAGATCTCGGCAACATAGGCGCCATCACCGAGAAAGTTCAGCGGGATGTCCAGGTCGCGCCGGTCCCAGTTAGTAATGCTGCCTACGAACCAATCGTGGCCGAGTCTTCTGGCAATCGAGATAAATTCCATCGGCCTGCCATCGAGCACGCGGGTTTCATCCCATACCGGCGGAACCTTGCGAATGAAATCAAAATCCCTTTGACCTTTGTAGGCCTCAGGGTCGTCGGCGACCATCTCGAAGGGGCTTTCGAAGACAACAAAGAGAGCCAGGTCGTGGGCGCGGGTGCCCAGCACCATCGGCTTGAACATGCGCGGCGTAAACTGGTCGCGGTTACGGTTGCGAAATCCACCCGGAGTGTAATCCATTGGCCCGGCGAGCATTCGAGTGAAGGGCAGCGTCGTATTATGTACGGGATTCGTTCTCGCGCTCCACTTCGAGTATTCCATTCCCATTACGGCCTCGCGGGTTATCAGGTTGGGATAGGTCCGGCGAATGCCATCCGGCTTATATGCGCCGTGGAAGTCGATCATCAGGTGATGCTCGGCCGCTTTTTCTAATACTCTGCGGTAGAAGTCGACCATCCATTGGTCGTCGCGATTCATAAAGTCGATTTTTACCCCGGCGATGCCCCACTTTTCAAAGAGAGGGAAGGCCTGATCCATGTATCGATCGACTGAGGTCCAATGCGCCCACAACCAGATTCGCACGTTGCGCTGCTTCGCATAGCGCAAAAGGTCAGGCATATCGAGATTGGGTGAGACTTGGGTGATATCGTCAACCCGGCCCTCTTTCCCCTTGAGCGCCCACCCGGCGTCGATGAGCATGTAGGGAAAGCCGGATTGCGAAGCGAAGTCGATATAGTGCTTTATCGTCGCCGTGTTCATTCCCGGCTTAAAGCTGACATCGTCCGCCGCATCACCCGACCACCAGTCCCACGCCGCTTTGCCTGGCTTTATCCAGGAAGTATCGGCGAGCTTGGAAGGTTCACTCAAGTTGAGCACGATATTCGATTCGATCAGGCGTCCCGGCTGATCGGCAATCATCAGGACACGCCAGGGAGTTGACATGGGAGCGCTGGCCTCGACCGAGACATCCGGACGGTCTACCCGGGGAGCCAGGGTCGCCGCCAGGGTGAACGAGCGCCCGTTGATGTGCTGCAGGTACATGCCCGCGTAATTGTCGATGTTTGCTTCCGTGATTGCCAGCCAGCCCTTGCCCGGCAGCTCCGCCAACAGCGGTAAACCGATCAGCCATTCCGGGTGCAGACCGCTGACCAGCCGTTGCTGGTATTCGTCTTCGTACGGGGTTTGGAAGCCATCCAGGACCAGCGGATAGGTGGTCGCGTCCTCAGAGTAGTTGAATTGGGTGAGTTCCCGGGCGATCGCGAAACTCTTGAGTACTTCTTGACTCGGGAAGATAAAGCGAAAGGCGGCGCCGTCGTTGAAGACACGTACTTCGAGAGAGAGTTTGCGCCCCAGGCCAGAGTTCTCCTGAAAGTCTATGCGGGCGCTATTGTAGTGGTTCCGCGCGGTGCTTGATTTACCCGGCGGGGGGACATAAGTGTCGTCCGCCGCACCCCGCGTAACTCTAATTTCGTCGAGTTGCGGCCCGAGCTGCGGCTGATCCTGAATTTCAAAGCCAAGCCGGGAATAGTTGATTAGGGACTGGCCGCGGTAGGTTACCGAATAGCCCCAGGTGCTCGGGGCCGCCGGGCAAAGCTTCGCGACTCAAAGTGAAAACAATCTGGTTATCGGGCGACGCGACCCGCACCGGCATGTTGGATAGTTTTTGGGCGCGGGCATTCGAGGATAAGAACGCCAAAAGCAAAAGCAGCGGCAGCCGGCGTAGGGTCAACATAGAATATCTCCCGGGTGGTGGTCGTCCATCTCAACAGCAACAAAGTATAAATGGACTCTGCCCGGTCTCTAGTACATCCAGCTGCAATTGCGAATGAAATCGCTCGCGGCAGCGCGTCGCCACGTGCTGCCCGCTTTCTCCACTTCGAAGATTCCGCCGCTTCCGCAAAAGCCGCCGCAGCTCTTGATTACGGATACCAATGCACGCGTATGCGCGCGGTTGAATCCAGGCACTCCCAATGTCCGCACATGCATGAGTTGCTTGTAGCTGGCGCATGGACCGGCGTCATGCATGTGGGTAGCCAGGCAGCTGAGCGCTTGGGCAGCCTGGCTGGGAGACAAGAGCCGGTAGCCCTGTGCGATCGAGAATTTTGCTTCCCAGGGATGACTCTGCCGGTTGGCGGCGGCAAAGGCATCCGCCATTTCTTCTTCATCCGGGGTCGTCGGTTTAAGACAACTCCTGCCGACCTGGGGAATATCCGTCTGCGAATTCCCTGCGAAGGCGAGAGGCTCGTTCATATGCGCCTGGTACAGAGCAGAGTAGACCTCATATGCTTCCGCGGGAGCCGGGCCGCCACCAGGTTGGTTCAGGGGACTGGTCGCCGCCAGATCCGGAATCCGCTTGGCCGGCGGCTTTCCCACGTGCCGCAGAGAAGGGAAGCGCGCCCAAACCAACGCCACTACAGCCAATATGAGAACTACCCGCAATCCTGCTCGCCGGGAGATGCTCATCCTTCCACGCTCCTCCAAGAGAAAGATGCCTCCATTTCTAACCAGGCCTAGCGGGCGTTCTTATAAATTATTTCCAGCAATTCGTCGTACATCGCTTGCCTCTCTTTGTCCGATCCGTTACGAATCGCGTGACTGGCGCAATGTGCGAGATGATTGCGCATGAGGGCCCGGGCGACGGCCCGGAGCGCCTCCTGCACCGACGAAATCTGAGTGAGAATGTCGGCACAGTAGCGGTCCTCCTCGACCATACGTTCGAGCCCGCGAATCTGGCCTTCAATACGGCTGAGGCGGCGCAGGTTGGAGCTTTTGATTTCGGCGTCTACTTCGATCGCCTTGCGTTCGGGTGAGCCGATCCCGCATGAGACGGGATCGGCGGAAATATCTCTTGCAGCCGTTCTTTTCGTGATCATGGCGAACCCTTCTGTGAAATAACCTGTCCGCAGTTCTTCATACAAGCTTCAGCCGCCGCAGGCGCAGGCTGTTGGTCACTACGCTGAAAGAGCTGAGCGCCATGGCGGCGCTTGCCAGCACTGGACTGAGCAGCAAGCCAAAGACCGGATACAGTGCGCCGGCCGCCAACGGAATGCCGATTACGTTATAGAGGAAAGCCCAGAACAGGTTCTGGCGCATTACCCGCATCGTGCCGCGTGAGAGCGCAATGGCCATGGCGACCCCGCTTAGCTCGCTGCGCATGAGCGTCACATCTCCGGCCTCCATCGCGATATCCGCTCCATTGGCCATGGTCAGGCCAACATCGGCCCTGGCCAACGCGGGAGCGTCGTTGACTCCATCGCCAACCATGGCAACCACCCGGTGCTCTGCCTGCAGACGCGCGACGGCATCCACCTTGCCCGCCGGAAGCACGCCGGCAATCGCTTCATCGACACCGACCGTGCGGGCAATGGCATTCGCCGTGCGCTCATTGTCACCCGTCAACATCACCACGCGAAGTCCCTCAGCGTGCATTCGCCGAATGGCCTCGGCGGAGCCGGGCTTGATTGGATCTTCGACCGTAATGATGCCGGCGAGCTGACCGTTAATCGCAACCCAGAGGGGCGTCTTGCCTTGCTCGGCGAAGCGCCCGGCGGCTGCCTGCAAACCTTCCCCGGTAATACTGTACTTTTGCATCAATGTGAGGTTGCCGATCAGCGTCGTATTCCCATCGACGACCCCTAGGACGCCGAGGCCGGTCAGCGATTGGAACTCCTCCGGCTGCGGAAGGCTCAGCCCGCGCTCTCGCGCATAGCGGACGACAGCCTCAGCAAGGGGATGTTCGCTGGCGCGCTCGAGTGAGGCGGCAAGGCGAATCAGTTCCTCTTCAGCGCCGCGAGCTCTGCCCATCGCCGCTCTCTTGCTCAGCCAGCAGAACATCGGCGACTTCAGGACGGCCGGCGGTAATCGTGCCGGTTTTGTCGAGTACGACGGTATCGATCTTCTCCAGGCGTTGCAAAGCTTCGCCTCCCTTAATCAGAATGCCGAAGGAGGCTCCCCGCCCGGTCGCTACCATCACAGCCGTGGGAACGGCTAAGCCCATTGCGCACGGACAGGCGATCACCAGGACTGTCACCGCGGCCGCAAACGCTTGCATGATTCCCGCATGCTGCCCGAAGATTCTCCAGACGGCAAAAGTGAGGATGGCGATTCCCAGTACGGTGGGCACAAAGATCGCGCTTATCCGATCGGCAATTCGCTGAATTGGAGCGCGGGTTCCCTGGGCATCACGCAGCAGGCGCACAATTTGCGCCAGTGTGCTTCCGGCTCCAAGGGTGGTTGCCCGGTATTGGAACGATCCATTCCGGTTGAGCGTTCCCCCTATCACCCGGTCGCGCGCCGTCTTCTCGACCGGCAACGACTCTCCGGTAAGCATGGATTCATCGACGCTACTCTTGCCCGAGATCACCTCACCATCGGTCGGGATACGCTCGCCCGGGCGCACCAGTATGAGGTCGCCTTCCTCGATCGACTCCAGAGGGACCTCGCTCTCCTCGCCATTTTTCAAGACCGTCGCTGTTTGTGGCTGCAGGTGCACCAGCTTACGCAGTGCGGCCGCTGTCTGTCCCTTGGCCCGGCTCTCCAGGGTGTTGCCCACCAGCACCAATCCGATGATCAGCATGCCCGCTTCGAAATAGACATCGGGAGCAATGCCATGGGCCAGAAAAAACCCGGGGGCCACGGTGCTCGCGGCAGAGTATAGAAACGCCGCACCTGTGCCCAAGGCGACCAGCGTGTTCATGTCCGCCGTCTTATGCAGAAGGGCCGACCAGGCCTTGGTGTAAAAGCGGCGCCCGGCCCATCCAGCGATGAACATCGCAAGGGCAAAGAGAAACCAGCGGATCGCGTTGCCGCTCACCACATACATCCAGGGCAGAGCTTTGCGCAGAACGGGATCGAGCACGCGCAGGTTCCAGCTCATGAGCGGGTCTTTCATCCGCTCCATTCCGCCGGTACCGGGCATGCTCATGAGCGGCATGGATAACACCATGGCGAAGAGCCCGGCGATCATGCTCACGATAGCTTTCAAACGCAATGGCCTGTATTCGCGCAGCTGCTCCTCATCGTGCTTCTCCTGCTCTTCAAGCACCGATTGATCCAGCGCCGGCGGGGCTGCGCCATAGCCGGTGCGGCGGATGCTCTCCACCAGCGCTGATGTGGAAGTCAGCTTCGGATCGAAGGTTACCGTCGCGTTGTGCAGCATGAGGTTGACTGAGGCATCCTGTACGCCGGCTTGGCTTGCCAGCGTCCGCTGAACAAAAGATTGGCACGCGGCGCAGGTCATACCGGTGACGGGAATGGTCACCCGTTCCGGCGCTAGCCCATTCTTAGCCGCGGCTTGTGCGGTCTCCTTCTCTTTTTCCAAAGCATTCAACATAGCGGGTCCATCCGGATTACTTTGCGATATGCGCTTGAAAACCAATGCCGTTTACGGCGGCCGCGATCTCTTCCGGCGTCGTCTTATCCGGGTTGAAAGCAACCTCGGCCGAACCTACGGCCACCGATTTCAGTTCGACTCCGGAGACTCCCTGGAGTGTGTTGGTAACCCTGCGGACACAAGCTTGGCAATGCATTCCTTCAATTGATAACGTAAGCGTGTCTTCCATTGATTTCCCTCTCGATACATTCTATAGGATGCCCATACCCCCTACAGGTATTCACAAATTACGAGAAAAATCTGGGCGTCCAGACTCTCGAACCTGGGATCCAAATCCTTCCGCCAATACCGGGTGCCCCAGGTCCCGATTCTCGGACCTGGGATTCCATGGAGATCGACCAACAGCGTTGTCGCTCTTGAGTGATGACGACACTGTCGGCCGAGTTTTGCTGAATCCCACGTCCGAGAATCCGGACCTGGGACACCCAAGATTGGTTGAAAAATGCAAAAGCTTATTTCAGTCGCCCCTGCGGGACTGGTGTCTGGTTCCCCGGTAACCCAGTACTGACGTGCTGGGCTATTTTCGCGTCGTCCCTTTCGCAACTCCTTCACCACCCGATCCTCCTCTAACTTCATTATTTTCCGCGACCGCTAAGCCGCAGCACGTATCAATGAGGCTGCCCTGGTAGAGTTTTAGACAAGACGAAAACGGCCATCCACACGCGAAGACGGGAGGCACTTTGTGCGAGAAAAGGCAGACCTCTATGACAGCTCTTACGCCAACTACGACCTGGATGTTTATCGCAAAGTTCGCATCGCGACATATGGCGAAGACTTTGGCCAGACCAGTTGGGTCAACACTGCGGAATCGAACGAGATCCCACATCTGCTGCACCTGACTCCGGGCTGCTTTGTGGTCGAAATCGGTTGCGGCTCCGGAGCCTATGCCCTACATCTGGCTGAGAAGACCGGCTGCAGGCTGGTGGGCTTCGACATCAATCAGCAGGGAGTGTGGAAGGCAAACGAATTGGCATTTAGCCGAAATCTGAGTGCGCGGGTCCGGTTTGACTCCGCGACGCTTCGCAGCCCCTGCTCCTGGAAAGCGCAACCTGTGACGCTGTGTTTTCGAACGACGCGGTTTGCCACATCCCAGACAGGCCTTGTCTGTTCGCGGAGATTTCTCGCATACTCCGGCCGGGCGGAAGGTTGCTCTTCAGCGACGCCTTGGTCGTCGGCGGAATGATCTCGCATGAGGAGATCGCCGCGCGCAGCTCGGTGGGATATTACGTGTACACTCCGCCTGGGGAGAATGAGCGCCTTTTACGGCAAAGCGGGCTGTCACTCCTCGAAGTCCGCGATACCACCGGGAACGCGGCTGGTATTGCGGCACAGTGGCATCTGGCTCGCGAGGAGAACCGGAGCGCACTTACCGCCAAAGAAGGAGAGGCAGGCTTTGCCGGATTGCAGCGTTTTTTGAGCGCGGTCCGGCAACTAACCCAAGAGCGGCGTTTGCTGCGGCTGCTTTATCTGGCCGAAAAGGTATGAAGCTCAACACAGCCGGCTTTGCTCAAGCCGGAAATCAACCTGAAGAAAAGCAGGGCAGAAGCAGGCTAGGGAAAAAAGTCGAAGAGGGTGCAAAATCAGTTCCGTCAGCGGCTAAAGCCGATCGAGTTTTCAAGCTTTGCGGAACGGCTTCCGCAGTAACTTGGGATCGAGTGCCATAGATCGTTAGATGTCTCGCAATCTGTCTGTTGTTGTATTTATGGGCGGCGCCAAACCCGCTCCATCTCCTACAATCAGCTATGCGAAGAAACTCGCTCCCAGCAATGAATACCATTCAGAAATGCAGGAGGAAGATCATTTTGTCGCAAATTCCTACTCTCGTCGCCGCCGGCGCCATTGCGCTCGGCTCCAATGCCGCGCCGGCTGTGGCTGCCGAGGCGGCCTTCGGCCCTGGCAATCCGTTTTATGCGCCCAGCACACTGCCTTTTCATGCGCCTCCTTTTGACAAGATCAAGGATGCTGATTACCAGCCGGCGATCGAAGCGGGCATGGCGCAACAGCTCAAGGAGGTGGAGGCGATCGCCGACAATCCCTCGACGCCGACCTTCGAGAACACTCTGGTGGCCTTGGAGAAAAGCGGCCAGTTGTTCAACCGCGCAACGGCGGTCTTCAACGGCGTCACCGCCGCGAATACCGATCCCATGTTGCAGAAGGTGCAGGCTATTGAGGCCCCCAAGCTGGCTGCGCACCAGGACGCCATCTTCCTCAACCCCAAGCTATTCGAGCGGGTTAAGACAATCTACCAGGAACGCCATTCGCTCCGGCTCGATCCGGAATCGCTCCGCCTGGTGGAATTTACCTACAGGGAATTCGTACACGCCGGAGCGAACCTCTCGCCGGCAGATAAGGCGAAGCTGAAGAAGCTCAACGAAGAAGAATCGACTCTTTCAAATGCCTTCATCACGAAGCTGCTCGCCGCCACCAAGGATGCCGCGTATCACACCGAGGACAAAACCGCCCTCGCCGGCTTGAGCGCCGCGCAGATCGCTGCCGCCGTAGCAGCAGCGAAGGAACGCAAGCAGACTGGCTGGGTAATTCCGTTGCAGAACACCACGCAGCAACCCGATCTCGCGCTCGTTGAACAATCGCGATACCCGCCATGCCCTCTTTGAGGACTCGTGGAATCGCGCCGAACATGGCGGCGAGAACGATACCCGCGAACCATCGCCCGCCTGGCCCAGCTTCGGGCCGAGAAAGCCAAGTTGCTTGGCTATCCCAATTTCGCCGCCTGGACGCTCGAAGACCAGATGGCCAAGACGCCGGAGGCCGCGCTAAGTTCATGGACGCGCTGGTCCCGGCGCCGACAGCGCAAGCCGCCAGCGAAGCCAAGGAGATCCAGAGCGCTCATCGACGCGCAGCACGGCGGCTTCACAGTTGCAGCCCTGGGACTGGGACTTCTACGCCGAACAGGTGCGCAAGGCTAAGTACGATCTCGGACGAAGCGGAGATCAAACCCTATTTCGAGCTGAACAATGTGCTGCAGAACGGCGTCTTCTATGCCGCCAACCAGCTCTATGGATCGACCTTCAAGGAGCGCAAAGACATCCCGGTGTACAACCCCGACGTGCGCGTCTTCGAGGTTTTCGATGCCGACAGCAAGCCGTTGGCGCTATGGTACTGCGACTATTTCAAGCGCGATAACAAGAATGGCGGGGCATGGATGGATAATTTTTGTCGGCCAATCCAAACTGCTCGGCACCCTTCCTGTGATCTATAACGTCGCCAACTTCAGCAAGCCGGCGGCGGGTGCACCGGCGCTTCTCAGCTTCGACGATGTAACCACCATGTTCCACGAGTTCGGCCACGCTCTGCACGGGATGTTCGCGGACACCAATACCCCAGCCTTTCCGGTACCTCGGTGCCGCGCGATTTCGTCGAGTTTCCCTCGCAGTTCAACGAGCATTGGGCCACCTATCCCGCAGTCCTGAGCCATTACGCGAAACATTACGGGACGGCGCGCCCATGCCGGCCGAGCTGGCCGCCAAAATCAAGAAGGCCGCCACATTCGACCAGGGCTATGCGCTCACCGAACTGCTGGCCGCGGCCGAACTGGACATGCAGTGGCATACCCTCCCGGCCAGCGCGCCAATTCAGAACCCCGATACATTCGAAAAGCAGGCATTGAAGAAGACCCATCTCTCCATCTGCTACGTTCCTCCGCGCTACCGCTCCAGCTACTTCATGCACATCTGGGGCAACGGTTATGCGGCCGGCTATTATGCCTATCTCTGGAGCGAAATGCTGGACGACGATGCTTACCAATGGTTCGAGGATCACGGCGGCATGACGCGGGCAAACGGCGATCGTTTTCGCCGCATGGTGCTCTCTCGCGGCAACACAGAAGATCTGTCCAAAATGTACGAGGCGTGGCTGGGGGTAAAGCCTAGCACGGCGCCGATGCTCAAGGACCGTGGCTTAACGCCGCCGGGACAGTAGGGCAAGGGAAAGAGGCCCTCAGCTCTGGGGGAGAGGCAGCGCCACGGCTTTGGTGCTTTAATCGTAGGCGAGGGTTTTCGCCATGACCGCTCTGCGTAGAGTATGGCCCGTTCTCCTGTGCTTATCGCTTTCGGCATTGGGGCAAAATACGCTGCCGCCCGGAGCCGCTTCAGCAGCCGCCAAGGCCATCGCAGGGCAGTCTGAATCTCCGCAACCCGCTCCTCCCGCCGGTCAAGACCGCAGGGTTCATCTCGACGTGGTCGTATCGGCCAGAGACGGAAAGCCCATATCCGGCCTGGAGCAGGGCGATTTCACCATTGTGGACAACAAGCAACCGCAAAAGTTGCTTTCTTTTCAAGCGATGGCGCCGGGCGCGGCAGCTGACCCTCCGGCGGAGATCGTTTTACTGCTGGATGCAGTCAACGCTACCTATTCCAGCGCCTCCTACGAACGGCAGGCGCTCGACAGATTCTTAAAGCAAAACAGTGGAAAGCTCACCTATCCTACTTCATTGATTATATTTACGGATTCCGGAGCACAGGTTCAGGAGACTGCCACGCGGGATGGCAACGCGCTGAGCACCAGCCTGGATCAGAATGTAACCGGCTTGCGCACCATCCGGAGATCGCAGGGATTTTACGGCGCCTCCGATCGCCTCCAGCTGTCGCTGACCACCATCGGACAGCTTGCCCGCTATGAAGAGAATCGGCCGGGCAGAAAACTGCTTCTATGGATTGGTCCGGGCTGGCCCATGCTCTCGGGACCCGGCGTGACCTTGACCAGCAAGGAGGAGCAGGGCATCTTCAACTCCATCGTGGCGCTCTCCACCGGCTTACGCAGGGCTCGCATGACCTTGTACAGCCTCAATCCGCTGGGGATACAGGAGAACATGTCCTGGCTTTTCTATTACCAGTCGTTTCTCCGCGGGGTCGCCGCGCCGCGCATGGCGCAGGCGGGCAACCTGAGTTTGCAGGTGCTTGCCATACAAAGCGGAGGCCTGGTCTTGAACTCGGGCAGTGACTTGCCGCGCATGATCGCAACTTCTATTGCCGATGCCGGCGCTTACTATAGTCTCTCCTTTGATTCCCCCACGCCCGAGCATTCGAACGAATATCATGCTGTCGACGTCAAGGTCGACAAGCCAGGACTAACCGCGCGCACCCGCACCGGCTATTACTCTCAACCCTAGAAGTCCCGATTCTGGGACCTGGGATTCCACAATCTTCGATCGACGATGTCCTGGCGCCTATAGGTCGGCGCAATCTTTTGCGGATCGCACTTCCGAAAATCCGGACGTGAGGCACCCGCTTCTGCACCAGGCCGTCCCTCGCCTTACTGCAATCGCTCCAGGGTCAAGGGATCGAACTGGCCGGCGAAGTACTTCTCAATCGCATCTTGGAAAACTTGATTATCGCTAGTGGCATTAGCGAAAAGAGTCATCGAAGAACGAAATTTCAAATCGTCGGGATAGCCGAAGATCTGCGCGATCGAAGAGCCCTCGACCAGATTCACCAGGCGGGCACACTCCCTCAGCCTGGGGCCAAGAAGCGGATGATTTAAATACGCCTCGGCTTCCTCTTTTCCGGAGATAGCGAACCTGCTGGCCAATGCACTGTGACCCAGTCCTTCGATCTGCGGAAAAATAAACCACATCCAGTGGCTGCGTTTGCGGCCTTCGCGCAATTCCGCGCGGGCTTGCTCGAAGACCGCGTCCTGGGCGTCCACAAAGCGTTGCAGATTGTAACGATCCAAAGTCATTGCTGTTGTCCGCTGCCGATTCTCAGACAAAGAGTATCACTCTGATAGATATAAGTGGTGTAAGCTCGATCTTATCCACCCGATCCCAGCCTTTCCACGAAAGCAGAAGACAATGAGATATAGATTTCTAATCATCGCCCTTCTATTTATAGCTCCCGCCTTACGGGCACAAGAGACGCCAACGGAGCAGAGCGCCGCGGAATCCATTCTTCAGCAGCGCACGCAAATGGAGAAATCGCTCGACGTCCCTAAATGGGTCGCTGACCTAAGTGCAGCTAATCCAGCCAGGGATCGGGTGGTCGCACGCGCCAAGCAGCTTATGGAGACGGAGTCATCGCGATGGGCGACGACATCACCCGCCATCCGGAGATCGGTTTCAAAGAAACGCGGTCCGTACAGATCCTGACCAGCTATCTCCAAAAACACGGCTTCACCGTAACTCAAGGGGTCGCTGGGCTTCCAACTGCGTTTGTAGCGCGCTTCCCAGGAAACGGAGCTGGTCCGAATCTAGGCGTCATCGTGGAGTACGATGCGCTTCGCGGAACGATGGGTCCCTTCCACGGCGATCAGCACAGTACACAGGGTCCTATTGGGCTTGCGGTGGCCGTGGCCATGTCGGAGTATCTCAAGTCGTCGCACGCGCCTGGCAGCGTGATCGTCTATGGAACACCGGCCGAAGAGATGATGCCGGCGGTAAAGACGATCATGTATAAGGCCAGAGTATTCGACGGCGCGGATATCATCGTCCGCAGCCATTCGACCTCGCGGACATCACGCCCCGCGCCGGGTTTTGGCAGTTGCTGCATGAATATCGACGGCGTGACGTATATCTACAGCGGGGCGCCGGCGCACCAGTTGACCTCCTGGAACGGAAGAAATGCTCTGGAGGCAGCCATCCATCTCTTCAACAACATCGATAGCATCCGCAGCAGCATTCGTCCTGAAGCGCGTATACAGGGCATTATCTCGGAAGGTGGGAGCGCTCCAAATGTCGTGCCCGACCGTGCCGTGGCCAGTTTCTACATACGCTATCCTGATTCGGTATACCTAGGACAAATCCGCGAGATGGTGGACAATGCCGCTCGCGCGGCGGCTCTTTCTACAGGAACAAAGCTCAAGATCGTCGAAGATGGCACCGATCGGGACGGTATCTCATTGGCTAGCCTGGATGAAGTCTCCTTCGCGTATTTGAAGCGGTACGGGGCGACTAACATCCAGGAAACTCCGGGCAAGCCTCAAGGATACGATGAAACAGGCAGTGTCTCCATCAATATTCCCGGGCTTGAGGTCGTGTCGCAGACCTCGACTTACCCCAATCATACCTACGGTATGGAGAAGGACGCAGTGGCGGAGATAGGACACCACGGCGACATCGTAGATGCCGAGACGATGACCGCAGTTCTGTTTGACTTCGACCAGAATGCCGCCTATAGGGCGGTGGTCAAACAGGAGTTCGACGCGCTCAAGCAGGAATTCGCCGGATATCAGGCAGCACTGGAAAAGACCTACAATAAGCCTGACGTTCCGGATCCGAAGTAAGTCTCCCAGAGCTTCGTTAGCGCAACGGCTCCAGCTTCTGTTGGGCCAGAATTGGGTTCACCGACGCCATGCCGGATTGCATCGTGGTAGTTAAGTCGTTCTTTTGTTGATCGAGCCTTTCAGTCAGGAGCTTAAAGATAACGTAGGATTGGCTGGTTGGCGCGCCCTCGCCAAGCATGACGTCGCGGCCAAGTGTCGCGATCTGGTTATTGAGCTTAATCGGAAAATTGAGCGGATCTTCGCTGGCATGATTGCGCACCTGATAGACATTCTCTTCAATTGTGGTCAATTTTGCTCTGAATGCGCCGGCCGCGGAGGCCAATCCGGAATCGGTCGATTGCTTCAGCCTATCGTCAAGCTCTTTCTTCACTTTGCGAATACTAATGACCATATCGTTCGCTTCACTCAACTCATTCCGGATCTTCATGGCTAAATCAAATTGTTGCTGCAGATCGGCCATCGTTACTTGAGTGAGACGTGGGTCCTTCTCGAGCTTGAAGGGCTGTGTTTGGGTAACTCCGGCGGCGGTGATACGCACCTGATAATCTCCCGGCACCGCAGAGGGGCCCTCATCGGGATTAGCTCCCCAATAAACCAAGCCCGGAAAACTATCCGCGCTAGGGTACTGCAAATTCCAGCTAACCATGTTGAGTCCGGCATTGCGTGTAGGCGGTTTCACGGGGGATCGGAGTCGTCTTCCCTCCTCGGCCGCATGTTTTGCCGCTGCCGCCGCTTTTTTATCAGCCTGCGGATCTCCTGCAAGCGTCTGAATCGTTTTCCCGCTTGCGTCGAGAATCTCTACAGTCACCTTATCGGCAGGCTTAGCCAGTTGGTAGTAAAACACCGCGTCTCTTACATTCTGGACCGCGGTACCTGGCTTATACAGATAGACTTTGGCGTTTTGCGTCTCATCCGTGCACTGCCGCAGCGGATCGATATTGTCCATGATGTAAAAGGAACGGCCGTGAGTAGCAATTATCAGGTCGCGATCCTTGACGACGAGGTCCGCCACTTGCGTGTCCGGCAGGTTGAGGGACAGCGACTGCCAATGGGCGCCATCATCGAAGGAAATATAGATTCCATGTTCAGTACCGGCATAGAGCAAGCCGGCACGAACCGGATCTTCCCGGACCACGCGCACGAAATCCGATTCACCAATTCCCGTGACGATCTTCGTCCAGGTTTTTCCGTAGTCGCTGGTCTTATAGATGTACGGCTTGCGGTCGTCTAGCTGGTAATGGTTCGCCGCCAGATAGGCGCCTCCGGGGTTGTGCGGGGAAGCATCGATCATGCTGATACGGGCGAACTCAGGCAACCCTGGGGGCGTGATATTTTGCCAGGACTTACCGTCATCCCTGGTAATGAACGCGAGGCCATCGTCGGATCCGGTCCAGATGGTGCCGCTCGCCAGACGAGAAGGGGCAATGGTGAAGATGGTCCCATAGATCTCCGGGCCATTCTGATCTTTAGTAATTGGCCCTCCCAGTCGCCCAGTGTTTTCGGATCGGCACGGGTCAGATCCGGACTAATCCGTGTCCAGCTCTGCCCTTGATCGGTAGTCTTCCACAGGTGCTGCGACGAGGTATATAGAGTTCCAGGATTCAGAGGATCGAATACGATGGGAAACGTCCACTGCCAGCGCTCTTTCAAATCCTTCGCCGGCATGCCGGAGAAAAACAGCGGGTAGACTTCGACGTCACGCTCCTGACCGTCACGGCGGTCATAGCGGCTCAAAAGCGCTCCTTGGCTGCCGGCGTAAAAGTAGTTGGGATTTTTCGGGTCCGGCGCAATATATCCGCTTTCGCCACCGCCCACGGCATACATCCAGTCTCCCGCCTTGTCCATCGGATTGCGGAAATTCACCCCGGCATTACTGGGAACGCAAATTGTGGAATTGTCTTGCTGGGCGCCGCAGACTTGATAGGGAATATCGGCCGTGGTAGCCACATGGTAGAACTGGGCCGTTGGATAACGTTGATCGGTCCACGTCTTACCGCCGTTAGTCGAGACATTTGCTCCTCCGTCGTTCGACTCGATCATCCGCTCCGGATTATTGGGTGCGATCCACAGATCATGGTTATCTCCGTGGGGGACAGGAATGGCGTTGAACGTCTTGCCGCCATCGATGGACTTTAAGAATGCCGTGTTTACCGCATAGACCACGTCTTTATTCTTCGGATCGGCATAAAGGCGCGTGTAGTAAAACGCGCGCTGGCGCACAATGTTCTGGTCATTCACCTTAACCCAGGTGGCCCCTGCATCGTCTGAGCGGAATACGCCTCCATTTTGATTCTCGAACATGGCGTAGACGCGATTTGAGTCCGCGCCGGAAACGCTGACGCCGATTTTACCCAAAACACCGGAAGGCAAGCCCGGATTACGGCTGATGTCCTTCCAGGTGTCGCCGCCGTCGGTAGATTTAAACAATCCGCTTGCCGGGCCCCCGCTGGATGAGCATCCATGGGGTGCGGTAAACATCCCATATCGTCGCATAGAGAGTGCTGGGATTGTTGGGATCGAGGCAGAGGTCCTCGGCGCCCGCGCGGTCTCCGCGGTAGAGAATCTTCTGCCATGTCTTGCCGCCATCTTTGGAACGGTACACCCCACGGTCGGCGCTGGGCCCATAGGTGTGACCGAGAGCAGCTACGTAGACTAGATCCGGATTCGTTGGGTCGATGCGAATGCGAGAGATAGCCTGAGTATCGGTTAGGCCCATATGCTGCCAGGTTTTTCCACCGTCTGTCGTCTTGTAGACACCATCGCCCTGGATTACATTCCCGCGAAGCTCGCTTTCTCCCATTCCTATATAGACAATATCGGGATTGGAGGGCGCAACCGCCACTGCGCCCACGGAAGAACTCTTGATCTTGCCGTCTGTAACCGGATTCCAGGTCACCCCTCCATCGGTGGTCTTCCATAGCCCGCCGCCGACCGCACCGAAGTAGTATTCCAGCGGGCGAGCCTGGCTACCGGCGGAAGTGAGCGAACGGCCGCCACGATTGGGACCGATGTTGCGCCACTTCAACGGTCCAAACGATGTTGGCTGCTCAGCATGCGCGCACACTCCATGCGACCCAACCAGAATCGCAGCAACAAACAACACAGCTAGAGCCTTCTTCATACTGTTTTCCAATCCCGAATGCAATGTTAGAAGGTGAAGCGAATTGCGGCCTGCAATTCGCGGGCATTATTCGTTCCTGTGGTAGTTATTTGACCGAAGGATGAAGTCCCTACCTGAGTGCTTGCGCCGGTAGGATTAAAAAAGTTGGGATGATTGAAGATATTAAAGCCTTCCAAACGGGTCTGCAGCCGCAGCCTCTCGTAAATAGGGAACTCACGCGCCACAGTCGCATCGACGGTAACAAGGCCTGGCCCTACAATAGTATTTCTTCCAGAATCGCCGAAGGTGCCGGCCGGCTGTACTGCAAATGCAGAGGTATTGAACCACTCCTGGATAGTTTTCGGACCTCCGTTGGGAGCTTGGCCTGCAACCAGGTTTGGCCGGTCTTCACTATTGTAGGAACCGCTGATGTTGCTGGAGGCGTCGAAGATGGTAAACACGGTCGCCCGTCTGCCAGGTTACGATTCCTGAAACTTGAAAGCCGCCAAAGATCGCGGATGGTATACCGCTTGTCAGATATGCCCGTCCTCTGCCGAAGGGAAGAGCCGCTACCGGGCTGAAGACCAGCCTGTGTTTAATATTGAAATCCGAAAGCCCACGTTCGGCATCCAGATTGTTTGAATTTTGCGGTGTGCCGGAAGAAGAATTACTGGTACTCCCTAACCCCGGCTGCCGGTCCATCGATTTCGCATAAGTATAAGCAAAGAGGAAAGAAATGCCATTGGAATAGGCCTGACGCACGCTTGTTTGAAGCGATTGATAATTGGAGTACCCGGACGTGACGTCATAGGAGATATTTCCGTAGGGCATTGGCCGATTGTTGGTGCAGTTTCCAGGGACCGGAGGCCCTCCATTAGCCGGGCACCCCGCGGACGGCGGCGCAGTAGTCATGCCGGGGATCCCGGAAACCTGATTGCTGTTGGGACCGCTAATCGGCGTCGAGGTAATATACGCTGCCTGATTCGGATTCATGTCCGCGGGCAGGTGTGTTCCTCTGGAGCCGACATAGGTGACATCGAGTATCATGCTTTTCGTCAACGCCTGCTCTACTCCAAAACTCCATTCATAAATAGTTGAATTTCTGTAGTTGGGAATCACGCCGACCGGAGCTAGGGTCCGTTGCGCGGGCACGGCAATTGGAGTTGGATATGGGTTACTGAGCGTGAGTTGCGCCGGAGTATTGGCCGCAGTACTGGACGTCGAGAGCGTCTGAGGTACGCGGAACGGATATTGATCCTCATTCGAAAGAAATTCATTGCCCGCAAGCGGCGGGTTATAGAAAGTCCCAAAGGCTGCGCGAATCACGGTGCTCGCCTTATGCAATGGCTGCCAGGCGATTCCTAGCCGGGGCGCGAAATTTGTATAGTCGTACTTGCTGATATGTTCTCCGGTGGGGAGGCAGTAGCCAGGGGCGCATAGCGAAGCACCGTTCCCTGAAACAAGGTAGATGCCTGTGCCTCCGATGTAGGGCTGGAAGTTTGAGAGTTCATTGCCCTCATCCGTAAAGGGCGCGTCCAACTCATAGCGGAGGCCGGCGTTGATCGTGATATCCTGGGTGGCTTTCCAGTTATCCGCCACAAAGCCATAATATGTATGAAAGTTTTCGTGGAACCGGGGCGCTGTTGGATTGCGGATGGTCTGGTAGGGCAGCCCCAACAGCAGGTCGGCCATTGAATTGCCAGTTGTGCCCAGAGTACCCGGCTTTCCTATACTGGCCGAATTGAAAACAAGAGCGCCGCGCCCGTCCTGGACAAATTCCTCGGCGTTCCGGAAGAACAGGAAGTCCAGCCCGGCGGTGAGCGTATGTGCCCCGTGGTTCCAGGTGACATTATCAATTAACTCATAGTGATTATCCGCTCGATCTTGCGGAAGGTTGGTGGCATTGCCCAAGGTTGAATAACCGGAGACTTGGGTGTTGGGCCGTCCCTTGTTGTTTGCAACAGAAGGGTCTGAGAATGCCCCTGGCAGCGGTGAAAAATTCGCATAGGACGAGGTGCTGTCTTGTCCGATGCGCGGCTGGCGCAGCCGATCGAACCCGATCTTAATCTCATTGAGCAGATTGGGGGTAAAGATGTGAGTGTAGGAAAAACCGGCTAACTGGGATGTCTGGTTGGTGTAGCAGCCGCCGCCGGGAAGCACATATGAGCTGCAAAGTGAATTGGATGGCTCAAACGACGGATCGTTAAACCAGTTATAAACCCCGAATATCGAATTGGCCGGATTGATGGTATCGTCGACGCGAATGGAGTCTTCATTCATAGTTTCAGTGCGGGTTTCGCTGAAGCTATAGTTGCTGGACGGATTGACCTGCAATATTGTTGGGGCGGGGTAAGTTGCAGCAAGGCTTCTTCCATAGGCGGCCGCCGCGCTGTTCCAGGAAGGAATGCTTGCCAGGTTGTTACTAGGAATGGGTTTGCCGGTCGTAGGGTCGTAGATCTGTGGCAGGCCGGAAAAGTTTCCGTTCTGCATGGCCCCTGTGGGCACTGTTCCCAGGGCGGTAATCTGCTGGGCAATGCGCTGCCCTTCGTATGCATAGAATGCAAAGAGCTTATCCTTGCGGATAGGTCCTCCGATGGTAGCGCCGAAGGTGTTTTGCCTGAACACCGGGACAGTGCCGCCGGGCTGCGTAAAGAATGGCTTCGCGTCGGTAATTTGATTGCGAATGAACCAATAGGCGCTGCCGTGCAGTTGATTGGTGCCTGATTTGGAAACTATAACGACTTGACCGCCGAAGTTACGGCCAAATTCGGCCGTGTAAACACCGGTCAACAGCTTAAATTCCTGGATGTCTTCGACCGATGGCCGGAATGACGGAGCCCCAACGCCGAAATCATTATCGTAAATACCGTCGATCGTGAAATTATTGCTGATTTCCGTGGTGCCGGAGATATTAAATCCTCCACGAAAGCCCAATGTGGAGTTCTGACCGGCTGGCGCGGCTGCAGGCGAGAGCAACGCCAGAGAGTAAAACTGCCGGTTTGCTAATGGTAGCTGAACCACCTTGCGGTTATCGATAACCGTGCCTACGCTGGTATTTTCTGTATCCGTAGTCTCCGGGGTTGCACTCACCAATAAACTCTGTGATACGGAGCCCACGGCCAACTTTATGTCCTGATGGAGATCCTGAGTAACCGCGAGGGTGATGTTGGATATGACGGTGGTGCTGAATCCTTGGGCGACCGCAGTTATTTGATAAGGCCCCGGTATCAGATTGTTTACCAGATAACGTCCATCTGACGCCGAGGTGACGTTGCGGCGGACTCCGGTCGCCGTGTTCATGACTGTTACCCGCCCACCGGGAATAGATGCGCCCGAGGCGTCCTTGATGATGCCTTCCACTGTTGCGCTTGTTGTCTGCCCGAGCAAGCCAGCCGCGCTCCCAACGATCCAGAGCATCATCACCAGCACAGACGACCGCACAATCGCGATGGAACGTCGCTGCGGCACAGCGGAAATGATTCCAAATCGAAGTAACGTCAAGACAGCCCCCAAAAGGTTATTTGGAGAAAGAAATACTATGGCCTGAGAGCTTGAGGGGTACACGCGTAACTAGGGCTTTGTCTTCTACTTAGAAGGTCAATACACGGAGGCTTTCGACGCGGAAGAACGAGCGGGGCCAAACACGAGCGCTGCGACAGGGAAGGCGCTCGGTAACATTCAACTGTGGGGCATAGTAGCAACGGGGAAAATCTAAGTCAACTGGAAAATTGGCATAGTTGAGCCGTTATCTCCGGAGCGTTCACGGGCCTGCGGCCCACCCAACGGTATGAAGATCGGGTGCCCCACGTCCGGATTTTCGGACGTGGGTCTTTGCATGACCACGATTTCCGCGCAGTCCGGTTGCGCTCGGAGCATTCTTGTGGAATCCCAGGTCCCAGAATCGGGACCTGGGGCACCCGCATCCCTCGGTTATTCCGGCTCTTCATGACAGACCGTCCTCCTGAGATGATTTTCGACAGGGCGAACACAACTACAGCTGCTATTTGCCTCTATTCAAGCGCGCCGTGATAGCGTCCACATCGTAAACGCATCCGCCCCAAACCCCGCCACTGGCTTCGATCAACGCCGCCCAGAGGCGCGTGTCATCGGGAAGAGCGGGATGGGGGCGCAAGTCGGCGCGGGAGGGCCGGGCCGCCAGGCGGCGCGAGCCCTCTTCAGCACCGAATCTCTCCTTGGCGTCTCCCACCAGGTTGACCGAGCCGCTAACCTTCTCGCGGTCGATGATGATCTCGACCTGGTCGCCGTCGTACACCTTTCCAATCGCTCCGCCGCACAGCGCCTCGGGAGAGATGTGCCCCAGGCAGGCTCCGGTGGAAACGCCGCTGAAGCGGGCGTCGGTGAGGAGGGCAACCTGCTTGCCTCCTTCGAGCATCTTGAGGGCGGAAGTGACCTGGTAGATCTCCTCCATGCCTGCGCCCGCAGGGCCGCCACATACCAGCACTACCACGTCCCCCGGATGAACCTGGTCGCTCTTGATGGCCTGGATAGCGGCAGTTTCCGAGACGAAGACCTTGGCCGGACCCAGGTGACGGTAGACGCCGTCTTGATCGATCACCGAGGAATCGATGGACGTGCTCTTGACCACCGAGCCTTCCGGAGCAAGATTGCCCACAGGAAAACAGACAGTAGGCGTCAGGCCGCGCGACTTGGCCCGATCCGGGTCCATGATCACATCGTCGGGATCGATCCCGTCCCGGTCCATCAGGTTCTTTTTGAGTTGACGCCGCCGGGCGCTTTGCTCCCACCAATCGAGCGATTGATCCAGAGTCTCTCCTGAGACTGTGGTGACGCTGGTATCGAGCAGACCCGCCCGCCGCAGGTGCAGCATAACTTCGGGTACTCCACCGGCGAGAAAAACCTGTATGGTGGCAAAGTTGCGCGGTCCGTTGGGCAGCGCATCCACCAGCCGCGGAACCTCAGCATTGACGCGCGTCCAATCGGCGGTGGTGGGCCGCCGCAAGCCGGCGCTGAAGGCCACCGCCGGCAAATGCAAAAGCAGATTGGTCGAGCCGCCAAAGGCTGCGTGCACCACCATGGCATTCTCTATCGAAGCCTGGGTCAACACATCGCTGGTTCCTACGCTCAATTGATGAAGACGCAGTAACGCCCGCGCCGAGCGGCGCGCCGCATCCAGCCAGATGGGCTGACCGGAAGGCGCGAGCGCGCTATGCGGCAGCGATAGTCCCATCGCCTCTCCGACTACCTGCGCGGTTGCGGCGGTGCCCAGGAACTGGCAGCCTCCTCCTGGAGTGGCGCACGCGCGGCACCCCATCTCCGCGGCATATTCCAGCGTGATCTGCTGGTGCGCGTAGCGCGTGCCGATCGTCTGCACCTTGCCTGCGTCCTCGCCTTGATCGGGCAAAAGCGTAACCCCTCCGGGGATGAGGACGGTGGGATACTTGCCGGCGGAAGCAAGCGCCATCATCATCGCCGGGAGACCCTTGTCGCAGGTTGCGATGCCCAGCACTCCCATGCGCGTAGGCAGCGAGCGCATCAACCGCCGCAGCACGGTCGCAGCATCGTTGCGGTAGGGTAGGGAATCGAGCATGCCGGCAGTTCCCTGGGTTCGTCCGTCGCAGGGATCGGTGCAGGCGGCGGCGAAGGGAAGCGCTGCGTTGGCCTTCAACTCCCGCGCCGCTTCGGCTACCAGCAACCCTACTTCCCAATGCCCGGTATGGAAGCCAAGCGCAATGGGCGTTCCATCCTCCGCTCGCAGGCCGCCGTGCGTGCTCAGGATAAGCACCTCGGGGCCAAGCAGGTTGGCCGGCTCCCAGCCCATTCCCACGTTTTGACTTAACCCAAAGAGATTGCCCGAGGGTTGGGTGAGCAACATTTCAGGGGTTACCGGCAACAAGCCGGCCGGACCCGGCGCATGAGTCGCGACCTCGCCGAACTTAACGTCGCTGCTTTCAAGAACTGAGGGAAGGGAAATCGCGCGAATAAAAGCACCTCGACTTTCAATCAAAATTTTACTGTGCTGACTCGATCAGCTTCGCCAGTCGAGAATCACCTTGCCGGTTTGGCCGCTCATCATGGCCGCGAAACCCTTCTCGAAATCGAGATACCGGAAGCGATGGGTGATGACGGGGGAGATATCCACGCCGGACTCGACCAGCACCGACATCTTGTACCAGGTCTCATACATCTCGCGGCCATATATACCCCGGATGGTGAGCATGTTAAAGATGACCTTGCGCCAGTCAATTTCCATTGGCTTCGCGGGCAGTCCCAGCATCGCGATCTTGCCGCCGTGGCACATGTTGTCGATCATTTCGACGAATGCCGCGCGGCTGCCGGACATTTCCAAGCCCACATCGAAGCCCTCCTGCATCCCGAGCTGCTTCTGCACTTCGGCCAGGCTGGTCTCGGTGGGATTGATGGCCAGGGTTGCGCCCATGGTGCGCGCCAGATTGAGCCGGAATGGATTGAGATCGGTCACCACGACGTGGCGGGCTCCGGCATGGCGCACGATAGGAATCGCCATCAAGCCGATTGGCCCTGCGCCGGTGATGAGTGCGTCTTCGGCGAGGACAGGAAAGGTGAGCGCCGTGTGCACCGCATTGCCCAGGGGATCGAAGATGGCCGCGATCTCCTCGGAGACCCCTACATGGTGCCGCCAGATGTTGGTCATGGGCAGAGCGATGAATTCGGCGAAGGCGCCCGGACGGTTGACCCCGACGCCCAGCGTGTTGGCGCAGAGATGCCGGCGGCCGGCGAGACAATTGCGGCAGCGCCCGCAGACCACGTGCCCCTCCCCGCTGACCAGATCTCCCGGATGGAAGTCGCTGACGTTCGCTCCGGTCTCAACAATCTCGCCCACGAATTCGTGGCCGATCACCATGGGGACGGGAATGGTCTGCCGCGCCCAGTCGTCCCATTCGTAGATATGCACGTCGGTGCCGCAGATCCCCGTTTGCCGCACTCGAATGAGCACGTCGTTGATGCCGATCTCGGGGACAGGCACATCTTCCAGCCACAAACCGCGGCCGGCTCTGCTCTTGACCAAAGCTTGCATGGATACTCCTGTTGGTTCTAATCCAAGGGTAGAGTATCTTCGGGATTCGCGATGTTCTTGTGATTATCGGTTTTCGGCCGCTAACGATAAAACGCCCGGAACGATTGAGAATCGCCTTTGAACGAGTCCCGCAGGGACGGCAAGAGAATAGCCCAGCACGTGAGTGCTGGGTCTACTTCGAGAACCCGGATCCAGTCTCGTAGGGACGACTGAAAAGAACGTTGACAATTCAGCCGTCCCTGCGGGACTGTACCGCTGATTATCGCGTGCTATCGAGCCTGCAGAAACCGCAGATCTCTCCACTGCGCTTCGCTCCGGTCGAGATGACAAGGAAGGTGTACTTGCCAACCTAGGCTTCCTCAACCCAATTTTCATCGTCTTGGGTGGGCCGCAGGCCCCATGAGCACTCCGGTCGAGATGACAAAGTTAGGTGTAGTTGCCGATGAAGCCTTCGCAGTCCCACGCTCCAGATTCCCGACGGACTGCTACTCTGGAAAACGTGTCCTCCACTCAGAGACCTTCCGGGCAATTGGTGCGGGGCATTGGCCTGCGAAGCGCAATATCGCTGAATGTGATCAACATGGTGGGGGTGGGTCCGTTCATCACTCTCCCCCTCATTGTTCTTGCCATGCACGGACCGCAGGCGATTGTAGCCTGGATTCTCGCGGCCATCCTGGCCGCCTGCGATGGGCTGGTATGGGCGGAGTTGGCGCCGCCATGCCGGAAGCCGGCGGTTCTTATTGGTACTTGCGCGTCATCTATGGACCGGAGGGCGCCGGCCGGTTTATCTCATTCCTGTACATCTGGCAGTTGATCTTCAGCGCGCCGCTTTCTATCGCCTCCGGCTGCGTCGGGCTGGCGCAATATGCCGGATATGTGTTTCCCGCGCTGCGCCGGGTTTACTTCACGTATCAGATGCCGATTCCTGTGCCCTTTGCCGGTGTCTTCCATCTGGCAATTATTTTTGGACCGGCAACGCTGTTGGCGATGGCATGCTGCGCTCTAGCCTCGGCTCTGCTCTATCGCAATATCCAAAGTGTCGCCCGCCGGGCTACATGGCTGTGGTTCGGAGTCATGGGTACTCTGCTGGCGGTGATCGTGACCGGACTGCTGCACTTCCACGCCAGGCAGGCCTTCGGCTTCACGCCCGGCGCTTTCGATCTCTCCAAGGGATTTCTTACCGGACTTGGCGCCGCCATGCTGATCGCGACCTATGATTATTGGGGCGCATACACCATCGCTTTTCTGGGAGGCGAGGTGCGTGATCCGGGGCGCACCATCCCACGAGCGATCCTGTGGTCGGTGGCCTTGGTGGCGGCTCTCTATCTGATGTTGAATACCAGCGTGCTCGGGCTAGTTCCGTGGCAGGAGCTGAGATCGACCGCAGATGCGAGATTCTCCATTGCCGCTGTGGTGATGAGCCGGGTCTATGGACCGCTGGCGGGAAAGATCATCGCCCTGTTGGTGGTGTGGACCGCATTTGCGTCTGTGTATGCGCTCTTGCTCGCCTACTCACGGGTGCCTTACGCGGCGGCGGTCGACGGCAATTTCTTACGCGTATTCGCCCGCGTGCACCCTCGGCATCATTTTCCCAATGTCTCGCTGCTGGTGCTCGCCGGAGTCTCACTGCTGTTTTGCATGTTGCGGCTGATCGATCTGGTGGCGGCCCTGGTGGTGATTCGCATCCTGCTGCAGTTCCTGCTGCAGCATATTGGCCTGATGGTGCTGCGGCGCACTCAGCCGGAATTGAAGCGGCCTTTCCGGGTCTGGCTTTACCCTCTGCCTCCGCTGGTAGCTATCGCCGGCTTTCTCTATATCCTCTTCGCCCGCCCTGACTTTGTCCGGGAGATCTTTTTCGCCGGCATAGTGGTTCTCACCGGGACCGCCATTTATATGGTTCGCGCTTACGCGCGTCGCGAGTGGCCCTTCGTATCAGAGCCGCAACCAACCGCCGAATAGGCTACGCGAGCGTTCCGGAAATCGGAATTGGCTGCATCCTGCAATTCCGCTAAGTGGAACCAGGATTCCACTTTGTATTGCTTCCGGGCCGGGCCGGCGGCACAAATGCAAACTGCCACGCTCCAGGTTGACAAACAGAAAGCCAGCTTTCTAGCTTTTCTCCTGATCCACACACGCGAGAAGCGGGCGGTTCCCCTGCTGTATTCCGGAGGCTTTGATGAAAATACGATTTTCTTTCCTTTTCCTGGCTATCTGCACCTGCGCACTTATAGCCCCTCAGGCGATGCGCGGCCAAAATACGAATGGCAGCATCACAGGACGGCTTACCGATCCCAGCGGAGCTGTTATCTCCGGGGCCAGGGTAACGATTCGGAATTTGGGCACAGGAGAGGGACGAACGCTGACCACCGACGCCTCCGGGGACTTCACCGCGACCCTGCTGCTTCCCGGACACTATTCCGTGACTGCGGAACACCAAGGCTTCAAGACCGCGGTACAAAACGATATCACTCTTGAGGTCGATCAGACCGTCCGCGCCGATCTGACCCTCGATGTAGGCAGCGCGACGCAAAGAGTTGAGGTTGCCGCCAACGCGCTCACCTTGGACACGGATACCGCGGCGGTGGCGCAAACCATCGACCAGAAGCAGGTGAGTGAGTTGCCGCTCAACGGACGCAGCTTCGTGAACCTGCTCTTCCTGGAGCCGGGCGCGGTTCAAACCGGAGGCGAGCAATCGACCTACCGCTATTCCGCGGGGGATGCGATCAGCATCGGCGGCGGCATCAGCGCATCGAACGCCTACACTCTCGATGGCACCATGATCACGGATACGGGATACGATACTCCGGCATTCGATATCTCGATCGATGCTATCCAGGAGTTCAAGGAACAGACGAAGAACTACAGCGCCGAGTATGGCTTCGGAGCCAACCAGATCAACCTGAGCACCAAATCAGGCTCGAACGCCCCGCACGGCAGCGCCTTTGAATTCATTCGCAATACCGCCGTGGATGCGCGTTCTTATTTCAACCGCGTTCCCCAGCCGGTCGCCCCGCTCAAGCAAAACCAGTTCGGATATTCTTTGGGCGGCCCGGTCATACTGCCAAAGATTTACAACGGGTTGAACAGGACCTTCTTCTTCGCCAATTACGAGGGGCAGCGCATTCGTTCTGCGGTCACTGAAACCGGCAATGTCCCGACCGCCGCAGAGCTGAGCGGCGTCTTTCAGATTTCTTCGTTCAACCCCTCTAAGGCTGCCACCGGAACGATCATCGACCCTTATACCGGCCTGCCGTTCCCTAAGAATTCGTCGGGAGCTTATGTAATTCCGCAGAGCCGCTTCTCCCGGCTGGCGCAGCAGACGATCGCAAGGGGTTTCCTTCCCGCCCCAAATGTCACCGGAAATTATAACTATACGGCCAATCTTCAAAGCAATGTGAATGAGGACCAGCAAACCTATCGTATCGATCAGGTCTTCGGGCAGAAAGACTCGGCCTTCTTCCGCGCATCTATCTCCGACGTAAATGTCACCGTGCCCTCGGCGCCGACGACTTATACCAATACAGATATTCTCCAGGTGGTAAGGAACTATCAGTTAACCGAGACGCATGTGTTCACGCCCAATCTGCTAAATCAGGTGAGGGTCGGGTATCTTGAGTCACAGGTATACCGGCAGGGACCGGTCATGCCCGCCGCCGATATTTCGCAATTGGGCTTTCAGAACGTCTTCGGCATGAAGAACGCGAATTATCCGGTAATCTCTCTGGCTTCCGGGGTAAGCAATTCAAACCCAGTGGGCGCGACTCAGGCTCTCTCTTCCGCCGGCGGAGCGCCCAACCTGCCGACCGGAAGCCTGCAGCCAACCTGGGATATCTCCGATTCCGCCTCCTCGACGCACGGAAAGCATTCCATCGGTTTCGGATTCGTCTACCGCCCACTCCAACTGGACCGGCAAAGCACGGTGAATCCGCAAGGCAATTTCACCTTCGATGGAGAGCTCACGCACAACCAGATCGCCGACCTTCTGTTGGGCACTCCGATCAAAGCGCAGGTTCCGCAGCCAGGGCCGGTCTCGGATCCGTTGGTCGGAAATGTAACTCACCTGCACTTCAAGGCGTGGGCTCCGTATTTCCAGGATGACTGGAAGGCTACTCCAAATCTGACGCTAAACCTGGGCCTGCGTTATGAATTCTCCGCCGTGCCTTTTGAAGAGCAGAATCATCTGGCGTGGTTCGATCCGGCTTCGGGGGGCCAGCTTTTTGTCGCCAACAAGTTCATCGTGCAAAACTATGGCGGCGGTCTTTATGTATATAACGGGCAGCGCGGGCCGGGTCCGGCGCAGAAGAATGGGTTCGCTCCGCGCCTAGGGTTTGCTTTTCGCCCGTCGGGCGACGACCGCACGGTGGTCCGCGGCGGCTATGGCATCTTCTACGATTCTTTTCAGACAAACGAATTCGTATCCTCGACCGCCGTCTATCCCTTCGCTCCCACCCAGATCTATACCTCGTCCACAAACACAACGGGAAGCATCAATAACACTAATGCGCTCTTTCCCGCGCTCACCGTCGGTCCTGTATCTCAGGCGACATTCCTCAACAGCGTGCTGCAGATTGCCGCGACCCGCAAGCTCAACCCTTATGAACAGGACTGGTCGTTTGGCGTCGAGCGGCAGCTTGGACCGAAGACAATCCTGAACGTCGATTATGTCGGCAACAAAACTACGCATCTGAATATCCGCACCGAATTGAATCAACCAACCCCGTGCAACACCACTACCAACTGCAATCCGGACGATGCGGCGAACCAGAGCGCGGCCGGCAAGCAGTCCCGGCGTCCATATCCGAACTTTGGGCTGATGGTCTACGAAGGCTGGAACGGCTATTCAAACTACAACGCGCTCAACCTAAAACTGCAGCGGCGCTCTAAGAACGTTACGCTGCTCGCCGCTTACGCCTGGTCGAAGATGATGGATGTGAAATCAGCGGCGGCGGCGGTAAGCGGAGACGCCTTCGGCGCCTATGGTCCGCAGAACAGCCACTGTATTCCTTGCGATTACGCCCGCTCGAGCTATGACGTAGGGCAGCGCTTTGTCGCAAGTTTTCTTTTATAACCTTCCCTTTGGCCAGGGGCAGTTGATCGGAGGCGGCTCGAACGGCGCAGTGAAGGCGCTGATCGGCGGCTGGCAGTTTAATGGAATTGCCACCCTGCAGGGCGGCTTTCCCTTCACGGTCACCGCCAACGACCATGGTTTTGTCAATGAAGCCTATGCATTGCGGGCCGATACTGTTCCTAACGTCTCTTCCGCCGGGTTCCACAAGAGCATCGGCCAATGGTTCAACACGGCGGCTTTTGCGCAGCCGCCCGATGGATATTTCGGCGACTCCTCGCGCAATGCGCTGCGTTCTCCGGGCGTCGCCAATCTCGACCTCTCGTTCTTTAAGAACATACAGGTCGAACGACTCAATATTCAGTTGCGCTTCGAATCCTTCAATGCACTCAATCACCCGGAGTTTGGCTTTCCAAACCCCAACGTCAACGCCGGTCCGGGCGCTTACGGTGCGATCACTTCTATCAATACCCATTATCCGCAACGGCAAAACCAAGCTGCGCTGCGGCTGACATTTTAGATCTGCGATTCAGGCGACTTCCGCGACTTGGGGAGGGCGGCCTTTTTACGCGCGGATTTGAAACGCCCTTCCTCAAGGGCTGCTGCCTTCAGGGGAAGTTTTTGCTTGTGGCCGTTGCGCCTGGCGGCGGCATCGGCCCTGGATTCACCGGATTGCGCGGTCTCCGCCAACTGTAAATGGCGCGCCATGGCGATCCTCGCCTGGGTGCTGTCTTTAGCCCGGATGGCGCGAAATATAGCGCCGTGCATCCCCGCAGCCTCCTTCAGGTCAAGCGCCTTTTCCACCGCCTCATAGCGGTCGTCATAAAGGGCCGCAGTAATCGACTCCATAAACGCGCCCAGTATGGGATTGCCTGCGGCTTCGGCGATAATACGGTGAAAACGGATATCGTGGATCAGATACTCGCGGGGATCGTCGAGCGCCGCATACATGTCGGCGACTTCTTCGGCGAGCGCGGAGACGTGTTGGCGTCCGCAGCGTTCCGCCGCCAGCGCCGCCAGGCTGCTCTCCAGAACCCGGCGAGCCTCGAACATCTGCCATGGCTGCAAGCCGTGCAGCGCGCTGAGCAGGCTGATAGAGGAGGCCCCGAGAGCCGGAGGGCCGGCGGCAACGAAAGTCCCGACCCCGTGCTGCACCTTGAGCACTCCCATGGCGGCAAGAAATCCGATGCCGGCCCGCAGGCTGGCCCGGCTGATCCCCAGCGTCTTGGCGAACTCACGCTCCGCGGGAATCTTGTCGCCGGAGCGCAGCTCGCCGGCCTCGATTAGCTCCCTGATGTGGTTAACCACTTGCATGGCCAACTGGCTCTGCGCCTTTTCTTCCTGCAATTTCGTCATCTCCACGCTCAACTCAATCAATCGCTCCACTCACTACTTGAAAAGTTAGCACGGCCCTATTTTATAACTGACTTGAAAATACGGAGTTCAGCGCAGGGTCCAGATATAGGAAACCGCGGCTCTCTCCACTCCGTTTCGCTCTCTCGAGAATCATCCTGGGAGGCCTACTCTGCCAGCGGTTGTGGTCTCCCACCCTTGCTACCCACCCCAGCAAGCTTCGCTTGCAGGGGACCCCGGTACGCAAGGATGGGGCACCCTAAATCTGCTTGAAGTATGGATCCTAAACCACCACTAATCGAGAGTGCCCCATATCTGGCGCGCTCTTTGCGCCAGATGTGGGAAACCGCAGATCTCTCTACTTCGCTGCGCTCCGGTCGAGATGACAAAGTTAGGTGTAGTTGCCAACCAAGCCTTCCTCGCCCGATTTTTCATCCTCTTGGGAGCCGCCGGCCCATCGAGAATCGAAACTCCTGTCGAGATGACAAATTGGGTACGGTTGCGACGCGTTCTATCCATCAGCATGAATGTGGGTGCCCCAGATTCGCGAAGCTAACCTGGGGTCTTTTTCGAGATTTGTAGAATCCCAGGTCCCAAAATCGGGACCTGGGGCACCCAGGATTCTGTGGAAGTTACTTCCTAACCTCTGCAGTGGTGTGACCAGTTCCCCAGCTGAACTGTATGATGTTGTTTGTCAATTTCAGTCAAGTAAAGGGAGACATGAGCATATTTCGCAGAGAATTCCTAAAGCTGGCCGGCGGCGGAATGGCTGGCGCCGCGGCAACCACGGTCCTTTCGCCCGGCGCTTATGTGCAGGCCGCGCCTATGCCCGGAGCGGGCACCAATACTGTATTCGACGTGAGGCCCTACGGCGCCAAAGGCGACGGCGTCCTCCATCGATACCGCCTCCATTAACAAAGCGATCGAAGCCGCCAGCGCCGCGGGAGGAGGAACAGTCCGCTTTCCTCCAGGTGTCTATGCCAGCTATTCCATCCATCTGAAGAGTGAGGTCGCGCTTTATCTGGACCAGGGGGCGACAATACTCGCCGCTACAGTGCCCGAAGGAGGGGTGGCCAGCGGCGCCTGCTACGACGCCGCCGAGCCCAACACACCGTGGGAGAATTACCAGGACTATGGACACAATCACTGGCACAATAGCCTGATGTGGGGCGAAGGACTCAGGAACCTCGCAATCCTGGGCCCGGGAACGATTTGGGGCAAGGGTCTCAGCCGGGGCGGCCGCGAGGCTCCGCGGGCCGAGACTCCCGGCATGGGCAATAAGACCATCGCCCTCAAGAACTGCCACAATGTGATTCTGCGCGACTTCTCCATCTTGCAAGGCCGGCCACTTCGGCATCCTGGCTACAGGCGTCGATAACCTTACCATCGACAATCTGAAGATCGATACCGACCGGGATGGAATGGATATCGATTGCTGCCGCAACGTGCGTGTCTCCAATTGCAGCGTCAACTCGCCGTGGGACGATGGCATCTGTCCCAAAAGCTCCTTCTCTCTGGGTTACGCCAGGGCTACGGAGAACCTCACCATAACCAATTGCTATGTCACCGGCGCCTATGAGCTGGGAACCATGCTGGATGGCACCTGGAAACGCTGGGCGGCGGATGTGAAGGTGCCCGCCGCACCGGCCGCATCAAGTGCGGCACCGAATCGAATGGCGGATTCAAGAACATCACCATCTCGAATTGCGTCTTCGACGGCTGCGGGGGCTTGGCGCTCGAGAGCGTGGACGGCGCCTTGCTCGAGGACATTACCTTTACCGGCATCACCATGCGCGACTGCACCAACACGCCCCTGTTTCTTCGCCTGGGAAGCCGTATGAGGGGTCCTGCCGGGGTTCCGGTGGGCACGTTGAAACGCGTCATCATCAGCAACGTGGTCAGCTATAACTCAGCATCCCGGCTAAGCGGCGGGGGAATCATCAGTGGGATTCCCGGTCACCCCATTGAAGACGTGAAGATCAACGAGCTGTATTTCGAGCACCGCGGCGGCGGAACGAAGGAGATGGCGGCGCGGGTAGTGCCCGAGATGGAGCAGGGATATCCCGAACCGGGCAGGTTTGGAGACGTTCCCGCGAGCGGATTTTTCGTGCGTCATGTAGACAACATCGAATTTACGAATGTGGAGATTGCCTGGAGTCAGCCCGATGCGCGCCCGGTTTTCTCCTTGAACAGCGTGAATGGCGTTGAGTTCTTTCGCCTCAAAACACCGACGACACAAACCGCTCCGGTATTCGCAGTGCACGATGTCCAGGACTTCAGCGTAATGGCCTCGCGCAACCTCAAGGATCTCCGGTTGGAAAAGGCGGAGCAAAAAGAAATTTCATCCTTCGACAGCAAATGAGGTGAAGAAGGAGTGGTCTGACCAGTAGCCGGGATCTTCATAGAGCCTTTGGGTGGAAGCCCCCGCATTTATGGGGGGTTGGGAGCGCTTCAGCGCTCCGGGAAGTTCGACTCTTCGCTTCTGCCGGATCGGGATTTGTGGAATCCCAGCTCCCAGAATCGGGACCCTCGGGCACCCGGCACTCGGCAAGCAACATACGTTGAACGGAATGGTTGGGCGGGTAAGTGGATTCTTTTGTCCGCCCGTAGCCAACCGGAGTATACTTCAGCCCACCAATACTTCCTCTTCTCCCCGCCTTTCGACGGGGAAGCTTGACGCCCCGGGTTTATTTCTTCTCTTATCCGAGGTGACCTCGATGCGTAAGTATCAGATCTATGTTTACATGTTTGTGGCGGCCGCCCTGGCCGCTCCGCCTTCTCTCTTCGCCGATTTCAGCTATCAGGAAACAACCCAGATCACGGGCGGCTCCATGCTTAAGCTGATCAAGGTGGCCGGCGTCTTTAGTTCTCAAGCGCGCAAGGCCGGCGATCCTATCATCTCGAGCGTTTTCCTCAAGGGCAACAGGATGGCTCGCGTCTCTCCGGAGAGCACGGAGATCATCGATCTCGATAAAGAGACGATCACCACCATCGACACCCTCAAGCATACTTACACCGTTGTGACTTTTGAGCAGATGAAGGCACAGCTCGAGCAGGCAGAAAAAGAAATAAAGGAAAAGCAAGCTGAGCAGCCAGCCAGCGTTCCTCAAAGACAAGCCGCAGGCGGATGACGTGAAGATGAGTTTCGACGTTCACGTGCGCAAGACAGGCACGGAGAAGGAAGTCGGCGGCCTGAACGCCAGCGAGGCGATCATGACCCTGATGATGAACGCGACCGACCAGAAGACGCAGCAATCCGGGAGTATGGCGGTGACCAACGACATGTGGCTTGTTCCCGAGATCCCTGGCTACTCTGAAATGCGCGATTTCTCGCTGCGCCTGGCGGAGAAGATGGGAGCGGTGTTCTCCGGCAGCGGCTTCGATATGAGCAAACTGTTGGGCCAGCATCCCGGCGCAAACGAAGCTCTCTCCAACATGCGCAAGGAGATGGGAAAGGTCCAAGGCGTGCCAGTTCTCCAGGTGATGCGCATGGGCATGACCACCAACGGACAGCCGTTGCCCGCGGCTTCCGAGGCGCCGCTGCCCGCGGATTCCTCGCCTGCCATGCCCAGCGCCGGCGATCTGGCTAAGCAAGGCGCGGCCTCTGCTATCAGCAGCCGCCTGGGCGGTTTGGGAGGATTCGGCGGCTTTGGCCATAAGAAGCAAGCCGCTCCGCCGCCGGAGACGCAAGACGCAGCTACTGCAACACCAACAAGCATGGTACTGATGGAGTCGCAGGTTCAGTCCTCAAATTTCTCCTCGGAGAGCGTCGACCCGGCGCATTTTGAAGTGCCCTCCGGTTACATGGAGGTTCAGTTGCAGATGGTGCGCAGCGAACGCTGAAGCGGCTTCGCTCTCTCGAAAATCACTCTGGGATACCTGGGTGCCCCATCTCTGGCGCGCTCTTTGCGCCAGATGTGGGAAAACCGCAGATCTCTCCACTGCGCTTCGCTCCGGTCGAGATGACAAAGTTAGGTGTAATTGCCGACCAAACCTTCCTCAACCCGATTTTCATCCCCTTGGGTGGGTAGCAGACCCATGAACGCTCCGGTTGCAGCGGCCGGTCGAAGCCCGCACCACAAGCGAGGTCCGGATAAGGATTGTTTCTCCGTGGGCCGATTCCGAGCTCATCCTGAGCAGTGTATTGAAGGCGAAGTTGGCCAGCTCGGAGCGGGAGATGTGGATGGTGGTGAGCTCCGGCTCGGAATACGCGGCCATCTGAACGTCGTCGAAGCCAATAATGGATAGCTCATGGGGGACGGCTCTGCTTAAATGCCGGGCCGCCCGCATGGCCCCGAATGCCATGGCGTCGTTGAAGGTCAGAACCGCGGTAGGGGGATTAGGCTGCTCGAGAAGCTTGGCCATTCCATGGAATCCGCCCTCCATGGTGGGCTGGTTATTGGTCGAGACCAGTGCTTGAGAAAGCCTCACCGCGCAACTCTGCGCCGCCTCAGAAAAAGCCTTCATTCGCGATTCGCCGGGAGCAAGGGCAAGAGGCGCGCCAAGATAGCCGATCCTGCTATGCCCTAGTTCCTTCAAGTGCGTCACCGCCTGTTGAATGCCGCAGAAAGCATCCATCGCGATGTTGCTGGCGTGCCTCGACGGACCCTCGCCTTCGAGAAAAACCAGCGGAATCCGCCTGCGCCGCAACTCCGCGCTCAAGGGAGACTGTTCCGCCGTCATCAAGGCGACCCCATCCACTCTGCGCTCGAGCAGGCGCCGGGTGCTCTGCTGTATGCGACGAGGGTCGTTGTTCACGTTGGCGACGATTACCTCGTATTGCTGGCGAACCGCTTCCTCCTCAAACTCCCGCAACAGCTCGGCGAAGAACGGATTGACGATGTCGGATATCAGCAGGCCGAAGGTACGGCTGCGGCCCGTCACCAGGGTGCGGGCGCTCGAACTGGGATAATAGCCAAGATCGTCGGCGATGGCGCGAATATGCCGGGCGGTTTTATCGCTGACCCCGGGTTCTCCATTCAGGGCGCGGGAAACGGAGGCCGTCGATACGTGAGCACGCCGGGCAATCTCGCCAATAGTCGCGCTGCGCACGAACGCGTGTTCCGCGGGGACCGGATCTTGAATAGGCATGAATCGATGACCTCATACTGCGAGAATATGGATTCTACAAGCACCGCGAACATCACTACGAACATCGCTATGGGCTGCGGGCAGCTCAGAGCTTGCAGGCGGCGATATATCATGGTGAATTGCCTTTGAAGTTC
Source organism: uncultured Acidobacteriaceae bacterium (assembly GCA_963705665.1). GTDB lineage: Bacteria > Acidobacteriota > Terriglobia > Terriglobales > Acidobacteriaceae > PALSA-350. The sequence goes on along the minus strand of CAVPKQ010000052.1, from coordinate 658,157 downwards.
CCAGGAAAGATTCTTAAGATGCAGCCACTCGGAAAAAGCAGCCGCTCTCTTGCTCTAACCTTCTTTTGCTCCTTTCTACTCCTGCCTGCCTTTGCCCAGCACAGTTATCCAACTGCCGGCGGGGGACCCAGCGCCGCTGAAATCGCCAGCTTTCCATGGATGAATACTAGCTTGTCCCCCGACGCGCGCGCCGATCTGGTGCTGAAGCAGCTAACACTGGACGAGAAGATCGATCTGCTGCACGGCCAAGGCCAGCCGGGCCACGGAAAGCCGGGACCATTTGCGTTCTTAGGAAACGGGGGCGCCGGCTTCGTGCTGGGCGTACCGCGCCTAGGCATTCCTACCATCCAGATGAGCGATGCGGCATACGGCGTGCGCAGCAGCGGCGAAAATGGGCGCTACTCTACTGCTCTGCCTTCGAGTCTTGGCGCGGCGGCAAGCTGGGATACGCTGGCAGCGTGCGACTATGGCGCTCTCATCGGACGCGAGCTGCGCGCACAGGGCTACAACATGACACTGGGCGGCGGCGTGGATCTGGCGCGCGAGCTGCGCAACGGCAGAACCTTCGAATATCAGGGAGAGGACCCGCTCCTCGCCGGGACCATGGTGGGCAACCGGATCAAGTGTGAGCAGGCCCAGCATGTGATCGGCGACATCAAACACTACGCCATCAACGATCAGGAGAGCGGGCGTACCCATGTCGACGCGATCATCGGCAAGCGTGCCATGCGTGAGAGCGATCTGCTGGCGTTTAAGATCGGTATCGAGATAGGGAAGCCGGGGGCGGTGATGTGCGCCTACAACGGAGTCAATGGGGAATACGCCTGCCAGAACAAGTATCTGCTCACCGATGTGCTCAGGAAAGACTGGCAATTTCCCGGCTTCGTGGTTTCCGATTGGGGAGCGACGCACAGCACGGTCCAGGCCTCGACCGCGGGCCTGGATCAAGAACAGCCCGACGCTATTTTCTACGGAGAAACGTTTAAGCATGCAGTCATCGCGGGCCAGATCTCAAAGAGCGAGCTGGATGAGCATGTACACCACATCTTGCGCTCTGAATTTGCCAGCGGCATTATCGATCATCCGACGCAGAAGTCCGTGGTCGACGTCGACGCGGGCTTTGAGACCTCGCGCCGCATCGAGGAACAAAGCATCGTTCTGCTCAAAAATGCAGGCGGCATTCTGCCGCTCGATCGAGCCAAGGTGCGTTCCATCGCCATCATCGGCGAGCATGCCGATACGGGGATGATCTCCGGGGGCGGCTCGGCACAAGTGGATCCGGAAGGATTCCCCAGCGCCAAGTGGCAGGCGCATGTATGGTTCCCAACCTCGCCGCTCAAGGCAGTGAGCGCGAAGGCGCCCGGAGCCCAGGTGCGCTTTGATTCCGGCGCGGACCCGGCCGCGGCCGCCGCTCTGGCCAAGCAGTCGGAGGTCGCCATCGTCTTTGCGCATCAGTGGACCAGCGAAGCGATGGACTTGCCCAGCCTCTCGCTTCCGGGCAAACAGAATGCGCTGATTGAGCAGGTAGCCGAGGCCAATCCGCGGACGATTGTAGTGCTGGAAACAGGCACGGCGGCGCTCATGCCATGGCTGAATAAAGTGAAAGGAGTACTTGAAGTGTGGTACGGGGGCAGTAAGGGCGCCGATGCCCTCGCCGATATCCTCTTCGGCGATGTAAACCCCAGCGCCAAGCTGCCCATTACCTTTCCTCGCACTGAAGCGGATATGCCGCAACCTAAGATGACCCTGCCGCCGGCTACTGCCGGCAATACGGCGAAGAATCCGGCAGGGGCGCTGACCTTTGGCGTGCACTATGACGCAGGCTTGGAGGTTGGCTACAAGTGGTATGACGCGGAGAAGAAACCGGTGCTATTCCCCTTTGGCTACGGGCTTTCCTACACCACATACAATTATGGGGATCTCCAGGTGGACCCGGGAGAATTAGCGCGAGGCCGGGACATGACAGTCAGCTTCCAGGTGAAGAACACCGGCAGCCGCGCCGGCGAGGAGATTGCGGAGGTATACGCCGGGCTGCCGGCCAGCGCCGATGAGCCGCCCAAGCGCCTGATCGGCTGGAGCAAGGTGCATCTGGATGCGGGGGAGAGCAAAGAGGTGAAGGTCGCCGTCAATGCTCAGGATCTTTCGGTCTATGATGAGGCGGCGGATGGTTGGAAGTTGACGCCGGGTGAGTACACCATCATGGCGGGTGCGTCGTCGCGCGACCTGCCGCTGGTAAAGAAGCTGAGCTTGCGCTGAAGATTGTGAAGCGCCACGATAGCCTAAGGAGAAGGAAATGGCTCAATTGGAAGCAACCGGAAAACCACTGCTGGCGGCCTCCGCCTGGCAAGCATTGTCGGCGCATTATGAAAGCATCAAGGATGCCGAGCTGAAGCAGCTCTTTGCCGGGGATGCTGGACGAGGCGAAAGGCTTACGGCTGAGGCCGCGGGACTGTATCTCGACTATTCGAAAAACCGCGTCACCGATGAGACCATGCGATTGCTGGTTGAGTTGGCCAGAGAGCGCGGCGTGGAAGAGCGCCGGGATGCGATGTTCTCAGGCGAGAAGATCAATATCACCGAACGGCGCGCGGTTCTCCACGTCGCGCTGCGCGCTCCCCGCAAGGCCGTCATCAAAGTGGATGGCGAAGATGTCGTTCCCGAAGTGCACAAGGTGCTGGATAAGATGGCGGAGTTTGCCAACCGCGTGCGCACCGGCAAGTGGAAGGGGCATACCGGCAAGCGCATTAAGAATGTCATCAACATCGGTATCGGCGGGTCCTATCTCGGTCCGGAGATGGCCTTCGACGCTCTTCGCGGATTTACCCGGCGAGAGATGAATTTCCGTTTCGTGGCTAACGTGGATGGAGCCGCCTTCGCTGAAGCCACGCATGACCTCGATCCCGAAAGGACGCTGTTCATCATCTCCTCGAAGACCTTCACTACCCTTGAGACCATGGCCAACGCCGCCACCGCGCGGCAATGGATTGTCGATGCGCTCAAGAGCGAAGATGCGGTGGGCAAGCACTTCGTGGCCGTTTCGACCAACGCCGAAGGAGTGGCCAAATTCGGCATCGACACCGCGAACATGTTTGGCTTCTGGGATTGGGTGGGAGGCCGCTACTCTATGGATTCGGCCATCGGACTCTCCACCATGCTCGCCATCGGCGTAAACAATTTCAAGGAGCTGCTAGCCGGCTTCCGCGATATCGATGAGCACTTCCGCACGGCGCCGCTCGAAAAGAATCTGCCCGTTCTTATGGGCCTGCTGACCGTCTGGTACAACAACTTCTTCGGGTCTCAGACGGTGGGCGTGATGCCGTATGCAGATAACCTGAAGCGCTTTCCCGCCTACCTTCAGCAACTGGAGATGGAGAGCAACGGCAAGCATGTCGATCTGGAAGGGCGTCATGTCGACTATCAGACCGGGCCGATTATCTGGGGCGAGCCGGGGACCGACGGGCAGCACTCCTTCTATCAACTCATCCATCAGGGCACCAAGCTCATCCCTTGCGACTTTATCGGTTTTTGCCATCCGCTCAGTTCCTATACTCATCAGCACGATCTGCTCATGGCCAATCTCTTTGCCCAGGCCGAAGCTTTGGCCTTCGGCAAGACAGCGGAGCAACTGGAGGCGGAGGGATCGCCCGCTTTCCAGACGCCGTTTCGCGTCTGCGAGGGCAATCGTCCCACCAATCTCATTTTGGCCGCGAAGCTAACCCCGCGGACTCTGGGTGCGCTGGTTGCTCTCTATGAGCACAACGTCTTCACCCAGGGTGTTGTCTGGGACATTGATTCGTTTGACCAATGGGGGGTGGAGTTGGGCAAGCAGCTCGCCGTGCGAATCATCCCTGAACTGGAGAGCGAGTCCGAGCCCACTCTGAATCACGACAGCTCGACCAATAGCTTGATTCGCCGCTATCGTCACCTGCGCAGCGCTTGACGAAAAGCAGCTTCCCTTCGGGAATGACAGAAAGAAAAGCAAGGGCCATTTAGAAGAATTGTTTTCTGCGCTGTCGTTCTGGAGCAAGGTTGTTCGATTTACTCCTGAAGGATGGCGCCTGATGAAAAATCTGTTTGAAGCGGCGGAGTTGGACGAAGTGAAGCAGCGGATAGCGCAATTGAGGCCGGATAGCGAGCGGCTGTGGGGAAAGATGAATTCCGCCCAGGCGCTGGCGCATTGCTCGGCGGCCTTCGAGATGGCGACGGGGAAGGTATTTCCGCGCCGAATACTGATTGGGCGGCTGGTCGGGCGGTTGGCGAAGAAGTCGATGATCGTGAACGAGACGCCAATGCGCCGCAATTCGTCGACCGAGAAGAGCTGTGTGATAGCGGATGAACGGGACTTCACGGTGGAGAGGCAACGGCTGCTCGGATCGATCGCTTTGCGGCGGCCGGCCCTGAGGCATGCACCAAACATCCCCACTTCTTTTTCGGGCCGCTGACTCCGGTCGAATGGTCGGCATTGATGTATCAGCATCTGGACCATCATCTGCGGCAGTTTCAAGCGTAACCCCGATGGGTCGATTGCGAAGGCTGCATCGTTAATTTGTCATCTCGACCGGAGCGAAGCGGAGTGGAGAGATCTGCGGTTTGTGGGTACCTAACCGCGGATATCCTTTACACCGCTTCACTTTCACTCAGATGTGGGAAACCGCAAATCTCTCCACTCCGCTGCGCTCCGGTCGAGATGACAAAGTTAGGTGTAGTGGCCAGCCAAGCCTTCCTCAACTCGATTTTCATTCCCCTGGGTAGGCCGCAGGCCTGTCACGCCAACGAAATTTTGAGCGATGCCGCGTAGTCGGTTTGCGGGTGGTAATGTTTTGGCAGTTCCACCCGGAGTCCCGCCGCGCCTTGTTTCCAGTTCAGCTTTTCCTCCGTGCCTAGCAGTTGAACGTGCGCGATCTTCCCCGGCCGGGTCGCTGCGGCAGTGCCCAGCGACTGCACTACAAATGCGTCCGCCGGCCACCCCAGGACAATCGCATAGACCACGGTATTTGCCTTATTGCGAGTAAACCGGATATCTTTCGCCCCGAGCTTACTCACGCTGCCGCCCTGAAAGGACCCGCTCTTTACCGTGTCCGGTCCTTCGCCAAAAACCTTCCACGGCCGGGTTGCATAAATCGCGTCGCCGTTCACCTCCATCCAGGCAGTCATCTGGTCGAGGAAGGCGATTTCCTTGCTGTCGATGGTTCCATCGGGCTTGCCCGGAATGTTCAAGATAAACGTGCCGTTCTTGCTTACCGCGTCGATCATCCAGTGAATGATGTCGCGTGGATTCATGTAGCCGCCGTATTCTCCGGGCTGGTTAAACAGGCTGCGGTTGTAGTGCCATTGGCCGATACAGGTCTCCGACTGCCACGCATAAGACATGATTTGATTGGTGATGCCGCGCTCATAATCGGCGACCACGGATTTGGCTAGGTGGTCGGGCACGTTTTTGATGTTGATGACGCCCTCCATCTTGCCGCCGTGGGTTTTCAGGTTGTGGTTATAGAAATAGGAACCGATGTTCATGCCCGCCCAACCCAGGGGAAAGAGCGGATTATCGAAATAAAGCAGATCCGGGTCGTGCTGGTTGATCAGATCGCGGGTGCGATCGTAAAAGTTCTTTACATAAGAGATGTCAGGCAGCGCGTCATAAGGGTGCTTGGCCCCATAAAGCCGCTGTGGATCGAATCCCTGCCACCACTGGCCTTTACCATCGGCTTCCGTCAACCGTCCATCGTAAGGCACGCCAGCCAGCGGCCCGGATTTATCCGCGCCATGCGAGGTTTGGAACCACCACCAGTTGCGAGCCTGGTGCACCGTGACGCCGAAGCGCAAACCCTGGTTTCGGGCGGCCGCCGCCCACTCGCCCACGACGTCTCTATGGGGGCCGATGTTGATGGCGTTCCATGGCTGGTGAGCGGAGTTCCAGGCGTCGAAGCCATCATGATGATTGGCCAGGGCGATAAACAATTTGGCTCCGGCCTTTTTGTAGCGCTGAATCAACTCGCCGGGCTCCCAGTTGAGCAGCGTCCATTGAGCGCAAAGGTCCTTGTAGCCAAACCGGGAAGGAGGGCCATAGTGTTGCAATTGATCCTTATACTGTTTCGAATCCTGCATGTACATATTGCGCGCATACCAGTCGCCGGCTTCGGGCACGCATTGCGGACTCCAGTGCGCCCAGATGCCGAACTTGGCGTCGCGATACCACTCCGGCGCCTCATATTGCAGCAGTGAATCCCATGTGGGCTTATAGGGACCTTCCCCGCCCAAAGCGGGAATAGGAGAATCCATCGGCACACCGTCCCAGGAACCGCCGGGAACCGGCAGGCTCGGAGGCTTGCCCCAGGCCGTCGGATGCCAGGCCGCTTCATTCAAGGGCTGCTTTACGATCTGGCCGCCACTCAATGTGTAAAAGACCCTCTGGCTGGCCGGCGTGGCGCAGAATTTCGCATAATCCTCGCTCAAGGCGTCGAAGCCGGCGGCTTCCTGCGGCGGTGTTGCTCCGCTTACCTGTGCTATAGCAGGAAAAGCGGCAGCGCCGGCCGCGGCTCCGATGAGTTTGCAAAACTGCCGTCTCTGCATGAGTCAGTCTCCTTCAAACTTGAAAGCGGTGAACCAAAAGCCGAATCTTTCGCCCGTGAGCCTGACGCCGGCTCCTATGATTGGGAGGGGTTTGCCGCGGTACATATCAGGTACCATCCATGGCTGGCGCAGGCATATCGAGGGAGGTCGCCTGTGCCTGTACCTGTCAGGGGCGTCACTCCGCCGCGAATGTCCGCTGGAGTCCCGACGAATAGCATGAAATTGGTGGAGGCGAGCAGCGGCGCGCGTAATCCCTCGGGGAGCCCGGCGAGATTGATATTGCCATTGATCAGGTGCTCGCCTTGTTCGGGTGATTTCATTGCATTCACCAGAAGGCTGGCGCCGGGCGCGGCCTTCAACGGCATAATCGTGAGGTCCAGCCAAGGGCTGTTGAGCATGACGTCATCCTCGTGCAGGAAGGGAAGAACGCCGCTCCATACATACGGATTGAATCCTAGCTGATGTTCCCTGCGCACCGCCCTGAGCATCGCGGGGTCGAGAATGGCCAAGCCGCGCGCGTGGTCCGGCAGGGGCTGGGCCTCGAGCGCCGCCAGCTGGTGCGAGACCGGCCGGATGAAGATTTCAGCCGATAGCAGGGTGACGGCAGCCATGGCCAAGGCGAAGACCGGAGCAATGCGCCGCAGGCGCCGGGGAGAGGAGTATCCGCTGGCTGCGGCGACCGCTCCCAGCCAGGGAAAAATCATCAGCCTCGCCGCAAAATAATCGGAGCCGTTCATGGACGACGGCAGGATAGGGATGGCCAGGAGCAGGGCCAGCGAGCCGAAGAGCATGGTATCGCTGGAGCGCAACTGCCGGGAGCGCCAACGGGCCAGCAGAGAGGATGCCGCCAGTCCCACGCAGCCGATCAGAATCGCATACAGACCCAAGCGGTAAATGTTGATGAGCAGGCTTCGCGCTCGCGTATCAAAGGGGGAGATGCCGGCAAGCAGCAGGCTGCCGAAGAGGGTATCTCGGTGCAGAGCCGTGCCTTGCAGGTTTGAAACTGAGCGCGAACGGTCGGCGCTGGCGAGCGGGTAGAGAAAGCTGAGGCACGCGGCGAAGAGGGCTGCGGCCTGCCAGCGATAGTTTCTGAGGCTGAAATCCCTGCCTGAGCGGGCGCGATCCTGAAGCACGCGAAGCATGAGGTCCAGCCCGCAGAAAGCGATCAGCAGAAGCAGCGGAACGGGATGGGTCAGGGTTAAAATCACAATGACAATTACAAATAAGAGCCACAGCCGGGTGTTGCCTTCCGCTGCCCTGACCCACAGCCCCGCGGCCAGAAAAAAGAGCCCAACGGCTAGCGAGTAATTCAGAAAGCCCATCATCAAGGACCAATGCAGAACCAGGGGAACCATGCAGAGCGAAAGCAGATCGCCGCTGGGGCCGAGAGACCGGGCGCAATAGCGAAAACCGTATGCGGTTAAGACAAAGATGAGACAGACGAAGATCTTTTCCGCGAGGTCGAAGGAGAGAAACCTGGTCAGCCCGAGCAGCAGCGCATAATGGATCGCATAGGGAGGGAAGGGATGCCGGATTACATAGCTGCCGTAGGCGTGGGAACCGGAGAGCAGCGACGCGATCACGTGCACGTAATACTTATGGATGGGACCGTCTTGAGTAGGGAAGAGGGGCAAGGAAAGCGCCCAGGCACAGAAAGCGAAGACCAGGCACGCAAAAAGAGGAGAGATCAGCCGGGGCCGGACTTCCAGGGTGCTCATTCCGCGGGCTGCTTCCAAGAGTGTCCTTTTCGTCGCTATGCTATTTTCGCCCCCGGTCTGGAGGGGGGAATTAAAAGTGTCTACTATGGAGCTCTTCTCCTGGTAAGTCCCGCGAGGGAGGCCATGAAAATAGCCCAGCACGTCAGTGCTGGGTAAGTTTGTTATTGGAGAAAAGTCCCGCAGGGACGACTGACCAAGCTCGCGAGTTCCTGCCGATCCACGGATCTGAAGAATGATTCAGCCGTCCCTCCGGGACTTCACTCTATGACCGAAGTTTCCCCAGCACTGACGTGCTGGGCTATTCTCATGCCGTCCCTGCGGGACTCAACAACCGCTCTTATGTGATTTCGTTTAGTACGCCTAGGCAAAACTGTTGACCTGCTTATTGGCGCCTTGTTTTTCCTGGCTTTTCTCAAGCACTTCGCGGACCAGGAAGAGCGGACGCTGCTTGATCTCCGTATAGATGCGTCCAATGTATTCGCCCAGGATGCCGAAGCAAAACATTTCCACCCCTCCCATGAAGAGGACGGCGAGGATAAGCGTCGCCCAGCCCGCTACCCAGTGCGGGGTGAAGATGCGGACAATCAAAGAATAGAGAATGCCTATCGCCGCGACAGCCGCGGTAATCACTCCCAGAATGGTCACAAAGCGCAGCGGGACGGTAGAGAATGAAAAAATCCCATCCAGCGCCAGGTTCAGCATTTTGCGCAGCGGATACTTGGTAACCCCGGCGAAGCGAGCGGAGCGCGCATACTTTAATCCGAATTGGCGGAAGCCGATCCAACTGGACATACCGCGGAGCAGGCGGTGCCGCTCCGGCATGGCCAGCATGGCCTCGACCGCCCTCCGGTCCAGCAGGCGGAAGTCGCCGCTGTCCAGGGGAATCTCCACATCCGAGAGACGGTTGATTAAGCGGTAGAAAAGCTGGGCGGTCCACAGCTTAAAACCGCTCTCGCCCACTCGCGATTCGCGAATGCCATAAACCACGTGGTAGCCTTCCCGCCAGCGGTCGAGCATTTGTGGAATCAGTGACGGCGGGTCTTGCAGGTCGGCATCGATGATGACGGCGCATTGGCCGCTGGCAGCGGCCAGGCCGGCTGTCACCGCCGCCTGGTGCCCGAAGTTCCTCGACAGCATCAACGCTCGTACCCGCCCGGAGACTCCATGGATCGATCGCAGAATCTCCTCCGTGCGGTCTTTGGAGCCATCGTTAACATAGATAATCTCGTAATCCTGGCCGCACTCGGCTTCGAGAACCGCGCGGAGCTGGGAATGGCACTCGTCGAGCACCGCTTCCTCGTTGTAACAAGGAACGACGACGCTTACCAGAGGACAGTCCAACGCCATTCTTTCCTCTGTCATCGACAAATCCTCACGCGCTCTACCTTCATCCCCGCCGTACATGTAACACTTTACCTCAAAGAGGATTGATTTTTGCCCCGTGAGCCTGCGTGACATAGATGAGAGTATCGCCTCTCTGGCGCGTGAAGCCGGATTCTCCACGGCGGGGATCGCTCCGGTTCCAGCGCCGGAGGAGGCGGTCTACCCCGAACTAGACAAATTCGAGCCCTGGATCGACGGCGGCTATGCGGGAGAGATGGAGTACCTCAAGCGCCGCGACCAGGAAAGCCGTCTGCTGCGCTCCTCCTTGCGTATCCCGTTCCCCTGGGCGAGATCGGTGATCGTGTGTGCCGCCAACTACCAGGCCGATGCCGCACGATCGATCGATCCGGCGGCGGCAGGCACCGGGTGGATCGCCCGCTACGCCTGGACCGGCTTTGAGCCGGAGGCGAGTAATCCCCAGGCCGCGATACCCGGCTCTGCGCCGCCGAGCGATTATCACACGGTTTTGCTTGCTCGCCTGAAGCGGCTCGAACAGGCGCTCAAGCAAGCGTTAGGCCCATTTGAATCCCGCTGCTATGTCGATACCGGCCCGGTAGTGGAACGGGTCTACGCGAAGTATGCGGGAATCGGTTGGATAGGCAAGAATACCTGCATGCTCAATCAGGAGTTGGGGTCATGGTTCTTTCTGGGGGTGATTCCTACCAGCATCGAACTTGCTCCGGCGCGGACGCTGACGGTTGCGTCCGACCGTTGCGGAAGCTGTACCCGATGCATCGATGCCTGTCCCACCGGAGCTCTGCTTGCTCCCTATAGAATGGATGCCAGCCTGTGCATCTCCTATCTTACGATCGAGAAGCGGGGCGCCATTCCGGAGCCACTGCGCGCGCCGATGGGCCGGCAGGTTTTTGGCTGTGACATTTGCCAGGATGTCTGTCCGTGGAATCGCAAAGCTCCGGTCAGCAAGGACGCGGAGCTGGCGGTTCGGCCGGAGTTGGTGAATCCCGCCCTGGATTGGCTTGGGGAATTGGATAGCGAGAGCTTCGGCCGCCTCTTCAGGCATTCTCCGCTGAGCCGCGCCAAGCTATCCGGCTTGCTGCGCAACGTCGCCATCGCCATGGGCAATAGCGGTCTGCCGCGCTTCCTGCCCAAGCTGCGGGAGTGGTCCGTAGCTCAAGATCCGGTGCTTGCCGAAGCGGCGCAATGGGCTATGCGCCAATTGCAGACCGGTGAGCCATCTACACAAATTACGCAAACGCTCTAGGATTACGCAATGCTCTCGGATTATGCAACGCTAGGCGCTGCGCATCACATTTGTCGCATTGAGGCCCTTGGGACCCTGCTGGCATTCAAACTCCACCGCTTCACCCTCGTTCAGCGTCCGATAACCATTTTCCTGGATAGAGGAGAAGTGGACGAAAACATCCTCTCCAGTGGATCGCTGAATGAACCCATAACCTTTGGCTCCGTTGAACCATTTCACAACACCATGTTCTCTCACGCCAACTCCTCCCCATACAAACTGCTGCGATTCTCATGCTCTTATAGATGCCGCCAAGAACCGCGATATCAATAGATTGGAAAACGGCCTTCCGAGTGCATATTCACCAGCAGACTTACCCAAGCTCTATTGTGCTCACTGTTATGGCAGGAAATGTTTACCAGTGCAAGAAAAAATTTCATCGGATATCTCACTCTCGTCAGTTACCAAAGTAGGAGCGGCCGCGGAGTTAAGCGCCATCCGCCCATCCCCCAGTTAGGCATGTTTCTCTTCCACGGCTTTGCTAGGATCGCCTCACATCCCCTATGTCCACACCTGTTTTGCCGATTGTGAAAGAAGAACCCTGCTTGGCGCCGGCGGCGGATGTCTCCGCATCTTCAAGCGTGGCTGGACAGATCCTCTCACTGGCGCGCTATCTAGCACAGACGGAAGTACATACCTATGCATTTAGCGTCGCGGCCAACGCCATTCTATCCCTCTGCCCCTTTATCGTCATGATGTTCATGGTTGCGCGGCTGATCTTTCACTCGCGCGAAATGGAGCTCGTGGTGGCCGAGATGGTGCGGTATTTCCTGCCTGCGGGGCAAAACTTCGTGGTGAAAAATCTTGCTCTGGTCGCGCATGCGCGCCATGGGGTACAGGCGGCGTCCCTGGTCATGCTCATGATCTCATCGACTGGCGTTTTCCTGCCTTTGGAAACCGCCTTGAACCGGGTTTGGGGGATCGAAGAAAACCGCTCCTATTGGATGAATCAACTCATCTCTTTCGGCTTGGCGGTTTCGATCGGCGTGCTCGCCATGATCAGCGTTGCCCTTACCGCGGCTCAGAACGCAGTCTTGAAATTTCTCTTTTTTGGCCATACCGATAACTCTGGCTACAGCTTCATGGCCCATTGGGTGCTGCAGATTTCCGCGGCGATCACCAGCATTCTCCTGTTTTTTCTGATTTATTGGATTCTCCCCCGCCGCAAGCTTCCCGTAAGGGCGGTCTTGCCCACCGCTATCGTTGTCGGCCTGCTGTGGGAGGTCGCCAAAATGGTGTACATCTGGCTGCTGCCGTGGCTCGATTTCCGCTCTGTCTATGGCCCGTTCTCGATCTCCGTCAGTCTGATGATGTGGGCTTTCCTAAGCGGGTTGCTCCTACTGGCCGGGGCGCATTTCTCAGCATCGCGATATACTCTGCGGTTGGCGCGTCTGGCCGATATCGAGCGCGCCGAGCGAGAGCTGAAGGCGGGCTGAGGAGTTGTAGGCGCCCGAGATCTTCTCGAAATCGCCCACCCAGAAATTGCCCCGGGTCTCGATTTTTGAGACCTGGGGCTTTTTTCGAGTGAGCCGGCCGGTTTTTCATAGGGTGCCCGCCTCTACACTAGAGTTAGGACGGGAGCGCGCGCATGCCCGGGCGCGTTACACTTCCAGCTTAGATGAGCGGCATCTTCAAGAGCTTCGAAGCCCATGTCTTCGCCATTTTTCGGCGAGAGCCGCCCAGCGGATGGGTGCATCGTGCAGCCTTTTGGCTATTTGTCGCGTACCTGGCGTTCTGGTGCGGCGGCTTGCTTCCTGGCAGAGCAGGCGAGGGTTTTCAAATTTTACGCTGGCTCACTCTCCTCCCGCTGCTGGTCTTTTGTCTCATCCTATTTTTTCGCTGGGTCTTCGGCCGCTTGTTGTGGAAAGTCCGCAACCGTCTGATTGTCACCTACCTGTTAATGGGGCTGGCGCCGCTGGTGCTCTTTGCCACCTTGGCGGGGTTCGTCGCATACGTGTTCTCCGGCCAGTTCGCGACCTTCTCGGCCGTCTCGGCCTTTCAGTCCGAGCTGGTTCAACTGGGTGCGGCAGACCGGGAGTTCGCTCTCCACGTCGCGCAAGCTTTGGCGGCAAATCCCAAGGCGTCCCTGATCCATCTGCCAACCTATGCAAAGGAAGTCCGCGCCATCGGAGACACTCCTGCGCGGTTAGCCGCGTTTGAAGGCGGCAGAAAACTCAACCTCGACCAAGGAGCGGAAGTGGAGTCGCCGATAATGGTGCTCCCCGCTTGGGCCGCCTCCGCCGACGCCTCGAATGGGTTTGAGGCCGTAGTCGTCGATGGGCCCCGCCTGTTCCTGCGGGTCATCGAAAGAGCGACTGCAGGCCACCATGCCGCCACGCTTGTCGCCAGCTTGCCCGTTGACAAGCGTACGCTGGAGCGGCTGGGCGCGGATCTGGGTGATATCAACGTCCTTCAAATTCATGAGCCCGGCGGCGGTCCGAATGCGTGGAGGAAAGGCGCCCGCAGTGAAGAGGAGCTAAAGACCATTTCCGGTGGGGTCCTTCCGCCGTCCAAGGGCTTCTTCGATCTTCCCGTGTCATTCGCGACCTTGCTCAAAACCGTGGACTGGCAAACCGGAAGGCCGCCCTCCCCGCCCATTATGCTAGCCGTCGTTTCGCGGCCCGGGCTGCTTTACGATCGGCTTTTTACCAGCTCCCTCCACGAAGGAAGCTTCTTCCGCCAGGTCTTGATTGGCATCGCAATCTTCTTTTGTCTGCTGGAATCGATCGCCTTCTACATGGCGATCCGGCTCAACCAGACCATTACCACATCCATTCACGATCTCTATCGCGCGACCATGGAAATCGATAGCGGCGATCTACAACACAGAATCGCCGTAAAGCGGCACGATCAACTGGGCGCTCTCAGCGAATCATTCAACAGCATGGCCGGATCGCTGGATAGATTGCTCGTGGAGCAGCGTGAAAAGCAGCGGATGCAGGATGAACTGTCGATTGCTCACGAGGTCCAAGAGAGTCTTTTCCCGCCGGCCGACGTCTCTTTGCCGGCCCTCGAGGTGCATGGCGCATGCCGCCCGGCACTCAGTGTTGGCGGGGATTACTACGATTTCCTGGTCCTTGGCGAGACGCAGCTCTTTCTCGCTCTGGGCGACATCAGCGGCAAAGGGATCTCCGCGGCGCTATTGATGGCAACACTCCAGTCCGCGATCCGGGCCTATCAATTCTCCGCCGAGGAACAGGAAGCGGCAAAGTTGCGGGCCGGCTCGAAGGGCGGCGGCCCCAGCCTTCTCGAAGAGCGAGACCCCGGCCTATTCGCATCGCCGGGAAAGCTGCTGGAATTGCTGAACCGCCAGCTCTATCGAAGCACCCAGCCGGATAAATATGCGACCTTGTTTCTCGCCCATTTTGAAGCGAGCGGAAATCGGCTTACCTACGCCAACGGCGGCCATCTGCCTCCCATCGTTCTCTGCTCCGACGGGAGGGTGAAGCGGCTGGAGTGCGGGGGAACGGTCGTCGGGTTGATGGACGATATGCGCTATGAACAGGATTCCATCAAGCTCGAAGCCGGCGACCTTCTCATCGCTTACAGCGACGGGGTTACTGAGCCCGAGAATGACTTTGGCGAATTCAGCGAGGAGCGATTGGTGGATGTCGTCCGCCGCAACCATCATCTTCCCTTGGCCGCCATCTCCGGACAGGTATTGCAATCGCTGCAAACATGGATTGGGCAACAGGAGCAGCCGGATGATATCACGTTAGTTTTGGCCCGCCAGCGCTAGCTGCGGTCGCAGCACCGTCTTTGCCTTTCTTTCTGTCATTCCCGAAGGGAATCAGCTTCTCGCATTCGCAGCGCTATTACCATGCCATCCCGCGGCAGAGTTACGGGCATCGTAAGTCCCGCAAGAGACCGCTGAAAATAGCCCAGCACGAAGTGCTGGGTAGGGTTCAATAAGAGGGAAAGTCCCGGAGGGACGGCTGAATCATCCCTCCCCTTTTCAGTCGTCCCTACGGGACTGGATCCTAATCCTCCAATCACACCCAGCACTGACGTGCTGGGCTATTTTCTTGTCGTCCCTGTGGGACTCCTTCAAAGCCGATTTCAACCTGTTACGAAAGTTTTGAAGGGTACAGCCCTCAGGCCGTACGCAAATGGTTGAAAAGTAGTTCGGCTTTAACTCTCTTATGGCCACCGAACCACCGTCACCGCGAATGGAGCAAGGTGAACTACCGGGCCGGTCTGCCGCGAACCCCGCGCGTCCGATTCGCCCGTCGCTTCATCTACGGTTGCCAGTTGCAACGCTGCCGGCTTTCCCGGAAGGGTCACGTCGATTGCGCGATTCCTCTTATTCAGCAGCAGAAGCTTTCTGCCCGATGCAGTCGCGAATGCCTGGGCCTCGATGTCCGGGGAAGGTTTCACGCTGGTCTCTACCAGCTTGTCCCCGGGACCGAAGTTATCCTTAATAAGCTTCAGCACCCAATAACGTGCGTTGGGCCTGTTGCTGTCCCAGTCCATCATCGACACGCTGGGGAACTGCGACGGATAGCCGACCAACTGCGACTCGCCGATCACCTCGATGCCTTCTCGTGCCAGATTGATATACAGATAGGCGTACAGCGAACCGGCGGCGTTCCAGTATGCCTTTGGAATCGGCCACGGACGTTTCGACACCGGCTCGTTGTCCAGCGGCAGGATCACTCCCAATTCATCGGTATCTGTCTTAGTTGCCGGCGAGAGGCGCTTGCGAATCGCTTCGATGAAGCGGGTGGTGGTTATAAAGCGGTCCGCCTGATCGAAGAAGGTGTATTGCCACTCGTTCAATCCCTGGCCGAGCGTGGGCGAGGCATAAAAATGATAGGAGATGTAGTCGATCGGGATACCCGGCTTATGGTTCGCCGGATTGAGAAAGTAATCGTACCACTCGACCGGATCGCTGGAAGGCATCGCCAAGGCCAGCGCCATAAACTTGGTCTTCGGGCTGACGCTATGAATGGCGGAGACGATGGCGTCATAGCGCGCCGTGTATTGCTGCGGAGTCGTTTTGTGCTCGAACTCCACCTCGTTCAGTACCTCCCAGATGGGGATGGAATAGTGATAGCCGGAGTGATGCTGCTTTCCGTTCTCGTCGGTAAAGCCTCCGTTTACATACCAGCTCACCAGGCGCCGATAATAGTCGCCTAACTGCTTGCCGGATGGGTCTTGGAGTTGTGTCCCCTGGGTGTAATGCCAATCCACTTGATTGGGGTCGGAAGGATAGGTCACAGGCTTATCAGTCCTGAAGAGCCAGGCCGGAATAGTGCTGAAATTGAGGATTACCGGGTGGCCTTCAGTCGCGGCGAAAAAATCCTTCGTCATCGGATCGATGAGCGAGAAATCCCAAGAGGTCTTCTCCAGTGTGGGAGGCTCGAGTTCTGCGACAGCCAGCTTTGGGTACGGTAACCATGGTACGTAGCGGACGTAATTCGCACCCAGGGACTTGAGCGCGGAGAAGCCGCCGTCATGCATCGATGCGCCCCGGCGCAGCATGGGATTCACCACCACTTGGAGGGTTGGCGTTGAGCGCGAGACCATCACTGTCTTAGTCCAGTCGATGCTGACAGACGGCGTTGGGTGCTCGATCTGCCCCACTGCCGGAGAAAAAATGCAAAGCAGAGGCAGCCACCGCATTACATGTCCAATTACTTTTCGCATTCATCCTCTCCTGGCAAATCAACGTCCGGCAACAAATCCTGGGTGCCCCATATCTGACGCGTTCTTTGCGCCAGATGTGGGATTCCACAAATCTGTGCCAAGGATTGCCTATAGTTCGGGAAAACGGCCCCCAGGCTAGCTGCGCGAGCCTGGGTCATCCGGATCTGCACTAGAAACGGTCTTCCTAGATGACCATTCTCAACCCGCAAGGCGGCGCTCCGGTTTGGGAGCCGCCGGATGAAAGCAATCGATGTGTAAGCCGGTTAGTTCGGCGTCGAGTTTATCAAGTTCTTCTTCCACGATTGCGCGCACCCGCGATGCCGTACCAAGAGCACGAAGGTTTATGAGCAGGTGATGCTTGGAAGCTGGAGATGCATCAAGCGCGCCCTCGACTTCCGGCTGCTGCCGATTCGCGCAGATCGCCGCCTTCAAAAAGCCTGCCGGTGAGTTGATGATCGCCTTAAGATGCACGATGGAGATATCTGCCGCTGTGAATTGTGCATCGAGCCTATCCAGCAGAGGCCCCAGGATCATGGCCGGCGACCGCGGAACTGCGGGCTTGATGCTTACCTGGAGATTAAGCCAGGCCAAAGCGGCTTCAGCGCGTGCGTACCGCTCATAATCGATTTCCAGTATCCGGTTAGCCGCTGTTAGCTTTCCGGACAATATTTCATCCAGCCATGCACTCACTCCCTGTCGCGTTCTGGCGCTTATCTGCCGTATATGCTGTGCCGCTATCTCCGGAAACACCGGATGCAAATCGGACTTCGTGAAACACATCAGATCGGCTTCCTGCAATTGCTTGTCGAAGAGGAAGCTCAGGTTGGGATCGGCATCCGCGCGCAGCAATTCGTTCGCTCTTCCTGGATCCACCAGGACGGTGAAAGGCGCGAGCCGGTATTGGTCGCCATACTCCAGAAGCGGCCTGAGTGTTGTGGCAGAAATATCCGTGCAGCTACCCACCGGCTCAGCAAAGATAACATCAGGTGAGTAGGCCCGTAGCTCTCCCATCACCCGAAGCAGATCGGAGAGCCTGCAGCAAAAGCATCCCCCTGTAACTTCTCCCGAATCTCTTCCGTTCAGAGTCCCAAAGCTTGTATCTACCAGTGCTTCCCCCTGGTCGTTCAGAATGATTGCGCTGCGAATGCCGCGCTGCTCCAACTCCGCCGCCGCGGCCAGGATCAAAGTAGTCTTTCCCGCGCCAAGAAAGCCGCCGACCATGACAATCCAAGGCTTCAATTGGGAGATCATGCTTTCAACTCGATTTGCAGCTCGTCACCTTCGGATAACAGGAGTGGCTTATCGAATCGCAAGATCGAATTTCCAGCCCGCCGTTCCATCGAATGGGAATACAGGTTGCCGTTCCTGCGTACGGAGGCGGAGGATCCGGAGCCCGTGATTTCGCACGAGCGGCAGGGAAGGGAACCGGCCAGTATCTGTATCGTAAAGCGGGCGCTGCGATAGGAGAAGGTTCCCCAACCTGTCGCCGTCGTCCAAAGACAGGTGAACGTGGCATGGGGAACTCGCGGCGCCGCGACGACGGATGCCTCTTCGCCGTCATATTGAAAACCGCTGAGCGCCACGACGCTTGTCCAGGAGGCCATCGCTCGCGCATAATGGTGGCCGCATTCAGCCTCATCCCATGGGTTGCGCTTTTCGCCGTCGTATCTTGCGCGGATATTGTGGATGCACTCGACCCCCTCGCTCACCATTCCGGAATAGATCATGAGTGCGGCAGTTGAGTGTTCAAAGCCGGTCATAACTTCGGCGAAGTATGGAAACGGCACGCGGGGGCGCGGCGCATTGCCATAATCGCAGATGACCATGGCAGCTTCGTCATTCAAAGCGAACGTCCGCTCGACATTGTCATGGCTGTCCAGGCTGCGTTTGTAGTTATATCTATAAATTGACTCCAGCGTTTTGCGTACATGGTCCGCGGATACCAAGGGACCCAGGCCTGCAACATGAGAGAGGTATTGCCCGATCAATTGATCGATCAGGCACCCCTTTCCCACCTGATACTGTGGCTGCTCGGTATTTTCAGTTCCCATGCCGCCTCGAAGGTAGGCGGCTATCTGGTCTGCCGGACGACCTTGAATCTCTTGGACATAAAATTCGCCATTGAAGAGGTTCGAGTCGATCCATCGGCTGCCCCGGTCGAAGAGGGTTCTGTACTGGGCCGCGGATGTGGTATCTCCCAAGCTGCGCGCCATCTCCTCTGCGGCTCGCAGCGCGCCCAGGTAATAGATTCCGCACATAGGATTGGGGCCGTAGAATTCGACGTCATAAGTATTGTGTTGCACTCCATTCAGCACGCCGTCACGACTTGCGTCCCACCCTCCCGGTTCCCAGGCAAACTCGACGGCTCTCTTGACTTGAGGCCAAATTGCCCCCAGCCACGCCTTATCGCCGGACAATTTCCAGTCCAGATAGGCATGCATGATCTGGCCCATTTGTCCATCCGCGGCGACTGTTGGAAACCGCGGCTCTCCCTCGGGTAGTAACTGACGAAAGTGTATCCCGCCTGCGTCATCCTGGGAGTATCCGAAAGATACCTTGCGCAGCGATCGCGCAAAGGAGGGGAAGAGAAAGTCAGTCGCGGTCTCATAATTCCACACGTGAGTGCAATTTCCGAAGCAGCAGCCGAGAGCATCGTTACTGCCTTCGAATCCATGAAACTCTCCATCCGCCGTCCGGAAGCATGTAGTCGAAGCCAAAGTTGAAAGATTGGCGCTGGCAGCCTCCTTAACGGCATCGGGCAGAGTGCTTTCGCGGAGCGACCTCGAAAACAAGCGCGTTCGCTTTTCCAGAACCTCCAGATGGTTGGCGGCATACTCCGCCGCCTCCCACGCGTCCTTGAAGCGTGTCGCATAATAGTTGCCTATGACTGTCTTGCCTTTTCCCGGAGGAGCGCTCCATCCGCACCAATCCGGCGTGCGGTTGGGGAAGCGCCAGGCCAACAAGAAGGTGAAGCTGCCTGATTGGCCCGGAGGAATGCTTCGCTGCTGGCAGAGAACACCGACGGAATTGTAAGGGTCTGGCTCCGTTCCAAGTTGTCCCGCTTGGGAAAAGGCGTCCCAGAACAACAGCGGTGATGTCCACCAGGCGGCCTTTGGCCAGCCGCGCCAGTGGGTCACCTGGGCGCTTGTTTGCTTCATCGCCGCTAATGCAAAACTGCCCTGCATAGGGTCTTCGCCAGGCAGCTCCGGATTGGTCATCAGCAAACCTTCCAGCGCGGGCCCGGTTCGATATTCGTTGACTCTCTTATCCTCAGCCGGCATCGGACCGCGCCTGACAATTTTTTCTATTACCGGATTCTCGATCGAGAAAGCGATGGCTGCCTTGACGGTGGAGCGGCCCGGATTCGTCACGCGATACCGCAGAATGGCCACAGGCAATCCGGAATCGTCTGCATCGTGTGGAATAAAGGGCGAGAAGGCATCGAGCTCGATTTTTACCGGCAAGCTTCGGTCTAGGAAATCGATATGCGCGAGCGGATACTCCCCGGTAAATCTTGCCGTTTGCAGCCGGCTAAGTCCGGGAGCATTGTTTGCTCCCAGTCCATCCTGCCCTTGATAGGGAGGAAGAATACGTGCTTCGAGCACATGAGTGACCGGCTTCGAGCTGCCCGATTGAATCCAAATGGCCGGAAATGCGTATGGAGGGGAGAATCCCTGGTTAGGGCGATTGAAAATCTCCCAATCGCGAAGCTGACCGCGTCCACCCAAGCCAAGGCTTCCGGCGGCGACTCCTCCCAGCGGAAACGAGATCATCTTGAGCTGCCGTCCTTCGAAGATGCGCGGATAAGCTATGCCTGCCGCCGTCTGCGCGGTCTCTGGCGGCGGCCTTCGCGGCCCCTGCGCTGCCTGGGCATCCGCCGTTCCACTCCACTGGCCCGCTTGCGCCGCGGCGCCGATCACCCCCGCGGCTTGCTTTAGAAAATCGCGGCGCGGCAGATTGCTCTTCCCGCTCATATGCGTTCTTTCTCCTGAAAGGCTTATTGAGTTCCGAAGGATGGAGAAGCAAAGACGTGGCCTTTCATAGCTTCACGCAGTTGTTTCTCCGCCGCGTCGCTCCAATACCTACAATTCAGCCAAAGAAAAACGGATGTATATGGCACCGTCAATGTAGTCTTCAATACCAGGACATGAAATGTGCCGCCCGCCTGGTTCATTTGATCGATCAGTTTACCGTGAAGCGCGGATTGCACATGGAGATCCCCTAGCGCGGCTTTTATCTGCCGGCGATATTCTGTCACTCCTGGAGCTTCCTGCTCGCTTACAAATGGCAGCTCGGCATCCATGTATACCACGGGCCTCACATGTCTGGAGTGCGCGAGTGCGTCGAGAACCTGACGCACCACTGTGATTTGGTCTGTGCCGGTTTCAATGGTTTCCATTCCTGGAGAGGTTTGCAACGGATAGGCCGAGTCCACGATCGCGATCCAGTTACGATGCCCCAGCAGCGGCAGCTCCTGGTGAAGCTTCGTCTGCCATGCGCTTGGCGCTGCGGCGTGCAGAGGCGCCCAGGCGACCGTTAGTAATAATATTGCGAGCAAAGTCTTCATTGAGCAACGACTCCAGCGTGCGGAAATTCGACTCTTGATCATATCTCGACCGAAGCAATCATGGAGCTGAAAGACCAGAAGCAGATTCCCTTCGGGAATGACAGACAAGAAAAGCAACAGCCGTCTTTGTCTTTCTTTCTGTCATTCCCGAAGGGAATCTGCGTTGTTACGAGATATGGAAAGCTTCTATCGCGATGCTCGAGGGCTGACGTCCGACCGGGAACATGGCGATGAGCGAGGGTGGCGCCGGCTGGGCATGAAGGAGTACGGCGGAGACGTCTCCGGATTGGGCGTCCACCGCAAAGAGCAGGCGCCCGTCTGAGGAAAAGGCCAAGCCGTCCGGACCTTCACCTACTTTGACCGAGGTTAGGAACTTGCCGTCGTCGATGCTGTACACGCTGACCATGCCCGCGCTGAAATTGCTGACATAAAGAAGGGAATTGTCCGCGCTTACCAAGCCGCGCACAGGATGGTACCCGACCAGGTAGGCTCCTCCAACTTCGTTCGAGGGAGTTGCGATCTCAGAGATCGTGCCGCTATCAAAGTTGGAGACGAAGGCTTCTCCCCCGTCGGGCTTGAGAGCGATATTTACAGGCGACTTGCCCACGTCCAGAAAAGTTAATAGCCGATCGGAACTCTGAGGATCGGGGCCCTTTGCATGGGCGAGGGCGAGAACCATAACCTGATGGCCGCTCGAACAGGCAATGAAGGCCTTGGAGGAGTCGGGCAAAATAATAACGTCCGTCGCTCCCGGGCACTGGTTGAAGGTGCTTCTTACTTTGAAGGTATGGGGATCGGCAATACTGACGCTTCCGCTCTGTCGATTGGAAATCACCAGGGCGCTCCCGTCCCGTGCTATGCGCGCGATGCCAGGGGCCTCTCCCGCGCTGATGACGCCGATTTCGCGGCGCGACTGTAAATCGAGCACGGAAATGTCATTGGAACCTGAGTTGGCGACATAGGCCCGGCTCCCTTGCGCGTCGACATCAATCGAGTAGGGCTTCCGTCGAACGCGAATTGTGGCAGCCACAGTATTGGTGCGAGCGTTGATGACGCTGACCGTGCCGCTGCCGGAATTGACCACGTAAACTTCGTGCCGGGCGGGGTTCACCGCTACTCCGCTGGGGTCGCTGCCGACCGGGAGGACGCGGTCCTGGCGCATATTGACGATATCGAGGACAGTGACAGTGTTGCTGCCGCTGTTGGTGACATAGGCGTATTCGCGATAGTTTGCCGGATAGACGGGGAAGTCGCGCTGCTGGCAGCCGCAAAGGGCGAGCGCCAAAGCGGCAAACGCCGCCAGCACCGCTGACCAGCGGCTACACACAGGGTCCGCGCCACTTGAACTGGAGAGATCCTCTATGGCGCATGCTGGGTGACGGCGAGCCCGCGAGGAACCCGGCGATGAACTACCTCAGCGATCTGAGAAACCTCGTCCATCAATTGCACGAACTGCTCGGGATAGATGGACTGCGCACCATCGGAAAGAGCCTTATCGGGTTGAGGATGTACTTCGACCATCAACCCATCGGCGCCGACCGCCACGGCAGCCCGGGCGAGAGGCAGAACTTTGTTACGTTTTCCCGTCCCATGGCTGGGGTCAACCAGAATCGGCAAATGGCTCAATCTCTGTACCGCCGGCACGATGCTGAGGTCGAGCGTATTGCGTGTATGGTCGGCAAAGGTACGCACTCCGCGCTCGCAGAGAGCCACCTGGTAGTTGCCTTCGCTCATGACGTACTCGGCTGCCATTAGCAACTCTTCCAAAGTGGCGGCCATGCCGCGTTTGATCAGCACCGGCTTGCGGGTACGGCCGGCGCGCTTGAGCAAAGAGAAATTCTGCATGTTGCGCGCGCCGATTTGGATCATATCCGCATACTGGTCGACCAATTCCAGACTCTCGTTGTCGAGAGCCTCGGTGACGATGAGCAGCCCAAAGGCATCCCGAATCTCGGCCATGATCTTCAGCGCTTCTTCGCCCATCCCCTGGAAAGCATAGGGCGATGTCCGCGGCTTATAGGCGCCCCCGCGAAAGAACTGCGCTCCCGCCCGGGCAACCTGCTCCGCGGCCGCGAAAGCCTGTTCGCGAGACTCGATTGAGCATGGCCCGGCGATGATCGCCAGATTCCGGCCGCCAATCGTGGCGCTGGAGCCTGGGAAGGTAATCACCGTGTCCTCTTGCTTTAGGTCGCGGCTAACCAGCTTGTAGGGTTTTGAAACCTCGATGACTTCGGCGACGCCGGACAATTCTTCAAGGTTGCCTTGGTCGATCGTGCCGCTATTGCCGGTAATACCGATAGCCGTGCGTTGCGCGCCCGGCAGGGGATGAGCCCGCAAACCAAGTAGGGCGATATGGTCACAAACCGCCTGGATTTCTTGCGGAGTTGCTTGTGCCTTCATTACGACAAGCATGGAAGTAGCCTCTCCTTAAAAGCCTCAATCTCTCAGTCTACGTGTTTTTAACATCCAACCGCAAACCCGCTGCACGTGGCCGGAGACCGACTTGCAGACTGGAGAGGCAAGAAAAATCAAAGTCGCGAAACTTTACCCGAATAAATGCTGTCTACATATACGAAGCATGACTCGCTTCTTTTGGCTGGGTCAGGAACCCTCCAAAATGCAGCAACCTCCTCGGACAACGGAGCCATCGAGACCTTTGAGCCATCAATGGCTCCGTTGCTTTTTTGTCGAGTGGAGCGTGCTGCGCCCGCGGCGCCAGTCCTAGAGCATTTTCACTTTTACTGTGGACTGGTGACACCGGCTAGAAGCGGCCGTTCTTCAATGGAACGGCCGCGTTTGGAGCAGTCTGCTCGTAAACACTTAAAGTGAAAATGCTCTAAGCGCAAGAGCGAATCCCGAGTGGCTTAACTGGAATGATGCCGGAGAATGATCAGTAGGACAGATGCGGCGACCAGAAGCAGCGCGAACAGAGTAGTGTACGCAACCTGATGGCGGAGCCTGGTTGCTTGAGCCGGCGCCAGCCCGGAGGCCGCGCGCAGCTTCTCCCGGCGAAACGACATCGCCGTTTGCTGGGTTCCCAAAACCAGCATGACCAAAGCGGCCAGAAAGCTTACCGGCAGATGCTCGCTGCTGAAGGTTTCATAGGCGCGATAGAAGAACCGGCCCATTAATACCGAGAGCCAGATCACCGCGGAAAGCTCTAAAACCAGAGCTACCCTTAAAAAGCGAAGCAAATTCAATCTCCCCCAATGCTTTAAGTTTAGTGAGGTTCGCCCTGACCGGGCAAGGCTCCCCGCAGCGCGCGCCCGCGCATGGCCCGGAGCACAATATCACGGGAATGCTCTAGAATGGGCGGACCTGCCATGACAATCACGCCGACGCCAGAACAGATGATTGAGCGCGGGATGCAGTCGTCGCTTATAAGCATCGCGACTAACTTTTTCCTGGCCTTGCTGAAATGCGTAACCGGCGTCATCGGGCACTCCTTCGCGCTGGTGGCCGATGGAATTGAATCCTTCTCTGACGTCATCAGTTCTTCGGTTGTCTACTTAGGACTGCGCTTCTCCATCAAGCCGCCGGACAAAGATCATCCTTATGGGCATGGAAAAGCGGAACCGATCGCTGCCATGATTGTCGGCATCGCCCTGGTCGCGGCTGGCTTCGGCATTGCCGCCGAGAGTGTGGTTCTGATACGGACGCCACATAAATTGCCGCACATCTATACGCTTTGGGTCCTGCTCTCAGTAATGGGGATCAAGGCCGTTCTGTCCCGATATGTCTGGCGCGTGAGCCGCAAGATTGACAGCACAGCCTTAAAGGGTGATGCATGGCATCATTTCAGCGATGCGATTACTTCGTCCTTCGCTTTCGTCGGCATCTCCGCCGCGCTGTTGACGCGTAATCCGGCCGGCGATGACTGGGCGGCGTTATGCGCGGCGCCCATCGTGGTGTTTGGGGGATGGCGTCAGCTCAGGAAGCCGGTCGCAGAGTTTCTTGACACCGCGCCGTCGCCGGACGTCGAACAGCGGGTGCGCTGGGTTGCCAAATCCGTTCCCGCCGTCATTGGCTTGGAAAAATGTTTCGTTCGAAAAGTTGGATTTCGCTACTATGTCGATCTCCACGTGGTGGTCCGCGGCGATCTAACCGTGCGCGAAGGCCACCGCATCGCCCACGAGGTAGAAAACAAGGTTCTAGCCAGAGTGAACAAAGTCTCGGCAGTCATGGTACACATCGAGCCGGAGGAAGAACTGCTTCGAGAAAGTTAGGCTGTTTGATAATCGGAGTTCTACCCGGGTAAAACCGCTCTATGGGTTCTACCCGGATAAGCTTTAGCTTCCAGGCTCTGCATTGGCTGAAGCTGTCCTGGCGCCCACTGCGAGCTGAATATCGCTGCCCGAGGCGAGCTTGACGTCCTTCTTGGTAGAGACAAAGACGCCCGAGTTGTTGCCGGCCACATTGCTGTGCAGGTCGACTCCAGGGACGACGTTGAGTTGGTCGATCTGCAGGGTCTGGCTGGACCAACTGTTGGGCGGCGTAGCTGTCGAATCAAATTCTCCAGACTGGGGCCGGAAGATGCTGGTGATGGTTGCCTTGATGGGAATAATCTTTCCATCTTTCAATTGCGCTTGATCGAAGCGGAGAGCAAGCTTGGAGTTGCCTTGCTGTTGCATATCGTCTGTGACTACGCGCCCTATCAAGACAGTTCCCGACTTTAATTCGGCGCCATCCTTCAAATGGACGGTCTGACTGAGCTTCGCGCGCACCTCAGAACCCAGTTGATCCTTTCTCGCATCGAGCGCACGCGTGAGCTCGGCATTTGCGGGCACCATACGCATGGCTTCGCTCTGACCGTCTTGTGAGTTTTGCGCGCTCGAATTTTGAGCAACACCTGCCAGCGGCAGAGCTAAAACCGCAGTGGCAATCGCCAACGTATTCCAATGAAACTTCATATACACCCAACTCCTTCGAGGTTTTATTTCGTCCGTGGAGCGGCCTGGCCCCGTTCTAGTCTTTTTTTAGGTCTCGTTTGTACAAGAAATCGGAGATTTGCATGCCGCATCGATAGTGGACGCCGACTATTGCGTCATACATAGTTAGATCGCCGGCGCAGAGAATGGTTTCATAATGAGGGAAGTTATCGCTATTTCAAGCAATTAACTCGCGGGGAATCGTCGCTCGATACACGAGCATAGAGCAAAGATGCTGGCATCGCGAAGTCCAGAACAGGCAGCGAAAAAACGTTGAAGAGAGTGGGAAAAGAGTCCCGAAGGGACTTTACGATGCCGGGTGCCCCAGGTCCCCGATTCTGGGACCTGGGATTCCACAAATCTCGAAGCAGACCCAGGTTAGCCTCGCGAACCTGGGGCACCCGCTTTCTCAATTCTGGGGGAGAAATGCGGAGCTAAAGCAGAGGGCATTATTCCTTCTCGGGCGAGTAGGCAGGGAACTGGTGCTCCAGCTTGCGCAGAGCGCCGTATTTCACCCCGATCCAACCTAGATAGCCAAGCTGGATAACGAAGGTGACAACGTAAGCGAGAATGAGATGACGGTGGGCCATGATTTCCTTGGTTTAAGGCGTAACTTCGAGCGTCGATTCGAGAGCGCGTAGCGCTGCGCGCTGCTCCGCCACCTGCCGCCGGCGCTCGATGCCGTAGCGAAGACTGGTCAGGAGGGCGCCCCAGGCTAGCCACGCAGCGAAGTTCCACAGCAGCGCCGGCCACATGCTGGGATCAAGACCTCCTCCGCCAATTACCGGACCGGGATGCTGGGTGCGCCACCAGCGAGTTGAGAAATAGACGATGGGAACATCGAGATATCCGAAGATGGCGAGCACGGCGGCCAAGGTCTGCATCTGTTCGCCATTCGCGAAATGGCGAAGCACAAGGTAACTGATATAGATCAGATACAGCAGCATCGTACTGGTCAGGCGCTCATCCCATGTCCACCAGATACCCCACACCGGGCGCGCCCACAGGGACCCGGTTACAAGACCTACGGTGCAGAAGACCACTCCCATCTCCGCCGAGGCGAGGGCCAGCGCATCGGCGCTGAGCGCACGCAGGGGATTACTGCGGCGAGAGGCGAGATAAACGATCGAAGCGCCAAGATTGACGGCGAAGAAAACCGCCATGCTTACCCAGGACGAAAGGTGGTAGTAGAAGATGCGCTGAACCTCGCCCATGGTCGCCTCGGTTGGGGCGACATACATTGCCTGGTAAAAGCCATAGCCTAGGAGGCTAACGGTAAGAGCGGCCCAAGCCCAGCGGATGGTCTTCATAAACGCAACTCCACTGCTTATATTAGACCATTTGGCGGGAGCCCGGCATCACTCCGCGTTGAGAACGGTTTCAAACAGCAGCAGGCTTGCGGTGGTGAAGATGATGTCATAACCGCCCAGGAACTTGGTCCAGAGGGTCGGGTCGGAGTCGCCTGTCACGATCGCGCTGACAGCCTGTACCATGCCCAGGAGCGCCGGAATGAAGATAGGGAAGAGCAACAGCGGAAGCAGCAGCTCGCGGTTGCGCGTGCGGATGGAGAGCGCCGCGAAAAAAGTGCCATTGACCACCAGCGCCCAGGTTCCCAAGGGCAAAACAACCGCCAGCAGCCAGGTCTGGCCGATCGGGTGCAGATTGTAGAAGATGGCGAAGAGCGGGGCCAATAGAATTTCGACTAGAGAGACGAAGAGGAAGTTGGCAATTACCTTGGCCAGGAAAAGCGAGGAGGCCGGCGCCGGCGCCATGCGCTGAGCATCCAGCATTTGATGGCGAATCTCACGGGCCCATGCCTGGTTCAACGCCATGACAGAAGCGAACAGGATGGCCACGCAAATGATTCCTCCTGAGATCTGCCGCGACATGGCCTGAGTAGGATCAAAAGCCAAGCTGAAGAGCACCACAATGAGCAGGGCAAAGAAGAGCATGGAATTGAGCGCATCTTTGGAGCGCCATTCGATTCGCAGATCTTTGGCCAGGTGGGTCAGCAGATAGGAACGGGTCACGGGCGAGCCGCTTCTGTGCAACGCTCTTGAGCCGGTTGCAACGCCGGGCCCGCCGTCACCGAGACCAGGCGGCCGGCCTCCAAGGTGAGAAAGTAGTCAGCCAGCGGCGCGGCCAGGTCGCGCTGATGGGTGGTAAGAAGAATGGTTCGTCCTGCCTCGCGCAGGCGGGCAAGCAGTGCCATCATCTGCCGCACACTCGCCGCATCCATGTTCGAGAAAGGCTCATCCAACAGCACCAGTTCCGGTTGCGGGAGCAGGACTCGGGCTAAGGAAGCGCGCTGGCGCATACCCTGCGAATACTGCCCCACAGGCCGTTCCAGGGCTGGATCAAGACCGACCACCCGGAGCGCTTCCTCCGGAGCGAGACAAGCGCATGTGCGATAGAGGCTGGCGAAATAGCGCAGATTCTCGATTCCGGAGAGCTCGTCATAGAGCATGGGCGCGTGGCTCATATAGCCGGTCCGGGAGCGTGAGTGAGACAGATCTCCGTCGCCGGCAAATACGCGGACAGTTCCGGCAGTGGGCTCGAGTAGACCGGCCAGCACGCGCAGCAGAGTGGACTTGCCTGCGCCATTTTCTCCCAGCAGCACGTAACAGCGGCCAGACTCAAAGCTTGCCGAGATTTGCCGCAAAGCGGGGAAGCGGCCAAACAGCCGGGAAATGCGATCGAGTTGCGCGACAATCTGTGGCATCCCTAATGGAGTATAGAACCGGACCGGGAGTCCGGAGAGGGCTGCGCGCAGAACCTCTTACAATGGCAGGAGCGATAAACCTTTATTTCCCGGCGCCTGCGGCCGCGGGGGACATGACCGCCGCGGTGCCTGATGCCTGCATGCCTGGGGATTTAGCCGGGGCATACTTCGATGCGCATTTAGCTTGCAGTTCGGTGGCATGAAACACGCCATCGCGGCCCAGGGTACCGATGGCTAGGGCCTGGGCATCATCCTTGAAGGTGTCGGGCGGCGGCTCAACGCCCTCATAGTTCACCTTGAGCGTCCGGCCCTGTTCCAAGAGGACAAAATTAGCATTGGCCCCATTCCGCTCGATCGATCCCGGAGCCACGTTGCCTGCGACCCGAAGATGCCGCGTATAAGCTTTATTGCCCATCGCATGCAGCTCGCCGATGGTGACGTAATAGCTCTTGTTCGACTGGACCCCCGTGATCGCCAAATAAGCAATCGTGCCGAGAATGACGACCACGGCGGCGATGATGCGCAGAGTCTGGGATTTGTTGGTCATACCGTCTTCAAGGGTATGAGCGGTGGACCAGCCCCGTCAAGCGCGAACTGGAAATCACAACGCTATAATCAAAGAAATGGAAGCCGGATGCATTTCTGAGGAGGTGACCCCCAAATGAGCAGCGAGAGAGGTGGCAGCCAGGGCAAGGCGGAGTTCGCGACCCAGGAGATTTTATTGCCGCGCGCCGAATGGATCGCAAAGCGAAAAGAAGAAGCTGCACGCACCGGGGATGGGAATATGTCCCAGATGCATTTCGCGCGCCAGGGCCTGGTCACCGAGGAAATGGCCTTTGTGGCCGAACGCGAACAACTCCCGGTTGAGCTGGTTCGCGACGAGATCGCCGCCGGGCGCTTGATCATTCCTGCCAACATCAATCACCCTGAGCTGGAGCCGATGGGCATAGGCGTCGCCACCCGATGCAAGATCAATGCCAACATCGGGAACTCGGCGATAACTTCGAATATCAAGGAAGAGTTGGATAAGCTGCACACCGCGGTGGGCTTTGGCGCCGACACGGTGATGGATCTCTCCACCGGTGGCAACATCCCTGAGATTCGGGAAGCGATCCTGCGTCATAGCCCTGTGCCCATAGGAACGGTACCGATCTACGAAGCCTTGAACCGGGTCAAGAAGTTGGAAGACCTGAACATCGATGTGTATCTGGAAGTCATCGAAGAGCAGGCCCAACAAGGTGTCGACTACTTCACAGTACATGCCGGCGTGCTGATTCAATACGTTCCCATGGTCGCCAGGCGGATCACCGGCATCGTCAGCCGGGGTGGAGCGATCCTGGCGCAGTGGATGACCCATCACCACCGGCAGAACTTTCTTTACGAGCATTTCGACCGCATCGTAAAAGTCATGAAGAAATATGACGTGAGCTTCTCCTTGGGTGACGGGTTGCGCCCCGGATCGATCGCCGATGCCAGCGACCAGGCGCAATTCGCCGAACTGAAAACCCTCGGCGAGCTGACCAAGAAGGCATGGGAGAGCGACGTTCAGGTGATGATCGAAGGGCCCGGTCACGTGCCGCTGGACAAGATCCAGGAGCAGGTGGAAAAGGAAGTGGAGTATTGCTTTGCCGCTCCCTTCTATACTTTAGGACCCCTGGTGACCGATATCGCGCCGGGCTACGATCACATCACCAGTGCGATCGGAGCCGCCATCATCGGCTGGCACGGCGCGTCCATGCTGTGCTACGTCACGCCCAAGGAGCATCTCGGACTGCCCAACGAAAAAGACGTGAAGGACGGCATCATTGCCTACAAGATCGCCGCTCACGCAGCCGATGTGGCAAGGCACCGCCCCGGCGCGCAGGACAGGGACGATGCAATCAGCTATGCGCGCTATACCTTCGACTGGGAGAAGCAGTTCGCGCTTTCGCTGGATCCGGAAACAGCGCGCTCCATGCACGACGAGACGCTGCCCGACGACTATTACAAGGAAGCAGCCTTCTGCTCTATGTGCGGCCCTAAATTCTGCTCCATGAACTGGTCGAGCAAAGTGGACACATTCAACAAGGAAGTGCACGGCCTGGAGAAGAAGGACCTGTCGCAGTTGGTGGAGCTGCAGGCGAGGACGCTGGCCGCAAAAAACTAGCCGGGAGTGGAGAGATCTGCGGTTTCCCACATCTGGCGCAAAAGCGCGCCAGATATGGGGCACCCAGGCGAATCTGCTTTCTGCCCGTCCTTGTCCGAGAGACCAGAGAAGCAGATTCCCTGCGGGAATGACAGACAAGAAAAGCAACTGCAATACAGAACCCGACTTTGTCCTCTCACCTTTCTTGGAACTTTGCCCTCTAGAAGTAGAGTTTTGCGGCTAGTTGGATGACGCGGGTTGCATAACCGCCGGACAATCCGTTATTGATCCTTCCGTAGTTTTGCGACGTGATACTGGTACTGATGGTCGATGGATCGGGATTGTAATGCTTAAAAGCGTTAAAGAAATCTGCGCGGATCTGCAGGTTTCGCGTCTCTCCGAACCTGAATCCCTTGGTCGCCGAAAGGTCGTCGTTGAAGAAACCCGGAAAGCGGACGGCGCCGGTTCGAGGCGAGGTGCCGAACTCTCCTGGCTGTGGAGCGGTAAACGCCGCAGTGTTGAACTGCCTCATCGGAGTCCTCCCACCGCGGCCGAGACTTACCACCTGGCCGGGAACACGATCGGGGCGGGAAGCTTGTCCGGTTCCGGTATTCGACGTGCCGGAATAGCTTACGTTGGAGGCATCGCCGGACACGGCGGTCACGATGGTCGAAACCTGGAAACCATCGAGCAGCAGCTTCTTGATCCCGCTGGAGTTGTGGAAGAAGGGAACGTCATAGAGGACTGTTCCCACAAAGCGGTGCGGGATATCAAACAGCGAGAGGGATCGGTCGGAGCGGGGATCATACAGATTGAGCGGACCTGCCCCGAAGTTGCCGCCGCCGACGATACCGCCGATATCGCCCGGCCCGGAGATAGATTTGGACCATGTGTAGGAGACCAGCGCGTTCAGTCCCGGTGAGACCCGGCGCTCCAGCTTGGTTTGGAGAGAATGATACGTAGATGAACCGCGAGAGAAATCTCCTTGGACCGGACGCAAGAAGGTCTGGTTTGGACGCCTCGCATTGATACTCAGGCTGGTGCTGGCCGGATTGATCGGGACCGGCATGTTGATGTCGCTGTAGGAGATGAAGTTGTGCGTCCCACGAGCGCCCACATAGGCAATCTGGCTGGTAATTTTTCCGGGAAGCTGGTTCTGCACCGTCAGGTTGAACTCCTGCGTCATTTGGTCCTGGAGGTGCTGATCGATCGCAGTGTCGAAGGGATAGGTCAAGGGGCCCCCGGCGGTCACGCCAGGGAAGGGATTGCTGAAGAGGATATTGGGGAGTTTCTGGGCGGGATTGGGGCTGGTCAGTCCGACATTTCCGGTAAGGTTTGCTCCGCTCTGCGCCTGGTCTCCTTCTCCCATGGTGAAGGGCGCGTTATCGATCTCCGGGGTGAAGTAGATTCCATAGCCTCCGCGCCCATCCTGTCCAAACCGTACGGTTGGTAGGCGAAGCCGATCCGAGGCTGGAAATCGTGATAGGTAGGTTGGAGAAGACCGCGTCCGTAGGGTGAAGTGGCTGCTGTCACTACTCGATCCGGGTTGAGTCCGTTGGCGGCGATATAGATATCGGCATACTTGTTGTCGTCCTGAGTGTAGGGCGCGAAATGATCCCAGCGAAAGCCGAGATTCACGGTCAGAGTCTTGGTCACGCTCCAGTTATCCTGGATGGAGTAGGCCTGGATAATGCTGGAGATGTTGGTCCGCGTTATTGTCGGGTTGATGCTGTCGCTGGCGATATAACCGAGCAGGAAATCAACCATCGCGGAGCCGGTATATTGACCGGTAAAACTAAAGTGCCCGTGCGCATCGCGCGCCTGGCTGAAGTAGTCCGTCCGCCGGCCTATGTTCACGCCAAACTTCAGGAAATGCCTGCCGTGCTGATAAGAAAGGTTATCGACGAACTGATTGATGCCGTTGGCGCGGTTACGCGGACCTATGTCCCGTATATCGGCGAAGGTGCGGTACGATCCATCGGGACCGCTGATAGTGACATTAGGCGGACCATAAAAGTGAGGTTCCGAGGAGGAGAAGGGAATCTGCATCAGGCCGTTTGCGATGTTGTACTTCGGATTGTTCGTTGCCCCAAAGGTCTCAAATTCCTGAAAATTCTGATGCCCGTAGCGGAATTCGTTGACCATTGCGGGGGAGAAGACGTGGATCTCAGATACTTCAAAGAGGTGGTTGAAGGCGTCGTTATTATCCTCGTCGTTGCCGAAGAACGAGGGACCATTGCTGTACGTCTCATCATAAATGTAATGCCCGCTGACCGTGTCATTGCGGGTTATGTTGTGATCCATGCGGCCGATGTAGTCGTACTGATAGTTCAGTGTGTTGACCGGCGTGGTGTTGTAGTTGGTTGTAGAGCCGGAATTGGTCACATTCGGGGCTGGAGTAACCGACATCATGATGGCCGATCGCGGATCGACCGTGACGTGATCTCCAACTCTAAATTGGTGTCCTGAAACCGGGTCGACCACTGTGAGCGGCTTGCCGCTCGACGACGTGAGCGCGGAAGCGTCGATGATTCCCTGACGAGCGTTGTTATCCGGAACGATAGCCTGCTGTACGTTCGCTCCATTCAGCAAGTAGCCGGTCTCCCAATTGAAGAAGAAGAATGTTTTATTGTGGCCGTTGTAGACATGCGGAATATATAACGGGCCGCCGAAATTTGCGCCGAACTGGTTGCGGTTCAACCGTGCCGGCGTTACGTTGGTGTTTGCTACCGCATCGTAGGTCTGGGTTAAATCGTTGTTCCGGTTAAACTCCCATAGGGTGCCGTGCAGATTGTTCGTTCCAGATTTGATGATGATGTTCACGTTAGCGCCGGCGGCAGCGCCCGAATCGGTACCGCTGGTGCTGGTGTCTACCCGGAACTCCGAGATGGCGTCCACCGAGGGCGAGAAGCTATAAGTCCAAGCATCATAGTCCATGGCCTCGGTTCCGTCGATCGAGAATAAGTTCTGAGTATCCCGCTGCCCATTGACTTGAATCGCGATCGTGCCGCCAGTAGCATCGGTGGTCGCTATCGAGCCACGGGCGCGGCGGACGGTGATTGAACCTTCCGTTCCGGTATTCACGCCGGGGATAAGCTGGGCAAGCTGTACAAAATTGCGCCCGTTGAGCGGCAGGTCGACGATCTTCCTGCCGTCGATAACCTCGCCGACAGCCCCGTTTTCGGTTTGTAGCTGGGCTGCTGCGGCGCCGGCCTCGACCGCCACTGTCTGGCTCACCTGTCCGACGACCATCTTGAAGTCTTGACGCGCTGTCTGGCTTGCGTCGAGGTGAATCAAATTGGCGCGCTGGCTTTGAAAGCCCGACATTTCCACGCTGAGCGAGTAGGTTCCAACGGGAAGAGAGGGAAGCGTATATTGTCCGGCGCCATCGGTCACCGTAGTCCGGATCGTGTTGGTAGCTGCGTCGGTTGCGGTAACCCGCGCCCCAACCACAGCAGCACCTGAGGTGTCGGTTACATTGCCGACAATGGTTGCGTTTGTCTGCTGGGCATTGGCGGCGATGGAGAGACTCAGAACGACCAGCAGAGAGGTAATGACTTTAGTAATTTCCCGCTTCACTTGGCACTCCTCGAAAAAAATGAAACTCTAAAACTAGTTTGGTTGAATTAGCTTGACCCCGGCTTCTAATGCTTGGCCGAAGAAGAATATAGTCGATGCCTGAATTTATTGGCGAAACATAGTTTGAATTGACTGATACGGAAGATGCATCGATGTACCATCTGAAGCAATACCGATGTATCGCCTCATAGATAAATCCGCATATAGCCGTGCGGATTTGGTTTATCAGGGGAACGCCCGGTGATCAACGTAAAAATCCGGGTTTTGGCCATAAGCGGGCACTTATGTCCCGCTTAGCGGTACGAATTACCTTCAGAGCGCCAAGGAAGGTACTAAATGGGGACTGCCGGATCTGTTTCTGTCGTCTTTGCCGCGAACCAGAGAAGCAGATTCCCTGCGGGAATGACAGAAAGAAAAGCAACTGTAAATACAGAACGCAGCTTTGTCATCTCGACCGCAGCGGAGTGGAATGAACTATCTGACCGCTTCGAGGGCCGCTGCCGCGCGATTCAGCGCGGCGGCCAGTTCGTTCGCCTGCTCTTGAGCGCGTCCTGGATCGTGCGCATCTATGGCTTCAGTCACTCCGGGAATGACTACCGCGGCATAGCCGGTGAATTCTCCCGGCGCATAGATGGTGTGCTTGTACCACGGCCGGCCTGGTAATCCTTGCGGGGAGAGCAACCCGCGTTCGACCGCCCGCAGCGCGTTGTTGAGATCGCCGAGATTTTCATCCGGCGAAAGTTGCTTTTCATGGGCGGAGCCCGCCGCGGCCGCAAAACGGTCAGCCGCGGTGAAAGCGCTTTTGAAGTCGATGGCCTGCATTCCCTGGTTCTTGGCCCGCGCCCTGGCGATCTCGAGATATTCCAGGATCTGCTTGCCATACGTGACGTAGTCGTAGGGCAGAACGTCCGTATCCGCCATGTGCAAGGCTTCCAGGCCAAGGACGCACGCCATCTGCCGCTCGTAGGCAAACGTTGGATCGGCGTTCATGGTGAACCATGC
Organism: uncultured Acidobacteriaceae bacterium; assembly: GCA_963705665.1. Taxonomy (GTDB): domain Bacteria; phylum Acidobacteriota; class Terriglobia; order Terriglobales; family Acidobacteriaceae; genus PALSA-350. Next base: position 622,653 of record CAVPKQ010000052.1, on the reverse strand, counting down.
ATAGTTGTCGAAGGCGGAATGATAGACGCCGTACGGTCCAACGGAGCCTACGTCCGTCGAGGGCACTCCAAGGTGCTGAAGAAAGGGCGTGAAATCCGATCCGCTGCCCAGATCGCCCACCCTGACATCGGCTTCAATTTGAGTGACTGTCCGCATATCGCTGTATGCGCTGCCGGTGGGCCTCCGGGCAGCGCTGGTTTGGGCCTGCTTCCATTGCTGGTAGACGGATCCGCCTCTTGGAGAAGGGACTTCTGAGGTAACTTCGCGCACGAATTGCTTCAGCGAAGGCACTGCGGAGGCTTCAAAATGGGGCCCGGTTACGGCCACATCGGTATTGAAATAGGCGACCGCATTCTGCAGCTGCGGGGCATGATCTTCCACCCACTCGGTCGACCCGATCAGGCCTTCCTCTTCGGCATCCCAGCTGCAGAAATAAAGAGTGCGCTTGGGCCTCCAGCCCTGCTTTACGATCGAGCCCACGCCATGCACGGCTTCGAGCATCGCCACCGTGCCGCTTCCGGGGTCGGCGGCCCCATATACCCAGGCATCACGATGGTTGCCTACTACCACCCAGTCCTGTGGAAATTCGGTTCCCTCAATCCTGCCGACCACATCCCAGATGCTGCGTTCCGCGTAGTCCATCTTGAGCCGCAGATGTACCTTCACCGCGTCTACCCCGCCCAGGTGATAGGTAAACGGCAGTGCTCCCTGCCAGGCCCGGGGAGCCTCGGGTCCACCCAGGCGCCGCAGCAAGGGGGAGGCGTCGTGAGAGGAAAGCGGAATGGATGGAATCGAGGGCAGGTTCGTAACCTGGGAAAACGGCAGACGCTTGGAAGCCGGCAGATCGGGGGTGGAAGCGATGCCGGGTGTGGTCGCGTCCCCGGGATATTTGAACAAATACTGGACCGAGCCGCGCTGTATCGCCGTGTCCGGGCGCCACGGACCGTTTGGATATTGGTCGCCCTGGAAGTAGCCATCGTCGGCGGGATCGGAATAGATGATCACTCCTGCCGCTCCGTGCAACTGGGCCAGATAAACTTTTACTCCGCGGAAATTGGCTCCATAGCGAACCAGCACCAGTTTCCCGCGTACGTCCACGTTCATCTCTTTAAGCGTCTTGAAATCCTCCGGGCGTCCGTAGTTTGCGTAGACCACGTCCGCGGATAGATCGGCCGAGGGAGATGAGCCACTGAAGGCGGGCAGCACGCGGGGATCGTTCTGGTAAGCATCGCCGTCCACCTGCTCGCGGCTCGGTCCGGTCATTAACACCGATCCGTCGGCCGCGGTGGCTTGGATGTAAACCTCTTGCGGCAGATTCATCCATGCCTTGTACTCGACAATCTGCGTATCCAGGCCGGCGGCTTTGAATTTGCCCGCCACGTAGACTGCGGTCGCATAGTCCTCCTTGGAGCCGGCCACATGCGGAGAGGCAGTGAGCGTCTTGAGCTCTTCCCCGGCGAGTTTCGCATCGGGAACAGCCAGAAACTCCCGGTCGATTTTAGCCTGCACGCTAAAGTCGCGATATCCGGAGACCTGGGCGGGAGGGCCTACGGTCTGGGCGGAGAGAACTCCGCAGACAGCGATGCCGAGTAATATAGCTAGCTGTGTTACTCGGCATCTTGGCAAAATGAAATACCTTCCCTTGGCGGCTTGGAACAAGTTTTTAGGCGACCGGCTGGGCACAGTGCGAGCATCGCTTAGCGGCAGCCGGAATATCGCTCAAGCATTCGGGACAGGGCTTGGTGGCCGCAGCCGGTTTGGGCGCAGGGCGAAACTTTGCAAGCAGGGTATTGACCGGCAGCACGACCATGAAATAAACGGCTGCGGCAATGATCAGGAAGGAAATCAAGGCGTTGAAGAAATCGCCGTATTTGATGACTCCGCCATGCAGGGTCAATTTCAGATAGGAGAAGTCCGGTTTGCGCACCACGGCGGCAATTAGAGGGTTGATTATGTTAGTGACCAGCGATGTGACAACAGCGCCGAAGGCCACGCCGACAACGACAGCAACAGCCAGATCGATCACGTTGCCGCGCAGGACGAAGTCCCGAAAACCCTTGAGCATTCCGTTCTCCTTAGCAAAAGAATCGCGAAGCTAGTGGAGCATGTTGCAGAATCCTACCTCATGAACCGAGGACGCCGTTAAAAATTTTATCTCCGCTCTTGCATCTCACGCCAATCGCGAGAGGGTCGAGTATGCTCAGAGCATCCGAGTAACCCATAGAGGAGCGGTATGTGAACAAGGTCGCGGCGAGCGCGGACGAGGCCGTTCGAGACATTGAAGACGGCGCAACGGTGATGATCGGCGGTTTCGGGTTATGTGGAATTCCCGAAAATCTGATCGCGGCGCTGGTGCGCAAAGGGGTGAAAGGACTGCACACCATCAGCAACAATATGGGCGTCGACGGCTTTGGCATGGGATTGATGTTGGAGGCGGGAATGATTCAATCTCATATCGGGAGCTACGTAGGGGAAAACAAGCTTCTGGAACAAAAGGTCATCCGCGGCGAGCTGGATCTGAAGCTGACGCCGCAGGGAACCATGGCTGAGCGCATTCGCGCCGGGGGCGCCGGAATCCCGGCATTTTTCACTCCTACGGGTTTGGGAACCGTGGTCGCGGAAGGCAAGGAGACGCGCAGCTTCGAAGGACGCGAGTATGTACTGGAGCGCTGGCTGAAGGCTGATTTCGCTCTGGTGAAGGCGTGGAAAGGGGATCGCCAGGGGAACCTTGCTTATCGCAAGACCGCGCGAAACTTCAATCCCATGATGGCCACGGCGGCAAAGATAACCATTGCGGAAGTGGAGATACTGGTGGATCCCGGAGAGCTGGGGGGCGAAGAAATTGTTACGCCGGGCATCTACGTAAAACGGATTCTCCAAGGCCAGAGATACGAAAGACGCATCGAGAAGAGAACTGTAGTCCGGAAGGAGTAGCCGTTCTAAAGAAGCCACTGGCCATAGGCATACAACAGCAGGAACAGAATCATGCACAGGGCCAGCATGTCGGCGAAGATTAGAATCATGACGGCTCCATGATAAAAACTCCAGCGGGATTGAAAGCAGCGCATTGTGTCCCATGATCCCAGGATGGCCACGAACACCGGGATCAGCAGTTTGAGCGAAGGACGATCATTGGGAAAACCGGCCAGCGGGAAGGCCAGCAGCAAACTGCCTACAACCAGGACGGTGCCTCGCAAAAGAGAATGCTTGCGGAGATTCAGGACGGAGTAAGACATGGCGGCCCAGACAGATCGAACATTGCATTCTAACGTACAGAAGCCGGCTCTTGGCGCGCGCGCTGGCGAGCAGGAAAAACGCGAGCGGATCGTTAAGCGCGCAGCCCTGGAGCTGCGCGACGGATTTTACGTAAACCTGGGCATTGGCATGCCGACTCTGGTCGCCAACTACGTCCCGGCAGGGATGGAGGTCGTGCTGCAATCCGAGAACGGAATGCTAGGCGTGGGACCGTACCCGGCGGAGGGCGCGGAGGATGCTGATTTGATCAATGCGGGCAAGGAGACGATCAGCGAAGTGCCGGGCACGGCGTTCTTCTCAAGCGCCGATTCGTTCGCCATGATTCGTGGCGGGCACATCGATTTGAGCATTTTGGGCGCGATGGAAGTGGATGAGCAGGGCAGCCTTGCCAATTGGATGATCCCGGGCAAGATGGTGAAGGGAATGGGCGGCGCGATGGACCTGGTGGCCGGCGCCCGCAGAGTCATCGTCGCCATGGAGCACACGACCAGGGACGGGCGGCCGAAAATTCTAAAGCGCTGTACCTTGCCGCTCACCGGTGTCCGCGTGGTCGACACAATCGCTACCGAGATGGCGTGGATTCGGGTTACTCCCGGCGGCTTGATGCTGGAAGAAATCGCGCCCGGATTGACGGTGGAGGAAGTAGTGAAGGCGACGGAGGCAAAGCTGCTCATCAGTCCGGATGTAAAACCCATGCCGTTCTGAAGTCTGCCATCCGGTTTTTCTTTAGGTCATTCCCGAAGGGAATCTGCTTCTGGTCTCTCGGGCATACTAGCGCTGCGAATACGAAAAGCAGATTCCCTGCGGGAATGACAGAAAGAAAAGCAAAGACGCCGATAAGTTTGTCACCGGCTGGCAAGCGCGAAAGGCGGCCTGAAAACTCCGCGTTCTGTGATAATAGCGGTTACATATCGCGCCGGGGTGACGTCAAAAGCGGGGTTCTCGATGCCCACTCCGTCCGGTGTAAGCTGCTTGCCTCCATGATGGGTGACCTCGGCAGGCGCGCGCTGCTCGATGGGGATGGCGTCGCCGGTAGGCGTCGCCAGGTCGATGGTGGACCAGGGACAGGCGACATAGAAGGGAAGTCCGTGCTCCTTCGCCAGGATCGCGACCCCGTAGGTGCCGATCTTGTTGGCGACATCTCCGTTGGCGGCCACGCGGTCGGCGCCGACAATGATCGCCTGGATCTTTCCCTGGCGCATAAGGCTGGCGGCCATGTTGTCGCACAGCACAGTGGTGGGAATGCCGTCGTGCATCAGTTCCCAGGCTGTGAGCCGGGCGCCCTGCAAAAACGGGCGCGTCTCATCCGCGTAAACATGGATTGCGCGACCCTGCTCGACCGCTGCGCGGATCACGCCCAAAGCCATTCCGTAACCGCAGGAGGCCAGAGCGCCGGCATTGCAATGGGTCAGCACTCCACCGGATTGCGGCATCAGGCTGGCGCCCAGAGCGCCCATGCCGCGGCAAGCGGCAATGTCCTCGTCGTACATGGCAAGCGCTTCCTCGGCCAGGGCGGCCTTGATGGCCTCCAGGGTGACGCCAGGCCGCGCGGCAAGCGCAAAGTAGCACCGGCGCATGCGCTCGATGGCCCAAAAGAGGTTCACCGCCGTGGGACGGGTCGCGGCCAGCGTCTTGCTCATCGTCTCCAGGTCGGCGGTAAGCGCATCCAGTGTCGGCGCAGAGCTGTTCTTGATTCCCAGGGCCATGCCCATGGCCGCTGCGACGCCGATCGCCGGAGCGCCGCGCACCACCATGCTGGTAATCGCGCCGGCAACTTGCTGGTACGTAGTCGCCAGAACATAGCTTTCTTCAAGAGGCAAACGGGTCTGATCGAGGAAGCGAACGCCTGCGGGAGTCCATTCTAGAGTGGGAATCATGGGTAGCTTTCAGTTTAGAACACCCTCGCCGGGGATTCCCCAATCCTGGCGCAGGAAGCGAGCTTTGGCCGGCGACCAGATCAACTTGTAGCGCGCGCTCTTGCGGACGTTGGAGACGACACTGGGCCGGAAGCAGGCCAGGCACGTGCCTCCGGCGCGGCGGACGCTGGGATAAATCACCCCCAGAGACCCGCGCTCGAGAAGTTCGGCCGCCAATTGCTGCGAGCGAACATAGCTGGTAGGACTGAGCACCTCGTCCAATGCCTGCCGGCTCCAGCTCTCGCGATCCTTCTCGGCATCCTGGTCTGCCTCATTCCCGGCGGCCAATTTCGCCGCCGCTATCCCCCGCGCCTCAGGACGAAGATCATGGAAAGCAGCGCTGAAGTCGGCCAGATAGCCGTCATACTCAACTTCCTCGCGCTTGGTCCAGGCAATCTCGGCAAACTCGATGTTCTTGTGGAAGAGCACCTCGGCCTTGGCGGTGGCCAGCTCGAAGGACGCGTACCAGGCTCCGCGATCTGGCGTAGAAAAGCGCGCGCCCAGCGGATTGGGATGAGTGAAGGCCGCATTGATGATGCGGTAGTTGGGCACATGGAAGACCAGCTCCCGGGGGCTGATGCCGGGGCGAAGATTCTCTTCAGCCAGGATGCGCTCGTTCGTAGCGTTATCCAATTCGAAGATTCGTTGCAAATCCTGGTCGTTCTCCGCCAGGCGGGTGAGAACGGAATCGTAGTTGACCGAGTACTTAGCCGGAAGCAGGCGATGGGTGTCGAAGCGGCGAAGAGGGAAGAGCGGCAGGTTCAACATTCAACGGCCGCCGCGGCGGGCATCGAGCAGCCGGCGGACGATCTCCATAGCTGGAGCGCCGCCTTGCAGAATGTACTGGAGCGGGGTGCGGCCGGCAAAGATCGGATTGGTATTGGGGAGTTGTATCCACTCATCAGCCAGGCTTTGGCTGTAGAGAATGTTGAGCGATTTGAAGATTCCGATGAGATAGGAAATCCTGATCAGCCGGTCCTGGTCCAGGGTCTTCGTGCGCCCCTCACGAAGCTGCTTGAGGAGATAATAGGCGCCATTGGAAAGACCGCCCAGAAGCTGGCGCGCGTCTTCATCGCGTATCCGCCAATGATCCATGATGCTGAAGAACGCCTTGATTACCGCCGGGGAAAGCCGGCCTCTCTCTTCGGCGCGCGACAAATCAGGCAAGGCAGGGGCAGGGTATTGGGAGGCAGGATAAGCAAGGGGTGCGGAAGGCGGCTTGGGCATGTGCCTCGTGGGTTCTCCAGTTATGGAGAATTATAACTCCATGTCTTTCAAAGCCACAAACTACGGATATCGCGGCTTTCGTGAAGCCTAGGAATTGCGGTTTTGTATAACCGAAAAAGTAACCCACGCAACAAAAACCCTATTCACGGCTCTTCAGCAGGCGTACAGTGTTCAGCGAAGTTGTTTTCCTCCAGGGGAGGCTGCTATGATACTGCCCTTTCTGATCCTCTCTACGTTCCTCTTCGCCGGTTTGCCGGCTGCTTTCCAGAACCCACAACAACCCGCGACACCAGCGCCCGCCGCGCCCGCTGCGCCCGCTCCGCCTGCGGCCACCACGCCGCCGGCACATTTCAGCGTCCCGGTCGCAGCGGCTAATCAACCCAATCCCGTCCAGCCAACGGCTCAATCGCAGACCCGGGCGAAGCAGATCTATGGTATGGATTGCGCCATGTGCCACGGCGCGGATGGAAGCGGCAAAGGCGACATTACCAGCACTGCAAAGATGCTCGACTACCGCGATGCTTCGGCGCTCAAGGGACTTACCGACGGCCAGGTTTTCTATATCATCAAGAATGGCGAAGGCGAAAGCATGCCAGGGGAGGGTCCTCGCGCCAACGATGTTGAAACCTGGAACCTGGTGATCTATCTGCGATCTTTTTCGAAAACACAGGCCGCGGCCGCCCATGGTCCGGCATAATGTTGGCAGGAGAGAAACTGCGTCTTGCCATCCAAGATCATGAAGCGAACGATATTGGCACTACTCTTTTTGGCGGCGGCCCCGGCCGCCCTGGCGCAAGACTGGGCGCAGGCCCGCCTGGATAAGTCGCCCCGTCACCGCGAATGGATCACCGTCAAGCACGATGGCCGTTCGGTCCAGACATTGATCGTTTATCCCGAATCCAAAGAGAAGCGGCCCGTCGTGCTGATCGTGCACGAGATCTTCGGCATGACCGACTGGGTTACAGATTTGGCGGATCAGGTAGCGCAAGCCGGCTACATCGCGGTCGCGCCCGATCTTCTCTCGGGCATGGGACCCAACGGAAGCCGCAGCACGGGATTTTCACAAGACGGAGCTATCGAAGCGGTAAGCCACCTCAATCCCGATCAGATCACGGCAGATCTGATGGGCGCGGCTGATGCCGGACTCAAACTGCCGGCAGCGAACGGCAAGCTGTACGTGGCGGGATTCTGCTGGGGAGGCGGCCAGGCCTTTCGCTTCGCCACCGACCGGCCGGATCTGGCGGCAGCCTTCGTCTTCTACGGCACTCCACCGCCAAAGGATGCCATGGCCCGGATCAAAGCGCCCGTCTATGGATTTTATGCCGGCAACGATGCGCGGGTGGGCGCCACCGTCCCGGGCACGATTCAAGATATGAAGGCCGCGGGGAAGAAATATGAGCCGGTCACCTACGAGGGCGCCGGACACGGCTTCATGCGCGCGGGAGAGGCTCCTGATGCCACTCCTGCCAATGCCAAAGCTCGCACCGAGGCTTGGGCTCGCTGGAAGAGTCTACTTTCCCCTTAGACTCCGACAAACTGAAACACACTTCGTTTCTCGTGCAGAGCCGCAAGAACGACGACACTGTCATCGAGATCTGTGGAATCCCAGGTCCCAGAATCCGAACCTGGTGCACCCAAGCAATTACGCCTGATTTGTCATCTCGACCGGAGTGTTATGGACCTGCGGCCCACCCAAGGGGATGAAAATTGGGTTGACGAAGACTGGGTTGGCAACCAGACCTAACTTTGTCATCTCGACCGGAGCGAAGCGAAGTGGAGAGATCTGCGGTTCCCCACATCTGGCACCCTCGATTGGTGGTGGTTTTGGATCCATACTTCAAGCAAATTTAGGGTGCCCCATCCTTGGGTAACCGGGGTCCCCGGCAAGCGAAGCTTGCTGGGTGGGTAGCAAGGGTGGGAGACCAGTGCGCCGGGATAAACCGGCATGAAGCAGAGAATGGAAAATTCTTACGAGGAAGGAGTAGCGAACCACTCGGCCCCGAGTTTTGCGTAGTGCACCGTGAGGTGTAAGACGAAGCGTAAACAGGGGAATAGGTGGGCTGGGTATCGAGCTTCGAAAACACCAAATCAGGATGCCGACGCTGTTGGTCTAGCGGAAGGCAACATGGGCAGAGGCGCAAGCGCGAGTCTCTGTTCAGTCCTGCGTAGTCGTAGACCCCAGACACGCCTAGACACTTCATGCACGAGAACCGGGAGACCTCGGAGGCTTCTGCGGTTGCAGCCGACCGCAGGACGGCGGGAGAAGGCCCAGGCCGTACGGCCCGCATGTACGCCTGCGAGGAGTCGGACAGTGGCGTAGTACCAATGAATCACTCGAACAAAGACGGGAAACCGAGGGCGGAGAGTGAGGAGGGAAGGCTGCTGATCGGGGAGAACAACCGCAAATCGAGCACGCCTCGACACCGAGCGAGACCAGCGTGTTCCATCGATGGGCGGCTGTGCGGCAAGCATTACTGCCGTTACTCATCTTCGATAAGAGCCGTATGCGCTAATGAGCGCTCGTACGGATCTGTGCGGGGGGGTACCAGGCGACTGGTATCCCTACCGCGACCAGCGGAGTAGTCAGTGGTCGTGCTGCCCCGATTGATATTTATGCTTTGTAGCCCATACCGGCAAGCACGCCGCGCATATAGGAAAAACTCTGCATCATTCCCGGTAAAGGGTTCTCGCCATTGATCTCGTATTCGAGATCCACATAGCCCTTGTAGCGAATGGCTATCAGGGACTCGAAGATTCCCCGGACCGGCATAATGCCATCGCCCACCGCCACCTGGCTTTCCTTGTCTTGAAAGCTGGTGAGATCTTTCATGTGAACGTCAAAGAGGCGAGGGCCGACCTCGCGGATGGCGGAGACAACATCGGTCCCGGCGCGCGAGGCATGGCCGACGTCCATACAGGAACCCATTCGGGGATCCATATTCTTGACCGTCTTCAGAACGTCCAGCGGCGACGGCCATATTTTGTCTTCGGGGCCATGATTGTGGATGGCGAAACGGATGTCATACTGCTTCACGAATTTTTCAATGCGCGGCAGCGTCTCAGGCGCGGGGTCGCCGGCGACGATGAGCGAGATTCCAGCCCGCTTGCAGTAGTCGAACTTCTGCCTGATATCGTCGTCTTCGTCTTTCTGGAAGTAGATGGCTCCGGCCGCGGTCAGCTTAATGCCCGCCGCCGTGTAGTCGCTGACTGCTTGCAGGGTGGCTTCCGGCGGGTTCATCGGGAGATGGTCTTTCACGTCTTTGGCGTTGAGGAACGGTGTCTTCAACTGCTTCATGAAATCGATGACGTGGGCGCGATCGAAATCGCGGAAGGAATAGCTGCACACCCCGAGGCGAATTGGGGAGGCTGGCGAAGCGGCCGATGGAGCAGCGGCAAAAGCCCGGCTGAGAGCGGGGCGAGCGACGGCGGCGGCAGCAACAACGCCTCCGTGCAGGAAGTTTCGGCGGGTAATTGGCATAGTGCCGAAATCTTAATGTCTGTGATAGCTCGATGTCCAAACAAAATACGGATTCACCCAGCTTAGCCTCATGCCGATTGAGGATGAAAGTGGCCATGAATGGCGGCCGCGGTCTTGGCGGAGACCACCGAGGTCAAGGCTTCCAGGCTGGCGGTTTCGACGCCACGCACGCTGCCGAAATGCGCGACCAGGCGATTGCGGGTTTGCGGGCCGACGCCGGGAATTTCTTGCAGTTCAGATTTCCGGTCGCGCATCTCCCGCCGCTTGCGGTGATAGCTTACGGCAAAGCGATGGGATTCGTCGCGAATCTGCTGCACCAGGTGAAGAACGGGAGAGCGGCGCTCAAGCACGATAGGCTCGTCCTCCTGGCCGTAGAGATAAATAATCTCCTCGCGCTTGGCGATGGAAGCCAGTGGTTGCGTGGTGATGCCGAACTGCTCCAGGGCTTCAGCTGCGGCATGTAACTGGCCCAGTCCACCGTCGATCAAGATCAGGCTAGGCATGAGCTGCTCTTCCTGCTGCACGCGGCGATAACGGCGGCCCACCACCTCGCGCATTGCGGCGAAGTCGTCCACGCCCTCGACCGTCTTGATCTGGAACTTGCGGTAATCGGATTTCTTCATCGCGCCATCTTCCCAGACAACCATGGAGGCCACAGTATCCGCCCCTTGGATGTGGGAGATGTCGAAGCACTCGATGCGCCGCGGAGGATCGGGCAGAGTAAGCACGTCTTGCAGCGATTCCTGGATAACCTTGGCGGAAGGTTTGAGCACGCGGAAGCGCTGATCGTAACTCTGCTTGGCATTTTGTCCGGCGAGATCAACCAGGGAACGCTTCTCGCCCCGCTGGGGCGCCAGCAGTTCTATCTTGTGCCCTACGCGCTCGCTGAGCAAAGCGGCTAGATCGGCGCGGTCGGGAAAATCCACCGGGGTATAGATGGAGCGCGGCACATACTGCTGATCGATGTAGATCTGCTTCAGCAAAGCTGAGAAAAACGACGGCGCATGGAAGGAGGGCCCCTCCTCTTCGACTGGCCGAGGGGCAGACGCAGTCGAAGCCTCGCTAGAGATTTCCGAAGGCTCGGGAGGTAATTCCGGGAGATCCTCCCAAAAGAACTCCCGGCGATCGACGATCTTTCCACCGCGCAGGTGGAAGAGATTCACGGCCAGCATGCCTTTTTCGTGGTGATAACCGAAAACGTCCGCATCGTCGCTCTCCGTAGTGGCCATGCGCTGCCGTTCCTGCACCTGATTCATGGTGACCAGTAGATCGCGGTATTTGGCTGCCAGTTCAAACTGCTGAGCCCCGGCCGCGGCTTCCATCCGCGTCTCGATCGAATGGCTGAGTCCGGTTTGCCGGCCCTCCAGGAACATTTGCGCGTCGCGCACCGCCTCGCGGTAGATCTCCGGAGTAGTGAGCGCCGCGACGCACGGTCCCAGGCAGCGCTTGATGTAGTACTGCAGGCAGGGCCGGGGATGATAGCGCGAGAGGTCAACCTTGCAACTCGGAAGAAGAAAGCTGCGATGGATCAGATCGGCCACGCGATAGGCCAGATTGCCGGGAAAGAACGGCCCGTAATAGGCGCTCCCGTCCTTGCGCAGCCGGCGGGTGACGAAGACCTTTGGGTATCGGTCGCTAAGAGTCAGTTTGACGTAGGGGTAGGTCTTATCGTCACGTAACAAAACATTGAAACGCGGCTTGCGTTGCTTGATGAGATTATTTTCCAAGGCCAGCGCTTCATGCTGGTTGTCCACCAGAATGTAGTCAATGTCAACCGCCTCGCGCATCAGCGATCCGGTCTTGGCGTTGGCCTGAGAGGAGTCCAGGAGATAAGAGCGGACTCTGGAGCGCAGATTGTTGGCCTTCCCCACATAGATGACCTCGCCCTCGGCATTGCGGTAGAGATACACTCCAGGCTGGGCAGGGAGGGTGCGTATCTTCTCGTGGAGATCCATTCGGGAGAGCCTTTTGAGAGTTTAAACTGTCTGTCGGTAACAGCATTGAGGGATTGGGTGAGTGACGAGAATGCGCCGAATGGCGTAAAAGATACACGGCAATAGCGCGGATAGAATTAAGTGTTAGATTAGATATCTCGCAAATTATATTGATAATAAATTACTTGCTGTTTTATTAAGATTTGGCATAAATCGTGCAGGTGAATTTGATGCAATGCTGCGGCTTCATGAATGGCGAAGAGAGGCTGCGAAACAAAGCGACTGCGGCATCCTAATGAGAGCCGGCAGCGAATTGGAACGGGGGGAGATATTTATGAAAGACCTTAACAGAGCAATCTTACGCATGGTGGCGGCCGGTGGAGCTGTCTCCTTGCTTTTTGCCAGCGGCTGTAGCAGCAAGAACTACGTCCGGTCACAAACTGCTCCGCTCATACAGAAGACCAACGAATTGGATGACGCGACGGCGAAGAATAATCGCGACCTGCACAATGTGGATGAGCGTGCTCAACAGGGAATTCAACAGGCGCAGCAGTCGGCCAACACAGCAAGCCAGAATGCGACCGCGGCAACCCAAGCCGCAGGCCAGGCGGAATCGAGCGCGAAAGAGGCTGTGAATCGCGCCGACTCGTTGCAGAGTCTGGTTGCCAACCTGGATAACTACAAGCAGGTAGGCAACGTTTCCGTTACCTTCGGCTTCGACAAGGCGGTTCTCACCAAGAGCGACAAAGCTCAATTAGATCAGCTTGGCACGCAGTTGAGCTCCGCCAAGAGCTACATTCTCGAAGTGACGGGGGGCACAGATTCCGTAGGGAGCGCGCAATACAACTACGGTCTGAGCCAGCGCCGCGCCGAGGCAGTAGTGCAGTATCTGGCGGCCACCTATAACGTGCCTCCTCACAAGTTCTACCTGATCGGGATTGGTAAGGATCAAGAGGTGGCGACCAACAAGACGCGCGCCGGACGAGCCAAGAACCGCCGCGTGCAAGTCCAGGTGCTGTCGAATGCCGCGCAACCGAGCACGGTCTCGGCGGTGGGTGTGCCGTTGCGGCAGTAGTTTAAGCTGCATATCTCACCAGAGTTGAAAAACCGGGTGCCCCAGGTTCGCGAAGCTAACCTGGGGTTTTTCCATATATTGTCCAGGCAATCCCTTGGAGCCTCAGGCTATTGGCTCGTGTCATGGAGGAAAACAGACCCAGGTAGCTTCGCGAACCTGGGGCACCCGCCTTCTTAGCTCTGGTGAGATATCTACTGGCAGAAGACTAGCAACCCAAAGAGGAGATCCAAAGAACTCCCATGGTGTGCCAATACCAAGCCGTGCAATCGACCACCACCTGGCGCATTTCCACCCGGCGCAGCAGAAAGAGAGACACGATAGATGCCACCAATGCGAATAATCCCGCCAGCAAATGGATCGCGTGTGTGCCGGTAATGAGATAGAAGAAGTGACTGCTCGGATTGGAGGCGAAGTAGGCGCCTTGACCAACCAGTTGGTTCCAGGCAATCCATTGGCCGACGAGGAATAGACCTCCCAACACGGCTGTGGCGAGTAGCCAGGGGGCGGCGCGGCGCACCACGGGGCGGCCAAGGCCCAGCCACTCTTCCATTACATCGATCTCGCGGAAGAGTTGCCGGCGGGCGGCTTCCATGGTCAAGCTGCTGAGCAGCAGGACCGCTGTGTTGATCCACAGAACCGGGGGGATGGCCAGAGGCCGCCAATCCAGGACCCAGATATTTGAGGTGGTAAAGTGTCCGCTGGCCTGCCGGGCGAAGAAGGCGCTCACCAGAGCGACGAAGAACATCAGATCGCCACCCAGGGCAAAGAACAACAGCATCCTGTAGCGGGAAAGCAGCTCGCGAGGTCCCCGTCTGCCCGGCGGCCTGTTATCCCAGTTTTCCCCGTCCCCACCGCCTCCAGTCGGTCTCCTGTCCAACGGCGGCTTGCCGCCAAACCCCGTATCTTTGCGTTCGGTCTCGGCAGGTGTGCGTGTGAAGGTAGTGGGCATGACTCGACTCCCTCAGTGGAAGATTACTCCTGTTTCGCCTGAGGCTCACAATCGATTCGCATATTTACTTGGATGCTGCCAGATGACCAGACGGATCTACGCGCAACTCTTGGCTTCGATTTGACCGGCCCGGACCAGATCGACGAACAACTGGTGTACGCGGCGATCAGCGGAGAGCTCCGGGTGGAAAGTTGCCGCCATCAGCTTGGCTTGCCGCACCAGGACAGGGAAGCTGTCGCGCTCCGCAAGCACCTCAACGTCATGGCCCACGCGGGTAATTCTTGGCGCGCGGATATAGACCATCTCCAGCGGTCCTCCGGGCAGCTTGGTCTGCTCCCGAAGAATGGTGCTATCGATCTGCCGCCCATATGCATTGCGCTCGACGCTGATGTCCAGGACACCCAGGCTTTGCTGTTCGGGATGGGTGACTTGTTGGGCGAGCAGGATGCACCCGGCACAAGTTCCAAAGGCCGGCTTCTGGCGCACAAACTCCTCCAGTCCCTTTAGAAACCCATCCCGCTCGAGAAATTTGAGAAAGGTGGTGGACTCTCCGCCGGGAAGAATCAGCCCATCCAGAGCGGCCAATTGCTCCGGCTTGCGCACCAGCACGGCTTCGGCGCCTGCGTCGCGGAGCGCCTCCGCGTGCGCGGCGAAGTCTCCCTGAATAGCGAGAACGCCGATGCGGGGTTTCTCTCTTTCCGGGGTCTCATCGGGCGGTGGTCCGCCGTGCTCAAGCTCCATCACTCACCAGCCGCGGGTTTGCAGCAGCTCGCTCTGTTCGAGTCCCGCAATCGCCAGCCCCTTCATCGAACCGGTCATCTGCTCGCTCACTTCGGCGAGGATTTTGGGATCGTCGAAATGGGTAGTGGCGATTACGATGGCCTTGGCGCGCGACTCTGCTTCTTCGCGCTCCTTAGGATTGCGGGGAGAACCCTTTTCGTCCAGTTCAACGTCCAGCGGGATGGCGCCTTCTTTCATAAAAATGCCCGAGCCGACGAAGACCGACTCGGCTCCAAGCTGCATCATCAGCGCCGCATCGGCAGGAGTGGCGATGCCTCCCGCGGAGAAATTCGGCACCGGAAGCTTGCCTGTCCGCGCCACCATGCGAATCAGCTCATAAGGGGCGCGATGCTCCTTAGCGGCGGCATAGAGCTCCTCTTCGCCCAACACAGTGAGCGCCTTCATCTCCCTGACGATTTGCCGCATGTGCTTCACCGCGTGCACTACGTCTCCGGTACCGGCTTCTCCCTTGGTCCGGATCATGGCTGCCCCTTCCGCGATGCGGCGCAAGGCTTCTCCTAAGTCGCGCGCTCCGCAAACAAAGGGCGTCTTGAAGGCATGCTTGTCGATATGGTGGGTTTCGTCGGCGGGGGTCAGCACTTCGCTCTCGTCGATAAAATCCACACCCAGGTATTGCAATATCTGGGCCTCGGCAAAATGGCCGATGCGCGCCTTGGCCATCACGGGAATGGAGACAGTCGCGGTGATCTGCTTGATCAGGGCGGGATTGGCCATGCGGGCCACTCCGCCTTCAGCGCGAATCATGGCGGGAACGCGCTCCAGCGCCATCACCGCCACCGCGCCGGCGTTTTCCGCGATCACTGCCTGTTGGGTAGTCATCACGTCCATGATGACCCCGCCTTTGAGCATCTCGGCTAAACCTACCTTGAGCCGTAAACCAGTCCCGCCTGAGTAATTTCCGTTTGTTTCCGCCATCTCATGCCTCCCCGCAGCCTTTAGATACAGTGTACCGAAGAGGATCAAGAAAGGACTTCGATTTTGATTAGGCAGGTGCAGCGGCTGGACAGGCCGCGGAAAAAGGTCGCAGAGAGTGCGAACACGGTTCCCTCAGCGGCTAAAGCCGATCGAGTTTTCAGGCAGTTATGGCAGTTAGGGTTGAAACCCTGACCTACCAGTTGTGCCCTGATATGAAACAAAGCCATAGTTCTTCCGCAGCTTGTTTAGCCGCTGAGGGACCATAGTGAGATTTGTGGAATCCCAGGTCCCAGAATCGGGACCTGGGGCACCCAGCATTCATGCGGCACAGCTAAAGATTCTCCAGGGCTTTGTATCAGGGCATGGCTTTAGCCGTGCCGCAGAGTTACTGAAAGAAATTTGGGCTTTAACCCCTGAATAAAGCAAAGGAAAGCAACGGCTCCCACCAACCTCAAGCAGACCTGAAGGGAGAGGGAAGCTGCGGTATACTCAAGGCTGCCATGGCGTCCAGTGAAACCTCGGAGCTCGTTCAACTTGATGCCGGCCAAAGCGCGTCGCTGGCCAAACGCGCCGCAGTCAAAGCGGCCTTGAGCGCCAGGCCCACCTTGCCTTCCTCCAGATCCAAAGCGTTCTACCTGGAAACCTTCGGCTGCCAGATGAATGTCCACGACTCGGAGAAGGTCATCGGCACTTTGGAGCAGCAGGGCTACCGGCAAGTAGACTCCGAGGTGGATGCCGACATCATTCTCTACAACACCTGCTCCATTCGCGACAAAGCCGAGCAGAAGGTCTTCCACCGGCTGAACGACTACAAGAAGTTCTATGCTTCGGGCAAGCGTTTCGCGGTTCTCGGGTGTGTTGCCCAACAGGAGGGTGAGCGCATCTTCGATCGCGCTCCTTACGTCTCGATCGTCTCCGGGTCCGCTTCCTATAGAAAACTTCCGGAGATGCTCCAACGGCTGGAGGCGGGGGAGTCGCGCATCACCGGCCTTGACGACCGGCAAACCGAGGAGACTTTCGAGACCGAGTTCACCAAGCGCTCCAACCCGCACCGCGGCTACATAACGATCATTGAAGGCTGCGATAAGTTTTGCGCCTATTGCATCGTGCCCTATACGCGGGGCAAGGAGCGCAGCCGCCGCTCGTCTTCAGTGCTGGCGGAAGCCCGCCGCATGATCGATGCGGGCTATACGGAAATTCAGCTTCTGGGGCAGAACGTCAATTCCTATCGCGACCCGGAAGGGAAGTCGAGCTTCGCCGAGTTGCTGGCCGCCATCGGCGGGTTTGCCGGCATTCGCCGGGTGCGCTTCACTACTTCGCATCCCCGCGACTTTACCCGCGATATCGTGCAGGCTATCGATGACGTATCCACGCTCTGCGATCATGTGCACCTTCCCGTGCAGAGCGGTTCCACCCGGGCGCTGGCCGCTATGCAACGCGAGTACACGCGCGATCAATACCTGGAACGCATCTCCTGGATCAAAGCCGCCCGCCGTCCCATCAGCATCACAACGGATATGATCGTGGGATTTCCCGGCGAAACGCTCGCGGAGTTTGAAGACAGCTTAGCCCTGCTCGAGGAAGTGCAGTACGACGCAGTGTTTGCTTTCAAATACTCGCCGCGGCCGAATACTCCGGCCATTTCCATGGCCGACAGCATTCCCGAAGAAGAGAAGAGCCAACGACTGGCCACTTTGCTCGATCGGCAGAGAGAGATACAAAGAAGCAACTATGCTAGACATGTGGGCGAGACACTTGAAGCAGTAGTTGAAGGCTTCAATGGCCAGCGTGGGCAGGTGATGGGCCGCAGTTCGCAAAATAAGACGGTCAATTTCGTTCCCAGGGATATGATTCTTCCAGCGCCTGGCAGCTATCATTCCGTGCGCATTACGCAGAGCTTTCCCAACAGCCTGCTGGGCCATGCCATCGCATAAACGGAGCCGCTGATGGACGTCGAAATGAAAATCCGAGGCTTGGTCATGGATCCGGCCACCAATATGCCGATCGTTATTTTGAAAGATGTTCAGGGCGACACCGTGCTGCCGATTTGGGTGGGCCTCTACGAAGCGAATGCGATTGCGCTGGAGATTGAAAAATCGACGCCGCCGCGCCCGATGACGCATGACCTGCTTAGAAATCTCATCTTCAGCTTGAATGCAGCGGTGCAAAAGGTTGTAGTAACAGAACTTAAGAATGACACATTCTATGCCGTGATCTGGATGGAGCAGGATGGGGAAACAGTGAGCATGGATGCCCGCCCATCGGACGCTCTGGCCCTTGCGCTGCGCTCGGATTGCCCGATTTACGTCAGTGAAGACGTGATTCGTATCGCCAAACTGGCCCCCAGCATGGCGGAGACCAGCCCCGAGGAATTGCGCCGCTGGCTGGAAGGCTTAAACGACGAGGATCTGGGCCGCTACAAGATGTAGCCATGTCTGTATTCGGAACCGCAGATCTCTCCACTCCGCTGCGCTCCGGTCGAGATGACAAAATAGGTGGAGTTGCCATCCGGACAAGAAGGGCAGAAGCAGATTCCCTGCGGGAATGACAGAAAGAAAAGCAAAAGCCGCTTTTGCTGTTCTTTCTGTCATTCCCGCAGGGAATCTGCTTCTTGTCTTCCGGGGATTTACCAACCGGATCTCCATTCTCTTGTGCGATCATCTCCCGGTAGCAGAAATCACCCCAGAGGCAGAAGGGAATTTGCCACCGCCATGAATCTTGCCATGAGAATACTTGTCCTGTCTGTGATTACAGCGAGCATGCTTTGCGCTCAGGAGACACGCCGGACCATCAGTCCTTCGCACAATGCCGCCGAGAATGCCAAGCCGAACAGCAGCGCGGTGCCGGACGTCTATGCCATTACAGGTCATTTCGACCGCATCGTGATTCTCCGGTTCAAGTACAAGACCGATCTGCTTGCGGGCATGAAAAAGATGGTGGAGCAGCAGCATATTCGCAATGGCGTAATTCTGGCGGCGGCCGGGTCGGTACGCGGTTACCAGGTTCATCAGGTAAGCAACCGTACATTGCCCTCCCAGGACACGTTTGAAAAGAATCCCACGCAGCCTGCGGATTTGATCAGCATGAATGGATATGTAATCGACGGCAGGATTCATGCGCACATAACTCTGGCGACGCCCGATAAAGTAATCGGCGGCCATCTCGAGCCCGACACCCAGGTGTTCACCTTCGCCATCGTCACCATTGGAGTGTTGAAGGATGCCGATCTGAGCAGGGTTGACGAGACAAACTACCGCTAGCCGGATTCTTCTAGCGGGCTGCGGCCGCGGGCGTTTGATTTCTCCAACGCACCGGTTCGACTTTGGGCACCATGAAGCCCCAGATAAAGGCGCCGGCCAGCGCTACCACGCCCGCGACAAAAAACGCCGGCCGGGAGGAGTGGGTGAACTGAACGGCGGCGCCGGCAACCCAAGGCGCGGCGATCCCGGCGAGATTGCCAACACCGTTCTGGATGCTGGTCCAGCGCCCGGCCATGGCGGGGCCGGCGAGAGTCTGGCTGATGGCCCAGTGTTGCGATCCAAAGGCGCCGTACCCTACGCAGGCTACAAACAGCAGTGCAATGGCGGCCGTCATGTTTCCTATGAATGCGAAGCCGATGAGAGTGGAAGCCACGGAGAGGCCGCCCACGGCGAAACTCTTGCGCACCCGGGTGGGAGAGGCTCCGCGAGCAATGAGGTGGTCGGAGATCCAGCCGCTCAGCAGGGTCGCGGATGCAATCGCGAAAAATACGGCAAAGTTGAGGCGCGTCATCGCCCCGATCGATATTTTTCGTTCTTGTACGAGGTAAATGGGCAGCCACACCAGCAGGAAATAAAAGTAATAGTTCCCGCAGAAGTGGCCCAGAAAACTGCCCCACGCAGAGCCGATACCGAGCATCTCCCAAGTGGAGGGTAAGGTTTTCTGCGCGCCTGCTGTCTCCATGTGCTGGAGACCAGGCATCGCCTTGGCCATTGCCACGGCCCAGGGAATGATCCAAACCAAACCGGCGACACCGAGAATGATGAAAAGGATGCGCCAGCCGAAGTGGACGAGGAGCAGACCGCCAATCATCGCGCCGACCGCGGGGCCGAGCTTGGTACCGGCGTCGACCAGAGCGTTGGCACGCCCGCGATGCTGTTGCGGAAGCTCCGCGAAAATTCGCGAATAACAGGGGTAGGCAATGGATTCGCCCGCTCCCAGCAAAAGGCGGGCGCTGTAGAGAAGCGCGAAGCCGGAAACCAGGCCGGTCAGGATCGTAGCCGTGGACCACAGTAAATACCCCAGCATCAAGACCCGGCCGACCGGGAACCGATCGGAAATCCAGCCGGCAATACCGAAGAGCTGCAGGAAGGCATATGTAAAGGAGAAAGCTGAAAGCAGCGACCCTATTTGAAGAGGAGAGAGGGAGAGTTGCTTTTGCAGCATCGGAGCGGCGATAGAAAGATTGCTGCGGTCAATGTAGTTGATGACGACCGAGGCCACCACGAGAATGACTACGATCCATTCCGCGCGGGACAAGCCTTCGGCTGTTTGACGATCTGACGGCATACCAGCTCCCATTCCCGGGATACTTTAGAGCGGAGAAACCAAAGTCTTAGGATTGATATACCGGCTGATGGTCACCACACCCTCATCCAGCCCGGCGTAGGCTCGGGCGCTGCTCCAAACCCAATCAACGGCAGTCTCCGCCAAGCCCGCTTTCACCGGCTCCTGGTGCATGAAGGCTAACCGCTCCTGAATCCTGTGGAGCTCAAATACGTGAGCGTCGGAGTAGCGGGTCTCCCAAACCTGTTCGTCCGTGCGTGCGGAGGTGTTGTACCTCCGGCCATAACGCTTGCGCAGCATCTCCATCGAATTGGCCGCCGTATCGACCTCCGGCTCGGTCATGAGCAGATCGAAATGCTCGGGCATAACCACGTAGCCGGTGACGTGAAAACGGAATTTCACCCGGACCTCCTCCAACAGTTGAAGCAGCAGGCTGCGATGTTTCTCCGCGCCCAGCTTGGGCTGATGCCGGTAGCATCTGCAGGTGATGAAGTGTAGATGTCCCTTGCCATAGATCTGGTTTTTACCCTTGGGCATGAATTGCAGTGTATGCCACAAACCGGTACCGGCGGCATTGGGTCGAGGGACAAAAGCAACGACGGCGAGAGATTGGGCGTCGAAATAAGCCGTAGGTGGAGGGTCGAAGCAATGAAACGATGACCTGTAAAGAACTCGGCGGAAGCTGTGATCAGAAGTTGTCGGCCGCATCGTGGAATGAAATGGTGAAGGCGATGGTAAATCACGTGGAGGCGAACCATCCCGATCTCGCAAAGCAGATGGAGGCGATGCACGCGAAGGATCCTCACGCATGGGGGAAGGAGACGAAGCCTAAATGGAGGCGGCCCCGGAGGCATGATGCGCTTTGCGCTCAGGGCGTTAGTTTACAGAATATCTGTTATCAGACACGAAATCACCCGGAGTTGAAAGCCGGGTGCCCCAGGTTCGCGAAGCTAACTTCCGTGAGGCGATGCCGTTTCCAATTGTTAATCCGGCAGGCCGAATGCAATGATGTCCGAACCGATGGCGACGGCCACATATTGTTTGTTGTCGAACATGTACGTCATGGGTGAGGCATGCGGCGGTTGGCTGGCCTGGAATCTCCAGAGCGGCTTGCCGGTCTTCGCGTCGGCGGCGGCAAATGCATAATCATCCGCGCCGTAGAAGACCACATTCCCGGCAGTGCTGAGCACTCCTCCGAACGTATCGCCGTTGCCCGTCTCGGGGAGCGCCCACGCAGGTTTGCCGGTATGGATATCGATAGCCCGCAAGATACGCTGGCCCGGATCGGCGGGGTCCCCGCTGAATGAACCGCCCATGTAGCCGTGGCCCGGTTCGTACTGCATGTCGGTGCGGGTAAAGATGCCGCACTTGTCATTGGTCTGCACGTAGTAGAGCGACGTCAAGGGATTCCAGGAGGCGGAGTACCAGTTGGTCGCGCCGTTGAGCCATGGGCAAACTAATGTGCCTTGATGCGTCGGATCGTGGCCCGGAGCAACGATGGGCCGGCCTTCCGGTGTGAGCCCGGTTGCCCAGGTCAGCTTGGTAGTGAATGGCCGTCCGAATAAGAACTTGCCGTTGGTGCGGTCGAGCACGTAGAAAAAGCCGTTGCGGTTGGCTTGAACCATCAGCTTGCGCGGTTTGCCCTGCCAGGTCGCATCGATCAGTGACGGCGGAGCCATCGCATCGAAATCATGCACATCGTGCGGCGTGAACTGAAAGTACCACTTTAACTTGCCGGTCTTGGGATCGAGGGCGACGATTGAGTCGGTATAGAGATTGTCTCCCAGGCGGTTATCCCCGATCATGTCGGCTCCGGGATTTCCGACCGGCCAGTAGAGCGTGTCGAGTTCCCTGTCGTAAGTTCCGGTCATCCAGGTCGCGCCGCTCGGGTGGTCAATCCCAGTTCCCTGCCAGGTTTCGGAGCCCGGTTCGCCGCGCCGCGGCACGGTCCAGAAACGCCACAACTCCTTGCCAGTGGATTGGTCATAGGCCGCCACGAAACCCCGCGCCCCTTCGTCTCCTCCGGCGATGCCCGAGACCACCATATTTCCTATCGCCAGCGGCGCGCCGGTAGCGTCGTAATTTTGATGCCAGTCGACCATCTCCGTATCCCAGATGAGCGCACCCGTGATTCGATTGAGCGCAATCATGTGGGCGTTATCGGTGGCCATGAATACTTTGTCGCCTGCAATTGCCGCTCCGCGGTTCGCGCCGCCCGCGGCTACTCCGCCAATTCCTCGCGTGCGCGGACGCTGATAATGCCATATCTCCCGTCCGCTTCCCGCATCCAGCGCATAGCACTCATTGGCGTAAGTTACATACATCACGCCGCCGGCTACAACCGGCGTCACCTCGAGTTCCCTGGTGTTGCGCAGTGTGAAGATCCATTTCGCCTGCAGCCGGGAAACGTTGGTGTCGGCTATCTGCTTCAACTCGCTGTATCGGCTGCCGGTCGTCTGCCCGTTGTAGCTCGGCCAATCGACCTGCGAAGTCACAATCCTGTACTGGCCGTTATCCGTCTTTCTCAAAAGGTACAGTGCATGATCGTCGCCCATCAATTGCATGCCAGTCGCGGAGCGGTTCAGTGCAGTGCCCTCAAGCCTTTTCCCGGTTTGCAGCATAACTGAGAGGTGGGCTGGGGCCTCGCCCTGCGAGGGCTTCAGAGTGCGTAGAAAGCTGATGAGGTTTGCTCGCTCCTGGCCGTTGATATCCGGAAATGCCGGCATGCCCGACGGCAGACCATCGTGCAATAGCTTTATCAGGTCTTCATCCGTGCGCAGGGGCACACGGTCCACGATCGAAGGCGCGAACTCCCCGCCGGTCGCTTTGGTGCCATGGCACGAGGCGCACCTTGTTTTAAAAACCTGCCGCCCGGCCGCCTGCTGAGGGCTTTGCCCCAGAACGCTGCCGGTCAACAAGAGGCTCAGAATACCGCTCACTATTATGGTGGAGGAAATTTCAATTCTGGAGACAGCCATTAAGGTCATTTTAAATCAGCGGACGCGTTCCCACATGGCGAGAGGCACACATCTAGCGTCCTCTGTTTTTCTTGTCTGTCATTCCCGAAGGGAATATGCTTTCCCTTCATTCCCGGAGAGACCAGAAGCAGATTCCCCGCGGGAATGACAGAAAGATAAGCAACTGCTTGATAGCGTCTGAGGCCAATTGCGCGTCTCCTATCCGAGGTCAAAACGTATCTGTCTAAGTTCCTATAGGCTTTTCGCGGAGGCTCGCGCCCACTCGCCCAGCACCAATGCCGCTACCAAAATAAGGGCTGCGGTGAGCGCGCTCCACAGACCATAAATCCCCATGTGCGTGCGGAAGCACAAGACGTAACCCAAGGGCAGGCCCAGCAGCCAGTATCCCAGCAGGTTAACCAGCATCGGCCCGCGCGTACGGCCGAGTCCGCGAAGAGCCCCGGTTGACACGGTCTGTATTCCATCGAAGACCTGGAAGACGGCGGCAAACAGCAGCAACTTGGTCCCAATCACGATCACCCGCCGGTCGTGGGTATAGACCTCGAGAATGATCCTCGGCGCCAAGACAAATGCGCAGGCAGCCAGAGCCATGAATCCGGCGCCCACCGCGATCGACAAGTATCCGAGGCGGCGGGCGCGGGGCCGGTCGCCTGCACCTACAGCGTGACCGACGGAGACAGCCGCGGCCGCCGAGACGCCTAACGGAACCATGTAAGTAAGGCTCGCAGTGGTGAGCATGATCTGATGCGCAGCCAGAACCTCGGGGGTCAGTCTGCCGGCCAGGATGGTGGATACCCCAAAGGCGCCGACTTCGAGTACTACTTGAAGAGCTGAAGGCAGGCCCAGGCGCAGCAGCTCGCGGAGCCGCGGCAGGTCGATGCCTTGCCAGCGGGCGAAGAGCGGATGGCCCCGTTCGCGTTCGTGCTTCCACGCCCACCAGATCAGCACCGCCGCCATGTAGATGCGGGCGAAGCAGGTGGAGAGTGCCGAGCCGCGTACGCCCATCGCCGGCAATCCCAGCTTGCCGTAGATGAGCACCCAGTTGCCGAACCAGTTCACCAGGTTGGCCGAGATCAGGGCGAAGGTTACCGGCCGCACGCGTCCTACTCCCTGGAGATAACGCCGGAAGGCGGCATAGAACAATAGCGGTAGCGTTCCCCAGTTCAGGAGCCGGAGATATGCAGCCGCGGGCTCCTGCACCGCCTTGGTCAGACCCATGGCCGGGAAAAATTGCGGCATGATCCACACTAAGGACATGGCGACCGGCGCGTATGCAATCGCCAGGTAGACCCCCTGCGTCAGTGCGTGATGGCAATCGTCATAATCTCCGCGGCCGTAGGCCTGGGAAACCATGGTGTCCAGCCCCAGCAGAATTCCCAGTCCGAAGAGCGCAGGCGCGTAGTACAGCGCGCTGCCCACGCCGACGGCGCCGATCGCCTCCGGACTGAGGCGGCCGACCATGATCGTGTCCACGATGGCCATGGACATCCAGCCCAACTCGGAGAGCACGACAGGAATGGCCAGCCGCATCAGGCTGCGCAACTCTCCCAGTCGGCCCGCCCCGCCGGAACCTGCAGCTTCCATGGATCTGCCGGCGGCATGCATTCTCGTCTAAGCTCCGTTTTGTTTTCTGATGGGATGGTTCGAGCGCGCGGATGGGAAGATCTATCCCTATGGTAGATTCAAGAGAGCATTTGCGGAGACTGCCGCTGCTCAAAATCAAGCAAACCCGGAGAGATGGCCGAGTGGCTTAAGGCGCACGCTTGGAAAGCGTGTGTACCGCAAGGTACCGTGGGTTCGAATCCCACTCTCTCCGCCAGCATATTCTCCCCAGTATCGCGCGAAGCAATATTAACTTGCACAGAATGAGCGCATTGCAGGACATTTGCGAATGCTGGATCTGTGGCTCGATTCTGTCGATGACTACAACGCGCCAACGCACTTTTTGAATTATCCCGCCATAGGCGTCTCGATTCTCCGTTCCGGACAACTCTGACGCAATGGCGGCAGTCCCAATCGGGACGGACGATATCCACAAACCAATGCGGCAGCAGGTCGCCCGCGGTCTCCATTTAATCCGTAAGACTACGCCGTCGATAAGCGGCGAAGCTCTTGACGAGGGAACGAATTCGACCTATAGTCGATTATCGATGTAGCGATGATCGAGCATAATATGCCGAAACGAAAACTTGATCCACTGCCTTCCGCCGCTTTTCAGATTCTTCTAGCCCTTTCCGAGGACGACCTCCACGGATACGCCATCATGCGGAGCGTCGAAGCACAGAGTGGTGGACGCGTGCGACTCGGACCGGGCACGCTCTACTCCTCCATCCAGACCCTGCTCGAAGAAAAACTGATCGAAGAGGTCGATGCAGGCGAGGACGCAGCCTCCGGCAACGAACGCCGGCGTTACTACCGCCTGACCTCCTCTGGCCGCAAAGTGGCGGGCTCGGAGGCCAAACGCATGGCGGATCTGCTGCGCCTCGCTCGTGCCCGAAAAATCTTCAGGGGGGAATATGTCTGAAAAGCTCTACGCCCTTCTGCTGCGCCTGTTTCCCGCACGTTTCCGCGGAGAATATGGCGACGAAGCCTTGCGGCTATTCCGGGATCGCCTCCGTGACGAGCGCGGATTTCTCCTCAGGCTGCGCCTGTGGCTCGATCTGCTGGTCGATCTCGGCTATTCGCTACCGCGTGAGTATCGCCGTGCTCCGGCGGCGCTCGCCTCGGATCGCGTGAAACCGCTGGCCGGTCTTCCTTCCTTTTCGGTTCTGGAGACCGAACCGCTCCGTCCCGGAATGTTCCTTCTCGGAGGCGTACTTGCACTGTTCACGCTGGCGGTGTTCGGGTTCATGCTCACCCATGGCGGCAATTCCACACTGCTGTCGCCGGATTTGCGCGCGGGCGTGTCGCCAGGTTCGGGTACTGAAGCGGGAGCAACGCCCGCATCTGGAGCTTTCCCGGCATCCGGGTCAACCTCGCAAGCCGCGGGAAGCGTAGTCGTTCCACCATTGCGGGAACAAAGGCTGGATGGAGCGGAGCGCCGGCGCGTCATCGATGCGGTGATTGCCGATCTCGAGGAACATTATGCCGATCGCGACGCAGCGCAGAGGGTCGCCGCCCTGCTCCGGACCCAGGAAAGAAACGGCGGCTACGACGCGGTCACCAGCGGCAGTGCCTTTGCCGGTTTACTGACAAATCAAATGCAAACCACGACGCAAGATATGAGGTTGAGGGTGGTTTACTACGTGGACCAAAATCCGGTCCAGGGGCTCCAGCGGATAGACTCCCATTTCGCAATATACATTCCAGAGGCTCGAATTATCGGCCACGCGCAAAAACCTATGTGAAGCGAATTGCAGCGGATCTTTCGGAAATTACAGAAGACCCCGGCACGTGGCCAGGTGTGGAGAAAGATCCATGACATCGCGCAATCTGCCTGAACCGGCTTCCTCCCCCCAAACGTCGCATCCTAGAGTGGTGTGTGGCATTTGGTCAACCACATTCATGGTGATTGTCGCTGCTTGTTGCCTCTTGCCAGGTTCGGCAGCAGCTCAGAAGAAATCGGTTTTCACTGCGCCGCCAGCATGGCAGATTCGAGCAGGCGGCAAGATGGAATTTGAGGTAGCCTCCGTGCGGCCGGACGATTCAGCCAAATTCAAACCTCCACTCTTCCCCCTGAGTCCTGATGATTCTTACGCGCCGACCGGAGGCCGCTTCTTTGCCGATTTCCCTTTACCGGTCTACATCGAGTTTGCCTACAAGCTATGGCTTACCCACGAACAACAGCAAGTCATGCTCGCTGATTTGCCCAAATGGGTCCGCACCCAGAAATTTGTGATCGATGCACGCGCGCCTGAGCCGAATCCGACCAAGGACCAGATGCGTCTGATGCTGCAGTCGCTCCTCGCCGATCGCTTCGGGCTAACGATCAAGTTTGAGAAGCAGCCGGCACCAGTCTTTGCACTCGTGCTCGCAAAGCGAGGAGTTACCGGCCCTAATCTTCGCCCACATGACGAGGGTACTCCCTGCCCTCTGGCCGGTCCGCGGGAAACGAAATCCGCGCAGAACCGCGACACAGTATTTCCTCCCATCTGCGACGTTTTCATGCTTAGGCCCAGCGCAGATGGTCAGCGGATTCTGGGATCCCGGAATGCCACGATCGAGATGATTGCAGAATCCCTTCCGTCGGTTAACGATCTGGGACGCCCGGTGATGGATCGAACCGGTCTTGCCGGGAGGTACGACTTCACGCTCCAATGGGCGCCAGAGACCAAGGACTCTTCAGCCCCCGGCACCGGGACGCAGTCCGACGCCCAGGGTCCCACATTCTTTGAGGCTCTGAAGGACCAGCTGGGGGTGAAGCTGAAACCCACGAAGGCGCTCATCGAAGTTCCGATCGTCTCGCACGTGCAGTGGCCTTCGCCGAATTGACATTAGCCGGGGCTGGAGCTGGAAACGGATGAGTACCGTTCAATTGATTTTCAGCGATCACGGCAGGTTGCCAGGGCTCGCGCACCAATAGGAGCGATATCGAATGCGAGCACCGGAGGCCAAATTTTGGCGTGTCTCTTGTCTTAAGACATCTCGATCTTCCCTGGGCGAGCGCGGGATGAGCGCGCTCGCCCTCGAGGAGACGAATTAAAACATTACCTTCAGAGCGAATTGGAGCAAGCGAGGGTTATTTGCCTGTGGCCCTGAGATTTGGCCGAAGTTGGATGACGGGAAGCTGCTACTCGGGGCGCTGAACTGTGGATGGTTGAAGAGGTTGAAGAACTCTGCCCGGAACTGGACTCCCAACTTCTCCGAGGGACCGAAGCTTGTGGTCTTGAAGAGTGCGAAATCGAAGTTGGCTGGTCCTTGCGCGCGCAGCGACGGATCGACGCGCGGCTCGTTGCCAAAAGTATAAGGAGCCGGAGTGGAGAAACAGGCGGCATTGATCCATCCGGCGCCGCCGGCCAAGCCTGACTTGACCCTGGCGTCAGCACTGCCGGAGGTACCCCTCTGGCAGTTTGGTGCGACGTTGGGCCTCAAGCCGGGGCCGAAGTTGCTGAGAAACGAATTCGACGAAGCGCCGATATTTATCGGGAAGCCCTTTTGCAATAAGGTGACTCCATCTACGCCCCAGCCGGAAACGACTTTTTCCATGGGCGCGCTCAAGTTCGCGGCATACGGTTTGCCCGCCCCGAATGGCAGGTCAAGCACATAGCTGATTATCAGGCGTTGCGGGACATCTTGCGAGGATAGAGAGTACTCGCCAGCCAGATTGGTCCAATCCTGCACGACTCCGACTCCGCCGCCTTCCAGCCAGGAGGTGATCGTGTCCGTGTTACTCAGCAGCTTGGAATAGGTATAAGCGGCAAGAAGTGTTCCTCCGCCCCTGAACCGTCTTTGCAAGGTAGCCTGCAAGGAGTGATAGATGCTAGTGAAACTTCCTTGGCCTGCCAGGGACACGCCGCTGTATTGAGGATAGGGCCGCAGCAGTTGTCCTTGCTGCACAGTAGACGAGGAAAGCTGGCTCCCTGGACTAGCGACGGCGAAGTATGGATTCGGGACCGCTTTTGCAATGGTGACGTTCTGATTGGGGTTCGGCAGGCTCGGGTTGTACTGGGCGGCCGCCTGGGCAAAATAGCCGTCGCTCAATTGATTGATCTGTTGCGCGTACTGTGGCAGGTGAGTCCCCTTCGACCCCGCGTAGGCTACGTCGACGAAGAACCCTCCGGGGAAATTACGCTGCACATCGAGGTTCCACTGTTGCGTATAGCCATACTTGAAGTTCGGAGTAGCGATTTGGCCGATTGACTGACCGAGCAGAGCTGCCTGGGCCTGCGAGCCAGGCGCGCCTCCCGCGAGAGCGCTACGGCCTGGAGGCGGGATGAAGTTAGGCCAAGGAGTCGTAATCGTATTGATGGGCGTGTTAGCAACAATATTTCCATGATAGAGGGTTTGAATCGAGTTAACGGGATCGTTGAGAGGATTGGTGGCCCAGTTAGAATCGATCGGGATCCAAAAGAGTCCGTAACCGCCGCGCACCACTGTGTTGGGGTCGATGCTGTAAGCAAACCCCACACGCGGAGCAAACATCGTGTGCAGCGCGTTGATATTGTAGCGGCTGCCCCTGGTTGCGCTGTTTACGAGTTCCACTTGTCCCAGGTTCGTGGTACCGCTTGCGGCCGTTGCCGCGGCGTTCACGGCAGTAGGATCGAAATAGGATTGCCGGTCGAAGCGCTCGGTCCAGGGCGACTGGTACTCATAGCGCAGACCCAGGTTCAGGGTCAGCTTATTGGTCATGTGGAAGACGTCGCTTGCATATGCACCGTAGTAGACCTGTTTTCCAGCTACCAGGTTCGGAATCTGCGCCGCGCCGAAAAAGTGGTTGGTTACGTTGCTTGGATTCTTAGCCCAACCCAGCAGAAAATCTGCAAACGGTAGATTTGTATATGCGCCATCAAAGCCAAATGCGCCGCTGGCAGTGTTGGTCTGCGTGTAGTTATCGAGTGTGAATTCTAGCTGCCCGCCGAAGGTCAGCGTGTGACGTCCTCTTATCAAGGTGAACGAAGGCGAGATGTTGTACTGCGTATCATGGTCGTAGATCACACTTTGACCCTGCGAGCAAGTAATTGAGTCCGCAATGCCGACGATGCAAGGTGTGGGCGGTGTTCTGAGGGTTGCGTTCACTTCACTGTTGAAGACTGCTGGCCAACCAAGCTTGGTGAAATCGTACCCGGAGTTTTTAGGTGTGCGAACGTAGTTGAAGCGGCTGACGCTCACACTCAAGTTACCGATCGTGTTGGGATTGATGACGTTGTTATAGCCAAGCGCGAGCGCTTTGGAATTGAAGGTTTCCGTGCAACGGTCCTGGCAAAGTCCCGTTCCCAGAGGATCCGTGGGCAGGTTGAGCATGTTCCACCAGGTAAATCGACCGAAGAGGTGCTGGTTTTGATGGATATTCTGATCGACGCGGCCGATGTATTGGTTTTGATTTCCACCAGTACTCGAGTTAACGACATAATTATTTAGAACCGCTCCATTGGTTGGGCTCGGATAGAGATTCAGCAAGACAGCCGCCGTAGGATTGATGCGGCTAGCCGGAATCACGTTTCCCGCGAACGGTCTACCGCCGTATGAAGTGCACGTTGCAGCGCCGTTGCAAGGGTCTACGATTTGCACTCCAGTACCTCCTGCTCCGGAGACAGCCGCCAGAGCCGCAAGGTTGCCCGTTCTTTCGGCAGCTGTCGGAACAGTGGTGGTGGTGGTTTGGGCGGTGCGTAAACGAAAGCCCTCATATTGGAAAAAGAAGAAGGTTTTGTCGGTTATGATTTTGCCGCCGATATTGCCTCCGAATTGATTCTGTGTAAATGGCGGCTTGGGCAGTCCGCCGTAATTGGCAAACCAATCAGATGAGTTCAACACCTTGTTGCGGATGTATTCGTAGACTTCCCCATGCCAGGTATTGCTTCCGCTCTTGGTGCTCAGGTTCAGGACGCCCCCGGCCAGCTTTCCCCACTCGGGTCCCAGATTGTTTGTTTGGACCTTGAATTCTCCGATGGAATCCTGAACGGGGATCAGGACCGGGAGGTTAATGTAGCCAATATTGAGCGGCTGGCCATCCAGATATTCCGCACTCTGGTTGGCGAAAGCTCCACCAATCTGGAAGTTGCCCCAGGAGAAGGGGTTTTGTCCCACCGGCGTCCCCGCGGCGCCACCCTGCAGCACGACGGAAGGCGCCACCTCCACCAAGCTGAAGACATTGCGGCCGTTGAGCGGAAGCTCATTCGCATTGCGTGCTTCCACTACCTGACCGAGCGAGGATGTTTCCGGCTGCAGCAAAGGAGTCTGGGCCGTGACCTGAATGGTCTCGGTCGTCTGGCCCACAGGCAGAGTGATATTCACGCGCGAGGTCTGCTGTACTAGAACAACGACGTTTGCTTGCGTGACCTGCTTAAAACCCGGCTTGGATACCTCTACTTTGTATTGGCCGGGCAAAAGATTCACGAACGAATAGAGACCGGAATCGCCCGTGGTTTGGGTGTGTGCTTCTCCGGTTGCTGTGTTGGTCAGGGTGACTTGGGCTCCCGGGACAGCGGCTCCGCTCTCATCACTTACAAGCCCCTCAACAGCGCCATAGGTTGACTGCCCAGGGGCAGTCAAGCAGCACGCGAGAAACAGCACAGTTGCGAGGATAGGAAACCAGAATTTGCCTGAAATCATTACGCCTCCTGAATTCTTACAAATCAGCAGAATCTAACGGACCACATGCACCGGTCCGATTTCGACAGAGAGATCGGCGTATCTTTCGCCTGTTTTGTATCTTGAGTCGTCACCCCTGGGAAGTCTTCGATCGCGCGGATCTAGCGGGATGAAATCGAAGCAGGAGATGCAGGACAACATACATGAGACCTCAGCTTTTTTCATGCAAGTTCCCAGTCTCAATACTAGCGGTCGCAATCTCATCACAAGGATGTGACGATTGTCAACCGGGGACAAGGCAAGGCGGCGCGGGGTGTGCTGCGGGACTATATGCAACGGGAGAATCGCAGCCCAGCTTCATTGCTGCGGCTGTTTTGTCTTCGCTTGAAGGGCAGCAAAATTCTCCATTTCACGCTCAGCATCCTTAACTCTGCCCTCTTTGCGGTAGAGCCCAGCCAGTCCAAAGTGCGTCTGAGCGGCAAGTTGAGTATCTTTCTCAATTGCCAATAGTTGAATCCATGACCGTTCGGCTTTTGCGCTGTCGCCTTCGAGAGATGCCGCCTTGCCTAGCGCATAAAGTGTCTCGGGCATTTGCGGGCGCAAACGATCGGCAATTTCCAATTCCTGGAGAGCTTCGCTCAGCTTGCCATTCTGCAACAGTGCGGAGCCGAAACGGAAGGCCGCCTCGGCATCTCCGGGGCGCAGCTTCGCCTCCGTGCGAAACTCGTCTTCCGCTTTTTCCCATTGCGAAGATGCGGCATATACGTCGCCCAACGCAAGATGAATTCCAGGCAGGTCGGGACGTTGGCGGATCGCGGCCAGGTATTCTTGTTCGGCTGCCTTCGCCTGGTTCAGCGCCCGGTAATTGTCGCCGAGGGATTCATGACCGCGTGCCGAATTTGGATAGGATGAAAGTAACGTGCTATCGATTTGCTGAGAAAAAAGGCCGCTCGCCCGGCCAAGATAGTAGAGCAGATCCGGATCGTTGGGGCGCTTTGCCAGAGCAGCTTCCAAAGTTGTGATTGCGTCTGGTAGATCGCCGGCTTCAACTTGCGCGATGCCCAATCCATCTTGCACATCTGCCGCCTGGAAGTGAGGAATCGCTTCAGCAGCATAGCCTTGCGACAAGAGCGCATAACCAAGCAATTCATGAATGCGGGGCAGGCCGGGATTCAGTTCCAGGGCGCGCTTTAGAGGTTGAACGGCGGCGGCGTAGGCTCGTTTTTGCATATACGCCGCGCCCAAATCGTAGAACGCCGAAGCAAGCTGCGGATCCAACTCAGTGGCTCGTTTGAATTCAGCGATCGCTGTATCAAGTTGACCCTGCTGTTGCGCCGCTATCCCTGCCTGTTCGTGTTGGATTGGCTGCGGAGCCGCCGCTTGAAAGAAGAATAAAAGAAGGAGCGCAGAAATCATCATGGTTTCACCGGCTCGGTAACTTCCAGGAACTGGTCAGCGCGGACATTTTTCAGAACCTGGTGTTCGCCGGAAGGCCAGCTTATTTCAATGTTGGCTGTTTGCGCCGTTCCCAGGCCGAAATGAACTCGTTTGTCATTGGCGGAAAGGTAACTTCCCGCCGTGGTCGCATATTGCGTCTGTCCATTCACTTTTATCACCGCTCCCATGCCGTCGCGATTGCTTCGCGTGCCGCGAAGAGAGAGCGTGAGCCAATGCTGGTTGCCGCCACGATTCCAAAAAAATAGAGGCCGATCTCCCAGAACACCGACGACGACATCGATCCAGCCGTCGTTATTCAGATCGCCAAAGGCTGCTCCTCTGCCGGCTACAGCAGTTGTCGTTCCCGGATCGCTACGCTCAAAGCGGCCTGCGTGGTTTATAGCCAGCAAGGGCGGTTGGCGATAGTGCAAGGACGGGTTCACTTGTTCCACATTGTCCATAACGTGGCTTTGAGCGACAAACAAGTCTTTCCAGCCGTCATTGTCGAGGTCCACCAGCCGCACGCCCCATCCTGAACTGCCGGCGGATAGCACTCCCATACCTGTCTGCAGGCTTCGATAGCTGAAAGCGCCATTTCCATCGTTGTGATAGACCGCGTAAACCTGTTTGGCCAGATCCGTGACGATTACATCCGGGCGTCCATCGTTGTCGTAGTCCCGGAAATCCACTCCCATGCCCGAGTACGGACTGCCGTCGTCGGCCAAGGCTACTCCCGCTTTGAGAGCACACTCGGTAAATGTACCGTTGCCATTATTGTGAAACAGGAACTGCGCCATTCCATCGTTTGCGACGAAGATGTCGGTGAAACCATCACCATCGTAGTCGTTGAACGCCACACCTAAGGAGCGGCCTTTCTTGGCAGCGATACCTGAAGCCCGACTCACGTCGGTGAATGTGCCGTCTCCATTGTTGTGATACAGGATGTTCGTCGTGGGGGGAAACTCTCCGGGAGGGCAATAGGTGTGATAGTCGCCACCGCAAGCTTTGTTGTGCTTCGTGTCCCACTCCATGTAGCGAGTGACAAAAAGATCGAGGCGGCCATCGTTATCGTAGTCGAAGAAACCGGCCGATGCAGACCAGCCACCCGCGGCAACGCCTGCCTTTTCGGTTACGTCGGTAAAGGTACCGTTCCCGTTGTTGTGATAAAGGATGTTTTTGCCGTAATTCGTAACGTACAGGTCGGGAAACCCATCGTTGTCATAGTCCCCGACCGCAACGCCCATGCCGTAGTTTCCGTCGCCCGCTCGCGCCAGCCCCGCTGCTTCTGTGACGTCGGTAAAGCTGCCGTCCGCATTCTGCCGGTACAAACGATTCCAATACTTGGGGTTGTTACGATCAAAACTCTCAGGCGTCTGCATGGGGCTGGTGAGTTTGCCGCTGTTCACCAGAAAAACATCCAGCAAACCGTCATTGTTGTAATCGAGTAGCGCGACCCCGCCTCCCATGGTTGCGATCAGATATTTATCTGGTGTGGGGGAGTTCTGGTGCACGAAGTCCAGACCTCGAGGCGAGTGCACGCTGAAAGTGGCCGTAACTGCTGCAACCACAATTGTCATGGAGAGCAACCGCAGGATCACAGAATCCTCGCGTCACTATGAATAGGGCCCAGTTAGCTCGCCAGGTACACGGGCATTCTATTTGGCATAAGGAATACCACATTTGTGCTATCGACCTGTTGGTGTTATAGCCTATATCCCTTTAGTCGTACCATCATCTACATCGCTCGAAGCAAAAAGCCGATAGAGCAATTCGAACCCCCCTTGCTTGAGACGCGGATCGCGCCTACTCGCGGAAAGGCTGAAGAGTGATATGAACCAACAATTTGAATGGCATGATTTTGATCCAAGCGATATCGATACTCACCCAAAAAGCAATTCGCTTATCCAGGTGAAATACGCCGACGGGAGGCAGGCCGATGAGACCTATTCTCGCGAACTTGGCGTATTCTGCCGCGCTTGTTTGCTTCCCGAATCCACACTCGCCCTGCCGAAGCGCTGGAGATACGTCACTCCGCGCCAGTCGTTAGGGAATATTTTGGAGCGCGACACCGGGCCTTCCCGATCCGCTGCGGCGTAACCGCCAAATCAAGCAAATTCAGCAAATTGCAGGACATTGTTAATGTGCGATCGGTGGGCATGGCACGATATCGGCCATGTTTTCCGGTCAAGCTCGGCACAACAATCCATGCCGCTGAGCATCCTAAACTGGGCGATAAACGTGTGCAGCGACACCACTCCCAAACGCCGACACACTGATTTGGGTCTGGGCAGGTCTGCGAAGAATGGCAGACCACACCCCAGCGCCACAGGGTGAATCAGCAGCCGGAATTCGTCTATAACGCTAAGCTTCATCAAACTTCGAGCGAAGGCCGCCCCGCTGACCGCGTCAGGGGACGAGCTCGCCGTTGGCTGTCTCTATCGCGCATCGCATCTTTTGTCATCTCGACTGGGCATTCAGGCGCCTGCGGTCCACCAAGGGGATGAAAATCGGGTTGAGGAAGGCTGGGTTGACAACTACACCTAATTTGTCATCTCGACCGAAGCGAAGCGGAGTGGAAAAATCTGCGGTTTCCCGGCAACCGCTGCTGCAGCGCCTTTGCCTTTCTTTCTGTCATTCCCGAAGGGAATCTGCTTCTCGTATGCGCCGGAGACCAAAAGCAGATTCCCTGCGGGAATGACAGAAAGAAAAACGACTGCGAATACAAATGCCCGGAGCCCGACCTGGACGATGGACATGGACGAAATCGCCGCGGACGCGAGTTCAGCGCTGACGCTGTAGGAGAGATCTCGGGCCGTTTTTGCGATTGTGCTATGTTCCTCGCATGCCAAAATAGGGGCTGCTTTGTGAAAGCCATTGTAACCACCCGATACGGACCTCCCGAAGTGCTGCAACTCATGGAGATTGCACCGCCGGCGCCCGCCCGTGACCAGGTTCTGATCAAGCTGTATGCCTCGTCGGTAAACCCTCTCGACAGCTTTATGATGAGGGGCCCGTTGTTCTTTCTCCCGAGTCTGGGCAAGCTGCTCAAGCCAAAGCACAAGGTCACAGGCGCAGACATCGCTGGGCGGGTTGAATCGGTGGGCGCAGATGTAAAACAGTTCCATCCAGGCGACGAAGTTTTCGGGGCATCCTTCGAGGACAAAGGTCTGGGCGGGTTCGCCCAGTTTGTCTGTGCCAGAGAAGATCGGCTGGCGCTGATGCCGGCAAATATGTCGTTTGAGGAAGCGGCTGCCGTACCAGTTGCGGCAATCACCGCCCTTCAGGGGCTTCGCGACCATGGACAGATCAAGCGGGGTCAAAAGGTTCTGATCGATGGCGCGTCAGGGGGCGTGGGTACATTCGCGGTGCAAATTGCCAAGTCGTTCGGGGCTGAAGTGACAGCTGTGTGCGGCCCGGGGAAGATGGACACGGCGCGATCGGTCGGCGCAGACCACGTCATCGATTACACCAGGGAAGATTTCACCCAAAGTGGGATGCGCTACGATCTGATTCTTGGTGCTAACGCACATCATTCGATCTTTCATTACAGGCGCGCGCTCCAGCGGAAGGGGACATTTGTCATGGTCGGAGGAAGTATGGCCCGCATTCTCCAGGCGGCGTCCTTAGGGCCACTCCTATCGCTGCTTGGAAGCAAGAAGATACGGTTCTTCATTGCGAAGATCAACACGAAGGACCTGGTTCTTCTGAAAGATCTTCTGGAAGCCGGCAAGATT
Source organism: uncultured Acidobacteriaceae bacterium (assembly GCA_963705665.1). Lineage (GTDB taxonomy): Bacteria > Acidobacteriota > Terriglobia > Terriglobales > Acidobacteriaceae > PALSA-350. The sequence continues at coordinate 586,222 of CAVPKQ010000052.1, read as the reverse complement.
GCGCCTGTCATCGATCGGCGTTACCCGCTAAGCGCGGCAGCTGAAGCGCTTCGATATCGAGAAGCCGGACATGCGAAGGGGAAAATCGTGATCACGATTGAACATGCGACTGAGCCTTAAGCGAAGCTCTGACCCCTCCAGTCGTTACTGGTCCTCCACTGTTTTCTTTCCCTGCGCCCGGGTACGCGGCCGTTACGAAACTCTACGCTCGGGCACCAGCTTATCGCTCGTCCAGCATCGAGTTTCCGGCAAAACGGCCCTCTAGCGAATATTGAAATCGTGAACGACGAGGCGCGTGTCCACCATGACGTGTGGCGTGATGGCGTGGAAGGCCCACATATGGACCCAGGCATTTCCTGTCCGGAATGTGAGGAATGACTTCATAAGACCTGCAGGAAAGAACGTGAGCAAAACGAAGATGACAGAGACTGCCGCGTGGTAAGGCGAGTCATAGCGTGTCCATGATTCGAAGACGTGCATGAGCGGGTAGCTGACCGCGCCTGCCAGAAAGGCGACCAGCGGAGAGAACAACCGGGCGTAGCGCGGCAGCAGAATCGCATAGATGAAGATCATGATGGGGAGATCTGTTCCGCACAGATGCAGCACGAAGGAGAGCGCTCCGCCGACGAGCTGCTGATGCGGCGTGAGCTGAAAGATGTTGGGGCCGGCGAGCTCGTAGGCGCAGCCGATGAGCATGACAACGGCGATGATGAGCGTGTCGTTCTTCCAGTTGGCGGATCGCAGATTGAGCGCCTGGCGCGAGTAGCCACGCCAGCGAAAGATGAGATACGGAAGAAGCGCGAGGAAGATACCGTTGTACGCGGCCCAGGTGTAGACCTCGGCCGGTGACTGGACGCGCGTCGCGCCGAAGAGGCAGCCGTTGAGATGCAGCGCGATCCCTTCGCCGAAACAGTGCTGCCCAATGATGCGGCCCACGAACACGACGGCGGCGCCGTAAATCCACATGGCCAGCGTTTCGCGCAACGCGATGCCCCGCTCCGGAGCGCGTTCGGCGAGGTTGGGAAGTGGACGATGACGCGCCAGAAAGGAGACGATGCCGATGAGCAGGATGATCGAAAAGAGACCGATGGAGTTGTTGAGCACATCGGTAATGGGCGGTGTAGTGGCGAGTTCAGGCCGGTCGAGCGGCACGCCGTTCCGGCAGAGCAGGATGGCTGCCGCACTGAGCAAGCACCAGATCACGAGAGCGATCCAGAGGCTTGGCTGACGGACAAGATACTTGATACGTGACGCTGGGGGATTGGTCACTCAGGCTTACCTTTCTAAGAACATGAGCGCCTGTTTGACGACGCACCTACACATCGAACGCCTCCTTGCAAGGGATTGCAAGACGCGCATCACAAACGTGCTCGGCGCAAGCAAACTAACGGAAGCGCTTCATCACGCCTGATAGAGGCTCAGCGGCGGAACGTACAAACACGATCATGCCTGATTAAGGAGACAGACAAAAAATGCGGCTTGACATATTCCTATATGGGTATGTAATATTCGATCATGGCACGAGCGAGCACCACTTCGGATGCTTTCAACGCGGTTGCCGAGCCCCGCCGGCGGGAGATTTTGAGCTATCTTGCCGGCGCCGAGCGGCCCGTCGGAGAGATTGTGGCAGCCCTCGGCCTGGAGCAGCCTTCCGTCTCCAAGCACCTGCGTGTGCTGCGCGACGTGGGGCTGGTTCGGATGCGCTGCCAGGGCCGCCAAAAGCTGTACCGGACCAACGCCGAAGCGATACGCCCTCTTCACGAGTGGGCCGGAACCTTCGAGCGTTACTGGCAGCACCAGTTGAATCGAGTGAAGCAACGCGCGGAAGCGAAGGTCCGCGAAGGCTCACTGGAGTTGAATTCCACAGGCCCCAATCTTAAGGAGAAATGATGATTGCCACCGACCAGACCCTCGAAAACCTAACCCTTACGATCAACCAGGAAATCCACGTCCAGGCGCCCCTGGATACAACCTTTGCCGCGCTGCTCGAGCAACTCGGGCCCGGTAACGAGACACCCGACGGCAAATCTCTCAACATGAAGATCGAACCGTGGCCGGGTGGAAGGTGGTACCGCGACTTAGGCGACGACAATGGGCATTTCTGGGCCCATGTCCAGGCCATCAAGCGGCCCACGCTGCTGGAATTCGCTGGCCCATTGTTCGCCTCTTTCCCGTTTGTTGCGAACGTGCAATATCGGCTGAGTGAAGTCGAGGGTGGAACCTTGATCGCCTTCCGGCACACCGCGCTCGGCTTCCTTTCCGACGAGCACAAGGCAGGGATGGACAAAGGCTGGGCCTCGATGCACGAACGCGTTCGCAGGCAAGCCGAGGCCGTCCGGCAACAGCCCGGATCGCTATCAACCGGTCGCAAGTGACGAGAAGCCCATGTGTCCGGCGTGCTTGACAACCGCAGTGCCGATCCCGGAGCGCTGAAGAAAGACCATAAGCAGATTCCTTCGGGAACAACAGACAGAAAAGCAAAGACAGACAAGAAGGCCTGCGGCCCTCCGGTTGTTTCGTATTTGCAGTTGCTTTTCTTTCTGTCATTCCCGAAGGGAGTCTGCTTTTCGAGCTCTGAAGCGCTCCGAACCCCCGCATAAATGCGGGGCTTACACCCAAAGGCTCCTCACCGGCCTTTTTCCGCAGCCCGTTCAGCCGCTCGGATCTTCCGCGACTTGTGTAACCATCGTTCGCACTTGTTCCAATCGATTCATCTCTGCCATCCTAGGGTATGGCTATCCGCACTCTCTCTACCCGTGAGGTCTACCGGAACCGCTGGATGCGTGTGCGCGAAGATGCGATTGAGCGCACCAACGGAGCCCAAGGTATCTATGGCGTGGTCGATAAGCAGGACTGCGCAGTCATCCTGCCCATCGACGGCAATCACATCTGGCTGGTCGAGCAGTTCCGCTACACGATTGGGGAGCGAGCGCTCGAGCTGCCGCAAGGCGGCTGGGAGGCGGACAATATCGACCCAGAGTCGCTGGCGCGCGGCGAGCTGCGCGAGGAGACTGGCTTGATCGCCGGACGTATGACCGAGTTGCCCTGGATGTGGATCGCCTATGGCTTCGCGCGCCAGCGTCAGCATGTCTTCGTCGCCGAAGAGCTTTCCCAAGGCCTTCACCAACGCGACGCCGAGGAGTCGGATATGGAGATCGTCCGTCTGCCCATCTCGGCTTTCGAGCAGAAACTCGGCGCCGGTGAGATTCGCGACGTCTGCACCCTCGCTGCGTGGAGCAGCTACAGGCTCTGGCGCGACGCCCCCGAGCGCCTCGCATGACCTAGGTGCTTGCCTGTCATCCTGTCGAAATACGTTCTTGTCCCCTTCTCGCAACTACGAAATGACGCAACCTCACTAAATCCAGGCTTTGGCGCCCAACGCCAGATTTACAGTTATCGCGTAGGTGCAGTACATCAGCCAGATACCGGTAAGAAACTGGAACAGCGCTACAAGGCGACCGCCCCGAGTCCAGGACAATAAGCGTGTAGGAATTTCGGCGGCATAGACCAAGCTTAGGCCGACGAAGATGATCATTACGGGGATATCTCCAGCCCGCAAGAAAACGTCAACGCCAAGAATGCTGAGAAACAGGAATGTTATGGCCATCCAACCATCCGGCTGTGCGGAGGAATCGATAAAGCGCCGGTGGGCCATCGCGAACCAGTGAATGCCGTAAGCCGTGAACGCGAGACCTGCCATATACAAAGGAGCCGCATTGCGGAAGACCTCGAACCACGTCAATCCGGTCAACAGGTAGATGCCGGTGAGGAACTGCATGAATCCCGGCATCCAGAAACCCCATAAACCTAAGGAGCGGTTGACCTCGGGACTGGTCTTAGGAAACCCGAACAAGGCCTGACCGCCCCAGATAAAGTAGCCGGTACCCAAGCCAAAAAAACCAATAGCGATGGGCACGAATGGAGAACTTGCAAAGGTGAATGCCCGCGTATCCATATTGAGCCCTCTTTTGGGTGTTATGCGTTGATGATGCTTGGCCGATTACTGCTGCGTGGAATGACTCCTATGAATCTTTCCCCAACCGCCATAGGATGAACGGTTATCCTGCGATCAAAACCCGCTTTTCCGCAGGGATCTTCCGGATGGTTGCCGCATCGATGTTCAGGTGGGCAGTCACCATTTCCGGAGGGCGGACTTCGCCTCCGGCTGTTTTGATTGTGGGCGCCATGGCCGACATCTTGAAGGTGTACTGGGTGGAAGACTCGGCTTTCTTGCCGCCAACGGCCGCCCTGTCCTGCGCCAAAGATCCAGGAACTTTGGCAGGAAAGATATAAAGCTCATCTGCCGGCAACTTTGGGATGTCGCTCCGATCGAGATTGGAGTTCTTTGTCAATATCTCAGGCGGCGTATGTGCGAGCCACGCGGAGATGAGAGAGGTGTTGTTTTCCGAGAACATGCCTTCATCAAAAACAAGCAGGAACTCGCAACCGTCGCCCGGTCCCAGACCTTGAATGGAATGTGGAAACCCCGCGGGAAAGAACCAAAGATCGCCCTGGCTGACGTCGTCGATGGAGATCGTTCCATCGGGATCAAAAACGGCGATGCGAGCATTGCCATTGAGCATAATGGCCCATTTATCCGCTGTGTGCCAATGCAATTCGCGAAAGCTGCCACGGGTGAGCCGCATGTTGACACCGGCCACCTCATTGGATGGGGGCAGCTCGCGCTGGGTTACCTGGCGTGTCCAGCCACCTTCCTCCACGCGCTTGCGCGCCAGATCAAAGGAATATCAGATCGGTCCGATGTCACCATGATCCGTTGGAGGAGGTGCGTTGGAGTCCGGGTTCTCAGTCAGAAGCAGCTTATTTTCCTGCCCGGGATCGCTTGAGGAGCGATCGCTTTCAGCTTTCCGAATGTTCTCTACCTGTTGTGCGTTTGCCTTCCATCCAACGAACGCCGCGGCAAGCGCAGAAGAACTGGCTCCCAGGAAACTTCGCCGTGATGAGCTCTGTGGCGGTTCGAGCTCCTTCTTTCGATCATCCATTACCTTCTCTCCTATGTTTTCAAAGCCGACAAATCCCGACGGTCGGCAAAATGTCGCTTCAACGCTTCAGGAGCAATCGGAGCACCAATCAATGTGAACTGAAACCAGATGAAGAACCAGGGCTTATAACCTCTAGCGTTATTGGCGGTTCACCTGTGAAGCCACGGAAACCTAGGCTGCCTTTGATGCAGCGTCTGCATGCGACTCCACAATCGTATGTGTCGATCTGGCGACTCTGTATGCCGTTCCTTGGACAGAAGGCAAGAGATTGGTACTCGTATTGAAATGAATAGATCTCCTATCTCCAGTGACCACCACGCGAGAACGTAATAGTCACCCCAATGCCCTAATAGTCGAAATCCGGTCACGGTTTCACATATTGCCGACGCGCGGAGCTCAACAACTCCGCCGCCAAGGAACGCACCACTGTCCGGTTCACAGCGCAAAGTATCTGGAGATAAAGTAGTTGACCGCCACGTGTCGCTGGCGGAACAGAATGCAATGAGAGTGGCTCTGCAAATGCCTCTGGAAGGGAGACGCATCAGCATGAGTGCGAACTGAATAGAGGAGATATTTATGAAGAACCTGGGAAAATTAGTTGCAGGAATGGGATTGCTCTCCCTGCTGTCCGTGATGCCGCTCGCGGCGCAGATTGACAATGCTGTGGACTTCACGACCACATTTCCGTTTTACGCAGGTAGCGCCAAGCTGCCGGCTGGCTCCTACAGGGTTACCCAGTCCGATGCGAATGCATCTGTGCTACTGGTCCAGAGTGAGGATGGCGCGCATTCGGCGTTCGTTGATTTCAATCCGACGCGCGCTGCGCAACCTCACCGCCAATCTGACATCACCTTCCACAAATACGGAGATACCGACTATTTGAATCGGATCTGGATCAACGGCCAGAGATATGGGATGAAGGTTAATCCTACTAAAACCGAAACCGAGGCGGCTGCGAATGCAAACGTTGTGGAGCATTCACTAGTTGCCGATAACCGATAGGCTTGCAATTCGGGAGGAATGCGCTTTCTCAGATCGAGAGAGCCGGTGCAGTTCATATGCGGTGCGCTTTGTGTGTGGTGATATGGAATCGCCAGGTGAGTTTCCATATCACGCACACACTGCCTCTGGGCGCCTTTACAGGTGCTGAAGAGGTGCAAATCCTGACAAAGGGGAGTTGTATGACCCCCGAGGCTCCAGAAACCCGATCCCGCAGGGGTGGACAATTTCATCAAAAAGCAACGCAGTTTTCAAAGAGCAAAGATTGTCGCAAAAAATTATATTGTTGGGAATTTACCAGTAAGCACGGGGCGGTGCCCCTGCCCTCAAGGGGTCACAAGAGTCACATTACCGAAATCTTTGTGCCCAATTCAGCTACGGGTACGATGTATGTTATATCTATGATAGATCATCGTTTCCGAACACCGACTGTGGATGGGCCAAAATGATCAGCCATTCCTTCGCCTAGAAGATGATCGAGGTCGTAAAGGAAAATCGCTGGACACCGGAGGAGGCTGTTACCTATCTGGCGTGCTTTTGCTCCTGCGGGATCTTCAATCCCTCTCGCGCTAAGAGATCTCTGGAAGATGCCCGCACCAAGTCGGAATAGCGGCCCGCGTAGTTGTGTTGTTTGCAAGCGGAGGTATAGTGGTTTCTACCCGGGAAAGCAAAGTGGAACTCCCCGCTTAATATCACGATGATCAGCCGCCGGAATTTCATAGCCTCTCTTGCACTGCTGCCCGCCGCTCTGGCGGACGCGGAAAGTAGCTTGCCCGCGAATCGGAACATCAAGTGGGCGCTCTCCTCGGCGCTTTGGAGGTACTTCCCTCCTGCTCCCTTCACCAGCATGCTTGATGTTATGCAGGAAACCGGCTTCATCGGCGTTCGTCTTGCCGGCTTCCCGCGTCTTCTCGATGAGTATGGATTGACAGCAGCGCAAATGCAGCGCGAGGTTTCCAAGCGCAATCTCCACGTCGTCACCATCTCCTGGAACGGCGAGCTCGAAGATCCGGCTAAGCGCCAACAAGACTTGAATAGCGCGCGGGAGGCAATGAAGTTTCTTGCCGATTTTGGCGCAATCATCTCGTGGTTTTCTCGCCCAACCGCAACAAGCCGGGGGCGAATACGGCCGCCGGCTTTCAAGAGCTGTGCGCCCGCTGCAACCAGATCGGGGACTGGCCGGCGAAATGGGGTTCACCGCAGGCCTGCACAACCACATGGGCCAAATGGTCCAAAATCAAGAGGAGGTCGACCGGTTCATGTCAATGACCGACCCGAAGCTTTTTGGCCTCTCTCCGGACACCGCTCATCTTCATCTGGCGGGCTGCGACGTGGTTGGGACCTTGAACCGCTATAAGCATCGAATACGGTTTCTCGACTACAAAGACGCCAAGTGGACCACGCCGGCTAGCGACTGGGTTCAGCCGAATGGAAAGGTGTTTGCGAAGGATTCAACCATGGCGCGCTTTTTTTCCAGCATCTACGACCTGGGTGACGGAGAGGTTAACTTTCCAGCATGCCATCGGGTTCTTAAGAGTGTGAATTACCGGGGCTGGATCTGCGTCGATCTCGACACGGCGCGAAAGGGTCCGCGTGCGGACTTCGAGCGCTGCGGCGCCTATGTGGTGAAAAGATTGCAGCCAATCTACCTGTAAACCGCCGAGTAGTGAAACTCCGCTTTTCAACAAATCCTTCCTCAACCCATTTTTCTCGTCTGTCATGGTAACAACGCTGCGAGTGCGAAAGGCAGATTCTCTTCGGGAGTGACAGAAAGAAAAATCTGGGTTCAGATGTGGGATTCCACAATTCTCGATCGACAGTGTCGTGATCACGCCCCACGGTGCATTGCAATTTTCGTCTCTATATTCAATGACTTGCGCGATCGATCCCTTCCCGTGGCGTAGGCGACAAAAGAACCTATTGACAAAGCAACATATTAACGATCATAGTTCACAGCTTGGGATGGATTGTTGACTATGATAGATCAAACAGTCAAGAGCCCCGCCATAATCTCAGCTCTTGCCACACTCCCTGTAAAAATCACCTTGTCCTGTGCCGTCGCCCTGTTTGCGATGGTTTCGCTTGCCCCCGCTCAGGACGTGCAGAGCGCCACCGTAGTGGGAACAGTAACCGATCCGACGGGCGCGGTCATTCCTAATGCCACGGTCACTGTCACTAACACAGCGACCAACGTCTCCGCTCATGCGGCGACCAATTCGCAGGGCGCCTGGTACATCCCTTTCCAGCCGGCAGGCACGTACACGCTTGCGATCGATGCCCCGGGATTCAAGAAGTACGTCCAATACGGCATCATCCTGGCGATTGGGCAGACGCCGCGCTTCGACGTTCAAATGCAGATGGGGGCGACGGGTCAGCAGGTAGAGGTGACCGCATCGACTCCCCTGCTCAATACAGATGATGCGATCGTCGGCGGCACGGTCGACGCCAAGCAAATCCACGGCGTTCCCATGGTCCAGGCCAAGCCGCAGCACATGATGTACTACATGCAGGGAGCGCAGGCGAACAACGACGGCACCTATCACATTCTGGGATTGCCTTCCAATCAAATCAACTTCACCATCGACGGAAGCATCGTAAAACAGACACCTCGCTCGGCCATCGGAGAGGTCAACAATTCCGTAACGCCCCCGGTGGATGCGCTGATGGAAGCCCAGGTCTGGACCACGGGAATCCCCGCCGAGCAGGGCCATTCCGCGGGTGGCTCCTACAACATGGTGACCAAAAGCGGAACCAATGAGCTCCATTTCACGGCTGAAGAACGCTATATCAGAAAAAACTTCCTGCATCGGCAAGTCTTCAACCAGGGTCCGACGAATACCCCCTTCGAATATCACAACTTCGATGCGACGTTGGGAGGTCCCATCTTCATTCCCAAGATTTACGATGGGCGGAACAAGACGTTCTTCTTTCTCGCTTTTCGCTTCGACTACGATCACGAGCAGAATACGGTTACCGCCAACGTACCGACCCAGCAGATGCTCGACGGGAATTTCAACTTTCCCGGAGTAGCCGCGCAGCCGATCTACGATCCCCTGACAATCCGCTGCACCAATCCGACTGGATGTAGTGGAGGCACGGGCTGGACCGCCACGCAGTTTCCGGGGAATCAGATCCCGCGCAGCCGCTTCGATCCCGTGGCGGTCAAGTTCCTGTCCATGAATCCTTATAACCTGCCCAATACCGGCGGCGGATACACAACCACCGGGCCGACCAACAACTACATCGCCAATACTCACTATCTGGCCGACAAAGACGGCTATCTGGGGAGATTCGATCAGCAGATCAGGTCCAATAACAGGGCGTACTTCCGCTTCGCCTGGAATCGCTACCGAACGGAACCGGGCCGCGAAAACATCCTCTACGCGTGGCATGCCATCGATAGCACGGCCAATAGCTATGGATTGCCTGAACCGATAGACACTCTCAACCTTACCTTGGGCGATGTCCACACCTTTAGTCCGACGGTGATCAATGAGTTCCGCACCGCATACCAACGCCGGGCCGATAACTGGAGTCGAGCCTTGAAAACCAGGGATGGGCGGGAATACTTGGCATTCCGGGCGTTGGTCCGCAGACATTTCCGGGCTTTGTAAGTACCGGTGGGAGCAGCGTAATCTGGACGGCGAATCCGGCGGTGAGCACATCGAGCAATCCCTATAGCCGGACGATGCAGGACGATTTCGAATTCGCGGATAATGTCACCAAAGTCATGGGTCTTCACGTGATCAAGGTTGGCTATCTGGGGCTCCGGATGCGCGAAAACGACACCGTGTTTTCCCAACCCTCCGGAGTGTACAACTTCAGCGGGGCGGGGACCGGATTTCCGTTTAAGGCGAATACCGGCAATTCCTTTGCTTCATTTCTGCTGGGCGAAGCGGACAATGCCAGCTTTACTAGCTTGCTGGAGACTTATCTGCCGCGTTGGTGGTCGCATCAGTTTTTTATTCAGGACGACTGGAGAGCAAGGAACAACTTGACAGTTAGTGTAGGCGTGCGCTATTCCTACGAAACTCCCGGCAATACAAAATACGGATACAAATCGCAATTCGATCCCAATGCTGTCGATCCCCTTACGGGTCGAATGGGTGCGATTACGCATCCGACCGGTTCCGTGTATAACAGCGACCGCAATAATTTCGAGCCGCGCCTTGGCGTGGCTTACAACTTCGATCCAAAGTGGGTCTTTCGCGGCTCATTCGATATGTTCACCGTCGATAACATGTCGGAACTTGGCCAGGATGAATATCTCGCCACCGCCGCCGTGGCCCAGCCGCCCGGAAATCCATATCCCGCCTTCCGTCTATCTCAGGGTCCGGGCCCGATTGACTATTCCATCAATCCAAACCGCACAGCCAATTACGTGTCTGTCTCCGGAAATTTTGCGGGGCGTACGGCGACTTACCTCGACCCGAATCTCCGCAATCCCTATACCATGAGCTGGTCGACCGGCTTTCAGCGTCAGCTCACTACCAACGCCATTGCCGAAGTTGTCTATCAGGGATCGGCGGGTGTTGGGCTGATCAATCCCAATCCTGTCAATATCGATGTGTTGCCGCAATCCATTTACAATTCCCCCGACACGACTCTTCTCAACGCGGTATATGCCAATACACAAGCATATCTCCAATACCCGCAGTTCGGCAGCATCAACGAATACAGTAACTGGAATCACAGTACCTACCACGCGATGAGCGCCCGCGTGGAGAGGCGCTACAGCAATGGCTTCTTGTACAATTTTCTCTTTACCTGGAGCAAGAACATCAGTCGCGGCCCGGGAAGCCAAGTTCTGGGAGGCCAGATCAGCGGATCACCCAAATATACTGTGGGCACCGGTCCGGAATTCTACCAGCGGAATATGACTAAGGGACTCGCTCCAAGCGACACACCTTTGATGTTCGTTGCATCAGGCTCTTTTGATATTCCGGTGGGCAATGGGCGAAAGTGGATGAATCACGGAGGCATTGCCAACCTGTTCCTCGGTGGTTGGACCTTCCTGACCATTCAGAGCTTGCGTAGCGGCATTCCCGCGAGCTTCCTGATGTCGGGAAGCCCGCACAACTACCTGCCCGGCCAGGTATTGCCAAATATCGTGCACGGCCAACACGTCAGGGTTCCAAACCACTCCATAGGCACGCTATGGCCCGAGCAAAACCAGAACCCGTACTTCAATATCAACGCATTCAGCTACCCAGCGGCGTTTACCAATGGCAATGCGGGCATAGGAATTGCGCGGTATGGCGGAGTGTGGTGGCCTCAGTATTCGCTGACCAAGACGATTGCTTATAAAGAGAGATACAGGATCACGGTGCGCATGGACGCCAACAACCTCTTCCCTGAGACCCATACGTATCCTACAGCGACCAACAATGTGGTGAACATTACCAGTCCCCAGTTATTCGGTAGAGTGGCTAGTCAAGCTTACAGTTTTTCCAACTGGTATACACCGAATGGCAATCTGGTTGGAGTGCTCCGGATCGAGTTTTGATGGCAGCTAAGCGGTTCAGTGACAGTCGTCGCCGTCAGGAGGTACACTCGGGACGATCGAAAGGATGGTATCTGGTTGAAGCGCCTCAAAGCCACAGATGTGGTGGTAATCGGTAGCGGGTGGAGCGGTCTGGTGATGGCGAAAGAGGTAGCTACCCGAACAGCTTTGAATGTGATCGTCCTCGAGCGCGGCCCGGCGCGCAATATCTCCCAATATGCCAGCGGCATGGACGAAATCAACAACCGACGCGTGGGCCTGTTGCAGAATCCGGCGGACCAGACTATTACCCATCGGCACTCGGTCAAGGATCGTGCTGCTCCGATACGCCAATATGGCGCCTTTAAACCGGGGACCGGGACCGGAGGCACCTCGGAACACTGGGGTGGGATCTCCGACCGGTACTTGCCGGATTTTTTCATTTTGGCCACTCATCTACGGGAGAAGTTCGGCGCTTCACGGATGTCGCCGGATTGGACAATCCAGGATTGGGGAATAACCTACGATGAATTTGAAGATTATTACTGGCGTGCTGAGCAGTTGCTTGGCATTAGCGGCAAAGCGGGCAACTTACGCGGCAAGCTGATAGAGGGCGGCAATATCTTCGAGGGCCCCAGGCAGCACGAGTACCCTAACCCGCCGCTGACTCCGACCTACACCATGGGATTTTTTCATAAGGCGGCGATCCAGGTGGGCTATCATCCCTTCCCGCTGCCGGCCGCCAACCTGAGCCAGTTCTATACCAATCCCGATAAGGTATCGCGGCCCGGCTGTGTTTTCTGCGGCTACTGCCCAGGCTACGGCTGCATGATCGGGGCCAAGGCGCAGCCCACGAACACCATTATGCCGGTGCTCAATAACCGGCCTAACTTCTCGCTGCGCAATAACTGCTGGGTGCGGAAGATCGTGCATCGCAACGGACACGCCGAAGGGGTCGTCTACATGGACGAAAACGGCGAGGAGACCATGCAGCCGGCAGAGGTGGTTGTGCTCTCGGCATGGACCCCCAACAGCATTCGTCTCCTGCTCCTCTCGGAGATTGGCGAACGCTACGATCCTGTCATGGCCAAAGGAACCCTAGGCAAAAACCTTACCCATCAGGTCACCAGCGGAGGGGCCGGGATGCTGGTATTCAAGGAGCCGCTGAACCTATTCATGGGATCGGGCGCGGTGGGATATGGCATCGCAGACCTTGATGGAGATATCAAGGAAGAGGTTCCGGAGAAGATTCTGCGCGGAGGAGCATTCCTGCGCGGAGCGGCCACGGGGGAGGCTCCTGCCGGCTCCTTTGGCCGAATTCCGCGCGGCGAGGCGCCCCGCAATTGGGGCTCGGAATGGAAAAAGGCTGCCATCGATCATTGGGACAGAGTCGGACCAGGCGTGGAAATGAGAGGAGAACATTTTGCCTACCGGCAAAACTTCATGGATCTCGATCCCACTTACACCGACAAATGGGGTGATCCTCTGTTGCGGATGACGTTGGATTGGACGGAGTACGAGATGCGGCAGATGGCCTTCGGAGCCCGAATAGCCACTCAGCTCATTGAGGCCGTTGCGCAGGTCTCCGGAGCCAAGCTCATGAAGAGTGAGTTTCCCAGGCGTGCAGCAGGCGCATTTCACCACTACAATGCCGCTGCCTATACCACGACGCATATTCAGGGAGGGGCAATCATGGGAAGGTCCCCGGACCAAAGCGTCGTCAACACCTGGCTGCAACATTGGAAGATGCCGAATCTTTTCGTCGTCGGTTCGTCGTCGTTTCCACAGAATTCCTCCGCGAATCCAACGCTTTCTATCGTGGCAGTGAGTCATCGGGCGGCGGATGGCTTGATCGATCGTTACCTAAAAAAGCCTGGTCCGTTGGCTTGAGAGCAAGTAGCACCGGCGGGACGTTTAGGGAGAGACAAATGAAACGACGTGAGTTCATCCTCATTCCGGCAAAAACCTTGGGTGGGATGGTGCTCTACTCCCTGGTGGGAGACCTGATTCCGATTGCTGCGCAGGATGCCGTAAAAGCGCAAGGCGCCGTGAAAGTGCCCTTGCGTTTCTTTACCGCGGCGGAGGCGCAGGTAATTCAAGCAGCTTCCGCGCGTATCTTTCCAACGGACGAAAGCGGCCCTGGTGCAACCGAAGCCGGAGTGATTATCTATATCGATCGCCAACTCGCGGGCCCTTATGGCAAGGACAAATACCGCTATACCAAGGGGCCTTGGATTGAATCGATTCCGGAACATGGATACCAAGGAAAGGAAACGCCCCAGGAAATTTATCGCGCTGGTATAAAGCAGCTGGGCAGTGACTTCGCCGGCTTATCACCGGAACAACAGGATCGGTGTCTCGAAGGCATTCAGGAAACCTATTTCTTTCAACTACTGCACACCCATACCGTAGAAGGGATGTTTTGCGATCCATTGCATGGCGGCAATATTGGGATGGTTGGCTGGCGGTTGATTGGATATCCTGGTCCGGTAATGAGCTATCGCCATCAAATTGACAAATACTACGGCAAGGCCTATAGGCCGGCTCCCAAGAGCCTCGAAGAGATCCTCCGCCAGCCCGTCCAAGGAGTCGAAGACGAGGCGAGCTAGAAATCTGGCGCCCGCTCCGACATGTCCTCCTGTCGCTCTCTCGAAAATCATCCCGGGAAACCGCAGATCGCTCCACTGCGCTTCGCTCCGGTCGAGATGACAAAATTAGGTGTAATTACCAACCAAGCCTTCCTCACCCGATTTTCATTCACTTGGGTGAGCCCCTGGCCCATGAACACTCTGCACTAGAAACCGACCACTAGAAACCAGCCACCGGAAACCAGACATCAGAAACCAAAGAATCGTTCGTTGGAAAACAGCCCAGTACGTTGGGCGGAGCAGAGTTGGCCTTTCGTGTGCGAAGATGGCAGGTTACCCCATTTCCACGTCAACAAAGTTTGCGAGTTTACGGAGAAACAATGGCAAAGCAGAGCTGCGATATCGGATTGATTGGACTGGCGGTCATGGGCCAGAATCTCGTACTGAACATGAACGATCACGGCTATCAGGTTGCTGTGTTCAACCGCACTGTGTCCAAAGTGGACGATTTCTTGAACGATGAGGCCAAGGACACAATGGTCCAGGGTGGCCATTCAATAGAAGAGTTCATCGAGCTGCTCAAGCGGCCCCGCCGCGTAATGCTGATGGTGAAGGCCGGAGATACGGTAGACAAGATGATCGAACAGTTGCTGCCGCATCTGGAGCCAGGCGACATCCTCATCGACGGCGGCAACTCGCTTTTCACCGATTCGAACCACCGCTCCAAGATGCTCGCGGAAAAGGGAATTCTTTTCATAGGCACAGGCGTCTCGGGCGGCGAGGAAGGAGCGCGTTTAGGTCCGTCAATTATGCCTGGGGGCAATCCTGCAGCCTGGCCGCATGTGAAGGAGATCTTTCAGTCGATTGCAGCCAAAGTCGACAATGGCGTTCCGTGCTGCGATTGGGTGGGCGAAGATGGCGCGGGACACTACGTCAAAATGGTGCACAACGGGATTGAATACGGCGATATGCAGTTAATCTGCGAAGCCTACCAGCTCCTGAAAACAGGCCTGGGCCTGAGCGCTGATGAGCTGAGTGGCGTTTTCGCAGAGTGGAACCGGGGTGAACTGGATAGCTTCCTGATCGAGATCTCGAGCCTTATCTTCGCCAAGAAAGACGAAGACGGGCAGCCACTGGTCGACAAGATTCTGGATACCGCAGGGCAGAAGGGCACGGGCAAGTGGACGGTGATAAGTTCCCTTGACCTTGGCATGCCGGTAACCCTGATCGGCGAAGCGGTTTTTGCTCGTTGCCTTTCGGCGCTCAAGGAGGAGCGGGTTGCGGCAGCGGGTATTCTGCACGGCCCAAAAGAAGCGCAGCAAGAGAGCGGCCGGCGTAAGGAGTTCATCGAAGACGTGCGCCGCGCGCTTTATTGTTCCAAGATGATTTCTTATGCGCAGGGTTACATGCTGCTGCGCGAGGCTGCGAAAGAGTATGGCTGGCGCTTGAATATCGGCGGAATTGCGTTGATGTGGCGCGGAGGCTGTATTATCCGCAGCCGTTTTCTGGCGCGGATCAAGGATGCGTATGACCGCAACCCTGAACTTAAGAATCTGCTGCTGGACGGCTTTTTCGCCGACGCTCTGAACAATTACCAGGCCTCATGGCGGAAGGCTCTCGTCCATGCGATAGAACTGGGCGTTCCCACGCCCGCGTTTTCAACCGCACTGGCTTTCTTCGATGGATACCGGACGGAGCGGCTGCCCGCTAATCTGCTGCAGGCGCAACGGGATTTCTTTGGCGCTCACACCTATGAGCGAACGGATCAGCCGAGGGGAAAGTTTTTCCACACCAATTGGACGGGACGCGGCGGCAGAGTTTCCTCCGGCTCCTATACCGCGTGACTCCGCGCACCAATCACTTTGTCATCTCGACCGAAGCGCAGCGAAGTGGAGAGATCCGCGATTTCCCACTTCTCTCTAATACAGAATCTTGCTCTGGATGAAGGTCTCCGCTGTGCCATCCTTGGGGTTTACAAAGATGACGTCCTTGGGGTCTCGTCTGGGCGCATCGACGGAAAAGACTACAAAGGGCTCTTGCAGAATTTCCGCTGTGCCATGCACCACGCCTCGCTTGAAGAAAACAAGTTGTCCCGGCCCCAGCTCAAACGGCGCCGCATCTCCGAGGAAGAAGTTGGCCCGGCCGGTTATCACCAGAAGATATTCATCGCAGGTTGCATGGTAGTGCGCGGGAACCGGCGTGTAGACACGAAAAACGCGCGAACTGGCTTCCTTCTCATCTGTCAGGCGAGTGTCAATCAACATCGTGGTGGCGGTTTCCGGGAACCTGGCGGCAATCTCATGGATATCGTAAACGGCGGTTTGCTGAGGTGAAGTGTCTGCTTTGTGGTTTGTCATTCCGCTCCTGTCATGCTCAATCGCAGCCAATTGGCTCTAATAGCCGCTGAGAAAAAAGGTCGAAGAGAGTGCGAAAACGGTTCCCTCAGCGGCTAAAGCCGATCGAGTTTTCAAGTGTTTACGGCAGTCAGGGCTGAAACCCTGACCTACCAGTCGTGGTCTGATACAAAGCCATAGCGTTTCCGCAGCCTGTTTAGCCGCTCAGAGAATAATTTCTCCGCTTCATCTGAAGCCCAAGCTTTCAAAGAAGTGCTCTACCTTCCTCGAACAGCCTGCAGCAAGAGGATCGCGCCTATTGCTGCCAAGCCGGCGTATACGAATCCGAGAAAAGTCTCCCCCTTCATGCGATGATTGGCTACTCTGCCCAGCCATACTGCCGGCAGCATCGCCGGCAGAGACCGCAAATAATAATGGGTCACCACAGGCGTCCACAAGCCTGCCAGCCAATATCCAGCCATCCCGGCAATACTGGCAGGCAGAAAATACCCCTGCAAAGTCGCCCGGAAGTGCTGTGCCGTCCAACGGCGCATGGTTCCATATACAACCAGGGGTGGTCCATTCATTCCGTAGGCGCCACCCAGGATGCCGGCGAGAAAGCCGCAGCCGAGAAGCCATCCGCGATGGTCGTTCTCGAGCCCGGGAGCACTCCAGCCGTTCTTCCGCTCGCCCTTCATTTCGATTAAGGAATAGACGGAGAAGGCCAAGATGATCAGCCCCAGCGATGCCTTTACCAGAGATTGATGGCTGCTGGTCAAAAGCCAAAGCCCCAGCGGAATGCCACAAAAGGTCGACAGTACGAGCCAGGCGGCGCTGCGAAAGTGAATCTTTCCCCAGTCCTGCACAACGACGATACCGGCAATCGTAATAGAAAGCAGCACGGCTAGGGGAGCGGCGATTTCCAGCGGAATAAAAAATGCCAGCAGCGGAACCGCGACCAGCCCCTCGCCGAAACCAAAAGCCGAGCGAATCAGCGTAGCGATGAACACGATCGATAGAACCTGGAGAGTGGACGCATTCATCCCAATCAATGATACTCAACCGTTCCGCTCATTCCTTCAGCTGCTCCTGATAGTGTGGAGGCGTGAGTCTTGGGGAGGTTGGTGCGACAATCCGGTTCGTCTCGCCGCATCGGCTTAGCACGGTCGACCTGCTCCTGGTGGTCGTCTACCTGGCCGGCATCACGCTCTTTGGCCTCCGCTTTCGCAAAAAAGACCGCTCGCTCAAGAGCTACTTCCTCGCCGATCGCACAATTCCCTGGTGGGCTATCGCGCTCTCTATCGTGGCCGCGGAGACCAGCACTCTCACCATTATCAGCGTTCCCGGTCTTGCCTACGCGGGAGATTGGGGATTCTTTGAACTGGTGCTCGGCTACCTGTTGGGCAGGGTGGTGGTTTGCATTCTGTTTCTGCCTCGCTATTTTCGTGGCGACCTGCTCACGGCCTACCAAGTCATCGGGCAGCGCTTCGGCCCCAGGCTGCACCGGCTCACTGCTTCCCTTTTTCTTTTTCTCCGCGCTGCGGCCGAGGGGGTGCGGGTCTTTGCCGTCTCCATCGTCGTTGGAATGGCGATCGGCGCCAGTGACGTGGTCGCAATCGGAGTGATCTGCGCGCTCACGCTGGTCTACACGCTGGAAGGAGGACTGGCTGCCGTTATCTGGACCGACGTAGCCCAGATGTGTCTCTATATCGGCGGAACAATTGTAACCGCGGTGATGCTAGGATCCCTGGTGCCGGGCGGCTGGCATGCGATTCATCTGGCGTCCGCCGCCGCCGGCAAGCTGACCGTCTTTCACTTTGCAGTCAATCTCACCCAGACCTACACCTTCTGGGCGGGTGCTCTCGGCGGCTGTTTCCTGATCATGGCCAGCCACGGCACGGACCAGCTCATGGTCCAGCGCCTGCTGGCGGCGAAGAATCTGCGCGCTTCGCAAGCCGCTCTGCTCGCCAGCGGAGTTGTAGTCGCCGCGCAATTCGCGCTGTTTCTGGCCATCGGCACCGGGCTCTATTTTTTCTCCACCCTTCCTGGCAACGGCGCCCTGCCCGCCAATCCCGATCGCATCTTCCCAGCCTTCATCGTCGATCACATGCCGAGAGGCGCGGCGGGGCTGATGGTGGCGGCGATCCTCGCAGCAGCCATGTCCAATTTGAGCGCAGCGGTCAATTCCCTAAGCTCCAGCAGCATGGTCGATTTGTTCCTGACCTGGCGGCCGCGTACCGGCCCACGCCAACGAGCCCTTGCCTCCCGCTGGCTCACCCTCTTCTGGGCGGCCGTTCTCTTTGTGCTTGCTTTGCTCTCGCGCAGAGGAGGACCGGTGGTCGAGACCGGCTTGTCTATCGCTTCGGTCGCCTATGGTTCGCTGCTCGGAGTCTTCCTGTTGGGAACCCTCTGCCCCTCAGCCACTGAGCTGGGCGCAATGATCGGCATGCTCTGCGGCTTGGTCGCGAATCTGCTTCTGTGGCGGCAGCCGCATGCGCTTTACTTCAGCTTCGGCGAGGCTCAGATTACATTACCGAAGATCGCCTGGACGTGGTTTGTCCTCGTCGGCTCCTGCATTACCTTGGCCACCGGATGGGCGGCAAGCAGGATTCTACCCGGAGATGGTCAAATTGGATCCTGATGATAATCCTGATCCTGCTTGCCCTCCTGGCCGGCGCGGCGCGGCCGGTTCTCGCGGCCAAGACCCCGAACCTTAGCGCGATCGATGGCATCGCCGATGCCGCTGTTCAGGCCGGGAAAGCTCCCGGGCTTGTGGTGCTCATTGGCCATGACGATCGAATCGTTTTTGATAAGGCCTATGGGATGCGCTCGCTCAAACCTGATCGTGAAGCCATGACGCGAGACACCCTCTTCGACATGGCGTCAATGACCAAGGTCCTGGTCACCGCGCCGGCGGTGATGCAGCTTTGGGAACAGGGCCGCTTGCGTCTGGACGATCCGGTGGCCAAATATCTTCCCGAGTTCGCCGCCAATGGCAAGGGGACGATCACTATCCGCCAGTTGCTAACCCACACTTCGGGACTGGCGCCGGATCTTCCGCTCGAAACCCCTTGGTCGGGCAAGCAGGAAGCCCTTCGGCTGGCCTTCGCCTCCGTCCCGCTCTACTCTCCCGGAGCCCGCTTTTGCTATAGCGACATCAACTACATTGTTCTTGGAGCCCTGGTCGAACAACTCTCCGGGATGCCACTGGACAAGTATGCGGTGAAGTACATCTTGCGTCCTCTCGGGCTCAAAGACACCCACTTTCTGCCTCCGGAGAATTGGCGAAACAGGATTGCTCCTACGCAATACGATGAACACGGAGTGATGCTGCGCGGTGTTGTTCATGACCCGACGGCCCGCAGAATGGGCGGCGTGGCGGGACACGCCGGTCTTTTCAGCAGTGCAAACGACGTCGCCGTTTATTCGCAAAATCTGCTGGACCGTCTTCAAGGCCGGCCGAGCAGATTCCCGCTCAAGCGGGCAACCCTTCAGTTGATGATCGCACCGGTCCGAATCCAGGACCCGTCCCGAACCACTCTGCGCGGGCTCGGCTGGGATATCGATTCGGTCTACTCCAGTCCGCGCGGCAAGCTCTTTCCGCTCGGCTCCTTTGGGCACACCGGCTTCACCGGCACTTCGCTGTGGATCGATCCGGCGAGCGACAGCTATGTGATCATCCTCTCGAACGCGGTTCATCCCGACCGTCACACCGATCTAAGGGCGCTCAGATCGGAGATCGCCACCTGCGCCGCGGCCGCGTTTCGATGAATTGATCGTATTTCGCCGGCAGTCGGGGTTCCCCGGGGCACATGGCCTCTTCGCCACTTCAGCGCACTACTACCACTCGGGTCTCATAGGGCTTAAGAGATAGCGATATCTTCATCCCTTCCTTAGCTCTAGTTGACGATACCGCCTGAACGGCCCCTGTCTCCGGGTTCCATATCTCGGTCCGC
Organism: uncultured Acidobacteriaceae bacterium; assembly: GCA_963705665.1. GTDB lineage: Bacteria > Acidobacteriota > Terriglobia > Terriglobales > Acidobacteriaceae > PALSA-350. Next base: position 565,861 of record CAVPKQ010000052.1, on the reverse strand, counting down.
GTCCTTCCACCCATCAACGTCACCTCATGCGACAAAGGATGATCGCTTTCGTTGAAGAAGAGGTAGACCGAAGCATCTTTGAGTTGCCTCCTCATATATCGCAGAGCGGCATCCGGGCTATCGAGTATGAGGTCGGGCGCCGGAATGGCTCGGGTAACAGCCTGCAGAACGGCGGGAGGGACAACCTGCGCCGGCGGAGGCGCGGCTGGCGGCTGCGCCGGCGGTATAGGAGTTGGAGATAGGTGAGCGGAAACCTCGACAGAGGCCCACGAGAAATCGGCAGGCGTGGCTGCTCGCGCATTGCGGATGGTTCTGCCGGCAATCAGGCTGGGTGTATGACCAAGGAAAAGCACGCGCCCTCCAGTGCGGGCGAATGCGCGCAAGCGATCGAGAACAGCCCGGGAGAGAAGAATTTCGCCTGGAAGAATAACCGTGCGATAGCTGTTCCCGCTCAGCGTCGTGAGCGTGCCATGACCCGGAACAAGCTCTCTGGCCAGCGCGTTATCATCCACAATGTCAAAATCAATCTGGTGTTCGGAGAGGAGCCGCTCGGTCGAGACAAAATCCTGGTTCGCGGCTTCATCACCGAGCCAAAGAGCACTGTCAGGAAGATAGAGAGCGACCCGCGCCGCCGGCCTTCCCATAGCCATCAAGTAACTCAACCGCTGGGTGTATAGCATGAGTGCGGGAAAGCCGGGATCGCTCATGAATTTCGCCGGCGGCCGCACCGCTTTGCTACTCGATGGAAGATACATGACCTCCACCAGGTTGATCCCGCGGACAAACTGTTCATTAAGTACGTACCGCGCCTCTTCGAGATCCGGAACCGGACGATAAGCCGCGAAGCTCTCGGTAAAGGCCCTTGGCCTGCCATCCACATGCGATACGGAAGAAGCCAGCCGGGGATAATCCGAGATGGTATCGGTCCATATCTGGTGCCAGATTGCATCGATGCCAGGGACCTGGACATAGCGCATATCGCGGAAGAAGCTGCCTTCACTCCGGGTAAGTTGCATCTGCGCTTCTTCATGATTCAGGTGCACCTGATACTCCAGGCGATTCGCGGCGCACCAGTCTCCCTGCACCTTGAAGAAGCCGTCGCTGAACATAGTTGCGAATACGTCCCAGTAATCCGCCTTTATCCGCTTCTCTTTGTCTGTCATATTGGGCGCGAAAAAGCTGGCCACGTAGGGACGCACATCGTATCCCTTGATCTGTTGGAAGCGGCTGAAAAACGCGGGCGTCCATGGTATTCCCCGGATCGAGTAGTCGGGCTCATCGCCGCGGAAGCCCATGATCGTCTTGCCAAACTCGTCGCCCAGGTAGCGTTTGTACTGTTCGTGGGTAAACTCCATGAACTGCCTGGTGGCCGCGGGGTCCAGATAATCCTCAAGCGACTGTTCCGTGTCTTTCACCTGCTTCGGATTGGTGTCCGATCGTGTGGGCGAGGTGCTGAACTGGTGCTCGATGACCATTACGGTCCATTGACTCGATTGATCGGACTGATTAGAAGGTGCTGTCCAATGAATTTTCCCGTTGGCTACCAGTATTCTCTGCGAAGCGCCATCGCTGTTTACGGCAAGAGCTCCCACCGTCGCCGGAGAAGCTGGTACGGTTATCGTCTGGCCGCCGGCAGCGGCAATCCTCTGTGCAACTACAAGCGCTTGCATGCGCAGCTCCGGCTTCAGTTCCGTGAACTTACCTCCTGCAAATCCGCTGGGGTAGCCGGCATCGTCTACGATCCATACCTTAAGGCCTCGCTTCCTCGCGTCTTCTACAAACGTACGAAAAAGTTTGAAGTAAGAGTCGGATAGATAGGCATAGGGCATGCCCCGTCCCGCTTGCACCGTCACCGCTCGAAATCCCAGCGCCTTGATGCGGTCCAGATCGCGATCAATCACGGTTTGATCCATCGGCCCGTTGAATCCGTAGTAGGGTTCCGGCCCGTATTCCGCAGGGGGAGTCTTCCACGCCGCTGCCACCTGTGCCGCTGCCACCTGTGCCGCTGCCGGCATTTGCATCTTCTGCCAAGGCTGCTGCGCCTGAGCGGAGACAGAAAATAAGACAGCAACCAAAGCCAGGCGTTTCTTCATCAGTAACTCCCAATATCATGAGGTTCATTTGAGCGCAGACTGTTTGCCATGGTCCTTGGCGCAGAGTAGCCTTTGGAAGCATCGTCGAGCACCAGAACCCAATCATTGCCATGCCCGCTCGATGGCGGCGTGAAATCGCGGAAAGCAGTCTTCTTGAATTCGCCGATCGCAAGAGAGGTTCCGTTGCGGGGATCGTACCATGATGCCCGAATCGTTTCGCCCGAGAGTTTATCGTAAATCTGATCGATCATTCGGATCGTCAACTTCCTACCCGACGCCGTGTAGATGAAGGCGTAACTCCCATCCGCAGCCCGGCAGGCCTGAATACGATCGACCGTGCCCAGCGGATCGTTGGCGATCAGCCATTGATCCGGAATTCTTATTAGCATCGGTCGCGATTCGAGCAGCGCGCGCAGATACCGCATTTGCTTCCCCGCCGGCAATTGCAACGCTTGCTTCCAAGGAAGCGCAGCGCCGTGCCTGGTATCGCGCTGCGGCCGCGCCGTGCCCGGAACTGTCTTGACCGGACTTCGGTATTGCCACACTCCGTGAGCGCCGTACGCATAGCCGGCAGCGCCCGCAAAGAATGCACAATAGGCTATCCTGCGCACGTCCGCGGAATCTATCTTAGAGCCCGGCGCCATTGCATCCGCAATTCCTTCATAGCCTCCTTCTCCATCCACGACCGGCTTCGCAGGCTGCCGAGCCCAGTCTTCCGCGATTAAGTCGTAGTTCCGGTTAAGAACGGTGTGACCCGTTTGCAGCATGTTGAAACTCAGCCATTGATCGTGATGAAACCATTGGGACGAGCTCCGCGGGGACTTTTCGTGGAAGGTCATCAAATGATGGACCCCGCCATCGCCCTCCGTTAAACCGGCAGCCATGGATCGCCAGATGTCTTCGTATCCAGTTGCAAACCAGTCGCCGCCCAGAATCCAAATCACCGGCTTATTGCGATATCGCGCTCCCAGGAACTTGCCATAGGAGAATGCGCTCGAGCGGTCGAGCAGGTTAGCGCGTGGGTCGTCAGGACGCCCATTGACATGCCGCGGCCTTTCGTAACCATTCGCCCAGAGCGGCACCAGAGCTGCGTAGAGTCCGAGAGACTCGGCCTTATCCACTACGTAATCCAGTTGCTGAAAATAGGCCTGATTCGGCCGGTTCGGATCCTGGCCGATGAACATCGTCTGGCCATAAGCATTGGGGACCGTAAGCGCATCGAACCCGGATACGCTGACCTGAATGACGGTAAAACCCTTGGCCGCCCTGTCCTCTAAATAGGTATCTACGTCCTGCCGGGTGCAATCCAGCAGGGTCCAAGCAGTGTCCCCAAGATAAAGAAAGGGTGACCCGTCCTCCTTGACGAAATACCTGCCGTTGTCGGATACGCGTAATTGAGGGAGCGCCGCCGCTTGCGCCAGGCAGGCGCCCACTAGAGTTACAAAGAAGATTTTCCATACTTCTCCGAAGACGCCAGTAAATCTCTTCATACGGTAGTCACTCTCCAGGGTGGCTTCCAGTTCAGTGCAGCGCCGTGACGCTCCTTCCAGGTGCAGAGTAGCCCTTGGAAGCATCGTCGAGCACCAAAACCCAGTCGTTCCCAGGGCCGCTGGAAGGCGGCGTAAAGTCGCGAAAAGCGGTCTTCTCGAATTCGCCGATCGAGAGCGAGGTTCCGTGGCGGGGATCGTACCAGTAAGCCCGGATCATAGTGCCCGATAATTTATTGAAAAAAGGAAACGCATCGCCGTGATCGATCATTTGAATCCTCAACTTCGTGCCTGCTGCGGTATAAATGAATGCATAACTTCCGTCCTCCGCCCGGCAGGCCTGAATACGACTCGTTGTGCTAAGTTGATCGTCGGCGATCAACCACTGATCCGGAACCCGTACCAGCATCGGCCGCGATTCGAGCAGCGTGCGCAGATACCGGATCTCTGTCCCGCCAGGAAGCTGCAGCGCCTCCTTCCAGGGAGGGTTTGCGCCCCATCGCGACGGCGGGTGTGAGGTGGGCGCGGCATTCGTATGCGGCGGACTCTCGCCTCGATATCCCCAAACACCCTGGGCGCCATAGGTATAGCCGGCGGCGCCTGCGAAGAACGCAGCATAGGCGATCCGCCGCACGTCGGCGGCATTCATCGTGTGTACTGTCTCCATGGTATGGTCAGCGATTCCTTCATAGCCTCCCTCCCCCATAACGACAGGCTTCGCCGGTAATCGATCCCAGTCCTCCGCGATCAGATCGTAACTGCGGTTCCAGATAGTGTGGCTGGTCTGTATCATATTGAAATCAACCCAATGCTCCTGAAGCAGCGGGGCACGAGGCTTTTGGTGAAAGGTCATCAGGTGATGGAGATCGCCTTCGCCAGTCCGGATTCCGGATGCCATGGATCGCCAGATCTCCTCATATCCGATAAAAAACCAGTCGCCGCCCAGAATCCAAATCACCGGCTTATTCCGATAACGTGCTCCCAGGAACTTGCCGTAAGTGAACGCGCTGCTTCGATTCAACGTGTCAGGGTGTGAATCGTCAGGAAATCCGTCGAGATGGCGCGGCCGCTCATAGTTATTCGCCCAGAGTGGAACCAAGGCCATGTAGAGTCCGAGTGATTGCGCCTTAGTCACTGCATAATCGAGTTGCTTAAAATAAGCCTCATTCGGCCGGCTTGGATCCTGATCGACAAACATTGTCTGGCCATAGGCGTTAGGGGTCGTGATGGCGTCGAACCCGGAGACGCTGACCTGAATAACCGTGAACCCCTTTTCCGCCCGGTCCTGCAAATAGGCATCCATTTCCTCCCGTTTCCAATGCAACAGCGTCCAGGCTGTATCCGCAAGATAGAGAAACGGCGATCCATCCTCTTTGACCAGGTATCTACTGTTAGAGGAGACGCGCAGTGGGGGAAGCGCCGCGATTTGCGACAGGCAGGCGTTTGCAAAAACCAACACCAGGAGTATCGATGAGCGGCCGCAGATCCGGCAGAATTTTTTCAAGTTAAACAACTCCTTGCATTCAAGCGATCAAAGACGCATCCACATCAGAATCGAAATCGGGCCGAGAGCTGACCCTGCCGCGGAGGGCCAAACAACGATGCTGGATTGATCCGCCCGAAGCCGGATTGCAGTGTGCCGCCTGTGGTTACCGGTGTGACGAGAGCATTCGTGCCGTCAGGGTCTGACATCTCTGCCCTGTTGAAGACATTGAAGAATTGCATGCGGAGCTCGAAAGACATCCCTTCCCGCACCGGGAACAGCCGGCCGAAGCTGACCGACTCCTGTGGACGGCGTTGATACCGGTAGTCGTTATAGTAGATCGAGCCTGTACTGAAGTGTCCCGGGGCCGGGTCTGACCAGGCGGCGGGATTCAAGGTAAGTTGAGTAAAGGGGTTGATGCAGTGGCAATTCAGGCTTTTCAGAAACAAAGGTTGACCGGCTACCCTGTTGAAGAAGGTTCCTGTGCCATTGCTGCCGAGATTCCGCAGCAGCAGGCTATTCAGGCCATTTTGCGCGTAGGGAGAAGCAATCGGAAATCCGCTTGCATAGCGCAAGAAGGCGCCAAACGTCCAGTCCCTTATTGCTGTTCGCACGAGTTTATTGCTGCCCAAGGCAGGCGTCACATAAGTAATCGCAGTATTGAAAATTTGCGGCTGTGATTCTGGAGCGATTGATTTGTTTGCGGCGCGGTTGTAAACATCATTGGTTAGTTCCAACTCATAGGCGCTGCCGAAACTCGTACCGGGAACGGTGCCCAGGCTCTCTTCTCTCTGGAAGACATAGCCGGCCGTCACATCAAGTCCGTGCGACATTCGTTTGACAACTTTTATTTGCAGAGCGTCATACCAGGTATTTCCACGCGGCGACCACTCCCCTGTTATCGAGGTGAATTGCGGGTAGGGCCTTAACGCCTGCGCTAAAGTAAGATTCATCGGAAAGCCCGGATATGGCGCTGTAAACCCGGCCGCGATCACCCGAGGCGAATTCAGGGGAGATGTTAAAAGCGCTTGATCGGTGGGATTATTGATGTCCAAACCGTGCGCGGAAAAACCGCCTGCCGTCGCCGCATTTGGATCGAGAAGATTGGCCTGCAGCCATACCCCGCGATTTCCGACATATGCGACTTCAATGGAAATATCCGTAGTTACCTGCCTCTGGACGGAGATATTCCATTGACTGGTTCTGGCAGGACGTCCGGCGTGAGGATCGACGTAGTACGGAGGAGGATTCACCTGGCCGGGGCTGGGGCGAATTCCCGGACTGAGCGAGGCATTCGTCAGCTCCGACGCGGGATATTGCAGACCCTGGCTAAAGGTTGCCGGTGCAATGCCAAAGGAGGTGGGCGTGAAGTTAATTATGTTCCAACCGGTCCCGATAATCGCCGTGCCGCTCAGATACTGGATGCCAGGCGTGGACCCGTATACTAGCCCCCAACCGCCTCGCAGCACAGTCTTTGGGTTGAGAGAGTAGGCCACTCCGAGCCGGGGACCCCACGCGTATGGATACGTCTTGGTGAACTTACAGTTGCAGCGGTTCGACCCGTATCCCTGGTACTGCGTGGCGCCTAACAGTCCGCCTGCCGAGGGATTCGGCACGTTGGGAGCGAATTCTGACCAGCGGTTGCGGCTCTCGCTCCACGCCTGCTGGTAGTCATAGCGAATGCCGTAATCCAAAGATCGTCTCTCCATTGACCCCAGTAGAAGCTGATTTTTGTGTTGAGACCGAGGTTTTGGTCGATCTTGAGGCTCGGAATAGACCTGAGATCGGATAAGAGCAGCGTTGCGGGGTAGTTGTTGATCAGGGAATTATTGGCTGGATTCGGCATGAGAGCCTGGATTTTCAGTGCTACCGGATCAATACGGCTCTGTGGGATAACGTTGCCCGGGAAGGGATCACGAACCACTTGCCCATTTACGATGCGCGTAGTCAATGGATCGTAAATCTCGTTTTCCATGATCGGCCTGCCCAGCGGATCCGTGCCCAGCTGGCGTCCGGTGAGAGCCTGGCTGAAATTTCCCAGCCGGTAGGCGGTCGTGGGCACTGTGCCAAACTTCCCCGCCTCGGAAGTAGAGGTTTTTTGAAACTCCCAGTTGAAAAAGAAGAAGGTCTGGTCTTTTCCGTTATAGAGCTTTGGTATTAAAACCGGTCCGCCAACATTGAACCCGAAGCCATTCGCTCTATCCCTAGGCCGAACCAACCCGCCGCTTGCATTATGAGTGAAAGGATTGCCGGCGTTCAGTATTTCATTGACCCAGTTCTCCCAGGCGCTTCCATGAAATTGATTGGAGCCGGATTTCGTAGTGAAATTGAGAAGGCCGCCAGCCACCTGCCCAAACTCAGCCGCAAAGTTGCTGACCTGCAGAGTGGATTCCTGCAGCGCTTCCACCGAAGGTTGGGTCTCGGATAAGTGAGTGGGATCGATCCCACTGGTGATGTCCTGACCGTCCACTATGGTCCGGTAGGTGTCATCAGGTGCACCGTCGACGCGCAACTGCAAATTTCCATTGATTGTCGCCGTCACCCCCGGCTGCATGGAGGCGAAGGCGATCGGGTTCTCCAGGCCTTGACCGGTGTTGCTCAAAGGAAGGTTTTCGATCTTGCTCTGGGCAACTGTCTGGGTCATCTGCGCACTTTCCGTTTGCAGCATCGGACCCTGCGAAGTCACCACAACGGTTTGCGAGCTCGTGCCGACACTGAGCTTGGCGTCGACACGCACTGTCTGGACCGTCTGAACGACAATGCCATTTGCACTGGATATCGCGAATCCAGGGGCCGAAAAACGGAGATCATAGGTCCCCGCTTCGAGCGACGGAAGAGTATAGTTCCCTGTCGCAGTGGTGGAAGTCTCGGATGCAGCGCCGGTATCGGTGCGGGTTGCGGTGACTTTCACGTTTGGGACATCCGCTCCTGCCTGATCGACAACCGTACCGGTAATCGCTCCGCGGTCGGTCTGAGCGCGCAGCAGAGCCGGGATTGCCAAGAGCGCCGCAGAACAGAGAATGAGTGAAATTTTTCCCGAAGTTCTGGACTTCATTCACCGCCTCCAAAACAAATCAATGCCGGACATCGGAAAGGTAGCAATGCCTAAACTGGACTGTCAAGCATAAATATGGAGTTATTATCGAAGACTGAACTCATATTCCTGTTTTGTGGTTTTCTGGTTCCATACGCCGCCAGACCCCCGCAAAACCTAAGATTGGCGGTTGGCGCCCAAGCGGCTGGGGATGGTTTTATCCCTTGACGTGAACGGCCCACACCTTCGACCGGCGAGATCTTCCTCCCGGTCCGGTGACGGAAAGGACGACCGTGTAGATCCCTTCCCGTCCCGGCTTGTCTTTGTAATGGTGGATCGGGTTCTGTTCAGTCGAGGTCGCGCCATCTCCGAAATCCCAGTTCCAGGAGGTGATTTTCCCTTGCGAGAGGTCCTTGAAAGCAACCAGTCTTCGCTCCTGGTCAACGACTTTGAACGACCAATCCGCGGCGATGGCTTTGCGGAATTGCGGCTCCAGCGGCATCAGGCGAAAGCCTACGAGCTGGGAGGCATTCCCATACATAGTCTGTACATGCGATAGGTTCCAGAAGCTTCGCTTGTTGGAATTCACGTCGTCATAGTCGATGATGGCCCATGAAAGCCCAATCAACTTATCCTCCGTCAGCACGCTTTCGACAGCTCTCTGTGGTCCTTCGCACCCGGCATAGTCGAATGGAGTGATCCAAAACTCCAAGACGAGCTTGCCCGGCTCTCCCGGCTTGAAGCTATAGCTATAAGAGTGGTTCGAATACGGCAGGTGCGCGGTGTATTGCGCGCACCCCCAAGCCATTGTCCAATCCTTATCGCCCGGAGGGGTGAAGATGTGGTAGTTCTGCGCGTGATCGCCCTGAAACGAGAAATAGGAGTCGGAGGCGCTGATTCGCGGGTCGATTTGCGATTCGTTGCCGACCGCTTCAGGCGTCCAAATATCCCGATGATGCATGCCAATGAGCGGGCCGCCGGAAAGATCGCCGTCGACCACGACTTCAAAGATGTCGTTGTGGAGATCGAGGCGCGAGAAGTCCCAGTAGTTATCGTATGCTTCGTAGAGAAAGTACAGGCGGTTAAGGCCCTTCACCCAGCCCACTTTTACGGTTGCATCCAGATCCTTGGGATCGTAATGGGAGCCATGCCCGCGTTCCGTGTCCTCCAGTTGATCCATACCTATGGCGTAACTCCGCGGCACAATGGCCCAGTCGTCGGGATTGCCGTCAATGCGCGGAATCATATTCGGAGGAAACTGAAAGACATTGTAGGTCACCTCCGGCCTTTCAAGCGCATTCGCCGGAGTTAGCAGCAAGAGCAAGATGGACCAGAAGAATGAATAACGGAACATGGGTGAGCCTCCTTGCTTGCACCGCGGATTCAAAATCATCCTAGGCCGCCGGGAACATGGTAGGGAAACCACGATGCTCACCCACAGTTTCCTAACGGTCGATTCTCTTGGTGACATTGGCCAACGCATTCCTGTCGATCGGATAACCAAGGCCCGGTCCAGTAGGCGCAGGAATATAGCCGTCCTTATCCGGACGGAACTTGTATTTGAAATACGGGTGGTCCGTCGTTTCGGGAGGGTACGGAACTTCAAACCATGCGGCGTTAGGCAGAGCGAGCTCAAGATGGAAATGTACCGCCAGATCGAAGGCGTTGCCCCAGTTGTGGGGAGTACACTCCAGGCCGAATGCGTCGGCCAGCAGCCCGACTCTCATGCCGCCACTGATGCCTCCTACGTTATCGGCAATCAGCCGCGCCACGTCGAGAGCACCGCGGCAGATATACTCGGCGAAATCGGAGACAGAGTAAAGAAATTCCCCCACATGAATCGGCAAATCCAATGACGAGCAGAGTTCAATTAGTCCTTCCGTGTCATTGGTACGGATGGGATCTTCGTACCACATATATCCCAGCTCATCGAGAAGACGGCCTACTTTGATCGCCTCGTAGCGGTTGTATCCCTGGACAGGATCGTGGGCCAGCAAAAACTCATCCCCAACTGCCTGGCGTACTTGCCTGATCTCCTCCATATGCCCGATGTAGCTCGGGATTGCCGGTCCCTTGGCATGCTGCCCTCCGCCGGGATGGATCTTGTATGCTTTGAAGCCTTGCTGCTTCGCCTTCAGCGCCTCGGGCGCGTAGTCTTCAATAGCCGCATGGTGTTGAGAGCTCGCGTACGCCGGAATCCTGTCCTTGACCGCTCCGCTTCCCCCGCCCAATATCTGATAAATGGGACGGTTGACAGCTTGCCCGAGAATATCCCACATGCAGACGTCGGCGGCCGCAGTGTAATAGTTGGGCCAATTGCCTCCGCCATGGGTCATCAGTCCCGAGCCGGTAATAGCCGCGCTATCAAAGGCAGAGGCTTGGCCGCGTGAGGGCGCGCGGCGGAACGTACCGCCGCCTTGCCCGGAGCCGCGGCCTGTCCCGTTGAAGCCGTATCTTCCCTTTAAGCCGGAGGTAGAGGTCAGAGTAGGAAGAAGATCGACGACGCTTTTGCCAACCAGCGACGCTTTGGCCCACTCAAGCCAGCCTACCGTCGGATTGCGATTGCCCAGTGTGTAGTTGCCTTCGATACCCCCGTTGGTGACGATGGCGACAACCTCGCCGGATTCTCCATTGAGCCGGTGATAGAACTGGCTGGTATCGGTGACATAGACTTTTACCTCCTTGATGGCCAGATCGGGAAGGTCTCCGGCTTTCACTCCTGCCGACTGAGCAGCGGCCCGAATCGGATCTGTGAGAGCGTCCAGTCCCGGCTCAGCCCCTTCGGCCGGCGTAGCAAGAGCATCGAGTCCCCATAGTTTTTGTTTCACTCTATCTTCTCCTGATGAATCTCAACGGTCGATTCGCTTTGTTACCTTGGCTAACTCGTCATGGTCGATGGGATAGCCGAGGCCGGGGGCAGTAGGCGCAAGAATATAACCGTCGTTGTCCGGGCGAAATTTGTAGTTGACCCAGGGACGATCCGCATACTCGGGAGGAAATGGAACTTCAAACCAGGAAGCATTGGGCAACGCGAGCTCAAGATGGAAGTGAACCGCCAAATCCAGAACATTGCCCCAGTTATGCGGCGTACACTCCAACCCAAATGCGTCAGCCAGGAGTCCGACTCTCATGCCGCCGCTGATGCCTCCCACATTATCGGCAATCAACCGCGCCACATCGAGCGCGCCCCGGCACATATATTCTTCAAAATCGGAGATGGAGTAGAGAAACTCTCCCACGTGGATAGGCAGATCCAGTGCCGAACAAAGGCCAATCAGCCCCTCGGTATCATTGGTGTGGATGGGATCCTCAAACCACATGTAGCCGAGCTTATCCAGCAGGCGGCCAACTTTGATCGCCTCATAGCGGTTGTATACCTGCACCGGATCGTGCGCCAGAAGAAACTCATCTCCGGCTGCTTGACGTACCTGCCTGATCTCCTCCATGTGTCCGATGTAAGCCGGAATTTCAGGACCAGTGGCGTGCTGTCCGGTGCCGGGATGGATCTTGTATGCTTTGAAATTCTGCTGCTTCGCCCGCACTACTTCAGGTGCATAGTCTTCGATTGCGGCGTGGTGCAGCGAGCTTGCATAGGCCATAATCCTGTCCTTGCCCGCTCCGCTTCCTCCGCTCAATATCTGATAAATTGGCCGATTGACGGCTTTGCCCAGAATGTCCCATAGGCAAACGTCGGCGGCCGCCCGATAGTAATCCGGCCATTGGCCTCCGCCGTGGGTCATCAGTCCTCCTCCAACCGCTGCTGTGTCAAAGGCGGAGCCATTGCCTGGCGACGGAGCGTGGTGGAAGGTGCCGCCTTGCAAGGCAGCGGGACCTCCCCGGTCTATCGCATCAAAGCCATATCTTGCTTTCAGACCGGAGGTGGAAGTCAGCGTGGGCAACAGGTCTACGACGCTTTTGGCGACCAGGGTAGCCTTGGCCCATTCAAGCCATCCCACAGTCGGATTGCGGTCGCCGAGAGTGAAATTGCCTTCGATGCCTCCATTGGTGACGATGGAGACAATCTCGCCCGTCTCCGAGCTATTCAGGCGATGGAGTCCGCTGGTATCGGTGACATAGACCTTTACCTCCTTGATGGTCAAATCGGGAAGGTCACTGGTCTTGACTCCTGCAGATTGAGCGGCGGCGGCAATTGGGTTGGCGAGAACGGAAAATCCGGCCGCCGCGCTGGTTGCGGCTACTCCCGCGGAGGCGCCGAGAAAGGAGCGTCGGGAAATATCCTGCTTCACTGGTGTTTCTCCTTCTCTCTGTCAGTCAATCGGGCAGGGCAAACGATAGGATGTTCGCCCCCGATGCAATCGCAATATACTGCTTACCCTTGACCGCATACGTCATAGGCGAAGCCTTGAACGGTTGGTTGGTATCGAAGTGCCACAGATACCTTCCGCTGCGCGCGTCCGCGGCGGAAAAGCTTCCACTGCTGTCTCCGAAGAACACCAACCCGCCTGAGGTGGCTAAAACACCCGAATAATTTCTGCCGGTCTGGCCGGGCAATTCGAGCTGCCATTCGGCCTGTCCCGTTTCTAAATTGAACGCGCGCAGGACTTTTTTTGGCGGATTGACGGGATCCCGATACCTGCCATATCCGCCATTTTGCGCCTTGCGATAGATGCTGCAATCCTCAACAGTCATCACGTAATACATCCGCGTGATGGGACTGTACGCAGTCGAGTACCAGTTTGTGGCGCCCCGTACTGCCGGACATGTGGTTACACCTAGTTCGGTTGTTTCATTCGCCGGAAGTAGATGAGGAGTCCAGGTAACGTGGTTGATTCCGCTGGCCCAGTTCAGCCTGTCCACTAACTTCGCCGCGAGCAGCGGCCTCCCATTCGTCCGGTCAAGAACATAGAAAAACCCGTTGCGATTGGCATGCAGCAATAGCTTGCGGGGCGCTCCTCTCCATTGCGTGTCAACCAATACTATCGGCTCGCTGGCATCCCAGTCGTGCAGGTCATGCGGCGTAAACTGGTAGTACCAAAGCATATCTCCGGTCTGGGGATTCAGCGCAAGATCGCTATCCGTAAATAGATTGCTGCCTAACCGCTGGTCGCCATCAGTGTCGGGATAGGGGTTGCCGGTAGCCCAATAGAGAACATTCGCCTTTGGGTCGAAGCTTCCGCTGAGCCATGTCGCTCCGCCGCCCCATTTGAGAGCCGTGCCCTTCCATGTCTCCGAGCCGGGCTTGCCAGGTTCGGGAATTGTCCAATGCCTCCAGGCTAACTCGCCGGTTGTAGCCTTGTAGGCAGCCACAAATCCCCTGATCCCGTCGTCGGACCCACTTACACCGGCAATGACCAGGTCGCCGACGACCAGCGGCGCCGCTGTGCCCCCATAATGTTCCGGCTGCTCCGGCATATCAACATCCCAAAGAAGGGCGCCGGTCAAGCGATTCAAAGCCAGCAGATGGGCATTGTCCGTGATGTAGAAAACCCGGTCCCCGAGTACCGCAACCCCGCGATTGACACCGTCCCTGGCGTCGGATGCTATCGCCTCTCCCGAGGTCTTAGGCCGCGAGTATCGCCAAATCTCGCGTCCCGTACGGCCACTCAGAGCATAAACTTGATTGTTGCCGGTTACATACATCACTCCGCCGACAACTACCGGCGTTGTTTCGAGTCCGAAGAACGGGATGGAGTAGCTCCATGCAAGTCCTAGTTTCGAGACGGTCTTGTGATTGATCTGGTTCAGAGTGCTATAGCGATTGCCACTCAGATTTCCGTTGTAAGTCGGCCAATCACCTGTCTTCGGTCGCAGGATTCGGTCTATTTCCTCCTGAGTAGCAGGTTTTTGCGGGGTGGTCAGGGGTCCTACGGCGACTTTGTCGAGGCGGCTCAAGTAGGCTAGAAGATCGCGCTGTTCTTCATCCGATCCCGGGTAAGCAGGCATTGCCGAACCCTTTTCCGGCGTTATGCTTCTATAGTCGCGGCTCAACAGCAGGTGCAATCGGCCGTCGCTGCTTTCGAGCACCAGGTCGTGGCTACCCTGCGCTCTGGCAAAGCCTCGCAGCGTGCCGCCATGGTTCAGTTCCACGGTAACCATGTCATAGCCCTCGGCGATACGCGCTCCGGGATCGAGCAATGCCTGTTTGATATCGGCCAGCGATAGCTCTTTTGCGACGCTTGAGAGATCGGGTCCATTCGCGCTTCCCCGCCCGCGCACCATATGACACGAAGAGCATTGACCCTTTCCGAAAAAGATGCTTTCTCCGCGGCTCGCATCGCCGGGAGAGGCCAGCGCGGTTGCACTCGGGTTGAGAGATTGTATATAGCGCGCCAGCGCCTGAACTTCTTCAGCAGGCAGGGCAAACGCGGGCATCTCTCCCCTGCCCTTGCGAATGATGGCGGCAATATCGTTTGCCGTCATGCCGCGAAGCTCAGCATTGTCGATCAAAGAAGGAGCGCGGCCGGTACCCCGCGCATCTCCGCCGTGACATAGCGAACATCTGGCTGCGAATTCTTTTGCCGCCTGTTGCGGCCATGCCGCGCCTCCCTTGAAGCTGAGAGCTACGGTAAAAAGGACGCAGGTTAGCTTCGCCAAGCCGGGGCGCCGTGATCCCGGCGCATATCTCGATCTGCGGCGCTTTCCGTAACTGGCAGTAATATCTTGGATATCTTGGTTCACTCTTAAAACGTTGCGATCGGATTGAGGGGCGAGCCTGTACCGCCGGGCATGCGCAAAGGCTCCAGCATCAACATGAATTCCCACCGCTTACGCTCCGCCGCCGCTTGACTTACTCTCTCCAATTGACAGTTATCGATCAGGGGTGTCCCCTCGGCAACAAGAAGAATCTGGTGGATCGGCTGATTGACGCCCTCTACCCGCGAGGGCCTGACATCTTGCACGGCGTCGCTGCCCAGGATAGCGATATTGCGCTCTTTAAGCCATCTCGCGCAGGAGGCATACAGGCCGGGTGCTTTGACATTCAGGTTAAGATCTCCCTTTGCTTTGACCCGCGCCCAGCGGCCGGTGCGAACCAGAAGAGCATCTCCGCTTCCAACCCTCAGTCCGGCTTTCTTCTCCCATGCTTCCAGGTCTTCGGGAAAAATCGCTTCATCGTCCTCCAGATAGGGAACACCCTTCATCAGCGGCATGTCGGCCAGAATGCCCCTGGTTAGAATGCCTTTCTTGTACGCCATCACGTTTACCTTGGTTGATCCCCAGTTGGTGATGGTGGAAGCGGGAAAGCCATTGTAGATATGACCTTGGTAGATAAAGTGGCACAGCGCATCGAGGTGTGTGGTGTTGTTTCCATGGAATGTCGTTTCATAGCTATCGATGGCATAGCCGCTCTTGTCCTGCATATTGAGCCCGTCCCTGAGCATCACGTGCCGCCAGGTATAGCGCGGCCATTTGCCCGGAACGGCGGCGGGAGCCTCTACGCCCTGCGGAGGAATATCCGCGTCCAGCGCCAATGAAACCGAGACGCCCTCCTTCACCAATCCGGCTGCCTGCCGTATTTTGGCCGCCGTGATGAGATTGACGGTGCCGGCCTGGTCGTCTTTACCCCAGCGCCCCCAGTTGGATAACTCCGTCATCATCTTGTCAACGTCGTCCTTGGTCAGATCTCTTCGATAGACGGCGTGGGAGCCTGCGGCGAGGGAGGATCCGTAGGGGTATAAGGCGAGCGCTGCGGCGCCGGCGAGGAGTTGGCGGCGGTTCAGCGCCGCAGTTTTTGCTTTCATGGCGTCACTTTCAGGGTTTCAATTGTCAAGCCCGCAAGTAAGGCTTAAGGTACAAAGCGAGCGCGTCGCGTATCGCCGTTTTGCCTTCTTCGTCGAGTGGCGGCAACTTAGAGCGCGACGGATTTCCCATGCCGGGAGTTGCCCGCGATTTGGTCGTCTCTTTGAAGATTCCCCGCGCCACTAGGATGTATTCTCCGGAATGAGGAATAGAATCGAAGGCCAGGATGCGCCCAAACATATCGAATGCCTCGCGCCGCTTGCCAGCGTTGTATAAGTCGACGCTTTCCTGATAGAGATCGGAGAGTCCGACAACCGGACAGTATCCTGAAAAGCCAAGCTGCATCTCGCTGATCAAGGTGCGAACTCCGTTGCCGGCAAATACTGCAAGCTTGTCATGGGTTTTCTCGCGAATTTCCCCAATGCGCTCCAGGGGATCTCCAACCTCGTCCTTAATCACCCGCATGGTGGGGATGGAGCTATACAACTGGACTATAAAATCCACCGTCATCTTGTCCCCCCTGGTCTGAACGATCAGAGGCAGGTCGGTCGCGGCTCCGATGGCTTTGTAATAGGCGAACACGGCGGCGTTATCGCCTGCCGGGGGTAGGGAGATAATTGCATCGGCGCCGCGACTGGCTGCGTGTTTTGCATACGCAATCGAACCTTGGAGATCGTCGCCGTTGGTCTGTACGCCGATGGCAAGCGCCGTCTTTCCGCCTTTACCGGCAGATAGAATCGCCTCCGCCCCGGAGAGACGCTCCTGCTGGGACAAGTTCGACCATCCGCTTGCGATCTGCGGCCAGACGAAGTCGGGAACACGCGCCCGGTTGCAGAAGCGCACCTCGGCGGCGAGACAATCGAGATCCAATTGGTCGGACTCAGTAAACGGCGTTTGCCCAATCGGAAAAAGACCCCGCAGAGGCTTCCGCGAAGCATCGGAATGAGAGCCTGCCACTCCTACATTCGAGAGCGCCAGCCCTGCGGCCACCGATCCCAATCCCCGCAGTAGTGTTCTCCGGTCCACCTGAGGAGCGGCCATGATTCTCCCTTGTTTATTCGACGGTAAATTAATACATTCCCGCAATATGCCGAGTCAATAATAAAACGAACGACGAGTGTGAAAACTGGTAATAGATTTCAGTTTATTGACTTTCGGCGTTTGGGCTTCCTATAATCCCGCCAGGATTACGCACGATTCCTAGAGGATTGGTCACCGATGCCGGATCTTCCACTGGTGCAAGACGCAGCTCAAACTAAAGACGGCCACGCCGGCCGGGCGCCGAATATGTTCAGCCTGGCGGGACAGACCGCTATTGTCACCGGCGCCGCAATGGGCATCGGAGAGGCGATCGCGAAACGCCTAGCCGATGCGGGAGCCAGGATCGCCGCGATCGATCTGAACTTGTCCGGCGCGGAACGGATAGCGAGCGCCCTGCCCGTTGAATCCTTTGCCATTGAAGCAGACGTTCGCGACGCGGGCTCGGTTGGCCGGGCAGTGGCCAAAGTGCTGGAGCGAACCTGCCAGATAGACATTCTGGTCAACAATGCCGGCATCGCCGGGCCGGCGGCCTTTGTCTGGGAGCAGACGGACGAGGACTGGCAGCGCAACATCGCCGTCAATCTAACCGGGGTATTTAATTTCTGCCGGGCCGTGGTTCCTCACATGCGCAGCCGCTCTTACGGGCGGATTGTAAACGTGGCCTCCATTGCGGGTAAGGAGGGTAATCCGCGGATGGCCCCCTACTCCGCGACCAAGGCCGGGGTGATTGCCTTTACCAAATCTCTTGGCAAAGAGCTGGCCACGGATGGGGTTTGCGTGAATGCCATCTCACCCGCGGTGGTTCGCACGCAAATCCTGGAACAGCTGACCCCTGAACAAGTGATGTACATGACGGACCGTATTCCCATGCAGCGCGCCGCCCGGCCGGAGGAGATTGCGTACGTCGTTCATTTTCTCGCCAGCCCGGAGTGTTCCTTTGTCACCGCGCAATGCTATGACGCCAGCGGCGGCCGGGCTACCTACTGACAATCCCGCCATCCTTCTGCCCGGGCGGTAGACCGCCGTTCCCGGCGGTGATATCGTGGCCGATGGCAAGTGTTTCGTCGGATCTTCCCCACTCTAATCAACCACCCGAACGGTGGCCCCCGGAGGTACATCATGGCGACAATCCCAGTCGATTCCCGTATTGATCCCAAAACCGCGGAGTTTTTCTCACGCAAGCACCGCATGCTGATCGATAGCAAATTTGTTACAGCGGCCTCTGGCAAAACCTTCGCTGTCTACAACCCGGCCACCGGCGATGTCGTAGCCCGTGTCCCCGAAGCCGAGTCTGCGGATGTGGAGATGGCGGTTCACGCCGCCCGGCGCGCCTTTGACGATGGCCCATGGTCCCGCATGACTCCCTCGGAACGCGGCCGGATGCTTTGGAGGCTGGCTGACCTGATCGAAGCAAATCTTGAGGAGCTCGCTGAGATCGAATCACTGGACAACGGAAAGCCGCTGACCGTCGCGCGGGCCGCCGATGTCCCATTGACCATCGATATGTTTCGCTACATGGCCGGATGGGCCACCAAGATCAGCGGGCGCACGCTCTCGCTTCCCGGCGAATTCCACTCCTATACTTTGCGCGAGCCTGTGGGCGTGGTTGCGCAGATCATCCCCTGGAATTTTCCCCTCCTGATGGCCGCGTGGAAGCTGGCTCCCGCGCTGGCGACGGGATGCACCGTTGTGCTGAAAGTGGCGGAGCAGACGCCCATGTCCGGTCTACGCCTAGCCGAGCTGATTGAAGAGGCCGGTTTCCCGGCTGGCGTGGTCAATGTCCTTACTGGCTTTGGAGAGGGCGCGGGTGCGCCGCTGGCCGCTCATCCACTAGTGGACAAAGTTGCCTTTACCGGCTCAACCGAAGTGGGCAAGCTGATCGTTCAAGCGGCCGCCGGAAACCTGAAAAAAGTGACCTTGGAGCTGGGCGGCAAGAGCCCGGCAATTGTTTTTTCCGATGCCGATCTGGACCGCGCTATTGCGGGAACCGCAAGCGCCATCTTCTTCAATCAGGGGCAGTGCTGCTGCGCGGGCTCGCGTCTTTACGCCCATAAGGATGTTTACGACAAACTGCTGCAGGGCGTCAGCGACATCGCCTCGAAGATCCATGTCGGCCCGGGCCTAGACCCGGCAACCGCGATGGGACCCTTGGTCAGCGAGGAGCAGTTCAACCGGGTTACGGGATACATCAAGGCCGGGGTGGAAGAAGGAGCCAGAGTGGAGGTTGGAGGAAAGCAGCGTGGCCAGCGTGGGTACTTTGTGGAGCCCACAGTGTTGACTCACACCAAGCCGGAGATGAAAGTCGTTCGCGAGGAGATCTTCGGGCCGGTGGTCTGTGCTGAAGCGTTCTCAGACGGCGACCTGGACCGCATTGCGCGGGAAGCCAACGACACCATCTATGGGCTTGCCGCCAGCGTGTGGACACGGGATCTCAGCGTGGCCCACAAGATGGCGAAGCGCATCCGTTCCGGCACCGTCTGGGTCAACTGCCATAATGTTTTCGACGCCTCGCTTCCCTTCGGCGGCTACAAGCAATCCGGGTGGGGCCGGGAGATGGGCGAAGAGGTGCTGCACAACTATATGGAGACTAAAGCCGTCACCATCGCTCTCTAAAGACTTAGGAGACATGCTCGAAATGCTAACCGGAAAACAGCCCGACAATGACATACGCAAAGGCGCGGTCGAGGAAGAATCGGGCTCGCCCGCTAAGGCCAACGGACACAATCTCAACGGTCAATTGGGGCACCGCGATGAGGATGAAATGCTGAAAGATGCCGACTCGGATTTTCCCGAGCCGGGTTCGAACCCGGAGCATAGCGGCCAGTACGATAGGAGATCCAGGTCTCAGAATCGAGACCTGGATCGCTGAAACGCAATGGAATCGCACCAGTCCTCAGGACGGACAATAAGAATTGGGATCCCTGGTACGGCTGAGTTTAGGAGCATAGGTGAACGAGCCGCTCCCATTACCGAGCATGACTTCATAATCGTCGTCATCTTCGCCCGCGATCACGAGATCAGCAATTCCGTCTTTATTAAAGTCCGCAGTCGCTACGTGCAATTGGTTTCCCATTCTTGGCAGTTGAAACGACCAGGTGGGCCGGAATGAGCCATTGCCCGCGCCGAGAAGGACTACGACTGAATTTGAGCGCGAATCAGAGACGGCAACGTCAAGATTGCCATCGTGAGTGAAGTGGCCAGTCGCCATAGATGTTACCGACCCAAGCGTAGCAATGTTGCCTGTATCAACCAACTTGCCCCTGCCGTCGCCAAGGAACTCCAAAAGAGTGCCGTCGTCATCTCCCACAAGCACGTCGGGGTTACCGTCCCCATTGAAGTCGCCGACAACCAATGCACGGGGATTCCTGCCAATCAGATATTTGGAAACCGGGCTCTTGAATTTGCCATCTGCCTGGCCAAGCAGGACAGCTAGAAAATGCTGATTGGAGTCTTTGCTGTCCACCGTCGCCTCGACCAAGTCGGCAATTCCATCCCGGTTGAGGTCCCCTGCAGCTAGGGGGATGGACGGTTCGTCGGGGATGTCCGCCCGGTCTGCAGTGCTGTCATTTGACAGCCCGGTGTACGCGAAGACAGGTTTTCGAAGGCCGGCGTCCGCTGACGCAGCCGTCATCACTGCGATCATGATGGCGACTCGCGAAAAAGCGGAATAGCTCAAAGAATACTCTCCTGGTGAAAGACCGGTATCGGAGCAGGCACGACCTTCGGCTTGGCGTTGTACACGTTCATCGGCGGCTCAAGGTCTCCAGGGGTCGCGTGTATCAGGCTTTTTCTATCGTCTCCGCTGAGATTATCTCGCATCACCAGCTTACTAAAGGTTGAGGAAGGCTGGGTTGGCATATATTTGGTCGCGGTAGGGATACCAGTCGCCTGGTACCCCCCGCACAGATCCGTACGAGCGCTCATTAGCGCATACGGCTCTTATCGAAGATGAGTAACGGCAGTAATGCTTGCCGCACAGCCGCCCATCGATGGAACACGCTGGTCTCGCTCGGTGTCGAGGCGTGCTCGATTTGCGGTTGTTCTCCCCGATCAGCAGCCTTCCCTCCTCACTCTCCGCCCTCGGTTTCCCGTCTTTGTTCGAGTGATTCATTGGTACTACGCCACTGTCCGACTCCTCGCAGGCGTACATGCGGGCCGTACGGCCTGGGCCTTCTCCCGCCGTCCTGTGGTCGGCTGCAACCGCAGAAGCCTCCGAGGTCTCCCGGTTCTCGTGCATGAAGTGTCTAGGCGTGTCTGGGGTCTACGACTACGCAGGACTGAACAGAGACTCGCGCTTGCGCCTCTGCCCATGTTGCCTTCCGCTAGACCAACAGCGTCGGCATCCTGATTTGGTGTTTTCGAAGCTCGATACCCAGCCCACCTATTCCCCTGTTTACGCTTCGTCTTACACCTCACGGTGCACTACGCAAAACTCGGGGCCGAGTGGTTCGCTACTCCTTCCTCGTAAGAATTTTCCATTCTCTGCTTCATGCCGGTTTATCCCGGCGCACTGGTCTCCCACCCTTCGCACGAAACAGCGCCGTGCGAAGGATGGGGCACCCAGGATTGGTGGCGGTTTTGGTTCGATGCTTCAAACAGATCTAGGGTGGGAGACCACAAAGGATGAGAGCGGAACGGCGATTCCAAAATGATTTTCGAGTGGAGAGATCTGCGGCTTCACCAAAAATGAGAACCCTTTAGCTGATCTTGGTTAGCTCACCCTGGTTCATCTCTTTCCAGTGCTGTCCATTGTCATCGCTGAATTCCGTGCGGAAGCGCATGCTGGCGCCGGATACGAACTCATCCGTGGTTAGGAACATGATCGTCTTATCCTGGCTCTTTACTTCGGTGCCGAAGCTCCAGACATTTCCATTCACTTCCATCGGAACCTCGCGAGGAGAAGAGTCCTTCTCCACCCCGAAGAATTTGTAAGCCTTGTCGTGTTCGTCGTAGGTGTACACCGACAAGCTGTTGGTAGTCCCGTCAATCCCGTGCATAACGTGTTCGCACAGAATAAAGCCATGGTGGGGAGACCAGGAGCAGGTCATTTCCGATGAGACTGAGGCCGCGTGGCTGTATGGAGTGTTCAGCACCCGGGTCTGGGACTCCCAATGGCCGATCCAGACGTCCATCCGGCTGAGTTCAGGCGGAACGGCGTTCTGGGGAACCCTGGTCTCCGATAGATTGTCGCTGGCGAGTGCAATCGTGCTGGCGGCGATCACCGCCAAATACAAGCCATGGAGGAAAGTTCTACGCATGCTGTCCCTCGAATCACACAGTGAAATCGTTGTGATCATACAACTTTTAGGGCAGCCAAGAAGAAAATTCACTCAGGCAAGTAGTAACGGCAGACCCAAAAATGCAGTTAAAAAGTAACTGCGCGCTGCGGATGGACGACGCGAAGCTACTCAAGGAGGCGATCCAGCCTGGATTTGTTCGGGTCGCCTTCCCAGAGCACCTTCCCTTGAAGCTCGCGGATAGCGGCTTGAGAATGACTCTTGACCAACAAAAGAAGACCGGCTTCGATGGCGGCTTTGGTTCTTGAAGCTTGTTGGTTTCAGCAAATCCTGGGTGCCCCAGGTCCCGATTCTGGGACCTGGGATTCCACAGAATCTCAATGGACAGTTGCCTCGAGTTCAGAGAAAAGACCCAAACTAGCTGCGCGAACCCGAGGCACCCGGTTCTGCACCAGAAATGAAGAGTCGTCAATACCTTACGGTCAATACCTTACAGATGATGTTTCATGACTTCGTCCAAGACGTGCCGTGGAGGGCGGACGCGGGCTTGGGGAAGGGTGGCCAACGGTTCGGCGACCAGATTGAGTAACTCCGTAAAGCTGGGCCGCTTGGTGTCGACATAGAAGACGCCGGTGAGAATCTCGCCTCGTTGCTCGGATTCCATAAGCAGCTTGACGGCGGCGACCCGGTCGATTGGATCGTAGTTCTCATGCAGCTTGCGCAATCTGAGGTGCGATCCGTCGTGCATCTCGACCTCATAGGTCGAACCGGGATCGTACTCGACGTCGATCTCTTCAAAATGGGGCACAAACCCGATCTCGGTGATCGCCTCCTCATGCTCCTGCATGTACCTGTAGCTCTTGGTTGAGCCCTCGTGATCGTTGAATGTAACGCAGGGCGAGACGATGTTGAGCATGACCGTGCCGTTGTGGGCAATCGCCGCCTTGAGCATGGTCAACAACTGCTGCTTATCGCCGGAGAAGGAGCGGCCTACGAAGGTCGCGCCCAGCTCAATGGCTACCGCGCAGGTGTCAATCGGCGGCAGGTCGTTGATCACGCCCGTCTTTAGCTTGGAACCTACATCGGCAGTGGCGGAAAACTGTCCTTTGGTCAGCCCGTAGACGCCGTTGTCTTCAATGATGTAGATGAGAGGCAAATTGCGGCGCATGAGGTGGGCGAATTGTCCAAAGCCGATGGAAGCTGTATCTCCATCTCCGCTCACGCCCAGGCCTAGCATGGAGCGGTTCGCCAGCAGCGCGCCGGTGGCAACAGAAGGCATGCGCCCATGCACGCTATTGAAGCTGTGCGCGCGATTCATGAAATAGGCCGGAGTCTTCGACGAGCATCCTATTCCGGAGAGCTTCATCACGCGCTCCGGCTGAACTCCCATCTGATACATGGCGTCGATAATGCGCTCGGAGATTGCATTGTGCCCACAGCCCGCGCAAAGCGTAGTCTTGCCGCCGCGATAATCGATGACTTGCAAGCCAAGACGGTTGGTCTTCGGACCGGGGGCGGGGGCTGTTGGATTTTGTACTGTGGTCGCCATTTAGATCTCCTCCTGCAAAACCAGCTCGTCGGTCACGGAACGCGCATCGATAGGCAAGCCGTTGAAGTGGCGCACGCTCCTCAGCTTGGGGATTTCGCCGGCTGGAAGATCGAGCTTGAGCAGGCTCAGCATCTGCCCATCGCGGTTTTGCTCGATCACATAGACGCGCTCATGTGCGGAGACAAAGGCCTGCACTTCGGGTGAAAAAGGAAAGGCGCGCAGGCGCAGATAATCTGTTTCCACTCCATATTCCTTCTTCAGTTGATCGCGGCTCTCGCGCACGGCGAAATCCGAAGTTCCGAAGGCGATCAACCCTATCTTGGACTTTCCCGTCTCGACCACTTCCGCCGGGGGAACCAGCGTGCGCGCCGTCTCGAATTTCCGCGCCAGCCGCTCCATCAGGTTCTGGTAGTCGTCGGGTCGCTCGGTATAGATTCCCTTCTCATTGTGGCCGCTGCCGCGGGTGAAATAAGCCGCCAGAGGATGTTCGTTTCCGGGCAGCGTGCGGTACGGAATAGCGTCCCCATCGACATCCTTATAGCGGGCGAATCCGCCTAGCCGGTCCAGATCTTCCTTGGAAAGTACCTTGCCGCGATTCAACGGCTTCTCCGGATAAGTAAATGGCTTGGACATCCAGTTGTTCATGCCTAAATCCAGATCGGAGAGAATGAAGACCGGCGTCTGCAACTGTTCGGCAAGGTCGAATGCCTCGATCGCGAACTTGTAGCACTCCTCGACCGAGGCGGGCAGCAACATCACATGCTTGGTATCGCCGTGCGACAGGTAGGCGACGGAGAGCAGGTCCCCTTGCATGGTGCGAGTGGGCATGCCGGTGGAAGGCCCTACCCGTTGAATATCGAAGATTACGCCCGGCAATTCAGCGAAATAGCCTAAACCGGCAAACTCCGACATGAGGGAGATGCCGGGCCCCGAGGTCGCAGTCATGGAGCGGGCTCCCGCCCAACTGGCGCCCAGCACCATGCCGATAGCGGCCAGCTCGTCTTCCGCCTGCACCACTGCGAAGGTGGCCTTACCGTCCTCGTCCACGCGGTACTTGCCTAAATAATCGATCAGGTTCTCAACCACTGACGAGGAGGGTGTGATGGGATACCAGGTAACAACCGTGACCCCGGCGAACATCGCCCCCAGAGCAGTCGCGGAATTGCCGTCAATGATGATTTGCCCTTCCGTTGCGTGCATCCGCTCCAGCACAAAGGGATCCTGCTTGGTCAGCGATCGGACGGCATATTCGTGTCCCGCCTTAACCGCGTTCCAGTTCAGATCGGCGGCCTTCTGCTTGCGCGCAAACTGACGCCGTACAGCAGCCTCCACTACCTCCATATCCATGGAGATCAACTGCGCCACTACGCCAACGTAGACCATGTTCCTGACCAGCTTGCGCAACTTGGCTTCGGGACACACGGCGGCAGTGATCTTGTCGAAAGGCACGGGGTAGCAGATCACGTCCTTGCGATATTGCTTGAGGTCAAGCGCCTCGTCGTAGATGGCGGCCGCGCCTTTGGGCAGCGAGAGGATGTCTTCGCGCGCCGTTTCCGGATTCATGGCGACCAGCAGATCGATCTCTTTCTTGCGCGCGACATATCCCTCTTTGCTGGCGCGGATCGTATACCAGGTTGGCAAGCCGGCGATATTGGAGGGAAATAGATTCTTGCCGCTTACCGGGATGCCCATGGCGAAGACGCTCTTGAGCAATACGAGGTTGGCCGACTGCGAGCCCGACCCGTTGACTGTCGCTACCTGGATGCTGAAGTCATTTGTGATCGACTTGGATGCGAGATGCTGCGGCGCCGCTGAGCCTTCCGTTGCGCTACCTGCTCCGGATACGCCCACGGCAACTTCTCCTGTCGCCATGTGGCCGAGATTCCTCCCCCTAAGAGACTGAGCAGGACGATCGATATTGACCAAGGCTGATGCAGCCTCTTTACCCGCTCAAATTTCATTATAAGTCATTTGGGTGCAACTCCCGCATCATGGTGCGGGAGGAACACTCCGGAGTACCGGGACAGCTTGGATTGATCCTGCGCTTTAGCGCTGGAGCCGGAAATCCCGGGGTCAAAGCCCATTTCAAGATGGAATTGTTTTTCACTGGACTGAAGTTAAATTTCACTTCGAATCATTGGGATTCCCCCGAAACGCTTTCTACAGAGTTTCTCCCCAGCCGTGAAGGACCCGAGCACATGAGCAAAATGATCATATTTTGTGAATACTTTGAGACCCTGGGCTATTGTAGAAATGGAGAGTTAAACCCATGATTCCAGCAATTGCCGGCCATGCATTGGAGGTGCGCGATTTGTGCCGCAGATTTCATGTGCGGCGACTGGAGCTGTTCGGTTCAGCTCTGCTGGCAGAGTTCGATCCTGAGCGCAGTGACTTCGATTTTCTGGTTGAGTTCGGGCCAGTGCCTGCTGGAGCGTATGCCAGCAACTATTTTGGTCTCGCCGAAGCGCTGGAGAAGCTTCTAGGGAGGCCCGTAGACTTAGTCATCGGCTCGGCCATAAGGAACCCTTATTTCCGCCAGAGCGTAGATCGGAACAAAGCCCTGCTCTATGCGGCTTGAAGCCAAAAAGTATCTCTACGATATCCAACAGGCGGCTAGTTTGGTCGCGCAATTCACCGCGGGTAAGGATTTCGCCGATTACCAGCGCGAGGCGATGCTTCGCCTTGCAGTCGAGAGGGCATTTGGAATCGTTGGCGAAGCAATGTCACAACTCCTCCGGCTGGATGCCACGCTTGCTGCACGAATAAGCGAGTACCGCAGCATCATCGCCTTCCGCAACATCCTTGTCCATGCCTACGCCGAGGTGGACGATCGGCTGGTTTGGGACATCGTGCAGACCAGTATTCCGGCACTGATCCGCGATGTGGACGCGCTCATGCAGGGAGCGCTGGGCGACATGTGATTGCAGCAAGATCGCTCCGACGCCATTAAGCGTCGTGGTATTCGTATTCCATCTCCGACGCGGGAGCGCGAGCAAATATGAGGCAGCCAGGACTTTCTGGAGCGCCGTTTTTGTTGCACTCTCCGCTATGCAGCTAGTTGGAATACGGGAGCATGGCTGCCCCCAGTAAACCTGCCTCTGAACCCAGCATGGCGGGCACGATAAGGGTGCGGCCGTTGGAGGCGGTCAGACGATAGACGTAGCTGAATTGGGCCAGCGTTTCCATCATCGCCGGAGCAAACAGATGCCAGGCATTTGCCACTCCGCCGCCGATTACGTAGAGCGGCAGGTTTAGGGTATTGATCAAAGTGGCGAGACCGATGCCCAAACAGCGGCCTACCTCAACGAAGAGCCGCTTGGCCGGAGCGTCGCCGCATCCGGCCAGGCGCGCCAGCTCAAATGTAACCATGGCTGCATCTCCGTCCAAAAGCCGGGCCATTTCATGCGCATGTCCGGCGATCGCCATCTCCGCCGCCATGCGCCTTATGCCGGTGGCCGAGGCATAGAGTTCCAGACAACCGCGGCCGCCGCAGGAACAGAGCGCGCCATCGGGAAATAGAGGAATATGTCCAACCTCGCCGGCCATCCCATGGGCGCCGTGCCATATCTTGCCGCCCAGCAGGATGCCGCCACCCACCCCCGTGCCTAGCGTGAGCATGCATAGCGAGTCCGCCTGGTGCTGCTTCCCCGCCCCTCTCAAGCATTCAGCCAGAGCCGCCGCGTTGGTATCGTGCTCCACGTAAACCGGCAGTTCAAGCATTGCTTCCAGGCTCTTTTTCAATTCGAAGCCGGCAAAGCCGGGAAGGTTCGGGGGTGCCCCCAGCTTGCCCTGGGGCAACTCGATGGGACCGGGAGAACCGACGCCAATGCCTTGCAATTTGCCTTGATCGGCGCAAATCAGAAGTAGCTTTCTTATCTCCCCGCATATATCCCGCGCTACTTCTTCAGGGCCGGCCGAAACCCGTGTGGCGATTGCGCTTTGCCCGATACGCCGGTAATCCGAGGTGAAGGCGGCAACCCGCAAGTTGGTGCCGCCCAGATCGACGCCGATGGAGAAGGTCTTCATCAGTTGCGGATATCGCGCAGCAGCTCTTCGGCCTTCATCCGCTGGTCCGCCGTTAAGGGCAACAATGGCATGCGCGCGCAGCCGCCATAGTAGCCGTTCAGGTCCATGGAGTACTTGATGCCGGGAATGCCCATGCCTGAGCAGATCTCCTGGGCCGCGCGGTCGACCCGCTGCTGCTTCTCCGCAGCCAAGGCGGCATCCTTGTCTTTCCATGCTGTGTAGATTTCATGCACGGCCTGCGGGGCAAAAACCGCCATGGCGACAACAGCGCCCACAGCCCCGGCTTCCAGACAGGGATAGAGGGTCTGCGCGGAGGCAGTGAGCACCTGAAAACCCACTTCTTTACTGCGTGTCTGCAATGAGGGCCGGGCGGCCACAATCGTCTTTGCGCCGTTAGTGAGCCGATCCGCGCTTACCAAGCTCGGGTCTTCTCCCGTTTGTGCGCCGGCCATCATCCTGGCGGTAACCGCGGCGAACACAGGTGTCACTGTCACGGTGCGCTTTTTGGCTCCGCGAGTGGCCTCTGCGATCTGCGCAATGCGCTCCACCTTGCCGCTCGATTCCTTCATTCCGATGATATTGGGGTGCTGGGCCAACTCGGAAACTACGGCAACCGGCAGATCGTATGCCGTGTAGGCGGGCACGCTGTAGAGCACCACAGGCAAGGGCGAGCGGTCGGCGACCGTCTGGTAGAAGGTCAGCATCTCGAGCGGTTGCATCTGCGGGCGATAGAAGTGCGGAGTGCGCACCAGGACTGCATCGTAATCGAGTTGACCAGCATATTCGGCCAGGCGCAGGGTCTCAATCACGCTCTCCCGGCCTACGCCGGCCAGCAAGACCTTCTCCGGCGCGGCTGCGGCGCGGGCGACGCGCAGAGTCTCCCGCGATTCATCGTCGCTCAACATAATGGCCTCGCCGGTCGAGCCCAGAAGAGTGAATCCGTTCAACGGTGTCCGCGAGTAGCGTTCGACATTCTGTTCGAGCTTGCGCCAATTGAGCCGCCCGTCGCCGTAAAAGCAGCTGGTCAGAGGAGGAAGCAGTCCTTCCAGTAACATGTCGCAATTCTATAGCCTCTTACCTCTGAATTTGGTATAGAGACATGAGTGAGCTTCTCGTCCAGCGTGGAACCTCTCTCAAAAAATACAGGAGGATAGAACGATGGATTACCGGCGTAGCGCGAGTCTGTTCACGTTTCTGCTTCTGCTCATCTTCGTACCGGC
Organism: uncultured Acidobacteriaceae bacterium; assembly: GCA_963705665.1. Classification (GTDB taxonomy): domain Bacteria; phylum Acidobacteriota; class Terriglobia; order Terriglobales; family Acidobacteriaceae; genus PALSA-350. Next base: position 536,993 of record CAVPKQ010000052.1, on the reverse strand, counting down.
GCTGTTCGCACAGAACATCAAGACCTGTTCATCCAACGACATGAAGCGGCATTTCTGCGACATGGGCCCCTTCAGGGACGCTCGTCTGGTCAATCAGAGGAGCGGTTCTCCCTGCGTCCGAGGAAGAACCTGGGGAATCCAAGGCAACAGCATCTGGGTGGATCGCGGCTGCCGCGCCGACTTTCAGCTCATCGGCGGCCGGGGACCTGGGCGGCCTGGGGGTCCTGGCGGCGCGAGCCAGGTGGTGCGCTGTTCCTCCGGCAACATGAACCGCGTCCGCTGTCCGGTAAACGGGCAAATTGCGAGAGCCTCAACTTACGCGGCAAATCTCCGGCTCTGCGTGCATACAGGGACGCACCTGGGGGTTTGACCGCAATAATCTTTGGGTCGATAGAGGTTGCCGCGCCGATTTCACAGTTTGGTTCCGGTAATGGACATAAAACATTTGGTCGCGGTAGGGATACCAGTCGCCTGGTACCCCCCGCACAGATCCGTACGAGCGCTCATTAGCGCATACGGCTCTTATCGAAGATGAGTAACGGCAGTAATGCTTGCCGCACAGCCGCCCATCGATGGAACACGCTGGTCTCGCTCGGTGTCGAGGCGTGCTCGATTTGCGGTTGTTCTCCCCGATCAGCAGCCTTCCCTCCTCACTCTCCGCCCTCGGTTTCCCGTCTTTGTTCGAGTGATTCATTGGTACTACGCCACTGTCCGACTCCTCGCAGGCGTACATGCGGGCCGTACGGGCCTGGGCCTTCTCCCGCCGTCCTGTGGTCGGCTGCAACCGCAGAAGCCTCCGAGGTCTCCCGGTTCTCGTGCATGAAGTGTCTAGGCGTGTCTGGGGTCTACGACTACGCAGGACTGAACAGAGACTCGCGCTTGCGCCTCTGCCCATGTTGCCTTCCGCTAGACCAACAGCGTCGGCATCCTGATTTGGTGTTTTCGAAGCTCGATACCCAGCCCACCTATTCCCCTGTTTACGCTTCGTCTTACACCTCACGGTGCACTACGCAAAACTCGGGGCCGAGTGGTTCGCTACTCCTTCCTCGTAAGAATTTTCCATTCTCTGCTTCATGCCGGTTTATCCCGGCGCACTGGTCTCCCACCCTTCGCACGGAACGGCGCCGTGCGAAGGATGGGGCATCCTCGATTCTGGTGATTTTGGATCCACACTTCAAACAGATCACAACCGATGGCAGAGCGGACATTCCTGTTAACTTCTCCTCTGCCGGCGCAGCTCGCTCAGAGAATAGAAGGTTCCGCGCCACGAGACGCCGCCCCGCCAAAGCGCAAGCAGCATCGAGCGCAGCAGCGCATAGAGCATGAGTGCGCTGGCGACTGGAAACAAAATCATCTCCCGCGCGTGGAAAGGTTGATACCTGGCCTGGCTGCGATAGGCGAGCCAGAGGGCGGTCAGCGTGATGCAGGTCGCCGCGCATGAAGCCGCTCCGGCAAGCCAGGCGATCAACGGAAATAGCGTGAACATGATAAATACCGGGACGAAGCCAAGCAGCAACGCCGTCCGGAACCGGAAGATGGCGAACAGGTTTTTGGAAAGATTCTCAACCACGCCGAGCGCGCCTTGCGCCCAGCGGACGCTGATCAGACCGGGACCAAACGCAACCCGCTGGGCAAAGCCGCGGCGCTTGACTAATCGCCCGAGAGCGAGATCTTCGACCACCTCCATGCGTAGAGACTCCCATCCGCCGAGATCGTCATACACCTCGCGCCGGATCAAGTTGAAGGCTCCCAGGCCAATGGTGTCCTGCCGGGCCTGCGCGTCCGGCACGCGCCACAGACGTAACGCCCAAATGACCATCACGTGGATAAAGGCCAGCATCATGCGCTCGCCGCGGGTCTTGAGCGTCACAGTCGGCATGAGAACGAAATGATCCGCTCCGCTCGACACCGCGAACTCCAGCGCCAGGCACAACGCATCGCGGCGAAACAGAACATCTCCGTCGGTGAAGAGCAGCCATTCCGAATGAGCATGGCGGCTGCCCACGGCCATGGCATGGGTCTTGCCCAACCAGCCGGCGGGCAGTTCTGTAATGTGCAGCACGCTGAGCGATCTGCCCTCGGCTCCGGCCCGCGCAGCGATGCGGTCCATGATGGCCCCGGTTTCATCCTGCGAGCGATCGTCGACCGCGATGATCTGGAGCGAGACACCCTCGGCATGGAGTAAGGAATCGAGTGTCGCGGCTATGCCCGCAGCCTCGTTCCTGGCGGGCACGACTACAGTCAATTGGGGCAGAACCGGCGAACCTGCTTGTCTGCCGCGCTCTGTCAGGTGGGGAACGCGCCGGATCAAGCGCCGCCAGCTGAGCACTCGCAGAAGCCATGCCAAGGCGACCAGCCAATTGGCCCATAGGACGATCCGGTGAAAAGCCTGCATCTCCATTCAGTATGGCGGAGATTGCGATCTTCCACGCGGCTTTGCCGGGTCAAGCTAATTGCGAAGTGGTTTCCCCGATCATCGGTGCGAATCTCGCGCCGGCGAGCAAAATCGTTCCCGAAACAGCCATGCTCAAGAGGGTAACCCCGAGGCCGACGCGCAACGAGCTGTGATCGGAGATGCTGCCGATAATGGCCGGTGAGGGCAGATCGCCCAGCGCATGGATGATGAAGAGGTTGAAGGCAATCGCGGTCGAACGGATAGGCGCGGCGACGGAATTTACGATCGCCGCGTTCAACGGGCCGGTGTTGAGAAAGAGGAAGAACTCCGCCACCAATACTGCGGGAAGCATGAGTGGCCGTGGTCCGAAAAAGGCCAGCAACGCGCCGGGGATGGCGAGCACGGCGCTCCAGGCGGAAAGCAGGTAGAGAGCGCGATGATTGCGGTGCAGCCAACGCTGCGCGATCCATCCTCCCGCCCAGGTTCCCAGAATGCCGTCGATGATGGTGATGCCGCCGATCAGCAGGTTCGCCCGGGCCAGTGAATACCCGCCATAGCGAACGAAGAAGGTGGGTAGCCATACGGAGATTCCGCCCATGGAGAAGACCAGGGAGGCCATGCCCAACGTTCCCGCCCAATAGGCGGGATTGCGGACCAATCCCCGGACGGTGCCGCGGATGGGAGACGGAGCAAGCTGGTCCGCGCTGCCCCGCTCCGGTTCGCGGATGAAGAGCATAAAGACGATCGCGATCAATACTCCGGGCGCCGCCGCGATATAAAAGGGGGCTTTCCAGCCATAGCGGGAGCCGAGGACGCCACCGGTGATATAGCCGAGAGCCGCTCCCACGGGGATGGCGACATAGAAGATGCTTAGGATCCGGTTGCGGTCGATTTCGGGATAGAAGTCCGCCAGCAGTGCGGGTGCGAAGATGCTGAATGTGGCCTCGCCGATGCCGACAACCGCGTGCCGCAGCAATAAGGATTGATAGCTATGGACGGCGGCGGTAAGCAACGTGGCCGCGCTCCATAGCAACGCGCCTGCCACGATCAGGGGCTTGCGCGGCATATGATCGCCCAACCACCCGGTCAGCGGCGCGACCAGCATATAGGTAAGGAAGAAGGCCGATGTAAGCGTGCCCATGCGCGCATCGCTGACCGCGAATTGCTTCTGTATCAGAGGCTGCACCCCGGGAAGCACATAGCGGTCGATAAAATTGAACAGATTGAGCGCGGTCAGCAGAAAAAGAGCCAGACCGGCGGTGACCGCTGCGTTTCGGCGCATAGAGAAGGATAGCTCAGAGAGGCAGCGAGTCAGCCAAAAAGCGGTCAGCGAGTCAGCAAGTCAGCGAAAACATCTGTCGCCGCGGCTTTCGTGGCAAGACCACTCTCGCTGACCGCTTTTTGGCTGACTCGCTGACCTACAATAGGAGCATGAGCATATCCCGCTATACGGACGAGCACGCCAAGGCTGGGCTCGATGCCAATTTCCCACCTATTGAAACCTGGGAAAACCAGTTCGCCGCCTACGAGATTGTTATCGACGATCCGGAGTTTACCTCCGTCTGCCCCAAGACGGGATTACCGGATTTTGGCGAGATCAGCATCCGCTACATGCCGCGCGAGCAGTGCCTGGAATTGAAGTCTTTAAAAGAGTATCTGTTCACCTACCGTAATCTCGGTATCTTTCAAGAGAATATCGTTAATCAGGTTTTGGCCGACGTCGTGAAGGCCTGCGATCCGATCTGGGCTGTGGTCAAGGGGACCTTCCGCCCTCGCGGCGGCATTTCAACCACCATTGAGGCACGCTGGCCGCGGCCGATAGCTTAATAGCAAGTCAGCCGGTCAGCGAGTCGGCAAGTCAGCGAAACAACTTGTTGCACCTGCGTGGGCTATCTTTGGTCGGTTCCGCTGAATCTCTCCCGCATGCAGACCCGCTGACTTGCCGACGTGCTGACTCGCTATCTCGCCGACTCGCTGATTTTTTGAATTGCAAGCGTATTTCAGGCGTCCTATATACTGAACATTTTGCGGGTCAATTTCATCAGCACACGCCTCTTAAGCACCTAGTTCCCGGTCCGGTGGAATGGCAGAGCCAAGAAACAGCAAAATCAAAACTCCCGTAGTGTGGATCGCCGCCGCCATCGCTCTGGTTCTGATCTTTTTCGGGGTTCGCCAAATGACCCGTGAAAGGCTGCCGGTGCGGGTGGGCGAGAGTGAAGTTGAAAACTTGATCAAGACCATCAGCACCAACGGAGAAGTCGAGCCGCGCAATAATTTCGCGGCTCATGCGCCCGATGCGGGAGTAGTGAAGGCTGTTTACGTTCATGCCGGAGACCATGTCCCGGCGGGCAAATTGCTGCTGCAACTGGATGACACCGACGCCCGGGCCAAATTGGCCGCAGCCTCGGCGGCTCTGCAAGGCGCCAAAGCCGCGCTCCAGGCGGTCGAGAGCGGCGGATCGCAGCGGCAGCGGCTAGAGCTTGCCGGCAACATTGCCAACGCCAAGCTGGATCGCGATCAGGCAGCGAGTGCTCTTGCTTCAGTAAAAAAACTGGCGGCGCAGGGCGCCGCCGCGCCCAGTGAAGTAGCGCAGGCAGAGCAGCGGCTAGCCGTTGCCGATACCACGCTCCAATCTCTTGAACGGCAGCACAGCCAGCCGTTCGCCGCCATCGATCTTGAGCACGCCCGATCGGCGGTCAACGAAGCACAGGCGGCTTACGCAGCGGCGGCCCAGGTGGTATCGCAGTGCAATGTGCGGGCGCCTTTCGCCGGCACCGTCTATTCCCTGCCCGTCTCGCGTTACGAATACGTCCAGCCGGGGGCCACTCTGCTCGAACTGGCCGACCTTTCCCAACTGCAGGTGCGAGCCTACTTTGACGAACCCGAGATCGGAGATTTGCAACTGGGCAATCCCGCGATCATCGAGTGGAACGCCAAGCCGTTAAAAAGGTGGCATGGACACATCCTGGCTCTGCCTTCCACGGTGATCACTTATGGAACCAGACACGTCGGCGAAGCACTGGTGAGCATCGACGACTCCCACGGCGATCTGCTGCCCGATACAAATGTCACCGTGACGGTGACTACAGAGGAAGTACGCGACGCCCTCACCGTCCCTCGCGAGGCTCTGCACATCGAAAACGGCGGCGATTATGTCTATGTCGTTTCCGGAGATACTTTGCATCGCGTTCCGGTCAAGGTGGGAGCGCTCAACCTGACGGCGGTGCAGATTCTCCGGCCTTAAGGCCCACGCTGTCGTCGCCCTCGGCACTACCAACGGAACGCCTGTTTCTGCAGGCGTGCCAATCCAAGTTGTGAGGTAATCGCGCTCTCCATGCGACGGCTTCTGCAGCGATATCGCCCATGCCGTGCTCCATCCAGCGCCTTCGGCTTTAAGATTGTATTGGCCAGCCTATTGGCGCTGCTCGCGTGCCGGGTGGCGAGCGCGCAGCTTTCGTTCTACACGGCGGTCGACCAGGCCCTCAGGAACAGCCCCCGGGTTCGCATGAGTGTCGCGGATGTCCGGCGCGCCCAGGCCGGAGTTGCAGAAGCGGTGGACGCCTACAAGCCCAGTTTCCTGCTGGGCTCAAGCGTGGGCTGGACCTACGGGTTCCCTCTGGGCCAGCCCGAGATCTTCAGCCTGACAGCGCAGTCGCTGGCCTTCTCCTTTTCCCAGCCCGATTACATGCGGGCGGCGCGAAAGTCTCTCCAAGCGGCCCGGTTGCAATTGAAGGATACGCAGCAGCAGGTGATTCTTGACACCGCCCTGGATTATATCGAGCTGGCAAAGATACAGCAGCAGATTGCGGCCCTGGATCAAGAGGATGGCTACGCTCAAAGGCTGGTTGAGATTGAAAACCAGCGCGTGGATGCGGGACGGGACAGCAGAGTCGAGCCACCCAGGCGCGCCTGACCGGTGCTCAGGCGGCCCTCAGCCGGCTCCATCTGATGGATCGCGCCGACCTGCTGCGGGCCCAGTTGGCTCACCTGACAGGACTGACGCCGGCGGACGTCACTCCGGAGCCAAAGTCCATTCCCGCCGCGCCGACGCTGAACAGCAATGTCGATTTTAGCGCGGCCAGCCGCGATAGCAGTGGTGTTCAAGCTGCCTATGCCGCCGCCAGGTCCAAACTCTACACCGCCGCTGGCGACCGCCGCCAGAATAACAGGCCGCTGATCACCTTCGTTGCGAATTACGGCTTGTTTTCCAATCTGTTGAACAATTATGGCCAGTATTATCTGCATTTCCAACAAAACAACTTCGGCGCCGGGCTGCAGATCAACATTCCTTTGTTCGACTCATCACGCAAAGCTAAAGCCCAGGGATCCATAGCGGACGCTACCCATGCCGCGGCGGAAGCCGAGCAACTGCGCGACCAGGCAAGCGAGCAGACGCTGGAATTGCAAAAGAGCCTTGCCGAGCTTACCGCTCAGGAGAACGTGGCGCAATTGCAGAACGAGCTGGCGCGGGATCAACTGGACGCGGTGAAGACGCAACTCCAGTCGGGCAGCGCCAATCCCAACGCGGCTCCGCTGGCGCCGAAAGACGAAGAACTGGCGCAGATCAACGAGCGCGTCCGCTATATAGACATGCTCGACGCCAAGTTTCAACTGACCAGAGCACAATTGGGCTTGCTGCGTTCCCTGGGCCAGATCGAGGAGTGGGCCAAGTCGAATCTACAAGTTAAACCTTAAGAACGTCTTTTAAGGCAAACCTGAGAACCCTCTTAGGCCCAAGCGACATCGAACTACTGGATATTATCCGGTAGTGCGAATGCTGACAATTAGTATCAGCTTGAATACCGGGATTGCAGCCTCGAACGGCTTGAACTGTTAGACTTAGAGAACGCCATGCCTCTGAAGACATTACTTTTAAACCCGCCCTCTTTTGAGAATTTTGACGGCGGCGCCAGTTCACGCTGGCCCGCCACACGCGAGATCGAATCCTACTGGTATCCCGTTTGGCTTGCCTATCCCGCAGGCTTGCTGGAAGGCTCGCGGCTCTTGGATGCGCCGCCGCATCACGTCTCCGCGCAAGAGACCATCGAAATCGCGAAGAGCTACGAGTTTCTGGTTTTGTTCACCAGCACGCCGGGATGGACAGGCGATCAAAAGCTGGCGGAAGCCATCAAGGCGGCTAACCCGCAGATCAAGATTGCCTTTGTCGGGCCGCCGGTCACAACCTCGCCCGATCGCGCCCTCACTGAATGTCCAGTGCTCGACTTTGTCTGCCGCCGCGAGTTCGATTTTTCCGTCGTCGAGTTCGCGCAAGGCAAGCCGCTCAATGAAATCCTCGGCATCAGCTATCGCAGCAACGGCAAGATCGTTCACAATCCCGATCGGCCGCAGGTGGAAAACCTCGATGCGATGCCCTGGGTGACGAACATCTACAAGCGCGACATGGACGTGACGCGCTACAACGTGCCCTTCCTTCTTCACCCTTATGTGTCTCTCTATTCGACCCGAGGGTGTCCGGCGCAGTGTACCTTTTGCCTTTGGCCGCAGACGCTCAGCGGACATGCCTGGCGCAAACGATCGACCGACGATGTAGCCGCTGAGATGGCGCACGCCAAGAAGATCTTTCCCGAAGTGAAGGAGTTCTTCTTCGACGACGACACCTTCAACATCCAGAAGGCACGGACCGTCGAATTGTGTCAAAAGCTTAAGCCGCTGGGACTTATCTGGTCCTGTACCTCACGCGTCACCACGGATCGGGAAACTTTGAAAGCCATGCGCGAGGCGGGATGCCGCCTCCTGATCGTCGGTTTTGAATCCGGCGATCCGCAGATTCTCAAGAACATCAAGAAGGGCGCGACGGTGGAGCGGGCTCGCGACTTTGCCGAGACTGCCACGAGCTGGGCCTTACCATTCATGGCGACTTTATTCTTGGCCTGCCCGGCGAGACGCGGGAGTCGATCCGCAACACCATCAATTTCGCGAAAGGCCTGGACGTCGAGACCATTCAGGTGTCGATCGCGCACGCCTATCCGGGCACGGAGTTTTACGAGTTCGCCAAGCAGAATGGCTTCATTGTTAACAACGGCGCGATGGTCGATGAGGAAGGCCACCAGCTTGCCCATATCGAATACCCAGGACTGCCGAAAGAGTACGTCCTCGAGATGGTGCACCGTTTTTACGACGAGTATTATTTCCGCCCCAAGGCGGCTTGGCGCATCGTGAGCAAGGCCGTGGTCAATCGCGACCTCAAGCGGCTCTACGTCGAAGCCAAGTCGTTCATGAAGCTCCGCTCCCAACGCAACAAGGTGGTAGCGGACAGCAAGCAGCTTGCGGCGCGCACCAACCCGCCTCCAGTCAAAGCGGGTGCCTGATCGTTCTGATCGCGACAGAGGGCGGTCAGCCCAACCTGCTGACCGCCTTTTTCCTTTGAGACATTGCTCCAATGAATCGATACACGATGAGCTTCAATAGGTATCTGATTCTGGCCGTGGTCACCCTCACTGGCGCCTTTGGAGATACGTTCCTGGACGTTGGCATGAAGCGGCTAGGCCCTGTACCTGTTTCCCATCTCGGATTATTGATTACCGCGCTTCGCACTCCCTGGGTTGTGGGCGGTATCGTGCTCCTGCTCGGCTTCTTCGCCTCCTATCTTACGGCGCTCTCCTGGGCCGACCTGACATTCGTGCTGCCCGCCACATCGCTGGGTTACGCGGTGGTTGCCGTGCTCTCGAAGTTCTGGCTGCACGAGCAAATCTCGGTGGCGCGTTGGATAGGGGTTCTGCTCATTATGGCGGGTGTGGGCTTCGTCGCTCTGGGTCCTGCGTACACGCCCCGGGAGATTGCCAATGCCCGGCAGGAAACAGGGAGCGTGGCGCGATGAGCATGAGTTCAGGTTGGGCGATCGCCGCCATGGTGGCTGCCATCGTCCTGACAGCTACCGCGGGAGATGTGCTGATGGCCGCGGCCATGCGCAAGATCGGCGACCTTGACGAGATTAGAGCGGCCCGCGGACTGTCTGGCGCGATTGCCGCGGTGCTCGGCAGCAGCCGCTTCCTTGGTGGCGTTACCTGCATGGCCCTCAGCTTCTTCTCCCTGCTCTTCGCGCTAAGCCACGCCGATGTGAGCCTGATCGCCCCGGCTGCCGGTTCCCTCACCTTTGTAAGCAACGCCGTTGCCGCCAAATGTTTTCTGGGGGAGAATGTGGACCGCAGACGCTGGATCGCGGCCGTCTTCGTCTGCTGCGGTGTGGCTTTGCTGAAGGCTTGAGTTGAAAAGCCGATTGGCTCTTGTTTTTGAACCTCTCCGTCTCACAAATGCGGGAGTGCCCCATATCTGACGCGCTCTTTGCGTCAGATGTGGGAAACCGCAGATCTCTCCACTCCGCTGCGCTCCGGTCGAGATGACAAAGGTAGGTGTAATTGCCAACCAAGCCTTCCTCAACCCGATTTTCATCCCACGTCCGGATTTTCGGACGTGGGATCCCAGCGCCGCGTTGGCTCTTACTGTTGAGAGAACACCCGCTGACACGCGTCTTCCGCCTGGTCATAAGCTGAGCCGTCGTCCTTGGTCTTCACAAACGCCATGCCATGCGGGCTCTGCATTCCGGTTACCACCGGGGTGAGCAGTCCGAAGTCAAGGTCGAGCCGGCCGACAAAACCTTGCGTGCCCGCTACGGCGGCGGTATAAGCGACGCCAGGAGCAAACTCGGTTTTGCGAATCGCGTAGACGGTATTCGCCGGCGTGTCTGAAACCAGGATGCAGCCATCACCGGAGGGCGTGAACACTGTATCGTCCGCCTGGGCCGAGCCATAGGGTGAGGTCAGCGGAATCTGCAAAACGCTTTGATCCTGCGTCCCGGGCTTGCGCACAACGATCAGCTCCGCATCCGCCTGGCTGGTCATGAAAAGGTCGCCCTGGGGGTCGAGCGTCATGGAATCGGGATCCTGCAGGTTGAGCGTGACGCTGTCGCCGGTAACGACATTCGTGGCGGCGGCATTTCCTTCCAGCACCGGCGTGACCGCGATGAGGTTTCCGCTCAGCGTAGCCTGGACAATAGCCGGTTCGTTATTGGGGTTGTAGGCCGGATTGGAGGCGCTGAAGTAGACTTTGCCTTTGCGGATCACCAGGTCGTCGTACCCGCCGCCATGTGCCGGCTTGGCGGCGAAGCTATAAACCGTCTGGGTTCCCGACGAGGTGTCGATGACCACCACATTCGGATTAGCATCTTCGTTTTGAATAGCCACCAGCAGGTGCGTGCCCCGAACGGCCTTGAGTCCATCATTGTGGCCTACCACGGTATACACGTGTCCCATCTGGCCGCCTTTCGTATATTCGATAATGTTGCTGGTCTTTCCATCGCTACCATCCGGCAGAATGCCATCTCCGTAGCCGATGTACACATTGCCGTCCAACACCGTAATCGAATCCGGCTCGGTGTACTTTCCGGCAATCCCCTGGGTGAAGACGCTGACTTGATATCCCTTTTGGGCTTTGGGACCGGAGGACTGTTGGGCCGCCGCGGGCAGGACGGCGCACGCGGAGAAGAAAAGAGCTGCGCACATCGCAAGCGCACGCCCGGTAGCTGTCTTATTCATAGAACCCCCTCAAATGCAGTTAGATTGGAACAATTGTTCGCAGAGAAGAACCTCCAGTAGTTGGCGCTGCCGGGGTTAACTTCTCGTCAATCCAAGTTGAATTGTGGGTGAATGGGATTCCTGCGGAATACTTGTTGGTTTTGATTCCACAATTTTCGATGGGGGGAATGACAGAAAGAAAAGCAAAGACGGCACAACACTCTGCGCCGTCAGGAACGAGGCTCTCTCTCTTCAGACTAGATTGTCCAACTCGACCTCGTCGACGTAGCACCAGCCCCAGGTTTCACCGGGCTCGAACGATCGCATGACCGGATGTTTGGTGCGATGGAAGTGTTTGGTTGCGTGCTTGTTGGGAGAAGAGTCGCAACATCCGACGTGACCGCACTCCAGGCACAAGCGCAGGTGAACCCAGTCGCTGCCCGTCTTCAGGCACTCCTCACAACCTTGAGGAGTATGCGGAGTTACCGGGCGAATCTGATCCAGATGCGTACAAGCTGCTTGCATGTCTTTCCTCCTTCTGTACAGTGGGTTGGATGCAGGCCGGGGGGATTCTATAACATAGGCGGCCGTTTGGGGCGCAAGGTTCAGTATGGATTCTAAAACCTCCGCAAATCAAGGGTGGGAAGCCACAACTGCTTGAGAAAAACTGAGCTACTGCTTGAGCAGGCGCATCAGCCCGGTTGGCGGCAGGTCGGGGACAAGGAAGCGGGAGGGCTTCCCTGCCGCATCACTCAGAGCTTGGGCGCTCAAGTAGCCGCTGCGCACTGCGCCCTCCATGGTGGCCGGCCATTCCGTGTGGGTCCAATCACCTGCCAGGAAAATGCGCGGCCACGGGCTGATGGCTCCAGGCCGCAGCATATCGAGCCCAGGGCGTATGGAGTAAGTTGCGCGCACCTCCTTGACCACCGCAGCCTTGCGCAACTGAGCCTGGCTTACGGCGGGAAAGAATTCGGCCAGTTCCCCGAGCGCCAGATCGACGATCTCCTGGCGCTGCATCTCGACCATCGATTTGGATGCGCTGACCACTAGCTCGACATAGCTTCCTTTATCTGCGCCGCGTTTCTCCGGCTGCAGAAGTGATTTGTGAAACATCCACTGTATGGTCCGGTCGAGCAAAATGGCATGTTCCAGATCGGTGATCTGGCGGTCGAACCAAAGATGAATTCCGGTGATCGGAGAGTGCTCGAAGAAAGCCACGTTCGCGGCCAACTGCTCCGCCTGGGGATTCTGCGGCAACGCTGGCAGCAGCTTGCGCAGGCCTTCAAACGGCAGAGCGAGAATCACGGCGTCGCTCAAAAAACTCTGCGCCTGGGTGGCGACTGTCCACTGCCGGTCAGACTCCTGCCAGCAAAGGCCCTGGGCGGCCGAGCGCAAGTGCACCTGCCCGCCCCGCGCTCGAATATAATCGGCGGCCCGGCTATACAACTCGCTGAGGGGAATTGCCGGCACGCCCATGCGGCCTGCGGCCGCCGAGCGCAATAGGGACAAACGCACCACCTGGCCCGCGTAGCGCACCGACATGCGGTCCAGGTCTTCATTGAGCGCGCTGACCATCACCGGCTTCCAAAAGCGCGCGACGGCTCCAAGTGTTTGCCCATGCCTGGTTAGCCATTCGGCGAAGCTCTCTCCGGAATCATCTGCGATAGGCTTCGCCAGCGCGCTCAAGCCGCGGCTGATCGCCAGTTTGTCAGCGAGCGAGAAGGCTGGCGCGCGCAAGAATGCAGGCATGGTGTGGAAGGGCGCCGGCAAAGACGAAGCTTCAAGCACACTTCTCCGGCCGCCAGGTTCGAGGAAAGTCATGCGGTCGAACCAGCGAATGGCGCCGTCCACTCCAAGCCGCTGGTATAAGTTCACCAGGTTGGTGCAGTGGCCCAGCAGCACATGCTGGCAGTTGTCGATCACCTCTCCGGTTCCGGGATGCTCATATGAGGAAGCGCGGCCGCCAAGATAGGGCCGCATTTCGAGCAGGCGCACTGTGTAGCCCGCCTCGGCGAGCGCGCATGCCGCGGCAAGTCCCGCAAGGCCGCCGCCTACGACGGTGACTGATTGGATTGGCTGCTGTCGAGTGGGTTGCATGAAAGATTGCTTACGGCCCGACTAAAGTCGGGCCCTGATACCTGGATCCGGCGCATTCTCGGATTTCTGAAATGCGCCGGTGGCTCTGTTTATCAGTGTTCCCCACGGTTTTTGCTACTCTGAGCCTTACCTCACTTTTGGTTAGGTAAGTCTCAGGATGCGAAGATCGCCCAGAAACCTCAAAATCGCCTGTAACCACACGGGCTTGACGCATTTTGGCGGCGCCTATTTCTTTCACGAATTTCTCCGAGTGCTGCAATTCCGCGATTTTCTTGCCCGCCATCTTGTCTATCCCCGACGTAACTGTCGATATACAGTTCCCCAGATGATGCTCGCTCTGGTCTACCCTATTGTCCTTGGCCTGGATCGCTTGGAGACCGCGTCATTCCTGCGTTCTAATGGCACCTTCCAGTAGCTGACCGGCTTGCCCAGCTTTCCCGACCCCCAAACTTTGCGCCGCTTCCTGCTCCAGGCACCAGCGCGGTTCTGGGATCAGCTTCATCGCGTGAACGATCGACTGCTGCAGAAGTTCATCCACCTGCCAAACCATCGTTCTCGCTTGATCTTCGATCTCGACAGCACCGTGGTGACGGTCTTCGGCCATCAGGACGGGGCGGAAGTTGGCTACAACCCGCGGTATCGTGGCAAGCGTTCCTATAATCCGCTGCTGTGCATGGAGGCCAATTCCTCCTACCTCTGGGATGCCGAACTGCGCGCTGGTAACGCCGGAACCTGGGACGGCAGCCCTGAACTGCTCGATACCTGCTTTGCCAATGTTCCTCCGGACATCCGTGAGCTGCGGGTACGGGCCGATGCAGGGTTTGGTTTGAATCCCGTCTTCGATGCACTGGAATCCCGTTCTGCCCAATACACAGTTGTCGCGCGTTTGACCCCGGCTTTGCAACGCCTGCTGCCGGGGCTGCACTATGCGTCCGTCAATCGCGATTGGGAGATGGCCGACTTCGAACATCGTCCCCAGAGTTGGTCCCGGGCCCGTCGTTTCGTGGTCGCACGACGTTTCCTTTCCGGCGAGGAGAAGCAACTCACGCTGTTCGCCTTGGGCCGCTACGCCTATCGCGCTTGGGTCACCAATCTCTCGCTCACCCCTCTTGGCGTCTGGCATTTCTACGACGCGCGGGCCGCCATCGAACCGCGCATCGGTGAGCTGCTGGAGGACTATGCTCTGCGCAAAATCCCCACCCGTTCCTTCGAGGCCAATGCACTGTTCCTGGAAATCATTCGCTTGGCCTACAACTTGGTTAACGCCTTCCAACACCTGTGCTTGCAAGAATCCTGGCAATCTCTGACACTCTCCAAACTGCGCTACAAACTCTTCCTGCTTCCCGGCGAGATCACACGCCCCCAGAATCGTCCTGTACTCCGGTTGCGGCAGTCCTCCATGTTGCAGTCTCTGGCTGATGACACCCTGCGCAGCATCAACAAACTCCGGCCTCTGATACTCTGAAACGTCCTTATTTCACGCCGGATCCAGGTGATACAGAACCATAATTTTTCCGCAGCCTGTTTAGCCGCTGAGGGGGCTTCCACCAAAGTGCAGGCGATTGAGCAAAGTTTTGACTATCCCGCGGACCAGAATCGTCAGCTTCTCATACGCCGGAACAGCTATTCTCTCAGAAAATACATCGAAGCCGCGCCGCTCGATGCGCTTGAGCAGGCGATGATAGATGGTCACCAGAACCCACAGGGCAGGCCGGCTGTCGACGGAGATTAAGGGCAGCAGCTGGTCCGCGGAGCGATACAAGGCATTGGCACGCTCGGCTTGGATCTCGAGCACCCGGCGCGGATTGGGCAGGAGCTGCTCTCCGCTTGCGATGCAAATGATCTCCTCCGAAGTCACGCCTGCGTCTTCAAGATCTTTGAGCGGAAGGTAAAGACGTCCTCGAGCGGCATCTTCACGCACGTCCCGCAGGATATTAGTTAGCTGAAAAGCGACGCCGGTCTCTTCCGCGAGCTTTTCCGCGCGCGGATCGCTATATCCGAAGATGCGGATGCACACCAGGCCGACGACCGAAGCCACCAGATAACAGTAGCGGTAGAGATCGCTGAAGGTGGCATAGGTAGTCAAGCCGCCGGTCTCCGGCGCTTCGAGGTCGGTGGCCGTTCCTTCCACTAATTGATCGAGCAGATGAGGAGCGATGGCGAAGCGCCGCTGGGCGTCCACCAGCGCGATGAACACAGGATTGTGCGTGGAGCCGCCGGAGAGCGCATCGTGCCAGTCCTCAAGCCAGCGGCCGAGCGCCCCGCGGCGCTCGGCCCGTGGCAAGGACTCGTTATCGGAGAGATCGTCGGCATGACGCATGAAGGCGTAGACCGCGCAGATGGCGTCGCGTTTCGCCGCGGGCAGGGCAAAGAAGGCGTAGTAGAAGTTCTTGGCCTGTTTGCGCGCAATGGTCCGGCAGGCCGCGTAGGCCGCTTGGATCTCCGAGGTCACGCAGCTTGCCTCGGGCCAACGGGCAGCGCAAGCAGCTTGCTGCTCAGAGCGCGCAGCAGCAAGCCAAGCTTTCTTCGCTTAGAGACAACCGGCCGTGAGCTAAGGACGTCGTAATTCTGCCGCTCGATGGCGCTCAGGATCTCCAGGCCGCCGCGGCTGAATAAATCGAGGTCCAGGGCCAGCTCGCGATCGACCAGGCTGATCAACGGCATGCCCTGGCGCAGCATTTGACGGGTGTAGTCAACCTCGAAGTGGAGCAATTCGCGGAACCGGGGGGTGGCGGCCCCGGCGGCGATCTCCTCTTCCCTCACTCCGTGGCGTTCCATGTCCTCGAGCGGGAGATAGATCCGGCCCTTGCCATAGTCGCGGGTGACGTCTTGCCAGAAATTCGCTAGCTGCAGCCCGGTGCAGGTGAAGTCGGAGAGCTGGCAAAGCTCCGGATCGCGGTAGCCGCAAGCGTAGAGCACGAGCCGGCCTACGGGATTGGCCGAGTACCGGCTGTAATCCAGTACATCCCGCATAGCCGCAAAGCGGGTTACGGTCTGGTCCTGACGGAAGGCGGTCAGCAGATCGGCAAACGGTTGCTTGGGAATATCGCAGGCGCGGATTGTCTCAGCCAGAGCGACGAACACCGGATGCCGCGTTTCGCCCCGGTAGCAAGCATCCAGTTCGCCCTGCCACAGATCGAGCAGAGCCAGAGATTGTTCGGGATTCCCGACCTCATCTCCTAAATCGTCCGAAATGCGGCAATAGGTATAGATGCTATGGAAGTGCGGCCGCAGCTTGCGCGGTAGAAACCATGATGCTACGTGGAAGTTCTCGTAGTGCGAGTCGGCCAGTCTCCGGCAGTAGGCGCGGGCCTCCTCCAAGCTGGGAGGCGTGCGGGGAATGCGGTATTCAGGCGGCAGAGCCTCCCAGCCTAACTCGATGAGGCGGTTGGGATCTTTCGGACTTGTCAGGTCTTTGTTGCCTTGAGCACTTCGCACGAGCATGCCTTTATTGACGCGTTGATTGGGACCGGTGTTCCTCCAGTCTAGGGAAGAATCGCCGTCTTGATGTCGTTGGAGCGGTCCATCAAGCGGCGGAGCACCGCTTCAAGCTCGCATAACTGCGCCCTGCCGGTGATGTATTCGCTGCACTTGAAGCGTCCGCTGGCCAGCAGGTCAAATGCTTTGCGGCATGCGGCCGGCGTGTGGTGAAAACTGGCTTTGAGCGTGATGTCGTTGTAGTGCAAGCGGTTGGTATCGATTTCTACTTTGGTTCCCGCCGCGCAGCCGCCGAAGAAATTCACCGTCCCCCCGCGGCGAACCATATCCACCGCCCATTGCCAGGTAAGCGGGATGGCTACTGCTTCGATCGCAACGTCCACCCCGCGATGCTGCGCCGTCAAAGCGCGCACCTCGGCCACCGGATCGCTGGAGACGGAAGTCTGGACCACGTGGGTAGCTCCGAAGGTCCTGGCCGAGTCGATCTGCTCATCTCGCTTGACTACGGCGATCACCTTCATGCCGGCTAATTGGGCGACGTGCATGAACATCAGGCCAATAGGACCCGCGCCGATGACCACGACATTATCGCCGGTTTTGGCGCCGGTCTCCTCCAGGCCCCGGACAACACAGGCCAGGGGCTCAGTGAGGGCGGCATGTTCGAGGGGCAGGCTTTGCGGAACGATAAGAGTATTCTTAGCCACGATCCGCGCCGGAATGCGAATGTATTCGGCATACGCGCCGTTGTTAAAGATGAGATCCTCACAGAGGTTCTCCTGGCCGCGCACGCACCAGTAGCAGGCGCCGCACGGCGCAGAGTTCAGCGCCACCACCCGCATGCCTGGACGAAAGCCGCGGACGCTTGGTCCCACCTCGTGCACGACGCCCGCCATTTCATGCCCGAAGAGCGCGGGGGGAACCAGCATTTTAGCGTGATACCCACGGCGAAACACCTTGAGGTCGGTGCCGCAGGTGAGGGCCGCGTGTACCCGAACGACCATCTCTCCCGGACCTACCTCGGGGAGCGGAACCCGTTCAATTCGAACATCTTCCTTGCCGTACAACACGGCGGCGTTCATCTCACTCGGCATCGCACTCTATTCTCGCGCAATCGGAGAAGGCGTGCCGGGCTGAATCACGATCTTCATTGAATTCGCGCTCGGTTGTGAGGCTAGCTGGATGGCGGCCACGGCCTGCTCCAGAGGAAAACGATGTGAGATCAGCCGGGTCAAATCGTATCCGTGAGCGTAGCCGTCAAAGACCAGGCGTGCGCTTTCTTCCTGCAGACCGGCCGAGGCGCTGTAGATCCGAGCAGAGCCTTTTCATCCACACAGACAGCCGCGGGATCGATCGCTGCTTCGCCATGCTGCGTCTGGGCGAAGAGCAGCACCCTGCCGCCCGGCCGGGCTGCGTCCATGGCGATGCGGATGAGCGCATTGCCGGCCGCCGCTACCAGAACCGCATCCGCTCCACGTCCTTCGCTGGCCGACCGGGCCGCCGCCGCGATCTCCTCCCGCGAAGCGTCGATGGGCCGATCCAATCCGAACAAGGCGGCCAACTTGTGCCGCTCCGGGTAGAGGTCCGCTGTCAATACGGTTGCGCCCGCGCGTTTTGCCAGCGAGGCCAGCAGAATACCGATCGGGCCCTGGCCAATCACCAGCACGGTTTCGTCGGCGCCGAGATTGAGACTGCGTACCCCTTTGAGACAGGTATTCAGCGGCTCCACGAAAGCGGCCTGCTCAAAGGGAACATCATCGGGAATTTTGACCAGCCCGCGCTCGACGATCCAATCCATCACCCGGACATACTCGGCAAAGCCTCCTCCGGAGGGCTCAAACCCGGCCGTGCAGCCCACCTGCTTATAAACCCGACATTGCGCAAAAGTCTTCTTGCGGCAGAAGTAGCAGGTTCCGCAGGGGATGTGGTGGAAGACCATCACCCTGTCTCCTACGCCGAAGTTCTCGACACCCTCTCCGGCAGCAGCAATGACGCCTGCGGTTTCATGCCCGAAGATGCGCGGCGCGGAGTGCGATCCGCTATGGATCTTTTTCAGATCGGTGCCGCAAATGCCGCAGCAATGTACGCGGATCAGCACCTCGCCGGGGCCTATTTCAGGGACAGGTACCGTCTCGATGCGCACATCGTCCACTCCGCGGTAAACCGCCGCTTGCATGGTTTGGGGGATCAAGGCAGTGCGCATGGCCGCCTGGGATGAATCAATGGTTGCCGGAGTATCCATATTTCTACTAATTACTAATCTTAAATGGCGGAGAGCCAAAGAATAGCTTTGTCATCCTCTTGGGTGGGCCGCAGGCCCGCGAACACTCCAGTCGAGATGACAAAGTTATGTGTGGTTACCAACCAAAGCCTTCCTCAACCCGATTTTCAACCCCTCTTGCGGCCGTCGGTTCAAAGACTGGCGGATACAAATTGTTCCAGCGCGCGGGCAATCGCCTCCGCGCCGGTTTTGCTATTGCTGCCTAGCCGCGCCATGGGCCGCCAGTATTTCGGGCGTGGGGCGACGTGCGCTAAGAGGGCGGGTATGCGCAGTTGACCTTGCTCATTGCAATATTCGCTGAAGTTGGGCAGCACCTCTCCATAAGCATCGGTAACCGCCTTGAAACAGTAAAAAGGGATGCCTTTGGCCTGGGCGTGCCGGGCGACGGCAGCCGCTTCCATATCGACCAGGACGGCGTGGTAGGTCTGCGCCAGCGGGCGCTTCTCATGGGCTTGGGCCACATGTCCGATAGTCACCAGCTTGAGAGGCGCCCCCGATGGCAAGGCGGCGGCCGGAAAGCTGGTCGCGAAGCATTCCCCTGTATCGGCATCTACTACCTGGGCGAGCGCATAGGCTGTGCCGGGAAAAACTCCGCAGGAGAGCGCGCCGGCCCAGCCAAGGGAGATCAGCGCCTCCATCTCCCCAGCTTCTTCCGCCATCGCGCTTGCGCGCTCCGCCGCTTCCCGCCCCATTCCAGACGCTATCGCGACGCACTCCGTGTGACCGATACGGCCCTGCCAAGCGGCATCCCCTTTGCGGCCGTTGACTAGCGCCAGCGGCTTCCATCCCCGGACCAAGGGCTTGACCTCGCCGGCAAACGCCGCGACGATGCCCAGCCGCTTCATGCGGCGGGGGCGTAGCCATGCGCCCGAAACCAGTCAATCGCCGCGCGCAATGCGCCATCCACGGGAACGGTCAGAAAACCCAGTTCCCGCTCCGCCTTGGCGGAGGAGGCGAACATTTTCTTCTTTCCCATGCGCACCGCTTCGACGGTTGCCCGCGGCTCCTGGCCGCGCAGCTTGCCGGTAACGATCTGGTCATAGCAGGCGAAGAGCATGGCCAACGCATGAGGGACCCGAAGCGCCGGCGAGGGCAAGCCGGTGAGGGCCGCCATCTTGTCCAGAATCTGCTTCAAGGTAAGATTCTCTCCACCTAGAATATATCGCTCGCCGGAACGGCCGGCTGTGAGGGCATCCACGTGCGCCTTGGCCACCTGGTTCACATCCACCAGGTTGAGTCCGGTGTCGACGTAGGCGGGAAACCTGCTGTTGAGAAAATCGACGATGATGCGCCCGGTTGGAGTCGGCTTAATGTCATTGGACCCGATGGGCGTAGTCGGATTGAGAATGATCACGTTCTGCCCCGCGCGCGCGGCTGCGACCGCCTCCTGCTCGGCAAGGTATTTCGACCGTTTGTAGTGGCCGATCATGTTGGCCAGCGAAACCGGCGTCTCCTCATCGACCACTGTTGCGTGGGAAAGGAACCCCATGGTGGCGACGCTCGAGGTGTAGACCACGCGAGGCACTTTTTCTTCCCGCGCGGTGCGCAACAGCTCCCTGGTTCCATCGACATTGACGGCGTACATCCGCTTGGGATCGGTTACCCAGAGGCGGTAGTCGGCCGCCAGATGAAGGACCGCATCACAGCCCGCGATGCCGCGGCGCAAGGATTCAGGCTGGAGCAGATCGCCATGGAAGGGTTCAACCGCAAGTCCGCCGAGATTCTCCACCGGACTCCTTGCGCGCAGCAGAATACGGACCTCGGCACCGCGGCGGACAAGCTCCTGGGCCACATGGCTGCCGATAAATCCCGTGGCGCCGGTAAGGAAGACCTTCACGGATTCGATTCTACTTGGGCTTTAGTTCTGTTGAGGAGTTTGGATTTTGTAGTCTTCAGGAACCTGAAAGAGCTCCGGGCTGGGCTCCTCACGGCTAAGATCCTTCATCTCTGTGGTGCTTTCTCCGCTGCGGGGATCTGTGGTCTTGCTGAGAACGCTTATCTTGAGGTCCGGGGAGAACCACTCCTCTGTCACCACAGTGATATCACGGTTGTTTCCTTGCGTTCCGGCGGGGATCACCCGCGTTATGCGCCGGCCTTCCGCATACACTCCCGCAATGGTTTCGCCGCCCAGCTTCTCCACCGTTTGGTTCTGCCTGGCACTCGTCCGCGCAGCTTGTGGGAGTGCCTGAGCCGGGAAAGCGGTCCCCCCACTACCAATCCCCCCATTACCAATCTGAGGGTTAACCCTTACGGTGGAAGATGGGCCGCCTTGCATCTTCGACGGCGAAGCCGGAAGAGCATTTACAGTTGCCGTCTTCTGCCGTGGATTCAGGTGGATCCATTGACCGGCCACCGGATCGTAAATGGTGATGAAGATTGGCTGGTTGCCATTCTGGTTTGCTGCGCTGTTGCCCTCCGGGAGATAAATCTCGATCCTCGTCCTACCCTGCGAGTCCCGAGCTTGAACCCGTTTGTTGACATGCGTGATTTGCGTGCCATCCGCTAACGTCTGTACCTGTGTGATGGTCTCCTCTGCAGTGTATGGCATCCCGGTAATCGCTGAGCCACCAGGACCAACAGAGAAAACTGCCTGACCGCTAATGGACCCAGCTTGACAGAGAGCAAGCGGAGGAAAGAGCCCAGCGGAAGCGGCGGAGGCAAGAAGAAGCAGGACAGCGGAACGCGGATAGAACATGCGCCACACTCCTGAATGAGCGACTTCAGTATGCCTTGAAGCGAAAATGGCGTCAAACCACCTAGCTCTGAAGCGTCTCAAGGGTATCGCACCCGAAAGATCACGATGACGCCGTCAGGACCGGTGACGGACACGGCCGAGTGGCTCGGATGAACGGTCAACCCGCGGCTCCTTAATTCTTCTGCTGCTTTGCTAAGGCTGCTGACGAGAAAGACAATATGCGGCTTGGCGGAGTCTTCCGCAGGTTCCAATTCAACCGCTTCGTGCGAGCGGCCCGGCAGAAGCAAGCGAATGGGCTTCCCATGCCTCGCCGTTGTGAATCCAAGCTTCCCGGTATAGAACTGCCGTGCTGCCGCCGCATCCCGCACCATGAGCGAGCCTGCAATCAGTCGTTGCGAAATACGGTGCAGTCCAAGGTGTTTGCCGCGATCTTCAAAGTGCTTCGATCCCGGCATGTACTGGGTAAACTCGATGTTCTCGTCTTCCGGACCTCTCAGCGTGAAGAGCAGATTGCCCGCTCCGGCCTTTTTCACCGGAGTGGGTTGAAGCCCGCGCGCGAGGTAATCGCGGTTCACCGCCTCCAGATTGCTCGACTCGAAGCAAAAGTGCATCAGCCCAAGCGGCTGCGAGTCGTTTACCCGCGCATACAACTCAAGAAACTGGCGGTCATTGATTTTGATAAAGGCTTCTGTCGAGGCTGCGTGGCTATTAAGGACAAAGGCCTGCTCGAAGCCAAGCTTCTCGTAAAATTGGCGCGCCCCCTGAAGATCGGCTACCCGGAACGCGATATGCGCGATCCCGTCCATGGCTGGCGTCTGCCCCAGCGCCAGGCTCGCACAAAGAAGCATCACGCAAATGGCTGCAATTACCTTCCGCATAGGCAGGAAATTTCTCCTTGGACGCTCAGAGGCTAGCCGGTAAGCGCCGGTCTCACAACTGCAAGTCTAAAAGATCGGTAACGTGACCGTTGACTTTCTCCTTTTCTTCTCCTATCCTAGGTTCCTATGCGCGCCCTTCATTTCCCAAAGTCCTGCATCGTCTCGTGCAAATGCTGCGGTCACGATATCTCCTCCGGCACCGATGGGTTCCCTTCCCGGGCGATTGTGGTGGTCTGTTCGATCTGCGGAGAGAAGCGAAGGTATCTGCCCTCGGAGGTGCTGCACGGAAGGCCACACTTCAAAGTCCGCACTCGCATGAGGTCTGCGGTGCAATACATGAAGTAATACGCTCTCATTACGCGTGTATGGACTATTACAGAAGGGCTTATGGACTGTGTAAAGCAGAGAACGAGGGTTTCAGACCGGAGGGCTGCCCCTTGCGCTACCCTTCTTCGCTGAGACGAAAGGACCTGCTGCGAAAAGAAGAATACAGTGCGGCGACAGCGACGATAAGATTAGCCGCCACCACGGGAACAGCGCCGGTTTTCAAGCCGTAGATGATCCATAGACAAGCGGCCGCCGCCTGGATCGCGGTCAACGTCGAGGTCCGGCGGAAAAAATACGAGGTGGCGAATACCGCGGTCGCCACCCATCCCACCCACGCGGCGGTCATTGCACTCCTCCGTCAAATTCCATTGCAACCGCGGGCGCTATGTTGCGAATCTTGAGCCAGTCGGTGCGCACCTGGTCCCAGTCCTGCAGGGCAAACCCTCCGGAATTGAAGAAGGCGCGGATCTGCATGGAATTCCATCCCACAACATCCTGCAGAATCGGCACCAGGACCCCCAGCGCGTCGTCGCTGAGAACCGTGCGCTTGGCAATTTGCGTGATGAAGGGGTTTTCGGAAACCGCGACCGTCAACCCATCGAACCGGTTGACGTGCAGCATCACGTTGACGTCGGAGCTTCCGTCACCTACATAAACGATGCGGTCGTGCCCCAGCCCCAGCTTTACCCGCAGCTCTTCGACTACAACCACTTTGCCGTAACCCGCGGGAACCCGGACGATCGATTCAATCTCTCCGCTGGCCGGATCGTAGCGGAATTGCGTCCCGTGGATATTTTCCGGGGCGACTATTCCTTCAAGCGCTGACTGAATCACCTCTTCCGGCGCCGCCGAAACCACGTAGAACGAAAAATCATAGTCGTCCAATCGCTGCAGCAGCTCCAAGGTCAGCTTGATGTTCTCCTTCAAGCGAATGCGCTTTCCCACTGCGGCGAGATGCTCCTTCCGGACCCGGCGATACTCCGGGTCGTGGAGCAGGAGATAGGGCAGCTCGCCACCCTGCTGGATCAGATGGATCTTGGCCAGGCCGGCGACGCGTTGCTCGAATCCGCCGATTCCCAGCATTTCGCTCAGGACAATTCCTGAATCGTTGAAGCTCAGCGTCTGGTCGAAGTCGCTTACCAGCAGCATCTTGCGTTTCCCGCTCGTCTGTTCGCTTGCCATATAACCTCCATTTCTCCGCAGTGCCGATAGTTATGCCGGCTGCCTGCGGCTGTGCGCTGTGCTGTTATATCAGCTTTTAGGGTTGTGTTCCCACTATTCTACCTATTTCGATGCCTCTGTCGGGCCCAAATATGAAATTTCTTGGGCAAATGTTGCTATTACAGCTTCCCACCTTTAGAATCAGTAACTCCTGTACTTCCTCGTAAGTTGTATTATCACCAGGATAACCATGCACACCCTTTCCGGCAACAAGTCCAAATATCGGCAGATCTTCGATCGGCTCGCTCGCGACATCGCCTCAGGCAAATATGCTGCGGGACAAAAGCTTCCCAGCGAGGCCACATTGGTGCGCCAGTTCGGCGCCTCGCGAATCACTGTAGGCCGCGCTGTCCGGGAGCTGAAGGAGCAGGGACTGGTAGAGCGAATTGCGGGATCGGGTACCTACGTGCGAAGCCCTTCGCCTGGAGAGTCCACCATGCTCTTCGGTCTACTGATTCCGGATCTGGGCGAGACCGAAATCTTTGAGCCTATCTGCCAGGGCATGGCTGTTGCCCCTGAGGCGTCCTGTCAATATGGATTGCTCTGGGGGCGAACCGAGCCGGACGGCGCGAGCAAAGACGAACAGGCTTTAAGCCTGTGCCGCCAATTCATCGACCGGCGAGTCTCGGGGGTGTTTTTTGCGCCCCTCGAGCTCACACCGGCAAAGGACGAAACCAATCGTGCGATCGTCAGCGCCCTCGATAAGGCGCAAATTCCTATCATCCTGCTGGATCGCGGCATCCTGCCTTTTCCCCAGAGCAGCCGCTACGATCTGGTGGGCATCAACAATCATCGAGCCGGGTATCTTGCAGCCGAGCATCTTTTCAACCGGGGTTGCCGCAAGCTGCTGTTCATTGCCGATTTGAGCGCTACCTCCACCGTCCAAGACAGGATCGTGGGCTTTCGCGAGATGGCGATCACCCACAGCCTGCCGGTGGAATCGAGTTCCATTCAGTGCCTGCCTTCGATCGCCAACGGATCTCTGAAGCAGATGTTGAACCAGCTCCATCCCGATGGCTTTGTTTGTGTCAACGACCGGACGGCGGGACGATTGATGCACGCACTCCTGGCCTTGGGCTACCAGGTTCCAGGCGATTTCAAGATGGTAGGTATCGATGACGTCGAATATGCCCGATTGCTGCCTATACCCCTGACTACAATTCATCAGCCCTGCCGGGAAATCGGTCATGCGGCGATGGCGGCGATGCTGGACCGCATCAAGCATCCCAACATGCTGGCGCGGGAGATCCTCCTCGATTGCAGCCTGGTGGTGCGAGCTTCCTGTGGCGGCGCAGACGTGCCCTAAAGCAAATCTTCATTGCACCTCAATTTTTATCCTCGGCTCCGCCCGAAAGGGGCATCCTATTTCAGAGAAAAATCTGCTGTAAAAAGGAGCCTTTCATGGTCAAGCCAATTCCCGACGGATATAGCTCCGTCACACCTTACCTCATACTGGACAATGCCGCCTCCGCCATCGAGTTTTATAAAAAGGCGTTTGGCGCGAAAGAACTCTTTCGCATGCCCATGGGGAACCGCATCGGCCATGCGGAAATCCTCATCGGAAACTCCAGGATCATGCTGGCCGACGAACATCCTGAAATGCAAGCCTATAGCGCCAAGCACTATAACGGCTCCCCCATCAGTCTGATGGTCTATGTCGAGGATGTGGATGCTTCCGCCGAACGGGCGGTAGCCGCCGGCGCCACCGTCAAGCGGCCGGTGCAGAATCAGTTTTATGGCGACCGTTCTGGAAACTTTCTCGACCCGTATGGCTACGTGTGGACGATCAGCACCCATGTCGAGGATGTCTCTGCGGAAGAGATGACGCGAAGAATGGCAAAAGCCGCCTCCGCCGCCTAGAGCATTCACCAATGGCTTGGAGTGCCGATGAGCTGCTTTTCCGGTCTGTCATTCCCGCAGAAAGAAAGACAGAAGCAGATTCCCTGCGGGAATGACAGAAAGAAAAGCAGAGAGCAAAGGCAGTGCTGCCTAACTTTGTCATCTCGACCGGAGCGAAACCGGGGTCCCCGGCAAGCGAAGCTTGCTGGGGTGGGAAGCGAAGTGGAGAGATCTGCGGTTTCCCACATCTGGCGCAAAGAGCGCGCCAGATATGGGGCACCCATGTTTTGCAGGACGATCTTCGACCGAAGCGTAACGGACAGAAGCAGATTCCCCGCGGGAATGACAGAAAGAAAAGAAGAGGCAAGGCAAAGGTAAGTATTCATCGTGCAAAACGGAGACAAGCCGCGGCTCCTCCTAGATGCGGTGGTCCTCGGCATTGTCGGCTGCCTGAGCGCGCAGCTTTTTACGTGGATGTTGCGGCTTTCGGAAAACCTGTTCCTGGTCAGGCTCGCCGCTTACCGCCCTCCGGGACTTCCCGAGGATGGAGGGGTGCTCCGGCAAGTTATTGGGCCCCATGGCTTGTGGCTGGTACCCGTCGCCACGACTTTAGGCGGACTGATATCCGGAATCCTGGTTTATAGCCTGGCGCCCGAAACCGAAGGGCACGGTACGGATACGGTTGTAAAGGCAGTCCACTGGACCGGCTCCGTCATTCGGGCGCGGGTGGCGCCGGTGAAGATGGTTGCCTCCGCCATCACCATCGGTTCCGGCGGATCGGCCGGGCGCGAAGGTCCGACGGCTCTCATCGCGGCAGGCTTCGGGTCGATGTATGCATCTCTCCTTCACCGGCCCGGGCGGGAAAGGCGCCTGCTGGTCCTAATGGGGATGGCTGCCGGGCTATCCGCCGTCTTCCGCTCGCCCATCGGTACCGCCATCTTCGCCGTCGAAGTCCTTTACGGCGGCATGGATTTCGAAGCCGAGGCTCTCATCTACTGCATGCTTGCCGCTATCGTGGCCTATGCTATGAACGGCTGGTTTGTCGGCTGGAAGCCGTTGTTCCAGATCTCAACCAACACTTCCACTGTGCATGTGCAGGATTACGCCTGGTACGCTGGCCTGGGAGCGGCGAGCGGCCTTGTGGCCACCATATTGCCCGAGATCTTCTATCGCCTCAGAGATGGGTTTGTCGCCTTGCCTCTCCCCGCCTGGATTAAGCCGGCAATCGGCGGCTTAGGCGTAGGCCTCATCGCTCTGCGCCTGCCCCAGGTTTTAGGCGGCGGCTATGGGTGGATTCAGCAAGCCATTGACGGTCATCTTGCTTTGCATCTGCTTCTCGTGCTGCTGGTCGCCAAGATGTTTACTCTGTCGCTTACGGTCTCCTCCGGCGGCTCAGGCGGTGTATTTGCTCCTACCCTCTTTATCGGAGCGATGCTGGGTGGAGCATTCGCGACCGCCTTTCGCCATCCTCCGGCAGGCTTGGTCGTCATTGGAATGGCCGCGGTCTTTGGCGGGGCCGCACGCGTACCCATTGCGACGCTGCTGATGGTTGCGGAAATGACCGGAGGCTTCCAGCTTCTCGTTCCCGCCGGGCTGGCCGTGTTGCTAAGTTATTTGGTTCAATTCAGGCTCTCATCGTTTTTCAAGTACGAGAGCCTGTACGAAGCCCAGGTAGCCGGGCGGGCAGATTCACCCGCACATCACGCGGAACGCATCCGCCTTGCATTACGGCTCTTGGAGAAAGGAACTGTGACGTTGCCGTCGGAAGTGAATCATCTTCGTCTGGCAGCTCTTCTGCAGTCGGGCCTGGCGCTCGACCTCCCCAATGGCTCGCAATTGATGATCGGTTCGCTTCGCCCCGAAAGTGCCTGGGCGGGAAGACCTATCCAATCCCGCTCCCTCTCCGGAGATCTCGCCAATTCAAAGATCGTGGCCGTGTTACGCGGCAAGTCGGTCTTGCTCAATCGCCCCGAAACCGTCTTGCAACCAGGCGACCGGCTGCTGCTGATCGCTCCCTCCGAGGCTCTGCCGGATTTGACCAAGCATCTCTCAACCGCCTGGAAGCAAGGTTCACCGGCCAGCACAAACGTCACGTGACCACGGTAACTCAGACGATTTCCCAACACAGCTTTTCCGTGCGCTCGCCCTGCGCCGGGAGCGGGTGTTTCAACCCTTCAAGCTCAATCCCAAAGCCAGGTTCGAAGATGGCGGGATTGAAGCGCAGGCGATTCTTGTCGAAGGTCAGGGTGACACGGCGCGCCTTCTCTGCCTGGGGCGACGCCGGGTGGGCGAGAGGAAAAGAAGTCTGGCTGCGCAATCCGGTGAGTAAATAAAGCGAGACCAGATCGCAGAAGCCAAGCGCCGCTGTCCAGCGGGTCAGATCGCCTGCCGAACCTACCGCCTTATCTTCGAGCTCGCGCTGCCGCTTCCGTTCCGCTTCGGCAAACCGCCTATGCTCGGCTGCCGTACGCTTGGCCAGAAGGAGGAAATGCCGGCTTACGACCAGGCCTCCAGCTCTGGTCAGGCGTTCCACGCTATTGATCGAAGCCGTCCAGGCATCCACCATCTCTTGCGGCGAATTGCCGGTAAACGCTACCGGAAGTGAGCGGCTTGTTTGCGGAGATTCCGATCTCAAGCGTTGAATCTGGGCGGCGTCGATCATGGCCCAACCGGTATCGTGCATCAAGATCGTCTGCTGAATCTCTCGCGGTATATCGCCGAAGGCGGTGGGGACCAGGGCTTCGGCCAAGTCACCCGCCATCACCGCGTGCGCGGGCTGGGGCACCAGAAGGCATGGTATCCTCGGATGATTTTGCGTATACTCCACCCGTTGCCAAGCGGACGAGGCGTCCCCTCCCGAGCTTTCTCCATCGTCTCGCTTCAACCAACCAAGCACCATGGGAAATCGTCTCCTTTCTCTCTTTGCTGAGATGCCTGGAGACCTCTCCCGTACGACCCTGCTGGGGACGAAAGAATAGACTGTGGGCGTGTGACAGCGAAGGATTCATAGGCAACTCCGCCTGATTTGCCAACGGTTGGTCGCGGTAGGGATACCAGTCGCCTGGTACCCCCCGCACAGATCCGTACGAGCGCTCATTAGCGCATACGGCTCTTATCGAAGATGAGTAACGGCAGTAATGCTTGCCGCACAGCCGCCCATCGATGGAACACGCTGGTCTCGCTCGGTGTCGAGGCGTGCTCGATTTGCGGTTGTTCTCCCCGATCAGCAGCCTTCCCTCCTCACTCTCCGCCCTCGGTTTCCCGTCTTTGTTCGAGTGATTCATTGGTACTACGCCACTGTCCGACTCCTCGCAGGCGTACATGCGGGCCGTACGGCCTGGGCCTTCTCCCGCCGTCCTGTGGTCGGCTGCAACCGCAGAAGCCTCCGAGGTCTCCCGGTTCTCGTGCATGAAGTGTCTAGGCGTGTCTGGGGTCTACGACTACGCAGGACTGAACAGAGACTCGCGCTTGCGCCCCTGCCCATGTTGCCTTCCGCTAGACCAACAGCGTCGGCATCCTGATTTGGTGTTTTCGAAGCTCGATACCCAGCCCACCTATTCCCCTGTTTACGCTTCGTCTTACACCTCACGGTGCACTACGCAAAACTCGGGGCCGAGTGGTTCGCTACTCCTTCCTCGTAAGAATTTTCCATTCTCTGCTTCATGCCGGTTTATCCCGGCGCACTAGTCTCCCACCCTGGATCTGCTTGAAGTATGGATCCAAAAATCGTCACCAATCGAGGGTGCCCCATATCTGGCGCGCTCTTTGCGTCAGATGTGGGTAACCGCAAATCTCTCACTCCGCTGGGCTCCGGCGGAGATGACAAAGGAAGGTGTAATTGCCAACCGAGCCTTCTTCAACCCGATTTTCATCCCCTTGGGTGGGCCGTAGGACCATGAACACTCCACTCGAGATGATAAGTCTCAAACGCGCTCTATCTCTAGAGTATTGACCGTGATCGCCTTGTGCGGCTTGTCCTGGCTATTGCGCGGCGCCGCGGCAATCTTCTCCACAACGTCATAGCCTTCGACTACCTCGCCAAAGATAGTGTGCTTGCCGGTAAGCCATTGCGTGGGCGCCACCGTAATAAAAAATTGCGATCCGTTGGTGTTGGGGCCGGCGTTGGCCATCGCCAGTTTGCCGGGAGCGTCGAAGCTGTGCCGCGAGCCTTTGGTCTCATCCTCAAAACGATAACCGGGGCCGCCCATTCCAGTACCCGCCGGATCGCCACCCTGGATCATGAAGCTGGGAATCACCCGATGGAAGACAGTGCCATCGTAGAGCTTTGCGGAGCTCTTGGCGTGGCTTACGGGATGGGTCCACTCCCGCTTGCCCTCCGCCAGCTCGACGAAATTGGCCACGGTCTTAGGTGCGTCGCTTTCAAAAAGGCGGCAAACGATGACGCCTTCGCTGGTGTTCAACTTGGCATAGGTTCCGGGAGTGCGAGACATGCAATCTTCTCCTGAGGTTTGTTCTAATTCTGTGGCGGCGGCCCCTGAGTGGCAGCGGGTGGCGCGGGTGGAGTTGCAGGCGCGGGGGGCGCAGGCGGCATCGGCTGGCCCTCGCGAACGATCGTTACTTTGTTGAGAGTGACGGCCTGAAGCGGCTTGTCATTGGCATCGCGGTCGACGCGGGCAATTGACTTGACCACCGATATACTGGCGTCGTCGCATTGCCCGAAGATGTTGTAGTGCTGGTCTAGATACTCTGCCGGCGCCTCAGTAATGAAGAACTGCGACCCATTCGTGTTCGGACCGGAGTTCGCCATGGCAAGCCGCCCGGGAAGATCGAAATTAAGATTGGGATTAACTTCGTCGGCGAAGAGATAGCCTGGGTCTCCCATGCCGGTACCGGCAGGATCGCCGCCCTGAATCATGAATCCGGGAATCACACGATGGAAGACTGTGCCGTCATAGAGCGGCTTGCTCTGCATCTTTTCCTTGGTCACGGGGTCGGTCCAGTCCTTCGTTCCCTCGGCAAGCCCGATGAAGTTGGCTACTGTGACGGGTGCTTCTTTCTCAAAAAGCTTGCAGGTGATGCGGCCCATGCTGGTGTCGAGTACGGCTGTGGGTCCAGTTGGTTCGATTTTGGGCGCAACCTGAGACTGCGGTGTGTCAGGCAGTTGGGATGGCTGCGCGGGAACGGGGTGCGGAGTGGACTGCTGCGCAAATGTAAGGCTTCCGGCAAACAAGGCCAGGAGAGCGACTCGGCATAGACGGATCATAGTTCCAAAGTCAGACTATACCGTTTTCACGGCTTTCGTGACTCGCGGGGTCATCTCCAGAAGGCGATCACCATGCCGCCGGCGACTATCAGCGACCCTCCCACGTAGATTGGCGCGGTCGGTCCCTGATCGAACCTGAGCTTGGCGAGAATCTGAGCCAGCAGAAAGAAGAGAACGACATATACACCGAGAAGCTTGCCGAAATCCCAATGAGGAAGGTTGACGGCGAAACCGTAGAGCACGAGAAGAACAGCTCCCACAACGAGCGAAACGGCTCGCGCCCCTCCCGCGGATCGATGGATTCCCGCTTGAAAGAAGGAGTCTCCGAGAGCTTCGAAGATGGCTGCCAATACCAATAGGACAAACGCGCCTGCCGGATGCGCGACAAACTGGTCCAGGATGTTTCTCATGATGCGCGCTTTCCCCGAGGTCTAATAGAGTTGGTGAATCTCTGATGGTAGCAGCAGGGAGATAAGCAGTTATTGGAAACGTCTCTGCTCGAGCGAGCAAAAAAGGGACGCAATTCGCCACATTGCATTTATGCTGAGTTTCACTGTAGCAGGGGATATTTCGGGAGGGCATGTACATGAGGGTTGCGGGCATGATGATGCTGCTGGCCGGATGGGTGATCGTCATCTCCGCTATCGTGCTTCTTTTGTCTCCAGCCTTGCGGGGAACTTTTATTTTCGGGGGCATGTGTGTGGAAGCACTCGGACTGGTCATCGCGTTTCGCAAGGAGCCGTTGTGAATCCTTCGACGCCAGCAGCCCAA
The DNA here is from genome assembly GCA_963705665.1 of uncultured Acidobacteriaceae bacterium. GTDB lineage: Bacteria > Acidobacteriota > Terriglobia > Terriglobales > Acidobacteriaceae > PALSA-350. The sequence goes on along the minus strand of CAVPKQ010000052.1, from coordinate 505,299 downwards.
CTGCCGCTCTACCTGTTTTTGGTGTTCCTGGTTCCGCTCCTTCCGGCCGGACTGGCTCTCATGAATACCGGCCTTGGCCGGACTCGCAGCGCCGCTCATTTCATGCTGAGTTCGTTGGTTACGATTGCTCTCGCCGCCTGCGTCTACGTTCTGTGTGGATTTTCATGGGAAGGGTTCCCGGGACAAGCAGCGCACAGCTTCCTGCTGAAAGGAAAACCGTGGAACTGGATAGCGGGGGAGCCATTTCTGCTGCACGGAGTTCGCTTCAGCGGTTCCCCGGCAACAGCGTCGGTGTTCTTGCAGATTTTTACGGTAGGATTGACGGCCATGATTCCGCTGGCCGCCGGCGCTGACCGGTGGCGGCTGAACGCCAGTTTGATCTCCACCGCCCTGCTCGCGGGCTGGACCTATCCTCTATTCGCCCACTGGGTATGGGGCGGCGGATGGTTGAGCCAATTGGGATACAACTACGGACTCGGCGCCGGCTTTCTGGATGCCGGCGGTACGAGCACGATTCATGTCGTCGGGGGTCTCTCCGCGTTGGCCATCGTGTGGATCCTGGGCCCGCGATTGGGCAAGTATTCGGAGCACGGTGTCTCGGCGGCAATTCCCGGCCATAACATCGTCTATGTCCTGTTCGGCTGCGCACTGATGCTGCCCGGCTGGATGGCGCTCAATGCCGCAGGCGCTCTTCTGTTCGCGGGAGCGAGCCCGCACTTCTCCCTCTGGTTGGAATCAATACGCTGCTTGCGGCTTCCACCTCCTGCTTGGGCGCATGGGCAACCACCAGCATTCGCTTCACCAAGCCGGATGCCTCGCTGTGCGCGAACGGCTGGGCCGCAGGACTGGTGGCCAGCAGCGCCGCCTGCGCCTTCGTCAGTCCGATTGGCGCCATCTTCACCGGCTTGGTGGCAGGGATTATCGTACCGCTCTCGATCGAATTTTTGGAAATACGCCTGTCGATCGACGATCCGGGCGGAGCGATTTCGGTTCATGCCGTCGCGGGTATTTGGGGCCTGCTGGCGGCCGGCCTCTTGGCCCATATTTCGGCACATCCCGCGGGACAACTGCTTGCCCAGGTGGTGGGAATTGCCACGCTGCTTGGCTTTATCTTACCGATGTCCTACGCGTTCAATTGGATTGTCAACCGGTTCTATCCGCAGCGGGTCGATCAATATGGCGAACGGCTAGGGATGGATCTGCGGGAGCTTGGCGGAGGGGCGTATCCGGAGTTCGTCGTGCGCAGCGATGAATTCACGCAGCGATAGTTGCTTGGAGAATGGATTCTAGATCCACCACAAAGCCAACCTGGATTTACCGATCCAGCGCTAAAGCGCATCATGATCAGAGTCGAACCTTCCGGAGCGCCGAAGCACTCCTACCCCCCGCATAAATGCGGGGGGCTTCCACCCGTCGCGCTGCGGAGGTTTGTTGTTTTCCATAGCTGGCGCAAAGAGCGTGCCAGATTATGGGGCACCTTGGATTTGCGGAGGGGTTTCGATCCTTAAAATCAAACGTCTGAAAATCCGGACGTGGGGGGGCCTGGCTGGGCAGGGCTGCGCCTCCTCTGGCTGCGACCTTGAGCAAGGCGTCACCGTGTCAGTCACAGATCAACCGTGCCGCCGCGCCGCGTCCTTCAGAGTTTTGTTTTGGCTCGCCTCTGCTTCGCCCAGCGGCGCTTTTGTGCAGCGGCAATCCTTGCTCTTCCCTCTGCCGAGATAGTTCTCTTCTTGCGAGCTGCTCTGGGTTTGGGAGCCACTAACCCCGATTTACGCGGATTGCGATCCACCGTCCGGCGCACGACCCCGGCGACAAGGTCGCGAGTTCGAGTTAGCCGGCCAATTTCAGCGTCGATTTCTCGAAGAATTTCGTCTGTATTCATCGCGTCTAGTCTACCTCAAGCGGAGCCTAAGTTTACCACTTCTCGCTTAGAGTTATCCCTCCGCAGATCAGGCTTACCAATACAATTTGGCCGCAAGCTGGACTTCTCTAGAGGTCCGCTGGAACAGTAGCGGGGCGCCGGCGCTGGTAATCGTTCCCGCGCTCAAGCTGCCAATCTGCAAGCTGGCCCCACTGGGATTGTTAAATTGGGGAGTATTGAAGGTATTGAAGGTCTCCACGCGAAACTGAATATAACGGCTTCCGTCCCGATTGATAGCGAGGTTCTTAAAAAGAGAAATGTCAAATTGCTTGGTTCCCGGTCCATAGAGAATATTCCGGCCAGAGTTGCCGTAGCCGTGGTTTGGAAAACTGAAATTCCCCGGAGAAACAAAATCAGCGACATTGAACCAGGCATGGACCGAAGGGTGAGCAAGCATTCCAGAGCCGATGCGATTGGGCCATTGTGTAACACTGCCGGAATTCAGCAGACTGGTGGCCATGACAGGTGTGAAAGGCGAACCAGTGGCAAACGAATCGATGCTGTTCACCTGCCAGCCGCCAATCGCCGCCTGGAGCACACTATGGGCTCCGCTCGCAAACCGCTTGCCACGGCCAAAGGGCAGATCGTAGGACCAGCTCAGCACGGCAAGATGACGGACGTCGAAATCCGAGCTTCCCCGATATGCATTTAGATTCGTTGGGTCCTGCAAACCCACGGCGTTGCTGTTGCCGCTTGAAGTATCAATGCTATGCGCGTACGTATAAGCGCCCTGGAAATCGAGCCCGGAGGCGATTCGATTCTGATAACTCACCTGGAGGGAATGGAATGAGGAATTGGCGCAGGTGCAGTTTAGGGTACCGTCGGAGAAGTTGGGATAAGCTCTCCGGCTCGCAACCGATCCGCCGCCGGGAACCGCCTGGTTGATGTTCGGATTGATGAGGATGTGAACGCCAGTCTGGCCGACATAAGCCACAGAGAAGACATCGTGGCTGGTCAGTTGTCTCTGCACGTTGAGATTCCACTCGTTCGCAGAACCATTGGGATACCTCCGCTGGTAGACTTGAAACGCACTGCCGGCAACGGGAAAAAGATCCGGGCGAGAAGATGGAAAGCCTGCCGAAACCGGCAAAGCAGCGGCATAACCTGCTGCGCTTGTGCTGTTATTGCTTACAGAAAAGGACCCATTGAACGGCGCATTTTTTGCTTGGGGATTGGAATTGTAGGTCTCGTAAGTATAGAAGATGCCGAAAGCTCCGCGGATGACAGTTTTCTGGTCGATGCCATAGGCAAACCCGACACGCGGGGCGAAGTTGGTATAGCGTCCGTCGGTGATAGTGTCGCCGGTAAAGGGCGCTGTGCCCAGCGGCACCAGGTTGCCTGCGCCGGAAGGGTCAAACCCGGCAAGCCGGTTCGCACGCTCCTTCCATGGCGTCACCATCTCATCCCGCAGGCCGAGGTTTAGAGTTAACTTCGGAGTTACGCGCCAGTTATCCTGCAGATAGAAGCTTGGGCGAAAGCGCAACATGCTGAAAAATTTGCTAACGTCCAGTTGGGAGCTGATTGGGCGGCCATACAAGAAATCCGCCATGCCGTTGCCGGTATACGACCCATTGAAAGTCATTGTTCCGTTGGGGTGAGCGGGAGAGAGAAAAGCGAACCGCGTACTCATCCAGTTGAAGCCAAACTTGAGCTCGTGATTGCCTTTCACCACGCTGAGCGCCTGGTCGAATTCCCATATGTTATTGGCCTTTCGGATATTCCCATTACCGTCGCCCAGACCCACATTTCCCGAAATGCTGAAGTTTGTGAGACCGGGAGTATTGCCGGCATTGGCTCCGGGAATACCCAGCTCTTCCGCCAGATTTCCACGCATACTGTCCGAGGTAATAATATGCTCCACCAGGCGGGAGAAACCGAGCCGCGCTTCGTAATATTTACTCTGGCCAATTGAGCGGCCATAGCCAAGGACAACCTGATTGCCAGGCGCCAGGGTAAGGCCGGGATAGCCAGGACCTCCGCCAATCGCCGGAGCCGGAAGATAGCCCGGGTTAGTGGTCGCTGGATTCTCTTTGCTGTAGCGGCCGAAGATGGCCGATTGGGCTGTGCGATAATCCACTCGAATATCACCCTGATCAATGTCGTTGATGAGCGGACCGTTATACAAATAGTTATTTGCGGTCGCGCCAGCGGGGCCATAGTTGGGCGCCGGGAACAGTGCGACCAGATTAGCCGCTGTGGGGTCAATCGCCTGTACCCGGTTGTTCGGGAGCGCAACGGTAGCTACCCCTGGAAGATGCAGGCAGCCGGCCGGCAGCGTGGTTGCCGGGGGAATTATTCGGCAGGCGACTGGGGGAAGAAGCGCAGAGAAATCACCGCTGCGGAAGGCCGCGGTCGGAATTGTATTGATATACGTCTGGGATTGATTCTGGCGCTTCCCCTCATAATCGGCAAAGAAGAAGAGCTTGTCCTTCCCATTGAACAAGTGAGGAACAATGACGGGTCCTCCGACATTTGCGCCAAACTGATTGAGATGAAACGGGGGAATGGGATTGGTATGGGAATCGAAGTAATTCTTGGCGTCAAAAGCCGAGTTACGCAGGAATTCGTAGAACGCGCCGTGAAAGTTGTTGGTGCCGGAGCGAAAGGTTACGTTTATGATTGATGGACCGCCGCCATACGCGGCAGGCGCGGCGCTGGTCTGAACCTTGAATTCCTGTATAGCATCAACCGGGGGATAGAAGATGAGAACGTTCGCGTCCGCATCTACGCTCTGAATGCCGTCGAATAAATAAATCCCAATGTCCGTCGGATTGCCATTGACTACCGCTCCGCTTGTTCCCCGCCCCGCTGTGTATCCGCCATTTGTGGCATTGGTCGAGTTACCGTGATTGTTTACACCGGGAGCCAACTGGACCAATTGGGTAAAATTGCGGCTGTTCAGCGGTAGATCTATCACCTGTTGACGAGTGCGCAGGTTGCTGACATCCGACGACGCGGTCTCGATGGTTTCCACATTGGCGCTTACGGTGACGCTTTGCGTCGCGGCTCCAATGGGGAGCGAAAGATTGAGGGCTAGTCTCTGGCCGACAACGATTTCAAAAGTTTTGGTTTCTTCTTGAAATCCTTGCCGCTTGGCTGTAACTGAGTACTGACCGGGCTGGAGCGCGACGAAATCGAACTCTCCGGCCGCGGATGTCACTGTCTGGCGAACCACGTCCGTTGCCAGACTCTTGATCTGAACTGAGGCATTCGGAATGACCGAGCCGGATGGATCCGATACCACACCTACCAGCGATCCGAGCTCGAATTGGGCAAACGCCACGGTACAGAAGAGACCTGCAAGAGCTGCTAGTGAAAGAAGCCGCTTCGACATTTCTATCGCTCCCTGAATGGGAAGCCGTATCGGGAATCCGGGTAGAGTCCTGTTCGGCAGCACTTGCTCCACCGGCCGTCCATACTCGCTCCGGTATTTTTGCGCTTAGCGTTGGCTAATGCGCAGTGGATTGGGTCTCACCAAACGATACGGCATCGCGGATGATGGTATTTGCGGCTTTTGCGAACTGTCAAGCTAAATCATTCAATCGAGTTAGCAGATCATGTGCCGGCCCAGGCGTCTTCGAGCCAGGCCGGCACGCGCATGGGATATTCTGGCGTCAACAATTAGTGATAAATTGCTTTGGGGATGAAACCGGGAATATACCGCGACAGGGAGAAGGCGGGATCTACGATGCGAACCGTAATACCAATATTGCTTCTCGTCTTTCAGCTATGCGCGATCGGATATGCGCGCTTTGTTCCCACTCGATATTTTTGCTGGGCGCCATTCGACACACAAACGGAGTATGTAGCTACGTCCATTGTGAATGGCCATCGGTTGACGGCCGCCCAGTTCCGCCGCCGCTATCGCAGACCGGAGCGCGGATTCGATAACCGCTCGCCTCAGCACGTTATCGACATGTTCGAGCAGGAGGAAGAGAAACGCGCTAAGCTCGGCGACAAGGCGGTAATCGTGATGAAGTATCGAGTCAACGGAACGGAACTCCACGAGTGGGATTGGCCTCCCACAGCATCCAAGCCATAGATAGATTTCAATTTTCTTTTGGACTCTTCGAAGCGGCTTTTTCCGCCAGCAAAAGCTGTACATAACCCTTCCTTGAGAGGATGCGATAACGGTGAGCACGAGCTATGACGCGATCGTAGTGGGTTCCGGACCCAATGGGTTGTCGGCGGCGATCGTGCTGGCCCGTGCCGGGTTGTCCGTGCTGGTGCGCGAGGTGAACGCAACCATCGGCGGCGGCGCGCGCTCCGCCGAGCTGACTCTACCGGGATTTGTCCATGACATCTGCTCCGCGATTCATCCCTGGGCGATCGCTTCTCCCTTGTTTCGTTCGCTGCCGCTCGCGGCTCACGGTCTTGAATGGATTCAGCCGCCGTTACCTTTAGTCCATCCTTTGGAGAATCTGCCGCCGGCCATCTTAGACCGGAGCGTTGAGCTGACCGCAGCTTCGCTCGACCCCGATGGCGCCGCTTACCGGCGCTTAATGGCGCCATTGGTCCGCCACTGGGATCAACTTCTTCCCGAGATCCTGGGGCCCATTCTTCACATACCCTCCCGGCCGGTTGTGCTAGCGCGATTTGGATTGCGGGCGCTATGGCCGGCCGCCGGCCTGGCGGACGTCGTATTCCGGGGGAGCCGCGCCAGAGCGCTTTTTGCCGGCTTGGCCGCTCATTCCATGGTCGGCCTCGACAGGCCGGCTACCGCGGCCTTCGGCCTAGCGCTGGCGGCAGCAGGCCATGCGGGAGGATGGCCTCTTCCTCGCGGCGGCTCGCAACAGATTACGCAGGCCCTCGCCTCCTACTTCCGCTCACTCGGCGGAACGGTCGAAACCGGCGCGCCCGTGGAAACACTGGAAAGCCTGCCGCCGGCGCGCGCGGTAATGCTTGACCTGACTCCCCGGCAGGTGATCCGCGTCGCGTCCCAGCGCCTGCCGGAAAATTACAAGCGCAGACTGTCCAGGTTCGCCTACGGCCCAGGTATTTTCAAAATCGATTGGGCGCTAGCGGGGAAGATTCCGTGGACCGATTCGGAGTGCGAGCGGAGCGCCACGGTGCACCTTGGTTCAAGCGCGGAGGAGATCGAAGCGGGAGAAAGCGCGGTCTGGAATGGGAGGCCCGCGGAAAAGATCTTTGTGTTGCTGGCCCAGCCAAGCCTTTTCGATGCGACTCGCGCGCCCGCCGGGGGCCATACCGGCTGGGCGTATTGTCATGTTCCGAACGGATCCACCGAAGACATGACGGAGGCGATCGAAGCTAAGGTGGAGAGGTTCGCTCCCGGATTTCGCGATCTGATACTCGCGCGCCATACAAAAAATACAGTGCAACTGGAGCGCTCGAACGCCAACCTTGTCGGAGGAGATATTGGGGGTGGCGCCAATAATCTTTGGGGTCTGGTGGGCCGTCCCGTGCTGTCGTTTGACCCTTATCGGACTCCGGCCCAAGGCATTTACATTTGCTCGGCATCCACGCCGCCCGGAGCAGCAGTGCATGGAATGTGCGGCTACCACGCTGCGCTTTCCGCTCTGAAACATACCTTCGGCAAACGCCTTCCCCGCTCTGCTGAGAGCGTTACAGCTTCTTCCTAAGGAGGAATAGGAATTCATGAGTTCCGGGAACCCTTCACCGACGCTGTCATCGACACGATCATCGATACGATTTTGGAATCCGCTCAAGTGCGGCGGAACCGATCTGCCTACCAACCTGACCATCATGGTGAAAATGCTCGCCATCGTTCTGCTGTTGACGAACCACGTGCGCATCCTGCCCGATCCCTGGCTACCATTTATCCCTTCGATCGCGTTAATCCCGGCGGTTCCCTTTCAACGCACGCTGCAAACGGTATTCGTCATTGCGGCGCTGGCGATTCTGTTCAATCGGCGGATTCGCATCGCCTCCTTGGTGCCGGGGACGACGATGCTGATCGCGGTTGTCTCCTCCAAAGCGTATTACGGCAACAACAAAACATTTTGCGGCTTGATGCTCTTGCTGGCCGGCCTGTATAAACCCGGTGGGTACCCTTTCCTGCGTTGGCAACTTGCGATAACCTATTTTGGCGCGGGACTCAATAAGCTGCTCCTCCATGACTGGCAGACCGGGGTCTTCTTCCAGAATTGGGCTGTCAATCGCCTTCACCAAACCTGGTATATAGCCGTGGATCAGTGGCTTCCTCCCATGGTATTGGCCCGCATCATGTGCTGGGGAACCATCTTTACGGAACTGGGAATCGTGCCCTGCATCCTGCTTCCTCCACTCTATTACTGGGCAATTGTCTTGAATATTCTTTTCCAGGCAGGATTGCTGCTTTTCACCGGCACCACGTTTACCCTCTTCTTCTACAGCATGACCGGAGCTTCCCTGGCGTTTGTAACCTGGCCGGCCAAACCACTTTCGGTGATCTATAATCCGGCCAGCGGTTTCGCGCGAAGCGCCAGGAGATTCCTTCAATTCTGGGATCTCGACCAGAGATTTCTCTGGCTATCCGATCCGCCGGGGGCGGCCGCGCCCAATGGATTCCATTTATTCGCGGGAGATAAAGTCTATAGCGGCTTCAGAGCTTTACGCATGATAGTGTTGCTGAGTCCAACTACGTATTTCGCGATCGCGGGAGCCATAGCAGCGTGCGAATATCTTCCTGCAGCGCCGCTTTTGCGGCGGTTGATTGTCGCGGCCTCGCTAGTCCTGCTGATGCCGCCGCTGGCCTGGATAGCAGACCGGATTGCGGGTAGAGGCGAGTTGCAGCCGGTCCCAGCCACCGTGAATGAATAGATTGGACGATTAGTCTAGCTCCAGGATTGAAGAGCAGCGCGTGGAGCGCCGCGAAACCGGGTGCCCCGCTTTCTCAACTCTGGTGAGAAATGCAGGGCTAGAAGGCCGCCAGAAGGTGAGAAAAGCAGATTCCCTGCGGGAATGACAGACCAGAAAAGCAACTGCAAATACGGAAAGGCAAGAACAGTTCAATCACGAATTACATTCGCAAGCTGGCGGACTGTCGGCGCTTGGAACAGCAGGGAAAGCATCATTGCCTTGCCCATCCGCTTCTCTATCTCGCTGAAGAGGCGAAGCGCAAGCAGAGAGTGGCCGCCGAGCGCGAAGAAGTCCTCGTCGATGCCGATCGGACTGCGTTCAAAGCACTGCTCCCATATCTCCACCAGCTCGCGTTCGACATGATCTCGCGGTGCTTGCTGGAGAGCATCTTGGGCTTTGGGGCGCTCTATCGATGCAGCCATGGTTTTGCGGTCGACTTTGCCATTGGGAGTGAGCGGGAAGCGCTCCAGCACAAATAACTGGCTGGCGACCATATATGCCGGGAGCCGCTCGCGCTCGAATGCCAAAAGCTGGGTAACATCGATCGATTCGTTTTGCTTGGGCTGGACGAAGGCCACCAGCGCATCTCCCAACAATTCATCGTGGTGGACAAAAACCGCCGCGTCCGCTACCTGCGGATGTTTTAGGAGCACGGATTCGATTTCACCTAACTCAATGCGGAATCCGCGGATCTTTACCTGCTGGTCCATGCGCCCGGCAAATTCAATCTTTCCGTCTGCGCGGTACTTGCCCAGATCTCCGGTTCGGTAAACGCGGGTGGGCTGAGGCAAATGGTCCAAAGTAAGAAAGCGGTCGGCTGTAAGTTCAGGCCGGCGCAGGTATCCGCGGGCAACGCCGTCTCCTCCGATATAGATCTGCCCTGGAACGCCCGGAGGCACAGCTTGCAGATTCGCATCCAGGATATAGATCTGGGTGTTGCCAAGCGGACGCCCAATGGTTGCGGGTTCCCCACTATAACGGCGATTGGAGGTGGAATAGACAGTGGTTTCGGTAGGGCCGTATGAGTCGACGATTTCTGCGGAAGGCAGGACTCTCTGGATTTGTTCGACCAGGGAGATTGGGAATGGCTCACCGGCCAGGTTCACACATTGGACGGATGGAGGCACTGCGTTCGATCCGATGAGGGCGCCCATGGTCGTAGGCACCGTGTTGAGGAAGGTTATGCGGGCTGCCGACGGTAGGTGAGGAAGCGCTAGGGCGTCTTCCGCGAGCACGATGGTGTGACCAAAGCTAAGCGGCAGGAAGATCTCAAATACGGAAATATCAAATGAAATGGAAGTCGAGGCCAGCATAAAGCGAAGCGCCTCGCGGGAGAATGTCTCTCGCCCCCAGTGCAGTAACGACACCACACTGTGGTGTTCGATGGCGACGCCCTTGGGACGGCCCGTAGATCCGGAGGTGTAGATCACATAGGCTAAATTTGCCGGCTCGACGAGGACATTGGGATTGTGCTCGGGGCCGGCTGCGACATCCCGAGCATCCCGATCGAGCGCGATCGCCTGCGTTTGCTCACCGGCCAGCAGTGGCAGGAGAGCCTCTTCAGAAACAACCGCCAGCAGCTGGCTGTCTTCCACCATGTAAGCAAGGCGCGGAGCGGGGTAGGCCGGGTCAAGCGGCACATAAGCTCCGCCCGACTTTAGTATTGCCAGCATCGCGGCGATCATGTCGATCGAGCGGTGGAGGCAAATGCCGACGCATGCCTCCGGCCGTACCCCGCGGCCGATCAGAGAGTGCGCCAGGCGATTGGCGCGCCGGTTCAAATCGCGATAAGTAACTTCTTCGGTTCCAAAGATCACAGCGACGGCATCCGGCGTCTGTTCGGCTTGCTGTTCGAAAAGCCGGTGAATCGGAGAGTCGCGAGGATAGTCCAGTTCGGTTGCGTTCCAATCGACAAGAATCCGCTGCCCCTCGTCAGTCGAGAGGAGATTGAGCATGGCGATCGGTTGATCGGGCTGGCGAGCAATCTCCTGCAACAGGACGGAGAGGCTGGCTGCAAGCTGCCGCATGCTGGCCTGATCGAATAAATCTGTCCGGTACTCGATACCGCCTTCGATGGCCTGGCCGGAGTCGGTCAACTGCAAGGTCAAATCGAATTTGGCTGTCCCCGGCTGCGGGTCCATTCGAGAAGGGCCGTCCGGTCCGTCGGGCGGAATGGCGTCGAGGGTGAACATGACTTGAAAAATCGGCGAGCTTCCCGCATCGCGCTCCGGATGGAGATCCATTACCAGCTTTTGGAATGGCACATCGCTATTGGCATAGGCCTCAAGCGCGGTGTCGCGCACCTGCCGCAGGAGCTGACGAAAAGACTCCGCCGGCCGCGGCTGACAGCGCATCACGATGGTGTTGATGAAGAGGCCGATGAGCGGCTCGGTTTCAACCCGTCTCCGGCCGGAGATGGGGGAGCCAATGCAGAAGTCCTCTTTCCCGGTATAGCGATAGAGCAACACGGAAAAGGCGGCTAGCAGCAGCATGTAAAGGGAGGCACTCTCGGAGCGCGCCAACTGCCGTAATGGATCGGTGACGCTTTGCGCAATGAGGCACGGCTCGACTTCCCCGGCAAAGGATTGCATCGCCGGGCGCGACTTACTAAAGGGCAGCTCAAGATGAGCGAGCGCGTTGGCCAGCTTGGCTCTCCAATACTCAAGCTGAGCTTGCAGCTCCGGACGGTCGTGCTCCCGCTCCCATAGCGCGTAATCGGAATATTGAATGGGAAGCGGCGGCAGCTCTTCCTTCGATCCTGTCGCAATGGCGATATAGTGGGCATCCAGTTCCCTCTTTAGAATGTCCACGGACCATAGGTCCGCGAGCAGGTGATGAACATTCACAAAGAGGACGTGCCTGGATGGCTCAAGGCGGAATAATTCGAAGCGGATCAGAGGCGGTTGGGAGAGATTGAAGGGCCGCTGCGACTCTTGCCGCATGCGCTCAAGCAACCGTCTATCGCTTTCGCCGGAATCAAAGGCGGAAAGATCGGTAAATGCAACCGGTACGTCGACCTTATGGACGATGTGCTGCATTTCCTCGCCCGCGGTCTTTCCGATATACGTTCGCAGAATCCCGTGACGCCCAACAAGACGGTCAACCGCATCTTGCAGGATGGTGAGATCGACAGGCGCATTCAACAAGAACGCTTGAGGAATGTTGTAGGCCGCCATTCCCGGATGAAAGCGCTCCACCAGCCAGATGTTCTGCTGCGCATAGCTCAGAGGCGCCGTCTTGATATGCCCATTGGCGGCTAAAGGCGATTCATCGCCGAGCAAGGCGAGAAGCCGGGTCTTGCGCCGGAGCAGTTCGTCCTGGACAAGCTTGTTCAGAGCGCCGGCGGGCGCATTCACGCGCAGCCGATCCTTGTTGGCGTGGATTTCGATTCCACGGTGCTCTAAGAAGCGCAGAAAATCTGAATCATTTAGTTGTTGCATGTACGTTCATAATCCCGCCCCAGGGCCGGTGTGTAGCGAAGCATAGATTTGTCATCTCGGGACATCCTGGTGCCACCGGTTGTGGTATCCCACATCTGGCGCGCTCTTTGCGCCAGATGTGGGATACCACAGATGTCTCCACTCCGCTGCGCTCCCGTCGAGATGACAAATTAGGTGGAGTTGCCGATGAGTCCTTTCCACCCCACTCCAACACGCCGTTTGTTATAACTCAATTTCAACACGCTGATTGTTTCTGATCAGGCACTCAGTCAGCTTTTCCGCCAGCAGGCTTACACTTGGCTCAGCGAGCACCTGCCCGTGATCTCCAGGAAAAGGGTGAATCTCCACCCCACCGCGAGCCATTGCGCGCCACCCAAGATCCTCCGGAAGCCCCCAATCGCCCTCCTCCATGGCGCGAAACAGTGTGATATGGCCGTTATAAGGGAGCACTTTGTAATTGAGCCCGGCAATCCAATTGATATCGCGAACGCTCTTCATGGTTTCGCTTAGATTGGTCCTTCCCCGTGCTGCGGAATAGCGGTAAAACTGGCGCAGCAGCCCGTTCTTTATGCTCTCGCGCGCGTATCGGAGCTTGCGTGACAGCTTGAGTCTGCGCGTATTCAGCCAGACAACAAGCAGCCGATGGTAAAGACGAACGAAGAGTGGCCCTGCCTTGGGAGTTCGCCGCTGATAGCTGGGCTGCCAGGTATCGAGCATGCCCAACATTCGAACCTCTTCACCTTGGGCTTGCAGTTGCTGCGCCATTTCATAGGCGACAAGCCCCCCAAAGGAGAATCCTAGAAAGCTGTAGGGTCCAGATGGCTGGACGCGGCGAACCTCCTGAACGTAATAAGCAGCCATATCGTGGAGTTGAACATACGTCGGCCCTTTTTGCTGGAGCGACTGGGCCTGAATGGCATAAACCGGCTGATCGGGCGGCAGACGCTTTACCAAGCTAAAAAACCCCAGGACATCACCACCAACCCCATGAACCAGAAATAACGGAGGGAGCAACCCTCGTATACGAATGGGGACAATGCACCAGCGCTCGGCGGAGGCTTGCTTTAATTGAATCAGATCGGCGAGCTTGGCAATGGTTCGCGCGCTGTAAAGGGTCGTCATGCTCAGCTCGATCCCATACTTATTCGCGACCTTGGTCAGCAGGCGCGATCCCAGAAGCGAGTTCCCCCCCAAAGCGAAAAAATCGTGGTCCGAATGGATTCGATCCCGGCCAAAGATCTCCTGCCACCAGCCAGTTAGCTCAAGTTCGAGTTCGTTACGCGGACGGTCGTCCAAATCCATGAGAGGCGTGATACTCATAAGAGGCTCAGTCCAGACTTGAATTTTGGGGGAATTTCATATTCCATTCGAAGCCTAATTGGCTACTTTAGACCCTGACGCCGGTCGCGGCGCCAATTGAAACTTCTATTTGAGCAAATTCGAATCGAAAAGCGATCAGCAGACAATTAAACACAACGTTAGCAGACAAAGCAGTCAAACAGTCTTGGTACTAAAGTCGTACGCCTTTGGTACGAGAACCAGGCAGTGCATCGCTTACGGCGCTCTCAATTATCCGGTTTACTGGATAGGCGCGCCAGCTACACAATAGTAATAATAAAGCGGTATAGAACCGTAAATGTAAGCCCTTAAAACGTACGTGGGCGGCGCAGAAACCTGATTCAAAATTCGAACTCCTCGCGCTCCTCCGCCGCCACCGCGACCGGCTCCGGCATCGCCTCCGCTGTCGGCGATCTGCGTATTCGCTCGGCAAGAGTCTGGGGGGTAGGCGCTTCAAACAACGTCTTGAGAGTGAGGACAACGCCGAAGCGCTCGCGAATTCGGGAAAGCACCATGGTTCCCAGCAGTGAGTGTCCGCCAACTTCAAAGAAGTTATCCGCCGGACCGATTTCGCTGGTCCCGAGCAGGTCGCGCCAGATGGCCACAACTGCTGCAATGTGGGGGTCTCCTTCGACCGCGGCAGGCACAGCGCCTTCGGCTTCCGGAGAAGACCTATCGGTAAGCGAACGAGCGATCAGAGTTTCCAACTTTACCGTAGAGGTGAGGATGCGGGGGCCGTTCCAGCCTCCCAAGACCCGCCGGACGAGGTCAATCCCCTCCTCGGGACGTATCGCCGCGCTCCTCCACACCTCCAGCACTTCTTCAAAACGCTCGTCTACCACGATATCGGCGGCCATACCGACCTCTTGCCAGACATCGAAGCCGATAGCCACGGCCGGCAAGCCATAAGTGGAGCGGCACTGAACCGCGAAATAATCCTGGAAGGAGTTGGCGGCAGCATAGGCGGCCTGCCCCGGCGCGGGCGCGACAGTGGCAATGGATGAGCAAAGGAGAAAGAAGTCCAGGTCGCTGCCGCGGAGCAGTTGCGCAAGCACGATGCTTCCCTGCACCTTCGGGCGCCGGATTTAGTGGCTTCCGCCAAGTCCTGAACCGCGATCATTGCGACACCGGAGACTCCGGCCGCGTGGACTACGCCGTCGATTTTGCCATATCGCTCGCGCATCTCCTCGATTATGGCGGACATTGCCTCCCGATCCGCCACATCGGCTGCCCGCAATAGAATCTCGCCTCCTGATTGTTCCAACTCCTGCACGCGCCGGATGCGCCGCGATACGCCGTCCTTCTCTCCGTGTTCGGCCAGCCAGGACCGCCACTCCTCTCGCGGCAGCATGGCGGAGCGGTTGGTAAGCACAACCCGAGCCTTATGCTCGCGCAGGAGATGGCGGGCTATGGTGTAGCCAATTCCCCCGATTCCTCCGGTAATCAGGTAAACGCCGCCTGTTCTAAAGGGAACCGGCGATGGATCAGGCAGGGGAACCGGCATCCAGCCCTTCTGCCAACGGACGGCGCCGCGATACGCCACTGTCGAGCCGCCGCCCGGCGCCTGCACCTCGCAGGCAATCTGCCCAGCCGCCCGGTTCACATCCACGGCGCTATCGATGTCGATGATCCGGCATTGCGTGCCTGCGAATTCGGTTGGGATCACGCGCATCAAGCCGGCCACCTCGGCGCGTTCGACCTCCTCCACCGGCTCATCCAGTATTTGTTCCAGGCGGTCGGCGACGACCTCGATCTGGTCGAAGCGCTGCCGGTGGGCGCGCGCAGTCTGCAGGAGCAGCAGCAAGCTGTCAAAAGCCGGCGCCCCGTTTCCCCGCATAGTCCAAAGGTTGATCAAGCCCTTCGGCTGCACATCGAGGAGCGCGATCTCCCGCCACAATCTCTCGTAGTCGCCGCGGTTACCGGTATCGATGGAAAATCGGCTGCCGCTTTGCGCGAATTCTGCGGCGGCGCTCACAGTAACAATCGCTGCGCCAGGCTGCTCGAGACGGGCAGCCAGTGCTTCTCCCAGTCCAGAGCGGTCGAGCAGCACCAGCCAGCATTCGATGTTCTTCTTCCCCTTGAGCTCAGGCGCGAGGGATGGAGGCGGCGTACTCTGCCAGGTGGGCGCATAGAACCACGACGATATGTCGGCTCGCTTGCCCTCTCCATAGAGATCTTCAGGGAGAGCTGCCGGCGGCTGCTTGTGCCCGTTTACCGGCAGGTCCGGTGGCGCCGCCGGCTCGATCCAATATCTCTCGCGCTCGAAGGGATAGGTGGGCAGCGGGATCCGCCGTCCTTTTGCAGCGGGATCAAGTTCTTTCCATTTAAGATTGATTCCTGCCTGCCACAACCGCGCCGCCGCGTCGAGGAAAATTAAATCGTCGCTGGTGCGCCGGTTCTCTGCGCCGAGCGAGGCCGCACCGAAGCTCTTTGGCATCTGCTGGCGAGCGATCCTGACCAGCGCCTCACCCGGACCCACCTCCAATAACAGCCGCGGGCCCTCGGTCAGAACTGCGATGTCTTTGGTAAAGCGGACGCGCGCCAAAATCTGATTGGCCCAATATTGAGGGCTCTGCGCCTCGCCGGCATCGATCCACGCGCCGGTTACGTTGGAAAGCCAGGGCACAGAGGGCGCTCTTCGCGCGACTGCATCGACCTTATCGCGGAAAGCCCTGGCTGCGTCCGCCATCAGTGGCGTATGGAATGCGTTCTTTGAGGCCAGGCGAACCGACGCAATCCGTGCGGCGGCAAGCTTCCGCTCCAGTTCTTCGATCGCGGAAGGCAGCCCTGAGGCGACCGATAGGTTGGGACCGTTTTCGGCGGCCAGCCACACATCCTGCACCAGGTGGCGCGCCAGAGCATCCGGCGGGAGGGTAACCGCCAGCATAACGCCCGGCGGTGTTTGCTCCATCAACTTGCCTCGCTCCGCTGCCAGCCGCAAGCCGTCTTCGAAGGAGAAGACTCCGGCTACGGCCGCAGCCACCAGTTCGCCGAGACTATGACCGAGCAATGCCGCAGGCTCGGCGCCAAGCGCCCGCCAGCGCTCAGCGAGCGCGTACTCCACGAGAAACAATGCCGGTTGAGCAACGCTGGTTTCCTTGGCTTTCTCTTGAAGCTCGGGAGCGGGGTCCGTGCCGGCGACGATACTCAAGAGATCGATGCCGAACTCATCCTGTATCAGTTCAGAGCCGCGATCGACGGTCCTGCGAAAGGAAGCATCTGCCCGGTAAAGCCCCGCAGCCATCCCGATGAACTGCTGCCCTTGTCCCGGGAACAGGAAGACAAGCTCGCGGGCTGCCGCCGGATCGGGGAGCACGGCCTTGCCTGGCTGCCGCAGCCTGGCTTGCAATTCGGCAGCATCTTTTGCCAGCACCGCGCTTCGATACTCGAAGGCTCTCCGCCCCATTTGCAAGGTCGACGCAATGGCGGAAAGATCAATCGCGGGATCGGATTCAACGTATGCAGCCAATTGCTCACGCGCTTTCGCGAGCGCGGTTGGAGTTCGAGCCGAGATGGGGAACACATGCGTTCTTTGATTCACCAGGCTATCCGGCCTGCCGTCCGGCTTGACCGGTGCGCTGCTGAGGACGACGTGTACATTGGTCCCGCCAATGCCAAATGAGCTGACTCCCGCCCAACGCTCGCCATCGGGCCAGGACATTCGCGAGGCACTGACGACAAAAGGTCCTTTCTCCAATGCGAGTTCCGGGTTGGCCTGCCGGAAATGAGGGGTGGGCGGAATGACGCCATTATGAATCGCGAGCGACGCTTTGATCAGGCCAGCTACACCGGCGGCTACATCGGCGTGGCCCATGTTGGCTTTGAGGGCCCCGAGCACACAAGAGCCGGGCGCCGAGTTGCTCTCTTGAAAGACCTCGGTAAGGGCGGCGACTTCGATGGGATCACCTAACTCAGTTCCGGTGCCGTGCGCCTCAACATAACCGATGCGATTGGCAACAATGCCGGCGGCCAATTGCGCCTCCCTGATGACTGCAGCCTGCCCCTCAATGCTTGGCGCCGTATAACCGACCTTGCCCGCACCATCGTTG
Source organism: uncultured Acidobacteriaceae bacterium (assembly GCA_963705665.1). Classification (GTDB taxonomy): domain Bacteria; phylum Acidobacteriota; class Terriglobia; order Terriglobales; family Acidobacteriaceae; genus PALSA-350. The sequence goes on along the minus strand of CAVPKQ010000052.1, from coordinate 487,729 downwards.
TTCCAGGCGGAACCACGGATCACTGCATAGATGACGTCATCATCGGCTAACGCTTGCGAGAGTCTTTTCAAAACCACGATGCCGGCGCCGCGTCCGGGAACCGTCCCCTTGGCATCTTTATCGAAAGGCCGGCAATATCCGTCCGGGGACAGAATCATTCCGGGAATATACGGGTATCCGAGCCCCTGGGGAAATGGAATAGAGACACCACCGGCGAGCGCCATCTCGCATTCCCCCTCCAGGATGCCGCGGCAAGCAAGGTGAACGGCGGCGAGCGAGGTCGAGCAGGCAGTCTGCACCACCACCGCCGGCCCACGCAGGTTCATCTTGTAGGCAACTCTGGTGGCGATGAAATCTTTGTCATTGCCCAGCATCAGCTGATAGCCGCCGGCGCTCGCCAGCACGGCCGGATTGGACAGCAATTGCAGAAAGTAAGTGTTGATACTGACGCCCGCGTAAACACCGACTCGCGCTCCATCGCCGGTATATCCGGAATGTTCCAATGCTTCCCATGCGGATTCAAGAAACACCCGATGCTGCGGATCCGTAACTTCGGCTTCGCGCCGGCTAACCCCGAAAAACTTCGCGTCGAAACAATCCGCCTCCTCAAGAGTGCTGCCCCGGCGCACATAATCAAGCCTGCCAAGCAGCGATTGGTCGACGCCTGCGGCGCGAAGTTCCTGCTCACTGAAGGTGGAGATCAGGCTCTCTCCAGCCAATAACCTGCTCCAGAACTCGCCGACATTCCGCGAGCGTGGAAATCGTGCGCTCATACCGATGATGGCGACGCTATCGCTCCACGGACGTGGACGGAAATGCGCTGCTTCCGACTCCACGCCCAGTCCACCTTCTCCTTTGTTCGAGTTCATGTTTTGCATTAGGAAATGGCCCCTTCGGCAACAGCTGCCGCTTGATTGCGCCGTTCAAGACATGCCGCCAGCGCTTCGATGGTGGGATACCGGAAGAGATCCACGACGGCCAGATCGGAATAAACTTCCCGCCGCAGCCGGGCGTGGATCTTGATCAACAACAGAGAATGTCCCCCTAAATCGAAAAAGTTGTCATGAATGCCCACCTGATCCACGCGCAAGACCTCCGACCAGATCTCAGCGATGAGGCGTTCCATGCGGTTGCGCGGACCAACGGCCGCGGCGGAGCGTTCACGCACGGTCTCCTCCGGCGGCGGCAGCCGCTTCCGGTCTATCTTGCCGTTGGGAGTAAGCGGCAGCTCCGGCAAAGAGATGAAGATGGCGGGCGTCATATACTCCGGTATCCGCTCCTGCAGCCACATACGCAGGCGCCCGGGATCGGTCTTCTCAGGTTGTTTTATGTACGCTACCAACTGCTGTCCGGAGCCTTCGCCATACAACGCGACCACCGCTTGGTGCACCTCTGGATGGTGTTCCAGAACGGCTTCGATCTCGCCCAGCTCGATACGGTGGCCGCGCAGCTTGATCTGCTGGTCGGCGCGCCCCAGCAACTGAATCTGCCCATCGCGGCGATAGCGGGCGAGATCGCCGGTACGATACATCCGGCTCTCCGGCTCCGGCGAGAATGGCTCAGGAACAAATCGCGCCGCGGTCAGATCGGGACGCTTCCAGTAGCCGCGCGCGACGCCGGCGCCCGCGATATAGAGCTCGCCTGCTACACCCATGGGTACGACCTGCCCCTGCGAATCCAAAATGTACATTCGCGTATTGGCAATTGGCCGGCCAATCAAAACCGGGTTCTCTCCGCTAGCCACACGGTGCGCCGCCGACCAGATGGTGGTTTCCGTCGGACCGTATAGGTTCCACAGCTCGCGGCCGCGCTCCAGCAGGCTGTCGGCCAACTCCGGCGGCAATGCTTCACCGCCGCACCACATGCGCAGGCCGGATTTGCCCAGCCAGCCGGATTCAACCAACATGCGCCAGGTGGAGGGAGTCGCCTGCAACACTGTGCAGCCAACCTCCTCTAACAGCTCCGCCAGAGTCAGGGGATCGACCGCCTGTTCGCGCGAAGCCAGCGCCAGCTTGGCTCCGCATACCAACGGCCCAAAGATTTCCAGCCCGGCAATATCGAAGGACAGCGTGGTGACCGCAACCAAGGTGTCTTCTCGCGAGAGCCCCGGTTCGTGCAACATGGAGGAAAGCAGGTTGACCAACGCTCCGTGGGTCACCTCCGTGCCCTTTGGATTGCCGGTCGATCCTGAGGTATAGATCAGATAGGCCAGGTCCGAGGCGCGGGGCTGATCGCCGAACGGCGTGTTGCCGGCCGCCGGCAATGGCTCGTCGATCGAGAGCACGCTGGCCGAAGTATGCGGCAGTGTGGCTTGGATCGCGGTTTCGGTCAGGATCAGCGGCACACCGGCATCGTTCAACAGAAACTCGATGCGCTGGGCGGGGAAAGCAGGATCCAGCGGAAGATAGGCGCCGCCGGCTTTGAGGATCGCCAACAGTGCGACAACCATGTTCAGGCCGCGCGTAATGTAGAGCCCGACGGCCACTTCCCTGCCGACGCCCATACTCTTCAGCACTCCGGCCAGCTCGTCCGACTGCCGGTCCAACTCGGCATAGGTAAGGCTCCGCTGGTCCATGATCACAGCAGTGGCGTCAGGAGTAGCCGCAGCCTGGGCGGTAAACCACTCAGTTACGGTTTCATACGGGAGATCAGTCGCCGCGGTGCGGTTCCAATCCTCCAGGACCTGCTTCCGTTCGTCCCCGCTCAGCAGTGGCAAATCGCCGATTTTCCGGCTGGGATCGGCGACAACTGCTTCCAGCAGACGGAGGTAGTGCTGCTGCATCTGCCGCATGGTCGCCTCTTCAAAGAGGTCGGTGTTGTACTCGAAATTGCAGACATAGACGCCTTCAAAGGGGAAGATGTCCACGGCAAGATCATAGCGGGCATGAGCGCCCTGGAATTCAACCGCTGTGGTCTCCAAACCCGGGAAGACAGCCTTGGGCTGCGGCGTGTTCTGCAAACTAAAGAGCACCTGGAAGATCGGGCTGCGGTCCAGGCCGCGATCCGGCTGCAACTCCTCTACAAGTTGATCAAAGGGAACACTCTGATGCTCAAATGCTTCGAGAGCCGTGGTCTGAACGCGCCCTACCAGTTCGGTAAAGCTGGGATTGCCCGACAGATCGGTGCGCAAGACCAGGTTGTTGACGAAGAAGCCGATCATCCGCTCAAATTCGCTGCGCAAGCGTCCCGCCGTGGGTGTGCCCACGAGGATGTCTTCCTGGCGCGAATAACGCATCAGCAAAACGTTGTAGGCGGCAAACAGGACGGTGAACAGGGTTGCATTCTGCTGTCTCCCTGTTCGCTGCAGGCGATCGGCGAGTTCTCCGGAAATCACCCCCCAAATCCGCTCTCCGCGAAAACTCTGGATGGGAGGCCGCGGATAGTCCGCGGGTAAATCAAGCAGGGGCAACTCGCCTCCAAGCTGCTTTTTCCAGTAGAGCAATTGCCCGTTTCCGTTATTGGCGGATTGCTGCTCTTCCCAGACGACGAAGTCGCGGAATTGCTGGCGCAAAGGGGGCAGAGCCGGTTCGCGTCCGGTGGAGAATGCTTCGTAGGCGGCGATCAGTTCCTGGGCAAAAACCCCCATCGACCAGCCATCGAAGACAATATGGTGAACCACCACGATCAGAACATGGTCGTCCTCAGCGGCGCGCAACAGAACGGCGCGAACGAGGCAGCCGCTATCCAGCGCAAAGGGACGGCGGGCTTCCTGCTGGCCGTAGTGCAGAATCTTCTCTTCGCGGCTCTGCGGCGGATCGCCGGAGAAGTCTCGAAACTGCAGTATCCAACCATCTGCGCTTTCCACCTTCGCATAGGGCATTCCACCTCGCTCATGGAAGCTGGTGCGCAGCGATTCGTGCCGCTTCACAATGGCCTTGAGCGAGCGCTCCATAGTCTCAACAGAAAGAGCGCCTTTCAGCCGCACCGGCGTGACCATGTTGTAGACGGCGTTGCCGGGATCGAGCTGATCGAGAAACCAAAGGCGCTGCTGCGATCGGGAGAGTGGATGTTCCCTTGGTTCCGGAAGCGGTTTTGAGACGGACCGAGCAGCTGGGGTCTCGACGTTATTCCGCTTCGCAGCTATCACCCTCCCCAGCGCTTCGATCGTCGGGTATCGGAACAGATCCACCACGGCCAGATCTGCATCGACCTGCTGCCGTAATCTGGCGTGGACTTTGACGAGCAGGAGCGAGTGTCCCCCAGGTCGAAGAAGTTGTCATGAATGCCGACCTGGTCTACTCGCAATACTTCCGACCAGATATCCGCTATGGTTTGCTCGATCCGGTTGCGCGGCGCCACTGTCGCCGCCATGCGCTCGCGCACAGCCGCTTCCGGCACAGGCAGGCGTTTGCGGTCTATTTTTCCGTTCGGCGTCAGCGGCAGTTCGCGCAAAGAGACGAACATCGCCGGCGTCATGTAGTCGGGTATTCGCTCCTGCAGCCACATACGCAAGTCGTTGGCGACGGTTTGCTCCGCTTGCTTCACATAGGCGACTAGCTGCTGCTCTGAGCCTTCTCCGTATAACGCCACCACCGCTTGCTGCACTTCCGGATGGCGCTCCAGCACTGCCTCGATCTCGCCCAGTTCGATGCGATGGCCGCGCAGCTTGATCTGCTGGTCGATACGTCCCAGCAATTGGATCTTTCCGTCGCGCAGATACCGCGCCAGATCGCCGGTACGGTACATGCGGCCATTCCCCCGGGTAGAGAATGGTTCGGGAACGAATCGCGCCGCGGTCAGATCAGGACGCTTCCAGTAGCCGCGCGCTATCCCATCACCGGCGATATAAAGCTCGCCGGCTACGCCAATCGGCGCCGGTTGGCCTTGAGCGTCAAGGATGTACATCCGGGTATTGGCAATCGGCCGTCCAATCAGGATTGGATTTTCGCCGCTGGCTACCCGGTGCGCGGCCGACCAGATGGTCGTTTCCGTCGGCCCATAGAGATTCCACAACTCGCGGCCGCGGGTCAGCAAGCCGTCGGCCAGTTCGGGGGACAAGGCCTCCCCACCGCACCAGATCCGCAGGTCTGACTTGCCCATCCAGCCCGACTCCACCAGCATCCGCCACGTCGAAGGCGTCGCCTGCAGCACCGTCCCCTTTGCTCGCTCCAGGAGTTCCGCGAGAGCCTCTGGATCCATCGCCTGTTCCCGCGATGCCAGCACCAGCTTTGCTCCGCATATGAGCGGCCCAAACAACTCCAAGGCCGCAATGTCGAACGACAATGTGGTCACCGCAACCAGCGTGTCATCTCCGGACAGTCCAGGCTCGCGTAACATCGAAGACAGCAGGTTCACCAAAGCGCCGTGCGGCACTTCCGTCCCTTTGGGCTGCCCGGTCGATCCTGAGGTATAGATCAGATACGCCAGATCCGTTGGCTCGGGCTGCCCTTCAATCTTCGAGACCGGAGCTTTTTCACTCTCAGCCAAGGCTTCGTCGATAGTCAGTAGAGCCGCCGCGGTTGGCGGAAGCGTGGCCTTCAGTCCCGCTTCCGTCAGGATCAACGGCACCCCCGCATCGCTAAGCAAGAACTGGACTCTCTGGGCGGGGAAGGCCGGATCTAACGGAAGATATGCGCCGCCTGCCTTAAGAATCCCCAGCAGTCCCACAACCATCTCGAGATTTCGCGACAAATAGAGGCCGACCACCACCTCACGGCGGACGCCCCTGCTCCTCAGAACCCTGGCCAATGCTTCGGATTGCTTATCTAATTCCGCATAGGTCAATGAGCGGCTGCCCATCACCACTGCAATTGCCCCAGGCGTGGCCGCCGCCTGCGCCCGGAACCACTCCGGCACGGTGGCATATGCCGGCGAAGGCTTCTCCGTGCGATTCCAATCCTCCAGAATCAGATTCCGTTCTGTATCGCTCAAAAGCGGTAAAGTACTAATCTTCCGCGCCGGGTCCGCAATCACCTCCTCCAGCACACGCATAAAGTGCTGCTTCAACTGCTCTATCGTCGCGTCATCGAAGAGGTCTGTGTTGAAATCGAAATCGCAACGATAGCCGTCACCTTCCGGCCAAATCAAAACTGACAAATCGGTAGCGGCGACACCAAGATCGATGTGCGCAAGTTCCGCTTTGAGTTCGGGGAGGTTAAGCTCGGGTAAGGGCACATTCTGCAGACTGAACATCATCTGCACTATAGGAGTCCGGCTTAGGCTGCGCTCCGGATGCAGTGTTTCGACTAACTGATCAAACGGAACATTTTGGTTGGCGTAGGCGGACCGGGTTGTCTCCCTTACGCGGGTGAGCAGTTCGGCAAAGGTCGGATCGCGGCTGAGGTCGGTACGCAAGACCACGTTGTTGACGAAGAATCCGATCTGTGACGCAAACTCCTGCTGGGGACGAATCGCTGTGTTGCTGCCTACCAGGATGTCATCCAGTCCCGTATAACGGAGCAAGAGGGCTTTGAAGGCGGAGAGTAAAACGACAAAGAGCGTTGTCCCGGTTTCACGGCTGAGCTTGCGAAGCCGCTCCGCAAACTCACTGTCAATATCAGCCACGATCCACTTGCCGTTGAAGGTCTGCGCCGGTGGACGTGGTTTATCTTGGGGCAATTCCAGGATTGGCAAGTCGCCGCCCAGGCGCTCTAACCAATACGGTATCTGTTGATCGGCGGCATTCTTGCCTACCTCTTGCTCCCAGTGCACATAATCCCGATATTGGAGGGTCTGCTGGGGTAAGGGCGATGGCCGGCCGGTGACAAATGCCCCGTACAGCTCTGTCATTTCGTAAGAGAGAATCCCGAGTGACCAGCCGTCCGCGACAATGTGCTGAACTACCATCACCAACAAATAGCGCTGTTGGGAGACACGGAACAGCGTGGCTCGAAACAGCGGAGGCTGCCCCAGATCGAATGGCCAACGGCCTGCGTTGTAGGCCAGATGCTTCGCCTCCGCTTCAGCCTCCGCACCCAGATGGGTTAGATCGACAAAGTCCATCTTCCAGGCCGGGGCGTCAACGACCTTGGCGAAGGGCAGGCCGTTGCGCTGAAAGAATCCGGTCCGCAGCGATTCGTGCCGTTCGATCACGGCTTGGAGCGCGCGCTCGAGCGCATGGCGATCGAGCGTTCCAGTAAGCCAGAGGGGAATATTGATGTTGTAGACGGCATTTCCCGGATCGAGCTGTCCGAGAAGCCAAACCCGTTGTTGCGCTCGCGACAGCGGCAATTCCTCCGCCAAGTCATTTTTCCGCTCAGGGTTCCGCTCAGGAGCCGTCCACGCCTGCGCGTCGCGCAGGAAGGTTATGATCTCCGTCTTGCGCTCCGCGAGTTCCCTTTTGATTTCAGGAGTGATCGCATTCTTGGGAGCATTGCAGGTCAATCGGTCGCCATTGACGGAAAGCGTGACACCCAGCGCGCGGAGATCGGACAAGAACTGAATCAAAGACTTCATAGCACGATCTCCTCATATCCGGCGGAATCTGCTTCCGCTAATTCGCTTCCGCGCCCGCTGGCCATCAATGCGTCAAGGTAGGTTGCAGCGAGAGTCAAGGTTGGATATTCGAATAAAAACGTCGCCGGAAGAGCCGCCCCTGCCGAACGCTGCAATTCGTTCTTGAGCTCCAGAGCCATGAGCGAATCTAAGCCAAGCTCGGCGAGCGGCTGATTGCCACGCAGAACAAAATTGGACGGAAGCCTCAAAACGGAGGCGATGCGCGTGCTGAGATAATCCTTGATGACTCCGAGACCGGCGCTCCGCGGGCGCCCGCTCGACCAACAGGGCGAGGGTTGTGGCCGCCGTCTTCTCCGGCTCTTGCAATCCTTCGGCGAGCCCCGCTAAGAGCGGCCAATCGTGGTGCGCCGTGCGCGAGGCAAAAAACCGCCTCCAATCGATTGCCAGTACGGCCGGCGCCGGCGAGCCGCTCTCAACCGCGAGCTCCAGCATCCCGATTCCCTGTGTGGGCGATATCAAGCCGATTCCGATGCCGCTGGCGCGCTGCGCTGCTTTTACCCGGGTGGCCATCCCTATCTCCGACCAGGCTCCCCAGGCGATAGCAGTTGCGGGCAGTCCCTGCTGCTGACGCAGCTCAGCCAGAGAATCGAGAAAGGCGTTGGCGGCGGCATAGTTGGATTGTCCGCCCAGGCCAAGCAATGCAGCCGCGGAGGCGAACATGACAAAAAAGTCCAACGGATAGCGCAAGGAAAACTCATGGAGAAGCCAGCCGCCCTGGACCTTCGGGGCAAATACATGGGCAAACCGCTCCGGCGTCTGCTGGATCAGCACGCCATCGTCGACCGTGCCGGCTGCGTGCACAATCCCCCGCAATTCTGAGCCGGCGCCATCCATCAAGGCGAATAATCTTTCAACATCCTGCCGCTTGGAAACATCTGCGGCGACATTATGGATCCGTGCACCGCTCGCTTGGAGCTTCTCGATTTGATCGCGGGTCTCAGGGGAAGGTTCTCTACGTCCGGTAAGAAAGAGCTCCTTGGCTCCGCGCTCTACCAGCCATTGCGCGGTTCGCAGCCCCAGCCCTCCGAAGGCGCCTGTCACCAGATACGCGCCCTGCGGCCGAATCCTGAGCGGAGTGCGCTGCGCCGGCGTGTCGAGTCCGGTCAGCCGTGGCGCGGCAATGCCGCCGCGGCGAATGGCGAGAGTATGCTCTGTTGTGCCCTGCCGCAGCAGAACGGCCAAACGCTCCAAGTCGCCGGCTGAGGGCTCTGAGGGCAGATCCACATGATGGATGGACAAGCCGGCATGTTCCAAGCGCGCCACTTTGGCGATCGCTCCGGCAACACTCGCGGGCAGATCTAAGCGCTGCCGAGCGTCATAGGCCCATGCTCCCTGGGTGACCAGCCAGACACTCGGCCGCGCTGAAGCGCAATCGATGACTTCCTGCAACAGGGCGAGAACAGCGGTCGCATTCCGCATGGCCGCCGCCGGAATATCCTCTGCATTGGAGCGGTCCGGCAGCAACAGAACAACCGACTGCGGCTGCGCTGCGCGCAAGGCCGCCCGCACCAGCTCGCGGTCGCGGCATAGATCCTCAAAGGTCTCCCCTCCCAGAGAGAGGCTTCCCTGCGAGCCGGGCAGCCAGTGCACCGCAGCCTGCTGGCCGCTAAGCGCCTTCCCTATCTGTTCCGATAGCGGAGCCTCACCCGCCAATAAGACGGAATGTGCTCCAAGAATTGCACCGGTATTTTGTGCGGCTGTCTCTTGCGGGGTGGTAAGGGACCACTCCACCTCATACAAGCGCGGTTCAAACTGGTCTTCTGGAGCAGATGCGGCAGATGCTTCCGGGTTGGCCCGCAAAGTCTTAGCCGGATCCGCGTTTGCTACCGTCTTTACCCAATAGCATTGACGCTGAAATGGATAGTTAGGCAGGACCAGCTTTTGCCTCTCCCGGTCTTCATAGACGGCATCCCAGACAATCGGCGCACCCGCCAGGTAGAGCTGCTGCAAGGCCTCGAAGACGGACTGCCATTCCTCTTTACCCCGGCGCATGGCCGGTACGCAGGGCAACGATAGATCCGGGTTTGCCAGTTTCGCCATGCCCAGCAACACTGGGTTGGGCCCGGCTTCGAACAAAATTCCCGGCTTCTGCGCCAGGAGGGCACCCATTCCCTCGGAGAATCGCACCGTACCGCGCACATGCCGGCGCCAATAGAGGGCATTGATGGGCTCTGCGGCCCCGAGCGGCCGCCCGGTCACATTCGAGACAAACGCAATCTCCGGAGATCGGTAGGTGAATTCGGCGGCCTGCTGCTCAAACTCCTCCAGCATCGGTTCCATCAGCGGAGAATGAAAGGCATGGGAAACGGTGAGCGGCTGGGCCTTGACGCCCTTTTCCACAAGTCTCCGGCTGAGATCGCTGATCTCCTCGGTGCGCCCGGAGAGAACGATGCTTTCCGGCCCATTCAATGCGGCGACCGAGACTCCCAGAGGTAATGGCCCAACTGCCTCGGACATCACCGCCTCGCTCGCCCGTACCGCCAACATGCTGCCGTTCCGAGGCAGACCTCCCATCAGGCGCCCGCGTTCGTAGGCCAGGCGCAGCGCCTCTTCTAGCGAAAAAACACCCGCGACACAGGCGGCCACATATTCGCCCAGGCTATGCCCAAGCACCACGCTCGGCCTGATGCCCCAGGATTGCCACATCATCGCCAGCGCATACTCAAGGGCAAAGAGCGCGGGCTGAGTCCAGGAGGTGTCGTCGATCAGCTCGCGGGGTACTTCGGCGGCTCCAAAGAGAACCGCCGAGAGCCGATGTTCCTGCTTCCCCTCGAGCGCCCGGTCGCATCTCTCGATGGCGGAACGGAAGGCTGCATTGCTCTCGAAGAAGGCGCGTCCCATTCCGGAATACTGAGACCCCTGGCCGGTAAACAGGAACGCGATGGAAGGCGGCTGATAGCTGCTCACGAAGCGGTAGAAGGGGGACTGCTCCAAATCGCCCTGGATCGCCTGCTCCAGCTGCTCGGCTGCGCCGGCCGCGGAGTTGGCTACAACCGCCACCCGATGTTGAAACTGCGACCGGCAGGCGTTTGCCGTGTAAGCAAAATCGCTCAACCTGGTCTCAGGATGCTCGCGCAGGTACTGAGCGTATCTGCCACAAAGCGCGGCCAGCGCCTCCGGGGTTTTGGCCGATATGGTAACAATGTCGGCGCCGAATTCGGGTCCGCCGCCGGCAGGCTCGGGGAGAGGCGCCTCTTCGACGATCAGATGACAATTGGTGCCGCTGAATCCGAACGAGCTTATCCCGGCGATGCGCGGGCGGCTGGATCGCCGCCATGGCTGGGCACGAAGCGGGATTTCGAAAGGCAGACCCTGGAGCGCCTCATTCTCATTGCCCGGGGATAAGTGAAGATGCGGCGGCAGGCAGTCATGATTGAGCGCGAGCAACACCTTGATAACGCCGGCGACACCGGCCGCAGGCTCAAGATGACCGACATTTGTTTTTACGGAACCAAGCAGGAGGGGACGCCCTGGATCCCGCTCCTTTGCGAAGACATTTCCTAATGCGCCCAGCTCGATGGCATCGCCGAGCACCGTTCCGGTCCCGTGCGCCTCGATGTAATCAATGTCGTGTGGACTAAGCCGGGCCTGCGCGAGAGCGGCCTTGACCACCTCCTCCTGCGCAGGGCCATTGGGCGCGGTGAGTCCGCTGCTTCGACCATCGTGATTGATTGCCGTTCCGCGAATCAGGCCCAGGATGCGGTCACCATCCGCCTGTGCGTCCGATAGCCGCTTCAACACCAGGATTCCGCAACCTTCCGCCCGCCCGAAGCCGTCGGCTAGACGAGAAAAGGTTTTGCAGCGGCCGTCGCCTGCCAGCATATGCGCCTGAGAAAGAATCACCACGCTCGCCGGCCGGAGGACTAAATTCACTCCTCCGGCTAACGCGCGATTACACTCGCCGCCGCGCAGGCTCTGGCAGGCCAGGTGGATGGCGACGCCGGATGCGGAGCATGCCGTGTCGACTGCGAGATTGGGGCCCCTTAACCCAAGAAAGTGGGAGAGCCGCCCGGCAGCTACGGAGCCGGCAAGACCCGAGCCCGAATACGCATCGAGCATCTCGCCTTCCTGCAATACCAATTGCTCATAGTCACTGGAGCTGATGCCGATGAAGACTCCGGTCGCGCTCTCCTCCAATGTCTCCGCCCGCTCTCCTGCGTTTTCCAGCGCTTCCCAGGAAACTTCGAGCAGCATTCTTTGCTGTGGATCCATGCCCGCCGCTTCGCGCGGCGAAATCCCGAAGAATGCCGGATCGAATTGGTCGATTTGGCGGACAAAGCCGCCGCATTTCGTGATTGCCTTGTGCGGAGTATCCGGCCTCGGATCGTAAAAAGCATCGGCATCCCACCGTGCCGCGGGAATACCTTCGATCGCGTCCCGGCCGTTCGAAAGAAGCTTCCAGAACTCCTCGCCGGTTTCCGCGCCTCCGGGCATGCGGCATCCAATTCCGATCACCGCGACCGGTTCGGGCGCAGCCTCTTGCCGGGTAGCGAGACGACGCTCAAGCTCCGCCGCAAGCAGCGCCAGCCGTTTGGGCGAAAGCTTCTGGATACGCTCTAGAAATGAGCTCGATGATGTTTCTGCCGGCAAAACTATTTCCTCCAGGTTACGTTATCGATGACTTCCCTTGGCGAATGACGCTTCAACTTCTTCCTCTGACAACCGCTCGATCTCATCGAGGATGCTTAACGGGTCCGCTTCACTGTTTGCCGTTACTCCCACCACCGACGCGGCCGCCTGAACGGTCTCCTCGCGCGCCGTTGGAAACACTTCCCGCTCGATGAACCGCGCCAGCATGCGCAGAGTTGGATAATCGAAGAGCAGGGTGGAAGACAATCGCCTCTCAAAGACGGCGGAAAGGCCGTTGCGCAATTCGACAGCCAACAGCGAATCCATGCCCAACTCAGCCAGCGATTCGTCGGGATCGATTTCGTCGGAGGGGCGGAGATCCAGGGTGGTGCGCGCCACCTCTTCCAACACTCGCGTCAACACCGGCCGACGTCCCGCAGCAGGCAGTGCATTGAGCTCGGCCAATCTGCTTACAGTCGCAGTTGCCTTTTGTGCCGCAGATTGCCGCGAATGGCTTGCGCCGGGGATGTGCCCCTTGTCCAAAACTTTTCCCAGCTCGGTTTCAAGAATCAGCTCAGCATAGATCGAGCCGGTCTTCAAAGCGTCCGCCTGGAAACCGTCCGTCTTATCGCTAGATTTCTGGCTGCCGGGTATCTGGCTGAGATACTTCGGCCAATCGATCGCGGCAATCGCCAACTGCGGCTGACCGGTATGCAGGGCCAGTTTCAGGGCCTCCAACGCGTCTTCCGGCTGCATGGAGGTGAGGCCGGTGCGAGCCAGTTGCCGCTCCATCGCTTCCCCTGCCGCTAAGCCGGTCTCTCCCCAGGCGCCCCAGTTCACAGTGAGTGCGGGAAGGCCGTTGGCCCGGCGAAGCTGGGCCAGCCCATCCAGGAAAGCATTCGCCGCGCAATAGTTGGCCTGCCCACGCGAGCCCAGCAACGAAGCCAGGGAGGAGAACGATACAAAAACCTCAAGATCCATTCCCAGCGTCAGCGTATGCAGATTCCAAGCGCCATCCACCTTGGGCCGCATAACCGCAGCCAGACGCTCCCAGGATTGCGCAGCCAGGGCCGCATCCGCTATGACGCCGGCACAATGCCAGACTCCGCGAAGATTGCCTCCCGCTTGCCTAACCGCTCGCTCGGCGGTTGCAAGCTCCGCGATGTCGCCCGTAAAGACACGTACGGTTGCGCCCTGCGCCTCCATCTGTGCGATCGTCTGCAGCGCTGCTTTCCCCGGCGCGTTTCGTCCCACCAGAACTAGATCCCGCGCACCCTGCTGCACCAGCCATTCTGCCAGCTTGAGTCCAATGCCGCGCAAGCCGCCGGTGATCAAGTGAGCGCCGCGCGCCAGATCTCTCGTTCCTTCCCGCACTACGACTCTGCCGATGTGCCGCGCCGCCGCCATGTGACGGAAAGCCTGCTTCACTTCAGGGGCTTCGAATGCCGTTACCGGCAGTGATGGCAGTCTTCCTGCAGCGATCTCCCGCAGGAGGGCTTCGAGGTGCGAACGTATCCAAGGCGAGCGTTCCGCGAACAAGGGCGTGAGATCGGCCAGCAGATAGTCCACATCCGGGAATTGCTGCCGGATAGCGCCGGCCGCACGAATATCGGTTTTACCCAGCTCGATAAAGCGCCCCTTCGGCTTCAACAACGATAGCCCGGCATCGATGGCCGGTCCGGCGAGCGAGTTTAAGACAATGTCCACGCCGCCTGTGGTCTCATCCTTGAATACCAAGGTGCGCGAATCGAATACGTGCTTGATTCCCAGGCTGCGCAGGTAAGCACGCTTCTGTTCGCTGCCTGCGGTTGCCAGAACCTCCACCCCGGCTCTTTGGCACAGGTGCACGGCCGCCAGTCCTACGCCTCCGGCGGCGGCATGTATGAGCACCCGCTGGCCCTTGCTCATATGGCCAAGTTCATTGAGGCAGTAATCCGAGGTGAGGTAGGCCACTGTCTGCGCCGCTGCCTCTTCAAAAGACAGCCCGTCGGGCTTCGGCACCGCCAAGGCAGCGGCAGTGACAACATGGGTAGCAAAACAGCCGGGAGCGATGGCAACCACAGCCTCTCCCACCTGAAAGCCGCCGGCGGCGGAGCCAACACGAGCGATGACGCCGGCGCAATCCGTGCCGATAGGCCCGGCATGCTCGAGCACACCCGTAGCCTTGAGCACATCGCGAAAATTAAGCGCCGTGGCGCGCACGGCGATCTCTATCTCGTCGGGCTCTAATTCACGCCGTTCGGCCGGTTCATAGGCCAGAGCTTCGATTCCCGCGCCCATAGAAAGCCGCATGGGTTTGCCCGCGGCAAGTTCCGCAGCCGACGCTCTCTCCAGGCGTGCAATCTGCCGCTGCCCGGCGCGAATTCGGATGCGCAGCTCGTCCGATCCGGCCAACACCTCGGCGGCGATCTGCGCGGCTTCGCCGGCCGCCGAGCCTCGATCGATCAGGGTGCAACGAAGGTCGGGAGCCTCCATCGCGAGGGCATTGGCCAGACCAACCAGCGGAGTTTCAAGCATGCGAATCGGCGCCGCATCTTCCTTGGCCGCACACGCATTCCGGGTGACCAGATACAAGCGCGGCGTTTGCGCGAGGCTATCGCTCAGCAGCTCATGGGCGAGAGAAAGCAACTGCCGCAGAGGTTTTCCTGTTTGTTCCGTCACCTGGCCCGGCTGGAGCATCTGTTCAGTATCCGCCGAGGAGACAAATAGGACGGCGGCATCGAAGCCCGGCGAAGCGGAGAGCATTTGGGAGATAGACTGGAGCGATTCCCCGGCCTCAATCGCAACCACCTCTGCGCCTTTCCCGCGCAGCTGTGCAGCGGTCTCGCCGGTCTGGGTGGCCTCGTTAATGACCAGCACGCGCTTGACCGCCACAGCCTTTTCCGTTTGCGCAGCCTGGGCAAGCTCAGAGGGCCGCCAGTCGAGCCGATAGATCCAGGAAGCAAGATCCGCCTTGCCGGCTGACAGTTTGCGGAACAGGATATCCGAGAAGAGGGCGATGGGAGCGCCTTCAGAATCCGTGATGGTGAAGTCGGCTGCAATGGTGGCCGAGTCGATCCGGCGGCTGCGCAGATAGCTCCAGCAGCGCTCGCCCGGGGCCCCATAGATCCTGATCTCGCCTACGCTCGAGGGCATGTAGAGTCCTGCATCGCCTAGCAACGCCGCAAAAATCTGCAGACACGCATCCAGCCGCCAGGGGGCAAATGCATAACCATCCTCGTCGGCCAGTGCCCGCACTTCACCCAGAGCTTCGTCCACTCCGCTCCAGAGCGACGTCAGCCCGCGAAACATCGGCCCGAACTCGGCTCCACGGGCGGCCATGCCGGCGTAGAAGCCGGCCATATCCTTGTGCTCAGCCAAGCGCGCTCGAATCGCTTCCAGATCCAAGCGCTCGGGACTCGGCTCGGTGGCGGTGCGAATCCAGCCCTCCGACACCGGCTGCCAACCTTGGTGCGAATTGTCGGTTCCTGTGTTTTCCGCATAGATACGAACACGGCTGCGGCCGGCGGAAGCCTGCGCGACGACCGTCTGAACAGCGCGCTTTTGCCGGATGATCAAGGGCGCCTGAAGCACCGCGTCTTCCACCACTACCGCTCCGGATCCGAAGACCTCCGCCGCCGCTTCCAGCATCAGCTCCAGATGCCCAGTCAAGGGGAGCACGGCGTAGTCCTGCAAGACATGCTCGCCGATCCAGCTCATTCGACCTTGGAGTGCCATATCCGTTTCAAACTGCGCTTGGACGCCAGCCGCGCGCAGCCGCCGGCCCAGCATGCTGCGGTTAGTTGGATCTCCCACAAGGCTCCGCCTATCGCCTCGCGGCTCGATCCAAAACCGCTCCCGCTGAAATGGATAGGAGGGCAATTTCACCGGATGACGCTTTGAACCGCCCTCCCATGCCCGCCAATCAATCCGCGCTCCGCGTACGAAGAGCTCCGCCATGGCCTGGGCCAGCTCACGCCAGCCTCCATCGCCTGTAACCCTGACTGAGGGCAGGCTGGTTTCCGCTTTCCCCAGAACCAGCGCCAGCGATACATCGACCGCCGCTAGCTTTTGTTCCGAGCCAGCTCCGCCAAGGGTCACGAGCACCGGATCGAGGCCCCAGCTTCGCCACTTCGACTCCCACGCCGGGCTT
Organism: uncultured Acidobacteriaceae bacterium; assembly: GCA_963705665.1. Classification (GTDB taxonomy): domain Bacteria; phylum Acidobacteriota; class Terriglobia; order Terriglobales; family Acidobacteriaceae; genus PALSA-350. Next base: position 471,573 of record CAVPKQ010000052.1, on the reverse strand, counting down.
CGTGCATGCCCGAGTTCACTTCCCAGCAGAGCGTCCAACGCCTCCAGGCCGCTGCCCAGGACCAAGGCGATTCTTAGCCGCTCGCCGGCCCCAACCCGGCCGCAGCTTATCCACGCGCCAACCGGTTCGGCCTTACCAGGCTGCGGGAAAAGTCCATCCGCCAGGGGCTGAAGCCCGATAGATTTTGCGCCATTTTCGGCACGACTGAAGTCGTGCCCTGTTACGGAACTCTGGTTTTGGCTGTTGAGCCACGCAAGCAACTGCTGAGCCGCCTCCGTGTTGCTCTCTGCCGCGACGGCCAGACGCTGCGCAAATAAGCCGCGACCCATAGCCGCGGTGTGACAGATATCCTGCCAAGCGGCTGGGCTGTGCTCTAAAAAGCTTGCATAGCGCTCAACCAGTTCGCGTAGCGCGGGCGCTGTCCGCGCCGTCATCACCAGAACCTCAGCCGGCCTCGCTTTTGTTTCCGCTGACAGGGCCTGTGCAACGCCTTCGACCACCACGTGGGCGTTGGTGCCGCTGAAGCCGAACGAGCTTACACCCGCGATTCTCCGCCCCTCGATCGGCTGCCACGGCCGCGCGGCCGTAACCACCTCGAGCGGCAACTCGCTCCAGCGGACATGCTCACTCAGCCGCTCCAGATGCAGTTGTCCAGGAATCGTCCCATGGTGCAGCCCCAGGACGACTTTGATCAGACCGGCGACCCCTGCCGCCGCCTCCAGATGACCGAGATTGGTCTTCACCGATCCCAGCAGCAAGGGCCGTTCCCGCTTGTTCCCGGCTGCGAAGACCGCTCCGAGCGCCTCGGCCTCGATTGGATCTCCCAGCGAAGTGCCTGTGCCGTGGGCCTCCACATAGCCCACCTGCCAGGGCTCGACCTGAGCATTGCGGTGCGCCTGGCGGAGCAACTCCTGCTGCGCCTGACCGTTGGGCACGGTCAATCCGCTGGTGGGGCCATCTTGATTGACCGCCGAACCCAGGATCAACCCCAAGAATCCGCTCGCCGCTCTCTTCCGCGTCCCGCAAGCGCTTCAGCACTACGATTCCGCATCCTTCCCCACGCACAAAGCCATCGGCAGCGGAATCGAATGCGCGGCAGACTCCGCTTGGGGACAGCATGCCCGCGTCGGCAAAGGCGACCGAGTATTCCGGGGCGAGGATCAGGTTGACTCCGCCCGCCAGGGCCATCGAGCACTCGCCGCGGCGGATAGCCTCGCAGGCCAGGTGCACGGCCACTAGCGACGAGGAGCAGGCGGTATCGATCGAGACGCTTGGCCCCCTCAGGCCCAGTATGTAGGAGATTCGCCCCGACGCGACGCTCGAGGCGATTCCCGAGGCGAAATGAGGATTCACGGCATCGATGCCGGCATCGCTCAACTGGAGTTGGGCGTAGTCGTGCGAGCAGATGCCGACGTAGACGCCGGTAGAGGATTGGTAGATCGAGAAGGGATCGATGCCCGCGTCCTCCAGCGCCTCCCAGCTCACTTCAAGCAACAGTCTCTGTTGCGGATCGATGCCCGCAGCCTCGCGTGGGGAGATGCCGAAGTGCTGCGGATCGAAGCCATCGATGCGCTTGAGCAGAGCCGCCCAGCGGGCGGCCTCGGGCAGCTGCCTGCCATGAAGCAAGCCAGCGAAGCGCTCTTCAACATTTTTGGCAACAGCGGATTCCTGTTCGCAGAGCAGCTTCCAATAGGCCTCCAGGCCATCCTCGGAGCCATCTTCCGCGGTGGGAATCCGGCAACCGGCACCGATGATCGCGATCGGCTCCGATCTCTCCCGCTCCAGCTCCTCCACACGCATCTGCGCTCGCTCCAAAGCGAGGAAGGCCTGCTTGAGAGGAGAGAGAGCCCGATCTGGCATGCCGCTTTCCATCATCGTCTGCTCAACCGTTGGTTCAAGAGCTGCTCAACTTCTTCCTCAGACATCTCGCTCAATTGCTGGGCCGTGACCGGAGCCGGCTTCGAAGCGGGAATCTTCAAACCCCGGGCGGCGCCGTTGCCTGTCTGAGACTGGGAGTGGGACTTAGATTGGGGCTTGGAGTGGGGCTCGGACTGCGGCTCCGGTCCTGTCGAGTCGAGCAAGAGCAACAGGACATGGGCGAGCTCGCCCACGGTTCCGGTATCGAAGGCGATGGTCGAGGAGATCCGGGCCCCGAGGCCCAAGCCTTTGGCCAGCGCACTGCGCAATTCAAGCGCGATCAGCGAGTCCATGCCGAGGTCGGTGAGCCGGTCACGTGCGCCCAGCTCGTGCGCGGGGCGGGCGAGGTTGAAGACCCGGCGGATGGTCTCTCTGACGAATTCTTCGATTGCCTGTTCGCGCTGCGCGGCGGGAAGCGCTCGCAACCGTCCGGCCAGGTCAGCTTCCACAAGGGCCGGCGGCAGCCCATTGTCGTGCGCCTTCCACTCCGGCAATCTGCGGGAAACCTCCACGTGGACCTGACTCGACTTTCCGTCGGAGCGGCGCGCGAGCAGGACATGCTGGCCCAGCGCGGAGGCGGGCGAATCCTGTTGAGGAAAAGCCGCAGCTTCAGAAAAGCCGTTCCGCTCGAGCACGCTTCTCCATTGCTGCGGATTGAGCAGCGGATGCTCCTTGCGCTCCTCATCGGCGAAGTGCTGCCAGCCTTCGATCAGGCCTGTGGTCATGTCAAACCAGCCGTGGTGACAGGTCGACTCCAGCAGAGCCAGCATGCCCCCGGGCGCCAGGAGGCGATGCAGGCTGGCTAACGCGGCAGCCAGATTGCGCGAGGCGTGAACCACATTCGCGCCCAGGATCACGTCGAATTGTCCCGGTGGGAAGCCCTGCTCGTCGAGCGGGCGATCTAGATCGAAGATTGCGTAATGCATGAAGGGATAGGCGCTGAAGCGGCTGCGCGCGCGAGCGAGAAACAGCTCGGAGACGTCGGTGAACCAATACTCCGCCCGCCCGGATTGGAGCAGCGGCAAAACCGCGGAAGCGGTTCCTCCAGTGCCCCCGCCAACTTCGAGAATGCGCGCGTTCCGCTGCCGGCCGATCTCGCGGACCGCACTCGAAACAGCTACGGCGACAATTGGGTTCAGATAGCGCGCCCCCGGGCTGGTCTCGTACAATCCCTCCGCCAGCGCGAAAGAACCTTCAGGAAAAAGAGTCTCAAGCGCGCTCGTTCGTCCGGTGAGGACATCCTCTAAAAGCGAGCCGCATTGCCGGAGGTAGACCAGCAGTCCAGGATCGTCTTCGAGGAGATCCTCCGCCCGCCGCCACTCCCGGTCAAGCGGGACAGGCGCAAAGGCGGCACTCGCTCTGAACCGGCCGCCTTCCTCAACCAGCAACTGCGCCGCGGCAAGGCCGCGCAGCCACCGCCCGACCAGGTTGCGATAGAGCGGCTGGAATCCGCATTGCAGAAGCACCTCGTCGACGCTAACTGCTTGCGGTTGCGCAAAGGCGCCGGCACTGGCCAGGAGATTGCGCGCGTGCGCCAGCGTCAGCCGTTCGAGCGCCTCCCATTTTTCCCGGTAGCGGCCAGGCTGCCAGTCGAGGGGTCCTTGCCGACTCTGCCTTTCCGCCTCTTGAAGCGCACCTCGCCATCTCTGCTCGCGTTCCTGCTCCCGCTTGGCCTGGGGCGGGGCTCCCAACCAAAACGGCGTCCTGCGGAAGGGATAGACCGGCAGTTCGACACGGCGGTGAGTTCCCTCTGGATTCAGGTCCTGCCATCGAAGAGGGCTGCCGCGGAGATACTCCCTTTGCAGCCGGGCGATGGTGTCTCCGCCAACCTCGCTGGGCGGAGAGATTTCAGCATCGCTGGTCGCGAGACCGCTGACCGGGTCGCCGGCCAGCCACCGTTCCAGCATCGCCGCTGCCTCCTCCGAATTCCGCGCTCGCAAGGCCAGGCGGTGCTCAAAATTCGCTCGGGCCACGGCGGCAGTAAAGCAGATGTCCGCAAAACGCTCGCCGGTTTGCCTCAAAAAGACAACATAACGTTCCGCCAATTCGCGCAAGGCTGCGCCATGGGCCGCGGAAAAGACCAGGACCGATTCTGGAACCGACTCTGGTTCTTTCGCGGTTGGGACGGAATCGATCGCCACATTGGCCGCAGAGGCAAGCAGCACATGGGCATTGGTTCCACTGAACCCGAAGGAGCTTACTCCGGCATACAAGGTTTGATTGCCCGGCGGCCACGGAACAAGACTGGTCGGCACCTCTACCGGCCAGCCGGTCCAGTCGATCTTGGGATTCGGATCCTTGAGGTGCAGGTGGGGGGCGATGCCGTGACCGGGCTGCATCATCATTACAACCTTCATCAGGCCGGCCAAGCCGGCGGCTGCCTCGGTGTGCCCCAGGTTGGTTTTGACCGAGCCGATGCGCAGCGGCTGGGCGGCGCTGCGGCCGGCGCCGTAGACCGCGCCCAGGGCCCGCACTTCCATCGGATCGCCCAACGGGGTGCCTGTCCCATGCGCCTCCACGTAGCTCACCAGCGCGGGCGCCAGATCCGCATTCTCCAATGCCGCCCGTATGACAGCCTCCTGCGCAGGCCCGTTGGGCGCTGTAAGGCCAGCGCTGCGGCCATCCTGGTTGATCGCCGATCCGACAACGCTGGCCAGCACACGGTCTCCATCGCGCAGCGCGTCCGAGAGACGTTTCAGCACCACCACGGCGCAGCCTTCGCTGCGTACATAGCCGTCGGCGGCAGCGTCAAACGTCTTGCAGAGCCCATCCCGCGACAGCATCCGCGTTTTGGAGAAACTGACATTGAACTCCGGCGAGAGGATCAGATTGGCGCCGCCCACGATCGCCAGATTGGTTTCTCCGCGTCTGAGGCTTTCCACCGCCAGATGCAAAGCGACGAGCGAGGCCGAGCAGGCGGTATCGATCACCAGCGCAGGTCCGCGCGCGCCCAGAAAATACGAGATGCGGCCGGCCGCGATGCTCAGCGCGGAGCCGACGCTGGCATAGGCGTCGATCTCGCGCGCATCGCTCATGGAGAAGCGGGCGTAGTCGCTATTGGACAGCCCCAGATAGACGCCGGCCGGGGCGCCGGCCAGGGTTTTAGGATCGATGGCCGCGCGCTCCAGGGCCTCCCATGTCAACTCCAGCAACAGTCTCTGTTGCGGATCCATGCTTGCAGCTTCTCGTGGATTGATGCCGAAGAACTCGGCATCGAATTCGTCAATACCGGTGAGAAAGCCGCCATGCCGGTCGTACATGGTTCCGGGATGATCGGGATCGGCGTCTAGATACTCGTTCGCCTCCCAGCGCTCGGCGGGGATCGGAGCAATAAGATTCTCACCGCCGGCTAAAGCTTCCCAAAAGCGCTGGGGCGTAGTCACTCCCCCAGGCAGCCGCATCGCCATGCCCAGAATGGCAATCGGCTCGCGCCGCGAGCGCTTACTCTGCTCAAGCTCCGCGCGCAACTGGCGAATTTCGACCAGCGCACGCTTGACCGGAGTCAGCTCACCGGTGCCAGTCGGATTAGCGTCTTGCAGCATGCGTCTGCTTCTCCAGTTCTTCGAGCAGCAAGGCCTCGGCTTCGCTGTCGGTCAAGTCATCTATGTTTAGGCCGGCCATGGCCGGGGTGGTTTCCCCAGGCCTCTCCTCACCGAAGATCTCCCGCAACAAGGCATCGCGAAGGGCCCGCAGGGTGGGATAGTCCAGCACCAGTGTCGGTGACAATTGGCGGTCGAGCGAGATCTGCAAAGCATTGCGCAATTCGACCGCCATTAAGGAATCGAGGCCGAGATCATGGAGCGCCGTCTCCTGGTCGATGAACGTCTGCACGGGCAGGCTTAGGATCTGAATCGTCTGCTGCCGGAGATGTTCCGCGAGCAGTGCGTGACGCTCCGGCGAGGCCGCCTGATCGAGAAGATCGGCCAAGCGGCTTCCCTGCGCCTGCTTGCTTTTCTCCTGCTGAATCGATCGGTCGTCCGGCGATGACCGCCCGGCTTCCAGCCTGGCGACATCCACCAAAGAGGCAAAGAGAGAGGATGTTCCCCGCGGTCGCTGGCCCACAAACTCCGCCCAGGATGGGATCGGCAGCACGGCTGCGACCGCTTCCTCTCCGGCGAGGAGTGTTTCGAGCGCGGCTGTTCCTTCCTCTGGGGTGACCCAACCCAAGCCCAGATTTGCCGGACGTAGGGAGGCCGCCATGCCTGCCCCGGACCAGGGCCCCCATGCAATGCTCAGGGCGGGCATGCCCTGGCTGCGGCGATATTCCGCCAGAGCATCAAGCATGGCGTTGGCGGCTGCGTAATTGGATTGTCCAGGCATGCCTATCAGGGCGGCCGCCGAGGAAAACAGCACGAAGAAGTCCAGCGGCAATTCCTGGGTGAGAGTGTGCAGGTTCCATGCGCCCAGCCATTTGGGGCCTGCTACCTCGACAAAGGAATCATAGGTCTGATTGAGCAGACTGCGATCGTGGAGCACTCCGGCGGCATGCAATATGCCCTTGAGCGGCGCCTCTGCCGGAATGCTCAGGAGAATGGCTTTCAATGCAGCCCGATCGGTGACATCCACGCTCGCCGTCGTAATGTGGGCGCCAGCCACGCGCAGGCGGAGAATCGTCTCCTGCGTCTCTGCACTGGACCCGCGCCGCGAGAGAAGCAGAAGATGCCGGGCTCCGCGCTTGACCAGCCATTCGGCGAAATATAATCCCAGTCCTCCACTGCCTCCGGTGATCAGATAGGTCGCCGCAGGATCAATGGTTGCGGAATGCGCCTTTGTGCCGACGGCCCCGCGCGTGACTACGATCTTTCCCGTGTGGCGTGCCTGGGCCATGAAGCGGAAGGCTTCGCGCGGCTCCGAGAATTCGGTCACCGGTAGCGGCAGCAGGCTCCCATTGCCGAGCATCTCCAACATCCCGGCGAGAAGCTGGGGAATCAAAGATGAATCGCGTGCCGCTTCCTCCGCCAAATCGTACTTGAAATATTGCGCCTGCGGATGCGAGCGGCGGACCTGCTCGGCTGTCAGCACGTCGCGCTTGCCGACTTCGAGAAAGCGTCCATCAGTGGAAAGCACCGATAAGGTGCTCTCAGCCAAGGCGCCGGTCAGAGAATTCAGCACTACAGCCACGCCGCGGCCGTGAGTAAGGCGCATCACCTCCGCGGCAAACCCGGCGGTGCGCGAGGGCAGCACATGGTTGACGCCTATCGACCGCAGGTAGGCACGCTTCTCTTCGCTGCCCGCCGTCGCAAAGATCTCAGCGCCCCGGGCGCGGGCCACATACACCGCGGCAAGACCCAGGCCACCGGCTGCGGAGTGGATCAGAATTCGCTCGCCGCGGCGTAATTTCGCAAGCCGGTCCAGCCCCAGCAGAGCGGTCAAGTAAACCACCGGAAGCGCGGCCGCCTGGGCTAAGTTCAGCCCGCCTGGCAACCTGGCAGCGTTGCGCGCCGGCACAGTGACAAATTTGCGGAAGCTCCCTAGTGCGAAGGCAAATACCCGGTCACCCACAGCCAGGCCGCTCCGTTTTCCGGCTCGCACAACGACGCCCGCGCATTCCGCGCCTAACTGCTGCGGCAGCCCAGGCAGCATGCCGAGCGAGTTCATCACATCGCGGAAGTTTACGCCGTGCGCCTGCACCTCGATTTCAATCTCATCTTCGAACGGTGGCTTTCTCCGGGCAGGTAGGTATGCGAGATCGTCGATGAGCCCGCTGGCCGCGGGTTTTAACTCCGCGTCCTCATCTGAAGCGGCGGCAGCGCCGGTCCGCTTTTGCAACAGCGGCTTTAAGACACCCCCATTGCGCAGGGCCATCTCCGCTTCCGATCGAGTCGCAATCGCGTGTAGCAGGCCGGCTGCATCGCTTGCCGCGGCGATATCCACCGAGTGGGTGGGCAGCTCGGGAAATTCAACGGCCGCTGTCCGCCGCAGAGCCCAGATCGCCCGACCTTCAGCGGACGAAAGAAGCTGTGCCCCTTCCCCATACCGGGTCACGAACCAGACACCGCGTGCAGGCTGGATTTGTTGGTGAATCAGAGCCTGTAACAGAGAGAGAGCTGAACCGTATCCCGAATTTGACTCCTGCGGCAGTTCCATCCGGAGTTCCGCATCGTCTCCTGCGGCAGCCCACGCGTGCACGATGCCGGATAGAGGTCCGGAAGCGGCAACCAGCTTGCGCAGGAGCTCCGCCATCTCCCGCTCTCCGCTTGAGCCGGCCGAATAGGTAACGTCTTCCGTGACAGATTCATTCGGCTCCGGCAATATTACCGAGCAGGCGGCGCCGCGCTGCCTGATCTCGCGCGCGAGTTCTGTTGCCATGCCGGGCACGCGGGCAAAGACAACCCAGTGTCCATCGAGGACCGCCGGGATAGCGGGCTGAGGATCGGGCTCCGCCGGAATCCAATCCACAGCGTAGATCGCGGTTTGCGCTGGCCGTGCGGCGCGCTTACGAAGACGAAGGTTCTTGAGGACTGCGAGAGGCGAGCCGTCGGGCCCGGTGATAGTGATATCGGCGCTCAGGGTGCCGGAGTCGATGCGGCGGGTGCGCAGATAGCTCCAGCAGCATTCGCCGGGGGTGCCGTAAACCTGCAGCCGCTCTAAACTCAGAGGCAGGTACAGCGCCGGCTCCAGTTCTTCCGAGGAGCCCAGCAACGGTCCCACAGCCTGCAAACATGCATCCAGGCGCCAGGGGGCGAAGAGATAGCCTTCCTCATCGGCGACGCTGCGCACTTCCCCGAGCGATTCATCCGGTCCGATCCACAAACCGGTCAGGCCGCGGAATCTAGGTCCAAACTCCAGTCCGCGCGCGGCCATCCCGGCATAAAATCCGGGCAGCTCCTGCTGCTCCAGTTGCGCCTGGATGCCTTGAAGGTCGAGGCTTGGGGGGATTGGTTCTTCCGCCGCTCTTATCCAACCCTCGGAGACCGTCTGCCACTCATCCGCTGCGCTCTCCGAGTAGACGCGCACACGGCTGCGCCCGGCGGATGCCGCTTCCACCACGACTTGAACGGCCAGCGGCCGCTCGATAGTCAGCGGCGTCTGCAGCACCGCATCCTCGACTATCGCCGGGACGCCGGGTTCGAATACCTCCGCGGCTGCTTCCAGCATCAGTTCCAGATGCCCGGTCGCCGGCAGCACCGCGCGTCCCTGCACCCTGTGCTCCGCGATCCAGTTGGTTGCGCCTTGAGGCGCCATCTCGGTCTCGAACTGCGCTCGCACGCCGGCCGCGCGCAGCCGCCGCCCCAGCAGCTTCCGTCCGGTCGTCTCCCCGGCAAGCTGCCGCGTCCCTGGCCCAGCCTCCACCCAATAGCGCTCCCGCTGAAAGGCATAGGCCGGCAGCTCCACACGGCGCCGCTCGAATCCCGCAACCCATCCCTTCCAGTCGATCTTCACCCCACGCACAAACAATTCCGCGATCGCGCCGGCGAGCTCACGCCATCCTCCTGGGCCCGTAACCCGGACCAGCGGCAGATTGAGCTCCGCTCTGCCCAAGACTAAGCCTAAGTTGACGCGGGCCGCCGCCAAATCCGCGACCGCCGCGGAGCACGTCACGGTTACCGGATCCAAGCCCCAGCTTCGCCACTTCCCTTCCCACACACTCTCGCGGGCGGCTGTCGCCTCGCCTGCAATCTCAAGCAAACCATCCAGTGCTTCCAACCCTGGACCGAGCACCAAGGCAGTGCGCACGCGCTCTCCGGCTCGAATCCGGCCAAGGCTCACCGCTGCCACGGCGGATTCATCCCTCAGCCACGCCCGCAAAATCCGGCCTGCTTCAAGCTTGTCGCCGGCAACCACCGCCAGCCGTTCGGCAAAAACTGCTCGCCCGGTCGCCGCCGTGTGACAGATATCTTGCCACCTCGCCGGGCTGCGCTCCAGAAATTCCGCATAGCGTTCCACCAGTGTCCGTAGGGCCGGCGCAGTCCGAGCGGTGATCACCAGTACCTCCGCCGGGCGCGCCTCCTCCTCCCTCGTCTCAGCTGCCGCTATTTCAGGTGGACCTTCGACCAACACGTGGGCATTGGTTCCGCTGAATCCGAATGAGCTCACTCCCGCGATCCGCCGTCCCTCGATTGCCTGCCACAGCCGTGCCTCGGTGAGCACCTCTAACGGCAGATCTCGCTCCATCGCACCCGCTCGTTCAGGTGCTCCGCATACAGCTGCCCCGGGATCATCTTATGTTGCAGCGCCAGCACCACCTTGATCAGCCCGGCTACTCCGGCTGCGGCCTCCAAATGTCCCAGATTGGTCTTCACCGAGCCGAGCAGCAACGGCCGCTCCCGTTTCTTGGCCGAGGCGAAGACGGCGCCCAAAGCCTCGGCCTCGATCGGATCGCCTAGCGCCGTGCCGGTTCCGTGCGCTTCCACATACCCCACCTGCCAAGGCTCTACACCGGCATTGCGCAGCGCTCGCCGCACCAATTCCTGCTGCGCCTGGCCGTTGGGCACCGTCAATCCGCTGGATGCTCCATCCTGGTTGACCGCCGACCCTAGGATCACTCCCAGAACCCGGTCCCCATCCGCTTGGGCATCCTTAAGCCGCTTGAGCACCACCACTCCGCAGCCTTCGGCGCGCACAAAGCCGTCGGCTTCGCGATCGAAGGCCCGGCATGCTCCGCCGGGGGACAGCATGCCCCATTGCGAAGCCATGATCAGGATTCCGTCGGTGACCAGGAGGTTGACGCCGCCGGCTATCGCCAGGCTGGTCTCGCGCTGCAGCAGGCTGCGGCAAGCGCGATCGACGGCTACGAGTGAAGAAGAACAGGCGGTATCGATGGCCATGCTCGGCCCTTGCAGGCCATAAAAATAAGAGAGCCGCCCGGATGCCGCGTTCAAGGCGGAGCCCTGTAGAAAGTGCGCCGCCAGCGCTTCCTTGGGCATGCAATTCTGATAGTGCTGAGCGTACTCCGCCATGCAGATACCGATAAAAACACCTGCATCCTGCCCGGCCAGGCTCTGGGGATCGATACCCGCGTTCTCCAACGCCTCCCAGCTTGCCTCAAGCAACAATCTTTGTTGCGGATCGGCGGTCAACGCCTCGCGCGGCGAAATGCCGAAGAACTCGGCGTCGAAGTCTCCTGGAGCCCTAAGCAGGCCGGCCCACCGGCTATAGGTTTTGCCGGGAGTCTGCGGATGGGGATCGGAGACCGCCTCCAGATCGAGTCGCTCGCGCGGGATCTCGGTCACCGCGTTTCGCTTTTCCATCAGCAGGTTCCAATACTCGTCTGGGTGGTCGACGCCTCCCGGCAGCCGGCAGGCCATGCCTACGATAGCGATCGGCTCGCGCTCCGCCTGCTCGAGCTCTTCCACCCGGCGGCGCAGCGCCCGCAGCGCAAGCAGCGTCTGCTTTTCCGGCGTCAAAGCTATCGGCTCTTGCGGCATGCTCAATACACTCCCAGTTTCTGCTGGATCATCGCCAGTTCGGCGGCCAGCGCCGCATCCGTCTCGTTGTCATTCATTTCCGCAATTGAAGTGAGATCCGCCTGGCTAGGTTGGAGCGGCTCCGGCGGCGGGGCGGCGGGCCTCTGCGACGATTTCACGAATAGTTTTTCATCCAGAAACCGGGCCAGCGAAGCGATCGAGGGATAGTCCAGCACCAGCGTGGCGGAGAGTTGTACGCCGAAGGCGGCCTGCAGCTCGTTCTGTAAGATGACGGCCATCAGCGAATCCATTCCCATTTCAACCAGGCCACGTTTCTCGTCGAGCGGCTCAGTTTGCGGCATGCCGAAGACTTCTTTGGTCTCCCTGCTGATGAAAGTGAGCAAACGCTCGAAGCGGTCACGCTCAGAAAGGGCCCGCAATTCCGTTACTAAAGCAGTTGCGCCTGGTTCCTCCTCCGCTCGCGCCGGCGAGCTTGCGGAATTCGGCATCTCCGCCGCCGCCCCAAACGACGCCGCATCGGGCGCATGAATCACACCGTATAGGGGAGCACCGGATCGGGCAATGTCACTAAAGAGGCGGTCCACCTGGGCTTCATCCAATAGATTGGGGCTCTCGAGGAGGGAGGAATTCGCTGATTTAAGCCAGTATCGCTTGCCTTGGAAGGGATATTGCGGCAGGCTCACCAACTTGCCGCGGGTTGGATAAATCTCCCTCCAGTCGATCTCGGCGCCCTGCTCAAATGATTCGGCCAATTGCTTCAGGCGGAACACCGGCTGCGCGGCGGCCGGTGCCGGGCCGATTCCAGCCGCCCGTTGGCGGAGCTGGGAAGCGGTCTCCCGGCTATCGGCGCCGATAACGGCGATGCGCTGCGCGTGGTGCGTGCGCCGCATCGTGCTGCTATAGCCGATGTCGGCAAGCTCCTGCTTAGCCGCGCCCTCAATCCGATCGGCGTATGCCAGCGCCGCCGCATGTAGCGCAGCGGATGTTTGCCCGGAGACGACGACCACGACCGGACCGGGCGCGCTCTCCCTGTCCTCCGCCCGCCCGTCGGGAGCTTCTTCGAGAACCACGTGCGCATTCGCGCCCGACCAGCCAAATGAGCTCACGCCGGCAGACCGCCGTCCCTCGCGGGGCCAAATCCGGCCGGAGTTCGGAATGGTAAGACCTGAACCGGAAAGGGTGAGACGGGGATTGAGTTGTTGAAGATTAGCCACCGGCGGCAGATAGCCATGACGCAAGACAAGCACAGTTTTGATCAGGCCGGCGATTCCCGCTCCGCCTTCCAGATGCCCTATGTTGGCCTTGATCGAGCCGAGCACACAGGGAAATCTTCTCTGCTCGCCTCCCAGCACTGCGGCGATGGCTTCCACTTCAATCGGATCGCCCAGAGCGGTTCCCGTGCCATGCGCTTCAAAATAGCCTATCTGGCTAGGAGAAACGCCCCCATTCTCCAGCGCCCGGCGCAGGAGACGCTGTTGAGCCAAGCCGCTGGGAGCAGTCAACCCGTTAGTGCGTCCGTCCTGATTCATGGCGGAGCCGCGGATCAGGGCCAGTACTCGGTCTTGATCGCGCACGGCATCGCTCAGCCGCTTGAGTATCACCACTCCACAACCTTCCCCGCGGCCGAAGCCGTCGGCGCGGGCATCGAACGTCTTAGAGTGGCCATCGCCGGCCAGCATTTGTAACTGCGACATGGCCACGCCGGAGGTCGGCAACAGCAACAGATTTATACCGCCTACAATGGCCGAGCTGGATTCACCGGAGCGCAAGCTGCGGCAGGCAAGGTGTATCGCCACCAACGAGGAGGAGCACGCGGTATTGACGACCAGGCTGGGGCCATGCAGGTCGAGCCAATAGGCAAGCCTGCCGGGAATCATGTCGTGCGCGGACCCGGTGGCCGCGTATCCATCCAGGGCCGCGGGATTGGCAAATTGCATCGCGCAATAGTCCGTGCTGTGGCTGTGGACACCCACAAACACGCCAGTTTCGCTGCCGCTCAGCATGGCACGCGTCAGCCCGGCATCTTCCAAGGCATGCCATGCGGTCTCCAAAAAGATCCGCTGCTGCGGATCCATGGTCGCGGCCTCACGCGGAGTGACGTCAAAAAATGAGGCATCGAAGCGCGCCACATCATCGAGAAAGGCGGCATGCCGGGTATTCATCTTTCCCGGAACCGCGGCTTGGGGAGCATAGAAGGCTTCGCGGTCCCAACGCTCCGCGGGAACACTGCGCACGGCATCCCGGCCCTCGACAATCATCCGCCAGAAAGCGTCGAGACTGGCGCCCGCGCCGGGAAAGCGGCCGGCCATGCCGATGATCGCGATGGGTTCTGAGCCGGTCCGCGCCTCGGCCGCCATGAGCTTTTCCTTGAGTTCGCGGATCACATTCCGGGCCCGATCGAGGAGTTCATCGTTGCGGCTTTCGATGGCCATACGTTCGCTATCGTCCATGGGTATGTGCTCTCTCTAGTTTCGCAACAGGGTTTCGGCTCCGAGCAACTCCGCTTCCAGCATCTCCGCTGCGGACCGGTGGGCAGAGTCTTTTGCCGCTTGCTTAAAACCCTGGAGCGCCGCCCGCTCTCGCTCTGGCTCCGATCCGCTGGGCGCCTGCACGGCCAGCAGTGCCTGGAGGTGACCGGAGAGCGCGGTTATGGTTGCGTAGTTCCAGACCATGTTCGTAGAGACTTCTAATCCCAGGCCTCGCTCTACCCTGTCGTTGAATTCCATCGCCGTGAGCGAATCGAGGCCGAGGGATTCCAGTGTCTTATCGGGCAGCACCCGATCGATGGGACGATCCAGCACCGCCGCCACCTGCTCGCGCAGCCACTCCGCCAGAGCCGGGCGAACGTGGTTGGCGGGGAGGAGTCTTAATCTCCCGGCAAAATTGGCTGCTGCTGGTGCTGCTACAGCTTCTGATACTAGTCCGGGGGTGGTTAATTTCTCTTCAATCGTCTGGCCGGCGCTTTTTGGCAAAGCGGAGGATTCGATCCAAAATCGCTCGCGCTGCCATGGGTAGGCAGGCAGCGCAACCTGATTACCGCAGGGATAAATCGCCTTCCAGTCCACTGTTTGGCCTTGTGCGTAGAGCCGGCCCAAAGCGGCGAGCTGAGTTACGATCTGCGGCTCCTCGCTGCGCAACGATTCCTCTAGTTTGGGAGCCACAAAAGCCGTCTCTTCGCCCCGGGCGTAGGCTTCGAGCCCTTGTCTCAGCTCCGCGGCGCAGGTACCGATAGCGGCCCAGCGATGTTTCAAATGGCTTCGTCGCACCGCCGCGGTGTAGCAGAGATCGCCCAAGCCGGCATCTTCCAATCTTGCCGCCATATCGCGAGCACGCTGCCTGAGCGCGCTTTGGGAAGCCGCCGAAATCGGGAGTATGTAAGCTGCCCGCAGCGGTGTTCCAATCCGAGTGGTGGCGGGCGCCTCTTCCAGCACCACATGGACATTCATGCCCGTCAGGGCGAGGCCATTTACCGCGGCGCGGCGCGGCGCCTGTCTCTCCGTTCCCCAGTAAGAGCCCTGCTGTTCGAGCACAATCCCCGAAGAGGCCCAGTCAATCGCCGGGTTCGGCCGCTCGACATGAAGCGTGGGCGGAAATAGACGATGCTGAAAGGCCTGAACGGTTTTGATAATGCCCGCTACTCCGGCCGCAGACTCGGCGTGGCCAATATTCGACTTCACGGAACCAGTGCGGCAGGGCGAGGAGTGTCCGCATCCGTAAACGGACGCTATGGCGGCCAATTCAACCGGATCGCCGGCGCGCGATCCTGTCCCATGGGCTTCAACATATTGAATGCTTGCCGGCTCAGCGCCCGCGTCATCCAAGGCATCGAGCATCGCCTGCCGCTGCCCAGCTTCGCTTGGGGTGGAGATCGAACCTCCACCTCGGCCTCCGTTCGTAAGCGCAGTTCCTAGAATCAGCCCCAGGATGCGGTCGCCCCCGCGCGCGGCGTCGCTCAGCCGCTTGAGGACAAGCAGACCCATGCCTTCGCTGCGCACAATGCCGTTGGCGCGGGCATCTCCGAACTTGCAGCGTCCGTCGCCAGCCAGCATATTCGCTCGGCTAAAGGCCTGCGTCTGCTCATGGCGAAAGATCATGTTCACGCCGCCAGCCAGAGCCAGCGAGCACTCGCCCGCGCGAAGCGAACGGGTTGCCAGATGAACCGCGGCCAGCGAAGCCGCGGAGGCTGCGTTTACCGAAACCTCCGGGCCGCGCAAATCGAATTGATAGGCGATGCGGCTGGATGCGCCGTAGATCGGCCCCCCGGTCAGATTGAAGAAGTCGGCAGCCTGAGAGTTCGCATTCGCATGGACTTCGTAGTCGTTGGTCCATGCGCCGATGAATACACCCGTCCGGCTGCCGGCCAGGCTCCCGAGCGACAACCCGGCGTCTTCCACGGCCTCGAAAGCTACCTCCAACAGCAAGCGCTGCTGCGGGTCAGTCCACTCCGCCTCGCGAGGAGTCATGCCGAAGAATGCGGCGTCGAATTTATCCGCATCGGGCAGGAAGCCGCCCTGGCGCGTGGGCGGCCGGTTAACCGCTCCGGCTTGTTCGTAGAAGGCATCCAACTGCGGTGAGCGGCCTCCCGGATATTCCGCTAAGCCATCTTTCTTCTCCGCTACCAGCTTCCACAGGGCCGCCAGATCGGGAGCACCGGGGTAACGGCCGCTCATGCCGATGATCGCGATGGGCTCTCCGCCAGGCTTCCGGGCTGGTTTCATAGAATCTCCTCGGAGAACGGAGTTGCGAGCTCTGCTCGAGCGCGCCACGCGGATGCTCCCGTTCTCTCGGGAGCGATGGGGACAAGGCGAAGATCCTGTGCGTTCCTGAAGGGAATTGTATGCAGCATGACACTCAAATTCGAACAAGGTCAGTAACAGAAATCAGCGGCAGAGTAGTACTTACCGAAGCATTTTTTAACGCCTATAGGCGACCTCGGGGGAGACGAGGGAGCAAACACAATAAATTGCCTGCAAACTGATTCCTAGAGTAGCTCAGATCGGCGATGGAGGTTCAAGCTTTTCTTCCTCCCCAGGTAACATAATGATTACCAAGATCGATTACCAATGGACCGGCGAGACGTCTCTCGAAAATCGTCGCGGGAGATCCTGCTGCCAGCGATTATGGTCTCCCACCCTTGCTGCACCCCAGCAAGCTCCGCTGGCCTGGGGACCCCGGTTGCGCAAGGATGGGGCAGCCCTGCCACTACCATAACCTGGTCGAGATGACAAGGTTAGGTATAGTTGCCAACCAAGCCTTCCTCAACCCGATTTTCATCTCCTTCGTGGGCCGCAGGCCCATGAACACTTCGGTGGAGATGACAAATCAGGTGCGACGCCTTCGATCGCATCGGCTTGAATTCCGGCAAATTGCTCAGGCGCGGGATACCACGTCTAAAGGTGGGAGAGATCTTGCGGACTACAATGGCAACAAGAAACAGTCGGAGAGAACGGAATGAAGGTTGTGAAGCCTCCCGCGGCAGCTTGTTTCGCGCTTGCCATGACCATGATTGCGGGTGCGCAAAGCACGACGGCAGCCCGGCCCCCGATCACAGGTATCTCGCACTTGAGTGTCTATACTAGCGACGCCGCCAAGGCCAGCTACTTCTATGTGCATGATCTTGGCGCAACCAAGGGGCCAGATCCGGAAAATCCGGCGGGCGCCCGGTATTACTTCAGCCCCACTCAATTTATCGAAGTGCTGCCGCTTCCCTCGGGCGAAACCTCGATCAATAGACTCGACCACGCGGCGTATAAAACCACAAACGCCGAGAGACTGAGACGCTATCTGGCTGCGCACGGCATCAAGACGCCTGACAGGGTTGAGAGTGGCAGCGACGGTAGCCGCTGGTTTGACGTCGAGGATCCGGAAGGCAACAAAGTTCAGTTCGTGCAGCCGCCTGCGCATCCTGCTTTAGCAGTCCCTCTTAATCCACTCAGCGACCACATCATTCATATTGGATACCTGGTGCATAGCCGCTCCGCGGAAGATACCTTTTATCGCGCGGTGCTAGGCTTTCGCCCTTACTGGTACGGGGGAAAGACTCCCGGCCTGATCGATTGGGTCTCGCAGCAGGTGCCCGACGGAACCGACTGGCTGGAATACATGCTGGTGCGCAGTCCGGATACAAAGGGTATTCCCGCGACCATGTCCCAGAACCAACTGGGGGTGCTCGACCATTTCTCTCTTGGCGTCAGCAATATGGAAAAGGCGGTGGTGTTGCTGCACAATGGAGATCGCCTGACCGCGAAGCATAACGGACCGACGATCGGACTGGATGGCAAGTGGCAGTTCAACCTGTTTGACCCCGACGGCATTCGCGTCGAACTGATGGAGTTCCAGCCTGTGGCCAAGCCTTGCTGCTCCGAGTTCACGGCTGCCAGTCCGACAAAGTGAGAACCGGGCCCAGCGCATAACGTTCGAATAGATTTTCGGCGGGGAGCGCCGGCCATGAACAGGATAGGACTGACTTTGGTTGCGGCCGCTCTCCTGGTGCCGTCGGCGGCTTCGAGCGCCGGTCAGCGGGTTGATCCCGTCATCGCGCGAGAGATCGCTGCCATTTGGGCCATCGACAACCATGCACACCCGGTGCTGGCGCCACCGCTGGACAAGACGGACAGGGGATTCGATGCGCTTCCCGTGGATTCGATGGAGCCGCAATCCGATCCGGTCGCCTTGCGGCCCGACTTTCCTTTACTCGGCGCGGCTTGGAAGGCCCTCTACGGATTCGACACTCCGCCGCCTCTCGATGGGAACGGAATCAAACGCCTCGAAGCGGCCCGGGCTCGAATCAAGACCCGGGAAGGCGAACACTATCCCGATTGGGTGCTCGACCACATCAGGACCAGCACCATGCTGGCCAATCGCGTAGCCATGGGCCGAGGTGTCGAGCCGCCGCGATTCCGCTGGGTGCCATACGCCGATGCACTGCTGTTTCCTCTTGACAACAGCGGCATGGCGGCCATCTCCCCCGACCGGAAGCAGTTTTTCGCGCTAGAAGATTCGCTGCGCAGTAAGTACTTGGAGCAAGCGGGGATGAAAAGCACCCCGGCAACGCTCGACGAATACCTGAGCCGCGTAGTGACGCCGACTTTAGAGCGGCAGCGGGCCGGCGGAGCGGTGGCGGAAAAATTTGAAGTGGCCTACCTGCGATCTTTTGATTTCGGCGATCCTCCGCGAGCGGAGGCGGCACGGATCTACGCGAAATGGGTCGGACAGGGGAGACCCGATTCTGCCGAGTACAAGCAACTGCAGGACTTTTTGTTTCGCTACATCGCGGCGGAGTGCGGGCGGCTGGGCATGCCGGTGCATCTGCATGCGATGGCGGGAGCGGGGAGCTACTTCTCAATCGGTGGGGTCAATCCTCTGCTGCTGGAGCCTGTATTCAACGACCCCCGCCTGAGGAAGACAAAGTTTGTGCTGCTGCATGGCGGTTGGCCTTACGTGCGGGAGATAGGCGCGCTGCTGCAAAAGCCGAATGTATATCTGGATATTTCCCAACAGTCACTGACCATGACCCCCCGAACGGAGGCGCAGTGGCTGCGGGAGTGGTTGGAGTGGGAACCCGAGAAAGTGCTTTATGGAACAGATGGATATCCCTACTCGACCGAATTGGGCTGGGCGGAATCGGCATGGATTGCGAATCGGGATGCTCGTGAAGCGCTAGGCATCGCGCTGACCGGGATGCTCCAGGATGGGGAAATCAGCCGGACGCGCGCGGCCGGGCTGGCGCGCATGGTGCTACGCGGGAACGCGGAGGCGCTCTACGGGTTTTAACCTGATTTCGGCGGTACCCGCATCCATAGCGGTTGATCACTGCTGGGCCGATTGGGGATCGAATAGCAACGGGAAGAATTGACCTTCCATTTTCTCTCCGCGTGGAATCGGCGGCACGCCGGCGAGTAATTCTTCGTCCGATGAGGATTGCACTCCGTCTTTGAAGAAATTGATCAAGGTAGCTCGCCGGGGCCGTTGCGAGCGGTTTGCATATGAACCGTGCACCATCAACGGATGATGGAAGCTGCATTGTCCGCGCTTCAGTTCCATGGGCACCGGTTGAAAAGCCTTCTGCTGTTCGGGTGACAGCACGGTCATGATTTCTTCCATATTGCCTGTTAGGCCGGTCACCGGCAGGAGGTTCCATCGATGGCTCTTGGGAACGTAAAAGAGGCACCCGTTGTCGCGGTTGCTGTCGTCCAGGGCGATCCAGCAAGTAAGGTGCGCCATTGGTTCAGTGCGGGTCCAGTAGGAGTAGTCCTGATGCCAGGCAACCACACCCCCGTGATGCGCAGGCTTACAGAAAAGCTGGTCGTGCCAGAGGCGGATTGGGCCATTCAGCAACTGCGACGCTGCCATTAAGACTGCGGGGCTCCAAAGAACGTCATGAAACGCGGGTCCCGTTCTCCACGCTCCCAGTGCATGGAATAGAACCGCATCCGGATCTTGCGACTCATTCGAATGATACTCATAGAACAGATCATGGGCTGGATGCGATTTCTTCATCAAACCGCCTAGCTCGGAGCAGAGGGCTTCTACTTGCCGATCGTCAAGAACCTGAATACCAGCAAGGTATCCTTGCTCGTTGAATGAAGCGATCTGCTGATCCGTCAGGCGGAATTTCCGCCATTCCTCTTTATTTTTAGGCTGCTCGAGAAACTGGCTTACCGGTGCATGCATTTTAGAAAGGTCTTTGGACATCAGGGTCGCTCCTTGGTGGGTCAACGCTGGACTTACTCTTGACAATCATAGAGTGGGAACCGCAAATCTCTCCACTCCGCTTCCCTACCCCAGCAAGCTTCGCTTGCCGGGGACCCCGGTTTAGCTCCGGTCGAAAATCATCGTGCACTCTCGAAAATCATCCTGCAAAACCTGGGTGCCCCTAATCTGGCCCGCTCTTTGCGCCAGATGTGGGAAACCGCAGATCTCTCCAGTTCGCTTCGCTCCGGTCGAGATGACAAAGCAGGTGTAGTTGCCGATGAAGCATTTCAGGCTATCCCTGATTCCCGAAGCGGATCATGAGGGCTCTCCACCTGAAGAACAAACGCCTCAGCTCTCTTATAACCTGCTGCTACTCCTCGAAAGGCGGCAACCTGGTCCTGTAACTTGTAATATTTACCGGGAGTCTGGCTGGCATGAGCATAACAGGCAGCATGCTTGATTGGCTCCGTCTCCGTTATATCCACATAGTGAGTAGGAGAGAATTGCAAGGTATCTTCTCCATCCGATACCTCATAGTAATAGAGCGAAAAGTTCTTTTTCGATTGCCGCCACGCGCCATAGGTGAGCATTGCAGTCGCGCGGTGGTCGGGATGGTTATCAATTGGCCAGTGGGTAAAGACCGCGTCCGGCTTTTCGGCCGCAAGTATTTTTGCGTACTCTTGATAATGCGCGTTGTCTACCACCGCATGGCCGTTTACCTGTCCCGCATAGGCAGGCCGGGCTTTCAATATTTCGCATGCCTTGCCAGCTTCGGCGATTCGCGTGGAGGCGGGAGCGGGAGGCCAAGCGCCGTTATTCAAATACAGCAAAACTACCTCGTGCCCAAGTGCGGTGTAGCGAGCGATGGTGCCGCCGCAGCCGTATTCCGGATCACCAGGATGGCCGCCGGCTACCACCACCTTCAATTTGCGACCCGCGGTCGCTTGTGCCTCAGCAACAACATCGATCACCGGAACTCCAAAGGCCAGGGCGGAAGCCATGCCGCCGGCGGCAACCAACAAATCTCGTCGGGTTACTCCCACCTTGCCACTCTCTTTCCTCCGATTTGATTCGCGCGCCTAAGTTGTCAAGAACATTTAGAAGTAAGTCCTCCGTCGACCACAAGGGAAGCGCCGGTTATGTACTTGGCCTCATCGGAGGCGAGAAACAGAGATGCGTAGGCGACATCCCAGCAATCTCCCATCTTACCCATGGGTATCTGGGAATTGCGGAGACGAATCATCTCTTCTATCCCACCTGAGCCGTAGACGTTCTTGAGCGGCTCGCGAATCATCGGCGTATCCATAAGCCCGGGAAGCACGCAGTTGGCGCGAATACCTTTGGGGGCGTACTGCACGGCGATGTTCTGGGTAAGCTGATTCAGGGCGCCCTTAGACGCGTTGTAGGCTACAGACGGGTAGCCGGTGTAGCGTATCGAAGCTATGGAGGAGATGTTAACAATCACACCCTTCCCCTGCCCCACCATGACGGGTAAAGCGCACTTGCAAGTCAGAAACACTGCCTTTACATTGACGTCGATATGGCGGTCCCAGACCTCTTCGGAGATCTCTTCGGGGCCGCCGGCCGCCAACACGCCCACGTTATTGACCAGAATATCGACGCGGCCGTATCGTCTCCTGCATTGCTCAATAAGCGCTTCGACCTGGGTTGACTTGGAGACGTCGGCGACAAAGCTCACGGATTCTCCACCCTCCCGTGCGATGATATTTGTAGTGGCGTCCGCAGCTTGTACGCGCATATCGACGGCAAAGACTTTCGCGCCCTCGCGCGCAAAGAGGACGGAGATTGCTTTACCGTTGCCCCAACCGTCCCCGGTCGATCCGGCTCCAGTAACGATAGCCACCCTATCCTCAAGTCTTCCCTTCATCACTCGAATCCTCTCGCGCCTCCAACATACTTCAAAAAAATCCCTCGGGTTGAATCTGAGACTCCCACAGATTACTCTCGTTCGAGATCGAGAATTTCGCCTGTCCGGCTCTCATCATGCGCCTCGCTCAACATGACCGCCTTTTTGTGCTCACCGGTGCCGGCGTCTCAGCCGACAGCGGGCTGGCGACCTTTCGCGGCTCCGGAGGGCTGTGGAATGGTTACCGCGTGGAAGAGGTGGCGACGCCGGAAGCCTGGGAAGCCAACCGCGAACTCGTCTGGCGCTTCTATTCCACGCGCCGCCGCGACGCGCTTGCCGCGCAGCCGAATGCGGCCCATCTTGCCCTGGCCGCGATCGAACGGGAGCTAGGCGACCGCTTTTATCTCTGCACCCAGAACGTGGACGACCTGCACGAGCGTGCCGGCTCCCACCGCATCCATCATATGCACGGAACGCTCTTCCAGTCGCGCTGCGAGCAATGCAACCTGCCTTTTCCGGATAAAACACTCTATGAGACTTCTGCCAGTCTTCCCAGCTGCCGGGAGTGCGGCGCGGCAGTGCGGCCGCACATTGTATGGTTCGGCGAGATCCCGCTCGATATGGAAGGCATCTACCACAAACTCGGCCGCGCCACCCTGCTATTGGTTGTAGGCACTTCGGGCTCGGTCTATCCTGCCGCGGGATTCGTGCATGCCGCCAACCAGCGGGGCATAGGCACCTTCTACGTTGGCCCTGAAGAGCCGCTCAATGCCGGCGCATTCGATGAGATTGTTCTCGGTCCGGCGGCAGAGTACTGCCGCCTCTGCTTCGGAGCGAAGAGAACTAAGAAGCGGTCGGCGAAGCTTTGCAAATCAAAGATTTATGCTCTTCACGTTGGCGGTATGTCCCTATTCAAGGAGAAAACGTTGGATTACAAGAAACGGATGACTGGCATCTCTCTCGCTTTACTGGCTGGCATATTGCTTCTGGCGCCTAAAGGTCAGGCGGCGGCCAGACCGGGAGCGGATGAGCAGGCATCCGCTGAACGCGGACAAAAGATTTTCGTCGCGACTTGCAGTTTTTGCCATGGGGCGCAAGCGCGGGGGGGCGAGGGAGGGCCGGACTTGCTTCGGTCGACGTTAGTTACCGATGATGTTGGAGGTGACAAGATCGGCCCCGTCATTCTGCATGGGCGACCGGATGGAGGGATGCCGAAGTTTGCTATGACGCCGGAGCAGATTTCCGACATCGCAAGTTTCCTGCATCGTTCGATTGAAGCTGCGGCTTCGCGGGGAAAATATCAGGTTCTCAACATCGTCGTCGGTGACCCCAAAGCCGGCGAGGCGTATTTTAACGGTGCCGGGGGGTGCAATAAGTGCCACTCGGTGACTGGCGATCTGAAGGGAATAGGGGGGAAATACGATCCTGTACGCCTGCAAGACATAATGGTGATGCCGCGAAGCGGCAGCCGCCGGCACCCTCATGCTGCCCCGGCACGTCCTGCTATAGCCCGCACGGTGACCGTTACGCTGCCGTCGGGCAAATCTTTTCAGGGAGAGTTGGAAGGTATCGACGATTTCAACGTCGCGCTGCGCGATTCCAGCGGCGAATATCATTCCTTTAAGCGAAATGGAGCCGTTCCCGCGGTGCAAGTGCACGACCCGCTGCAAGCGCACTATGACCTGCTGACGAAATATACCGACGCCGATATGCGCAATCTGACAGCTTACCTGGTGACCTTGAAATGAAGATGAGCTATTTGCCGCTTTCTGTTTGCCTGATCCTGCTGCCCGGCGTGCTATTCGCTCAGATGCTGGATCCAGTGTTGTTGACCAAACCGCCCACCAATGCATGGCCGACCTATAACGGCGACTATTCCGGGCGGCGGTTTAGCATCCTCGCTCAAATCAATCAGTCGAACGTGAGCGGCCTGAAACTCGCGTGGATACATCGAGTGACGGCCGGCCCGGATTCTGCAACGATCACCGGAGGAGAGGGGCCTACGCCAACCGGAGCCAGCTTGGGCCGCACCGAGATCAAGGCCACTCCACTGATGGTAAACGGCGTCCTCTACTTTTCTACTCCAGACAACGCCTGGGCTGTGGATGCCCGGTCCGGACACGAGTTATGGCATTACTACTGGAAGACAAAGGGCAGCGATCATATCGGCAACCGAGGTATGGGGATGTACCGCAACTGGCTGTTCTTTGAGACTCCCGACGACTATCTGGTGTCTCTTGACGCGAGCACCGGAAAGGAACGTTGGCACCTCCAAATCGCCGATATGAACCAGGACTATTTCGCTACCCCCGCGCCCATCGTTGTCGGGAATCACGTGATGGTCGGGATAGGCGGCGATTCTCTGGATGTGCCGGGCTTTCTGGAAGCTCGCGATCCTGAAACGGGGGCGCTGCAGTGGAAGTGGTGGAGTGAGCCACTGAAGAAGGGCGACCCCGGATCGGAAACCTGGCCGGACTTGGATTCGATGCGGCACGGGGGCGGGATGACGTGGATTCCCGGGACGTATGACCCGGAGTTGCACCTGTATTACATCGGTACCGGAAATCCTAATCCGGTAATGTCGGGACGGAGCCGCAAAGGAGATGACTTATTCACATGCTCGATTGTGGCGCTGAATATAGATACTGGGAAACTAGCCTGGTATTTCCAGGCCTCACCCCATGACACGCACGACTGGGATTCCGCCGAGACTCCCGTATTGATTGACGGAGAATTCGACGGCAGGCCGCGTAAGATGCTGGTGCAGGCAAACCGCAATGGTTATTTCTTTGTGCTGGACAGGACAAACGGCCACAACCTGGTGACGGCCCCTATGACTAAGACAATGAACTGGTCGAAGGGAGTGAATGCGAAAGGGGAGCCAATCGGAAACCCGGAGAAGGAAGCCACGGTTGCCGGTGTACTCGTTTCCCCGAATTCGAGTGGAGTGACAAACTGGTTTCCCCCGAGCTTCGATCCGGAGACGGGGCTGTTTTATGTGCAAGCTACCGAAAGCTTCAGTATTTTCTACCTTACCGATACCGGCCCTCACCCCGAAGGATACGCGGCCGCTGAGCACTTTGTGGCCTCTCTTGGCGCACCACTGCTGGCGATCGACTATAAGACGGGCAAAACCGTTTGGACCCATCGTTATCCGGACGGCGGCCGCAGCCGCGGCGTGCTGACAACCGCGGGACATTTGCTGTTTACAGGGGACGGCTCGGATCATCTGATCGCATTCGATCCTGCGGACGGAAAGATACTATGGCATGCGGGATTGGCGGCGGGACTAAGTAACGGTCCCGTGACTTACTTGCTGGATGGACAACAGTATCTCGTAGTGGGGGCGGGCGATTCGCTTTACGCCTTTACCATTGACAACGCAGGAAGTCCTCAAGAGTAACAATCAAGTCCCCACGGACCTTCGGAGCCGTCGTCAAGCGAAGTGTAGTGGTTCACTGATCATTTAATACGTGCTTCTCCCCGCGTCTCCAAGCGACGCTCATGCCGGATGGGCAGTAAGGGACTCGAACCCCCGACTTCCTGCTTGTAAGGCAGGAGCCAGAAAGACAAAATCAGCAGCGATCCGAGCTTTGACCAGAATTTACGACAGATTATCGAGGTTCATCAGGAGATGAAATGGGAAACCTATTTTGCCGCTATTCTAATTAGTATTGCCGTAGTCGGCACTGGCAGAGTAATTTCTTCAGCACTAGATCGCCTATCGGCAACAAATGAGAAGATTCTAGACCGCCTGGATGTTCTGGCTGACAAAACTGAAGTAGCATACGAAGACTTGGGGGAGATTCGCAAACGCCTGGATGACGCTGATGAACCGCCGGATCAGTATTCCGATGGTGGATCGCTGTACGCGATCCGCAGCCTTCTATTGCAATCCACAAAATACTGACGTCCGCTGAAGATTCGCCTAAGATCATTCTGCCGAAAAACTAGGGCAGCCTGGAGGCAAATCGTTATCAGGCAGGCAGCCCGGCCTTCAACTGGTCTATTCTTGGTACGGCAAAACATCTCTAGGATCATACCAATAGGTTTTCCCGCAGGAGTCGCAGGCTAGATGAAATTTCTCAGCTGGCCTTTCAGGAAGCTTTATCCGATAACCATGGAAAGGATTATCGCGTCCGTGGTCCGGATTTTTGCACGTAACAGCAAGATGCATAATATGCCAATTATCTCTCCATGAATTGTGCCGTACATCTCCACGAGGCAATCTAGTTGGATTCCATGAGGTTGGCCAAGCTGCACCGGCCTGCTCACTATATCCATTTTGGCGGCTACTCCGCCGTGATTCTAGTAGGGTTGATCTACACAGGAGTAATGGCGCGAAATGGGGGAAAGCAGGTCCTTCCGAGTCCAGTCACGTCGAATCTGCGTAATTCTTCTCCCGTTGGCGTAGAATTAAGGCATGCATGGATACACGCCTGCGCAAGCCGCTGCAGTGACGGGTTTGCCCTTGACCGCGGTTCATAAGGCGATCGACGCCCGGTTGATTCGCCCCCGAGTCGCGCGGTCAGGCGCAACGGTTAGGCGTCTGCTCACCAAGGATCACTTGATCTTCCTGCAGCTCGAAACGGACGGCCTTCGGCTTCTACCCGTCGGGACCAGGCGGGAGATTGCGGAGATGCTTCATCAGGCTCCTAAGACCGACCTGTTGACCATAAGGAATGGCGCAGCGATTTTGATCGAAATCAAGACCGCTCGCCGCAAGGTCGAGAATCAGTTAAAGCAGCTTGCGCGGCTTGAGGAAATGGTGGTCAGCGATCCAGACGTTATGCGCGGCGCACCGGTCTACAAGGGCACCCGGATTCCAGTAGACCTGGTGGCCGATATGCTTGCTCAAGGCGCGACGGCGGAGGAAATTCTTGAAGGATATCCGACCCTGAGCAAAGAAAAGGTCGCCATAGCACCGCTGTACATGCGAGCGTTTCCACGGAGGGGACGTCCCAGCCACCGCCCGTGGCAAGGGAAAAAGGCGCGGGCCAGAAAATCATTCCCCCTCAGTACTTTGCTCAAGAGTGCATGAGGTTCCTGATCGACGAGTGCCTGCATGAGTCTTTGGTAGGGTTGGCCCATGCCGCTGGTTTCGAGGCTACGCACGTAAATCACCTCGACTTGAGTGGTATGCCGGACTGGGCGCTGGCCGAGCGGAGCATCAAAGACGAATACACGTTCGTCACAAATAATCGCGCAGATTTTGTCCGGCTTTTCAGGAAAGTGGATCTGCACCCCGGTCTCATTGTCCTGGTTCCGAATGCCGTGCCCGCATTGCAACTGGCTTTTTTCCAGGCTGCGCTTAAATACTCGATGCGAAGGGACCTAGCCAACACGGTGATTGAGGTCAACCTCGACGGCGAAACCGTGCGATGTGCTGAATATCCATTGCCCAGGAATTAACAGACCTATTTGGGTTCAAAAAACTTCATTTAAGAGCTATGGTGGGCGATGAGGGACTCGAACCCCCGACTTCCTGCTTGTAAGGCAGGCGCTCTAACCAACTGAGCTAACCGCCCCGCCAAGCATGATGGTAACACGCATCGCTTGACCGGTTAATCGCTCTGCCTTTCGTCCTCTTTGCGCTCGGCGATCAAAGCCGGATCAAAAAGTGTTACAAAGAATAGCCTGAAAAGAAGAGTGCATGCGGGAGAGTTGCCCATGCGAACGAGGAAGTCGAAGTCCGCGCCGGTAGGAGTGATCGGCAAGGTCCTGCGGGTGTTGGAACTGCTCGATCGTTCTCCTTCGGGTCTTCAACTTAGGGAGATTGCCGCCAAGACGGGGATCAACAAGAGTACGGTGCACCGCTTTCTCAGCCATCTTGATGCTGAGGGCTATCTGTTTCGCGATGCGGCGGGTACATACATGCTGGGACCGAAACTGGCGCGGCTGGGAAACGGCGTAAGTTTTCAGACAACGCTCTGCAAAATCTGCCGCCCTACTCTGGAGAACCTGCGCACGGCGACCGATGAAACGGTCAATCTGGCAGTGCTGGACGGCGTTGACGTCCTCTATTTGGACGTGCTTGAAACCCAGCACACGTTCCGGTTGGTTTCCCAGGCGGGAATGCGCCGCGCGGCTTATTGCACCTCACTGGGGAAAGCGATTCTGGCCAACATGGAAGATGGGCAACGAACAGAAGAGTTCTATTCCTCGATCCCACTCGAACAAAATACCCCCAGAACCTTTACCAGCATCGCTCGCTTGAGGAAAGACCTGCAACGCATCCAAGAGCAAGGATTCTCGCTTGATGACGAAGAGGCAGTAGCCGGTGCGCGCTGCGTCGGAGCGGCTATTTTCGGCGCCGGACACAAGGTTGTCGGAAGCATTAGCGTATCCGGGCCGGTGGTGAGAATCACCAAAGAACGCCTGCCCTTCTTCTCCGCGGAGGTGTGCCGGGCGGCGCGGGAGATCTCCCGCAATCTCGGCTATCGAGCGCCGAAGCCCATCCATGACCAGGCGGTGAAAAGAGCTTCCGCCTCCTCTCGTATTTCACATAGCAAAACAGCATTTTAGCTATTGACATCTCCGGCAGTACGGAGATAGAACACTTGTCGGCGAACAAACGACCCATTGCTTGAAAGCAGATTTGGATGGTTTGCCGATCTGCGGGAGTAGGTTCACCCGCAGTTGGTAGAGCAACAGACGGTCGGAGACATGGAATTCGAGGCAAACTTCTATGGGAAGATATCGAGCCGTGGGGGCCCTATGCATTCTGTTGCTAGCGGGAATGGATTCTTTGGGAGGTTGGGCACAGTCCAGCAGCGGCATCATCTTCGGGACGGTGAGCGACTCACAAGGCGCGCTGGTTAACAATGCAGATATAACCGCAACCAACGAAGCAACAGGCTTTGCGGTGAAGGTGAAGTCGGATCAGGCAGGAAACTACATCGTGGCCGACTTGCCTGCCGCGAGTTATCGCATTACCTGCGCGGCGCCGGGATTTAAGACCGTGCAGCATACCGGTGTCCGGCTGCAAGTCGACCAGCGCGCCCGGGTCGATCTCTCGATGCCAGTCGGAGAAACCCAGCAAGTCGTCTCCGTGCAGGCCAACGTCACTAATCTCGACACCTTCAGCTCGACAGTGAAGGACGTGGTCGATTCCACCCGGATGGTGGAACTGCCGCTCAACGGCCGCAATGCGCTCACCTTGCAGGCGCTCCTTCCGGGTGCGGTACAGGCGCCCAGCGGCGCCGCGGCAAGCGGTATCGCGTTGAATACCAACCTGGTCTTCAGCGTCAACGGCGCACGTGCGAATCAATCGGCATACACGCTGGACGGCGGCCTGAACATGGACACGTACAACAACGTGCCGGCCGCTTTCCCCAATCCCGACATGCTGCAGGAGTTCTCCATCTTGCAGAATGGCTATAACGCGGTCTCGGGGCGGGATGCGGGCGCCGTTATCAACATGATCACCAAGTCGGGAACGAACCAGATTCACGGCACTGTATATGAGTTCTTGCGCAACCAGTATGCGGATGCGAAGGACTATTTCGCTACCACAGTTCCCCCGCTCAAGCGAAACCAGTTTGGAGGAACCATCGGCGGCCCGGTTGTCATACCTCACTACAATGGCAGGGACCGGACGTTCTTCTTTGTCGGGGCGGAACTCACAAGGCAGGTGCTGGGCACCACAAGTTCTTCGACCATTGTTCCCACGGCCCTGGAACGCGCGGGGAACTTCTCTAAAACCGTTGTAGGTGGCAAGCCGGTCACCGTCGCTCCCCCCAGTACGGTTACGCCAACCAACCCCAATGGCATTCCATTCCCGGGAGATACGATTCCAAAGGCTCTGCTCGATCCGGTCGCGCAAGCTTTTGCCAATCAGTTCTTCCCGCTGCCCAATCAGACGGGGAACATCTACTCCTTCAATCTCTCGCTGCCTACCAGAGAAAACCAGGTCATCGCCCGGGTCGATCAGTCGCTCTCCACCGCCGACAAGCTGAGTCTTCGTTATTTCTTCGATGACAGCTTCAACGCCCAGAACGCCGGCCTGCCGGCCTTCAATTCGAACAACGACTGGCCGACGCACAATGGAACCATCAACGAGACCCATGTCTTTACGCCTGCATTGGTCAACCTGTCAACCGTGATGGTCGCTCGCAATACCTTCATCCGCGGGCCTCAAGTCACCAGCCCGGCGACCTGGAGCGATCTCGGCTGCCTCTCCTGCGTGCCGTTAGCCCCACCCGGCGTTCCAACCGACTGGGCCGTAGCCATCGCCAATGGCCTGCAACTGAGAGTGCCGACCAACTTTCGCAGCTACATGATGAATTATCAATTCATCGATACCGTCAGTTGGTCCAAGGGCAATCATCTGCTGCAGTTCGGCGGTGAGTATTCTTATGAACGCCGGTATGGGAGAGAGTATTTTCAATTCGCCCCGCAATACGCGTTTACCGGCACACTGACGGGGTCATATGGAGATGGCTACGCCGACTTTTTCGTCGGAGCCGCCAACACGGTTTTTCAGAACACGCCACTGTTTTCCGAGCAATATAAGTACACGCCATTCCTCTATTTCCAGGACGACTGGAGGGTGTCGAATAAGCTGACCCTCAACCTGGGCGCGCGCTGGGAGCCGTACATCACCACGCGAGATAGGTTCAACCATGACGGCGCCTTCCGTCCGGGACAGCAGTCGATCATCTATCCACTGGCGCCGCAGGGCGCGCTTTTTCCGGGCGATCCTGGAATCGGGAAGGGTGTCACGCCGAACCGGTACGACAGAATCTCGCCCAGGATTGGGTTCGCCTTCGATCCATTTGGCAATGGAAAGACCAGTATTCGCGGAGCCTATGGAGTCTTCTCCGATACCCTGCGGCCGGTGGCGCTGAATACCAACCAAACCAACCAGCCGTTCAGCTATGGGCAGACCACATTCAATGTTCCGCTGGCGAATCCTTACGTCAATAACATGCAGACGTTACAGCTCCTGCTGAACTACATTCCGCCGAAGACCGCTGCGGATAGAGCGGCACGAGTCTTTTATCTTCCCATGACGGAGAATTCGGTGGCTCCCAACTTCACCACCGGGTATATCCAGCAATGGAACCTTACCGTGCAACGGCAGCTCTGGAAGCAGATCGTAATCACCGCCGCCTACGTGGGCAGCAAGGGGACGCATCTGCTTCTTCTCGAAGAACAAAACCCTGCTTTTTACATTCCTGGCCAGTCCACGACGACGAACGTAAATGCACGCCGCTTCTATAAAAACTTTCAAACCATCACCGAAGATATCTCCGCCGGACCGTCGTCCTATAACTCATTTCAGCTCAATTGGAACAGGAGATTCACCGGAGGCTTTACCCTGCTCGGCTCCTACGTCTACGCCAAATCCATGGATATTGCCTCGAACGACGGGAACAGCGGCTTGGGCAACCAGGCGCGCGATCCTTTTAATTGGAATCTCGACTATGGTCCGTCGGATTTCGACGTGAAGCACCGCTTCGTGACCTCGTTCGTTTACCAGATCCCAGGATTGGCATCCGGCAACGGATTGGTGAAGGCGATCACCGGCGGCTGGCAGTTGAACGGGATTCTTACCTTGCAAACCGGCTTGCCGTTCACCGTTCGCGCCGGGGTCGACCGAAGCCTGGCTGGGGTAAATTTAGATACCGCGGATGTGCATGGTCATCTAGCCGTCTACAACGGCCGGTCGAGAGCCAGCAAAATTAACAAATATTTCGATACCAGCGCCTTCTCCTTGCCTGCGCAGGGCACATTCGGCACCAGCGGCCGGAACACAATCTATGGGCCGGGACTGGAAAACTTCGATGCCGGCTTGTTCAAGCTCATCCCGATCCATGAACAGCGGCGCTTAGAGCCTCCGCTGGGAGACATTCAACACGCTGAATCATCCCAATTTGCTGAATCCGAACAGTTCGTTTAGCAGCACCGCGTTCGGACGCATTACTACGTCCAACAGCGGACGGGTGATGCAAATCGCCGCAAAGATTGTTTTCTGAACCGGTCTGTGCTCTGATGGCAGCGGCTGTGAATCCCAGACACCCACAGTGGTACAACGACAAACGGCCGGAGAACGAGGAGAGGATTGATGCGTTTGAGACAACAACGGATTCGGGGAACGAGTGTGAACTGGCAATCGACTGCGCTGCTCGCCATTCTGGCAGCAGTTCTTTGCGCGGCCAGCGCCCGGGCGCAGAACACACCGGTCAAGCACGCAACCACAAGGAGGCATTCCCTGGTGTATGTCGGGACCTATACCGGACCGCAAAGCAAAGGGATCTATGACTACCGGTTCGACACCTCTTCCGGCAAGTTCACTGCGCTCGGAGTGGCGGCCGAGGTGGCGAATCCATCGTTCCTGGTCACCGATCCGCATCACCGCTTTCTCTATGCAGTGAGCGAAATGGCCAATGGACCGCATGCGGGCTATCGAACGAATGGATTCATCAGCAGCTTCGCCATCGACCCTAAGACCGGAGCGCTTAAATTCCTGAACAAGGTCGATTCCGGAGGTGGCGGCCCATGCCACCTGGTGGTAGACCGCACGGGAAGAATGCTGTTCGTGGCGAACTATGGAAGCGGTAACGTCGCGTCGTTTGCCCTTCGTCCCGATGGCAGCATCGGTGAGCGCACGGGATTCGACCAGCACCACGGATCGAGCGTGAATCCTCAGCGACAAAAGGGGCCGCACGCGCACTCCGTCGTGCTCTCTCCGGACAACCGTTTCCTTTTCGTGCCCGACCTCGGTCTGGACAAGATTTTCATCTATCGTGTGGACGCGGCGAAACGCACGTTCACACCCAACGATCCTGCCTATGCCCAGGTCGATGCAGGCCTGGGACCCCGTCACTTTACCTTCGGCCCCGGAGCGAAGTTCGCATACGCCGTCTGCGAGATGGGATCGCGCGTGGTGGCCTTCGCCTACAACCGTGCCACTGGGTCGCTGAAGACGCTGCAGACGATTTCCACCTTGCCTGCCGGGTTCACCGGGGAGAACGCCTCGGCGGAGATCCAGGTCGACTCCAGCGGAAGATTTCTCTATGCCTCCAATCGAGGCAATGACAGCATCACCGTCTTCCGTATCGATCCCGTAAAAGGCACTCTGACCAAGGTTCAGGTAGAGCCGGGTTTGGGCAAGATGCCGCGCAACTTTGTGATCGATCCGACCGGGAAATTTCTGATTGTCGCCAACCAGAAATCCGATCAGATGATGGTATTCGCCGTCGACCGTAAGACCGGTGAACTCAAGCCCACGGGTGAAACAGTGGATGTTTCAGCTCCGGTGTGCGTTCTGTTTGTGCCTGGGCAATAGCTGCCAAGCGGAGTTTCTTTAGAGTTCAGGAGGA
Source organism: uncultured Acidobacteriaceae bacterium (assembly GCA_963705665.1). Taxonomy (GTDB): domain Bacteria; phylum Acidobacteriota; class Terriglobia; order Terriglobales; family Acidobacteriaceae; genus PALSA-350. The sequence goes on along the minus strand of CAVPKQ010000052.1, from coordinate 438,400 downwards.
TGTGAAACGCGTGAAATCATCCAGTAAAACCATGACCAGGCGAGCCCTGATGCAAAGCGCCGGTGTTCTCGCGGGAGCGGGCGTGTTAGGTGTCGCCGGCAAAGAAATGTATTCTCAATCGCCGGCAGCGAACCGGAGCAGCGGCCAGCCGCGCGCGCTGGCGCTGATCGGGGACCGCTACCATAATCCGGACTATATCCGCGTCAGCCTGGACAAGGTCTTTCACGATCTGAATATTCCCATCGATTACACCATTCAATATGACCAGATATCGCGCAATCTGCTGAAGGATTATCAGCTTCTTGTGGTCTTGCGCGATGGGATGATCTGGCCGGGCGGCTATCTTGGCCCGGATGCATATACGGATTACGAGGCCGACCTCGAAAACCGTAGCGACTTTCCCAAAGCGACGCCTGAAACCTGGATCACTGAAGAACAAGGCGCGGCAATCAAGGACTTCGTGAACGCCGGCAATGGATTCTACGCGCTGCACAACTGCAGCCACATCTCGCTCAGCTCAAAAAACTACCGAGAGGTGATGGGCGGAGCCTATATCGGGCATCCGCCGCTGCGTCCCTTTCGCGTCCGGCCTTCCGCTAATCAGCATCCTATTACCCAAGGCATTCAGGAATTTACGGTCAACGATGAGCAACATTATGTTGAATACGACAAGGACAAGAAGTACGTGCTTTTGGAGGCCGAAAACGTCGACGGGCTTAGCTACGAAAATCTAGGAACGAAATCGATTTCCGGCTGGGCCTATGACTTTGGCAAGGGGCGGGTTGTTTTCACCGCTGTGGGTCACACGATCCACGCCATGTGGGCTCCTCAATATCTTGAGATACAGCGGCGATCGGTGAAGTGGCTGCTCAAGCAGATATAGATCGCGGTAGAGACACTCATTGCTGGGCGCCCCATATCTGGCGCGCTCTTTGCGCCAGATGTGGGAAACCGCAGATCCCTCCGCTCCGCTGCGCTCCGGCCGAGATGACAAATCAGGTGAGCGCACCGCTGGATAGCAGGCGTGATCAGGACACTGCACATCGAGATTTGTGGAATCCCACATCTGACGCAAAGAACGCGTCGGATATGGGGCACCCAGGATTTGTTGGAAAGGAGAGATTCGAAAACAAGGTTCTAGATAAGACCTTGAGATATAGTGGCGGAGCTGTTTCAGGGAACCTGAAGGGGACGCAACCCCTGAACTGGAAAGAGCCCTACCGGGCCGCCCTCTGCGCCGGTTGGCTGGGGACGTACTACGAACCGGAGATAAAAGCCCACCTTATCGCTGGCGTAGTCCCTTGAATTATTGAAGGCCATGAAGCCGCCCACATACCAGTGCTCGGCGATCGCGTATGAGCCCTCCGTCTCCAGGTTGTAGTTGCCGCCAACGCTGGTCCGCTCCGGATAGGACGGATTGCCTTGTGCCGCTTGAATTGAAGGATCGAGCGGGAAATATGGCGCAGAGTCCTCCTGAAACGCCTGCAGGCCGAGGCTGCCCATGGCGCGATAGTGGAACCTTTCTCCATAGTTTCCATTGAAGGTAAGCGGCACAGCGGCGAGCAGGTAGGTGCCGGGGCTGAAATAACCTCCCTGGCCGTAGGTGAAATAGCGCAGATTGCGCTGATAATGCATGCCGAAGAAGTTCATACCCGCGGTCAAGTTTCCGTAGCCGGATTTCCATGCCGCCCAGTAAGCCCCGCCGTCACCATCGACGCGCTTGTTATCCGGTACGTGCAAGCCGGTGATGTACTGGCCCCCACCCTGCAGATACCAGCCTGCACGGCCGTCGCCATCATCGACCTGGAGCTCGCCGGAGTTACTGATCACTCCTCCCCAGACATTGCCTACAAAGGTAGAGCTCGCGCTGCCTTCGTCACGCAGTCCAGCGAATGAGAGTTGAGTATCGAGTATGGGGTCTCGCGAAAACTCCAGCGTGAAATGCCCCGCTGGAGGATGAATGTAAACTCCCCCGATTGCATGTTCGACAAGAAATCCGTGCGGAGTATAGCCAAGACGGGCGGCAAAGTTTGAGGTCTGCAGCTGAAATTCGCCTCCCACGCCCGCCGCGGTCTGCACATAGGGCACGGCATTAACAGGGAGCGTACCCTGCTGGATAGTTTCAGTACCCGTAGCCTGCCCCGCATCAAGCAGAACGGGCTTGACTATTACGGTAGCCCGTACTTGGGGACCGATCATCGCGGAGCCCTCGGCTTGCGCCGAATACATAGAGAGGCGATCGTAGCCTGGCTGGCCGCTGCGGTAGTCAAGACTCGAAGTACCCCCAGTCCAAGCGCTGGACGAGCCTTCAATCACTGCTAATTGCTGTTCCACTTGTTGGCGTTGAGTCTTTGGCGCCGCGGCGCCACTTACGTGGATCCTGTGAGTGGCGGCAGGACTGGCGAAGACGCCCGGAATGCTTGGCCGGCGGGCGGGTCGCCGAGATGCGGGCGATCCGCGGGGCTCAGCTTCTGCGAAGCCTCGGGTTGACTGTCCATCTCGCTCACAGCCTGCCGCAGATTTGCAGCCGCATCCAGAGCTGCCCTCCATGTCAGCCTGTCGCACTTGGTGGTATAAACCTGAGCCGGGCTCGCCGGGCTGGAAAACGGAACTACATCGCGAGGTATATCATTTTGCGGCTCCGCAAAATCATCGCGTGTCGATGCGCGCGCTTTCGGCCTATCTTGCCAGGAAGCCGGCTTTCTCCTCGCGGCGTCCCCAGCCCTTCCTAATTCACCAGATTCACCAGGCGTAGGCAAGTCCCTCTCCGCCGTGGCCGGCCTCACTTCCGGATTGCGAAAGCTTCCCGAACCGGGGTCCTCCGGCGCGGAATAGGAAGGTGCGTCCCCTGCAGGTTGCGCGAAATCGCCCAAGGTCGAGACACCGTTGCCGGGGGCCCATCCTGCAATGGAGCGGCGGAGTCCCTGCCGCTCTCCTCGCGGCCGAGGTCATCCTTAATCGGCGCCGCTGAACCTGAGGGCGCAAGCAATTGCATGAGATCCCGCGTGGGTGAGGCTCCATTTTGCGCATCGGCGGCGTCCCCGGAACGGGCGGCATTGGAGAACATCTCCCGGGGCGATTCCGCTCCCATCACATCCAATGCAGCTCGATAATACGCGGCGGCGCGCCCCCGGTTGCCGCGGGCCTCCTCATACTGCGCGGCCATCTTCAAAATCGCAGGATCGTTCTTGTAACGATCGAGTGCGATCTCCAGCCAGGACTCGGCTTGCTTCATATCACGCGCGGCGAGCGCAGCGCCGATGGCCCCACGAATCTGACCTGGGTCGGCGTGAAGCATGTCCAGCAGCGAATAGACCGCAACGGCTCGCTTTGGCTGGCCTACCTGGAGATACGCTGCGGCAAGCGCGCCGTAGACGCTGGTATTTTTGGGAAATGCCTGGGCCGCAGTTTCCAGAATGGCGACCGCGCGACGTTGATCCCCCGCGGCAAGCGCACTGTTTGCCCGGCGGACGCTCCACGCAGCCCACATCCGGTTGAACTCCGCGTGCTGTTCATCGGTCATGCCTGTCGAATTCGCAAGACTGGAAACTACGGAATAGAGCCTGCTATCGTCTCCCGCTTTCAATAGCAGCCAACCATACTGGATCTGCAGATCGACCGGCTCCTGGGCACGCTGATCGAGGTAGAGTTGCGCTATTTGCCGAAAAATCCTGAGAGCCTCCTTATCGCGGCCGTTGGCGGACTCAATCGATGCCAGGGTCTGCAGATAGGACGGGTCCTGTTCGAGGCGGAAGCGTACAAGCTCGGGCATGGATGATAGCTCGCGGAGCGCATCCTGGTCCTGCTTGGCCGCGTGCAGCGTGGCAATCAGCCCTCGCCAAGCATCGCTGCTGTTTGGATTCTGCCCGGTCTCACGACGGTAGATGGTATAGGCCCTGGGCAGGTCCCCTTGAGCCACATACACCCCGGCCAGCTGGAGTTCGATACCTGGCTGCTGGCCTCCAGCCACCGACAGCGCCCTCTCTAAAGACTTCTGCGCCCTATCCAATTCGTTACGCGACTGGTAGATGGACCCCAGCAGTTGCAGAAAGCCGCTGTCATTCTGGCTCTGGTCATAGACCGTTTGCGGCATACGGCTGATAGTCGCGATCGCAGCATCGTCGCGCCCCAGTTGGTGCTCCGCCCCGGCTAGTGCGCGCCAGGCGCCTGCATTTTCGCCGTCTTCGGCGAGCGCTTGACGGTAGAGTTCAATGGCGGGCTCATAGCGCTTCGCCATCATGAGTAGCGCGGCAAATTGTAACTGCTTCTCGACGGGTAGGTCGCGGCCGTGATTGGGGAAAGGCAGCGTTAACGCGTGTTCGATCACATGAGCGGCTTCTGACCTTTGACCGAGCGCCAGATCATCCTGCGCGAGCGAGCGCAGATATTCCGGGTCGCTCTCAAGATCGGCGCGAACATGCTTCGGCATGCCCTGGCTCGTGACTAAGGCCGACTGCGCGTCTCCCATAGCCGATTCCGCGAGAAAGAGATTGCGCCACGCCGTTTCCCTGGCGGAGGCCGCGCGCACCTCCCGCTTCAATATTTCCACTGCCTCCGCCGGTTCTCCCGTTTGCAGCAGAGCGCCTGCCAGAGCTTCTTCGGCATCCGGACTCGCGGGCTTCAACGATAGAGCACGGCGATACTGATCTACCGCAGCTTGAGTGTCTCCTGACTTCAGCAAATCGCCCGCCTGCGCCATGGCCTGCCAAAAACCGGCAGTAGCAATCACCTCTTCAAGACCTTTGGCTCCTTGTGCGCGCGCCCTCTTGAAAGAATCCATTGCCTGTGCGAAGTCGCGCCGCTTCATGTAGACATAGCCCATTCCGCTCAACGCTTGAGGGTTCTGCGGCTGCTTCGTCAACAAGGTTTGAAACTGCCGTTCGGCCTCATCGAGATTGTCTCGATTGAGCGCACGATAGGCCGAACCTTCCAGCGGACTTTGAGGCGTCCCGCGGGTCGGGGCAGGTGTTGCAGGAGAAACTCCTGTTGCCGATTTCACGCCCTCGCCACTCCAAGCCGCAGCTTGCTGGAGCGCCTTTTGTGCTGCAGGCGAGCTGCTATAACGATTGAGGAAGGCGATACCTTCGGCACGGGTTTTCGGATCGTAGGTCAGAATGCGTCCCAGCGTGATCGCATATTGGGAATCGGCTGGAAATTGATTCGACAGCTTGCGCAATCCATCGATGGCGTGGCTCCGGGATTCCGGTAGCGCGGCTTCGGTGTCGTAATATGCGCGGGCGAGGTCGCCGGGCGGAGGCTCATCGCCGTAGATGTCGCGATAGATGCGCATCGCGCCGGCATATTGACCCTGCTGAGCCAGGCGGCTGGCTTCTTTCAGACGCACGGATTGCGGCTGAACATGCGGCATGTTCTCTATTTGCGCCAGGTCCTTGGTGTCTCCGAGAGCGCGCAAGCGCTGGACATATTGCTTGGACTCGTCTGTCTTGCCCAGTTGCATGTCGGCCTTGGCAATGCCGAGGAGCGCCTCCCGATTGGCTGGATCGGAAAGCAAAACCTGTTGCCAGGTCTGGACTGCCAGATCGAGGTAACCGTGAGCTACGAGCGATTGCGCCTTGGCGAGCAAGATCTTTTCGACAGCGGAGTCGGCGCGCAAGCGGCAAGGAACACCGATCGCAAGGGCGCACGCCAAGAGCAAAAGGAGCCTGTGATCATGCCTCCGCTCTACCTTTGCCATCGGACCCTCAGCTTTCCATCGGGAGCAAAACGAAACCGTTGCTCTTGCCAGCCAAGCGCGAAAAGGGCCAGATTCTGGTCATAATAACGAGGAGGAGTCCCCAACAGGCCAGTCTCTGTGTCGAATTGGGACTCGACCTGACGCTGCTGCGTGGCCGCCGCGATTCTTTCTCCCGACTCGACAAAAACGGCAGGAGCGCGGCGGAAAAGCCGGCCGGCCCGCCCATGCCTGAAGCGTTCCCATTGGAATCGATGCTCTCGGGCGGCGCGGTGCTCATCCTCATCCGTTGCGACATGGGCCTGAAGATGTCCAGCAGAGCTTCTGCTCCCGGGGTCTTTTGAGCCGTGATTCCTGCCCACAGATAAACCCGGATAGCGTCATAGCTGCCGCGCGCAGATTTGTTGGGATTTCCCGGATCGCCGGCCGGCAGAAAGCCCTTGCCCTCGACGTATTCCACCCAATCCATCGCAAAGCCCGAGGGACTTGCCTGCCGCAGCCAGCCTGGCAGCCCCAAGGCCATTTGCTTCCAAGGTCCGCCAGGAATGGCCCGGTCCGCCGCAAACAGGAGCGGGAGAGGAGAATAACTTGGATTGAGCACCCAGCAATCCGTCTCCGGGTGAAAGCCTTGTCTGCCGGGCAACAGAACCGGCCCTACATGCGGGAGGATAACTACCTCCTCTTTTGCGATCTCGGAGAGGATCGCCATACCGCTTCTGCTGTATGCGGGTTTTCTCCACAGCTCTCCAGCTTCAATCAGGCTATAGGCAATCCACAAGTCGGCATCGGAAGCAGAGTTTTGATCGCGGATGCGCCAGGAGCCGTCGTTGGTCCGGCCCCAGTTCCAGGCTGGCAGGTTCTCGGCCAGATTGCCCTGCGCGAGATTTTTCTCGGTCCAGGAGCGGAGCCGTTCAAACGAGGAGGCATCTCCCGCGACCAAAGCGAAGAACATGGCATAGCCTTGAGCTTCCGAGGTGGTCATCGAATCCCGGTCCGGGTCCTTGACGCGCCCCTCGGAGGTAACAAATCGCGCCGCATAATGGTCCCAGAACGGCCAGGAGCTCTCTGGCTGCCGCTCGCGATCCACTCGAAAATGCGAGCAGCACAATCATGATGAGAGGAAACTTCATACCTCCCTCGCCTCCATACGGGCCTGCGCGCGGCGGTCGAGTCTAGCCCGAGTCCACGGCACCACAAACAGGCCAAGAGCGAAGGTGAGCACCACCACCAGCCAGGGAAACTCCCTCAGCCAGTAGCGAACCTGGGACCACCAGGGCAGATGCCCAACGTGATAGAACGTGTCGCCTAAGCGGTAGGAAGAGAACCCGCCTCTGCGTAAAATGCTTATCGACTCGCCGATGTCGGCGGATGTTGCAGAGTTGAGGAAGGCGCCTGCAAAAACTCTAGCCGCGTCATCGTTTTTGAGGGTGATCGTGACAACCGACCGGCCTCGAGCCCAAGGCGCCTCGATGCCCTGAATCAGCGCATCCGGGAATTGGCCCAGGCTTGCGATTACGCCCTCCCGCTCGGTAGAACCGCCGAGCTTCCACCACCAATCGGGCCGCATCTCCGCTGCCTGCCACCAGGCATGCTCGATGGATGCAAAGAATCCCCCCGCATCTCCTACCGAAATGCCGGCCGGGCCCACGGAAACGGGCAGGTGCGGATTGCAGCTGCTCGAAGGCGGGCTGATCGTCAGGAGTTCCCAGGACGAGGTAGTCCGCGTCTTGGCCAAGATCGGAGGAGTCGCCCATCTCGACACGCAACGCCGGATATCCCGTCTGCTCCCCGAAGTAGGCGAGAATCGCGAGCGAGAGACCGATTTCCCCGGGGGACGCCTTGGGCGGCAGCACGATCCTGGTCTGTGACAAATCCGCAAAGCGAGTAAAAGGAAAGCCCGCATTCGCGAACAGCGCCAGGTTCGGCATTGCGGCCAAATGATTCAGCCCGCGGAGATCGAGATAGGAACTGCGCAGGATGGAACCTTGAAGATTGATCGGAGGCGTGTCCTGGCAGTGCCCCGTCTTGAGCGGTTGAAAGAAGAAATGGAAAAGAAGAGTGTTGGCAAAGGGTTGCAGATCCGTCAGGGGAACATCGACGGCTTTCGCCAGGTTTTTTTTGGGATTGTTCTCATGGGGCAGCGGCAATTCGTTAACCAGGGATCCGTTGGCGCTCACCCGCACAGTAGATCCAGCAGCTAAGGAAATCGCGTTATAGCGATAGTCCAAATGGAGCGGCAAACTGCTCTTGTCCCCGAAATAGAGATCCGGCGGAAGGCGCACATAAACAGGCAGTGGACCGGAGCCGTCGCTGTCCATGTTATCCGCGGAATAACTCCAAAAAGGCGAAATCCGGTCTGTTTTCAGCCAAAGCGGGGCGTCGTCAGCTTTTCGCGCCGGGGGCAATTGAAATTCCGAGACCTGTACGGTGCGTCCTTGAAGCAGATTGCTTCCCAGCGCAAGGCTGCGGGCGGCAGTGACGAGTTGGGCGCCATCATCGCCGGACACAAGAAGAACCTTGCCAAAAGCGTCATTCGGATTGGTCCGCACGGCAATGACAGGTCCTTCGCCTCGGCCAAGATCAAAACCGGCGGGCGTGTTGGAGGAGCCTTCGACGAAGAGAACGACATTGCCTTTGGGCAGAGCGCCGCCAATGATAACTGGAAAAGTCAAGGCTCTCGATTTCGCGCCGACTCCAAACCACGAGGCGACAATGCCGGCGGCCTGGAGCGCCTGAGGGGTCGGCTGGGCCACGAAGGCAAACGGAATCGAAGCCGGAGCGCTAGCCACCGCGCCGTCATAGAAAGGCAGTGGCAGCATACCCAAATTATCGGAAAGAGGTAGCAAGGAGCCGGATATTTGAATACTCGAGTTGGTCTCGACGCGTCCCCACAGCACCGTGTTCGATGGGTCTTCGCAGTTCAGGGTGTAATGGCCGATGAATTGAAATCGCAGCACGTTGCTGCGGCCCAGAAGCTCGGAAGGCAGCGTCAGGCTGGCGCTCAAAGCATCTTGAACAGCGCTCGCCTTCGACGGCGCGGGCAAGGTAGCGATGAGAGCGCCGTTCAAAAGCACGTTGAAATGGCTCAACTCGGCGAGCAGTCCTGGTGAGAAGGCGTAGCGCAGGTTGAGCTTTCCCTGTTGCACCACCTGATCCTGGGGCAGGACAAAAGTTACGTCTTGGGAAGAGTCCATACCGCGAAATTGAAGCGCGCTCGATACGCCGATGTCTTTGAGCGTAAAGCTGGAGTGGAAGGCTCCTTCGCCGGAGATTGAGGCCGCGGCGGCAACGGGAGCAGCAGGGCGCGATTGGGCCTGGAGGCGTACGGATGCTCCGGCGAGCAGTACAGCGACGATTGCAGCTGCCGATCCGGCGCGCACGGCGCCTGTGGGTGGAAGGGCCTTCTTGCGCGGGATCAACGTTCCCAGCGCATAGCCAAGTCCTTTTACCGACAGAAACACCAGATGAGCCAGACTGCGCAACGGCCTGTCTACTTCCCTGTGCTCGCCACGGGCAAGCCATGTATCTGCTCGGGAATAGAGGACCAGCGTCATCAACTCTTCCTGCTCGATCGACATCCGCTCGTATGCCAGCCGCAAGGTTGCGCCATTCGTACTGACCACGGTTGCCGAAAAGCCAGCCTCCCGGTTGCGCAGCGGATAAATTACTTGGAGCGCAGTTCCGTGAGCCAGCGCGCATGGCTCCTCCAGCGTGAGCGAAGCGCCACCGAGCGACATATCATTGGATTCTCCGAAGATGCTTCTGCCATCGGAGAGCCGCACCTGGACCGGTATGTGTTGATCGATGCGCACGTCGTTCCGGACCTGCCGCGACTCAAACGCGACGGCATTGGCGCTGCCGATGATGACCATGTTGAATAGCACCCAGAGCACGTTCATGACCACAGTTCCAGGATGATCGGCATTCCAAATAAAGAACCTAAAAGGGGCAACAGCAAGGGCCAGAACGTTCAGGAGTAGAAGGGCGACGTAGGGACGCGCAATCCTGAAGTCGAAATAGCTTTCATCGACGATTCCCCCTTTGGCGGTGACATTGAACTTGCCCAATTTCGGGTTCACCAGCGCCAGCAGCGTAGGCCCGAGGATATAGGGCGCAAGCACGGTTTCGTATACCTCATTCCAGAAGGAGTGTCGATGTTTGCCCTGTACGCGGAAATTGGTGACGTTGGCAAGGAAGAGGTGCGGCATTGCATAGGCGAGGATCGCTATCCAATGGCCCGGAATATTGCTACACCCCAACAGCATGTATACCAAGGGAGCCGTCAGGAAGACGAGACGCGGAACGGCATAGAGAAAATGGGCCATGGCGTTGAAGTAACAAAGGCGTTGCGGCCACCTCAGTCCCCGGACAAAGAGAGGATTGTCGCTTCGCAGGATCTGGATCATGCCTCGTGCCCAGCGAATCCTCTGACCCACATGGCTGGACAGGCTTTCCGTCGCCAGCCCGGCGGCCTGAGGAATATTGATATATGCGGTATTCCAGCCGCACATCTGCATGCGAAGCGATGTATGAGCGTCTTCCGTCACCGTTTCGGTCGCAATGCCGCCAATCTCATTCAAGGCAGTGCGCCGCAACACCGCGCACGACCCGCAGAAGAACGTGGCGTTCCACAAGTCATTGGCGTCCTGGATCACGCCGTAGAATAGCTCGCCTTCGTTCGGAATGGCTTTAAATTGGTGGAGGTTCCGCTCGAACGGATCGGGAGAATAGAAGAAATGCGGGGTCTGCAGCATGGCCAGTTTCTCGTCTTTGAGAAACCATCCCAGGGTCACTTGGAGAAAGCTGCGGGTCGGCACGTGGTCGCAGTCAAAAATCGCGACATACGGTGAGTTCAGCACGCGGAGAGCATGATTGATGTTTCCCGCCTTGGCATGCAGGTTGTCATTGCGACTGATGTATCCGATTCCCGCTTTCTCACAGAATGCGCGAAACTCCTCCCGCCGCCCGTCATCGAGCACATATACGTGGAGTTTCTCAGGCGGATAGTCAATATTCATCGCAGCGAACGCAGTCGATCGCACCACGGACAAAGGCTCGTTGTAGGTGGGAATGAGGACATCTACGGCGGCCCATTGTTCAATATCCTTGGGCAGCGCGAGAGGGGGCCTACGAAGGGGCCGAACGGTCTGAATATAGCCAAGAAACAAAATAACAAATGCATAAACCTCAGCCGAAAGCAAGATCAGCATAAAGCCGAGATCGATGAATCGAACGCCGGGGCCTGGATTGACAACAGCATCGAGAACCGTTGAACACCGCCAGTAGGCGTATCTTGCCGTAGCGAGTATCGAGGCGAACATGAGAGCCAGAGTGACCAGTTCGGAGTCCGATATCCCATGGATGGCAAACGTCAGCGCTATGGTCAGTATCCCGAGTACAGCCTGCTCCGGCCACCTGAAATCCACCGTGATGCATTCAAAAGCCAGAAAACCTAGCACTAACAAGATGACGATACGAGCCAAGCCTGCGGCAAAACCAGAGCCGGTCCCTAAGATCTTCCAGTTCTCCAGAATGTGCTTCATCGCTCGCTCCAGTGCCCTGAGACCATCACCGGAGGCCTTATGGGGGCCACTCGCCGCAGCCACAACGCAAGATCCAGGAAGTCTCGCGCCACCTCCGACGCCGGCGCGTAGTCGGCCAGCGTCATCCTTGCATCGAGGGCCTCCGCCATCGGGCCACGGCGGATACTTATCGGCAGAAGGCGCTGGTCACAGCGGCGTGCGACGAGATCTCGCGCCCCCTGGTGACTGGGATTGGAATCGTCAAACTGGTTGAACACGTAATAAGCGGCCGGAGCTTGCGTCCCGAGGGACTCCATTGCTTTGAGGGAGGCCTCGATGCGGGAGACGGTAAGGATAGAGTTCAAATCGGGCAGCAAGGGAACCAGTACGGCCGTGCACATACCGAATATCTCAACGAGGGCGCCTGTCCAAAACGTGCCAAGATCCAGGATGGTTCGCTGCGCCGCAAGTATCGCGGGCTTGACTTGATGTTGCAGCCATTCGGAGGTCGCCTCTTCGGTTCCAATGACCTGAAGAGGCGGGCAATTCACCTCCGGAGCCATGAACGTGCGCAGCCCCGTCCGTAGCTCGCTCGCTCCGAAATAGAAGGGTAATAAGCCGCGGCCGGATGCATCCACCAGCAACGTCTGCTCCCCTAGAGAGCAAAGGAGCCGGCCCAGGTTTGCGCATAGAGTCGTCTTGCCAACTCCTCCGGCAATGGAATATACGGCTAGAGCTGGATGGATGGCTTCAGCAGAAGGCGGCGCCGCCGGTTCAGAAACTGCTGCTCGTACTCTTTGTTCCCTGATAGGCCCCGGAATCTGCTGCGCTAATACCTCGGCGCCTGGCGACGGAGCAACAGGAGGGAGAGCCGTGGGTCGTTGCGGGGAAGAGAGGTTCCGTTTCCTGGAAAAATCGCGATAGCTCGCGTCTTCCATATTCGCCCACGAGTACAGGCGCGCCACATCCTTGGCCAGTTCCTCTTCGGACCGTGGCGCCTTCGTCGTCTGCTTCTCGTCATCTCCCATCGGTTCCGTTCCATCTGCCAACGGATTGCTTCAGAGCGAGCAACTCCTGAGATGAATATCGGCTGCATTTAGCAACCATTACGTTACTCATGTAATTCGCTCAGATTCGGCTAAAGGTAACAGTTAATGCAGCAGGTTTCTGTACAACCTTCGGGGAGAAGTGCCGTCCATGCTGCGAGCAGAACTTCGCAGTTGCTTTTTCTGTCACCACTCTTTGCCTTTCTTTCTGTCATTCCCGAAGGGAATCTGCTTCTGCTATCGCTCGGGCGCAAAAGGTCGAATTCATTGAGCGAGTAAACCCAGCATGAAAAGATCCGTTCCCGACGCTCCAGTGCCCGGGTATTCCCGTGAGGCCAGAAACAGCCAGAAGCAGATTCCCTTCGGGAATGACAGAAAGAAAGGCAAAGAGTGGTGACAGAGAGAAGGGCAAAGAATGACGGAAAGAGAGGCAAAGACGGACAGCAAGGGCGGAAGCAGATTATCCTAGAGCCAGCCCATATTTTCCAGTTAGGCTTCGGGGTTTCTCTACCGGGTCCGGCTTTGCAGAGGGCTGCGGTCCGGCGATCGCAATGCGATTCCGTCCTCCCAGTTTCGCGCGATAGAGAGCAACATCGACCTGGCTCAGGAGTGCTTCAAGACTCTGCCCTCCGCTACAGCGGTCGATGCTCAGTGCGCCCAAGCTTACGGAAAGGAATCGCCTTTCCGAGTTGATCGTGAACGCGGTCGAACCCACGGCCTGCCAGACCTGCTCGGCGCGGAGGCGAAGACTATCCTCACCGCAATCGGTCAAGAGGATGAGAAATTCCTCCCCACCATATCGCCCCACCGCATCCTCGGACCGCACTGCGCTGCGTAGCCGCACAGCCATCTCTTTGAGGACTGCATCTCCCGCAGGGTGTCCGTAGGCGTCATTGATCTGTTTGAAGTGATCGACGTCACAGAGTAGCAGGGACAACCGAGTGCGCTCCCACTGTCCGCGATCGATTTCAGCTTTTACCCGAGCCAGAATTGCCCCGCGATTCCAGAGCGAGGTCAAAGAATCATGGGTGGCCTTGAAGCGCATTTCCTCACGCGCTTCGATCAGCGAATCTTCCAGGCGCAAAATACGCTGACCGGTGCGCAGGCGCGCCTTCAGCTCCTGGGAATCGCAGGGTTTGGTAAGGTAATCATCCGCTCCAGCTTCCAGCCCTGCGATAAGATCTTCCTTCGCGTCCTTGGAAGTCAGCAGAGTGATATATGTGTAGGCCCGTTCCCCGCTGCTACGAACCTCCAGGCAGATTCCGGGTCCGTCCAACCCGGGCATCATCCAGTCGAGCAGGGCGAGGCGCGGTCCATCGTGACTCAACAACTGCTGAAGAGCTTCGCGGCCGTCATGCGCCATAACGACCTCATAGCCAGCCTGGCGCAGCACTCTCTCCATCATGCAGCGCGAGACTGCGTCATCATCTGCCACCAGAATCTTCAAGGGACGGTCTCCTGGCAGAGCGCTGCGAGGGAGTCCATCGCCCGATTCACTTCTCGCTCCAGATTTTGCAGAGCGGTCTCCGCTCCGGCCAGATCACCGGATGTTCCCATTCGTTCCAGGCCAGCCGCCATGTCCCTGGCTCTGCTGGCGGCCAGACTGGAGAGCGCTCCTTTGAGCGCGTGGCTGCGCTGTCTTACGCCGACCGGATCGTTTGCTTCTACGGCATCATGAATTCCCCGCAACTGCCGCGGGTAATCGTTGCGGAAAACTTCGATCAGCTCGGCAAGAAAGCCGCGGTCTCCATCAACCCGTTCCAGGAAGCTCATCCACGTTGATGTAACCTTGAGCGAAACCGGGCGATTCAATATTCATGACAGGCGAACTCCTCTTCTGGGCGAGATAGCGCTCAAGAACTTCGTCGAGCTCATGCGCGCGTATAGGCTTGGCCAGGTATCCGTCCATCCCCGCAGCTAAACACCGCTCACGGTCACCCTTCATCACCAAGGCCGTCATGGCGAAGATGGGCTGGTGGCGCCGGGTAAGTTTCTCCTTTTCCCGGAGCGCAATGGTCGCCTCGATACCATCCATTTCGGGCATCTGCACATCCATCAGTACCAGCTCGTAAGAGCCCTTCTCCAGAGCAAGAAGAGCATCCCGGCCGTTCGAAACCACGACCACCTTGTGGCCTCGCTTCTCGAGCAGGCGGGTCGCCAGCTTTTGGTTGACTTCGTTGTCTTCGGCCAGAAGCACGTTTAGGAAGTTTCCCGGATCGCGCGCCTCTTGCAGAGATCTCCGGGTTATCATCGCCGCGGGTCTGCTTTGGTTTTTGGCTCCCAGCGCCCGTGCGATCGCCTCGCGCAGTTCCGTCTGGCGCACGGGCTTGAGCAAATACGCGGCAATGCCCAGCTCCTGACAACGTGCCGCGTCTCCGCGGTGTCCAGCGGAGCTGAGCATCATAATGGTGGCCGTAGGAGTTCCGCCGCCCTCAAGAATCTTCTCGACCAGCCCGAATCCGTCCATTTTCGGCATGTGCATGTCGGTCAGAACCAGCTGGTAGGAATTCCGCGGCTCGCGCGCCTCGGCGAGGAGCGCCAGGGCATCTTCTCCGCCGGAGACCACGGTCGGCTTCATCCCCCAACTGGTCAGCAGCCCCTCGAGAATCCGGCGGTTTGTCCGGTTGTCATCGATTACCAATACCTTCACGCCGGCCAGCATTTCGGGCGGAGCGATAGAAACGATCGCAGCCGGTTTGGGCTCCGCCTGCTCCAGTTGAAGAGTGAAATTGAAATGCGATCCTTTGCCCAACTCGCTCTCGATCCAGATCCTTCCGCCCATCAATTCGATCAGGCGTTTTGAGATGGTGAGTCCCAGCCCGGTACCGCCGTATTCGCGTGTGGTCGACGTATCGGCCTGAACGAAGGAATCGAAGATCGTCTCGAGCTTCTCCGGGGCGATCCCTATGCCGGTATCAGAGACGACGAACTGCAGAATGAATCGCCGTTGTTCAACCCCGATGGTCTGAACCTTCAGCGCCACTTCGCCTTCGTTGGTGAATTTGATCGCGTTTCCCACCAGGTTCATGATGATCTGGCGCAGTCTGCCAGAGTCGCCCAGAACCATCTCCGGCACATCCGCGGCGACGTCGCACAGAAGCTCCAACCCCTTGTCGTCGGCGCGAAGCGCCAGGGTTTTAAGAGTAGTTTCCATGCACTCGCGAAGATCGAAGTCGCGATGCTCCAGATCGACTCTTCCTGCTTCGATTTTGGAGAAATCGAGGATGTCGTTGATGACATTCAAGAGAGCATCGGCCGACAGCTTCACTGTCTCCAGATATTCGCGCTGCTCTTCTGTCATTTCTGTTTCAAGGGCGAGGTCCGTCATACCGATCACGCCGTTCAGCGGCGTGCGAATCTCATGGCTCATGTTGGCCAGGAACTCGCTCTTGGCGCGGCTGCCCGCCTCCGCTTGCTCTTTCGCCAGTTCCTTCTCCCGCTGCTCCAGCTTCCGCTTGGTCACGTCATGGACAAAGGCGGCAAACAGGCTTTTCTTTCCCCATTGGAGCGAGGAGATCGCCATCTCGGCGTCAAACGCACGCCCTTCGCGGTGATAGGCTGTTACCTCGATTCTTTCCTGCAGAGGGCTCGCTTGTCGCGACCTCAGCAGATCCGGCAGGCTTTTTCGGACGCCGTCCGCATGCCAGGCAATCATCTCGCCAACCGGCTTTCCAATCGCCTCCGGCCGCTTCCATCCGAACACCGCCTCTGCCTGAGCATTCCAATCGGTGATCAGGCCGGCTTGATCGATACCGAGAAATGCATCGAATGCGGATTCGACAATTCGACGGTAGCGCTGCTCGCTTCCCTCCAGTTCCTTAGCCTGGCGGGAGAAGCTGCGGTCCACAATCGCGGTCACGTATACCAGGCTCAGGACGACAAATGTGACCAGCGTGATGCTGACCATGCCCAAGTCGGAGATGCTGATGGCATGTTTCAGGCTGGACGCAGGCAGCGGAGCCGGGATGAAGGAGGCCGCAGCCATCCCCACATAGTGCATGACCGGGATGGCCGCGCCCAGAATGAGCGCGTTCACAGCCTTCTGCCAACTCCAGGCGGCCGTATACTCGCGGAAAATGAACGTTCGCCATAATGCTACAAACGCGATGACAACCGCCAGAACAACTGAGACTATTACCAGAGCGGGAGAATACACGCACATGGCGGGCAGCCGCATCGCCTCCATGCCGATATAGTGCATGGCGGCGATTCCGCCACCCATGAAAATGCTCCCGATCGCCGCGGGGAGCGCTCCCATGGTTTTCCGGCTCACCACAAAGAGTCCGACGGCCGAAGCCAGGATGGCAGCCAGCAGCGAAAGCAACACCGTCGGCCAGTCGTACTCGACGGATACCGGAAGCTTGAACGCCAACATCCCGATGTAATGCATCGACCAGATGCCGATGCCCATGGCGACGGCTCCGCCGCTCAACCATGAGAAACGGGCTATGCCATGCGAGCACGTCACCCGGCCGGCAAGGTCCAGGGTGGCATACGCCGAGAGGATCGCGATGAAAACGGACAGCGCAACCAGGAGATAGTTGTAATGACCAACGAGAGCCGGGACGGTTCCAGTCATCGCTTCGCCTTCACTCAGGCAGCCTATAGCAAAAATCTATTCTTAACGCTGCTTTCATGGATTATCGGCAACTCAGACAATCACGCTATGCCTATTTGGTCGTATGACTTAAGATTTCGGCGGATAAGGCTTGGGGACGGCCGGACGAAGATGCGACGCTCCGGTCAAAAAACATTCCGCAAAAGCTGGGTGCCCCATATCTGGCGCGCTCTTTGCGCCAGATGTGGGAAACCGCAGATCTCTCCACTTCGCTGCGCTCCGGTCGAGATGACAAAGGCAGGTGCAGTTGCCGACCAAGCCTTCCTAAACCCGATTTTCATCCTCTTGGGGGCCGCAGGCCCATGAACACTCTGTCGAAAATCACTTAGCAGAGCCTCGGTGTCCTATATGTGGCTACTGCGTTTTTTATCAGGGCACAGCTTTAGCTGTGCCGTATGAATGCAACCAACCCTAACGGGCTTTAGCCCCTGTTGCCCTTACTTTACCCAGGGGCTAAAGCCCAAATTTTTTCAGCAATTCTGTGGCAAGGCTAAAGCCATGCCCTGATACAAAGCCCTGGGAGGAAATTCGCTCACTCATCAAGCTGAACCCGATTTTCATCCCCTGGGGTGGGCCGTAGACCCATAGGCGCTAAGATAGGCGGAGCTAACCCCTTTATTTCGTGCGGAATCTAATTTGATTACCCCATCCGTAGCGGTTGCAATTAGTGGAATTGCCTCAGCGAAGCCTTAAGTTAGCGCTTATAGGCCGTAGGCCCCGGAACACTCCGGTCGAGATGACAAAGTTAGGTGTAATTGCCAACCAAGCCTTCCTCAACCCATTTTCATCCGCTTGGGTGGTCTATAGGCCCATGAACCCCCCGGTCGAGAGGACAAATCAGATGGGCGCAGCGCTGGATAGCAGGCGTGATCAGGACACTGCCTATCGAGATTTATGGAATCCCACATCTGACGCAAAGAACGCGTCAGATATGGGGCACCAAGGATTTGTTGGAAGGGAGAGATTCAAGAACAAGGTTCTAAGACTTTTCGGCGGAGGGGTCGATTCCGATTGCCAACCGCTTTGGCACCTTGCCGACTTTGATGCGGGCGACGGCTCGACGTTCTTTTACGTTGAAGATGGAGACATCGTCGCTGTCCGTGCTGCTGACGCAGCCATACTTTCCATCGGGAGAAAAGACAACCCAGTTCGGTCCATTCCCGGTGGCCAGATGGCCGGTAAATTTGCCGGTCCGGACGTCATAAATGTAAATGCAGTTGTCCAACAAGCTGGTAACCCACAATTCTTTGCCGTCTGGAGTGAGCGCCAGACCATGAGTTAGCGTGTCCGGGGTTTCGAACTTACGCGGACGCGGAGGTCCCGAGTACTGGGCCGGCATGTTCACCCGCCGCAGGACTTTTTTCTCCGGGATATTCACGATCTCGAACCCGTGCAAATTGGAGACGGCGACATACATCGTGTTCCCATCGGAAGAAATCACATAGGGCCTCGGCCTTCCACCGGAAGGAAGAATTTCGGAAAAGGACATGGTCTTAAGATCGACTACGTTGACCGCGTCAGATCCCATGGAGCTTACAAAGATGTAGCGGTTACTGGACGTGCTGACGGCATTGTGCGGCTCCTTGATGGGCAATGCCTTGACCACTTTTTTTTGACTCACATCGACGATTTCAACGCTATTGCCATCTCGAATGGGCACGGCCACGTAGCGGCCATCGGGGGTTACGGCGCATTCGTTGGGCCGGCCGCTGAGCTTAATGATGGCGGTGGTGTGGCCGGTCACGGTATTGATGAATCGCAGAGTATGGTCCGACTCGACGGTGACGAAGAGCAGCTTGCCATCGGGTCTCAATGCCAGGCCGTGGGGTAGGGTCGCGCCGAGATGAAAGTCGTCCACGACCTTTAACGATTTCAGGTCAATGACCGAAATGTCCTCGCCGTTGCTGTTATCGACATAAAGCCTCCAGTTCTGCGCCTGGAGAGAGATCGGAAAAACCAGCGCCAAGGCGAGCCCGGCAGATATCCACGAATTTGCAAATCTGGGTTTCATCGTACGGTTCTCCCCGGTTGAGAAGGCGGAAGTCATCTTACTGAGGCGTCCGGTAGGGAGTCAACGTGAGGTCGATGCGCTGCGATAGGAATCAGCAGATTCCCTTCGGGAATGACAGAAAGAAGGGCAAAGACTTCAGGTTGTGTCAGACGACATGCGAATGGCGCGAGCCCTTATAGCCGTAGAACGCAATGTACAGGTAGCAAAGGGCGGGCAGAATAAAGGCGTGGTGTATGCCGATGCGGTCGGCGAGCGCGCCTTCGGTCACGGGAATGATCGCCCCGCCGACGATGGCCATCACCATTAGGCCGGAACCCTCCGCCGTCAGCGCGCCTAGCCCTTCGATTCCCAGGGTGAAGATGCTGGGGAACATGATGGAGTTGAACAGCCCCACGCAGATGATAGTCCACATGGCGAGGTACCCGGTGCTGATCATCGAAGTGGCCACCAGCAGCAAGGCCACAACCGCGGCCGAGCCCAGGACCTCGCGAGTAGGAAGCTTCTGCAGCACGGCCGATCCAATGAAGCGGCCGATCATCGCGCCCAGCCAGTAAAAGGAGACAAAACCGGCAGCGACTTTAATGCTCATGCCCCCGATATTGGGCTGGCTAAAATAATTTGCCAGAAAGCTGCCGATCGATACCTCGGCGCCCACATACAAAAAGATGCCAATCGCACCCAAAACGAGCTGACGCTGCCTCCATAGGCTTTGCCCCTCCGCATGGCCCGCCGGCCGGGATTTTTCCGTGTTTTGAATCTCAGGCAGATGAAAGATGGCGATGACAATGGCGAGCAGGACGAGAACGATAGCAATGCCGGCATAGGGAATCTTTACCGAAGAAGCCTCCACCTGGCGGTACGCCAACAACGCGGGAGGGGAAAGCTTTTTGAGTTCGGGAAGCGAAAGCGGCGCAGCAGCCAAAATCAACATGCTGCCGAAGTAAGGGGCAATGGTGGTGCCCAGCGAATTGAATGCCTGGGTGAGGTTCAAGCGGCTGGACGCGGTCCGCTCCGGCCCGAGCACTGCCACATACGGATTGGCGGCAACCTGCAGCGCGGTAACGCCGGTCGCCAGCACGATAAGGGCCGCGAGGAAGAGCGCAAACGAGGGCACATTGGCCGCGGGTAGAAAGAGCAGAGCGCCAACCGCCATGATGAGCAGCCCAACCACCATGGTTTTTTTGTATCCGATCCACTCGATGAGCTTGCCCGATGGAATCGCGAACACAAAATAAGCTCCGAAAAAGGCGGAATTGATGAGCATCACCCGGGCATAGCTCAAATCGAAGATGGACCTTAGATGCGGAACCAGAATGTCATTCAGCGCGGTGAGGAATCCCCACATGAAGAACAGCGTCGTGACCATCGCCATGGCGCTGTAATTGGTGGGGTTCGATTCACTTTGGACGGTCATTTGGGGAGCGGCGGTATTGGCCATAATATAAGCAATCCCATGGGGCACCCGAGATCTCAATCGTCAAGAACAGGCACTCACCCAGTTGAGACGTTACCATAGGCGGGCAGCTAGCGGAGTTCAGCCTTGTTTGCCCCCGCTTCCCTGCCCTTGTTAATCTTGCTTGCTGGTTCCACATCGCTCTCGGAGGTTTTGAATTCATGTCTTGGCGTACGCGCGTGCAACCGGTCTCCTGGTTGGCTCTCTTTCTAGTCTTCGTCTGTACCGTGAACGCGCAGCAGCCCCAGCAAAAGCCCGATCTGACTGGGCCGTCCATGGCCGTGCTCGACAGGCTGGAGAGCTTCTCCACGCTTCCCTCTCCCGCATGGCGCTATCATCTGGGGGACCTGCCCCACGGCGAAGACCCTGCGCTTAACGATAGCGCTTGGCAGCCGGTGACCAGTCCCGCAACTTTGCCTGAAGACGCGATGTGGCTGCGGGCCTCGATCGAGGTTCCAAAAACGCTCCACGGCTATGATCTGAGCGGCGTCAAGGTCTCCTTTCGGCTTCAAGTGTCGGCCAACGGTCCGGTTCCGCAGATCGTCTATTTCAATGGGCGGCGCGTAGCGCTGGGAACAGACCTCGAGCCGATCACGCTCTTTGATCATGCCCACCCTGGGGACAAGGTATTGGTTGCCGTAAAACTCTTGCATACCGAAGATCAAAAGCGCATTCGCGGTTCCGAGGAGGCCATTGAATTTGCCGCCAACCGTCCTAATCCCGAGGACTTCCGCGCGGAAGCCCTTTCGGCGGGATTTCTGCTTCCGGCTCTCGAAAGCGCACCGGCGGATTCATTGCAAAAGCTCGAAGCCGCCATTCATACGGTCAAACTCTCCGCTCTGGACTCCGGCGATCAAGCCGGTTTCGACGACTCTCTGCGCCAGGCGCAGTCAGAGATCATGCAGCTCAAACCGATTCTCCAACAAGCCAACATCCACCTGACCGGAAACTCTCATATCGATGCGGCCTGGCTTTGGCCCTGGACGGAAACCGTCGAGGTTGTCCGCCAGACCTTCGGCACCGCCTTGCAACTGATGGACGAGTATCCGAAGTACACCTATTCGGCTTCCGCTGCCGCTTATTACGACTGGATGCAGCAGAAGTATCCTTCGGAGTTCGAGCAGATCCAGCAGCGAGTAAAAGATGGCCGGTGGGAGGTGTTGGGAGGGATGTGGGTCGAACCGGACCTCAACATGCCGGTGGGCGAATCGCAGGTAAGACAGTTGCTGATCGGCAAGCGCTATTTCGAGAAGAACTTCGGCGTTGATGTGCGTATCGGCTGGAATCCCGACTCCTTCGGTTATAACTGGCAGCTTCCGCAGATCTATAAACGCTCAGGAGTGGACTATTTCGTCACTCAAAAGATGTCCTGGAACGACACCAACCAGTTGCCGCTCAAGCTTTTTTGGTGGCAATCGCCGGATGGCAGCCGGGTGCTGACGTATTTCCCGCACGGATACGCGAATCAAATTCAGCCAGTGCCTATGGCGTCCAACTTCGCGCAGGCCAGCGCGTTCAATCCGGGCACACGAGAGATGATGCACCTCTATGGGGTGGGAGACCACGGCGGCGGCCCCACACGCGCGATGCTCGATGCCGGCGATCGCTGGACGGAGCCGGACAAAGCCTACGCACAGCTTGATTTCGGCGTTGCCTCCAGTTTCTTCTCCGCGGTAGAAGGCAAACTGGATAGCGCGCACTCACCCGTGTGGAACTATGAAACTCTGGCGGCCGGCAACACCAAGCTGCCGCAGCCTCCCCCGGAGAACTGAGTCTTCCGGTGTGGAACGACGAACTTTATCTGGAGTTTCACCGCGGCGTCTTCACTACTCAGTCAAAGCACAAGCGCAGCATGCGAGAGGCTGAAGAGCAGATGCTGAACGCCGAGAAATGGTCCTCGCTCGCCTGGCTTTCGGGAGTTCCCTATCCGGCAGACCAGTTGAATGAAGCATGGAAGAAGGTACTCTTCAATCAGTTCCACGACCTGGCTGCCGGTTCGGGCATTGCTCCCATCTATCAGGACGCGCAGAAGGATTACCAGGTGGTGCGCTTCATCTCCGCCTCCGCGACGCACAATGCGCTCGGCGCGATCACTGGCTATATCGATACGCAAGCTCCGGGTAAGGACGTTGCCATCGCCGTCTTCAATCCGCTCGCATGGGAGCGCACGGGCATCGCCAGCTTCAGCGTGCAAATGCCCGCCACGGCTTCGGCGATCGAGATCGTAGACCAGGCAGGCAAGGTGCTGGATGCGGAAACTTCGGTAGAAAATCCAGCGACTCATACCTTCCACGTCGACATGCTGGCGCCGGATGTGCCTTCGCTCGGCTATGAGCTGGTCTATGCGAGGCCTGTCTCCGGTGCAGCATCCCGGGCGGATGCCGAACTAGGCCCAGTTGCGGGTCTGAAGGTGGGCGCCGATGGCATGACGCTGGAGAACCAGTTTCTTCGCGTCAAGGTCGATCCCCACACCGGCTGCATCACCAGCTTGATTAACAAGCGAACCAACTTTGACGCCATTGCCGCGGGCAGTTGCGGCAACCTGCTGCAGGCTTTCAAAGACACCCCGAAGCAATATGACGCCTGGAACATCGACGCGGATTTCGACAAGGTCTTCACCAATCTCACCATGGCCGACTCGGTGCAACTGGTGCGGCATGATCGCCTGCGCGCTGTCATCCGGGTCAGCCGGCATTGGCAAAACTCGAAGTTCGTCCAGGACATCACCTTGTACAACGGCTTGCCTCGACTGGACGTGGTAAACGACATCGATTGGCATGAGCGTCACATTCTGCTGAAAGCGGGCTTTACTCTGGCGGCTTCGAGTCCCCGCGCGACATTTGAGATTCCCTACGGCTCCATAGAACGGCCCACCACACGAAACAACAGCGTTGAAGACGCCAAATTCGAGGTACCGGCGCTACGCTGGGCTGACTTGGGGGATCAAAACAACGGCTTCAGCTTTATTAATGAGTCGAAATATGGCTACGACGTGAAGGGGAACGTACTGCGTCTATCGCTGCTGCGATCGCCCACCTGGCCCGATCCTGAAGCCGATCAAGGCCATCATCATTTCGCCTATGCGCTCTATCCCCACGCCGGGAATTGGAAGCAGGCCCTGACCGTCCGGCAAGGCTATGACTTCAATTATCACCTGGCCGCGATGCAGGTCGAGCCGCACGCCGGCGCGCTTCCTGCCCATTTTTCGTTCGTTAAGACGGAACCGGACAACGTTGTGGTCACCGCGATGAAGAAAACCGAAGACGGAAACGGGCTGCTGGTGCGTTTCTATGAGTGGGCCGGCAAGCCTGCGAATGTCACTCTGACGCTGCCCAGGGGGATCCTCTCAGCCACCGAAGCCAATCTGATGGAAAAACCGGAAGGCGCGCCGCTCCAGGTGTCGGATGGACGAGAGGTCACGGTACCCGTCACCCCTTTTGAGATTCAGACGGTGATCGTTCACTATGCCGCGCCAAACAGGAACTTCTTGGCAGGAATTGGCCCAGCGCCGGCTCGGAAATAGGTTAGGCCTTCTCGCGGAGAATCCCAGGTCCCAGGCACCAGAAGCGTAGCCACCGAAATCCGTGGTTACCAAAATGCGAGTGCTGAACTCGGCGTGTTCCGTTAGAATCTGCGGCAGTCTGTCTAGAGGATCTTTCGGATGCGTCTGGTTGCACGGCATGCCACGCAAGTTGCGTCGAATTCTCCACTTAGCAGCCGCTGGTTCTGGATTGGCTGCGCTCTGGCAGCATTACTCTTCGCCGCGTCCTGGATTGCGCAGGCACAGGCACAGACGCAGGCGGCTATTCCCACCGTTCCGGCTGCTCCGCAGATTACGGCACCGGTGGACGAGGGCAGTCTGACAGCCGTGCCGGGCGGCAACCCCCTTTTGGCTGCGGATGAGATCGACGAGGGCCAGGTACCCGATAGCTTGACCCAGGGGCACATTCTGATGCTGCTCCGGCGCGGCGCGCTCAGGGAAAAAGCACTGGCCTGGTTCATGAACGAGCAGTACGATCCGCAATCGCCCTTCTTTCACAAATGGCTGACGCCGGAGCAATTCGGAGAATTCTTCGGTCCCTCAACCCAGGATATCAGCCAGTTGACTCAATGGCTGGAGCAGCATGGATTCACCGTGAACCGGGTTTCTCCCGGACGTACCTTCATCGATTTCAGCGGGACAGC
This sequence comes from uncultured Acidobacteriaceae bacterium, assembly GCA_963705665.1. Taxonomy (GTDB): domain Bacteria; phylum Acidobacteriota; class Terriglobia; order Terriglobales; family Acidobacteriaceae; genus PALSA-350. The sequence continues at coordinate 413,873 of CAVPKQ010000052.1, read as the reverse complement.
GGGCCAGGTCAGCGCGGCATTTCATACCGAGATCCACCACTACAGGCGAGACGGAGAGGACCACTTTGCGAACACCTGGAATCCGTTGATACCGGCCGCCTTGGCACAATTAGTCTCGGGTTTTCGAGCTTTGAATAATTTCCATCCCAAGCCGCTGCTTCCCGGTTCTCAAGCTGCGCCGGGAACAACATCGCATCTGGCGCGCGGCCACTTGACCGGAGGCACGGGAGTGCTGGCTACCCATCTGGTCAGCCCCCAGGATCTGGCGCAGATTTACGGCATCAAGCAGCTTTGGGCGCAGAATGTTCAAATGCCTAATGGGGTTGAAAAGCTCGTGGGCACAGGCCAGACGATTGCGGTGGTGGGTGATACCGACCTTGCCAGCCCAGATATCCAGAGCTTTCGCGATCAGTTTGGCCTAACTGCGCTGGGCCCAAACGGCTCGGTGGTAGTCGTCCATCCTCCGGCGAGTGTCTGCGCCCCGCCCGATCCGGGATATAACAGCCCGGAAGGCTATGTCGATGCGGAATGGGCAGGCGCCGCCGCGCCTGACGCAACCATCGACTTCGTTGCCTGCGGGGATGCGGGCGTCACCTCGGGCGCGGATCTGGCAGCCACCTATATCGTCCAAGATCCCGGTTTAGCGGGCCGGATCGGCGTGCTCAGCAGCAGCTACGGCTACTGCGAAAAAGATCCGGTCAGCGAAACGGATGCTTTCTATGTCAAGCTCTGGCAGCAGGCGGCAGCGGAAGGCATTACTGTTGTCGTAGCCGCCGGAGATGCGGGCAGCGCCGAATGCGACGAATTTACTGGCGTTCCCTATGCATTACGAGGCGCATGGGTCAGTTCCGATGCCTCCACGCCCTACAATATCGCCGCCGGCGGCACTGACTTCAGCGATACCTTCAGCGGAACTACCAGCCGTTATTGGTCAGCAACGAACAACCCCACGTTCCAAAGCGCAAAATCCTACATTCCCGAGACAACCTGGAATGAAAGTTGCGCGAGTCCTCTGGTCTTGCAGGAATTTGGAAAGGGATTCAAGGAGAGCTCCGGGCCGGATGGCTTTTGCACCTACGCATCGCAGCAGCCGGTCGACCCCAATTGGTATTCGATCCTCTATTTCTTCGACATCGCCGGAAGCGGTGGCTTGAGCACCATCTCATCCAGGCCGGAATGGCAAACGGGCGTTTACGGCATTCCAAAGGGTACAGCGCGCGCTGTTCCCGATATTTCGATGTTTTCCTCCAGCGGCTCAACGTCGGGACATGCTCTCATCCTTTGCGACTCAGGCCTTTTGCCCGCGGGCCAGACGTGTGATTTCACGAACTCCTCTGTGGTTGACGCAGAACAGAACGGCGGGACGTCCTTCGCCGCTCCCGCGTTTGCCGGGATCGTCGCCCTTATCGACCAAAAGAGCGGCGACCGCCAGGGACAGGCCAACTATGTCCTCTATGGGCTCGCGGGCCAGCAGTACATCAACAATAGCGGCAGCGCACAGCCTAGCCTGGCAACCTGCGCCGCCTACCTGGGCACGGATGCGCTCAACACCTGCTACTTCCACGACATCAGCGGAACGCCCAACCCGGATCCGGCAACTCGCGAGCAAACCCCCTTCTTGATCGGTAATAATTCCGTCCCGTGCACCGGGAGCGCCACTGCTGCCGGCGTCTATAGCGATACCAACACGGACCCAGCCTCCAATCGCGAAAACTGTTACGGTTACGAAATCACCATCACGCAAAACGGAAACTCTCTGGCGACGACTCCCAACTACTACGGGATCGTTTCGACTTCGGACAGCGCCGCTTCTCCTGCGTATGCCGCTACTCCTGGATACGACTTGGCGACCGGGTTGGGCAGCCCAAACGCCGCCGCCTTGGTCAATGCTCCACAATGGTCCACGGGAGGGCGGCGGGCGATCCTTCGTCTGACCTCCGCAAGCTCCACCTCAGGGCAGCGCCGCATCACGCTCGAAGCCACCGCGCACGCCCAATTCTGGGGGACGCCTGTCGAGAGCGGCACTGTTACCTTCTTCTCCGCGGGCCATCCGCTAGGCACGGTCCCATTGCGCTGCGGCGGAAATGGCAGAGCCGTGCTGAGCCTTCCGCAATCCGCCTTCGGATCCTCAGGCGACTTCGACGATGTTTACGCGTTCTACTCCGGAGGAACGGAGAGCTGTGCCCGGCGTAACTCGACGTATTATTACGGAACCGCGTCGAATACCGTCTCTGTCGAGATTAGCGGCGGATCGTAGGCAGAGCTAAAGCAGCTGATTCAGCCGTCCTGCGGGACTTAGCGGCTGCCGGGTGCCCCAGGTTTTTCAACTTTGGTGAGAATGTGGGTAAACCCTGGTATCTCCCGATTGCCGGGCTGAAGCGCAGAACCAAAATCGAGCCTTTCCCTGAGTGCTGAATCACTTGCGCTCCGGCCCGTCCTCGTGCAAGCTCGAATTGGGAAGAGGGTATGCTGCCGGGAGATGGCGTCCAATCACCTGAATTTGAGCTAGTTCTGGCCTGTGTGCGCTGGCCGGTAAGCGCGGCCGATGCCGCTCGCATTCGAGTGCTCGCTCAGCAACCGCTTCGCTGGCCTCATCTGCTTAAGATCGTCCATCATCACCAGGTTGCTTCCCTGGTTTCGCGCAACCTCGAAGCTTACGCCGCCGGCTCTGTGCCCCAAGACTCTCTGAGCGCGTTACGAACGAGCGCGGTTCAGAATGCCCATACTTGTTTTCAGGGCATCTCCGAGCTGGTCCGCCTCACACAGCTTTTTCGCGAGCAGCAGGTGGAGCTTCGTGTCTTGAAAGGCGCGCCGCTGGCAGTCGAAGCCTTCGGAGACGCCACGCTGCGGGGTATTGGTGATATCGATCTCCTCATTCGTCAAGCGGACATCGCCAGAGCCGATGAAATTCTACGCAGCGAAGGTTATCTTCGGTCCGACGGGGATACGTGGCTTACCCCGCGGCGCATGCGCTCTTACATCGCGCATCAGAAGGATTTTTCCTATGACAATCCAGGGAACGGGGTCGCTATCGATCTGCACTGGCGTCTTTTTCGCAACAGGCGGCTCCCTTTCAATCTAGGGCTCGACGATGCTGGCTTGGCGTGGCTCCAACTCGGCCCGGAACGCATTCCTACTCTGCCATCCGGACCGCTTTTTCTCTACCTCTGCGTGCACGGGGCTCTGGATGGCTGGCTGCGGCTCAAGTGGCTCGCAGATATCGCAGCTCTGCTGCGCAAAATGTCTCCCGAGCAGCTTAGCGCAACTGCCCACGCGGCGATGGAGCGGAAGATTTTGCCTGAGTTCAGCGCTGCAATCCTTCTTTGCCAGCAAATGCTGGGTTTCGAACAAGCGCCGGCGGAGTGTCTCCGTCCGGCAGAACCAACAGTCGCGCGTATTCTGCGCCTGGCGAATCGTCTGCTGAGTTCGAATGACTATTGCCCGGTGCGAGACCGGATCTCTTCAACCACATGGTTTCTGAATGAGTTTCTGTTGCATTCCCCGGTAAGATATCGCTTGGAACTCATCGAGCGTTCATTGTTCAGGCCCCGCCTGTGGGGAAAGGTTTCTCTCCCCGACGCGCTCTTCCCTCTCTACGCGCTCCTCAGCCCCTTGGAATGGTTAACCTTTCGGGCGCAGCGCCTGAGTGATTCGGTTTCCGGCCGGTGGGTGAGCTATGCGTCCTCAGCGACCCGCGATTCATCGCGCAGCCTTGTTGCACGCCTTGCCCGGTTGGCTCCTTCCGATCTCGCGCTGCTGGCCGAGGCGGGAATTATGCTCACTTTTTTTCGGATAGCGCTCAGGTTTTTTTCCGTGCAGCGGCTCACTTCCTGGATGGGCAAGGGGGAGCCGGCCCATCCGGTTGCCAGGGATGAAGCGGCTCTCAGAACCATACGGCGGGTTGAGTGGGCTGTTGGAGCTACGGTTCGCCATTCTCCTTTCACTTTCGTCTGCTTTCCCCAATCCCTGGCCGCATACTTCATGCTTCGCCGCCGCCATATTCACAGCAAAATGTTTTATGGGGTTACCCGGGAAGAACAAAAGTTGAAGGCTCATACCTGGATCAAGGTGGGCGATCGAACAGTGGTCGGCGGCGAAGCTGAATCGCTCTTTACCGTGTTGGCGATTTTTCCTTAAGGTTGTCACTCCCGAAGTACGGCCAGATGGCTCGCGTGGCGGAATCCCACATCTGACGCAAAGAGCGCGTCAGATATGGGGCACCCAGGATTTGTTGAAAGGGAGGAGCTTCAAAACTAAGGTCTATAGTTTGCGCAAGAAGTTCTCAATGCCGTCGATTGCCCTCTCCATGTAATCGAAGCCCCAGGGACGTATCAGCCGGTAGGCCGCGGCTTGCGATACCACCTGTCCGCAGTCAACGAAGTTCTGTTCACGCTTGCCCATAGCATCTAATAAATATGCTTGATGGGTAAGATTCATGAGCATGGGAAGAGCCTGGATACGCGGGACTTCTCTGATCTCCGCCTCAGGCTGGGAGCTGCCGTTTGGAGTTTCTCCACGCCGCTCGAGAAAAACGAGTTTTCCGATTGGATAGCGCCGATCATCAAGGGCTGTGGCTTGGAGGGGAAGCCTGTATTTATCGTCCTCGCTAAAAACCCGCTCCAAATCATCAGCGGTCTGGCCTAGCTGTTGTAAGGAGGCGCGCCAAAGCTTAAGCCAGGGGGCGAGCGGGGTGACGGTGGCCGGACCGCCGGCCTGCATCTCGACCAGGCAGATGTCATCGGCCACCACTTGAAAACCACGCCGGGCCAGGTGCGCGGCTAAGGACGATTTGCCCTGCCCTGAGGGAGCCAAAAAGGCTACCACGCAGCCGGAACAGAGGACCGCGCTGGCATGGAGCGGGAGCAGCCCGCGCTGATGGCACAGAACCACAAAGATGGTCGCCAGGAGATAGGCGCGAACGTCCAGCGCAAGTGCGTCGTCTTCCGGTTGAACGACGATCTCCTTGCCACGCGAGACCAGGTAGCGTGCTACTCCCCGGACGCGCAGAAGGTACTCAGTGGAAGTAGCAAAGCAGTCGGGGTCGAGCTCCATACTCCCGGGCAGCAGGAGGGGAACGGCTCCTCGACGAATATTTACATGCGGAATCCGCCCAGCTTCCTGGCTGGCCAGAGGCAGCTCCGGCAGCGGAAAATCGGACGCAAGTGCAATCCCCCCGAGTAGATAGACCGCCACAGTCTCAGTCAATGCTATCCCCAAAAAGTGTGATGCCGGACTACATCAAGTTAACCCAAGGACGGTAGAAAACCCGAGGGACACCATTTAGTATCTATCTTGTAAAGGCTGTTGGCCTTCGGGGCTCTTCTACAATCGGGAACGCTGAAAACGGATTGACGCTGCCCAACTCCTGCGGTAGGCTTAGGTTGTAGCGAGCGAGCGGGACGTTTTACCAAATTCGCATTTTTAGGGAGCATTCTAAATGAACAGCTACGACGTCCAAGTTCACCGCGAGACGGACAGCCAGGTGCGACGAGCTAAAATCTGGGCGAAGCCGTTTATTGAGATCATTGCACTGAAGACCGCTGAATGTGGGCAGGGTCATCCTGTCCCAGATGGTAGCGGCTGCAGTGTAAGACCTCACTCTTAGGATCTACCAGTCCTGGGTGCTCTACGACGGCCCTCGACGTTTTCAAAATTTGTCAAACGCAAGCTGCAAAGTCACGATCAATTCCGGTTCTAACGTCGATCCACTGAATGCCGATGTTCCCGATCAAAATATCATAGCTTCATGAGCGCAATTGCTGGACTATGGTCCTTCGATGGCCGCATCGACGCCTCTGAAGCTTGCCATACCATGCTGCAGACTTTGAGCATTTATGGCCCGGATGACTCCGCGCGGTTCTCCAATGGCGGCTTTTTTGCCATGGGCTGTCGCCTGCTCCGCCTTCTTCCAGAAGACCGCTTTGATCGCCAGCCACTTTCCGCGGAGGGCGGAATTTCCCTGATTGCGGATCTGCGCCTAGACAATCGGGATGAGTTAGCCGGCAAGCTGAAAATACTTCAGCAAGATGCGGCCCTCATGGCGGACAGCGACTTTCTTTTGGCCGCTTGGCGCCAATGGGGCGAAGTTTGTGTTGATCACCTTCTCGGCGCCTTCGCCTTTGCGGTATGGAACCACGAGAAACGAGAACTGTTTCTGACACGCGATCACGCCGGAGAGCGGCCGCTGTTCTACTCCTGGGCCGGGAACTGCTTCGCGTTTGCATCGATGCCAAAAGGTCTTCATTGCCTTCCGTTCATCGGAGCGGAAGTGGACGAAGATTACGTCGCGAATTATCTTGCCGTCACGTTCTTGCCACCGAGTCAAACCATATTTCGCCGCATCGAGTGTCTGCCCGCAGGACATGCAATGAGCGTCCAGGCAGGCAAGATCAGGGTTTGGCGACACTGGCAAACGGAGCAACTCGCGCCCCTCCCTGTGCGTTCTGACGAAGCATATCTGGAGCAGTTCCGGCACATCTTTGATGCTGCCGTGCGCTGTCGATTACGCACTATCGGCGCCATCGGGTCGCATTTGAGCGGGGGCCTGGACAGTTCTTCAGTAGCGGCAACGGCAGCGCGAATACTGGGCGCCGAGGGCCGCGAAATGACTGCCTATACTGCGGTGCCCCGTTCCGATTTCGATGGCATCGTCGGCGCGAATCACTTCGGTAACGAGGGTCCGGCAGCCGGCGAAGTTGCAGCCCTCTATCCCAACATGCACCACGTTCTGGTGGATTCAAGCGGAACCAGCTTTCTGGACATTCTCGGGGTCAATAATTCGCTATACGATCATCCCTGCTACGCTCCAAACAACGAAGTCTGGTGCAACACCATCCTGACCCGCGCCAGAGAGGCCGGAATTACCGTATTGCTCAGCGGCAGGTCCGGCAACGCAACGTTTAGCGATTATGGGTTGACAGGTTTATCGGCATGGCTGCGCTCCGGGAATTGGCTCACACTTGCGCGGGTGGCTTGCGAAATTAAGATGGCGCGAAGCGCCTCGATCAAGCAACTCATTCGCAATGCGCTCTGGCCATCCCTTCCGTTCTGGTTGCGCAGTATTACCGATCCCGATATGCGCAACTTCTCGATGGATTATTGCCCCCTCAACCCGGAGATTATCCAGCGGCTCGATCTTAAGCGCCGAGCCTTTCGCGATCTTCACACAGATCTGCCGGGCAGCCATCCCCTGCTTAGAACAATCCTGAAATATGGAAGTTTTAGCGATACGTCGGTCGCGGCTCAGGGTGGCTGGCGCCTTGATTTTCGCGATCCGACCTTTGACCAGCGTGTCATCGAGTTCTGCCTCACAGCGCCGCTGGAAGAATTTCTTCGCGGCGGCAAGCTTCGTTCTCTTGCCCGGCGCGCAATGGTAGGGCGTTTGCCATCGAGCACCCTAAACAGGATGCAACGCGGCCGCCAATCCGCGGATTGGCGCTTGACCCTTGGCGCGGTGCAAGACCGAATGCTCAGCGAAATCGATCTACTGGAAAGATCGCCTCTGGCCCGCCGCATGCTCGATCTGGGGCGTATGCGGCGATTGACCGAAACCGGAGCTAAGTCTCGATTCCTAGGTCCGGAGATTGACGATTCAGTCCACGGAATGCTCACCCTTGGCTTCTCCGTCGGCCAATTTCTGCGCCGGTACGACCCCGACCTCCGGACAAGCTAGGCGTGGTAGCCGAGTCATTCCACAAGTCAGCCGTCCCTACGGGACTGGATCCGTTTCTGGCCAACCAAACCCAGCACTGGCGTGCTGGGCCGGCACAGCCTTAGCTGTGCCGCATGAATGCAACCAACCGTAATGGGCTTTGAGCCCCTGTTGCCCTTGCTTTACCCAGGGGCTAAAAGCCCAAATTTTTCAGCAATTCTGCGGCACGGCTAAAGCCATGCCCTGATACAAAGCCCTGGGAGGAAATTCGCTCACTTATCAAGCTGAACCCGATTTTCATACCCTTGGGTGAGCCGCAGGCCCATGAACACTTGGGTCGAGATGACAAAGTTGGGTGCGGTTGTGGATCAAGCCATCGTGGGCTCAATTCACCTGTTTAATTGAATGGACTTCGCATCAGAACTAAAACAACCGGAACTTAAAATCTTTGAAACCTGCTAGAGTTTGCCGGAGGGATGACGATTGCAAGTTGCACTGTTTACCCGGGAGTATCCACCGCACGTGTATGGGGGCGCCGGCGTTCACGTCGACTACTTGAGCCGTGAATTGGCCAAGAAGATCTCCGTCGAAGTGCACTGCTGGGGCAAGCAGAATCTCGATCGAGGCAACCTGCATGTCCGAGGACAGGAGCCCTGGAACGAGATCACAGAAGGGACGCAAGCGCGATTCAAGGCCGCGCTCGAGGCTCTCAGCTTGAACCTCACGCAGGTAAAGAAACTGACGGAGATCGATATCGTCCACACTCATACGTGGTATGCCTCGATGGCCGGCTTCCTGGCAAAGAATCTCTACGGTATGCCCTTCGTGCTGACCACGCACAGCCTGGAACCGCTGCGCGCCTGGAAGGCGGAGCAGCTCGGCAGCGGTTATGCGATGAGCTCATGGATGGAGGAGACGGCGATTCTGGACGCTGACGCGGTGATCGCAGTCTCAAACGGAACCAAGCAAGATATCCTGCGCGCCTACCCGGTCCCCGCCGAGCGCATACACGTCATCTACAACGGAATCGATCTGGCCGAATACCAGAAGACGCCCGACACTTCCGCGCTGCTGGCTCACGGCGTCGACCCAACGCTACCCTATGTTCTCTTCGTCGGCCGGATCACCCGCCAAAAGGGAGTGACCCATCTGGTGGACGCAATACGCTACATGCCTCGGGATGTTCAGGTGGTTCTGTGCGCGGGCGCCCCGGATACCCCGCAAATTGCGGAAGAGATGCATCTCAAAGTGGAGGAGGCGCGCCACCTGAATCCTCGGGTGGTGTGGATCGAAAAGATGCTCAGCAAGCCTGAGACAATCCAGTTCTACAGCCATGCCCGTGTCTTTTGCTGTCCCTCGGTCTACGAGCCTTTTGGGATCATCAACCTGGAGGCGATGGCCTGCCAGGTTCCGGTGGTAGCTAGCGCGACCGGAGGCATTCTGGAAGTCGTGGTGGATGGCGAAACCGGATTTCTGGTTCCCTTCGAGCAGGATCCAACAACCTTCTTTCCCGTTGATCCTGACCGGTTTGCTCGAGACTTAGGGGCCAAGGTCAGCGAGCTGCTGAAAGATCCGGAAAAATGCCGCCGGTTTGGAGCTGCGGGCAGAAGGCGTGTGGAAGAGAAATTCGGCTGGCCGGCGATCGCCGATCAGACGATTAAGCTATATCTCCAACTTATTTAATATCAGCGATATAGCGCGCTCTATGGAAGGATTACCTAAAGATTATAGCGGTGCTTCAGAGGCAAACCGAAGCCTTCCAGAGTATACTCAGTGTTGGTTCATTGACCTATCTTTCCCCCAGATAAATTTTGTTGATCATGCGCATGCCAACAGCCGCAGCCCTCGTGCTGGTGATTGCGAGTACGACGGTTTTGGGACAGGTTCAGCTTGCCCCCCACTCCCAGACCCAGAGCCCTCCCGCTCCAAGTTCCAACACGTCTAATAAAGCAGCAGGGGCGAGAACTTCGATGCCGCTGTCGGTGGCATCTAATTTTATTATTGGTCCCGGAGATATCCTGCAAATCTCGGTTTGGCAGGAGCCGCAATTTTGGGAGACGGTGGAGGTGCGGCCGGACGGAAAGATCTCCTTGCCGTTGGTCTCGGACGTAAAGGTCGCCGGCCTCACTCCCGCCGAGGCGCAGCAGAAGATGGCGGAGAGACTGCAGGACTTCGTAAAGCACCCCCTGGTCACGGTCGTGGTCACTCAGGTCCATAGCAGGATGGTCTATGTTATCGGCGAAGTTGAGCGTCCGGGACCTTATCCCATGGTCAGTCCGATTAACGTTGAGCAGTTGATCGCCCGCGCCGGGGGGCCAACGCCGCGGGCCAAGCAAAAGCAGGTATATGTCCTGCACGAAGGCGTGAGCCAGAAAATTCCAGTGAACTATAAAAAAATCATGCAAGGCAAGGCCCCGGAACAGAACGTCGAATTGATGCCTGGCGATACTGTGGTGGTTCCCTGACCGGGTAGTCTCGTTTTTGGTCTTTAGAATCCGTACCTCTCCTGTGGAATCCCGGGTACCATCGTTTTGGCAAGCCAAGGTGAGCTATTATCCCGGGCAGCAGTGAGACAGGCTATTTCATATCAATCGATGGGGATTTTACGGTGGTTTCAGGATCCATGTTGAAGGAATCCAGCATGTCCGCTCGCGCGAACTCCCATCCACTTCTGGACACGCTGATTGCTCGCCGTAAGCTGGCGCTCGAGGTTTTCTTTTTGGTGATCGTGATCCTCGGAGCCGGCGCGCTCTTGAACTTGCGGTATTCCGCCTCCGCCGTTCTCGCGCTGGATCCCCAGTCGATTGTGGACGCGCAAAGCCTGGATCCGGACAGCCGGCCGAAGAGCGCTGTTGAGGTTGCCTGGAGCGCGCTGCCGGATAAGCAGATCGCGGCCATCATTCAGCAGTTCCGGCTGAATACCGGGCTAACCCGCCTGCGCGCGCAAGACGGGGTGTTTGCCTACGTCCGATCCAATATTTCACTTCGCCGAATCGGCTCGGCAGGAGGCGCGGTCCCGGAGATTATGCTTTCCTACACCGGCGCAGGTCCCTCGACCGTCCTGGGCGTAACCAATGCGTTGGCGCAGAGCTTGGTTCATCCCACTCCTCCGCCGACGGCGGTCGCGCCGCCATCGCATCCCACTGCCGGCGCCGCGAGCATCGCCCAGGAGATTGCAAAGACCCGCTCCGATCTACAAATTCTTTCCCAATCACAGAGTGTAAAGATTCCTCCGGACGCGTTACAGCAGCACGAGAAGACGGATACGGAATTGAGAGCGGCGCGGCAGGAGTCGGAGGTTCAGCTAGGGGCGCTGGAACAGGAAGATCGGCAAACCGAGCGGGCGATCCTGAATGCACCCAAGGCCCGTGTCCAGCCGCATCAAACACCAACGCATCAAACACCAACGCGTAATCCCGCGGCTATTGCGCTTGAACAGCAAATCAGGGAAGCACAAGCCCGTTTGGCGGTACTGCGCCAGCGCTACACCGACGAATACCCTGACGTCGTCGAAGCCAGACAAACGATTGCAATTTTGCAGAACAAGCTGCTTAGCCTTCCGGCCGAGACGCCGCAACCGGCAGTGGTAGCAAAAGTCGGTCCCGCTCCCGCTCCCTCCACTGGGCGTACTTCAGAGGAACTTCGAATTTCTCAACAGGAAGCCGAAGTTCGAGAGCACCAACGTCTACTGGATCAAGCCATTCAAGCCAACGAAGCCGAAACCGCCGCGCTGCAGCAACGGATTGCCGACGCAGCAACCGTCGCTCACGACTACGCCGCCGAGCAACAGCGATACAAAATGTTGCTGGAGGCGCAACAGGCGGCTGGCGGTGCTCCAACTCAAGACGATTCCGGCATCGCGCCCCGCTTCATCATTGTCAAGAGCGCGACAAACGCGACCGCGTTAGGAATCGCCGCTAAGCCCCTATTCTGGATCTTGGGTGGAGCGGCTGCCCTGCTCTGCGCATGCTTTGCGGTTTTTGTGGCCGAGCAGTTCGGCTCGCCAGTGGATGACGAGGCGCCATCGCGCAGTCTGCACATGAATTAACGCATTTTCGCTTTAGGGTGTAAAACCCGAATAGAAGAAAATAAAACCGCAGATCTCTCCGCTCCGGTCGAGATGACAAAGTTAGGTGTAATTGCCAACCAAGCCTTCCTCAACCGGTTTTGATCCCCTTGGGTGGGCCGCAGGCCCATAAGCGCTAAGATAAGATTTGATTTTTATGGAAAATGCCGGGTAAGCTGAGTACATGAGTGCTTTGCGGGAAGACTGGCAAGTGCTGCTGGGTTTGTTTCCCTCGGACTGGGAGGAGTTGGGGCGGAGCACGGGCGCGGTCACACGATTACGTGGGTTCGACTCCTTGAATGATCTGCTGCGTACACTGCTGCTGCATGTGGGTTGTGGCTGGTCGCTTCGTGAGACCGCGGTGCAGGCGAAACTGGCGGGTATCGCCGACGTTTCCGATGTGACGCTGCTGAATCGTTTACGGCAAGCCGAAGACTGGCTGCGCCAGTTGTGTCAACAGTTGTGGAAAGAGAACGGGGTCAAGCTGGAACCCGGGCTGAAGGGTCGACCGGTGCGACTGGTGGATGCGACGACGGTGAAGGAGCCTGGCAAAACCGGCGGACAATGGCGAATCCACTACAGCCTGCGGTTGCCCACCCTGGAGTGCGATTATTTCGAGTTGACGCCGACGCGAGGCAGAAAGGCGGGAGAAAGACTGGCACGGTTCGTGTTGCAGGCCGGCGAAATAGTGATGGCTGATGCTGGCTACAGTAATCCGCCGGGCATCGCGGCGGTGGTCCAACAGGGGGCCGATATATGCGTGCGATTGAATCCGGCATCGCTGCCTTTGTTCGATGAACGGCGGCGTCCGTTTTCGCTGCTTGAGAAAATCAGGAGCCTGCGACGAGCTGGCGAGACGGCAGAGTGGCGGGTTTGGGTAAAGGCAGAAGAGCAATGGATCAACGGCCGCCTGTGCGGAGTTCGCAAAAGTGAAGTGGCAATTCAAAGAGCACAACGCAGGCTCACACGTAAGCGCCAGCAGGGCAAGCGCACCGGTACGCCGGAAGCCCTGGAGTATGCCTGCTACGTTTTGGTATTCACGACCTTACCGAGCCGTCAAGCCACTAAACGACAGGTTTTGGAATGTTACCGGTTACGGTGGCAGATCGAATTGACCTTCAAGCGCTTGAAATCGATTGTCCAACTGGGCCACGTCCCGAAGCACGATGACCAAAGTAGCCGAGCATGGCTGTATGGAAAGTTATTCGTGGCGCTGTTGAGCCAGAAACTGGCGCGGGTGGGGAATGCTATTTCCCCCTGGGGCTACTACTTACCAGAACACACCACCGATACGCAGTCGGTGGCGTGAATTCCAGTTCGCATTCCATAGGATAGTCGAGGCTATTTCACCCGCCGTCGGATTGCAGACCGTGTTGACCCGCTGGAACGAGATCGCAGCCGCCCTGGGTGAACGCAACCGGAGGCGTAAACCGCGGTTATGAAGATTTCCTTATCTTAGCGCTTATGGGCCGCAGGCCCATGAAGACTCCGGTCGAGATGACAAAACTTTGGTCTAGCCCGCAATAGACACACTGGGTTCACTCCTCCGCTAGCGCCAAGGCGTCGGCCAGCGAAAGAGCATCATCCAAGGCTTGAATGCCAAGGTCGATCTCGTGCTTCTCGATAATGAGCGGCGGGGCGATCACAAAATGGCTGATCCATGCCTGTATCGCAACTCCGGCGGCAAGCATTTTAGCCGCCACCTGATCGACCACCAGGCTTTTGCCTTCTATCTTGTCATTGCCGGAGTTGAAGGGTTCTTTGCTGCCACGGTCCTTCACCAGTTCGACCGCCCAGAATAGTCCCATCCCTCGGACCTCGCCGATAGAGCGATGCTTGGCCTTGAGATCCTCAAGCTTCTCCTGCATGTAGGGACCAAGCTCCCGCGCTCTCTCAACCAGCCGCAGGCGTTGCATCTCATGGATGGTGGCGACTGCGGGTTTCAGCGTCAAAGGATGCGCCTCGTACGTATGACCGTGAGCGAAATAGTGGTCATCGAAAAAGGCGCCGATTTTTTCCGATGTGGCGCAGAGGCCGAGAGGAACATAGGCTGAAGTTATGCCTTTAGCGGTGGTCAGGATATCCGGCTTGACGCCCCAATGGTCCATAGCAAACCATTCACCAGTACGGCCCCATCCCGCCATGACTTCATCATCGATGAGCAGGACTCCATGGCGATCGCAGATTTTTCTTAACTTTGGCATGTATTCGGGCGGCGGAACTAAAACCCCATTCGTGCCCACCACCGGCTCGACGACCACCGCGGCGACATCGGCTTCATTCACGATCATGTGCTCGAGATAGTCTGCGCAAGCGATACCACATTCCGGATAGGTGTGCTTGATGGGACATTTGTAGCAATTTACTTCCGGACCAAAGATCACCCCTCCAGCTTTGCCGCCCGGCTCCACAGGCCACCTGCGCGGGTCTCCTGTGGCCGCAATCGATCCCGAGGTCGATCCGTGATAGGAGCGGTAGCGGGCGATGATCTTTGTCTTTCCGGTATACAGGCGGGCAATCTTAAAGGCAGCTTCGTTGGCCTCGGTTCCCGAGGTGGTGAAGAAGAACTTATTGAGTCCTTGGGGAAGCACATCGAGAAGCAGCCTGCTCACTCCGCGCGCGCGGTTGTCGTGTAGCCGGGTATGACGTAGGGCAGTGTTTCCGCCTGTTCCTGAATCGCTGCAATGACGGCACGGTTCTTGTGGCCGAGATTCACGCACATCAGCTGCGAGGAAAAATCGAGATAGCGCTTACCGGCGCTGTCTGTGAAGTAGCATCCTTCAGCATCCACGACGTGCATCGGATTCCAGTTCTTTTGCCGCCGCCAGGTTCCGTAATTCAGTTTTCTGGTAGCTTCGACAACTTCGGCCGATGAGAGCGCGGATGGCTCCGCGGATAGTTTCGTCATAAACCCATTATCGACGAAACCCGAATCTGGTGAATCGGCGCTACTCGCTTACCAAGAGCGGCCGCGCCGCGGATGGGGAGAGCAAGCGCATTGTGATGAAGACGATCGGCACTAGAAAAAAGATAGACCCAACCAGCCACATCAAGACGCCGGCGGCGACCTGATCGCTCGCGGGAGAGACGCCAAACAGCGGCGCCGCAGCGGCGTAGCTGGGATAAAGGAGCCGGCCGGAAAAGATCAGGAATGCCGAGACCGCCGTGTTCACCAGATCCGCCGTCATCAAATAGGGCAACAGGCCCCAGCGCGATCCGCGGCTCACGCTTGGCCAGGGCTGGATGATGGGAAACCAAAACAATAGCGAGGTAATGAGGAAACAGGCGTGCTCCACGGAATGCCATGGAGGCGAGCGCAGAGCGAGTTCATAGGCCTGCGGAGTATGCCACGCCAGAAAGGAGATGTTCATGACAAGCCAGGCGAAGACGGGATGGGTAATGAACCGCATTGCGCTGCGCAACGCCGGTGAGCGGAAGAGAGGACCGAGTCCATCGCGAACCAGCCCGCGCGGAAGGCCCCGCAGCAGAGGTACTGTGGGGGCGCCCAGCAGGAGCAGTGGCGGGACCAGCATCATCAAGATCATATGCTGGGCCATGTGCAGGACGAGCAAGTAGCCGTTCAGAGTATCGAGCGGCGAGGCGAAGGCAATCCAAAGAGAGGCAAGGCCGCCGAAAAAACAGTACAAGCGCCATGCAGGAAAAAGTGCGGGACGGGTGAGGCGAATCTTACGGTATCCCCTGAAATACACCACCCCAGTGACACACAAGGCGAGCGCCACGCCCAGAGGCAAGGACCAAGAAGTCAAGAGTGCTTGCTGAAGACCGCCAGACATCCACTAAACCTACGGTTCGCTACGTTCGTGGTCTCCCATGCCTGCGGAACCGGGGTCCACTTAGGAGGCAAGGCTTATGCTGCAAAAGCCTTGTGGCTTGTAGTTTGGTCTCCCTGTCCGCCCAGCAAACCCGCAACGGAAATATCTTCGTCCAACGCTTCCCAATGCAGACTGCGGCTGCTAATCCGAACCTGTTCGCGTTGCTCCGAAGTGCTGTGCAGGAGCCGGGGAAACCATGCCAGCGGCACACCTATGATCCGGCCGTCGCTAAGGTCAACCCACATGCTGTCCGGATCGAAACGAACGCGCGTTGCTCTAACGGAAGAATTCATCCCATGCCCTCGTGATCTCGTCTTTGTTGACTTCTACGGTTTCCAGCAACTCGCGTAGAGTGCGCGCGTCGTAACCATCATTGTAGGCCACCCGGACTTCATGCAAAAGCCAGAACTTTGCTTCCATGTCGTCCTTCTCAAGGTGAATCTGCACCGATTCACGCGGTGTTCCTTCGTTGGAATAGAAGAAAAATCTGAAACCACGATCGTGAAAAATGACTGGCATAACCCCACTTTGTTTACTTTCGGCATCAAGCGGCTTTGAGATACCCTTACGCTTCAGAATCTAATGTGGGGCGTGACCGGCATCGAGTGCGCCTGGGCTTGAGGACGGAGACGAAGGATCCCGGGCTGGCATGTGCCCCGGCGGATACAGAGTCTGAAGGAAGCTGACCAGCGCCGTCACTTGCGAAGGCGACAAGTTTTTGCCAAAGGCTGGCATGTTTCCTCCGCCCTGCAGAACTTGGCGGACCAGCTGATCGTGGGTGAGCCGGGTGGCTACATCGTCAAGCGCCGGGCCTCGCTGGCCGCCAACGCCCTCCAGCATGTGGCAATTGCGGCACTGCTTTTCTTGAAAAACGATCTGTCCTTGCCGCCCCAGCGGGGTGGCGGCGTGTACATATTTCACCGGAACGGCGTCGCCGCTCCAAGCATCCATTTCCGGGCTCCACGGAGTGTAGGTACCCAGGTTGGTACAGACGGCAAAACCCACCGCCAACACCATCAGAGTCAGCACGGCGATCGGCCGGCGGCGCCAGCTCTTCTCCCCTTCCCCGGCCACCAGCGGCAGAGCGATAAGCCCCACGATGGCCAGGATAGGAACAATGAGCATGAACGGCGTTTCCAGATTGTCCGGTAGAAAAGCCAAGACGGTGTAGATCCAAAGAAAGAAGAAGTCCGGTTTGGGAACGGTCTGAACGATGGTCGGATCGGGTACGCCGCCTGGACCGAATGGCCCGAAGACAACTGCGCAAAGCGCAACGGCAAAAAGAATCGCCGCCGAGAACATCAAGTCCTTCCAGACGGCCCCGGGCACAAAGGGCATGCCCTCTTTGTGCGCCAGCTCGTTGTATTCCTTTATATAAGTGCCGCGCCGCACTACGCGGCCTGGCATCGGCCACTCGTTGATGCCTAGGACCAGCACCATCCATATGTGCACACCGGCGAAGATCAGCATCAGTCCCGGGATTACAAAGACATGCAGATCGAAGAAGCGGGTCAATGTCGCTCCGCCGATATTCGGGCCGCCTAAGAGGAGGTCCACCAGCGGGCCGCCGATCCAGGGCACGCGAGCCACAATCGAAGCGCCAATACCCAAGCCCCAATACGAATCCTGGTCAAAGCGCATCACCTGACCGGTGAAGGCCATGCCCAGAGTCATTAAAAGCAAAAAAACACCGAGTATCCAGGTGAGTTCACGGGGATATTTATAAGCGCCAAAGAGGAAGACCTGCGCCATGTGGATCAGAACCACGGCCACCATGAAATCCGATCCCCAACCGTGCATGGCGCGCAGGAACCACCCTAAAGGCAGCTGATGGTTGAGGAACTGCAGACTGTTCCAGGCCTCGCCCGCGGAAGGAGTATAGACAATCGCCAGCAGGATGCCGGTGACTATTTGTAACATCAACAGTACGAAGCTGGCGCTGCCGAAGACATACCACCAACTGGCCGTGCTCTTGGGCACCGGATGGAGCGCCGCCTCTTCGATCGGCTTTTCCAGGCGAACGCGGAACTCGACCCAATTGTAGAGATCCTTCAGCCAGCGCATCCGGAGCTTCCTTTCCGCACGCTGGCCGTCGTAGACAAGGTCGGCATTTGCCCGCCGAAGATCATCAGCTTCCCGTCTTCCACTTTGTACTTGTATTCGAACAGGCCGCGCGGAGGCGGGCCGGCCGCGCGTGAGCCGTCCGCATAATATACGCCGCCATGGCAGGGGCACATGAAGAGCGCCGATTGGGGAAACCAGCGGACCGGGCAGCCAAGGTGGGCGCAGTTGATGGCGAAGACCTGGAACTTTTGCTGACCCAGGTGGCGCACCCAACAGGCTGTTTTCGCCGTTGCTCCGTCCCAAGGCACGGCGCTAGGCGTGACAAAGCTCGCCAGGCGAGTCTGACCTTCGGGAAACTGGGTTGGATCTCCTAAAGAGATCCAGGCATCGTAACCGCCCTTTTTGCGGATCGGCCCCAGCAGATAACCCACGACTGGGACCGTGATCGCTAAGGCCACAGCGCCGTTGAGCATGATTCCAATCTTCATCAGCAGTGATCGCCGGGATATAGTCTTCTGGTCGTCGCTCATTCTCATCCTCTCCCGCTCTTTTGAGCTGGGTAGTTTGGCTGCGCCGTTTTCTCGTGTGCAGTGCTTTCGGAGCTTGCGGCCGGGGCTGGATTCGCGTTGGGCCGTTTGCTCAAGAGCCATGCGACCACATCGGTGACTTCGCGGTCGCTCATTGGTCGTCCGGGAAGATCGCTTCTCCAGTCCGGCTGGCCTATATCCGGACGGCCCGCGATGACAATAGTGCGCAGACCCTGATCGCTCACCAGGTTCAGAAAGTCCGGGTCGGTGATGGATCCGGCCTTGCCGGGATGATCCGCAGAGCCATGGCAGGAGGCGCAGTAAGTGCTGTAGGCCTGTTGACCTGCTGCCGCATTTGCCACCGATGCGGAGTGATAAGGAGGAGGATTGGCTCCGGCAAGAGCCTGCGGCTTGAACCAAGCTTTACGCATCCCAGTGGCCAGGGCGTCCACCTGGGCATCGGTCAATGTGCCGCCGGAGCTGATCGCGAAGGCGGGCATCATTGTCCCGGGCTCGCCCTGAGCAATCACCTGACGCAGAATAGATGCACTTATCAGCGCCTGATACTTAGGGTTGGCCAGCGGATAGGATGGGCCGTTCATTCCCCCGGCTCCATGACAGCCAACGCAGTTCTGCTGGTAAAGCGTGGGGAAATCCAAGATCGCGTCGGGGCGGGGCGTTCCCACTCCGGGCTTCGGGCGGCCAGGCATCGAGGCACAGCCCTCAAATGCGAGGCAGACAGCCAGCGCGAGACTTAAGCGTGTCATTCTACACATAAGCCGCCGGCTCATTTTTGGTTGTCCTTCCCATCACGCTCCGCCATCAAACCTGGCGTCTCCAGTCCGGCGCGGGCAGCAAATGGCAGATATTGCTCGGTGCGGATATTTGCCTGCTTGGTCACCACCCATCCGGCCACCAATCCGAAGGCCAACTGAGAAACAACGAACCAACCCCAATCGATCTTTTGCAGAAGAAAAGGATTGATCAAGCCCATCGAGGAGTGCAGCAGCCCGGTCCACAGAAAAGGCCCAAGCAGACCGCCAAGCAGAATGGGATGGCGGGGCATCATGGGCAGCATGGCTCCATAAAGCAGTCCCACCAGTAAGCAGGTAACGATATGAATGACGGTAGCGGCAACCAAGGCGCTCAGACGGAAATGGGTTATCTCCTGTAGAGTAGGGTTGCTCCAGCCCGCTACCCCCGCTCCGCCCAGCAGGTTCACCGCATACCAGATGCTGTGGTAGCGGATTTGCCCATAGAGCAAAGCCGGCAAGATCATGGCGACGCCTCCAGCGATGCCGCCCTTGACTCCGGCGAGGACAGAAGGCGTTTCGACGGGCACCCGGGAACGGTGACTTACCTGCACATAGACACGGGCCACAGAACGACGCTTAGTTTTCGGCTGAAACTCCTCCGCCTTGACGGGAACCAGCTCATGATGAGGATGCGGCGGCACCTCGCGGAACCAGCCCACGCAACCGGCAACGATCAGGACGGCGCCTAACATGCTGATTCCCACGTTTGTCACCAGACCCGCGAAAGCAAGGGTGAGGCCAACAGCCGGCACCAAGGGCCACGCCGTGGGCGCCGGCAGCTCGACGACTTTTTCCGTGGCATTAGCGTGTTCCTGTTGGTGTTCCATCTGCTCTCTTTTCGTTAACCGCCAGTGAAGGTCAACTCTTCGTATGCACCCCGGTTCAGCGCCCGACAATATAGACAACCGTAAACACGACTACCCAGACCGCGTCGACGAAATGCCAGTAAAGGGAGAGAACTTCGATGCGAGGCGCATGTTCCTGTTTCAGTTTTCCGCTCAAGGCGAAGACCAGCACCGTGGACAGCATGAGCAACCCAACGATTACGTGGCTGGCATGCAGGCCGACAAGTGAATAAAAGGTGGTGCCAAAGAGGTTGGTGCTGACGGTAAGACCGTCGCGATAGATCAGCGTGCGCCACTCCAGACCGGTGCCAACCAGGAAGATCGCGCCCAGCAGCGCGGTGAAAGCCCACCATCCGCTGAAGGCGCGCATTGCGCCTTTTTTCAAAGCCCGCTCGGCAAGCCAGATGGTGAAACTGCTGGACAGCAGACAGACTGTATTGAAGACCGGGACATCCAGAACCTGGCGAGGCGTGGGGCCGGTGATGCTTCTGCCGATGTAGTACAGATATGCGATCACGAAGATGATGAAGATGGCGCTCTCGGCAACGATAAGAGACAGCATCGCCACCACGCCGCGATCGGGCATCCGCCAGTCGCTGCCGGCGGCGCCGTGGGCTAGGGAAACGGGTATCGCGCTCATTCGTATCTCGAATCCATGTCGTCGGGATGTTTCAGGTCCCACAGCGGCCGGCGGCTCTCGACCACGGGATCGACGGCGAAGTTATATACCGGTGGAGGCGAGGAGGTGGTCCACTCCAGGGTCCACGCATCCCAGGGATCGGGTCCTGCCTCGGCGCCTTTGTAGTAGGAGTGGATCAGGTTATAGACAAAGATCAGCACGGCGATGGCCTGGATGCCGCCGCCTACAGATATGATCATGTTCCACGTGTCCCAGCCCCGTCCGGGCTCATAGGTGTAGATGGAGCGCGGCATGCCCAATATTCCAGGGATGTGCATGGTGTCGAAGGTGAGGTGAAAGCCGATGACGAAGAGCCAGAAATGCCACTTGCCGAGATGCTCGTTGAGCATCTTCCCGGTCATCTTGGGATACCAATAATAAAAGCCCGCGAAGAAGCAGAAGATGATGGCTCCGACCAGCACATAGTGGAAATGCGCCACCACGAAGTAGGAGTTGTGCAGTTGCCAGTCGAAGGGTGCGACGGACAGCATGATTCCAGTCAAGCCGGCAAGCAAAAATTGGGCGACGAACGCGACTGAAAAGAGCATGGGCGTAGCGAAGCGGATCCTCCCTCCCCACATGGTCGCGATCCAATTGAATATCTTGATGCCGGTGGGTACTCCGACCAGTTCCGACGAAAGCACGAAGAAAGCATTCGAGGTGGAGTTCATCCCCACAGTGAACATGTGATGCGCCCATACGCCCAGGCTTATAAATCCGATACCGACTGAGGCAGCCACCATGGCGGGATAACCAAAAATAGCCTTCCGGGAAAAGACCGGAATAACTTCGTTGGCGATGGCGAAGGCCGGCAGGACAAGAACATAGACCTCCGGGTGTCCGAAGATCCAGAAGAAATGGTTCCAGATAACCGGCGTGCCGCCTGCCTGAGCATCGAAGAAGTGGCCGCCCAGATAGCGGTCCACGAGCAACATCAATTGCGCCGCCGTCAAGGGAGTGATGGTTACCAGAAGCAATGCCCCCACGACCAAGTTCAGCCAAACCAGCAGAGGCATGCGAAACAGCGTCATGCCCTTGCAGCGCATGCAGAGACTGGTGGCAATGATATTGATGGCCGCGCCGACGGTGCCGAATCCGCCAACGATGAGCGCCAAGGCCCAGTAGTCCATGGTGTGACCCCTGGAGAAGGCCCTCTCGGTCAGAGGAGCGTAGGCCCACCAGGTAGCATCGGGCGCGCTGCCTGCGCCCTGTAAGCCGACCCCTCCGATAAAGCTGTAGTAGAGGAAGAGACCGCCCAAAGCCGTCATCCAGAAGCTGAAGGCGTTCAAGCGAGGAAGAGCCATGTCCCGCGCGCCAATCATCAGGGGAATCAGGTAATTGGCAAAGCCAATAAGCAGCGGCATGCCCATGAGGAATATCATGGTCGTTCCGTGCATAGTGAAGATCCGGTTGTAGACCTCGGCCGAAACGAAATGATTGTGAGGCACGGCCAACTGGATGCGGATAATCATTGCCTCAACACCCCCTACCAGGAGGAAGAGGAGGGCGTAGCCGATGTACATCAAGCCAATCTTTTTGTGATCGACGGTGGTGACCCAATCGTGCAGCGTCTCCAGCCAAGCGCCGCGGTATCCGCCTGTCGAGCTGATCTCGCCCGGAGGGAGACTGATGGACCCATCAATGGGTAGCGTCGAATCAGCCATTGGGCCGGAACTCCTTCTCCCATCTACTTCAGGGTGGTGAGGTAAGAGACTATCTGGTCGATTTGCGGATCGCTAAGCTGCATTGCCGGCATCGTGCAGCCGGGCTTAATGGACTGCGGGTCCTTAATCCAATTTTTCAGGTTGTCCCTTGTGTTTGCAACCAGGCCGGAGGCGATGGTATCCCGGCTCATCAGGTGCGTAAGGTCAGGCCCAAAGGTGCCGTGGGCGGCTGTCCCTCGAACGGTATGGCAACTGACGCAGGATTGCGATTCGAAGATCTGCCTGCCCTCTGCGGCTGCGGGATCCTGAACCGCGGGCTGCTGTTGGCCCTTGACCCAGGCCGCGAAATCCTCCGGTGTCTGCACGTATACGCGCAGGAGCATCTGGGCGTGCGCGGTGCCGCAGAACTGCGCGCATTGTCCCACATACAGACCTGTCGGACTGGGGTCAAACCACATCGAATTGGTCCGGTTGGGTATGGAATCAATTTTGCCAAAGAGTGCGGGCACCCAGAAGCTGTGATCCACATCAGCCGACAGCAGCTTGAGAAAAGTCGTGCGCTCCGCCTTAGGCTCGCTGACGGGAATATGTAGCTCGTTCGCTGTTACAAAATCGAACTTGGGATAGCGGAATTCCCACCAGAATTGATGCCCCACTACGTCCACATTGAGCGCGGCGGGGGGCATTGGCCGGTCCTGGACGGCGAAGAGGATGCGCGCAGCAGTCAAAAATAGCACCACTACGATCAGAATAGGAACCACCGTCCAGGCAAGCTCGATCTGCGTGCTACCGTAAACCTGGGCGGGCTCGTAGGTATCCTCTCCCGGTGCCTCGCGAAAGCGGACAATTACATACAGCCAGAGAGCGCCCACTACGAGAAAGATCGCGCCCGTGATCTCAAGTGTGAACAGCGATATTCCGTAAAGCAGGTGGGCCGATCCGGAATGAGGCTCGAAGATACTCGGGGTCGGGCTGACGATGTTCTGAGCAGGTTGAGCCCACGCGGATTGGGCTGCGGCGGCAATCAGCAGCGGCAGGCTGCGGAACAAGAGGGATTTGTATTGCGCGGTTCCCACGCTCTCTCCCGGCAAAGCTCATTGTAGCAATTCACAGCAGCTGGCTTTGATAATCTCCCTAAGTGAAGCGCCTGATTATAAATGCTGACGACTTCGGCCTCACCCCCGGCGTCAACGATGCCATTGTGGATCTCAACAGTTTGCGCGCCCTCAGTCTCCGCCACCATCATGGCCTCCGCCCCCTATTTCGCGGCGGCGGTTCATCTCGCCTTTGTACAGACCTCCCTGGCCGTCGGCTGTCACATTGTTCTGGTCGATGGCGCTCCTGTATCGCCCGCGAAGGAAATTGTTTCGCTCATAGACCCTCGCGACCCGCCGTCCAGCCGGTTCCGCCCCACCTTGGGCGAATTTTTGCGTGATCTGCTGCTAGGCCGCATCCGCGAAACGGAGATTGAAGCCGAAGCCGTGGCTCAGATCCGCCGTGTCCAATCCGGCGGTCTCAGGGTGACTCATCTGGATACTCATAAACATGCCCACATGTTTCGCCGGGTGCTTCGTCCCCTGCTGCGCGCGGCGGTCTCCTGTGGCGTTCCGGCGATACGAAATCCTTTCGAGCCCCTGTGGAGCGTGCGGGCGACTCCCTCCGCCGATCTCTTGAGGCGTCTTGAGGTGCACGCCTTACGTACACGCCAGGTCTCCTTTGCTAGGTTCGTTCGGCGGAGCGGTATAGCCACCACGGATGGTGCAATCGGCGTGACCGCCACGGGAACTCTCGACCAAACTACCCTGCGGGCTCTGCTATCAGATATGCCGGACGGGCTATGGGAGTTGGTCTGCCATCCGGGCTACCAGGACGGCGTTCTAGAGCAGACGCGAACCCGTCTTCGAGCCTCGCGAGAGATCGAGCGCCAGGCACTGCTCGAGGTCATCCCAGAGCTGGAACACGACCCGGCTTTCAACCTGATCAACTTTGGCGAAATCCTCTAAAGGTATTTATTTGACATACCAGGGAATGTTTAGGGCTGAGATCCGATTATTGCCCTTCAGCAGCAAGAGAGCTTTAAGTATAGTTGCGCGTTGTGAGTGGAGAAAATAGTTGTACCAGCGGTGCTCGACAAGTTCACAAACAATGACAACGACCCGCCGGTCCGGGTTCTGATTGGAGAGTTTTATAACGTAATCCACTATCGGATTCACAACAAAGCGAAATGGCGACAGAACTACTACGAGCTCCGGGATCGCGACATCGGCCCTCCGAGCAGGCTCGACTATGTTGCGCATCCAGCCGAGGCAGAGATCATCGGAGGTCTCTTGGCGGGTCTTTGGGTCGGAGATGAGGAGACTGAGCACGTCGCCTGAGATGGCCAAGGCGGCACATAGCGCATTTTTAGTGATTTGATTCCACTGCTGTATAGGAATCACCACTAAAGGTTGCTTCTTGCCGGTTAAATCGAGAGGGGTATCGCTGGCGATCTCACGCCAAACTCTTTCGTAGTGCCGCCATACACCATACATGAGCAGCAGCATTGCGGGAATAATTACTACCGTAATCCAAGCGCCTTCCGCGAATTTTGAAATGACGACGACGGGCCACCGTAACTCCGGTCGCAATTGCACCCAATCCGTTGACAAACATCCTTTGACCCGCTCCGGGGCCAGGATTTCTGCGCCAATGGACCAGCATTCCGACCTGCGATAGGGTGAACGCGAGAAATGCTCCCACGGCATACAAGGGAATCAAGCGATCAGTCACGCCGTGGAAGACAATCAAGAGCAGGCCAGTGAGGATCGCGAGCACCCAAATGCCTTCCGCATAAACCAGCCGCCTGCCACGGGGTCGCAAGGGAAACGGGTAAGAACCGGTCTTCCGCGATTACACGGCATACTCTGGGGAAGTCGGCGAAGGCTGTGTTGGCTGAGAATACTAAGACCAATAAAACCGAGCCGATCGCGATGTAGTAGAACCAACCGGGTCCTGCAACTGCCGCAAACAACATCGACAAGACACTCTGATAGTGATTGCTGTCCGGATTGGTGGCGGCAATCTTGTACTGATGAACCAAATACGCGATTCCTCCGAGCATGGCGACCAAACAGGCAATAATGATTGCGAGCGTGCGTTGTGCAGTTTGACAAGTAGGCTCGCGAAAAGCCTTAACTCCGTTACTTACAGCCTCTACGCCAGTGATGGCGGTGCAACCGCTGGAGAATGCTTTGAGCCAGCAGCCAGAGACTCGCAGCACCGGCGGCGGGAACAGCGGGCGGAGGAACGACCGGCAAAAGGATGGCCGCCGGACGCGAGGGTTTTGACCACGCCTATCGCAATTGCCAAGAGCATGCAAATGAGAAACAGATAGGTAGGGACGAGAAAGACACCACCGCTTTCCCTGATGCCACGTAGATTGATGAGCGTGATGATTACGAGTGAGGCCAGGCACAACGGCAGGGGTTCGTGGATGCAAGGAGGGAAGGGCGGAAGTCAGTGCTCCGATACCCGCAGAGATACCTACGGCCGCAGTCAGCACGTAATCAATCATCAGCGCCGAACCGGCTAGGAGGCCAGGGAAGACGCCAAGATTCTCATGCGCAACCGTGTACGATCCTCCACCTCCCGGATAGGCCGCGATGGTCTGGCGGTAAGAGAAGAAAACAATGATGAGTAAGACAACAATATAAGCTGTGATGGGGACGATATGAGCTATGCCAGCGACGCCCAGTGGAATCAGCAATGTCAGAGCTGCTTCCGGTCCGTAGGCTGCGGAGCTGAGCGCATCGAGCCCGAAGATTGGGATCCCTTTTGCTATACCAATCTGTTCTGCGCGCTCATCGAAGGTGGCGATTGGCCGTCCGATCAGCAAATCGATAATTGACATTCAAGGCCCTCCTTCATTGGGAGGGTACCAGAACATTCAAGTGTGACCGTGCCAAACACGTCCGCCTCGCAGTAAATCCAACTGGAAGCAATTTGATTTTAACCGGGGAATAATACATCAACGTTATATAGTCGCCGTGTTTCTTTACCTGATTCCGGCCTGATCATCACCGTCTTCACCAACAGCCAGGCGCCTGCCGCAGAAAACAAAATCAACACGGTCCTTGTCCCCAAGTTGTATGAGACGCTCAAGTGCTTCGGTAAGATCTGACCCGGGCCATAAGGGACGGCGGAATTTATAATGATCCGAGTCAGTCGTCCCCACGGGACTGGCCCCGTTTTCCTAACGGATCCCAGCACTGGCGTGCTGGGCTATTTTCATGCAGACTTGTCCAAATTAGAGATCCTTGGTTTCTAGTGCAGAGCCGGGTGCCCAGGCTCGCGTAGCTAGCCTCTAGCTAGCCTGGGTCTTTTTTTCTCCGATTCACAGACACTCCTTTGCACAGCAGGCATGATCACGACGCTGTCCGGCGAGATTTGTGGAATCCCATATCTGGCGCGCTCTTTGCGCCAGATGTGGGAAACCGCAGATCTCTCGACTGCGCTTCGTTCCGGCCGAGATGACAGAGTTGCGATGCTCCGGCCTTTTGTATTCGCGCTCGTTTTTCTGGTCTGTCGTTCCGGCAGGGAACCTGTTTCTGGGGTATGTGAAAAGCAGATTCCCTTCGGGAATGACAGAAAGAAAAGCAAAAGCGGTGCTGCGGCGGCAGCCGGTTGGGTGGGTCGAGATGACAAACAAAACGGCTGCCATTGCCGTCCGGCCCCCTCGCCCGAACGTTAAACTGAGAGAGACATGAAAATTGGGATCACTTGTTATCCGACGTACGGCGGCAGCGGCGTAGTAGCGACCGAACTGGGCATCGAGCTGGCCGCGCGTGGGCACCAGATCCATTTCATTACCTATTTGCCGCCCTTCCGCCTGACGGGACGGGAAACCGGCATTTCCTATCATGAAGTGCAGGTCACCACCTACCCGCTTTTCGAATACCCGCCCTACGATCTGGCGCTCGCGACACGCATGTCCGAGGTGGCTGAATATTATGAGCTCGACTTGCTACACGTTCACTATGCCATTCCCCATTCGGTGAGCGCGCTGCTGGCCCGGCAGATGCTCGCCAAGCACAAACATCTCCCTTTCGTCACCACCCTGCACGGCACCGACATCACGTTAGTGGGGCTGGACCGGTCCTACTTACCGATTACACGTTTTGCGATAGAAGAGAGCGACGGCGTCACCTCCATCTCCGATTACCTGCGCGAGAAAACCGTGCAGGACTTCAGAATCGAGCGGCCTATCGAAGTGATCCCCAACTTCGTCAACTGCGATCTATACCGGCCTATGGGCAAGGAACGCGCCGCGGCTCGAGCCCAATTCGCCGAGCCCGGAGAGAAAATTTTGGTTCATCTCTCAAACTTCCGTCCGGTCAAGCGCGTCGTTGACGTGGTGGATATATTCGCACGGATCGCGGAAAGAATGCCCGCGCGTCTGCTGCTGATTGGCGACGGTCCGGACCGCTCCGCAGCCGAATGGCAGGCCTCAAGCAAGGGCATTCACGATCGCGTCCACTTCCTGGGCAAACAGGATCGCGTCCACGAATTGCTGCCTTTGGCCGATCTGATGCTGATGCCCAGCCAGCTTGAGTCTTTCGGCTTGGCTGCGCTGGAAGCCATGGCCTGCAAAGTTCCATCGATCGCCACCCGCGTCGGCGGTGTTCCGGAACTGATTGAGGATGGCGTGACCGGGCGGCTTTTCCCCGTAGGCGATACGGCTGCGATGGCAGAGGCCGCACTGGAACTGCTCGCCAAACCCGAAAAACTCATCGTGATGGGCGAAGCGTGCCGAGCCACCGCGCGTGAACGCTACTGTTCCACGCGCATCATCCCTCTTTACGAGGACTATTACGAGAGCGTCCTGGACCGGCCCGCGGTTTGAGCGGCAATCACCAGTTCGCTAGAAAGCATTGGCATTTCAAGGGTCACGCGAGTGCCTCGCCCAGGGCGGCTGATGATATCGAAGCGGGCGGCAGTCCCATAGAGCACTTCCAACCTCTCCTGGACATTGCGCATCCCGATGCCGGCTCCATGGCCCACCGCGCCAATGGCCGGCGCCCGGCCCTCCGGCATTCCGACGCCGTCATCTTCCACTTCGACCACCATGTTCGGCCCCTCGATGCGGCTGCGCAGAGTAACAGTCCCTCCTCGCAGACGCGGCTCCAGACCATGCTTGATGCTGTTCTCGATGAGGGGCTGCAGCAACATGCAAGGCACTAGCAGCTCTAGCGTATTGGGATCGATTTCCTTGATCACGTTCAGCTTTTCCGGGCCAAAGCGCACCACCTCGATGCCCAAGTAGTCGTCGGTAAAGGTAAGCTCCTCACGGAAAGGCACATAGGTATCGCGATCCTTAAGCAGGGCGCGCAAGATGTTGGCCAGGCGCACTATCATCTCGCGCGCCATCTCCGGCCGGAAGCGCACCAGGGAAGCGATTGAGTTGAGGGTATTGAAGAGGAAATGAGGATTGATTTGCCGCTGCAAGGCTTCGAAGCGGGCCTCAAGCAGCAACCGCTTTTGCTCTTCCAACTTGATTTCGATGCGGGTCGCGTTCCAAATCTTCAGAGGAATCGCCACTACTACGGCAGGGCTGGCGCAAACCGCAATTTTTTCCAGCCATCCAAAACTGTCCAGGGCGAAGAGCCGCCCAGGATAAAGCCGGGCAATCCACATGCGGACGAATTGCATGCCTACGATTAACACCAGCAAAAGGATTTGAGAATCGAAGCGCGGCCGGCGGAGGTTGCGGCGAACCCACCGGTAGATGCTTAGATCGATGAAGGGTGAAAACGACCAGACTTCCTCCGGTTCGACGGCTCGGCTGTAAAGGCCTGCGATCAGGCCCACCACTAATAGAAAGGGCAGCGTCAGGTATTCATGGTGCATCATGGCCGGCAAGGAAAGCACCGCGCCACCAAGCAGAGCGGAAAAGGGGCCCAGAAGGGTGCCTAGAATGATGACCGTCTCGAAAGCAATGTCGGCAGCCAAAAAATTGGGCACCACCACCCGCACCAACACACCCAAGGTTAGGGGAATACAGATGAAGGCCAGCAAGCCCATCAATTGCGCGGTGCTCCGCCGCTCGGCAAATAACAGCCGCTGGAAGACACGCGATCTTCCCAAGGCGGATGACACTGCCGCGGCAACGCCCAATTTGATCAGTACCGAAATCCAGACTAATTTGGGCTCGTACACGCTTCTACTTTACGCCCCTTTTTGCTGTTCCTCCCGCTGGGGGCGTCGTAGGGCCGGCTGGACACAGGGCAGGAGAAAACGGTCTAATCGAGGTATGTCCTTCAAAAACATCCAGCAGATAGCGAACGCCGACTTCCCTACCCGCTGGGCGCACTTTCGCATTCTTGGATTTGAAGGCACGCGCATCGATCCTGAGCCTTGCAGCCCGGCGGCGCCGGTACCGGAGGTTGAGGAAGCCGTCGCGCTGGTGTTAGGCGATATTTCGAGCGCGCCGCCGCTGGTTCGTATCCACTCACAATGCCTTACCGGGGACGTCTTCGGGTCGCTGCGCTGCGATTGCCGCTTGCAGCTCGAGCTGGCATTGAAGACAATCGCCGAAGCCGGGGCCGGCATTCTGCTTTATGAGCAGCAGGAGGGGCGCGGGATTGGGTTGATGGCTAAGCTACGCGCCTATGAATTGCAGGACGACGGGCTGGATACGGTTGAAGCCAATCTCAAACTTGGCTTCAGGCCCGACTGCCGCGAATTCGAGCTGCCGGCGGAGATCCTAAAACTGCTCGGCGTGAGGCAGGTACGCCTTATCACCAACAATCCGGAGAAGGTGGAAGCCTTGGAGTCGGCAGGCATCGACGTGGTCGAGCGCATCCCGGCAGACGTCGAAAGGCTGGAGAGCTTTGAGCGCTACCTGCACGTCAAACAACAAAAGATGGGCCACATTTTCGATGGCGTTTAGGACCGCGTGGAATTGGATGCCTACTCCAAGTGACGCGGCCAGCGACGGGCACCGTGGAGAATGGCTAGGATGCGGATAGATGCATCGCGAAGCCGATAGGCGACGATGTACGGAGTTCGTTGGACGACAAGCTCGCGTGTTCCCGCTACACGGCCATGGCGGCCCATCTCAGGAAAATTGGAGAGCTGTTCGACTGCGCTAAGGATGGCGGCGATCTGCTTATCGGCCGCAACTTGATTAGCTTCGGCCACATAACGATGCGCCGCGGCAAGATGTTCCAAAGCCTGCTTCGTCCATCGAATGGGCACTGTTAAGCCTCTAGCGTGGTTGGACTGGAGAATCCCAGGTTCCAAAATCGGGACCGGGGGCACCCGCCGCCACAACCAGGAGAAATCCTTTTATTTCTTCCTTGCCTTAGCTGCCCAACGAGAGGCCGTCCGCCGAACTTCTGCATGGTCGATCAGCTCTCCGGCGTTGTCCTGCCTAATACCTTCTTCGATCAATTCGCGGTGGTAGTCGTTGAGTGAAAGATATTGATCGACCGCCTCGTTGATAAGAAAACTACGGTCTCGTTGTTGAATTTCAGCGAGAGAGTCGAGCGCCTCAATTTTTTCCTCGGGGGAGCGGAAGGTGATAGTTTTCAGGCTCATGATATCTGTAAGAATACCAGAGAATACGAGGGCATACATCAGAGGCTAGAAGCCGCGATCTATGAGTCGCGCCTTGCTCTGAAAATTGCCCTCTCGCCGCGGAGGTTTGTGGGCACCCTGGATTGGTGGAAGGGTTATGACAAATTCAGTCACATGCCACATCCAGCTGCATTAGGAGCTTTACTGTCGTGACTGCTTGCCCTACATGGCGTTGAGTATGCTCCGCCATGTGTACCAGAAGGCCTCCACGGGTCGTGGACAGCCCTTTGCGGCCAATCTTCACGGTCGCCTCCAGAGGCCAACCTAGGCTTGCCCGGAGCCGCTGCCTGGCTGCTTCCAAACTGGAGTCAAATTCGTGGAAGATCTCTTCCCTGCTTGCAGCGGGATCCTTTTCAGCCGCCAGGGCAGCCAATTGAGCCTCGCTCAACATTTGGCCGGCCGCATAGGTCAGAAACCGGTCCAGGCTGCGCGCGATGTGGCGCAACTGGAAGGCCGGCGACGGCAATCCGAAGGGCTGGGCATGCAGTTGCCGATCGTCAAGACCGGCAAACCACTTGGCTACATCTTCCCGCGCCAGTTCAAGGGAGTGCAGCACTGCCCTTTCGACCGGCGCGATCTCCGACAGCGTTCCCCGCAGCCATGGCTCCGGCAACCTCTCAGGCTGGCCACTCCGCTTCTCTTGCTCTGTCATTTGATTTCCTCCCTGTCGCTAACCAAAGCCACTCACAAGCGAGCCGCGGCGGCGAGAAAGCGTTAATCTCAAATTGTACAAAGGAGCTTGGGTGAAGCCACTGGGATGGTTGCTTGTGTCGGTCTGCATCTCTGCCGCCGCGTTCGCGGCATTCGGTCAAACGTCTAAAACGGAAACGAGCATACTCGAGAAGGTCGAATGGACTTGGGCGGAGCGTCCGGAAACAGCCGATCCTGCCATTCCCAACGTCTTGCTGGTTGGCGACTCCATTACCCGCGCCTATTTCCCGGAGGTTGCGAGGCTCCTGGCGGGAAAGGCTAACGTGTATTTGTTTGCGACCTCAGCCGCGGCCGGCGATCCGCGCCTGGTGAAACAGTTACACGATTACTTTGCCATGGAGCACCTGAGGTTCGCGGTGGTTCATTTCAACAACGGCATGCACGGCTGGGGATACAGCGAGCGAGAGTACAGCGCGGGACTCCCCGCCATGGTGCGGGCGTTGCGGCAGGGTGCGCCAGGGGGCCGTCTGATTTGGGCTTCTACCACACCGGTTCATAAGACCAACAAATCAGGCGCCGACAACCAACGCATCGATGCCCGCAATGCCGCAGGGCTAGCGCTTATGAAGCGCCTTACGATACCGGTCGACGATCAGCACTTGCTAATGTCTGCACTTGACGATCTGCACTCAGATGACGTGCACTACAAACCCGAAGGAAGCCGGATTCAGGCGCAACAAGTAGCGAAGATGGTGGAGCAGTTGTCCCCGTTCAAGTAATTACTTCAGGTGGTAACTTCGGCGGGAAAAGAGTGAACTCTTTTGCCGGCCAATGGTGACCTCAAAGTTGTAGACACAAGCCCGGCAGTTGCTATTCTGCCCTCGACACAAAAACAAAAGCGAGGGTGGACAATGAAACTTATCGTAACTTCCGTGGTCTTTGCTCAGCTTGCTACTGCCTTGGTTTTCTCCCAAACCCCACAAACAGTTGGCGCGTGGTCCATCTACTCGTCAATCGATAATGGGCATCACCGGTCTACAACTCTGATTCAAACCAGATCCGAGGAGAAATACAGCAACAACACGGGACAGCCCGTTGAAGCGCAGATGGATGCTATCTGCGTGAAAGGCGAGTTGATGGCTGTAGCCGTCGACACGAACTCCGTAGTTAACAAAAACAGTGTCAACCTGAGCGGACCGGTGGATACGATCCCGGTTGAGTTTAGCCTTGGGAACCAGCCCCTCCAATCCGAATCCTGGGCAGTGTTAGACCATGGACGCACGCTGTCTCCCTACGCCGAGATCTTACAAGGACGGCGGACGCGCGACTGGGCGGCGCGGATTGCAAAGTCTGACAAAGTTGTGCTTCACGTAGGCGGGTTGGGCAACGCGGACTCGGTGAAGGTCACATTCAACACTACGGGTCTTGCCCAGGCGCTCTCGGCTGCCGGGTGTAGCTATTAGTCGCTTCGATCCACCCGTATAGATTTTCGGCCCCATCGGGTTATCGATGGGGCCATTTGTTGTTGCTTTGCCCTTAGGCATGCTGCGAAAAGTGAAGACGGTTCCCTTAGCCGCTAAAGCCGATCGAGTTTCAAGCAGTTACGGCAGTCAGGGTTGAAACCCTGACCTACCAGTCGTGCCCTGATACAAAGCCATAGTTTTCCGCAGCCTGTAAAGACTATTTCGAGATCGGACGCTTTTCCACCAAAAGCGGCCTGTAAACGCGATTCGAGGTTTCGGCGGGGAGCACACCTTGAGCGAAACCGGGACGGTTCTCACGAATGCGCTCCGAGAAGTTCGGGTCATTGTCGGCCGCGCGAGCGGCAGGATTGATGTAAGCGCGCTGTTTGAGTTCTTTCCAGGGAAGATCGCCGGCCAATTCGCCACGCTCATATTCCATTTCATCGGCTTTCCCGTTCAATAGAATGCGCCAGTCCCAGGGCTGGCCATTCATGGTAGCCAGAGTATAGATTTCCGTGGTGCAGTTATGGGTGACTGCGTTGTACCATTGCGGCTTGTCATGGAGCCGATTGGTCAACTCAATGTAGTTCAGAAACAGGGCGCGCGCGAACTGCGGCGTGGCTTTGGTGTGGAAGAGGTAAACGTCCTCGCCATGACGGAAATTGGTTCGCAGACGAACCAAGTCCCGCTCGTCGCTCACCACAGAGATCAGGGTATATTGGCGAAAAAATCCAAGAATGGACGAATAGGTTTGGCCCACCTGTTTGCGAGTTTCGATTGAAAATGCAATGTGTTCTCCGCCATCCAAATCGAAACTCAGAATGGTATGCGCAATCCACGGAGACCCCCAGTAATCCATGAACAGGTCCAGACCGCGAATCCCGTTGAGGTCCACCGGGCGCGTCAGCCAATGGCAGGTGTAGTCGAGCTCGGCCCGATAGTCGCAACTGCGGAAGTTTTGGATGATCACCCGATTGCCGCGCATCTCGGCCCATGCGGTTTTCGATACATCCGCCTGCCAGGGCCGGTTGTTAGAGGGTTTCAGCGAAAGCCACCAAACAAGGACACATAAGAAGGCGGCAAGCGAAGCGAGCAGCCGGCGCAACGGAGTTTTCAGAAGCAATAGAATCGCCAGGCATGCCGTAAGGAAGACAATTGAGGCAAAGGCGCGCAGTTTGGCCACGGGAAAATCGAAGTAGAGCGCCAACACCGCCCAAAGCATGAGAAGAGAAAGAGCCAGATAGCAGGAGGCGTCCCCGGCCAAGCGCCGGAAGCGGCGAATCCGTTTTGGTTGTCCGGCAATAGCGGCTTGCTTTGAAGACACTCTTATCCCCGTTGACCGAGCTACAGCAATCCTTTGCACAGCAGGCGTGATTATGACACTGTCCGTCGGGATTTGCGGAATCCGATATCTGACGGAAAGAACGCATCGGATATGGGGCACCCAAGATTCATTGAAATGAGGGATTCAAGTATCCGAAGAAAATATAGGATTTGTGTAACCATGAAAATTCTTGGACGCAGCGCGTTACTGATCCTCTCCATTGCCTTGGTGGGCCAGCCGTTCTATGGCCAGAATACGTCTTCGGCAAGCTCAGGAGAAAGCAGCCAAGCCGGGCTTCCAGGGCGCAGGGTTGAGGGCGCGCCACCTGGCGGCTCACATCTGCCCGCAACCGTGCCGGCGGACAGACCGACGATCGGGCTTGTGCTGGAGGGAGGAGGAGCGCTCGGTCTGGCGCACATTGGAGTGCTCAAGTGGTTCGAAGAAAATCACGTCCCTGTGGACCGGATCGCGGGGACCAGCATGGGAGCTCGATCGGCGCGCTCTATGCGAGCGGCCGAACTGCAGACCAGGTAGAGCACGTTGCTACCAACAGCGATTTCAACGAGGTGTTTACCTTTGAGACGCCGTACACCGACATCAGCTTCCGCCGCCGCCAGGACCGGCGCGAAATCCCAGGGGGAATTCAGCTCGGTTTGCGAAATGGCATCACCGCACGAAATGCTTTACTCACTGACTCCGGCCTGGACGGTTTCCTGCATGAAAATTTCGTCGGATACAACAAAGAAGCATTGGACTATAACCAGTTGCCGACGCCATTTCGCTGCGTCGCGACGGATCTGAACGATCTGCAGCAAGTGGTCTTTGCCGGCGGTCCGATGAATCAGTCGATCCGGGCGTCCATCTCTATTCCCGGAGTCTTTCCACCGGTGGATTACCACCATCATTATCTAGTCGATGGCGCAATCGTAAACAATCTGCCGACGGACGTAGCGAAAAACGATCTGCACGCGGATATCGTCATCGCCGTGCATCTAGGCAGTGTGCAATTCGCGACCGGCGACATCAATTCAATTGTAGGGGTATTTTCCCGCGCATATTCCGCGGGTACGGCACGCAATGAACAGGTGAGCTCCAAGCTCGCGAACATTGTCCTGACCCCACAACTGTCTCGATTTTCGGTGGGCGATTACAGTAAAGCGAAGGAGTTGATCGACCTGGGCTACAAGGCAGCCGCCGAGCGGCGCGCGGAACTGCTGAAGTATGCGCTGAACGATGCCGAGTGGGCCGCTTATGTCGCGGACCGCAACTCGCGCAAACACCTGCCGCCCGGGGTGTTGAAGACTCTGCGGGTGGAGGGCGGTTCGTCCGGCGCGCGAGGCCAGGTGCGACAGGACCTGGCGCCGCTCAAGGGACAACCAATCGATCAAGGAAAGATTTTCACCGCGCTCCGCGATGTTCAAGGCAACGGCAGCTACAACGCAAATTTTGAGACTTTCGGTGCGAATGAAAAGCAGGCGCCCAACAGCCTGGAGGCGCCGGGACCGGCTACCGGAGTCCTCGTGCGTTTGAATCATGTGCCGAATGGGCCGCCGTTTCTCATCGTCGGCGGGGATCTTTCAGCAATGAGTTCGAATGTGACCCGCGGCGCCATCGATCTTCGCCTAATCGATCAGAATCTAGGGGGATTCGGATCCGAATTGCGGGCCGATCTGCGGCTTGGATTTCTGACCCAGGCCTCAGCGGAATATTACCGGCTGCTCGCCCGCAACGGTGTTTTCTTCCAGCCGCATATCGGCATCGTGCGCCAACCCGTCTATCTCTGGACAAACCAGCAGCGCAGCTCTGAAATATTCGACCAACAGGCGGGCGGCGGAATGGACTTTGGACGCACTTTCGACCGCGACATGCAACTCTCCGCGGAGTGGCGTGCGCAAGTCATCCGCTGGCATTTGGAACTGGGGAATGATTACGAGCCAGACCTGTCGGGCGCGTCGCAGACGGCAGTCGTACACTTCGTCTACGACGATACGGAGTCGAACACAATTTCGCCGCGGGGAGTCCTTCTGGATCTCTCCGGCGGCGCTCTCTACAATTCCCTAGCCAGTCAGAATGCTCCCCTGGTTCAACTGGCGGCGGCCAAGACTGTCACGCTGGGGTCCAAGAATATCTTCGGATTCACCGCCAACGTGAATACATACTTCAAGCGGCGCGTGGCCGACCCTCTACGTTTTACTTTAGGCGGTCCGCTCTGGCTCTCTGCCTCATCGATCGATGAATACCGCGGGACAGACGACTATCTAGTCCGAGGCGGATATCTGCGGCAGCTTGCTCCTCTGCCTTCCGGTCTGGGTCAGGGGCTGTATTTCACGCTGGGCTACGAAGCAGGGGAGCTTTGGGCGCCGGAGAGAGCAGCTTTTCTGCGGCAGGACGTTGTCACCGGTCTAATGGCTGCGACCCCTCTGGGTGTAATCACATTTGGTGCGAGTGCGGGCGACGCGGGCAGGCGCAAGGTGTTTTTTACGCTCGGGCGGCTCTTTTGACTCCGGAATTGTAACCCTGCTTGATCGGCGGTTGCACATCGCGTCTCTGGAGCATACCAAAAGCGGATTCCCTATCGGGAATGACAGAAAGAAAAGCAAAGGCGGTTCTGCAGCCGCAGACGGGAAAACTGCCATTTCACTTATTGCTTGACTGTCGTATGCCGCGGAAGGTATAAGGGCTATCGCTAGAATTTCAAGTTCATAGCGCAAATTAAGTTTGGCGATTGCTTCGGGAATAGCCGCCAGGACACCTGTGGGCAAATTATCCGAAGTCTTAAGTCATTTCGAGGAGGCGTCAGTGTTCAACAAGTTGTCCGGTTTTGCCGTGTTTCTTCTCGGCATCGTCTTTTCTTGTGCCGCGGTTGGGCAGGTAACCACGGGGACCATTCTAGGGACAGTTCACGATTCGACCGGCGCCGTGGTGCCCGACGCGACGGTCACCATCAGCGACACTACCAAGGGCACTGTGTCGCAATACAAGTCGGATGCCAACGGCGATTTCAATGCGCCGTTTCTGATCCCTGGAACATATAACGTAGCGGTGTCAAAAAGCGGTTTCAAACGTAGCGTCTCCAATAATGTCGTGCTGGACGTCGACCAGCACGCGCGTGTCGATTTCGTCATGGAAGTCGGCCAGGTCAGCGACACGGTGGAAGTAACCGCCTCGACGCCGCTCATTCGCCTGGACAGCGCGGAGATGGGCGAGGTGGTGGGCAAGACCCAGGTTCAGGCCCTACCGCTGAATGGGCGCAACTTTGCGCAGTTGGTCTACCTGGTACCCGGCGTGACTCCGGGTCAAGCCAATGAGAATCTTTCCGGCTCAAGTTCTTTCAATCCCCGCGCAGCATCGGATTTCAACGCAATCGGCAGCCAGGCAAACGCGAATGGCTGGGTGATAGACGGCATCGACGATAACGAGTGGACCTTCAACACGGTCATGATCCAACCCTCGGTTGAGTCCATCGCCGAGTTCAAGGTGCTTACCGGAACGTATTCCGCTGAATTCGGCCGGGCGCCGGAGTGGTCTCCGTCTCCACCCGCTCCGGCTCCAACAGTTATCACGGCGAGATATTTGATTATCTGCGCAATAGCTGGATGGATGCGCGTAACTATTTTGATCCCAACGGCAGCAATCCCTTGCTGACTCGCCAGGCGCAGCCAGCGTATCGACGCAATCAGTTTGGCGCCGCGGTGGGCGGACGAATCATCAAGGATAAGCTTTTTTTCTTCGGCGATTACTATGGGCAGCGCTCGCTTAAGGGCATCGTGAACCTGAACAGCGTGCCGACGGCTGCAGAGCGCACGGGTGATTTCAGCAACTACACGAACGGGGCGGGCAAGCTGATTCCGATTTACAATCCTTTTGTGGCTGGCCGCCCGCAGTTTTCCTACAACGGCAGAGCGAATGTCATTCCGCCGCAATATCTATCCCAGGTTGGCCTGAATGTAGCCAGCATCTATCCCCTGCCTACCAACAGTGGCAGCTTCAACAACTACACTTCGGCAGCCAACCAGATCATCGACGACAACGGCGGCAATGGGCGGATCGACTATCGCATCAGCGATAAAGACTCCGCCTTTGGCCGCTTTAGCTATGAGCGATTTATCCAAACCGCGCCCAATCCGCTGACCGGCGGACAGGGCACCTGCTGCCTGGCGACGCCGCCATCCGCCGCGAAGCAGTTTGACCTTGGACCGCAAGTGGCCGGTGTGCAGGATACGACGCTCATCGCACAAGGTCTGGCGCTGAATGAAACTCACGTCTTCAATGCCGAGTTGGTCAATGAGTTCCGCGCCGGCTACGCGCGCACCAACCCGTTTACAACGCAGTCGGATTTTGGCCACCAGTCAGCCACGTCGTTGGGCATCCAGGGCGTGAACGTCACGCAATATGCAACCGGCCTGCCCAACATCCAGATTGGCAGCTTGTGCGGCGCGGAGTTCACCTGCCTGCAAGGCGGCCAGGCTTTTCTACCCGCCCACCCGGTTCAAACCAATATCCAGGTTGAAGACGCTATCTCCTGGACCCGGGGAAGACATCAACTGAAGTTCGGATTCCGCTATATCAAGCAGATGGCCTCTCCGTTCACCAACACCACCACGCGTGGACAGTTCACCTTCAGCGACACCTTTACCGACAGTCCAGTCGACTCTTCCGGCGGCGCGGGTCTGGCTGCTCTCTTGCTGGGCTTTCCGATTAGCGGCAGCCGAAACTTTCTGCGAGAGACGTATTTCGTTACCGACGGGGAATGGGCCGGCTATGCCGTGGACGATTGGAAGGCTTCTCCCAAGCTGACGGTGAACCTCGGACTGCGCTACGAGGTTTACACCCCTGAGACGGAGCGTCAAAACCGCCTGGCCAACTTCAATTACAAGACGCTGAGCTTTATCTATGCAGGCCAGAACGGAGTGGACCGCCATGCCGGAATGCAAACCCGCTATGGCGACGCGGGGCCGCGACTCGGCTTTGCCTACGACGTTACAGGCAATGGAAAGACGGTGGTTCGCGGCGGTTATGGCATCACCTTTTTCCCGCTTCCCTACTCCGCCTCCGACGAACTGGGCCAGAATCCTCCCTATACCGTTTCGCAAACCTTCAGCGAGAACACGAATCCAACACCTTCCCAGTTCATCAATCCCTGCACTTCCGGAAATCTAGGGTCGAGTTGCCTGATCGCCGTCAACAATCCCTTCCCGCAGGGCATCACAACTGTCCCGCCAAGCGTCACCACAAACACCACGCTCCTCAACGCGGCTGCGCCGGCAATTATCAGCCACCAGTTGAGCAATCCGACGCCTAACATGCAGATGTGGAACCTCAACATCGAGCGTCAGCTGACCTCGAGCGGATTGCTTGAGCTCGCTTATGCGGGCAGCCACAGCATTCATCTCACCTTCGCTTACAATCCGAATGAAGTGCAGCCCGGCACACCCGGGGTGAACGGCGCCCTTCGACAGCCAGCCGTCGGCTTATCCAGCCGCTGAACAACATCTCGACCTGGGTACAAGAGGATGAGATCAACGCTTCAAACTACAACAGCTTGCAGGCCAAATTTACCAAGCGGTACGCTCACGGACTGACGGCGCTGATCGCCTATACCTATAGCAAGTCTCTGGACTACGGTGGATCGGCGGCAAGCGGGGGCGGTACTTCCGGCAATCCGCAGACGGTCACTTGCCTGAAATGCGGATATGGAGCATCAGGATTCGATCAAAAGCACCGTTTTGTAGCCAGCGTAGCGTACGAGCTGCCTTTTGGAGCCGGCAAGGCATTTGCAACACACGGTCCGGCTGCTTGGGCGCTCGGCGGATGGGAAGTCGATGGCATTGTAACCGTAGGCACCGGCAACCCATTCACCGTCACACTCAGCAACGGGGTGAATTTCGGAGCGCCTAGCTGGCCGAACCGCGTTGGTAAGGGCACTCTTTCCAATCCCAAGCAATGGGCCTGGTTTGATACCAGCGCATTCGTGAAACCGCCGTTCAATACTTACGGCAACTCGGCGCGAAGCGTTCTCTACGGGCCGGGGATCGCCAACGCCGATCTCTCCCTGCAGCGGACCATCAAGTTGAGAGAGTCTCTCAGCCTGGCGCTGCGCGGAGATGCCTTCAACTCCTTCAACCATCCCAACTTCCTCAATCCTAATTCGGCGATTGGCTCTTCTACAGCAGGCGTAATCACTGGCACAAACCTCGATAACCGCGACATGCAAGTCTCGGCGAAGATTGTTTTCTAGGGTGAAGAATTCCAGGTCCCGGAAATCGGGACCCGGGACACCCAGAATTTTGTGATGATCTTGGAAACCCCTCCGTCAACACCCTTCCCGCAACCAGTAACAATCAAAATGCTATAGCGGAGCAGAGAACCTTATGTTGAACGACCGTCGGACGTTTCTCAAAATGATGGCCGCCGGTGCGGCTGTGTTTGCGCAGCCCTATGAGCGCGCCGCGGCGGCGCTGCGCAATAAAGTCAAGATCACTGACGTGAAGTGCATGATCGTGCGCGGAACGTGGGATTGGAACCTGGTCAAGATCGAAACCGACTCGGGAGTGTACGGAATCGGCGAAGCCTATTGGGGGCCGGGAGTCAAGGACATGATTGAGCGGCAGTTCAAACCGCTCATTCTCGGCCAGGATCCGCTGAACGTCGATAAGCTTTATACTTGGATGCTGATGAGGAGCGCTGGGGCCGGTGCTATCGGCGGAGTGACGGTTACGGCAGCCAGCGGAATCGAAATCGCGTTGTGGGATCTGGCCGGACGAATTCTTGAGACGCCAGTATGTAACTTGCTCGGTGGCCGGTTCCGCGATCGTGTACGTTTCTACCGCACCTTGCAGGTTCCCAAAGGGGACGTCAACGATCTCGGGATCTGGCGCGAGCAGGTGCGGCAAGCCAAAGCTGAGAAATGGGGCTGGACGGCATTCAAGTTTCAAGGCGACGGCATCCCGCTGAGAGCAGACCCACAATTCAAAGAACCCGGACACGATCCCTTCGCCCGCAATCTCACCAAGACGGATATCCGCATGATCGTGGGGGCGATGGATACGGTGCGCGAATCCCTCGGGCCGGATTCAGATTTTGCCATCGAATGCCATTGGAGATACGATACGAACGATGTCATCACGCTGGCGAATGCACTGGAGCACGTGAAGCCCATGTGGCTGGAAGATCCCGTGCCTCCCGAGAATACGGACGCGATGGCGAGAGTGGCGCGCGCCACCAACGTACCAATCTGCACCGGCGAAAACCTGTATGGCGTTCAGGGATTCCGCACCCTGATTGAATCGCAGGCCTGCGCCGGGGTCCACATCGACATTCCGAAATCCGGCGGCCTGCTCCAGGCCAAGCGCATCTCCGACCTGGCCGATCTCTACTACATATGGACGGCGGCGCACAATCCGGCCAGTCCGGTTGGCACCATAGCTTCAGCCCACGCGGCGGCGTCCATGCGCGATTTCCGTATTCATGAACTCGCCAACTGGGTCGACTGGTGGCCCGACCTGGTGATTCGTGAAGGACCGATGTGGGAAAACGGCTACTTCACCATTCAGGACAAACCGGGACTGGGAATTGAGATCAATCCCGACGTGGCCAAGGCCCACTTGG
Source organism: uncultured Acidobacteriaceae bacterium (assembly GCA_963705665.1). Classification (GTDB taxonomy): domain Bacteria; phylum Acidobacteriota; class Terriglobia; order Terriglobales; family Acidobacteriaceae; genus PALSA-350. Next base: position 372,067 of record CAVPKQ010000052.1, on the reverse strand, counting down.
CGCCCGGCGAGCAATGGTGGGGATAAAGATAAACAGAAACATGCACAAGTAGCCTGTCGCAAGGAGAAGCTTAGAACCGATAGGGGGAAACTCACGCTTCAGTTGACCCGGCGATTTCCTGAGGTATGAGCAAACAGACCCAGCTTAGCTTCGCGAACTTGGGGCCACCCGGTTTGGTCGCGATGCTAACGTATTCAGCGCGACCGGTATGCAAGCCAAGAGATCACGAAACAAAACAGAGGAGATGGAACGATGCCCAAGGAGAACGATCTCAAATTCAATCGCCGCGGAGTCTTAAAGGGCTCGGCCGCCATGCTGGCCGGTTCGATGTTACGCGGCAAAGCGGCGGATGCTGCCCCGGCGCCCTACTTTAAAAACGTGAATACCAATTCGAGCCCTTCTACCCTGAAGATCACCGACATGCGCTATGCGATTGTGGTCAAACCCGGTCCAAGTCCCTGTCCGATCATTCGCATCGATACCAATCAGGGCGTGTATGGATTGGGCGAAGTGCGAGATATCGCAGGCCCTAATTATGCCATGGTGCTGAAGAACCGCATCCTGGGCGAGAATCCGCTCAACATCGACTTTATCTTCCAAAAGATCCAGCAGTTTGGCGGCAACTCGCGGCAAGCCGGGGGCGTTGTGGCGATCGAAATGGCTCTTTGGGATATCGCCGGCAAGGTATACAACATTCCCGTTTATCAGATGCTGGGCGGCAAGTGGCGGGACAAGATCAGGATTTATGCCGACACTACGGAGTCCATGGACCCCAAGGAGTACGGAGTACGCGCTAAAGAACGCAAAGAGGTGATGGGCCTTACCTGGATCAAGATGGACCTGGGTATCAACGTGCTTGATGGCATTCCTAATACCGTGACGCGGCCGGCGGGACAGTCGAGATGGGAGTTGCACGATCAGCCGCATCCGTTCATGGCGACAGAGGTGACAGATAAGGGCGTTGACCGGCTGTGCGAGTACGTTTCCGCAGTGCGTGATGCGATTGGAATGGAGATTCCGCTCTCCATGGACCACCTTGGCCATATCGGGGTGAATTCCGTGATCCGCTTGGGTAAAGCCTACGAGAAATACAACCTCTCCTGGATGGAGGACGTGATTCCCTGGTACTACACCGACATGCTGAAGCACATCACAGACTCGATGCCCACGCCTACAATTACCGGCGAGGACATTTACCGGATTGAAGATTTTGAGACACTGTGCTCGAACCACGCGGTGAGCAAGATTCATCCTGATCTGGCGACCTCGGGAGGCATTCTGCAGACGCACCGGATCGGGGACATGGCATTCAAGTATGGAGTTCCCATGGCGATGCATTTCGCCGGAACTCCGGTAAGCTGCATGGCGAACGTTCACTGCGCGGCGGCCACCAGGAATTTTCTGGCGCTGGAAAACCATTCTCTGGATGTGCCCTGGTGGCAGGATCTGGTCGAGGGCATTGACAAGCCAATCGTGGACAAGGGCTTTATTACGGTGCCGGATAAACCCGGCTTGGGCGTCACCCTCAACGAGGATGTAGTCAAAGCCCATCTGCAGCCCGGTACAGGTTATTTCGAGCCTACGCCGCAATGGAACGAACAGCAGTCGCGGGACGATGCGCTGTGGAGCTGAACTAGAGTCTTACATGAGTCCCGGAGGAACGGCGCCACTATAGCTCAGCACGTCAATGCCGGGTTATTGTCCTGCGTTCCCTCCGAGACTTAACCGGAATCGAGGAGATGAAACGATGCCCAACGAGAACGATCTCAAATTCAACCGCCGCGGAGTCTTGAAGGGATCGGCCGCCATGCTCGCCGGCTCGATGCTAGGCGGCAAAACGGCGAACGCAGCTCCCGCGCCGTATTTCCAAAGCGTGAATACAAATTCGAGCCCATCGGCCCTGAAGATCACGGACATGCGCTACGCGGTTGTGGTGAAACCCGGCCCCAGTCCGTGTCCGATCATTCGCATCGATACCAATCAGGGCGTGTATGGGCTGGGTGAAGTGCGAGACGGAGCGGGTCCTAATTACGCCATGGTGCTGAAGAACCGCATCCTGGGCGAGAATCCGCTTAATATCGATTTCATCTTCCAAAAGATCCAGCAGTTTGGCGGCGATGCGCGGCAGGCAGGCGGCGTGGTAGCGATCGAGATGGCTCTTTGGGATATTGCGGGCAAGGTCTACAACACCCCCGTTTATCAGATGCTGGGAGGCAGGTGGCGAGACAAGATCAGGATCTACGCCGACACTACGGAGTCCATGGACCCCAAGGAGTACGGAGTACGCGCTAAAGAACGCAAAGAGGTGATGGGCCTTACCTGGATCAAGATGGACCTGGGTATCAACGTGCTTGATGGCATTCCTAATACCGTGACGCGGCCGGCGGGACAGTCGAGATGGGAGTTGCACGATCAGCCGCATCCGTTCATGGCGACAGAGGTGACAGATAAGGGCGTTGACCGGCTGTGCGAGTACGTTTCCGCGGTGCGGGATGCGATCGGAATGGAGATTCCGCTCTCCATGGACCACCTTGGCCATATCGGGGTGAATTCCGTGATCCGCTTGGGCAAAGCCTATGAGAAGTACAACCTGTCCTGGATGGAGGATGTAATTCCCTGGTACTACACCGACATGCTAAAGCACATCACAGACTCGATGCCCACGCCTACAATTACCGGCGAGGACATTTACCGGATTGAAGATTTCGAGAAGCTTTGCTCGAACCACGCAGTGAGCAAGATTCATCCGGACTTGGCCACATCGGGAGGCATTCTTGAGACTCACCGGATCGGGGACATGGCGTTCAAGTATGGAGTTCCGATGGCGATGCATTTTGCCGGGACTCCGGTAAGCTGCATGGCGAACGTTCACTGCGCGGCGGCCACCAGGAATTTTCTCGCGCTGGAAAACCATTCGTTGGACGTGCCCTGGTGGCAGGATCTGGTGGAGGGCGTCGAGAAGCCGATCGTGAATAAGGGCTTTATTACGGTGCCGGATAAACCTGGCTTAGGCGTCACCCTGAATGAGGATATTGTCAAAGCCCATTTGCAGCCCGGCACCGGCTATTTCGAGCCCACGCCGCAATGGAACCAGCAGCAGTCGCGGGATGATGCGCTGTGGAGTTAGGCCGGCTTCTTGCTCCGGTAGAAGTTCAAAAACGAGTTTGTGTAGAGGGGACAGAAACTGAGACAGGTGCCCCAGTTTCGCGAAGCTAACCTGGGTTAGTAGCGTCCATCTGCCTTTCGTACTGAAAGGGGCATATAATTGACCGATTTTTCAGGGTCAACGGAAATACCGGGTAAAGTTTATCGTCTCGAAACGCACGAGGAATCGGGCCCACACAAAGCTAACTGCTGGGGGCATTATGCGCATTGCAGTTTTTCTCGACGTGGACAACACGCTCACCACGGATTGGATTCAGAAGCAATACGCCATCGCGCTAAAATGCGAGGAAAAATATAAGACTTTGGAGGAAAATTTTCAGAGTAAAACGATCGATTCCAAAACATTTGGCAAAGAGATCATTACTCTGTTTGCCTCGAAGGGGTTTACCGAGACGGAGGCCAACTCTCATTTCCAGGACATCCACCTGCGCCCTGGGACCGATAAACTGTTGAAGCTGGCCAATGTAGACAAATATCTCGTTTCCAGCGGTCCCAGCTACTACGTTGATGCTCTAGCGGACAGATACAGCATCCCCCCCGACAATGTCTGCCGGTCCGTTTACGAATTCAGCCGTCAGACAAGGCTGATTGAGTCCTGCTTGGCAGTTGATGATCAAGACAAAGCCGATTTTGTCAGAGAAAGAATAGCGAAAAAGAAATACTCCATCGTCATCGGAATGGGAGACAGCCCCGAATTTGATGGCCCTTTTCTTGCGCATTGTACGATTCGCTTGATGACCGTAGAGACGGGCAAGTACGTTTACATACCGAGCTTTACCTCGGTTGTTCAGCTAATTGCCAGGCTTTCGGAAATTGCGGAGTCCGGAGTTTTTGACCCTGGAAGCGGAACTATAGTGCAAATGGTAAAGTCGATTACTGTTAACAATTGGGTGTGGATCATTACCGCATTTGCCGCCGTCTTTGGTATGGGGACGGCCGCCGGCCATCTCTTGAAGTGACCATTATTCGGGCTTGCTCGGGAAAATCCCATTGTTACCAATTCTCCGTTCTTTCCGCAGCCGTTTTAGTCTCGTTTCAAAATCCGGCGACATGTGTACGCACCGCGTATAACGAAGAATGCGTGAGGATGAACAGCGTCCGGTGATCCTTGCCGCCGAAGACCAGATCGATGGGACGTTTCGGAACGTCGATGGTATCGATCAGCTTTCCGGCGGGGTTATAGACAAAGACCTGCCCAGCCGCGAGATACACATTGCCGGCCTTATCCTGGGCAAGGCTCTCCCCGCCTCGATTCGCAAATAACGAAATATCGGATAGCGTTCCGTCCGCATTTACCTTAGCGCTGTAAGTCTTCTCGTCCGCTTCATTGCTCACGTAGAAGGGATGACCGGGAACGGCCTTCACTAGACCGAAAGCCTCCAGAATATAGGACCATTTTGTTCCAAAGTACGATTCTCCCTGAAGGAAGACCTCCTCCGCGGGAATAAAAACGGTACGATCCGGAGAAATATACTGATAAGGCTTTCTGTTCGAGACAAGGCTGGTGAACATCTGTTCGAGAGAGACATACTGGTAGGTTGTGGTCGAAAGGGTGTTGGTGAAATCACCATTGACCCAATAATTCACGGGAAGGATTGAGGCCATTCCCTTGCGCTCCGCTGACGGCTCCGATGGCAGCAGCGTCATTTGATCTTCCGGTGAGCCGGGACGAAACGAATAAACTGTCTCGCCTTTTCCGCCGGAGGAAACAACGATAAGATCGCCTGCCATATCGAAGGCCAGGTTGACCGGGTCGAGAGGATTGTCGCGGACGATGATGGGGCTCTTTGTCTCGGGCGACCACTTGTAGATGCGCTGAAAATGGGCATCTACGAAATACAACTGGCCGCCTGGATCCGCTGCCGCGCCGGAGATGTTGAAGAAGCCGCCCGCCAACTCTTCCACCTTCGCTCCAGATCCAAGCACGGCAGAGGAGCGGCGAGGTTGCACCGAAGGAGGATTGCCGGGAACATCCAGCGTCGCGAATTCGCGATCTCTTACTTCTTGGTGGCGCGTCTGGTCGAAGATCGAGTTATCAAACGAGACCTTGCTCGCTCGCACGATCTGCCGGCAGACTCCCGCTGCACTGCACATGGCCATCGAGCTGTTGCTGTCCACATGGACATTGCGAAAGCGTATATCCTCGGAGCTGGAGATGCGAATCGCATATGGAAAAGGCTGGTAGCTATGAGTCACCCGATAGCCGTGATAGTTTGCGATTGTAATGTTCTTCGAGCCGGCGATTTCGAGCGAATAAGCAAAGGCGCTCTCCCCGCTCTCTTCCTCGGTCTGCAGCGCGTCGAGCTCCCAATTGGAAACTTTGTTGAGCACGATTTCATTGCGAACGTGGTGCTCGCAGGATAATTCGTAGACATGGCCCGGAGTTGAGGTGTTGGAGATATAGAGTCCCGCCTGGGCAAAGGTATCCGGCGTCCAGATGTTGGCGAATGTTCCGCCACCGCCGTTTGTAATCCACAGGCTAGGATACTGCGCATCCCAGCGGCGATGAATATCCGGGTCAGCCGTGTGCGTGTTGTTATAAGGATTCATTCGCCTGCCATTGGGAAGGTTGGTGCCGTGGCCGCCGAGGAAACGCACGTCGTCCATGAGAGAGTCTTTTCCTGACATCCACATCGCGCCGGCTGCGCGGCTATTGATTCCACCGGTGTAGAGTCCAATGCCAACCACGATATTGGCCCCGCCCGAAGGGGCTTTCAACAATGGTTTGGGAGCGCCTGGCCCTTGAAAATCGGGCGTCGACTCGACCAGGTCGAACTGACTCGTGCTGGGGTCAAGTCCGACGAGCACGGAATCGGGACGGAGCGTGATTGTGTCACGTACCATATAGCGTCCGCTTGGAATGTAAAGAACGAGATGCTCGTCAATGGCTTTTTGAATCGCGGCAGTATCATCCGTCGCGCCATCTCCTTTGACTCCGAGCGAACGTATATTGACCCAATCTGCCGCGGGCGGCAATTCACGAATCGCAGGCGGTTCAGAAGGAGGCATGGTATTAAGCGGAGAAGCTTGATAGCTGGTCTTGATCTCTCCGGCTGCTCCCAGTCCGGGCAGGGTGAGTCCGTGGGAGAAGGCTTTTACTTTGTATATCTCGCCGGTTCCTCCAACCTCGCGCCTGCTCTCACGAAACCGGGCAAAGGCCGGCACATGGCGGCAAACGATGTTCTCCAGATTGATCTCGGTCATGCGGCTGTTTTCATTGCTGATGATGATGGCGGGGCCGCTGATGTTCTCAAAGCGCGCATCCTTAACCCAAAGTTCATCGGAATAGCCGGGATCGATTGAGATAGCGGTGGGAACATTCCTGAATTCGTCGTGAATGAGCGTGAGTCCCGCCTCATTCTCGCGGATTGCCGCCTCCCGCTGACCATCGAAGGTCGAATCGAGCAATGTAAATTGCCAAGCCGGCGAAGGCTTGCGCGTCAGGATACCGTAGCGGCCGCCGTGAAAGTGAAGATCCTCCGCCTCATTTCCTACGTCGTTGATGGCTGCCAGGCCGGAGCCGATCTCGAAGTTCATATGGGAAAGATAGCCATGCTGGGCGACGTGGAAGCGAATTCCGACGGCCGCTGGATTCCCCTGGCCGATCTCGAAATCGATATTGCTCATTGCGGAATAAAACGTGCCGGGATTGGCGTCCGGGATATTGTTAACCGGGGGCACAGTACCCGGAGGCGTCGGCATAGGATGATAGTCGCCGAGAAATGCTCTCATGGCCGCCGAGCGGGCGCCTCCGGGCCGGCCGCCGGCAAAGAATACCATGTATCCGATTCCCCGCTGGAATCCAGGAGTGTTATCGGCTAAGACAAATACGGGACGGTTGGCTCCATAGCCGATAACTCGAATTCCAGGCCAGACAAAAATGGTACGGGTGACGCGATAGCGGCCTTGGGGAATGAAGACGATTCCCTCCCCCGAGGTCTCCTGAAGCCGGTCGATTGCCGCTTGAATCGCAGGGCTATCGTCGGCCTTACCGTCGCCATGAACAGGAAACCGATCCGGTGTCAGATAGACGGCCTTGGGATCGTCAAGCCGTGTGGGGTAAGCGCTTGCTGCAAGACCAGGGAGAGTGATACCGAACAATACTACTGCGAATAAGACAAGGTTCCGCATAGACCTACGATCTCTCTCCCCGGGTGGCGGTTTTTCGTTCAGTTTTCAGTCGAGAACCAGCGTACACCACGCTCTTCAATTCCAGAATGGTTCTCCCTCCATGAGGTTCTTGTGCAGAAAATCGGGATTGAGATCGATGCCGAGACCAACGCCGCTGGGGACCTTCAGCTCACCTTTACTGACCTGAGGCGGATTGGTGGCCGCCATTCCTTCAATGTAATGATTGGCGCGGCCAAGGGCGCTCTCTGAACGGAAGAAGTTCTGGATCGACGAGCCAAACTGCGCATTGGCATAAGTGAGCACGAGAGAGCCAACGTTGTGCAGCGCTACTGGAGTGCGCGAGAGAGCCGCATAGTCGGCGATCTTTTTGGTGCCCGTGATCCCGCCGGCAAAGGATAAGTCAGGATGAACGATGTCTACTGCTCCATGGTCGAGAAATGGACGGAAGCCCCGCACCAGTTCCAGCTTCTCGCCGGTGAGCAGGCGAGCGCTCGTGCCTCGGCGCAGCTCCATCCAGCCCTCTGAAAAGACCGGGTTCAGAGGATCCTCGATCCAAAGGGGATTCATCGGTTCGACCGCCTTGGCGACGCCGATGGCGCTCGGGGTATCCAATTCTCCATGACAATGCACAGCAATGTCGATGTCGTCGCCCACGGCCTCGCGGACATTGCCATAGGCGCGCCTGACGTTGCTCAACTGAGCGGTGGTGAGGGTATTGGCAAACTCTCCGGAAGGCACTCCGAGCACGGGATGAATATCGCACTTGAAGACGGTGAAGCCTTCCGGCATCTGCCTGATCCTCACAGCCCACTCGCGGCAGGAGGTCTTATCCAACATGTTGAGACCGATGCCATGAGAATACATAGCGATGCTGTCGCGGAACCGGCCACCGAGCAGGACATTGACCGGGCGTTCCATGATTTTCCCAGCCAAGTCCCACAACGCGATGTCGATGCCGCTCACCGTCGGGATATGAGCCACATAGTTGTACATCAGCGAGCTCATTTTTTGAAAGTGGACCTCGATTGCCAGAGGATCTTCTCCTATCAATAGAGGTTTCATCGTTTCTATGCGTGCGCGCGCCATCGGACCGGTTGCGCCGGCCTCGCCATAACCTATAAGTCCGCTATCGGTGTCGATCCGAATCAGGCAATTGCCGGCGATATTGTTGAGCGCCATTGCCTGGATCTTTGTGATTTTTACTTTACCGGCAAGGGGCGCGGCCAATAATTTGAAGTTGGAGAGGAACGCTCCAGCTGGTAAAGCCAGTGCGAGACGGATGAGGTCGCGGCGTGTCCAGGGTGTCTTGGTCATTATGTTGTGCTTTCTAAAAGTTGCGGGAACCGCAGATCTCTCCACTGCGCTTCGCTCCGGTCGAGATGACAAATAAGAAGGGCCCCGTTGCCATCGGGCCTTCGCAGTCCCACGGTACACCCTGTTTGGCTCGCGTAGTGCCCCTTATGTTTTGAGTAACTTTTGTCGTCTCGACCGAAACGAAGTGGAGAGATCTGCGGTTTCGCTATCCTGCTTTGCCGCGCTGTCTCCAGTCATCGATGGCTCTCCGGATCGCTTCGGGAGCAAGATTACTGCAGCGCATCTTGTAATCGGGAATGCCGCCCAGGGCGTCGGCCACGGCTTGCTCTGTGATCCCATAGGCCTGCTCAACGGGCTTACCTAAAACCATCTCCGTGGCCATGGACGAGCAGGCGATGGCTACCGCGCAGCCCATGCACTTGAATTTCACATCCTGGACAATGTCGTCTTCGATTCGTAGGGTAATGAGAACGGTGTCGCTGTCCACCGGGCTTTTCACGATGGCCCTGCCGGAAGGCTCGGCCACGTTGCCGGTATTCCGCGGGTGAGCGTAGTGAGCTCGGATTTGCTCGCTATACACGGCGGGTCCCTAGTGATTGGATGATAGCATTCAAGGGGATGCACAGGGGAAGTCATGTCAAAACTGGGCACACTCGTACTTAGCGCGGGATTGATCATCAGCACCGCCGGCCTTCCCGCAACCGCTCAACAGGGCCGCAACGATAATCGCAACCAAAGCCGTGACCAGAGCCGTAACCAGAACCGGAACCGTAATGACCGAAGCCAGTTCTACAACGGCGCACATCAGGAGATCCGGGGCGGCAATTACGGGGACCGGGGCGATAACCGGGGGCGCCCAGGCTACCAGGACAATCAGGGCGGCATAGGACCCGGCAAGGGCGCGCTCATTGGCGGAGCGGGGGGAGCGGCGCTCGGCGCCATCTTCGGCGGCGGCGTCAAAGGCGCCTTGATCACTGGCGCGGCGGGAGCAGGGATCGGCGCCATCCTGGGTAATGCTGCGCAGAACAACCGTGATCGCAACAATTATCGCCACTAATGTTGGCCGTCTGCTAGAGGAGCATCATGAAGAAAATCTACGCTCTGGTTTTGTGCTTTGCCGCCGCGTTGCCTGCGTTCGCTTTCCCGGCTGGTATCGATGCAGGTCCGCAGGCCGCCACGCCGGCTCCGTCGACTAGCCAACCGGCGGCCGCCCCAACCTGGACGATCGACCAGGCCGTCACCTGTTCCGTTAGAGAAGCATGGGCGCTGGGAGGGAGAAACGAGCAGGGCTTCTTTGCCATTGTCAAAGCGCTGGCCGAGCTATCGGCGCAAAAGCGTGGCATCACTCTGCCCGATAACGCGGAGGTCGGCCATAAATTTGGTCTTTACATCAAGACCCACGCGAAGGCGGACCACGATCAGTCCCTCTACTCAATTGTGGATCATGCTGTCCGCATCTACGGGACGAAGGCTGCTTCGACCGCAGGCCAATAGAGCCCACACTGAATCCGCAAAGAACGCGCCAGATATGGGGCGCCGGAGTTTTGGTCTCCTTAGAATCCGTTATTCCAACGCGAGGTCTTTGGCGTCGCGGCGATTGACCAGGTCGTCTAGCAGGCCTTTATCACTTAAGTCGAGCGCGTGGGAATGCTTCCAATCGTGGCGAACGACCTCATCTAACCTGTTAATAACGTTCTCATCGGCAACCTCAATCGCCAATTCGCGTCTGCTATCAAAACTGCCGGGCGTCAGGTTGATCGATCCCACGATCGCCCGCTCTCCGTCCGAGAGCAGCATCTTGGCATGAAGTCTCAGATGCTTTAGCTTGTGAATCTCGATGCCCACATCGTCCATGATGCGGAGGCCGCCTACGCCCTCGACCAGCTTTTCCTCTTTCAAAGTGTGGGGCGGACGCGCCATCACCTGAACCTTGACGCCGCGCATCTTGGCCCGCACCAGGTGCTCGATGATAATCGAATCCTGGTAGCGCTCGTTCTGCACGAAGAGCGTGTGCCTGGTGCGGTCTATCAGTTGCGCAATACGGTCGCGCGCATTTCCCTTGCACCAGATGAGATGCGCGCTCTCGCCTGGATTGAATTGCTTACGGTTCCAGTCCGCGATGAAGCACTCCTTGATCTCCGCAACCTCATGCTCATGATCCGTGAGCACAGCATAATCGCGGGTTCCAGTGAGGTTCCTGGTCTCCCAGTTGAGAGACTTCACAAAAGCGATGGTATCGTCCACGACCATTGACTTTTCGTGGGTGAGATCGAAGGCTGGATTGCTGTCGATCACCTCGACGCCGGCCGCTTGGAGCGCATTGCGCGATTCCTGGTTTTCGATTTCGCCACTGCGCCTAGCTGGGTTGAGCATGACCTGGACCCTAACTCCACGGCGCTGGGCGGCGATCACGGCCTGGAGAAGCGACGGATCGGAGAAGATAAACATTTTGATGCGAAGCGATTTCGCCGCTCCGTTGATGGCGTCAAGGATGGGCTGGGCCGAGTCTTCGGGAAGAACGATCAGGGAGCGGGACATACTGCCTCCATATGGTAGCGGACCGGAGATCTAGACTATAACGTTAGTTTTCTCCGGCGCCGGATCGACCTGTATGTGATAGAGATTGGCATAGACTCCACCCAGGACCAACAGGTCGTCATGGGTTCCCTGCTCAGCCACCACCCCGCCTTTGAGCACAATAATTTTATCGGCATCGCGGATGGTGCTAAGGCGGTGCGCGATCGTGATTACTGTTCGGCCCTTCATCAACCGCTCCAGAGCTTCGATGACCAGCTTCTCCGACTCGGTGTCGAGAGCGGCTGTTGGTTCATCGAGAATCAGTATCGGACTATTGCGAACGATAGCGCGGGCAATGCCAATCCGTTGCCGTTGACCTCCGGAAAGGGTGAGCCCCTTCTCCCCCACCAAGGTATCGTAGAGGCGCGGCATCCGCAGGATAAACTCCTCCGCATTGGCAAGTTTCGCAGCCTCTTGAATCTCTTGCTCGGTGGCCCCGGGACGCCCGTAGGCAATGTTGTCGCGTATGGTTCCGCGGAAAAGCACCGTATCCTGCAGCACGAATCCAATCTGATCGCGAAGGCTGCGTAGCTTGTACTGCCGGATATCGGCGCCGTCGAGTCTGACTTGGCCCGCCGTCGGATCATAGAAACGGGGTATCAGGCTCACGACGGTAGATTTGCCACCGCCGGTGGGACCTACGATCCCGACAGACTGCCCGGGGCTGATGGTGAAGCTGACGTCCAGCAGCACGGGCGCCTCCTTATCATAGGCGAACGCCACATGATCAAAGACAATCTCGCCGCGAACCGGCTCTATTTCCTGCGCTTGCGGGCTCTCCGGAATCACAGTGTCGGTTTCAAGAATTGCCCGGACGCGCTCCACTCCGACAGCCGCCTGCGCGACCACGTTTGTCATCTTGGCAAGATCCTGCACGGGCTTGAAAAACTTGCTTAGATAAGCAAGAAATACGGTGAGTGCGCCTATGGTCATAACGCGGGCAAGGATGAGCGAAGCGCCGCGCCAGAGCACGAAGGCCGTACAGAGAGCGACGGTCACATTCACGATAGGAGAAAGAAGGGCTTTCACTTTCCGCGCTTTGAGGGCTGCATTCACGGTGGCCAGGCTTGCCCCTCCAAGCTTCTCTTCTTCCATATCCTCGCGCCCAAAGGCTTCCACCACGCGCGCCGACTCCAGGCCTTCCTGGACGACCGAGACCATGTCGGCTTGCCGCAAACGAACGTTGCGCGTGGCCTTTTTTACCGATTGCTTGAAGCGCGACACGAAGAAGAGCAGAAAGGGAGTAATGCCCACCGCGATCAAGGCAAAGTCCCAATTGAGCCAAAACATCAGGCCGAGCATCTCCAGAATGGTAAACAGGTCGACAACGATACCGAGGGTCGAGGCGGAGGCGAAGTTTTGAATGGTTTGGATATCGCTTGTAATGGTGCTCAAGAGCGCGCCGGTCGGATGGGTGTCGTAATAGGACAATGAGAGACGCTGGAGATGCTCGTAAGTGCGCATGCGCAGATCATGCGCCACCGCTTGGCCTACGCTTTCCGTGTAGTAGTTATCCACGAAGGAAGCCAGCGAGCCGAGGGCCGCGATCAGAACCACGGCAAGGGCCGCAAGTGCGGCGATTTCCATTTTCCCGTGACCCAAAGATGTGCCGAATGCCGAGCCAAGAAGCGAATCCAGAAATTTAGGAAGGTGGTGGCTTGCGACCACGTTGTCCAGGATCACTTTCAAAGGCCACGGCGCAGCCAGGCTCATCAGAGTTTCGACAAACATGGCGAGCAGAATCACCAGCAAGGTTCCGCGATATGGGTGAACGAGTTCCCGGATCAATCGCAACATGTGAATGTCTTCCTTTGAAAGCCCTTTGGCGGAATGCGCTTGATCTTGAGATGAGCTTTAGCCCTAGATTTACCGATGCCAGTGCTAAAGCGCATCATCAAAATCCAACCTTAAAATCCAACCTTTCCTGGAGCGCTGAAGCGCTCCTACCCCGCATGAATCGGGGGGCATCCTCCGCACCACCACACTAATGGATATCTCCGGCAATTGTAGCCTTGGCTGGGATGAAGGAAATTTATCTTGACTGTTTTTTTAATGCCGTGATAGTGTTCGTGCCGGCGGAATGCACAGCCTGATGCATAATACGAACTGCCGGACGGAGGTCGTCCGCGATGCCGGTAGTCATCTCAATCCCCAAGTTGCCGCAGCTACTGCCCGGTTCTTCATCGATTTGGGCAACGATTGTTGCCCTGTCCAACAAATCCGCGACAAAGACGAAGAAGACATAGTCAAAGGGAGACCAATTTTATGTTGAGGCGCTTTGGGGTGTATGCGGGTTTCATCATGCTTTCAGCTTCCGCCGTGCTGGCCCAGACCAGCGGCACCATCGTGGGCACCGTGCATGATGCGAGCGGGGCGGAGATCGCTGGCGCTACCATAACAGTAACCAATATCGCCAGAGGGACGACCCAAACCATGGTCTCCGGCCAGGACGGGAATTATGTGATTCCCTTTCTTCCTCCTGGAAACTACCGTGTTGGCGTCGAGAAAGTGGGGTTTCAGAGGCAAGATTCTCCCCACCCCGTCCCAAACTTCGACCGCGATTACCTCCACTGTCCTCGGCGTCGATAACCGCGATCTTCAGGGCTCGCTCAAGTTAACTTTCTAACCCAAGCTCCCTAATTCGCGCGGCAGCAACTGATGCGGCCACGCTAATAGGGAGTAAACCACAAATCAATAGAAAAGGGACCTCATGAATAAATACACACGTAGGTCGATGCTGAGGAGCGCGGCTCTACCAGTGGCGGGAGCTTTCGCGCTCCCGTCCTTAGCGGCAGCGATTCAGGAGACAAGTTCTCCACAGCAGCGGCCGAAGCTGAAAATCACGGATATCCGTACGGCCCAGGTGAATGTGCATGGACCACAGACGCACGTGCGCGTTTACACCGATCAGGGAATCTATGGCCAGGGGGAGTCGACCGACGCAGCGGTTGGAACGGCTGCGCTGGTACATGGCTTTCGCCGGATGCTCATAGGGCAAGATCCATTGAACGTAGACGCGCTGTGGGAGAAGGTGCGGGTGTCGGGGATTTTCGCCGGCGCCCAGGGCGGACAGTACATCACCGCGTTAACAGGAGTGGAAATCGCGCTATGGGATTTGACAGGCAAGGTCTTGGGGTTGCCGATCTATCAATTGCTGGGAGGCAAATTCCGAGACAAGGTGCGCATCTACTGCGACTCCGACATGGAAAATCCTATCGGAGCCGAGTCGGACCGGAAGCTTCCCTGGATTCGAGAACAAGGCTTTACGGCCATGAAGATCGACTTGGATGACGCAAACGACCCAATGCGTTTCGACAAGGTGAATTGGACGGCGAGCAATGGCGAGATCGACCGCATGATTAGTTGGGTAAAGCACGTGCGTGAGTCTATTCCGAAGGAAATGGACTTGGCCTGCGATATGCACGGCCGTTATGACGCGACAACGGGAAAGCGGGTGGCAGTGGCGCTGGAGCCTTTCCGGCTGCTTTGGTTGGAGGAGCCGGTTCCGCCGGAGGACATCGACGCTATGGCCGATATCCGTCATTCGACAACGACGCCGATTTGCTGCGGCGAGAATTTATATATGCGCTGGGGATACACCGAGCTGCTGCAGAAACGCGCGGCGGATATCATCATGCCGGATATCCAGAAGGTTGGCGGCCTTTCGGAGGCACGAAAGATCGCCAATATGGCGCAAGCGTACTATGTTCCCTTCGCACCGCATTGCGTCGTCTCTCCCATCGGCACCATGGCGTCGGCCCACGTTTGCGCATCGGTGCCAAACTTCCTGGTCTGCGAATGGCACTGGATCAACCATATGGATCTCTGGACAGGCTGGGTGAAGGAAGGCGAGATTATCCACAATGGGTATGTCACAGTTACAGATAAGCCGGGCATCGGGGTCGAAATGAATGAAGAGGTGGCGCGGCGAGCGCGGATTCCCGGAACACCGTGGTTTGAACCGTCAGGGAAAGCATAGCAATGGTGGGGTGTACACACATGGCAGGGCAAACACTTAAGGGAATAGTAGCGGGGGTGGTGTGCTGGGCGGCGGTGGTGGCGGCGCTTCCTAACGCCCGGGCGCAGCAGGGCTTTTTTACCCGCGAGGACGTGATCAAATACACGCCGGAGTGGCATGGGGAGCGGTTTACCGACGGCCGGCCCAAGGTACCGGACGGCATCCTTGACCGGATGAAGACGGTCACGCTCGAAGAAGCGTGGGCGACACTGGAGAGCGCGGGTTTTATGCATCAGTATGAAGACGGTTGGCTCTCCATTCATCCCAATCAAGTGCTGGTGGGACGGGCGCTGACGGCGGAGTGGATGCCGGGAAGGCCGGATGTTCAAAAGGTGATCGAAGCCCAGGGCGTGAAGGACCATCGGATCGGCGACACCAACGCCTGGCCGGTGGATATGCTGCAGAAGCGGGATGTGTACGTCTGCGACCATTTCGGCCTGAAGGTCGATGGGCCCTCGATCGGCGATAACGTAGGCAATGCAATTTATGCCAAGTCGGGGAATGGCATCGTCTACGACGGAGCAGTGCGGGATATCAACGGATTGAACGAATTACAGAACTTCACCTCGTTCGTGCGCTTCTACGACCCCTCGCACCATTACGGCTCTCTTCGCTCGGGCAAACTACTCAATTCAACTATGGTAAGCATCAATGCTCCCACACGGATTGGTCATGTGCTGGTGATGCCGGGCGATGTAGTCCTGGGAAGGAATGGCGGCGTGATCTTCATTCCGCCGCAGTTGGCGGAAGCTGTAGTGAAGAGTTCCGAGGAGACGCATTTGCGCGACCTCTTCGGACACCAGCGGCTGGAGGAGGGAAAATACACCGCCGGGCAGATCGACGCGCGTTGGTCCGCGCCGATCGAGCAGGATTATCGCGCGTGGCTGAAACAAAATGAAGATCATCTGTCGGTTCCCAAGGAACGGATCGAGGAGATATTAAAAGAGCACCAGTAGCTTCCTGCCAGCTGGACCTAAGAAACGGCAGTTGCTTTTCTAGTCTGTCATTCCCGCAGGGAATCTGCTGTTCGTATTGGCAGCGACTCAAGGACTGGATTCCACAAAACGAGCATGCTCGAGAGACCAGAAGCAGATTCCCTTCGGGAATGACAGAAAGAAAGGCAAAACCGGACAACAAGACGTGGGTGAAAGTGCCCTAAGACCGGCCTGTCACTCTGTGGATGGAGGCTGGGTGATTCCACGCTTCGGGCTTGATCCGCATCCCAAAGCCCGGTTCCTCTGGAACCTCGATGAAGCCGTTTTCCGGGGCGATCGGGTCTTCCAACATAAGCGGCCAGTCATGTTCGTAAAACCGCTGGCAACTCTCCTGGATCCAGACATTCGGACACGATGTCGAGAGATGTGTGGATGCGTAAAACAGCAGCGGCCCTCCGGCGGTATGCGGCGCAATTGGCAACTCTTGAGCGTCCGCCATGGCGGCGATTTTGCGCGCCTCGGTCAATCCGCCGCACCATGTGATGTCGAACATAACGAACTTTGGCGTTCGCGATTCCAAAAGCTGGTCGAACTGCATTTTGCCGGCAATGCGTTCGCCTACGGTCAGCGGCAGCGCAGTTGCCTGGGTTAGTTCGTGATATTGGCGATAATTGCCTGGCATGAGCATGTCTTCCAGCCACATTGGCCGATAAGGCTCCAGCGCGTGGGCGATGCGGATCGCAGAAATCAGGTTCCATTGTCCATGGAATTCAATAGCTATCTCGATTTCGTAACCGAAGCTGTCGCGCAGCTTCTTCACCGGGACCAGCGCCTGGCCGATATCGTCCCATGTGATGTACTGATTTTTGCTGCGCTTGGCCGCGCCATCGAACGGCCAGATTTTGATCGCCTTGATGCCGCGGGTGTCGATTAGCTCTCGCATAATCTTTTCCGGCTCACGATTGAAGTCGTACTTGTAAGGAAAACAGGTGTTGTACAAGCGGACTTGCGGATTGGCCTTTCCGCCAATCAAGCGGTAGACGGGCGCGTTCAGCGATTTTCCCAACAAATCCCAAAGGGCCAGATTCACCGCGCTGAGCACTCGCATCTCCGCACCACCGGCGATCTGAAAATCGAAGGCGCGATAAAGGTCTGCCCAAATCCGCTCGATATCCCTGGGATCAGAACCAATCAGCAGAGGAGCGATAGCGTGCACTACCTCGGCTTCGACGGCGTTGCGAGGATACGTTTCTCCGATGCCCGATACGCCAGCATCCGTATCGATCTTCACCCACGTCCAATGAGGCCAGAAGGGAGCATCGTCACGAGTATTCCAGTAGACCGTCTCAATGCGGGTAATTTTCATTGAAGGCGCCGCCCGGGCAGATGCGGAGTAGGAGGCAGCGAGCGGAGTAGCAAGCATTCCAGATACAAACGAGCGGCGGGTTAAAGTCATAGCGGCATTATAGGCAGGCAAATGGTCCGGAGTCTTCGCCGGAGTTGAAGAGACAGGTACCCGGGTAAGCAATGCCGAGGAAGCATTTGCTCAACCGTCAACTGCTGGGCGTAGCCTCCAGCGTCAGGACTTCAAATGGCGAGAGCTCCACTTGGAACGGATGGCCGGCGAGCAGCTTCGGAAAGTTGCCAGGATGCGCCGTCTTCCAGGTTTCGCGCACGGTATAGGTTTGCGCCGCTGCCTTCGGTAGCTCAAATGCGGTCTGCACATCGAGGGCGAAGGTTTGTGGGTGATCGGACGGATTTCTGAGTGTGACGATGCCCTGGTTGCGATTCCAGGCGGCCCATCCGTATACCTCTAACTCTCCCGGATCTCCTCCGATCCAATGCACATCCTTAAGGATGCCAGCATGCGCACGCGACCAACGTGCGGCTTCTGCAAGAGTGTTCCAATCATGAGGGATGAGCAGCCCAGGGGTAATGTACATCTCCTGAAGCTGAGTGCCGCTCCCGAAGTAAGAGTGAACTTCGTCGGCAAAGTCTTTCTGCGGATCTGTTTTCAACCCCTCCGCATAGCGCGCGTAGATGATTCCGTGCAGCATCAGCGAATTCAGCGGATAAAGCGGCCCTCTTCGCACAATGTTGCGATAGGTCTCCTGGTCTCTATATGTAATCCAGCGCTGACGAGAACTGCCCACTCCGGCGAAGCTGTGGTCATCTCCGCCGCGCCAGGTGGAATCCGCATAGAAGACCCAAAAGGGAGATGGAGCCGTACCCGTCGTCAGATTGATAAAGATGCCTGGCTTTGCCTGGCGCAGACGGCCAATCAAGTGGATAGCGGCGTCGAAATCGCTATCGAACGCGCTGCCGGGAAATACGCTGTTGGCATTGCCCGTCCCATCGAATTTAAACTGATTCACTTTGTACTGGCGAGTCATATTGAGGCAGCTCTGCTCGAACTTGGCGTAATATTTCGGCCCGGAGAGCGCGAAGCCACCCTTGACGATTTCATACCCATGCTCGCGCCCAAAGGCTATCCGTTCCTGTTTTTGTTTGGCGTAACCGCCCCAGGGAGAGAGCCAGACGCCCATATCCGCATGGTATTTCTCGGCTGCTTGAGCGGCTTTTGTGAAGCCATCGGGAAAGCCCTTAGCGAAACTCCACAAACTATTGGGATCATCCCAGCCGTCGTCCATGAGAAAGGAATCGAGGCGAACTCCTCGCCGGGTAACCAGTTGGGTTCCGAAAGAGTGGATCCGGTCCAGCACTCCGGCCTGGTCGTATCTGTTCTGATACCCGAGGTCATACCAGGAGTTGTAGTGAAGAAATGGCCGATAGGGCCGGGGACGCTCGTTTTCGAGATAACGAAGAAAAGCGCGGCGCATCTGGCCGGGATCGGTTGCGCCGACGACAGCAGAATAAGAGACGCTCTGACCGGCGCGCAGCGGCAGATCGCGCACAATAGAAGCGCTCACTTGCCCTTGCTTCACGCTGCTTGTGGAGAGCGGATGCTCGAAGCCAAAGAACATGTTCCCATCTACGATTGGCGACCCCTTAACGGTTCCCTGTACGTGCGCGTGCTCATCGGCGAACCCGAGCAGACGCACTTCGGCGATCGGCAGGTCCTGCTTGAGTGCTGCGATTTTGACCTGTTGACGAAAGTAATCCTCGCCCTGGCGCGCTATCGCGCACCAGCGCACGCTCACTCCCCGCGCGCTGCCGGCAAAGGTTGCGCAAACCTCCTTTCCTTGAAGGCGGTCGCCAAGCCGTTGGGCGTTTGCCACCGGTTTGAGAGTTGACTGCGTCAAAGGCTGTGACATTGGCATCGCGGTTGAACGGAGCAGCGATCCATCTTTCATCACCAGAGTGAATGCCTCAGGAAAATCGAGCGTTCTCCCACCAGCGCCGCCACCGATGTGGTTTTGGATATGCAGGCCTTTGAAGCTGCGGCCGGCGCTTCGCACGGTGACGGTCAAATTCGGGGTGGAAAGATGGAAGCCTGCCGAGGGCGGTTGCGCCTGCGCGAGAACCGCGCCACCAAGCGCGCAACCGGCTGAAAATCCTGCGATCGCTATGAAAGCGTTTTTGATGGGCATAGGATGCCGCGGCCTCTTTCTCGCTACCCGTATACAGTAAAGACTTAAGCATATTCTCATGGTCAAGATAGATATCAGCATTGCCGGCGAAATCAATCTGGATTTAGTTCTTTATGGCTTGCCTAAAGACATGCCCGTGGAGCGAGAGCTGCTCGCGAACGGCTTTTCCATGATACTGAGAAGGATCAATCATGACAGACAAGTTCGTTGAGATGGTATCGGCCAAGGCAGCGGTAAGCTTGCCGCTCAGCGAGTTTCAGCCCCGATCCATGCTGACCACGCCTGTTCACGACGTGGAGAGGCCGCGGTTTCCGGCGATCGATTACCACAACCACCTCGATGCGCAGGATCCGCGCGAGGTGCTGAAGATCATGGACGCCTGCGGGGTGGAGCGGGTGGTAAATATCACGATGCAAACGGGGCCAGAGGCTCTGCGCATGATCGATCGCTTTCATTTGGCCGACCGGGCACGCTTTGCCACTATCGGCTGGATGGACTGGTCGGGCATCGAGAGAGCGGATTTTGTAGCTGTCGCTTTGGATCGAATCGAACGCCTGGTGGATCGAGGAGCGAGAGGAATCAAGTTCTGGAAAGACCTTGGTCTGAGCGTAAGGGATGCATCGGGCGAGCTACTACGGGTGGATGACGATCGCCTGGCGCCAATTTTTGATAAGGCCGCAGAGCTTGGAATCCCGGTGATGTTTCACACTGCCGATCCGGAGGCTTTTTTTCTGCCGATCGACGCGCAAAATGAGCGGTATGAAGAGCTGGCTGCGCATCCGGAATGGAGCTTTTATGGCGCGCGTTACTGCAAGCAGCAACTTCTCGAGCAGAGAGACCGGGTATTCGCGCGTCATCCGAGGACGACCTTCATAGCCGCCCACGTGGCGGAGAGCGGGGAGAATCTCGAACGGGCGGCAGCCATGCTTGAGGCGTGTCCAAATGTTTTGGTCGATATCAGCGCGCGAGCTTCGGAGTTGGGGCGCCAGCCTTACTCCGCCCGTGAATTCTTTGTGCGCTTTCAAGATCGCATCCTGTTCGGTACGGACTTGCCGCCAGATATCTCAATGTATCGGCTTTACTACCGCCTTCTCGAAACCGCGGACGAATACTTCGAATATCCGACGCATGCTTCGCGGCAGGGACGATGGAATATCTACGGCCTGAGGCTCCCGGACAATGTTCTTTGCAAGGTCTATAGGGAGAATGCTCTGCGGTTGTTATAGCGATGTGTGCCGGGGCTCTGATGATGCGCTTTGGCGATGGCATCAACACACATCCCAGCTTGGCTTCCCGCGTATGGGCCGGCTGACCGTCCGTTTTGCCTTGGCGGCCCACCGTTTCTTTCTTTACCACCGGCACTCCGGTCCCATCCATTTCGACATAGAGAACCGGAATCGGCTGGCCGCCGCCGCCGGGCAGATCCAGCTGGATGGCTTTCTGCATTTCCTCTCGTTCGCGCCGAACGATATCTTCTCCGAAGGTCAACCAGCGAGTCGGGCATTTACCGCCTCCTCTGCCGAACGTACTATTACGCTCGGTCATATGCCGCAAAAAGAGAACCCCCGAATCGTCACCTTATATCGCACACCCCCTTCGGTAGAATTCAAATTCACTTGTTGACTCTTTTCGGGCCGCATGCTAGTATTGCCGCCGCAAAATTAATTGTATATTATGCAACCCGCTAGATCCGGCGAGATACGCAAGAACGCCGGGACCCCGGCACTGCAGAATTGCAAGATAGGCAATGAACACCGCTCTGTCAGATGTCGAAATTGCATTGTGGGATCTTGCAGCGCCCTGGGATTACCCGTGTACCAGCTTATGGGCGGAAAGTTTCGCGACAAAGTTCGGATCGTGGATTAAGGCTCAAGGCTTTACAGCTATGAAGATCCGCCTTGATGATGCCAGGGATCCCGTGCGCTTCGATTCTGCTAACTGGACTGCAAGCAACGGCGAGATTGATCGCATGGTGAAGTGGCTTTCGCATGTGCGCGAGTCCATTCCTACCAACATGGATCTTGCCTGCGATTTGCATGGCCGCTACGATGCTCCGACCGGCAAGAAAGTCGCGAAAGCGCTGGAGCCGTTCAAGCTGATGTGGCTTGGGAGCCGGTTCCACCCGAAGACATTGACGCGACGGCGGACATCCGGCATTCGACCTCTACACCGATTGCCTGCGGCGAAAACTTATACAGATGTCCGAAACCCATACGATTTTGCTCCCTCGGTTTAAAACTGTTGGTCGTTCGCAGTCAATTCGAATGAGGCTGCTCTCAGCAGAGGAGGTTAAAGTCGATCATGTTGAACAATCATGTCAGTGGTGTATCAGGAAATTGGCGCATTGCGCCATCTCTCTTTCCTACTTCCCAGGTCATAGAGGAATCGCCCAGTGGCGTACAGATGGCTCCGGCGACCTTCCACTTGCTCAGACGACGCAGTGCATTCATAACCTGCTGCATCTTTACGTGTATTTTCGCGGTGGTATCGGCCGCCAGCCTCTCTGCGCAGACCGCCGGTACCATCTTAGGACATGTCGGCGACACGACGGGGGCAGTGGTTCCCGGCGTCACTATCACCCTGACCAACACGGCCACGAACACTGCCCGCACCACCGTTTCGACCAGCGCCGGCGACTACACGTTCCCGGACGTTCCGCCAGGAGTCTATGACGTTGAAGCCACCCATCCGGGCTTCAAGGTCGCAACCGCTCGGAACGTGCAACTGCAGGTGCAGCAATCGTTGACCCAGAATTTCACGCTCCAGGTCGGTGAGGTGACGCAAACGGTATCCGTGAACGCCACGGGTGTGCTGCTCCAGACGCAGAACTCCTCCCTTGGCACCGTGGTTCCTACTCAGACCCTCGCCGAGATGCCGGTGAACAATAGAAACTACCTGAACCTGGCGGCGCTCTCGGCGAACGCGAACGTCGTGTCACCGACCCAAGGCCAGGCCGGCGCGCGGGAGGGCGGCGCCCGCGCCAACCAGACCATCTCGGTGGGCGGCTCGCGCATCATGTTCGACCACTACACGCTCGATGGCATCAACAATTCCGACGTGGACTTCAACAGCTATGTGGTCCAGCCCTCCATCGACGCCATCCAGGAAATGAAGGTGCAAACCGGCGTCTATCCCGCCCAGTACGGATACAACGCAACCCAGGTCAACGTGGTTACCAAGAGCGGCAGCAACAATTATCACGGCGCCGGGTTCTACTTCCTTCGCAACAACTACGCGGATGCACTCGGGTATAACTACTTCTATCCCACTCCTCCCCCGAAGGCGCTCCCCTATAAATACAACGACTACGGATTCGTGCTCACCGGACCGATTTCGATTCCCCACGTCTTCAACGGCAAGGATCGCTTCTTCTTCATGGTCAACGACGAATGGTATTCCCAAATCAGTTTCTCGAATCAAGCGTTGACCCTGCCGACACAGGCCGTTCTGGGCGGCGATTTCAGCCAGTACAAGACAACCGCAAGCGGATCCGTTGTCCCTATCTACGATCCCTCCACTGGGAACCCCGATGGCACGGGCAGGAAACAGTTCCCGGGTAATGTCATTCCCACGAGCCGCATCGATCCTACCTCGCTTAAGTTCATCCAGTTGTTCTACGCCCCAGCTCAGAACACGCTATTCCAGAACAATTACACGTACCTCCGATCCCAAAGGGACAATCACGACGGCTTCAACGTGCGCGGCGATTACTACATGTCATCGAAGCAGCAGTTTGCCTTCCGCTTCAGCAATGGCCTGGAAACCAACCCCACCGCGATGTTCCAGACGGCGGGCGGAACAACCGGCAGCAATATCATCACCAGCTACTACCAGTACATGGGCTCCCACACCTGGACCCCCTCTCCCACGGTCGTCAACGTGGCCACGTTTGGCTGGACCAACTTCTACAATTCTCTCGGCCTGTACTCGCAGGGCGTCAATAACGCCGTGGGCAAGCTCGGGATCCCCGGCCTTCAACCCGGAATTCCTGCAACCTGGGGCATTCCCGCCGTAGGCTTTACAGGAGATATCTACAGCGGGCTTGGCGACAGCTCCGACGGTCCGTATGTGACCAAGGACCCCAATATCTCGATCAACGACAACATCACCTGGGTGCGTGGCAAGCATTCCATCTCCTTCGGTTTCGCCTACGAGCGGCAGACCTTTAATGAGCTGGGCAACCAGTTTTCCCGCGGCTCATTCACCACCCAGGCCAACGCCACCGCTGAGGCCAGCTCACCTGGGAAACTGGTGAACGGAACCGGCTCCGCGTTCGCCGACTTCCTGCTCGGCCAGCTTTACACATCGGCGTATGCGGTGCAGATCGCGCAGGCCAATTACAAGCGCAACGTCGAGGCCGCCTACTTCGACGATAACTACAAGCTCACGCCCAAGCTAACCGTGTCGGCCGGCCTCCGCTATGAGCTGACTCCGCCCTGGCACAACACCCTGGGGCAGGAGTTCATCGTGGATTTGCAAACCAATAACTCGCCCATAAGTCCCTTCGTTTCCGGGCCGGAGCCTCAGAGCCAGTGGCCCCTGTATAGACGCCAAGGCAACTGTAGTGACGCGTATCAGGGGGTGAACGTCCGCTGGGTCACCTCCAGTGGCAGCCCTGTCAATCCGGCGCCGCAGTGCGCCAACGGCAATTTCCCCAATTCGCTCATGCAGACCCAATACGGCAACTGGGCGCCTCGCCTGGGCATTGCCTACACGCCGACTAGTACATGGGTCATCCGCTCGGGCTTTGGCTTGTATTACGACCATGACACCGCCAACGCCCGCTTCGATGTGGCTCGTAACCTGGCCGGGCGTGTCACGACAACCTCTGGGGGGGGAACTGCCGGCCTGGCCACCATCAACTGGGGCAACGCGGTGGCCAGCGGCTCCGTTGCCAACATCCCGCCGCCCTACTCCTTCTCCAATGCGTACAGGCACAAAACTACGTACAGCGAGGTCTGGCTGCTCGATGTCCAGAAGCAACTCGGCCAGAATTGGCAGATCGAAGCCGGATACCTGGGCTCGAAAAGCGATCATCTTTATGGCTTTCGCAATGCCAATTATTCGGTTCCGTACGGGTTGCTCGGCGCCGCTGGGTACAATGCGAATGGATCGCCTAAGAGCATCCTGCAGCGTACGCCCTACCCGAACTATGGTGTGATTCAGTTGGTGCACGACATAGGCAACGCGAATTACAACGCCTTCACCTTCCAGGTGAACAAGCGTTTCAGCAACGGCTTCAACCTGATCAGCTCCTACACCTATGCGAAATCGCTGGACGACACCAGCGGGATCCGCACCCAGTCGTCGCAGCTTTTCCCGCAGAATGATCTCTGCATCAGCTGCGAATACGGGCCTTCGGACTTCGATGTGAAGCATCGCGTGGTCGCCTCGCTCATTTACAACCTGCCCATCGGCCCAGGCATGCTGTACGCGCCTTCGTCGAAGATCGTGGATGCGGCGATCGGCGGCTGGCAAGTCAGTGTCCTCGGCACCCTCCAGACCGGCCTACCCTTCAACATGGGGTACAACGATAACAATGCCAGTACCAATACCATTTCCGGCGGCACATCGGCGACCCGGCCGAATTACCTCCCCGGACAGAGCTTTTTCCAGTCCCACAAAACGGCCGGAAGCAGCGGCCAATGGGTGAACCTCGCGGCCTTTCCGGAGCCGGCCCCGGGTTTCCTCGGAGATACGAGTCGCAACATGCTATACGGCCCGGGCTACCAAAATTTCGATATGTCCATCGGCAAGACTTTCAACATGCCATACAATGAACACCACCAGTTACAAATCCGGTTTGACGCCTTCAACGCCCTCAACCACACCAATTTCGGCAACCCGTCTGCAAACTCAGCCAGATATGTGAATTCGTCCATAGCGGGCAAAATCACGACGTCAAATGCAGCTCCGGGAAGTGCAAATGGAGGTGGGCGGGAACTGGAGCTAGGCGCCAGGTACTCGTTCTAAGGCAGTTTAGGAAATACTGTGGTCTTTTCCAATTTGCTCGAGGCCGCCGCTCCCTGCTAGTCGCGTCGGCTTGGCAATAGTGGCTTCGGTCTACACCATTTCCTAAACTGCCGTAGCGTCGGATCTCGGGAGTTCGTCCAGCATGACCGCTCGCTCGATCTCCGACCAGTCCATCCAGCCGATGGTGGCAAAGCGCGCTCGACCGCGCGACCATTCACGAACCGCTCCAGCAGACCGGAGTGACTCTGCCGTTCGAGGCCTTGCTCGGATCGCATGCCAGAATGTGGTTCGTAGCTCTCACGACCCGGCCACCCAGAAGAGAGGACAACCGCCATGCAGCCCAGTTTAGGAAAGATGCCCGCTTACAAAATGTTCAGCTGGCATCGCGAAGTTGCCAGGGCTAAAAGACCGAGGGGGAGGAACGAGAGCCAAAAGTGTTCCCTCAGCGGCTAAAGCCGATCGAGTTTCAAGCAGTTACGGCAGTCGGGGCTGAAACCCCGACCTACCAGTCGCGCCCTGATAGAGGCCATAGTTTTTCCGCAGCCGGTGAAGGCCTGCCCCTCGAAGGTGCGTTTAAGTGTGGGGGATTGAACCGCAGATCTCTTGTATCTAGATGGTAGCGGCATTTTTGGTGAAAATGTCGTAGTGGGAGGGCCGATGGCCATCGGCTCTCCCACGCGGTGGACGGCGCCCGCAATCTCTCCGGCAACAACCGCAGTGGAGCTTTGGGACCGCCGCCGCTGTCACGTACAACCGAACAGTCGCCTGAGGCACAGTCGTACGCACAAGGCAGGTTACCGTGACTCAGCAACCTACTCTTTTATTGTGGAGCGAATCGCATGGTTTGTGGAGTGGATGTTTCGTTGAATTCTCTGGATGTTCGCATCGGCCAGCAGGGACCGGCGGCTTCCTTTGCCAATACCCCGGAAGGCATTGCCGCGCTGGCCGAATTCTGTCAGGGGCAGCAAGTGCATCTGGTCGCCATGGAGGCCACCGGAGGATACGAGAAACAACCCTTCGCCCTGCTCTGGGCGCGAGCCCTCCCGGTGGCCATCCTCAACCCTCGGGCGGTGCGCGATTTTGCCAAATCCATGGGCTTTTTGGAGAAAACCGACGCCATCGATGCCGGGGTGATTGCTTGGTTTGCAGAGACCAAAAAATGCATCGCCTGTCAGCCGGCCTCGGCCGAGCAGCAACGGCTGAAGGCTTTGGTCATCCGCTTGCGTCAGCTTACCGACCTGCGGACCACGCAGCGCAACCAGCGCCGTCTGGTCACCGAGGCAACAGTGTTGGATTCCTTTAGCCAGGCCCTCACCTTTCTGGGGGCGCAGATCCGCGCCATGGAAGCGGCCATTGCCGAGATGATTGCCATCGATCCTCTCTGGCGCAAACTGGATGAGAGCTTCCGCACCATCAAGGGGATGGCTGATCGTACCGTCGCTCGTCTGATGGCCGAGCTGCCGGAGATAGGTATGCTTTCCAACAAGAAGATTGGCAAACTGGCCGGCGTGGCCCCGCTGGCCTGCGACAGCGGCCAGACTCAGGGCAAACGTCCGGTGCGTGGAGGACGGAGAAGCATCCGCGACATCCTCTTCGTGGTGGCTGGCGTAGTGGGCCGTTATCATCCGGATTTTATCGCCTTCCGCGAGCGCTTGATTCGAGCCGGCAAGCCGAAAAAAGTTATCCGCGTTGCCTTGGCGCACAAGTTGCTGGTGCGGCTCAATGCTAAGGCTCGCGAAGTGCGCCAACAATTTGCCCAGCCGGCTGTGGCTGGAATTTAAAGGGAGATTAGCCGCAGTCGCAGGGATGGTGGAGTAAATCCTCGACAAACCAGGGTGCTTGGTTGCAGCATCCGGATATCCGAGCAAAGCGGAGGCGAGCTCCTGCTGGAGAGCAACTCGCCAAGGAATACTCGGCTGAAACTCATCGCGACGATGAGACTCCGGGAGGTCAAGCCTGGCTCCCTCCCGGAGTTTTGAACGCTACATCAGAGCGAAAGATTTCCCATGCCTTAAAAAACTCCTGCGATGCTGGGAGCTACAGCGGCCCAATGAGGTGATTGGAAAAATTCACACTTGACAAAACAGACAGTCGCTCCACTGCACTTCGCTCCGGTCGAGATGACAAATAAGATGGAGTTGCGGATCGACTGAAGTCGTGTCCTGATCTGATACAGAACGATAGTTTTCCCGCAGCCTGTTTAGTTTCTCTGCTAAAGCAGGGCGCTTCCATTTATTCCGATTGTTTTTTCAGCTCGGCCTGGAAGGCCTGCTCTCTTTCCGCAACGTAGCTCTTGTATCCATCCGGATCAATGAACGGATTGGCGCCTCCCTGCTTCATGCGGGCATACTTGGCCTGCATTCCGTAGTAATCCCCGTGCGCTCCCAGAAAGACGTCGCAGGGCAGCGCTTTCAAGGTGCGGAAGGTACGCTCGTAATCCTGTGCAATCTGGGGATATTTGGCGTTATTCACCAGCTTATAGCCGGAATTTACGTTAGGGCTGCCCACGATCACCACGTTATAGGTCTTGCCCCGATCGGGCACGCTCAGGGTCCATGTGGTGCAGCCCTTGGTGTGTCCGGGGGTGAGGTGCGCGGTCAGCACCACTCTTCCCAGCCTAACTTGGTCGCCATCGTGCAGTACGCGATCGACCTTCGCCGGCGAGTACCAGTTGGACGGGGAGGCGCCGTAGTGGAAATCGCTCTTCCCTCCCGACTCAACCACCGGCACATCGCCGGCCATAACCATGTATTTTGCGTGGGTCAGCTTCTTGACCAGCGCACTGCCGGCGCAGTGGTCGTCATGCGCATGGCTGATGAGAAGGATTTTTACATCGCTGAAGCGGAAACCCAGCTTTTCGATGCTTGCCCGGATGAGAGGGACATTGCGTTCGAAGCTGCTATTGATCAGGATGTCGCCTTGTGGAGTGGTGATGAGATAGGATGCAAGTCCCTGGCTTCCCACGTAGTACACATTACCGATGACACGGTACGGAGGGAATGGCTTGGTCCAGTCCGGGCCACCCTGCGCGAAGAGGCTGCCGGTAAACACCAACGTGAGGATTAGAGAACGAAGAAACATGCCGCCAAGAATACTACGTCTTTGCAAAATAAAATGCGCAGATTGCATTCCGGCCGGCGTTCCTTACCGTATATCAGATTGAGGCAGCCGCCTGGAGGGCCAGTGCCAGGGATCACGCTCGGCTTTCGGGAGCTTGTGGAAGCGCATCAGTCGCGCGTCTATAGCATTGCGTACCGTGTCCTCGGTGACCGCGGAACCGCCGAAGAAGTAGCCCAGGATGTTTTCCTTGAGTTGTACCGGGCGCTTAATGACATCACGTCCGACCAACATCTGACTGCGTGGCTCCGGCGAGTGGCAGTTCATCGCGCGACCGATGCGTTGCGCCGCAGATTCCGCACGCTCCACGGAGCTGCCGAGCTGGAGGAGTGGATGGCTGAAGCGCCGCCCCAAGGAGGGTCTTTCTCCCTGGCATGGGAGGTCGAGCGGCTGCTGATGACTCTGCCGCCGGCGCAGCGCACGGTCGTTCTCCTGCGCTATCAGGAGGACCTGCCGCCAGGGGAGATCGCCGAAACGTTGGGAATGCCGCTGGCAACGGTGAAGAGCCATCTCCAACGAGCATTGAAGTTGCTGCGCGCTAAAGCTGAAGACACTTTGAAGGAGTACACACGGCGTGGATGAACGCGAAGAACTCGAGCGCTTGCTTAGAAAAGAGCTGCGGCCGCGTGCCGCGCCGGCAGGGTTCTCTGCCCGGGTGATGGCCCGCCTGGCTGGAGCGCCAGAGGCAGAGCTGCTTCAAAAAAAGCGCCGTTTCTGGATTCCGGCGATGCCATGGGCCGCGGCGGTCCTGCTGCTGGCGGTTTTAGCGGGTAGCTATTGGGAGCACCAGCAAAAGGAGAATATGGCCGGAGAGCGCGCGCGAGGCCAACTCATGCTCGCACTGCACATCAGCTCAGCCACTCTGAATGACGTACAGCACAAGGTAATGAGAGATGCCAAGGGAGATGTGCAATGAGAAACCGCCTCATTCTTACAGCGTTGGGAAGCTGCCTGCTGGCGCTATCGGCTGGAGCGCAGAGCATTAATCCGCCGTTTCCAGTCGCACTGGAGAAAGAACTGGCGGCTCGCGCCAGCAACTACACAGAAGTTTCCATGGACAAGAAGATGCTGGCCTTTGCAGGCAAGTTTATGAGCGGGAGGCATGAAGACCACGAGGCGAAGCGGATGATCGAAAACCTCGACGGCATCTATGTCCGGGAATATGACTTCGACAAGGAAGGACAGTACACGGACGCCGACCTGGATCGCATCCGCAGCCAGTTCAAAGGTTCGGAGTGGTCGCCGATGGTCCGTGAGCAGTCGAAGAAAGGTGAGAGATCCGATATTTACATGAAGATGGTCAACGGGAAAATGCAGGGCATGTTCGTGCTCGATGCGGAGCCGAAAGAACTGAGTTTGGTATACATCGCCGGCGCCCTGGACCCGGCAGAGCTTTCCAACCTGGGCGGCAGCTTCGGGATTCCGAAGGGGGTTGCAGCGCATGCGGCCAAGGATGGCGGCAAATGATACCGCTTCGGTTTTCCTTAATTGCGGCGGTACTGGTGGGCGCGACCTTTTATACCTTTGCCGCGGACAGCGACGACTTCGAAGGCTTGATAAGCCAAGTCGCGCGCACCTATGATACGCATGCAACCAGAGTTCCCCTGATGGGCCTGGTAAGTCTGTGCGCGCGAGTCGCTACTCACGGAGGGGTGAAGGGTCTCCGCGTGGCTGAGTTCGACCATTTGAAAGCGGCACTCGACGACCCGGAGTTGACGTCTCTGCTGCGCAAGAATCTGGGACCCGAGTGGCAGCCGTTCATCAACGAACGCAATCAACGAGAGGGAAGCCAGTCTGTTATCTTCGTGCGCCCAGAAGGCAACGGCCTGCACATGCTGATCGCCGACTACGAGCATGGCGAGTTGGACTTGGTGCGCATGGAGCTGAATGGCGATGCATTGGCGAAATGGATGAGTCATCCGCAAGGCCCCGTCCCCGGTTCCCGTTAAAAAGCAGGATGGGTGCCGAAACTAAGGAGCAATGGGGATCTCTCTTTTAAAGTAGCCCGTCCCGCTGCGGAGCTTTGTGGTTCCCACATTTGGCGCAAAGAGCGCGCCAGATATGGGGCACCCAGGATTAGTGGAGGGGTTTGAATCCTTAAATCCCAATGCTCTAATGGCCGACTGGCATGGGTGTGGCTGCGCTATTCCCGAAACCGATCTCCATTACTGTGTTTTTGGGAAAAGCGAGATCGTGCCCTCGTCCGATAAATGTCGAGTATATGGCTCGGCCGCCCCCGTAGGCGCTCATCAGGATCCCGATGGTGTGGGAACGGACGATCAGACCCACCGTGATTCCGATGAGTTTGAAGGCGGTGGCGCCACCGGAGACGGGACCCGCCAGCCCTACATCCCTTTTGCCTCCGCTTCCAAGCCAGGCGAGCCCCACGGAGATGCCGGTGGAAAGATACATGGTTTTGGGCGATGTGGCCCGAACACCTCCTTCGGTGTCGAGCCGGGCGTTGTTCGCAGCACCCGCCTGGATGCCCTGGATGTTCGTCTCTACCCTTCGGGCCGTTCCGCTGGGAAGGACCAACTCGTGGAATGTGATGCGAAGCTGCCCGTTATGACGAAAGTGACGCGCGGGCTGCACCTGCAGCACGGAGCCTTTCAGCCGGCTTCCCTGGGGGAGAATCAAGCGCGTTCCGTCCAACAGCGGCTGCGAGAGCAAGG
The DNA here is from genome assembly GCA_963705665.1 of uncultured Acidobacteriaceae bacterium. Classification (GTDB taxonomy): domain Bacteria; phylum Acidobacteriota; class Terriglobia; order Terriglobales; family Acidobacteriaceae; genus PALSA-350. The sequence continues at coordinate 340,614 of CAVPKQ010000052.1, read as the reverse complement.
CCTCCACGTCGGAGCCCTTGCGGGTGGTCGCAGAATCAAGCGGGGTGATCAGCAACGCGTGAGCCAAACTGCCCGGCGGCGGCGTTGTGCCGACGGCGGACAAAGCCTTCGCCGTGAGTGTCTCGCTTCCGAATTCAAGGGGTTCCTGCAGATCAGCGAAATAGAGCGTTCCGGCATCGATATATTGGGGACGAACGGGAAGCTGAGCGAAGCCCAATCTCATCAAGCGATGGAACTTGCCGGGTTGTTTGATCTGTTGCATCACGCTCTGCCATTCCTGCTTGGTTTGTTGCATTTTTCGAGCGGCCGCGTCTTGGACAGGCTTGTTTTTTTGATGTTCGCCCGCGCTGAGGAGTCGGATGACCTGTCCGGAGCCGGGCGTGACCACAGTATGCAGTGGAATCTGTTTGCCGCTGGGGAGAGTGAGATCGTCGAAATCCACCTGGATGCGACGAGTAGGAGTGAAGTCGGCGTTGAGGATAGCAAGCGTCCGTTGCTTGCCGGGAACGGGATCGATCTTCGCTATATGGCCCGTCACCTCTGTGCCGGCTGGAATGACGAGGCGGTCGAAGGCATAGACCGGCTGCACCAGCCGGCCGCGCAGAGGTTGCCCTGCCTTCTTGACGCGGACTTCCTTTTGCAGCGCAATCTGGAGCGGCGTACCCCTGGGTACGGTGAGAGAGATGATCTCGGAGCCAGGCGCGCTCTCAGGGGCAGGAGAAACGCTCTGGGCGCAGGCCCAGCTCACGCACATAAAGAATGACAATAAGGCGCCGAGCGTCTCGCGTAACTTCATACAGCTATGCAGCGTTTCACTGTTCTATTTCTCTCCGTTACTGGACGTTATATTCGGCGATCGCTCCGGCGGTGGATCCTTGCGGGGGAACGAGCACGAAATAGCGCCGTGACTTTTGAGAGAGAAGCCCGTTTTTCCCTCCAGGTCCGGATGAGACTTTCCCCAGCAGACGGTAGTGATCGGGATCCTGCTGCCGGTAGACATAGATCAGGCCGTCCGCCCCACAGGGTGCGTAGAGGCGCTTGCTTGCCGGGTCAAAGGCCAGGTCGTCGACGCCCTTGCCGATGTCCAGCGACTGCAACTCCTTGCCGGTCCGGGTGTCGAAGACGACGATTGCGCCGCTGCGGCAGGCCACGAAGAGTCTGTGGTTCGCTTCATCCAGCGCAATAGAGACGTTGCGCTTTCCCAAGGTGACCGGCCAGCTCTTGAGCAACGTGCGCGTCTTGCGGTCTACAACCGCGACCTGGTTCTTGGCCGCATTGTTCACATACATTTTGCCGCTCGATTTTTCCAGCGCCATGGCCTCGAGCGTTTCGCCGTCGATCTTGATATCCGCGACCTTCTCGCCTTTTGTTGTATCTACTACGCTGAGCATCGAAAAGCTCTCATGCGCATCGCCGCCGCCGTTGTCGATGTAGAGAAAATGGGTAGCCGGATCGTAGCCAATGGAGTCGGCATCGACTTTCAAGTAAACACTCTTCAGCAGCTTGTAGGTTTTGCCGTCGTAAATTTTGAGTGCGCCGGCGCCTCCATCGGTAATGTAAATGCGGTTGAGATCTTCTCTCACGAGGATGGCATGCGGGATCTCGATGCCCTGGATAGCATGGAGAAATCTCCCGGTGCCGAGATCGAAGATTAGAACCTGATGAGCGCTCTCGGCCGCAGCGAAGAGCCGGCGGCCGCGAAGGTCGATGCCGAGGTGATCGAACTTGCCCTGGACCGAAGACGGCATATCGAATTTCCTAACCTGTTGGAGAGGCGCGGTTGATTGCGCCTGAGCCCCTGCCCCAATTCCTGCGAATAAAAAGACGGCTACTGCCATCGACAACACCTTGGACATTTTTCCCCCGGACATATCGAGAATACCTTAAAAGAATAAGACTGAAACCTTAAGGATCTCTTAAATTAATAAGAGTAATTTCAAAACCAGCAGCGTCTAGGCTCCCGCGGTGCTGTCGCTAAAGCGCGTACCTGCGGCGGGTGAATCTCCAGACCACGGCGGGCGGAATATTCATCCAGACGCGGCCCAGGCGTTCGGCATGCAATCCGAGCCGCGCCGTTGGAAAGGGGCAGTTGGCCGCGTAAGTAAACTGGATCAGCTGGCCATCCGCAGCCAGAACTTCCATCATCCCGCGCACGATCGCTATCCGATTGTCGCCGTTCAAATTGAGTAAGGGCAGGCTGGAAATAAGGGTCTGGACATGGGATATCCCCTCCTCGCAAAGAATGGCTCCGGAATTTTCCGCATCGCCGCAGCGAACCCGGATGTCGGGAAATCGCCTGCGCAGGTGGGCGGCAAGCGAGGGGTCGCGTTCTATGACCAATAACCGGCTGGCGGGAAAGCCGCTGTTAAGCAGCGCCTCCGTAATCGAGCCGGTGCCCGCTCCCACCTCCAGCACATAGGAACTCTCCCACCCAACTTGGGATGCGATCAACTTGGAAAGCTGGGGAGAGCTGGGAACAAGGGCTCCTACGGTTGAGGGACTCTTGAGCAGAGAGAGGATGAACAGAAGAACACCCTTAGCGCCTGTAGCAAGATCACACGATTCCACAACTCATTGTAACTGCACGATTGTTATAAGCTCGCGAATCTGTGGGACGATAATGTGGCCATGACAGAGAGCGGGAGAGAGGAGAGCGCCGAGACGCCAGAGCACGCTTGGATGCGCGCAGCCGTCGAACAGGCCCGCGACGCAGCAGAGGCAGGCGAGGTTCCTATCGGGGCCATAGTCGTTTATCAGGAGTTTGCCGTGGGGCGCGGCCAAAATCGCGTGCTGCGCGATACCGATCCAACGGCGCATGCAGAGATCGTCGCCATGCGCGCGGCGGCGCGTGAGCTAGGCAACTATCGCCTGACCGAATGCAGCCTGTATGTGACGCTTGAACCCTGCGCCATGTGCGCCGGAGCGATGATTCACGCCCGCCTGGGCCGGCTTGTCTATGCCGCTGACGATCCCAAAGCAGGCGCGGTGCACTCCGTGCTCCAGGTGCTGAACCATCCCCAGCTCAACCATCAAATGCAGGTCAGCAGCGGTATTTTGGGGGAAGAGAGCGCGGAACTGCTGCGCTGCTTTTTTCGTCAACGGCGCTAATTGCAGAGCGTCAGCGTTCCAAGAAAACTTGACTTAATCATGCGCTTTAACGCTGGCAATTGGAAAGCCCCAGAGCTAACAGGCTGCGGAAAAGGGTCGAACAGAGTGCGAAAACAGTTCCCTCAGCGGCTAAAAGCTGGTCGCGTCTTCAGCGGTTTACGGCACGACCAAAGTCGTGCCATGACAAAAAGCGAAGGATTTTTCGGCAACCTGCAAAGCCGTGTCCTGATACAAAGCTAACGCTTTTTCGCTGGACTGAAGTCCAGCATTCCCCTGTTAAAGCCGGGGCTTCCACCTGCTGCGCCCGGATACCGTGCCGGTGCGGAGACCCGCGTCCGAAAATCCGGACCTCAGGCACGCGGCGTTTTGCTGACTTTAGAATCCATGGTCCGGCTAGATCTTGGTTCCTAAATCTTGGGTTCCGGGATCCGCCAATATGGTTCGCGCGTCCGCCTCGTCCTGCGGGCTCACTTGGAGCTTCAATCCTCCCAGCCCGGTTCCGTAGAGCATGGCTGTGTTCTCCCCGACCAGGAAGCTGGGAATTCCGGCCGAGTCCAGGCGGCCCTTTGCTAGCTCCGCTTGCATCGTTTCGCCATATTGCCCAACCGTGACCAGTTCAGTCTCATCCGCCATGCAGCCCCTCTTTCCATTCCAACCACAATTCTAATTGGATGAGGACGCTGCATTGAAGAGGGGATGGTGAGGTCAGTCTAGAATAGAGAGTTCCCGCTGAGGAGGTTTTCGTTGATAGCACGTTACACCCGTCCAGCCATGGGCCGCATCTGGAGTGATGAGAGCAAATACCGTGCCTGGCTGGCGGTGGAAATAGCTGCTTCTGAGACTCTCGCAGAAGCCGGCATCGTACCCCAAGAAGCGGCCCGGGCCATCCGCGAGCGCGGAGGCTTTGACCTGGCCCGCATTGAAGCTATTGAAGCCGAGGTCAAGCATGACGTCATCGCCTTTACCACGGCGGCCGCGGAGAAAATCGGACCGCAATCGCGCTGGCTGCATTACGGGCTCACATCCACCGATGTGGTCGATACCGCGCAGGCTTTGCAGGTTAAGGACGCCTCCCGGCTGATCCGCGAGGGAATCGTGGCGCTGGCCGGCATTCTCAAACGGCGTGCTCTCGAATTCAAGCACACGCCCATGATCGGGCGCACCCACGGAATGCATGCCGAGCCCACAACCTTCGGCCTTAAGCTGCTCAACTGGTATGCGGAGGTCGAGCGCAACCTGGTTCGCTTTGACCGCGCGGCCGAGGAGATGCGGGTGGGCAAGTTATCCGGAGCCGTGGGAACCTTCGGGCACCTGCAACCGGATCACGAGGAGCGCATCTGCCAAAAGCTGGGGCTTACGCCTGCCCCGGTGGCCACTCAGGTGATCCAGCGCGACCGCCACGCCAACTACATCGCTACTCTTGCAGTGCTTGCTTCCACGCTGGACAAGATCGCAGTCGAAATCCGCCACTTGCAGCGCACCGAAGTGCGCGAAGCGGAAGAGTTCTTCTCGGAGAAGCAAAAAGGCTCATCAGCCATGCCTCACAAGCGCAATCCCATCACCTCGGAGCAGATCAGCGGCCTGGCGCGGGTGATGCGCTCCAATGCGCAAGCGGCGCTTGAAAATGTAGCTCTCTGGCACGAGCGCGACATCTCGCATTCGTCGGTCGAGCGCGTCATCTTCCCCGATTCCACTATCCTCGCCGACTACCTGCTGGCCAAGACTGCTTCCCTTATCGAGAAGCTGCTGGTCTATCCCGAGCGCATGCTCAAGAACCTGGAAAGCACGGGAGGGCTCATTTTCTCGGGACAGCTTCTGCTCGATCTCGCCGAAGCCGGCATGTCGCGAGAGGAAGCTTATCGCCTGGTGCAATCGCACGCCATGCGCGCTTGGAAGGAAGATCTCCCATTTCGTGAGTTGATAGCGAAGGACAGCGAGGTCAGGAAGTGCCTTCCTGAGGAGAAGCTTGAGAAGAGCTTCGACCTGGAGCGGCAACTGGCCAATGTTGGGGCTATCTTTAATCGGGTTTTGCAGCCGGACAAAAGAGGCTCGGCATGAACAGCCAATCCAATCTCACGGTCGCATTTACCGGAGCCAGCGGAGCGGTTTTTGGCCAACGCCTGCTGGCTGTCCTGGATGGAGACGAACGGGTTGCCCAAGTCAACTTCATCGCCTCGGAGAGTTCCTTGCGGGTGATGGCGGAAGAACTGCGTTTCAGCGGCCGGAGCGGCTTGGTGGAAAAACTATTGGGCAGGCCCTCTTCCAAGATCCGCCAGCTTGCGGAAAACGATATCGGAGCATGCGTGGCCAGCGGCAGTTATCCCTTGGATGGAATGATCATCCTGCCCTGCAGCATGGGCGCCTTGGCCGGCATCGCCAACGGACTGGCATCCAATCTGATTGAGCGTGCCGCCGATGTCAGCCTGAAGGAAGGCCGCCCCCTCATCCTCTGCATTCGCGAGACGCCATTCAACAAGATTCATCTGCGGAATATGACCCTGGCGGCGGAGGCCGGCGCAATAATCTTTCCCGTGATTCCCGCCTTCTACAACCTGCCGATGAATGCCGCTGAGATGGCGGAGCAGTTCGTCGCCCGGGTTCTGAGGCGCATCGGATTGCCGCAACCCGGCGCTTATGTCTGGAAAGGCGGCGCGGGCGGTTAGGATTAGCCGACGCGTATCGTCACAATGGGGCGGTATTGCGCCACTTTGTTTATGTAGCTACAAAAAGCTTGCACGCCACACTCCAGTGTCATTACAATAAGCTCGTGATCGTTTGGGACGAGGCAAAGCGGAAGGCCAATCTCAAGAAACATGGCCTCGACTTTGCAGATGCCCATATGGTCTACGAGAACCCTAATAAGATTACCTTCCTTTCCCGCCGCAAAGAGGAGGACAGGAGGCAAGACATCGCGATGGTCGCGGCACGACGGAAAGTGTTTACCCTGATTTATGTCGAACGCCAGATGGATGTTCGCATAATTTCATTCCGGGTAGCGTCAAGAGAGGAGCGAGAAGCATATGAGCAAGCGCAAGAGCCACACTGACTGGAAGCGCGTGGCGAAAATCGGGGAAAGCGATCCGATTCCGTATTCGCCTGACGATGGCCCTTACGATCCGAACGACGCAAAGGCCGCGAAGACATATCTCTCGACAGCAGTAATCCGGCGGCCCGGCCAGCGAGGAGCACAAAAGTCTCCTACAAAAAAACTTGTTTCTCTTCGTCTTTCGCCGGAGGTGCTTAGCTACTTCAAATCGACTGGACCAGGATGGCAGACCAGGATCGACGAGACATTGAAAAAAGTGACTTGTAAGTAACCGAGTAACTGTTATGGCTTCATAAGTTGCCTGCCGCTATGCGGAATGCTTTCTCGATGACCGCTACGGTAAACGGCTCCAGCTCATAGACTCCATGGGAAGTCAATTGCCTCCGCTCCACCCAGCGAGCCTCTTCTGCGTCGCTGGCGCAGCAGACCGTGCCTCCAGTGACTTTACACAGGAAGTCAACCAGCACGTAGTGATAGCGGATTCGTCCGCTGGCCTCGTCTCTTGTGATCCGGTCGAAAACTTCGATCATCGCGGCGGGACGAACCTGCAGGCCCGACTCTTCAAGCACTTCGCGGATCACGCCCTGCTCCAGGGTTTCGCCCAGCTCCAGTGCTCCGCCAGGGAGAGACCAGCGGCCCTTCAGCGGCTCGTGGCCGCGCCGCACCAACAGTATCTTGCCAGCATCGATAACCACTGCTCCGACACCCACGATCGGCGCCTCAGGAAACTCTCGCGGCACTACCCGCTCCTCACTCAAGAAAATTTGATGGGCTTGCCGTATTCTTCAGCGAACACCGTGCGCGCCATGGCGAAGCGGCCGCCATTGAAATTGTCCGGGCCCTTCCGCCGGCCGATAGCCAACAAGGCCACCACGGAATAGCTCAGCGGCAGCTTCAATACCTCGCTTACCTTCTCCGGCTCGTAGCCTTCCATGGGCGCGGTGTCATAGCCCATGACCTCGGCCATTAGCAGCATGTGGGTAAAAGCAAGCATCACCTGGCGATTGAGCCATACGGGGAGATTGGGATGATTGGAGAGAAAATTGGGGATGGCGATTTTGGCCTGCGCGGCATAATTTTCCGGCATACCGCCTTCGCGGCCCAGCCGCAGCATCTCCTCCACATCTCCATGGCGCCACCCATCGGCATCTCCACAGGCGACGATCACCACCGAAGCTTCTTCCACCTTGGCTTGATTGAAACAGGCCGAACGCAGCCTTCTTTTTTGCTCAGGAGTGCGCACCACGATAAATCGCCAAGGCTGCAGATTATAGCCGCTAGGCGCGTGCAACCCGGCGAGCAGGATCTTCTCAAGATCGGGATCCGGGATGGGAACCCCATCAAAACTAGGCGTCGCCCGTCGCTCCGCGATTGCCTGAGATAATGGCTTCTCCATCGGTCAAACCTTTCAGGACAGACTCTAGTGGATCTCGCTCATAGGTAATTCAATCCCGAAGGGGCGCTGACCTGGAGCGTCGGCAAAGACCCATAGTCCGTGAAAGGCATCCCGCAGTTCGGGATGTTGGGCCAAGAGAGCCTTCATTAAATCCAAATTACGGCTGCGGGTGGCTACCGGGTCGGTAGTATCGGCTGCAGCGTAATGAATCACCAGATCCAGTCCTCCCAGCGAATCGTCAGTATGGATATCGTTGATCGAAAACGACTGCCCATTAGCGGTCAGGGTCAGCGGCTCGCCTGCCGGTAAGCCCTGCGCGTTGACACTCGCTTGCTCTTTCAACAGCTTTTCCAAATTTGGGGTGCTTAGAAAGTCGACGGGAGAAGCCAGATTGACGGCAATCTGGTAATAGAAGTGAGCATTCCATTCCTGCGCCTTTTGAGCGAAGGCGCGCGCCCTGACCCAGTACCATAGGCTATTGTGGCCGGCAATCGATAATGGCTTGTCGAAAAATCCCGCAAGCTGCCAGGTTCCATTCTTCACCAGCAAGAGCGCCATCTGCTGCGGCTGGGCAACGCCAGTGGCGTGAACCAGCGCCAGGCCGTAGTGGCCGGGCGGCAAGCCCGGTATCGCGATCTGCTCGTGCAGAGCGGAATTGGGGCTATCGCAAAAGAACTGCGTCTGATCCTGGATCGCTTTCAAATCGGAAGCGTCCAGGTCATAGAGTGCGTCTATGGTAATAGCGGCTCCGGAAAGCAGCGGCGCTATGCGCTGGATGGTGTTGGCGATGGGGTCGAACTCGGCAGCTACGCTGGGCTCGGTAAGGGCGCGCACGGAGGCGGTGTTCCCGCTCTGGACGGCTAACGCTATTTTCCTCGCGGACTGGAGAAGCTCATTGCGCTGGTCATCCGTCATCTGACCCTGCATCGTACAAGTGATGGCGAGGACCCTTACTGGCGCAAGTAGGGCAAGCAGGGTAAAGACGATAGTAGCCGGGTATGAGCGAGGCGACAGAGACATGAAAGGGAGACCTTGGCAATCTTTCTTCAGCAATACAAGCGACGGGAGAAACGGAAAACCAGCCTGCTTGTGAACTCGCATTCCCGTACGGCCACTGCTAGTCTAGTACAGAGGGATGGGAAACGTACCGGGGATGGGGTTTCGCCCGGCCGGAGAATCCTTATCTCGTGCACAGCCCGGCGCTTGACTCTTGCCAAGCGAAGGTGGGATATCACAGATTGCCGCTTAACTGGACCCAAGCGAATGACGATGCTTGACCTCAGATACGCCCCCAGAGTGAGAACGCTAGCAGGGTTGGCGTTGCTCCTGCTGCCAAGCCCGGCTACGTATCTGATATCCGGTCTGTACGCCTCATCTGGAGGCGCAAGTCTCGGCTCGGATGAGGCGGTGGCCCGCAGTACCGGAACCAACGGCTCCCCCCAACACAGGCAAATCCCCAACCGCAAGCAAAGCCCAGTCCGCAAGTTCCTGCCGTCTCTTCGACAGCTCCGCCGGTTCAACCCTCGGCTACGGCTCAGACCCCAGCGTTGCCACCGTCCCTGCTGCAGCAACCGGCAAAACCGGCGCAAATCCAGTTCAGCGCAGGCAAGCTTACAATTAACGCCGATAATGCCAGCTTGGGCGAGATTTTACACGCGGTGGCGACGCAGAGCGGGATGCAGATTCAGGGGCTGGGGACGGATGAACGCGTCTTCGGAAGCTTCGGGCCGGGGAGTCCCAAGGAGGTACTATCCGATCTGCTCAATGGAACTCCATACAATATTTTGATGGTAGGCGATTTGAGCAACGGCGCTCCAGACAAGCTCATCCTTACGCCCGCAACGCAGACCGCGACTTCGTCCGCTCCGGCCCGTGCGCAACCCACACCGCCAGCGGCGAATGACGACGATGCGGATGAAAGCGACGCCGAGCCCCGGCCATACCCAGAGAACAAATGCCGCCGGGCTTTATACGCGGAGGATCGAACAGCGCAACAGCAACGCCGCCGCAAACGCCAAAGACTCCGCAGCAATTGTTCCAGGAATTGCTGGCTATGCGCCAGCAGCAGCAGCAACAGCAGCAGCAGGACCAATCAAAATAAAGACGGGAGTTTCGCAGTGGACTGTTCACGCTGCGATTGAAACTATTCCTCAGCGGCTTAAATAGGTTCTGCGGAAGAAGGCCGGTGCGGAGCCTTGCGGTGGAAGCCCCGCATTCATGCAGGGTAGGAGCGCCTCAGAACCCGAAAACCAGATTCCCTTCGGGAATGACAGAAAGAAAAGCAACTGCGAATACGAAACGACCGGAGGGCCGGAGGCCTTCTTGTCTTTCTGAAGGGAAATCAGGAGCTCAGGGTGGAAGCGACTCGCGCATCGCTTCTTTCGGGCTGAACCGATCGTGCACGGGTGCGCAGCATAGCGAAAATACCTTTGCAGCTCGCATAACCCAACATCACGCCGAAGGCCAGGGCGGCAAGCGCCGCGCAAACCACCATCACCATATTGACTTCATCTTGCATCTCGGCCTTCAATTTCCGGGCCCGCCCACTCGCTACGCGCCCCGCTCAACTTGCCTCGTTCAACATCTTCAGCGGAAACCTGGTAAAGGTTCACTGCATGTGATTGTGACAGAACAGACCCCGCGTTGACCCCTGTTTCTATTGCCGAATAAGATACCTAAAGTACTCTTCTTCAAAATCGAAGTGTGTAGCCGTGCCCAGGCCTCGATTGTTGAGGCTGAGGGCATCCCCAAACGTTCTTCATGAGTCCCGATGCCGATCACCCATATCACCGTGCGCGGAGCGCGTCAGCACAACCTGCGTGACATCAGTGTGCAGATTCCGCGCGGAGCTTTTACCGTAGTCACCGGACTCTCCGGCTCGGGCAAGTCCTCGCTTGCTTTCGACACTATTTACGCGGAAGGTCAGCGCCGTTATGTTGAGACGCTCTCGGCTTATGCGCGCCAGTTCCTTGACCAGATCGAGCGCCCCGACGTCGATTCGATCGAGGGCTTGAGTCCTGCGATTTCGATCGAACAAAGAACGACGACGCGGAACCCTCGATCGACCATCGGAACTATCACCGAGATTTATGACTACTTGCGTTTGCTTTACGCCCTGGTGGGTGTTCCGCATTGCCCACAGTGCGGTAAGCCCATCTCCCGGCAAACCCCGGAGCAAATCGTCGAACGCATTCTTTCGCTCGCGGCTGGAGAGCGCGTCACCATCTACGCGCCGGTGGTTCGCGGCCGCAAAGGCGAATTTCGCGAACTGCTGGACTCGCTCGACCAACAGGGCTTCCGTGCCCGTATCGACGGCGAACTGCGCGATCTGGCTGATTCCATCCATCTGGCGAGGCGCAAGAATCACACTATCGAAGCCGTGATTGACCGCGTGATTCTGAAACCGGGGGTGGAGAAGCGGTTGGAAGCTTCAGTAGCCAAATCGGTACAGATGACCAACGGTCTGGTGCTCATCGGAGTTTCCGGCGGAGAGGAGCAGCTTTACTCCTCGTCCATGGCGTGCCCCGATTGCGGCCTTGATATTCCCAAGTTGGAGCCACGCAGCTTTTCATTCAATAGCACTTATGGCGCATGCCCCGAATGCCACGGATTGGGGAGCTTATATGATTTCGATCCCGCGAAGGTGATAAGCGATTGGTCCAAGCCGTTGCTGGAGGGCGGGCTGGGCCCCGGATCGAGTTCGAAATATCTGGCGCGGCTGCTTGAGCTGGCCGCGCAACGCTACAAGATCGACTTGAGCAAACCCTTCGAGCAGCTCACCGCCCGGCAGCAAAAACTGCTGCTCCATGGTCCAAGCCCACAGGAGGCTCCACGTACCGGGTTTCACGGGATTCTCGCTTTTTTGCGCAATTCGCTCGAAGAATCGAAGTCGGAGAGCTACCGCGACTGGATGCTGAGTTATATGTCAGCAGTTACCTGCCCAGCCTGCCGCGGCCAGCGGCTACGGCCCGAATCACTGGCGGTCAAGGTCGCTTCCCTATCCATCGCCGACTTCACCGCGCTCCCCTTGAGCCGCGCATTGGAGACGGCGCGCGGCATTCAGTTCTCCTCCCGCGAAGCGTTGATTGCCGAACGGCTGCGGCAGGAAATCGTCGAGCGCCTCGACTTTCTTAACGCTGTCGGATTGGGTTATCTGTCCCTGGACCGGAGCGCCGCCACACTCTCGGGCGGTGAGGGCCAGCGCATTCGTCTGGCCACACAAATCGGCTCGCGGTTGCGCGGAGTGCTCTATGTGCTCGATGAGCCATCGATCGGATTGCACCAGCGGGACAACCAGCGCCTGCTCCAGGCCCTTGAACGCCTCCGCGATTTGGGCAATACAGTGCTGGTGGTGGAACACGATGAAGAAACCATCCGGCATGCGGACTACGTAGTAGATTTGGGACCCGGAGCCGGTAAGCTGGGCGGCGAGGTGGTTGCGACCGGAACCCCGCTGCAGATTATGGAGTCGGAGGCGTCGCTGACCGGGCGCTATCTTTCCGGCAAGCTTCTCATCGGCTTTCGCGACTCGCCGCGGGCTCTGAGCGGCGAGTGGATCACCATCGAAGGCGCTCGCGGGCACAATCTCAAGAACATCCAAGCCCGCTTTCCTTCGGGCGCGATGACCGTGGTCACGGGTGTTTCGGGCTCGGGTAAAAGCACGCTTATCAACGACACGCTCTACCCGGCGCTGGCGAAAGAGTTGTACCGCTCGCGTGAGGAGCCTCGTCCGTACACTGCCATCCAGGGCTTCGAGATGATCGATAAAGTGGTTCGCATCGATCAGTCGCCTATTGGCCGCACCCCGCGTTCCAACCCGGCGACCTACACCGGCGTGCTCACTGCTATTCGCGAGCTGTTCGCCATGCTGCCGGAATCGCGCGAGCGCGGCTATAAACCCGGCCGCTTCTCCTTCAACGTTGCCGGGGGACGCTGCGAAGCTTGCCAGGGCGAGGGCCAGCGCCGGATAGAGATGAATTTTCTGCCCGACGTGTACGTGCTGTGCGAAGTGTGCAACGGCCGGCGCTATAACCAGGAGACGCTGGCGGCCAAATTCAACGGCTACTCCATCGCCGACATCCTCAACCTGGCCATCGAAGACGCGCTGCCGGTGTTAGCCGACATCCCTCAGGTCCGGCAAAAGCTGGAAACATTGCTCGATGTAGGGCTGGGCTACATCCATCTCGGGCAAGCGGCTACGACGCTCTCCGGGGGCGAAGCTCAGCGGATGAAGCTGGCGCGCGAACTCTCCAAGCGGCAAACCGGGCGTACGCTCTACCTGCTGGATGAGCCCACTACCGGCCTGCATTTCGAGGATGTGCGCAAGTTGCTGGAAGTGCTCGACCGCTTAACCAACCTGGGCAACACGGTCATCATCATCGAGCACAATCTGGATGTGATCCGCAATGCCGATTGGATACTCGACCTTGGTCCTGAGGGGGGAGAGGGCGGCGGCCAAATCGTCGCCGAGGGCACTCCATCTCAAGTGGCTGCTACACTGGGCTCACATACCGGGGAATTCCTCCGCCGCTATTATCCGCGAAGCGAATTGAAGCCGTTCGCCAGTCTTGCTCAGGAGGCAATCGCTCATAACGGCAATGTTGCTAACCGGCGCGCCGCTAAGAATGCCCGCCGGCCGGAAACCGCCGCTTCGCGGGCCCGCGGATAGAACATTCCTGTTGATCTTCTGCATGCCGATGGAACCGGAAATTCCGCCTACCCAATCCGCCCCGCACGTCGGGCCCGAGAGGCCGTGGGATGAGATTGCCCAACCTGCGCCTTCCGAAGCCAGCGAACCCGGCGAACCGCCCACCCCGGTTAGAAAGTTGCCGCCGCGTTTAGATTTACAGCATCTTGCGCTTCGCCCACAGCCATCTGTCAAGCCGCGCCCGATCCCCAACATCGCCCACACGCTGCTCTTTCTCATCATCGCGGGGGGAACGCTCTTCATCACTGAGATCGCAGGGTTCGCCATCGCCATGGGTATGCATGTATTCGGGCGGGAAACCGCACAGGAATTGCTTCGCGACCCGCGCTTGCTCATCCCCACCATGGCCGTCAGCTACCTGCTTGCCGGCTGTCTTAGCTGGGCCATCTTCGCCAACCTGTGGAAGCGGCCCTTCGCTGTTGGCGTCCACTGGGATTCGCCCATGGTCCGCCATCGCCTCTATGTGTTTTTGGGCGTGGGAATCCTGCTCAGCGTCGCCGTGCAGCTTCTGTCGAATTTCCTGCCTATTCCAAAGGCTCTGCCGATCGACGATTTTTTTCGCACGCGGGCCGATATCTGGCTGGTCGCTGCCTTCGGCACATTGGTGGCCCCGGCATTTGAAGAACTGGCCTTCCGCGGCTTCCTGTTCCCCTCCCTCGCTTCCGCCTGGGACTGGATGACGCAAAGTAGCCGGCGCCACTCACAGGGCAGCTCCGATCTAACCGAGGGTAACGTGACTAGCGTCACGGAGAGCGGTAGCAGCGGCAATCCCGCTCAACGGCGGGATTGGCCGAGCTTCGGCAACGCAATCTGGAGGGGCAACGATCCGACTCTTATGAATGGAGACCCGAACTGGAGCGCGAGCGCAGTGATTTTCTCCTCGACCATCACCAGCATAGGTTTCGCATTGTTGCACGCCGATCAACTCGCGCACTCCTGGGCTCCTCTGCTGGTGCTCTTCGCGGTTAGCCTGGTGCTCTGCCTGGTGCGCTTGCGCGCTCATTCGCTCGCCGCAAGCACTCTGGTCCACGCGGCATACAATGGAACCATTTTCGTTCTCATCTTCTTCGCCACGGATGGCTTCCGCCATTTGGACAAGATCAGCCAGTAGAGAAGAACAAAAATGGTACTAACCTAGTGTGGTGAGTCAGAAATTTGCAGCATAGTTCAAAGACCGGATCTCTCCGCTTCGCTCCGGTCGAGATGACAAAATTGTCGGTTTGGTCGCGATGTTAAGGTATTCACCATGGCCAAGCCAACTCTTTATGATTTGGGGCTTATCTAGAAATGACTGTTGCCCATCGCGACGCACTGCTCAACATGCTGGCGCGTACCTCGTTTCGCCTCGGCAAGTTTCAACTTTCCTCCGGTGGAACCAGCGACTATTACGTTGATTGCCGCACCACGACTCTCACCGGAGAAGGCGGCAGACTTACTGGCCTGGCGGTCTTCGATTTGATCCGCGAGCGCCGTTTGCAACCGCGCGCGGTCGGCGGCCTGACGTTGGGAGCCGATCCCATCGTATGCAATTTGGCCGCGGCCAGCGCATGGCACGCGCTCGATTCTCCCGGCTCCCCGGTAATCGACGGCTTTCTGGTAAGGAAGGCGGAGAAGTCTCACGGTACGGGACGCCGCATCGAAGGCTTCTCCCAGCCGGGCGCTCCGGTCATCGTGGTCGACGATGTCTGCACCACCGGGGCTTCAACCGTGATCGCGATCGAAGCCGCACGGGAAGCGGGGATGGAAATCATCGGGGTGATCTGCCTGGTGGAACGGGAAGAGGCCAAAGGGCGCCCAGCGGTCGAAGCGGCCGCTCGGGAGGCGCCATTCTACCGGCTGTTCAGCGCCGATGAAGTCCGCGCCGAGCATGTCAAGCATCTTGCCTTGTAGCTCCCGAAGAAAATGACGGCCGGTGGAGATTTGGAGTCTCCCACCCTTCGCGCGGAACAGCGCCGTGCGAAGGATGGGGCGCCCTCGACTCGTGGCCATTTTTAGATTGATGCTATCTCGCGTCCAGCGTGAAGGTGTCCTTTACTTCCACGTGCATCCGGGATCCATAGGGATTCACGACGCGGTACATTTTGGCGGCGGCGTGCTTTCCCTCAAGCGTAATAAGCACATAGTTGAAGTTGGGATAGGTGTGCTGGCGATAGAGATCCTGATCGCCGCGAATGAAGATGGGATAAGGCCGGGCGCCGCCGCCTCCGGTGATTACGTGGGTGATGCCATTGATTTCGAAGCGCTCATAGTTGTGAATGTGTCCATTGAAGACGACGAATTTGGCGTGCGATTTTGCTGCCTGGGATTCAAGATATTGGCGCAACTCCAGTCCGCCCGGACCGGGAATTCCTACCATGAACGCGGTTTGCAGATCGGCCGCCAGCGGCACGTGAAATAAGAAGAAGACAAAGTCAACCGAATCCGGCAGATGGGCGAGCTGGGGTCTCCAGCCACACGCGTTGCGGCCAACCAGGATTCAAGAAGTTCGAAGTGTCGAGCGTAATCAAATAGATATTGCCCAAGCGCACCGAATACCATGCCGAATTCCCAATCTGGGGGTAAGCGTGGAAATAGTTGCTCAAGCCAAGCTTGCGGTCGAAAATGACCTCGTGGTTGCCGATGGCGGGATAAATGAGGAGATGTTCGTTGCGCCAGGCCGCGGTTTCCCGTTCATAGACCTTCCAGTCGGCAGGGTCGGAGCCATGAAAGGGCATATCTCCGGTGAGCAGCAAGAGATCGGGCTTTTCTTCGGCTACCTTTTGGGCGAGCCACTTGCGGACTCCGGGGGCTGTATCGGTGGTGTTTCGCGGGTTGGTAAAGCGCATGTCGCCGTAAACAATAATGCGCAAAGGCCGGCCAACGGGAAGGCCGGAAACAGTGAAGGTTGGCCCTCCAGTATCGGTCGCGGCTGCGGAGGCCTGCGCAGGTGCTTGCGGGGGCGCCTGGCTCGGCGCCGCAGGAATGGCGAACAACCCGGTCAGCAAAGCGATTGCAAAAGAGCGTAGGTCAACGGTCATCTCTCCGCTGACTATATCGCAGGCGGCCAATCCAGCGGATCGAATCCCCCGCCGACGAAGTGCACAATCTCTAACTTGCCGTCATCCATCAGCGGGGTTGCGCCCCAGTCGTCTCGCGGGACGATCACGCCGTTATACTCGACAGCTACGCGATCACCCTTCAGTCCCAGACTCACGATTAGGTCTTCGAGAGTGCAGCCCGGGGTCAATTGGGCAAAGTCACGCGGTTGACCATTAATAAGCAATTGCATGCCCGCAGAGTATCAGGGACCGCAGGTTATAACGAAATGCCGGATACTTGGCGATGTGGCATTCTGCCCAAACCCTTATAATCGTGGATTGCCAGGATTTTTCTCCTGAAAGGAGACTTTATGCGCCTCGTCCGTTGTGCCGCCACCGCCGCCGCTATCGTCATGCTAATCCCCGCACTTTCCAGCGCCCAGGCTCAAATGGAAAGCTCCCGCTCCATCACAGGCGGAGGCATCTCCGTTCCCGGCTGGGTTGGAAAGATCGACGCCAACGCGGAAAAGGCGGGGCAAACAATCAATGATGCGAAGCTTACCCGGGAGGGCAAGGTGCTGCATGTGACCACCGGTCCGGCGGTGACCTATTGGAATCCGGCCAACCGGGCAAGCGGCAATTACACGGTAAGCGCTACGTTCACGGAGCCGAAGTTCATGAACCTGAATAGCCACCCTCATCCCTACGGCATCGTGATCGCCGGCAGTGATATGGGAACCCCACAGGAGACCGATCTCTACTGCGCAGCCTATGGCAATGGCAGGTTCATCGTGCGCGGCTTTGGTCCGGAACCGTTTCAGATGAACGGCCGTGGCGAGGAGAATCCCGCGGTACACAAGGCTGCGGCCCCTGGAGAGCCGGTGACGCAGAAAATCGCACTCTCGGTGAAGGGCGATCGCGTGGAGTGTGCGATCAATGGCACCGTGGTTGGAAGTTACGACAAGTCTGCCTTGGTGACCGCAGGAAAGTTAAAGTCCACCGACGGCGTCTACGGGATCCGCTTCGCCCACAATACCGACGCGACTGTTAGCGACTTGAAGATGACCAAGCCTTAACGGTAAAGACAAAATGGAAACTACAGTGGAGTCTGCGTGTGATCAGCCACACCAGTCATCTTCCGCTCATCGCTCATGCCTCTGGGCACGGCGAACGCACAGCCGTCGTCGATTCGCAAGGGTCCTTCACCTATAACAACTTGCTGGATGCGTCGGCGCGCGTGGCGGCGGCGCTGCTCGCTGGCCGCGAAGATCTCCAGCAAGAACGCGTGGTCTTTCAGATGACGCCCGGATTTCCCTGGGTCGCGGCGCAGTGGGGTATTTGGCGGGCGGGCGGCGTTGCCGTCCCGCTACCACTCACATCGACAAGGCGCGAACTGGAATATCTTATCGACGATACCCAGGCGTCTACTTTGATATTCGATGCTTTGGCGACTTCCCTGCTGCCGCCCATTGCCGCAGCCCATGGCATCCGCGCTTTGCCGTATGACCAACTCTCCGCTCATCAGCATGGGGAATTGCCTGATGTCACCAGTGACCGGCGCGCGATGATTCTGTACACCAGCGGTACGACGAGCCGGCCGAAGGGTGTGGTCACATGCCATGCCACTATCACGGCGCAGATTGAGAGCCTAGTGGAGGCTTGGGAGTGGTCGGCGTCCGATCGGATTGTGCTCTGTTTGCCGCTGCACCACGTCCATGGAATCATCAACGTCGTTTCCTGTGCGCTCTGGTCAGCCGCCGCTTGCGAGATACTGCCGCGCTTCGACGCCAATGCCGTGTGGGACAGCATTGCCAGCGGGAGTGTAACTCTATTCATGGCGGTACCCACGATCTACGTAAAGCTCATCGCCGCCTGGGAGATGGCTTCACCGGAGCGCCGCGCTGCTCTAAGCCTCGCGTGCGCCAGGTTGCGCTTAATGGTGTCAGGATCGGCAGCGCTACCGGTGAGCACGCTGCAACGCTGGAAGGAAATCAGCAGCCACACACTGCTGGAACGCTACGGCATGACGGAGATTGGCATGGCGCTATCGAACCCGCTACGTGGTGAGCGCGTGCCGGGAAGCGTCGGGAGGCCGCTGCCCGGCGTCGAAGTTCAACTCACCGGAGAGAACGGCATGCCGGTTGTTCCGAGAACGCCAGGGGAAATCGAAGTCCGTGGTCCAACCGTCTTTACGGAATACTGGGGCAAGCCCGAAGCAACACGCGATGCATTTCGCGGCGGCTGGTTTCGCACTGGCGATACCGCTGTGGTCGAGAACGGCGCCTATCGCATTCTTGGCCGGACGAGCATCGACATTCTCAAGATGGGCGGCCACAAGGTCTCCGCGCTGGAGGTTGAGGAAGTGCTACGTGAACATCCAGCGGTTGCCGAGTGCGCCATTGTAGGCGTTCCCGATGCGAAGTGGGGAGAGCGCGTCGCCGCGGCGGTGGTGCTGAAGCAAGGCCAAACCCTCGATCTGCCGTCTCTTCGCGCCTGGGCTCAGGAGTTGTTAGCAGTCTACAAACTGCCTTCGCGGCTTCTGCTGCTGGATGGGCTTCCGCTGAACGCGATGGGAAAGGTAGTGAAGCCCGAAGTGGCAGTGCTGTTTCAAACCGCCGGCCGCGATGATGTGGTCGGCTAGTACGACGACATTGCAGCGCTCGTCGGTTTTGAACATAAGGAACAGATAGCGCTCGCGACGGTGGCATAAAGCAGGCTAGCGAAGCGCGCGTGGGGCTTTTTCGAGATTTATGGATTCCAGGTGCCAGAATCGGGACATGGGGCACCCAGCAGCGGACCTGAGCGCGAAGCTGTCTATGGAGATTTGCGGAATCCCACATCTGACGCAAAGAATGCGCCAGATATGGGGCACCCAGGAATTGTTAGAGGCAGAGATTGGAAGAGCCTTTCTGTCCCTATACTTTGTGCTTCTGGATATAGTCTGGGCGCAGTTCGCTTCCCATTCCCGGTGTTTCGGGGGCGAGAACGGCGCTATCCACCATGCGGAGGGTTTCAATGGTCGATGATCGGCCTTTGAAGCTACCCGACTCCATATAGATGGCGTTGGGCATCGCCAAAAGCATTTGCAAGTCTGGTGGGCCACCGCCATGGCTCGCGATGGGCAACTTTGCGGCGTCGGCAATGGCCCCGATTTCCATCCATTCTGAAACACCGCCTGCCCGGCGGCCGTCTGGCTGCACAACGTCGACTCCGTGGCGGGAGATCAAGTCGGCGAAAGCGTATTTCGTATACTCGTTTTCTCCGCATGCAATGCGGATATCCAGTTCTTGGGCCACTTGCGCATAGCCGGCATGATCGTAAGGGACAATAGGTTCTTCGAACCAATAGCAGCCTAACTCCTGATAGACCTTGCCCCGGTTGATAGCCTCGCTGACATCGAACTTCTGATTCGCATCTACCATGATCCGCCGGTCTTTTCCCGCGATCTCCATTGCGGTCTTAATCCGCTTGACATCATCGTCGAGCGAATAGCGAGCTACTTTAATCTTGGCCCCGTGAAATCCCTCCTCAAAGGCCGCATTCAGCGCTGCCTTGAACTGCGACAAATCGTCGTCATTGGGATAGTACCAACCACACATGGAGTAAACCGGAACCTTCTCCGCATAGGCGCCAAGCATCTTGTAGACGGGCATTCCGGCAGCCTTCCCCAGAATGTCCCAGATTGCAATTTCCGCCGCCGCGATGGCGAATTGGGGAACACCCTGGACCCCGGAGTATTCAAGGGCGGCCCACATGTCCGAACGCAAACGCTTGGGGAAGGAAGGATCCTGTCCGACTAAGACCGGCTTTACTTCTTCCTCTAAGATGCGCTGCAGCACGGCCGGTCCCCCGGCCATTGTTCCGAACGAACTGGAGGCCCACCCGGTAATGCCAGCGTCTGTCTGCAAGCGCAATACAACCGCCCCGCCCGCCGCGCCGAATTCATGGATCGCATCGTAGTAAATCTTGCCGGGAGGAAATCGCAGAAGATCGGTTTCGAGCCCGGTGATCTTAATTTGCTTTCGGATGTTGGTTGTAAAGGCCAAGGCAGGAGTAACCGCGGCCGCACCGGCAAGTGAAAAAAACGTCCGCCTATTCATGGAAGCTAGAATATTTGAAATATTCCGAAATGACTACCGGAAAAACAACTTTCGCTTCCGGCTGCGTGGTTCCTCCGCGCCAATCGCCATATTTGTGAAGGTTGGATCGTTCAATCTTCCTATTTACCGCCGCAGCTTTCATGTTCTGCAATCTCAGTATGATGGACCAACTCTTTTTTTCTTGCGGATCGAGGAGCTTGACATCGGTCCGTCCGCTCATTTATAAACTCGCCGTACCAGATTTCGGCCGCTACTCCCGTTATATAAGACAGATTTCGCGGCCCCGGCTTTCGCCTAATTTACCGCCGCGCCCATTCAAGGAGCTTGCCAGGCATGAACCGTATACGTGTGGCCGTAAGGCCGTTGTTGCTTCTCTTTTCGCTGCTGCCCGCAACCGCATTCGCTCAGGAGACCAGGGCAACCTTGAGCGGGACGATAACCGACTCCAGCCACGCGGCGATTCCCGGCGTTACCCTGCAGCTCACCAATGTCGATACGGGCACGACATCTTCTTCGCAGTCGAACGGCGTTGGCCAATATCATTTCTTCTTTCTCAATCCCGGCAATTACCGGCTCACCGCAGAAATGAGCGGGTTTCAAAGAATAGTCCGCGGCGGCATTCAACTGAACGTGAGCCAGGACGCAACCATCGACCTGACCATGCAGTTGGGAGCTCAATCGCAGACGGTAACGGTGGCTGGCGGCGCGCCGTTGCTGGAGACAGAGAAGGCGGATCGAGGCATGGTAATAAGCCAGAGGAACCTGTCCGAGCTGCCGATTACGACACGCAACCCGATCGTGCTGGCTGAAATAGCGCCGGGAGTGACAAACACGGGACAAAGCTACAACCTGACGCCGTTTTCAAATTCCGGAAATTCGTCCTGGTCGATCAACGGCAGCGCCGCAAACGGAACCGAGTATCTGCTCGACGGCGCTCCGAACGACATGATCTATCAATCGGTTAATAGCATCGCCTATGTGCCTTCGGTGGACGCGGTGGAAGAGTTCAAGGTAATTTCCAGTCCTTACGATGCGCAGTATGGCCGCAACGGGGGCGGGGTCATCAGCATCGTCTCCAAGAGCGGCACCAACGCCTTCCACGGAACCGCATACGAGTTTATGGAGCGGCCGTTTCTGAATGCCAACACATTCACCAACAATGCTGTAAGTCTTCCACGAAGCAACCAGACGCTCGACCAGTATGGGGTGACATTCGGAGGCCCTGTAATCGTGCCAAAGCTCTATAACGGAAAGGACAAAACTTTCTTCTTCTTTGCCTGGGAGGGGTATAGGCAAAATATAAATCTCTCAACTGTGATCTCGGTACCGACCCAGGCACAAAGAAATGGCGACTTTTCCCAAACATTTAACAGCAAAGGCCAACTTATTACGATCTACGATCCCTCGACGGGCCATTTCGTGGGCAACCAATGGGTGCGAAACCCTTTTCCGGGGAACGTCATTCCGGCTGGCCGGCTTGATCCGGTCGGAGTAAAACTTGCCTCCTCATTTCCGCTTCCCAACACCAACCTGCAAGGTCCTGTGTCCTGGCAGAACAATTACTTCCCTCCCAGCAATATCACCTGGTACAAGTTTCAGAACATCGACGCCAGGATCGATCACAACTTCAGCGAGAGGGAGAAAATCTACGCCCGCTTTGCATGGAACAACCAGCTTTTGTTTCAAAATACAAATGAAGTTCCCGGGCCGGCGGCTGACGATAGATACGGGACAAAAATCAACGACGACTTTGTCATCGATTCAATCACGGTTCTAAATCCCAACACTATTCTCGATTTGCGCGCATCGCTTACCCGCTGGGTGCAGAACTATAAGCCGCAAGACTACGGCAGCTTCAATTCTTCCGAGATCGGGTGGGCGCAGTCTCTGGTTAGCCAGCTTCCTGAGAGCCGGCGTTTTCCTTACATTTGCTTTTCGCCCAGCGCCTCTTCGTGCACCAGCAACAGCAGCTATCAGACGCTGGGAAACTCCGCCAACAACATCTGGTGGGCGCCGACTACAGCTATAAACCTGGCGCCGACGGTGACCATGGTGCGCGGCCGCAATACCATCAAGACGGGACTCGATTACCGTTGGACCCGCTTCTCGACCTTTCAAGGGGCCTACGGCGGAGGCACGTTCGTATTTAACCAGGGATTTACGCAGAGTAACTATCTCACCGCGGATTCTACAAGCGGCAACGGCATCGCATCTCTCCTTCTTGGCGACGCGGCCTCGGGAGAGGTGGACACCCTGCCGAGCCCGGATTATAGCTGGAAATATTATGCGCCCTGGGTACAGGACGACATCAAGGTTACGCCCAAGCTCACGGTAAACGCCGGTCTACGCTGGGATCTTCAGATACCAGTGATAGAGCGGCACAACGAGCTGACCCGCGGATTCTTCTCGAACTCGGTGAATCCGATCAGCTCGCAGGTAAACCAGGCGAATTTTCCCGGCTATCAGGCTTATGGAGGGCTTGGCTTTGTGGCCCAGAATGGGGGGTCCCGATCGCCGTTCAACATCGATTGGAACAACATCCAGCCCCGCGTTGGAGTGGCGTACAGCCTAACTCCTACGACAGTTTTGCGCGGAGGCTATGGAATTTTTTTCGTTCCACAGTTCTCTACTGCCAGCAATTTTGGATTCAGCCAGGTCACTCCGTTTGTATCCACCTTGAACGGCGGTCAAACTGCAGCGAACGTGATCTCGAATCCGTTTCCGAACGGTATTGCCGTCCCGCAGGGAGCGGCATTGGGACTGAAGACGCTGCTCGGCGGAGGCTCTATCCTATTCCGATCCGAGCGGCCGCATAGGACGGGTCTCGAGTTTTTCCTTCGGATTTCAACAACAACTTCCCGGCCGGGTTACGATCGATGCGTCTTATGCTGGAACCAGAAGCGTAGCGCAGCCGATCATGATGAACAACAAGAATGTGGATGCGCTTCCAGCCCAAATCCTGGCCCTGGGCAACACTGCTCTGGGCGGAAATCCCAACTATCTCAATGCGCAGGTTCCGAATCCGTTTCAAGGGCTGATCCCAGGAACATCTCTGAACAACGCCACCATCACCCGGCAGCAGTCGCTACTTCCCTATCCTGAATTTACCAGCGTGATTGAAAATGATTATCCCGCCGGAAAGGTTTGGTACAACGCGCTCGAGCTCACCGTGCTGCAACATTATTGGCATGGGCTGGACCTCACCGGAAGCTACACCTTCTCGAAGAATATTCAAGCTCTGAGTTACCTCAACCCGCAGGATGCAACGCTCAGCGACACGGCGGTGCCCTGGGATAGAACTCATCGACTGGTGATCGCGCCGATTTATGAGCTGCCGTTCGGACCGGGGAAGGAATTCTTCGGCCAGACCAACCGCGTCGTGAGCCGGCTCATAGGCGGTTGGCAAACCATGATGGTCTATACATGGCAGACCGGAGACTCCCATGACCGCTCCAACCGGCGTCTACGTGATAGGTAACCCAGTGTTGGCGAATCCCAGCTGGAATCATATGTTCAACAGCGGTCTGGTGGAGGCAAACGGAACTGTCGTCGACACGGTGAACGGACTGCCGCCGGCATTCAAGGTTCAGCCCGCATTTTCGCTGCGCAACGTTCCTCTGCAATTTGGAAATCTCCGCGACCGGTGGGGAAATGAGTTTCAAATCACGCTGGCGAAGAATACCGCGCTTCGAGAAAATATTAATCTACAAATACGGGCAGAAGCGTTGAATGCGTTCAACCATCCTATCTTCGGCTCCGATCCGACAGTGGACCCGACATCACCGCAGTTTGGCCAGCTTGTCCGCACCAGCAAGGGACAAAGCAACATACCGCGAACCGTCCAGCTTGCCGCAAGGATTATTTTCTAGCAGGCTGCGGAAAGAGGCCGAAGAGAGTACGAAGAAGTTCCCTCGGCGGCTAAAGCCGAGAGAGTTTTAAAGTACTTACGGCACGACTGAAGTCGTGCCCTGATACAACAAAGCCAGAGTTTTTCCGCAGCATGTAATGCCGATCGAGTTTTCGAGTAGTGGTTACGGCAGTCAGGGTTGAAACCCTGACCTACCAGTCGTGGCCTGATACAAAGCCATAGTTTTTCTGCAGCCTGCTAGGCTCTGGACGCGTGATTTCGTAAGCGATGCTTAAAGACTGGAGAATCCACGGTACCAAAATCGGGCCCCTTCGACAAGCTCAGGGCAGCTCAGGGCAGCTCAGGGCAGGCTCAGGGCAGGCTCAGGGCAGGCTCAGGGCAGGCTCAGGGCAGGCTCAGGGCAGGCTCTGGGGCACCCCGCCATAGAGCAACAACAAACGATCGGAGAAATAGGTGGAAATTGATAGGCGCGCGTTCATGATTCTTTCGGCGGCCACTGCTGTTGCTACACCGCTTCTGGCGGAAGCCCCGGCGGAGAAGTCTGGAGGCTCCACGGTCCAACCGGCCCTTCCATGGCATCAGAAGATCCGCCGGGTCGGCCAGATCAACATGACCGAGCACGACCCTGCCGTGCTCAACGTCGAAGAGTGGGCCGACTATTGGGCAAGCCTGAAGACCGACGTCGTGCTGGTGAGTGTGACCGGAATACTGGCATTCTACCCAAGCGCAGTTCCCTTCCATCGGCATGGAAAGTTTTTAAACAATCGAGACTTCTTCGGGGACTGCTGCTCAGCGGCGAAAAAAAGGGGCATGAGGGTCATCGCGCGCATGAGTCCCGACCTGAATTGGGGCGATGCCGTGCAAGCTCACCCGGAATGGTTCCAGCTCGACAGCAGCGGAAACCCGGTCAAGCATACCGAAGACCCGAGGCTCTATCGCACGTGTATGTTCACGAATTACTTCACCGATCATATTCCCGCGATCATGAGGGAGGTCAACTCGCGATACGACGTGGATGGAATCTTCACCAATGCATGGCCCCCTTTGGGACAATTGCCGGTTTGTTCCTGTAAGCAATGCAAAGAATTGCCTGCTTCCGGAACGCCGGAGTATTGGGATGCGTTCAATGAGCGGGTGGTCTATTTATGGAAGCTCTATGACTCTATTGCAAAAGAGAAGAGAGCGGAGAATCTTTTTTTCGCAAATCTGGGAGGCGCCATCCGGTCCACGCCCAATTTGAACGAACTAGGGACGATATGTAACTGGTTCAATTGCGATAATCAGGGACGCGGCGGAGACAGCTCCCCTATCTGGGGATGCACGCTTCAAGGACGAGTTTGCAACGCTATCATGAAGGGCCGCACCAGCACCAATGTAACCGCGGCCTGGTCCACCGGATCTCCTCGTTGGCGGAACATCGCTAAATCGCTGCCCGAAGCGCAGATGTGGATGAATGAGACGGTCGCAAGCGGAATGGTTCCCTGGTATCACTTTATCGGCGGCGAAGATGGATTAGGCGCCGACCGCAGATGGCAGGAACCTGGGCGCAAGTACTTCGATTGGCTGGCCAGACATGACCAGCACTTAGTCAACAAGCGCTCGATTGCAAATATTGCCGTGGTCATGGGACAAAGAACGCAGCTTTTTTACCATCCTCCGGGCCAGGGAAATGCCTCGCAAAATATCGAAGGTCTCTACTATGCGCTGCTCGAAGGCCGTTTCTTCTTCGACTTTGTCCACGAAGACGATCTAGGCGCCGAGAATCTCAAAAAGTATCGCGCCCTGCTGCTGCCTAACATCGCGCTTCTAAGCGACCGCCAGTGCCAGCAACTCCGCGATTATGTGAGCTCCGGGGGATCGTTACTGGCTACTTTCGAGACCGGCATGTATACGGAACGGAATGAGCGGCGCCCGGACTTTGGCCTGGCCGAGATCTTTGGCGTTCATTGCCAAGGGCTCCCGGTAACTTCGAACGGCAATGGATTTCTCGCCCGCATCGAACGCCAGCACGAGATCCTTGAAGGCTTTTCCAATACGGACTGGATTCCCGGCGCCGAATTCCGCGTCCCAATCAGCCGGGTGGAGAACCCGGTCCTCACGGTTGTGCCTCCCTATCCGGCCTATCCGCCGGAACTCTCCTATCCGCCGATCCCCAAGACAGATGAGCCGGCCATCGTGGTGAAGGAAACCGGCAGGAGCCGACTGGTCTATTTCCCCGACGATATTGAGCGTACGATGTGGCGGGCAGGAAACACGGACTTAAGCCGCTTGATACAAAACTGTATTCGTTGGGTGGTCAATGGTGAGGCTCCCGTCCAGGTCGAGGGCGACGGGGATATTGAGGGCTTCGCCTGGGAAACGGAGGCTGGCTTCTCCCTGCACCTGCTGAACTACACAAATCCAAACATGCACAAGGGGTGGATACGGCGCTTTTACCCGATTGGAGAGCAGCGGGTACGAATGACCTTGCCTGCCGGCAAAAGAGTTTTACGTGTAGAGTTGCTGCGTGCCGGGCGGGAGATTCAGTTCAAACAGGAAGGAGCTACGATTGAGTTCGTGATTCCGGGCATTAGCGACTACGAGATCGCCGGATTGTATTCAGCTTAGAATAAAGCTGTGCCGGAAAATCCCAGGCCCCAAAATCGGGACCTGGCGCACCCACCGTAGTAACGCAACAGACGGCCAGCTCAAATAACTCGAAGCAGCAGCAGAATGATGAGAATTAGCAGAATTAAACTGATACTGCCGCCCCCGTAATAGCCGAGTCCCGGTCCCAGGCGATAGCCGCCGAATCCAAAAATTAAAAGCAGAATGATCAGAACGATTAACATAGTCTCCCCCTACCCGCCAGTATTCTCGTCTACAAGTACAGATTAAACTGACTTAGTAAGATGCCTCGGACGCGATTTATGCCGCCCAGAGGAGTTGCGTTTTTAGCTTGCTCGGGCGCGAGCAGTCTTTCTCGAGGGTCGCGAACTGGCGACTCCTGAGTGTTTTCCTTGCGCAATACTCTTCTTCAACGCATCCATCAGATCGATGACCGGCGCCAGCTTCTTAGGCCGTTCAGGCTTTGGCGCGGCCGCTCCCTTGGCTTTGCTGTCGATAAGCTGTTGCACACGATCCTGGTAGGTATCGCGGAATTCTTCGGGCCGAAACGGCTTCACCAAAGCTTTGGCGAACTGCTCGGAAAGAGTGATTTCCCGCTGTTTAAGGCCCTCTACCCGATCTCGACCGTATTCGGCAACATGGTGTATCTCGTTCGGGTAGTAAATGGTATGCAGAGTAAGCCCGTTTTCGTAAGGCCGGATAAGGACGATACGTTCCCGCTGATGGAGGGTTACCTTAGCGAGGGCGGCCAGCTTGAGCCGCTGCATGGTGCGGAGCAACAGCGCGTAGGCGCGCCGGCCCGCCTCGTCGGGAACTGAAAAGTAGGAGGTTTCGAAGTAAATAGGATCGACTTCGCTGAGGCTGACCAACTGAACAATCTCCATTACGGAGGAGGAAGGAGAACCAAGTTTCTTGAGTTCCTTATCATCAACAAATACCCACTTACCCTTGGCCACTTCAATGCCTTTCACGACCTCATCGCGGGCAACGACGCGTTCGTCATGGGGGCAGTAGAGCTGCTGCCGCACTCGGGTGCCGCATTCGCGATGGACTTCATGAAAGCTGATGTGGGAATAGCGGGCCGCGGTAAAAAGACGAACGGGCACGGAGATCAACCCGAATGAGACGTATCCCTTCCATACTGTTGCCGGCATCTGCCCTCCTTAACTGCTTGAGATTGGATGCCGCCGGGAAGGGCTTGCGAGCAGGTTTTAGCAACTTACGGCACGGCTCAGGTCGTGCTTTGCTCTGAAAACGGCCCACCCCGCCGCGGAGGTTTGTGGTTTTCCACATCTGGCGCAAAGAGCGCGCCAGATATGGGGCACCCTGGATTGGTGGAAGGCTTGGATACTTGAGTCCCACGTCCAAAAATCCGGACATGGGGCACTTCGCGGGCAACTAAAGTTCGCTCCGCATTTTTCCGGAGTTCTTCTTGAAGGGCGCCGGACCTTCGATAGCTTCTTCGAGGGAGCGAGACTCGATGTGCCGGTGGAGTAACACCAACCCGATCAGGCTGACCACAAAGAGACCAAGGAAGACTGCAAACGCACACAGGAACATGGCGCAAGACTAAATTGGCACGAACTCGCCAGGAATGGCGCGAAAGCGTCAGTTGAATTACCTCGGTTACGCTGTGACGGGAGAATGCAGCGGCAGACTCTAAAGCAGATTCCCTTCGGGAATGACAGAAAGAAAGGCAAAGGCGGACTAGTAGGGTAGAAGCAGATTCTCAAGATTAAACGGAGTGAAAAGGTTCATCGGTTACGCACATTAACCACAGCTCTCTTGTATCTAGATGGTAGCGGCATTTTTGGTGAAAATGTCGTAGTGAGAGGGCCGATGGCCATCGGCCCTCTCGCGCGGTGGACGGCGCCCGCAATCTCTCCGGCAACAACCGCAGTGGAGCTTTGGGACCGCCGCCGCTGTCACGTACAACCGAACAGTCGCCTGACGCACAGTCGTACGCACAAGGCAGGTTACCGTGACCCAGCAACCTACTCTTTTATTGTGGAGCGAATCGCATGATTTGTGGAGTGGATGTTTCACGGAATTCTCTGGATGTTCGCATCGGCCAGCAGGGACCGGCGGCTTCCTTTGCCAATACCCCGGAAGGCATTGCCGCGCTGGCCGAATTCTGCCAGGCGCAGCAGGTGCATCTGGTCGCCATGGAGGCCACCGGAGGATACGAGAAACAGCCCTTCGCCCTGCTCTGGGCGCGAGCCCTCCCGGTGGCCATCCTCAACCCTCGGGCGGTGCGCGATTTTGCCAAATCCATGGGCTTTTTGGAGAAAACCGACGCCATCGATGCCGGGGTGATTGCCTGGTTTGCAGAAACCAAAAAATCAGTTGCCTGTCAGCCGGCCTCGGCCGAGCAGCAACGGCTGAAGGCTTTGGTCATCCACTTGCGCCAGCTCACCGACCTGCGGACCACGCAGCGCAACCAGCGCCGTCTGGTCACCGAGGCAACAGTGTTGGATTCCTTTAGCCAAACCCTCACCTTTCTGGGAGCCCAGATCCGCGCCATGGAAGCGGCCATCGCCCAGATGATTGCCGTCGATCCTCTCTGGCGCAAGCTGGATGAGAGCTTCCGCACCATCAAGGGAGTGGCCGATCGCACGGTCGCCCGTCTGATGGCCGAGCTGCCGGAGATAGGTATGTTTTCCAACAAGAAGATCGGCAAACTGGCCGGCGTGGCCCCGCTAGCCTGCGACAGCGGCCAGACTCAGGGCAAACGTCCGGTGCGTGGAGGACGGAGAAGCATCCGCGACATCCTCTTCGTGGTGGCTGGCGTAGTGGGCCGTTATCATCCGGATTTTATCGCCTTCCGCGAACGCTTGGTGCGTGCGGGCAAGCCGAAAAAGGTCATCCGCGTTGCCCTGGCGCACAAGTTGCTGGTGCGGCTCAATGCCAAGGCGCGCGAGGTGCGCCAACAATTTACTCAGCCGGCTGTTGTAGAAATTTAAGAAAAGACTAGCCGCAGTTCCAGGTTGTCCTTTTCCGGAGTTTTTACTCGACGAACAAGGGTTGTTGCTTGCAGCATCAGCGTATCCGAGGAAGCGGAGGTGAGCTCCGCTGGAGAGCAACTCATCTAGGAATACTCGGCTGAAACTCATCGCGACGATGAGAGACTCCGGGAGGTCAGCCTTGCTCCCTCCCGGAGCTTTGAACTCTACATCGGAGCGAAAGATTTCCCATGCCTTAAAAAACTCCTGCGCTGCCGGAAACTACAGCGGCACAATGAGGTGATTAGAAAAATTCACACTTGACAAAACAGACAGTCGCTCCACTCCGCTTTATTCAGAGTTCTCGAACGCGGCCCCGTGTGACGAGCCGGAGAATCAGGGTAAGTATGATGGCGCCAATGACGGCAACGATGATTGTATAAATCATGCCGCCCGACCCGGCGAATCCGAGACGCGACACTAGGAATCCTCCAATCAGTGCGCCGACCATGCCAATAATAATATCCATAAGTGGCCCATAGCCGCCGCCTTTCATAATCTTGCCAGTTAGCCAACCTGCGATAAGACCGACGATGATCCACCAGATGAAAGCTAGCATTTAGTAGTCCTCTCTTTCGGCTTTGTTGGGAGTGCGGGGATTTTGACGCTTCGATCCTGTAAAAGGTTTCCCGGGTCTGCAAAAAACCCTACACTTGGCGTCCGGTATACGATGAGGCGTGGATCTTCCCGTAAATCCGCCGATCCTGCCGATGCTCGCCAAGCGAGCTGGTGAATTGCCGACGGGCGATGAATGGATGTTCGAACCGAAATGGGATGGATTCCGCGCGCTGGTCTTTCGCGACGGAGATGAGATCCTGATCCAGAGCCGCGACGAAAAGTCTCTGAACCGCTATTTCCCCGAACTCCTCGAGCCTTTACGGTCGCAATTGCCCGAGCGCTCGGTGCTGGACGGCGAAATCGTTATAGCCAAGGGTGGCGCGCTCGATTTTGAGGCGCTCCAGCTCCGCATTCATCCAGCCGCGTCGAGGGTGAGGATGCTGTCGCAACAAACTCCAGCATCCATCGTGTTTTTCGATTTGCTCGGCGAGGGAAACCGAGACTTGCGGGGCGAGCCCTTCCACAGGCGGCGCGAGGAGATGGAAAGACTGCTTTCCTCCGTGACGCCTCGATCCATCTGACGCCGGCAACCTGCGAGGCCAGCGTCGCGCTGGATTGGTTTTGCCGCTTCGAGGGCGCTGGGCTCGACGGGGTCATAGCCAAACCGATTTCAGGCGCCTACGAGGCTGACAAGCGGGTGATGCTCAAGATCAAGCACCAGCGCGATTGCGACTGTGTCGTTGCCGGGTTTCGTTGGTACAAGAAGGGTGAACCCCCGCCTGTCGGCTCACTGCTGCTGGGGCTTTTCGACGATGCCGGCGTGCTGCAACACGTCGGGGTCTGCGCCAGCTTTACGAAAGAGAAGCGCCAGGAGCTAGTAGATTTCCTCGCGCCTTATCGTAAGGAGGCGCTCGCCCATCATCCTTGGAGAGGCTGGGAGGAGCGCGACGAGACAAACGGTGACGGTGACCATCGCATGCCGGGCGGTCAGAGCCGATGGAGCCAAGGCAAAGATTTATCGTGGGAGCCGCTGCGGCCGGAGTTGGTGGTCGAAGTCAATTACGAGCACATGCAGGGCGGGCGTTTCCGACACATGGCGCATTTTCGCAGATGGCGCACGGACAAGAAGCCGAGCGACTGCACTTTTGCCCAGCTTGAAGTTGTTCCCCCGCAAGAGCTGCGGGCGATTTTCGCCACTGGGCGGTGACAATCGTTGCAACCGCAGATCTCCTGGTTTCGAGATTTTGTGGAATCCCAGGTCCCAGAATCGGGACCTGGGGCACCCGGTTTTTGCGAGCGACAGGGAAAGCAGAAAGAAACGCAAAGACTCATTTTTGCTTGGATTTCACGCGCGAAGGAGCGACCCGAGGAGCTTCACCTTCCATCTTGCGAAAGTGGGGCGGTCAGGGCGCGTCGCCGAGGCCGCCCGCCTCGTCCTTTGCCGCGAGCTCGAGCAGCTTTTCGAGCGAACCCGGCAGGGTATCGATGCTCGCGTGTGGGTCGCCGAGCTCGGCGAAGCGTTTGGGAACAGTGAGCACGGTAAAGTCGGCCGGCTCGCACTCGGGAACCTCATCCCAGCTTAAGGGCGCGGAGACACGGGCGTCGGGGAGCGGACGCACGGAATAGGCGGAGCAGGTCGTCCGGTCTTTGGCGTTCTGGTTGTAGTCGAGAAAAACGCCGTGACGCTCCTCTTTCCACCATTTCGAGCTGGCGAGAGCGGGCGCGCGGCGCTCGACTGCGCGGGAAAGAGCAAGCGCTGCGCGGCGCACCTGGGTAAAGGTCCAGCGCGGCTCGATCCGCACATTCACATGCATTCCACGCGAACCACTGGTTTTGGGCCAGCCGCGAAGCCCCATCTCCTCGAGAAGCGACTTCACCTCGAGCGCGACCCGGCGCACGTCTTCCCAAAGGACGCCGGGACCGGGATCGAGATCGACCCGTAATTCGTCCGGATGCTCGAGATCGCCGAAGCGAACCGGATGCGGGTGGAGCTCGATGCAGCCCAAATTCACGACCCAGGCGAGACCGCCCGCATCGTCGACAACGATCTCCTCAGCAGTGCGGCCCGAGGGGAATGACAGGGTTACGGTTCGCAGCCAGGAGGGACGCTCCGCCGGGGCGCGCTTCTGATAGAACGCCTCACCTTCGGCGCCATTCACGAAGCGTTTGAGAACCAGAGGACGGCCATAGATTCCGGTGAGCGCGCCAGGCGCGACGGAAAGGTAGTAGCCGACAAGATCGAGCTTCGAGAGCTTGGTTTGTTTTGAGAAGTAGAGCTTGCCGGGGTGGGTGACGCGAACCTCGCGCCCTTCGATCGAGAGCACCTCGGCGGCTTCTTCTTTGCTCACGAAGACAGGGTATACCTATCGGAGCGCTGAATCTTCTAGTCCAGCTTTTCCGGGTGTAGGCCGAATCCTTTCTCGCCGGCTGCTTTCTTTTCCTTCCACTTCTTTACCCAAGCTTCCCAGCTGGCGCCAGCAGCGCGGTCTTTCCCACTGAAGGAAAGTCCGGCGATGTCGCTGTAGGGAATCGACATCTTCTCGGCGGAATCCTTAGGGAAAAGCCGTACCACGGACTCAGCCAGCGAAGTACCGGCACGGCGGTCGAAGATGTAACCTTCGACCAGGGTGCCATCTTTGCGGGTGATGGTGACATCGCCGCGATAGTCGAAAGCCTTCTCCAAGGCGGCAAAGACTTCCTGCTCATCGGCTAGCGCAGGAATCCAACCTTCTAATACTTCGTGCTCGGTTCCCGGGGCCAGCTCGAGGGAATCGGGATCGACCGATTCAGTCTCATGATGGGAGGCGCTCTTGCCGGTCATACGCGCGTCTCCTCCAACTCCTGGCGCGATTCACTGACGATCTGCACTAGAGGAGTGGGAGGGACTTCACCCGAATACTGCTCGTTCAGCAGATCGCGCGCGCCGTGGTCTTCGTGCCGGTTGAAGAGCGTTGCGCGAACGGTGGATGCAAAGCCGCGGAAGGAGCCGAAAGTGTCGTTGACCGCCGAGGGTTCGTAGCCGCAACTCACCATGCAGTTGGCGCATTTCGGGTTGCCGGATTCAGTACCGTACTCCTCCCATGCAGTAGTTTCCATCAACTCGGCGAAGGTGGAAGCGTAGCCATCCTGGAGCAGATAGCAGGGCTTTTGCCAGCCAAAGATGTTGTAGGCGGGGGCCCCCCAAGGCGTGCACTGGTATTGGCGCTTGCCCATGAGAAACTCCAGGAACAGCGGAGACATATTGAATTTCCAGTGTTTTTCCCGATTGGAGAGAATGGCGCGAAAGAGCCTGCGTGTGCGGGCACGGCCAAGGAAGCGCTTCTGGTCGGGCGCCTTGTCATAGGAGTAGCCGGGCGAAAGAACCATGCCCTCGACGCCCATGGCCATGACTTCGTCGAAGAAGGCGCGGACGCTATTCGGATCGGCGCCATCGAAGAGAGTGGTATTGGTGGTGACGCGGAAGCCGCGCTTGACCGCTTCGCGGATACCAGCTACGGCCATGTCGTATCCGCCCTCGCGGCAGACAGAGAAGTCATGGTGGTCACGCTGGCCGTCGAGGTGAACGGAGAAGGTCAGATACTTACTGGGCTTGAATTGGGCGATTTTCTCCTTGAGCAGCAAAGCGTTGGTGCAGAGATAGATGTATTTTTTCCGCGCGACCAGCCCTTCGACTATTTCAACTATCTGTGGGTGCATCAGCGGTTCACCGCCGGGAATGGAGACCATGGGCGCGCCGCATTCCTCGATCGCCCGAAAGCATTCCTCGGGTGAGAGGTCCTTCTTGAGAATATGTGCGGGATACTGAATTTTTCCGCAGCCGGCGCAGGCCAGATTGCAACGAAACAACGGCTCCAACATGAGGACCAACGGATAGCGCTTCTGGCCACTCAATCGCTTTTTCAAGACATAGGTTGCAACCGTCCACATCTGTGAAATCGGCACCATGGTTTTAAATCTCCTCTAAACCCGCTCCAATGCGCGCTTGTAGTTGCTGAACGCCAGAAGGGGAAAGTAGTTGCGATAAAGGTGGTAGGCCAAATAGAAGACCCGGGGAAATCCGGTGCCGGTAATCACCGACTGCTTGGCGGCTCCGGTTCCCATGCTCTCATCCCAGGAGCCGTCGGGGCGCTGCCGTTCCATCAACCAGCGGATTCCTTTAGCCAGCGAATCGCTGCGCGTATCGCCGGCGGCAAGCAGCGCCAGAATAGCCCAAGAGGTTTGCGACGGCGTGCTTGGACCCACGCCGCGAAGGATGGGGTTATCGTAGCTGGCGCAGCTCTCTCCCCAACCGCCATCCGCGTTCTGCACTGAGCGCACCCACTCCGCAGCCTGCTGAATCTGCGGCTCATGGTTCCAGACGCCGATGGCTTCAAGGCCGCGCAAAACCAGGAACGTGCCGTACAGGTAGTTCACCCCCCAGCGGCCGAACCAGCTTCCATCCGGCTCCTGCACGCTATAGATGAATTTGATGGCCTTTTGCACCCGGCGATCCTTTTGCGTGTACCCATAGGTTGCCAACATCTCCAGAATGCGCCCGGTAATATCGACGGTGGGCGGATCGAGCATGGCGTTATGGTCGGCGAAAGGCACGTACTCGAAGACCATCTTGGTGTTGTCTTTATCAAAGCTGGCCCACCCGCCGTTCCTGCACTGCATGGCGAAGATCCAGCGGATGGCGCGCTGGCAAACCTCGTGTTGGTAGCGCTCGCGAGCATTGTTATCGACTTTGTTGAGGGCGAGAAGGACTTGCGCGGAATCGTCCGTATCGGGATAGAACTCGTTGTTAAACTCAAAATACCAGCCGCCGGGCTGGGTGTTCTTTACCTTCACAGCCCAATCGCCCAGATGCCGTACTTCCTTGGAAAGCATCCAGTCGGCCGCCCGCAAGAGCCGTGGATCGGTGCGCGAAACGCCGGCTTCTCCCATGACATAGAGCGCATAGGCAGTGTCCCAAACGGGAGACATGCAGGGCTGCATGCGGAAGGTAGGCTGCGGGCAATCGGGAGTGGGCAGCTCTTCAATACCCAGCTTCTCAAACTCATCCATCGCGCGGATGGTCTGCGGATCGTCAAGAGAGTAGCCCAGACAGCGCAGAGCAAGAATGGCATTGAGCATTGCGGGATAGATCGCTCCCAGACCATCGGTCATGTCTACACGCTTGAGAATCCATTTCTCGGCCTTCTTCAGGGCGATCTGGCGCAAGGGGCGGATATGAACGCGCTCGGCCCAATGGAGCAACCGGTCAATCAACAGGAAAAAGTTGCGCCAGCCGATAATCCGCTGGCGATCCCAGCGCAAATGGAGGTTTGCGTTCCGCTTGCCACCGACAAAGAGTTCATCGATGACCTGTTCGGGGGGGAGTTTTTTGAAGGGCTTTTTGGCGTACGCGATGGAGAGCGGCACCAGAATGGCGCGCGACCAAGAGGAAATCTCGTAGATATTGAAGTAGAACCATTTCGGAAAAAGGACGATCTCAGGCGGAATCGCCGGTACAGCGTCATATTCGTATTGACCGAAGAAGCAGAGGTAGAGCTTAGTGAAGGTATTGCACTCGACCACTCCTCCGTGCTTCAAAATCCACTGCCTGGCTTTCACCATCACCTGGTGGCTCGGGGACCAGCCCATCAGCTTGAGAGCGAAATAGGCTTTGACGGAGGCACTGATGTTCGATGGGCCACCAGAATAGATACTCCAGCCGCCATCATCATTTTGCTTGCGCAGGATCTCGGCTAGGGCGCCCTGTTTCCTGCGCTCCTCGCCGGTGCCGAGCAGCGTGTGCACCATGATGTAGTCGGATTCGAGAGTAGAGTCGGCCTCCAGCTCTCCGCACCAATAGCCGTCGGGATGTTGCTGGGAGAAGAGATAGTTTTTGGCCCGCGCGATCGCCTCTTTAACCTCGCCCAGGCCGGCATCAATTCTGCCAAAGCGGGGGACGGCGGGCTGTGCTTCAAACGATGTGCTCATGCAGTCCTTACAGGATCAGGGTACAGGCGCCAGGTGTGTCAGTGGTCGCCGGCCCTGAACCCTGACGCCTGTACCCTGATCGCTGGTACATCGCTGATACTAGGATGCGCTCACGACGGCGGGAGCGATAGCCTGAACAATCTCGGGAGGCAACCCGAAGCGTACGTTTTCCGGCATCACCTCGACCTCTTCCACGGTCGAGAAGCCCTTTCCGCGCAGATATTCCACGACTTCTTCTACCAGAACCTCGGGCGCGGAGGCACCGGCGGTAACGGCGACGGTCTTCGACTTCTCCAACCAAGATGGATTGATAGCTCCCGAGTTTTCGATCAGAAACGCGTTGGTGCTCAGATTCCTGGAGACCTCGACCAGGCGGTTGGAGTTGGAGCTGTTGTTCGATCCTACGACCAGGACCAAGTCCGCCTGGTGGGCTACGTTTTTGACCGCTACCTGGCGGTTCTCGGTGGCATAGCAAATGTCCTGGGAGTGGGGACCGATGATGTTCGGGAACTTGGCCTTGAGGGCATGAATGATATCGCGCGCTTCATCCAGGCTGAGCGTGGTTTGCGTCAAATAAGCGACCCGGTTGGGATCGGGTACCGCAAGCGCGGCCACCTCCTCCACCGTAGAAACAACCTGGGTGACACCCGGCGCCTCACCCAGAGTGCCTTCGATCTCATCGTGGTCGCGATGCCCGATCAACACTAGCGAATAGCCTTGCCGGGCAAACTTTACCGCTTCTACATGCACCTTGGTCACCAATGGACAGGTGGCATCGATCACCTTGAGGTGGCGCGCCTTGCTGCGCTCCCGTACGGCTGGGGAGACGCCATGAGCGCTGTAGATGACGCGCATGCCCGAGGGGACGTCATCGATGTCCTCGACAAAGATTGCGCCCTTCTCCGCCAATTCATTGACCACGAAGCGGTTGTGGACGATCTCCTTGCGCACATAGATGGGAGCGCCGAAAGCCTCAAGGGCGATGTTCACGACATCGATGGCGCGCACCACACCGGCACAGAAGCCGCGCGGTTTCAAGAGCAGCACGCGCTTGTTTGCTGTGGAGGAGGTCCCGGAAGGGGTCATAAGGTCTGTACTCACCTCATTGAGTATACAGGGGTCAGCGGTCAACGATCAGGTGTCAGAGACGGTAACCCTGCTACAGGGATCAGGTGTCAGGGTAACCTCCTCTCGTCATGAGATGACCTGGAGGCTCAAAAGACCCAGGTTAGCTTCGCGAAGCTGGGGCACCCGCGTTTCTGGCTACGACAAGCTGTGATTAGGAGGACAGAAAATCATCCCTCAGCGGCTAAAGCCGATTGACTTTTCAAGTAGTTACGGCAGTCAGGGTTGAAACCCTGACCTACCAGTCGTGCCCTGATACAAGGCCATAGTTTTTCCGCAGCCGGTAAAGCCAATTGATTTTTCTGAGGTATCAGGATTTGGTTGACGATCCCTGGCTGGCTTTGATCATCTGTTCGGCGTGGCGCAGGGAGGTTTCGGTCAGCTTGGCGCCGCTAAGCATGCGCGCCACCTCCTCGATGCGTTCGCTGCCGCCGAGCAGGCGCACCGACGTTTTGGTTCTTCCCTGCTGTTCCTTCTTTTCTACAACAAGATGTTGCCCGGCGAAGGCTGCGATTTGCGGCAGATGGGTGA
This sequence comes from uncultured Acidobacteriaceae bacterium, assembly GCA_963705665.1. GTDB lineage: Bacteria > Acidobacteriota > Terriglobia > Terriglobales > Acidobacteriaceae > PALSA-350. Next base: position 302,585 of record CAVPKQ010000052.1, on the reverse strand, counting down.
CACAAAGGACTTGTTGCGCACGGGAGAGAGTCTTCAGCTTCTGACCTACCGCTTCTGCGGCCCGGCCTCCGATGCCGATATCAATTTCGTCGAAGACTAGAGTCCGGGGAAGCATGATTTTGCGCCGCTTTCCCTGCCCTTCCTCGACGCTCACCTTGAGCGCCAGCATGATGCGTGACATCTCGCCTCCAGAGGCGACTTCGTGAAGCGGCTTCAAAGGTTCTCCGGCATTGGTGGCAATTCGGCACTCGACGAGATCCCAGCCATGGCGGCCCCAGTGGCCCTGCTCGTCTCGCGGAGTTACTTCAATGGCAAATCTCGCCTTCAATGCCAAGTCGTTGATATGGGTTTGGGCAAGCTTCTCCAGCTTGGCAGCAGCGGCCTTGCGTTCAGCGGTCAAGGCGGCAGCGGCGGCACGATAGCCCTCCTCCGCTTTTTGCCGGGCGGCGCGCAACTGCTCCAGCAACTGATCGCGATTTTCGATCTCGGCAAGATACTCACGGACCTGGACGCCATATGCGATCACTTCCTCGAGGCTCTTGCCGTATTTTCGTTTGAGGCGGTCGAGCACCGCCAGACGGTCTTCAATCTCCGCCAGACGGGCTGGGGAGGCGTGGATTTTGCCGGCGTAATCCCTGAGCATGACGCTTACATCACCGACCACGGCTCGGGCGGAGGAGAGCTGCTCGACGGCTTCGGCAAAGCTACCGTCGTAGCGCGCCAATTCGTCCAGGTTGCGCAGCGCCGATCGCAATGCAGCCTCAGCCGAGCTGCCGCTCTCGTAGAGGAGATCGTGGGCGGTCATGGCCGCCGCATAAATTTTCTCTGCGTTCGCCAGCACACGGCGCTCGGTTTCGAGCGCCTGGTCTTCGGCTTGCTTCAGATCCGCGCTCTCGATCTCGCGCTTTTGAAAGAGCCAGAGATCGGCCTGCCGTATTCGCTCCTGTTCATCGCTTTCGAGCTTGTTCAGCCGCTCGCAAATCTCGCGCCAGCCATCCAAAGCGCTGGCGGCGGCTTCGCTTGTTATCGAACCATAGCGATCCAGGAGCAGCCGCTGCTGCGCTTGATCGAAGCCGCCCAAGGTCTCGCTCTGAGCATGAACCAGGGCGAGCTCCGGGCAAGCTGGCGCAGCACGCCCACGGTGGCTGGCTGATTGTTTATATAAACCCGGCCCTTCCCGTTGGCCTGGATTTCACGGCGCAGGATGATCTCCGTGCCTTCGACGTCGATCCCATTGGCCTCGAGCGCCGCCTGCGCGCCCGCGGTGCTCTCAAAGACGCAAGCTACGACGGCGCGCTCGGCGCCGTGCCGCACCACGTCGGAGGAAGCCTTCTCCCCCATCAACAACGCAAGCGCACCCACCAGAATGGACTTGCCCGCCCCAGTCTCTCCAGTCAGCAGATTCAGACCTGGACCGAAGGCGGCGACCGCGCGATCGATTACGGCGTAGTTTTCGACACGCAGTTCGAGCAGCATGGGCGGGTCCTGGTGGATGGGTCCTGGATAGTGTTTCCCGGTGCAACGGTCGAGCGCAGCATAGCACAACCGGCGAGACAGGAGAGCCGATGGCGGAAGCGCAGGAATCTTGCTTCAGCCGCGCGTTATTCCGTCCAGTTGAGACTGCGAATGCCGGGAAGGGTGCGGAGCCGCTCTATGGCGGGAGGCGTTTCGGGAACGCGCGATCTTCGAGCCACCCATTTCAGCTCACAATCCAGAGTGGCAAGGGTGGAGACCGGATCGTACAGAGCGGTCCAGCGGGTGATGGTCCACTTCTCCGCGAATAACCGCTGGCGAAGCTCATTTTCGCCAGGAGAGTCCGATGACAAAACGAGATGAAGCGAACCGCGATGTGTGCGTGAGAGATAGTTCTCCATGATCTTGAGAGCCCAGAGGATAGCGAAGGCGATGAGCGAGGCGGCGATGCCGAGATAGAGATTTCCGCCTCCGAAGAGCAGGCCGAGGACAGTGACGAACCAGATAGTAGCGGCTGTGGTTACACCACTGACATTGATGTCGCGCTTGATGATAACGCCGGCGCCGATAAAGCCTATGCCGGTCAGGATACCGAGCGGCAGCCGCATGAGATCCATAACGACGAAAGAGGATGGAGCCTTGCCTGCGAGGGTAAGTAGCAAATTGACTTGCAACATAGCCAGAGTGGCGGCAAGGCAAACTAACATGGTGGTGCGGACGCCGGCGGGATTGCCATGTTCGTCGCGGTTCAGTCCGATGATGAGGCTGGCGATGGAGGCCAATGCCAGGCGAAGAGCGATTTGTTCCCAGCTGAGATGAAGGGGCACGTGGGCCTCCTGCAGAAATTGTTTAGCGCACCCTGCCCCTATTGTGCTACTTGGTTTCCGGCGTGCTTGTCTGCTAACTTGAACGTTGGTGATGATACATCTTGTTCATACCGCCATTTTTCTTTTTCAGGGCGACGATACGGGGGCTGCACCCCCACCGGCGCCCGGCGCTGGAGCCGGAGCCATTCTGGACGTGCTTGGTCACATCGGTCCGGTGGCCATGGTTGTCCTGGGCGTGCTGGCCATCGGCAGTCTTTATTCCTGGGCCATTCTCTTAGCGAAATGGTCGCTCTTTCGCCGTGCCCGCACGCAAAGCCGGCGATTTGTACGCGCCTTCCGCAAAGCCACCCGCCTGCAGGAGATCTCCGCGGTTAGCGATCAATTCAAGCCCAGCCCGCTGGTGACTGTGTTCGACGAAGTGTATGACACCTACCGCCGGCAAACCGGCGGTTTTGGGCCGCCGAAGAATATCACGGCGCTGGAGCGGACCGCACAATCGGCAGCGGGCGAGGCTCTCACGATTTTGGAAGACCGCCTGACGTGGCTGGCTACCATCGGAGCGGTATCGCCCTTTATCGGGCTATTTGGAACGGTCATGGGGATCATCGACGCTTTCCACGGATTGGGCACAGAGGGAGCCGCGACCCTACGCGCGGTGGCCCCGGGTGTTTCAGAAGCGCTGATCACCACCGCGGCCGGCCTGCTGGTGGCAATTCCAGCGGTCATCGCGTACAACCAGTTCACCTCCTCCTTGCGCGAATTTGCCGCGCGCATGGACGACTTCTCGCGCGAACTGCTCAACAGCCTGGAAGAAATCTCATTGCAGCCCAACCAGGACCCGATGGAGAGGGAGGCCGCGCGTGGCCTTCACAACTAGTTCGGGACATACCCGGACATCGCTGGCGGAGATTAACATCACGCCGCTGGTGGATGTGGTGCTGGTGCTGCTCATCATTTTCATGGTGACCGCGCCGGTGCTGCAATCGGGGATTGACGTGTCGGTACCCAAGACCCGGACAGTAAAGCAGATTACGCAACAGCGCGTGGTGCTCACCATCGATCGCGACCAGAATATCTTTCTGGGTGACAAGCCGGTCAATCTGGCGCAACTTCCTTCGCTGCTGCATCAACCCAATACCGATCCCGCGCACCAGATCATTTATCTGCGAGCGGATGAGCGAGTTCCCTTTGGCGCGTTTGCTTCCCTCATGGATGCCGTCAAACAGGCGGGTATAACAAACATCAGCATTGTGACCCAGCCCATCGCCAAGACGGCGAAATAGGAACGCATGGCTTGGTCATCCAGCAGCGGAGATGTTCTGGAGCGGAGAGAGTTCGGGCACGCTCCACTGGGTGCGCCTTTCGCCAAATCGACACTGCTGCATCTCGTCATTCTGGGATTATTTTTCGGATACGCCTATGTACACAATTTTTTTCATGGAAGCGAGTGGGGATCGAACAGTCTTCAGCAAGGGGCGATTCAGGCCACTTTGGTGAGCCCCGCGGCTGTTCCGCTGCCGCAAGACCATCCGCCGACGGAGAATGTGCTGGCGACCGAGACGCCAAGCGCCGCTCCCGCGCTGGAGCAGCAAAAAGCGGAGCCGATACCGCTGCCGGAAGCCGTTCCCATTCCTGCGAAGCAGGCTCCGGAGAAGCCGGCTCCAAAGCCCCGAGCTGTACCGCCTCCTCCGCAAAAACAGCCGCCGCCCAAGCCGCGTAATAAAGCGACGTTTGGAGAAGCGGCACCACCCAATGTGCCCAAGGCCGCGGCAAATAATCCGAATGCGAGCAACTCGGTGGCGGTCACCGGCGGAGACTTTGGCTCGCGCTTCGGCTGGTATGTGGATGTCATCAAGAGAAAGGTGGCGCAGAACTGGCTCTTGCCTGAAGTGGCAAGCAGCACCCCGGTAGGAGCGACGGTTTATGTCCAGTTCAGCGTCGGGCGGGATGGTTCGGTGAGCGACGCGGGCATCGCCACATCGAGCGGAAGTTTTTCACTCGATTCATCGTGTCTGCGGGCCGTGCAGCGGGTAGACACGTTCGGGCCGCTACCCTCGGGGTATAACGATAGCAGCCTCAACGTGCTCTATCACTGCACGTACCCTGGACGGCAATGAGGCAGGGGGGACGTGCCTGGGTACCTGCGTCTTTTCGGGATTTGTGGAATCCCAGGTCCCAGAATCGGGACCTGGGGCACCCTAAATTTGTGGTTTATATGAGTCCACTCCGCTTCGCTTCGAGATGTAATTACCAACATAATGCTTCCTCAACTATGTCTCCGAGTCGGGACCCTTCGACAAGCTCAGGGCAGGCTGTGGGGCACCCAAGCCGCTTGTGGGACTCTCAAAGGTAACCTTGAGGCGGCATCTAGCCGCGCCAGGAGGGCTGCTTCATATAAAATGGCTATGCAAACCGCATGAGAAGAAGCGAAGGCCGTACTCTCCCGTACTGTTGTGTCCTGTTCCTGATTCTTGCATTTCTATCGCTCGGCCCGGCGCCGGCGGTAGCTCAGGATTGGGTCCGGACCGGAACCAATCTGGGGGCGCAGAGGATTCGCCTGGCCGCCGCCAATTTCAATCCTGCCTCATCCGATCCAGGAACTGCCAGCTTAAAAACCACGTTCGACACCACCTTCTACAATGACTTGACCAACGCAGGTATTTTCGACATGGTGTCGAAGAGCATGGCGCCGCCGGTCATGCCAGCCAATCCGCAACAGATGAATCTGGCGCAATGGGCTGCCGCGCCGGCGAACGCAGCGATGGTGGCATTCGGCTCGCTGGCGGTGAACAACGGCCAAGTTGTGGTCTATGGCTGGCTGTTTGATGCCAAGAACCAGACTTCTCCGCAGATTCTCGGCAAGCAATATAGCGAGGCCGCCAGCCAGGACAATGCGCGCCTGATCGCCCATCGCTTCGCCGATGAAATTATCACGCTATTGGGCGGAGGTATTCCCGGCATCGCGGAGACTCACATTTTTTATGTCTCCTCGCGCGGCGGAAACAAGGAGATCTGGCAGATGGACTACGACGGCCAAGGAGCCAAGCCGGTCACCCATCTAGGCACGATTTCTCTTTCTCCGCGGCCCTCGCCGGACAATAGCCGGGTGGCCTTTGCCTCCTTAGGCCGTCAGGGGTGGTCCATCCGCATGTACTCGCTGGTGCTCGGCCGCATGGTCAGTTTCCCTGGAAGCAGCGGTAACAACTTCTCTCCAGCATGGTCGAGCGACGGCACGAAACTTGCCTTCTCCTCTTCCCGTACGGGCGATCCGGAGATCTATACGTCCGACGCGAGTGGGGGCAATCTGAAGCGCGTGACCTCATTCCGCGGGCCGGATGTCTCGCCTACGTGGAATCCGAAGACCAATTCGCAGATAGCGTGGTGCAGCGGCCGCACGGGGTTGCCTCAGATTTACATCATGGACGCCGATGGAACAAGCGTGCAGCGGCTGACCGATGGAGGATACGCTACGTCGCCCTCATGGTCTCCCAACGGGCAGCTTCTGGCTTTCGCCTGGGACCGAAAATACGGTCCGGGCGCGCCTGGCGGCCAGGATATTTACATCATGGACATCGCCAGCAAGCGCTGGACCCAGCTCACGCACAACCAGGGACGCAACGATTCGCCTTCCTGGTCTCCGGACGGACGGCATATCGTCTTTCAGCGCGGGTCTCAGATTTGGACCATGCTTGCCGATGGAACCGAACAGCACGCGCTCACCCAGAGCGGCGGAAATACGATGCCGAACTGGAGTTGGAAATAAGACGTCTCTGATGAAAGGCGTAGAGATCGGTTAGTTCACTTACGCCAATTCTGATAGTGCTTGTGTCCGTGGCTGGGTAGGGCTTGTTTGACTCCAGCTTTGTCTTGGTTATTCGAGCCTCACGTAGAGAGGCTGCACAGAAGGAGAAGATCGTGAAAGCTCCACACCGCAAGTATTTGGCGTCATTCGCCGCAATGACCGCACTCGTAGTGCTGGCAGGATGCCACAAGAAGGCAGTCCCGCCTCCGCCTCCGCCTCCACCCTCCACCTCTTCGCCAGAACCTACGGCCACCATCACGGTCACTCCCGACTCGATCACCGCCGGCGGCAGCGCAGTGCTCGCCTGGAGAACCACCGACGCGACTGAAGTCTCAATCGAGGGGATGGGGACAGTCAATCCCTATGGAACGCAGAACGTCTCGCCCACCACGTCGACGACGTACCATCTGATCGCGCGCGGTCCTGGAGGGTCTACGGACGCCACTGCCCGGCTGACGGTCAGCGGGCCGCCTCAGGCGCAAGCCGCTGCCACAACTATCGACGAACAAACCTTCGAGCAAAACGTGAAGCCGGCCTTCTTCGACTATGACAGCTATACGATCCGGCCGGATGCGCAGACTACCCTGGCGCAGGATGCGTCCTTTCTGGCTGCGCACCCAACGCTGAAAGTCGTGATCGGCGGATACTGCGACGAACGCGGCTCGGAGGAGTACAACCTGGCTTTGGGAGAGAACCGGGCCAATTCGGCCAAGCAAGCGTTGGTCAATGGCGGAGTAAGCCCGGACCGTATCCGCACGGTGAGCTACGGCAAGGAGAAGCAGTTTTGCACCGAGTCCAATGAGGCTTGCTGGCAGCAAAACCGCCGAGCCGGCTTTTCGCTGGACCAGTAAGTGAGCCGGAATCCCACGGGGACGGCTGATTGAGGATTGATTCAGCCGTCCCCGTGGTGGAATCGAAGTTAAACCGGAGGGCGCGATAAACATTACACTAGTAGACGACGGCAGATCCCGCCGGTCTCGTGAGAATGTTATGGGGAATGCTATGCGAAGAACCGTCTACCGCCTTATCACATTTGCCTTTTTTGGGTTTCTTCTCTCCCAGCCTAGAGCCTTCGCAGCCTCAAAAGAGATGATTCAATTGCAGACCCAGGTGCAGCAACTGCAAGATATGCTGGAACATCTGCAAACCTCAAATGACGAGCGGATGGGGGTAATCGTCAATCTTGTGCAGCAAAATACCGATAGCGTGAACAAGATGACCGCACTGATCAACAGCCTCCAATCAACGCTCAAACAGGAGAGCGACGCCAGCGGATCGAGAAATACGCAGCTCTCGACCCAGATCCAAGCGCTCAATGACTCCGTCGACGAGCTTAAATCGCGGGTGGCCGCGCTCACAACGCAGGCGCAGAATATCCAGAACCAACTGCAGAATGTAAACAGCTCGCCTGGCCAAGGTGGTGCGACGAGCAGCGGCGCGGGTGGCGGGATGGCTCCGCGGCCTGGGGCTGGCCCCCAAGCCGCCGGCCCCCCTCAACCTCAGGCTGGAATGAGTTCTCAAACCGGACTGCCCCCGCAGGCAGCACCGGCACAGCAGGCCCCGCCGGTGGATCAGATTTACCAGAGCGGACTGCGCGATTACAACTCGGCCAAATATACAGTCGCCGAGTCGGAATTCGGCGATGTGCTCCGCTACTACCCCCGCGACCCGTTGGCGGGAAACGCCCAGTTCTACCTGGGGGAGATCGCTTATCGGCAAGGCAAGCACGCGGACGCGATCAAGCATTACGACGCGGTTCTCGAGCAGTATGCGGGAAATCCCAAAGCTCCGGCCGCGGAGCTCCGCAAGGGAGAATCGCTCCTCCAGATGGGCCAGAAGGAGGCAGCCGTGCGTGAGTTGCGCTCCCTGGTAATCCGCTATCCACAGACGCCCGAGGCCCAGCAGGGCCGCAGTAAGCTGAACGGTATGGGTGTGCGCATTTACGCCGCCAAACCCAGCGCTTACCAACAGTAGGATGGTCTTTGCGTCAGATCGGGAAAACCGCAGATCTCTCCACTCCGCTTCGCTCCGGTCGAGATGACAAAGTTAGCTGTAGTTGCCAATCAAGCCTTCCTCAACCCTATTTTCATCCCTTTGGGTGGGCCGCAATGAGTACAGCCGCTGTTCGCTTTCTCCCATCACCTGCAGATCTCTCCAATGCATATCCAGGCAGAAAGCGCAACAGTTGATCTGAGAGGCGCGAAGCTTGACGAGATGCAGGGATTGTTCTAGGCCCCAACTTTGAAGGTACTTCCAGGCGAGCCATAGCTTTGTATGCCCCTGAGGCCGCGAAGGTAATTGAAACGAGATTCCATGCCATCCGCTCCTCATTCAGATAATCTTAAGTGGAATGGAAGACTTGAGTTTCTCCCTCTCACCCAACCAACGATCCGCTAGCACAAAGCCCCGGGTAGGCGTCTTCGGGTGGGGCGTGGTGGCTCCCAAGACCCCCAATATCGAGGCATTTCGTAAGAACCTGTGCAGCACGGAGACCTGGCTCTCTCCATTTGAGGATTTCGGCCCGAGCAACTTTTTGACGGGCATGCCGGAATTCGATTTCAATGAATACAGAGACTGGGTGAACAGCCGCTTTGCTCCGCGCCACTTCCAGAATTTGAAAGAGAAGATGGACACGCCGTCGCTCTATGCCATAGGCGCTTTCATTCAATCTCTCGGCCAGAATCCGGGCATCGAAGGGCTGCTCAAGGAACTGGGAACCGCGGCTCACGTCTATCTCGGAACCGGCCTTGGAGCGATCGATACCGGCTATAAGGCGAGTATCGCACTATACGAGGCGCAGAAGCGATGGAACGCATTCTGGGCGCGGCCGGAGAACAACTCCACGTTGGCGGCGCAACAACGAAACGGACGAACAGTACCGGAGGCCCCCCCGGAGCCAGACCGAGTTCCAGAGGAACATAGAGACGAAGCTCTCGCCGCCTGGAATGCTTTTTGGATGGAGCGATCGCCTGAGCTGCACGAGTACCTCAAGGAAGCGGCGGAGATCGACGGTCTCAACGTCGAGGGAGACGTGGATACTGGCAAGCTGAACGTGCTGCGGGAAAGGAGCAGGCGACACGCCCGTTTGCAGGAGAAATGGAAATCGCCGGAACCGCCGTGGAGAGTATCGGCGAATCTGATCTGGAACATTCCCAACACCCCGGCATCGCAGGTTTCCATTCTGGCCGGCATCACCGGGCTTTCCTTCGCGCCGGTCGCCGCCTGCTCGACATTTGGAGTCGCGCTCCGATTGGCCATGAAGGCCATCCAATCCGGAGAGGCTAAGATCGTGGTCGTCGGCGCCACCGATCCGCCGCCGCACCCGCTGACTCTGGGTTCCTTCTACACCGCTCGGGTGCTGGCGGCGAACCGGAAGGTATCGAGTCCCCTGACCCACTTTCAAGGGACCCATGTGGCTGGGGGCTCGGTCGTGTGGATCGTCGGCGATATGGAATACATGAAGGCGAAAGGCTTCAAGCCGCTCGGCATGGAGCCAGTAGCAGTGGGGTTAAGTTCCGATGCGCATCACATCATCACTCCTTCCTTGGCGGGTCCGAAGACGGCAATCCGGGAAGCGCTCGATGAGGCACACGCGAACGCGGAGGATGTAGTGACATGGGACATGCACGCGACCGCGACCCCGGGAGATTTTGCCGAGATGAGCACATTCCGGACGGAGTTTTCCGATTCCGTACTGGTGACGGCTAGAAAAGGTACTTTTGGGCACGGGATGAGCGCCGGCGGCGGGTGGGAGCTGACCGCGCAATACCTCGGGTATGAGCAAGGACGACTCTTCCCTACTTCGGTGCCGCGAGACGAGCTTAACCCCGCGATCCGCGAACTCCATCAGAATTTTGTTTTTGGGCAAGCTTGCCCTGCGCCGCCGGGACTGGCGGGGAAGATCTCAATGGGAATAGGCGGGATCAATGCTTGTGTGCTCTCGCGCCCTCTGAGCCGGTAGATCAGGGTCAAGGGTCAGGGGTGTTAAAAACCCAGGTCAGTCAGAAATTCGCAGCGTAGATCGCTGAACTTATTGGGGACCCCGGTTTCGCTTTGTCAAAAATCATCCTGGGAAACCGCAGATCTCTCCACTCCGCTTCGCTCCGGTCGAGATGACAAAGTTGGGTGTAGTTGCAAACCAAGCTTCCTCAACTCGATTTTCATCCCCCTGGGTGGATGAAATTCTAATTGGGTTAAAGACGATTGGCCCGAGGGGGGTCGAGGGAAGGCAGGAAACCGGTGAGCAAGCCTATAGCCGGCAGGAAGGCGCAGATGCGATAGACAAAAACAATGCTCGTCTTATCGGCCAGCAGGCCCAGTACTGCGGCGCCGATTCCGCCGAGGCCGAAGGCAAATCCGAAGAAGACGCCGGCGATCATTCCGACGCGTCCAGGCACAAGATCCTGTGCGTAGACCAGAATAGCCGAGAAGGCGGATGCGAGCACGAACCCAATGATGAAGCTAAGGATGCCGGTCCAAAAGAGGTTGGCATAGGGCAGCATCAGGGTGAAGGGCAGCACTCCAACGATCGATCCCCAGATCACCAACTTGCGGCCAAAGCGATCGCCTATGGGACCTCCGATAAAGGTGCCCATCGCCGCTGCTCCTAAGAAGATGAAGAGGTGGATCTGCGAGCTGCGCACCGAGACGTGAAATCTGCTGATGAGATAGAAAGTGTAATAACTGCTGATGCTGGCCAGATAGAAATATTTGGAAAAGATCAGCGCAACCAGCACAGCAATGGCTCCGGTAACTTTTCGCCGGGAGAGACTCCGGTGCGGCGAAGCGTGTTTGGCCAAACCGGCGGGCTGCGTCTGCTCACGATAGCGATACCAGTTGCCCACCCACAGGAGGACGGCAATGCCGAGAATTGCCGCGAGCGAGAACCATGTCATTCCTCGTTGACCCCGGGGCAATACGATGTATGCCGCCAGGAGCGGCCCAATCGCCGTCCCGGCGTTCCCGCCGACCTGAAAGAAGGATTGCGCAAAGCCATGCTTGCCGCCCGACGCCATACGCGCGATCCGCGACGACTCGGGATGAAAGACCGCCGAACCCATGCCTACCAGGGAGGCGGCGAAGAGCAGCCACGCAAAGCTCGGCGCAAAAGAGAGCAAGAGCAAGCCGGCAAGGGTGAAGCTCATGCCGATGGGCAAGGAAAAGGGCATGGGCTTGCGATCCGTATAAAGTCCGATGAATGGCTGCAACAAGGACGCGGTGATCTGGTAACCGAGGGTCAGGAGCCCGATCTGGCCGAAGGTCAGGTGAAAGCCCGTCTTCAGAATGGGATAAATCGAGGGCAACAGCGACTGCATCATGTCGTTCAGGAGATGGCAGAAGGCTACCGCGGCCAGCACCTGGAACAATGCAGTTTGCTGCGAAGATTTGTCCGTCTCAACGTTCGGCAAAGTAAAGCGTTTCTCCTAGACCTGTCGGAGTATGGATTGTAAATAACCGAGTTCTAGAAAACAAAGCCGCAGATCCCCTCCATGGAGACAATGGCCGGCGCGCCTCAGGGTCGCGGAGTTAATCTCAATACTGTTCACTTAAGGAGATGCGATTATGGGTGGGCGGAAGCCAACGGAGATGGGCGTGTAGTTTCTTGGGCGAAGGGGGAAGTTGCTCATCTTGCGTTTTACACCACGAGGGTTCCGTCTATGGCGGCTGGAGACGACGCGTTCCTGGAGAATTTCGTCAATGGCTTTGCTATGAAGGACTTTTCTGCACCGAGGGGGGAATAGCGTTGTAGGCGGAAATCTTGCGGCGGACCACGCGTACGGTATGGAGGAAAGAAAGCCGGTCGGGGTCTTCCTCTGCCTTTAACGCCGCTTCATGCATGAGGCTGCGTATCGCGAAGTGAGCCATGAGAAGCCCATAGAACTCCTGACGTACCAGATCTGGCGTCTTGCTGCGGAGCACGATCTTAGAACCGCGCAGATGGGTCTTCAATTCGTCCAAGGAGGTTTCGATTTCCCAGCGTTCGTGATAGAGCGCAGCCAGTTCTGCGGCGGGAGCCCTTTCGTGATCCAAAATGCTGGTAAGCAGGCGGTAGATGGGTTCAGGATCGGCGACTCCTTCCAAGTGGTAGTCGATGACCCGCACAACGACCCCATTGGTCTTACGCTGCCAGTCTCGACCCGAGGGATAAATGCGACTGTAATAAGAACCATCCGGCAGACGTTCTTCACAGGCCAAACGCATGTTCTTCTTGATGCGCCAAAGCAGATCAGCTCTGTTGCCTACAGCCTGAGTCCACAGCTTAAAGCCAAAAAACTGCCGGTCGGCGAGGCAGAGCATGCCTTCTTTTAGATTTGCCAGGACGCCCTGGGCGAGCGTGGTTTCGCCCGTTCTGTAGTCGGCCATTTGACTGCCGAACAACACGTGCGTACCGTTCTCAACGAAAGCTACAAAGCGGATCTGCGGATAGGCGCTGTGGCCGCGACTGCTTGGTGGCCGGCCGAAGGCAGCAACATTGCCCGCCTCGTCTGCCACCTCCAGCGTACTGCCATCTAAACTGACCAGACGCCAGCCCTGGTACCAAGCGCCTTTGCTGGCCTGAACTGCAATCGGCTTCACCACTGCGTCATGCAGCTGTCGCAGTGGCTCCCATCCCAGCCGTGCGCGTGCTTGCGAGATGCCCGACTTGCCCGCCACCTTTACTTTGGCCGACGGATCGAGCAACCACTGCGCACCCTCCAGTATGCTGCGCAATACTTCCCGGTAGGACGACTGCATGTACAACGCTAGAGCGATTACGTAGTACACCACCAATTGCGCTGGCAAGTCGCGCTCCCGCTTGCTCCCCTTACCCGTTGCCGTCAAGATCGACCCTATCGTCTTCAACGGAAAAGTCTTGGTTATCACTCCCAAGCTAATGTAATCGCTGATCCGCGTCCCCGAGGGAAGTTCGGCAACCGTACGCGCCATTGCTCCTCCTGCGTCCCCTTCGCGCAGGGTAACACTTTCTTTCTTAAGTGAACAGTATTGGAGTTAATCTGGGCTTTTTGAGATTTGTGGAATCCCAGGTCCCAGAATCGTGGACCTGGGGCACCCCGGGATCTGTGATTTATGTCGTGGGGGGAACTGCAACGGAGTTCAGACAAAAAAATGCCGGCACGGTTGATACCCGTGCCGGCACTTTTGCGACTCCCTCAGAAGAGAACGCTGACTTGCTGCGACGTGACGGTGCCTGCTACGCCTCCCGTATTACTGGTGACGTTAATATCGCCCAATCCATACACTCCAAATAGGGGTGTGATGGTGAAGTCGATCGTGCAAGTGGCATTCTGGATCAGAGTGGGTAGAAGGGTACAAGTGCCCCCGGTGATTGTCACTGTACCGACACGACTTGTTGCGTTCACTCGAGAGAGGACGAGTGGCGCAGGTCCTGCATTCCCGACAGTGACTACCCCGGAGTTCCCAGTCTGCGAGAGCGAGAGTGTGATTTGGGGGAGGTTCGGCGCGGCGGTAACAGTGATTATGTTTCCAAGAACGGAACCGTCTAGAGCCGCATTTCCGTTGAGTTTAAAGGTTGCCTCTTGTTCTGTGGCTCCAGCGCCGTTGTAGTTGATTGTAGCGGTACAGGCGCTGGCGACACTGGGATTGAGGGTGGACCCGGCGGAACCGCAGCCGGATAACGAGAAATTGCCGGGATCGGCTCCCCCCACCGTAGGCGCCGTGAAAGTTATCTGTTGATTTCCGACATTGACTCCGGTGAGAGCAACAGAACCCCTGCTGGCATCCACAGTGGTGTCGAAAGAGGTCAGCGTAATCACTTGGGGAGGATTCTGAGGCCCAGTTGCCGGCTGATATCCGATATCGAGCACGGAGAGAGTATTCTGCTGCGGCCACACGACGACCGCGCTGGGGGTGAGGAGCGGTGAAGTAATCCCGCTCAGACCAGGAGGGCCACCCAAGAGTGTGATACCGCCAGTATTGGCAGACGGGGTGTTCCCTGTATAGGTAAGTGGAACGGTGAGTATGCGAGAGTTAAAGCTGTCGACGACATAAAGATCGTTTGCCGCGTCGAGAGCCAGAGACGCGGGTTGATTGAGGGGCGCAAAGGTACCGAATGAAATCGCGGTTGGTACGCCGGTTGCCGCTGGAACGATATCCACGCCTCCGTTGGTAGTAACTCCGTCGCCTCCATCGGCAATGAAGAGATTGCCAAACTGATCGGTCGCCAATCCGTTGGGAAAGATCACCGGAGTGCCATTCACTTTGTAGTTGAACTGCACCGCCGGGCCTCCGTCACCGGGAACTTTGACGATGAAGCCAGGCTGGCTGACAGTTGCACCTGTCCCCAGCGGACCCATGTCTCCGATGTAGAGATTGCCCGAAGTATCGACCGTAAGCGAAAAGGGATGGTAGAGGGTGATGCCCGGAGGAAAGGTCAGGCGGGTTCCACTGGTGGGCCAAGTAGTTACGCCGGTGTTGGAATTATAGGACGGAGGAATTTTAGTTACGAAGCCGGAATAGTCCGCGACATAGAGGTTGCCGGTGGCATCCAGCGCGGCCGCGATGGGAGTCGGGAAGCTACCTACCTGCGCGGGAGTGCCTGACGGGATGCCCTGCCCGTTTACCGTAAAGGCATACACCGCTCCATGAGTGTAGGTAGGCGGTCTCAGGTTCAACTGTCCGCCCTCATCGACGACGAAGAAGGTTCCTCCGTTGCCGGTAACCGCTCCGGCCTGCGGCTCATAAATGGTTTGCGAGCTCTGGGAGGACAAGCTGTTCTGGATCCCCGGGTAAAGCGCCAAGCCGGCTGCTGCGCTGGTTCCGATAACAGGAACCACCATGATGTTCTTAGCTGCGTCGATAGCGCCGATGACGCCATTGCGCAAACCGGGAGTCGAAGCCTGATAGGTTACTTGAACCTGACCGTTGCAGGTTGCTCCGGTACACGATCCGTTCGAGATTTGCATCTCGTTGGTGGTATCGCCCTCGACGCTCTCGTACTGCGACAGGTTGGTGTCGGCTTCGTAAAATTGGAAGTTCAGGTCGAGGAGCGGACTACCGATGGCTGGCGCCATTGCTCCCACGTTCACCGGATTGTTGTTGTAGAACAGCTCATCGACCCCTGTAGTAGGGGAGTCGTCGCTGATGTAAAGATTGCCGACATTGCTGATGGCGAGGCTTCCCGGAACGGTGGTCCTTTTACTGAAAGGCAAACGGACGTTTGTGGTAGGCGAAGTAGCGCTGATCTCCCACAAGTAAGTAGCCGCGCTGTCGAGCACGTAGAGATGGCCTGCCGGATCGAATCCCATGCCGACGGGCAGGCCCGGGGTGGCGGCTGAAAATTCGAAAGTGCCAGCGGCAGGATTGGCCAGGAAGAGGGTGGTGGAAGTGCCTGCCGGAGTGAACTCAAAGATCGCATTGTTCGCCGCATCGGCAAAGAAGACATTGTTCGAAGCATCCACCGCAAGCCCGACCGGATCCAAGGTGGTGGGCGTGATGCCAATCGACGTCCCGGTGGTAGAACCGGCGAGCACTTTGTAAATCGAATGGCTCGCGGCATCAGCGATATAGAGGTTATCGGCGGAATCGGTGGCGAGAGCTGTCGGAGCGGTGCCTGGGTAGGTTATCCTGACCGCTACTGAGCTGGTTTCCGGCGCCATCAACTCCAGCACCTGATGGCCGGCAATGTCAGCAATGTAGAGATGCCCAGCCGCATCTACTGCCAGGGCGTTCGGGTTCACCAAAGTTACCGGGGTGCCACCTACGGCCGGAGCAAGTGTAGCGCCTGACCCGCTCAGCGTCGCCGCGGCGCCGCTGGCCCCTCCAACCGTTCCCGACGGGACAAACTTGAAAACTCGCCCGGTGTTGCTGGAGTTAACGTCGGCTACGTAAACCGTCCCATCGGGAGCAACCGCGACGCCCCGAGGACTGACCAAGCCGGCCAGGTTAAAGGGGACTTGTATATCTACTGTGGCCTGCGCTAGGGCGGCCGGACCGATAAGAAAGAGAGCGAGAGCGGAGAGTCCACCTGCTGCTAGCGACGAGCGGATTGGAGAGAGAGAAAACATTGGCCAAGCTCCTGAAAGATACGCGGACGCATGTGGTTGCACCTGGGAACCGGACACCACCCAGATGCGCGATCCAGCAACAGGAATGCGTATAGCTGCTGGAGGGCGGGGACGGCTCTAAAGTACCGAATTAGGCCCAATCCGACCCATGACACTTCTTGGCAGAGGCTCATCCCCCAAATGGGGCATATCCAAAAAAGAGCAAGCCAGTTTTTCCCGTTGTTACGAAGTGTTGAGGCCGGAGTATCGATTTTTCTAATTTTTCTATTACCGCAGGGGATGGTTCGTACGAAATAGGTACAGCAGTGTTGGCGACAATTCTACCAAAGGCCGAAGCTGATGCGAGATTTGTTTTCGGCACGAGGTATCTGAGGGGGAAATTCGTGGTTACCTGCGACTGAAGAGAAAGTTGCGATCTCTTACATGTAGCGAAACAACGCGCGCCTGCTGTGAGACGCCCAGGAGTCTATTCAGCTACCGGGTGTTTTGATGGGAGATTAAGATACCGGGGCTCTGTTTCTCTCCATGCGCCGCTGTGATAGTTTCGAGATTGTTTCACCTGGAGGAATCAGATTGGGCAAAAGCATGATCCCGCGGCGGCTGTTTTTCACCAAGGGGGCGGGAAAACACAAGGAGCGTCTGACTTCTTTCGAATTGGCATTGCGCGATGCCGGAGTGGCCGCCCAGAATCTGGTCAGGGTATCTTCCATTTTCCCCCCGCAGGCCAAACTGATCGCTCGCAAGGAGGGGCTGAAATACCTTTCTCCGGGAGAGGTTGTTTTTGCCGTAGTGGCAGAAAACTCTACGCGCGAACCCCATCGCCTGGTGGCCTCCAGTATCGGAGTAGCTATTCCCACGGATCGCAACGCCTATGGTTACCTGAGCGAGCATCACAGCTTCGGCGAATCGGATGAACAGGCCGGAGAGTACGCGGAAGAGCTGGCGGCGGAGATGCTCGCCACCACGCTCAATGTGGACTTCGACCCGGACAAAAGCTGGGATGAAAAGAAGGAGATCTACCGCATCTCCAACAAAATTGTGCGCACGGCAAACGTCACTCAGTCGGCGATCGGCGATAAGCGGGGCCTTTGGACAACGACTATCGCAGCGGCGATCTTAATCTTTGAGTAATTATCTTTGAGTAAATTCATGGCAGAGCAAGCGAAGTACCGTATCGGCCTGGTGCAGATGTCCTGTTCACCTGACCCGGAGGAAAATCTCGACAAAGCGGCGGAGCGAGTCCGCCAAGCCGCTCGGGAAGGCGCGAGGATCGTTTGCCTGCCGGAGCTGTTTCGCGCCCAGTACTTCTGCCAGCGGGAAGATGTCGCGCTGTTCGATCTGGCGGAAAGCATTCCGGGCCCCAGCACAGAGCGGCTTGGAGCGGTGGCGCGGGAGGAGAAGGTGGTAGTAGTGGCTTCCCTCTTCGAACGCCGCGCCGCCGGGCTTTACCACAACACCGCGGCCGTTGTGGAGGCGGACGGGTCGTTGGCCGGGATTTATCGCAAGATGCACATCCCGGACGATCCTCTCTATTACGAGAAGTTCTATTTCACGCCCGGCGACCTGGGCTTTCGCGCCTTCGACACGCAGGCCGGGCGCATCGGCGCATTGGTTTGCTGGGACCAGTGGTACCCGGAAGGCGCTCGGATCACGGCGCTGCAAGGGGCGGATGTGCTCTTCTACCCCACCGCGATCGGGTGGCACCCAACAGAAAAGGAACAGTATGGAACAGCGCAGTACGAGGCCTGGCAGACCATTCAGCGGGCGCATGCCATCGCGAATGGAGTCTATGTGGCCGCAGTCAACCGCGTGGGAAAGGAATACGGCGATATCCGCGGCAACCGGGCAGCCGGCGACGGGCTGGAGTTTTGGGGCGGATCGTTTTTGGCCGATCCTTTCGGCCAGGTTATCGCCCAAGCTGCCCATGACCGCGAAGACATTTTGGTCGGTGAAATCGACCTCAAGCACATGGAGGATGTTCGCCGCAACTGGCCATTTCTGCGCGACCGGCGCGTTGATTCGTACGCGCCGATTATCCAGCGATTTCTCGACCATGAACCGGGTAAGCGTGGACAGAACGAGCCGTGAACTGGATTCCCTCAGCGGCTGAAGAGGCTGCGGAAAAAGGTCGGGAGATTGGGAGCCCCTCGCAGGGACCGCTGGATCATTCCTCTCAGTCGTCCCTACGGGGACTGGAGTTTGTTTCCGCAACCACCCAGCACTGACGTGCTGGGCTATTTTCGCGCCGTCCCTGCGGGACTTAACAACTGATTGCCATGTAGTTTCGGCTATTTTTCCTCAGCGGCTAAAAGCTGAGCTGCTTTTCGACCACTTACGTGCGGCCTGAAGGCCGTACCCTTCAAAGATTTCGGATGTTCAAAAGATCCAGTTCTTTCGCACCTCAAGGCCGGTCAAATTTTCAGTTAATTTATGGCACGACTGCAGCCATGCCCCGAAAATAGCGGTCCCGCTGAGGAGGTTTGTAGTTTCCGACATCTGGCGCAAAGGGCGCGCCAGATATGGGGCACCCTGAATCGGTGGAGGGTTTGGATCCTTAATTCACACCTCCGCTTGCATACGGCCTGAAGGTACCTTTAAAGAGCTCAAACTTTCAAAAATCCAGTTTTTCGCGGCCATGCCCCGCTCTGGTGGAGGGTTTGGAGCTTAAATCCCACGTCCGAAAATCTGGTGGGAGGATGTTTTTCGAGGAGCGAGGATTATGGTGGGAAACGAAGGAGAGACGCCGCGCAGCCTGGGCTACCGCATGCCCGCTGAGTGGGAGGAGCACGCCGCAACCTGGCTAGCGTGGCCGCATAATGCGGCTGATTGGCCGGGCCGGTTTCAGCCCATCCCGTGGGTGTATTGCGATATTGTGCGTCATCTGTCCCAGGTGGAAGATGTGCATATTCTGGTTGAGGATGAAGCTGCGAAGAAGCGGGCGCAGGGTCAATTGGCGCGCGTGGGCGCGAGGGCGGGACGTGTTCACTTCCACCTTTGGCGGACCAACCGGGTCTGGATGCGCGATTCCGGTCCTATCTTTGTTAAAAAAAGGGACTCTTCCGAGATCGCCATCACCGATTGGAAGTTCAATGCCTGGGCTAAATACGACGACTGGCAATTGGACGATGGGATTCCCGCGCAGGTGGCGCGACTGTTGGGGACGCCCAGTTGGCAGCCGCGCTTCCCTGCCCCATTGGGTTCAGGAGAACGAGTTGTACTGGAGGGGGGCAGCATCGACGTCAACGGCGCGGGCTGCCTTATCACCACAGAAGAGTGCCTCTTAAGTAATGTCCAGCAGCGCAATCCAGGTCTCAACCGGGAAGACTTGGAGCAGCTCTTCCACGACTACCTGGGCGTCGACCAGGTTTTGTGGATGGACCGCGGCATTGCCGGAGACGACACCCACGGGCATGTCGACGACATCACGCGTTTTGCTTCCCGCGATACGATTGTCACCGTGACCGAGCCAAATACGCTAGACGAGAATCACCTGCCGCTCGAGGAGAATCTGGAGCGGCTGCGGGCCGCGCGGACCGTAAACGGCGAACCGTTGCACATTGTCGAGCTTCCCATGCCGGACCCTGTTGTTTTCCAGGGCCGGCGGCTTCCGGCAAGCTATGCGAATTTTTATATCGCCAACGGACTGGTCCTGGCGCCTACTTTCAATGACACCAACGATCGCCGGGCACTGAATATCCTCGCTGAGCCTCTTCCCCAACCGCAAAGTGATCGGCATCCACTCCGGCGACCTGATCTGGGGTCTTGGCGCCCTGCACTGCATGACCCAACAGCAACCGATTTCCTCGGCTGGCGCGCCCTGAGGTCTGCCTGGTCTTTCGAGATTTGTGGAATCCCAGGTTCCAGAATCGGGACCGGGGTACCCGGTTTTCTTGCAGGGCTTAAGGTTTTAGGGCGATTTTGCCGGACTGGCGTTGACGCGCCAGGCCGGCGGAGGTAATTTGCCCGCGGGGATCAAAGTTCAGAGTCCAGGAAGTAGTTGTCTCCGGCTTGGAAGCATCGCTAAAGGTAACCAGGGCACTACGATCCGAATCGATGAGGAGTTCCGGCAGGCGGGCGTTCAGCCGAAGCAGATCGAGGGTCGGGCCGGGCAGAGGTTGAGTGGTAAGAACCTGGACGTGATTCCCGCTCAACTCGGCATAGCACATGGAGATCACCAGCCAGTTCGGCGCATAGCCTAGAGGGGTGAGGCCGCGCTCCTGGCGGAGCATGCGGTTGAAGATCCGATAGGTGGCGGGCTTGCTCCAAGCGGAGTCGAACGACAGCAGCCCATGAGCGGCAGTGGAGACGATCGACACCTGGGAGGTATCGCGCCCAAGAGCGGCGACAAAGCGCGAGGAGCCATCGGGATCGGGACCGTGACGGAAGGCTAGAATCACGAAATCGGGAAAGGCCGGGCAGAGGATCTGCTGGTAACGCCATCCTGGGCTATCGAGATCGAAGCTCGCCAGAGAGGCCTTCTCTTGCAACTCGGAATTGTGCGAGGTTACAAGGGCAGTATCGCTTGCGCTCATCTGCGAAGGGTCCAGGCGCTTGAGGGCATAGACGTATGGCCGGCGGGAAAGGGGAGTTCCGCTAATCGGCGCTGCGGTGATTCCGGGAAAAAGCTCCTGATAGGGAACCGCGTGGTTTGGGACAGGTTGATTTGAGACCGCGCTGTTCTGGGGATGCGCCGGGACGCAGGCCAGCTGCAGCAGCAGGCAGAGGGCAAACGGCGGTATGGCGACGGTCCTGCGCATTCAACTAGCTCACTCTACGAAGAAGATTATAGGGGAAAAAATCCCTGGTTAGCTTGGCAAACCCTGGGGCAGCCGGATTGATGGATACCGAGGCTACAGGTGCAGATGCGGAAAAGGCAGCCTTTTGGGGCTGCCCTTTCCGCTTTGTGGACCAACATGGGCTATTTGCGAGTGGTGCGGTGGTGAGTTGTGGCTGGCCTAGCCTTTGGCGGAGCCTCACCGTCCACCAGGGTGATCATTGGCGGATTGGCGGTGTAGGAGTCCATGGTGGCGTCGTAGGTGACCATCGAGCCGATCGCCGGAGGAGTCTTGAGCGGCGTCTTCATGTTGATGGTGAAGTCCGTCTTGTTGCTCTGCTGGTTATCCTGGGTGACGGCAAGCTGCACAGAGGTAGGTGTGGCGGATATGACTTTGCCGGGAACGCCGAAACGCTTACCCTTCATGACGTCCCATACTTTCTGCGCATCTTCAGGCTTGCCGTTGAAGAGGATGAACTCTCTATCGGAGAGACTGAGGGTCGTGAGATCGGGAGTGGAGGCTACAGTCTGAGCGGCAAGATCGGCAGGGGATGGCGGCGGTGGGGCTGGAGCGGGATTGTACCCAGCCGGCGGAAAGAGGTTGGTTTTGGCAAGCTCCTGGACCGCGGGATAGCCATCCATGGAGCCGTGGTACTTCTTGTAGAAATATTCTGCGGCCTTTTCGATCTGATCCTTGGTCTGCGGCGGCGCGAACTGGGCGGCACGGGTAAAGAACCAGGCAGCGTTCTTAGTATCGGGCGGCGTCTGCTGCGCATAGGCTTGACCGAGCAGATAGGTGTCAATCAGCCCCGCGCCGGATTGCGTCTGTGTAGGATCGGAATAAGACTTTAAGTCGCTGGTGAAGTTCTGGATCGCGCCTGCCATATCCTTCTTATTCTCATCATCGACAGCGATGGCGCTGTAGAAGGTAGGCGTGGTGGCTGCCTTGAGCTTCTCATAGTCGGCATCAGCCATGGAGGCCGCCTTGGGTGCAGCGAGACCCTTTTTCGCATTCTCGGCCGCCTCGTCGAGCAGGGGCGCAGCAGACTGAGGACTGCTCTGCATCGCGGTGGTTCCCTTTTGCTTATCGATGTAGGTGATGATGAAGAGAGCGCGGAGATTGTTCGGATCGGCGGCCAGCAGGCGCTTGGCGGTGGCTACAGTCTTGTCTGTGTCGCCCGTGGACTGGTAGGTGGCCATCAGCAGTTCCAACATATCGTTCTTGACGACAGAGTTGGGGTATTGCTGCAGGAAGGCTTCAATCGCCGCGGCTTTCGCCGCAGGAGAGGATTGCCCAACGGCATTGGTGTATGCGTTGTACTCGGCGGGATCTTTGATAGTGATCTGGCCGGGTTGAGATCCTGCGCTCTGTGCATACATCGCGGGGGCTGCGCCCAAACTGGTGATGGCCAAGGCCAACATGGAGGCAAATACGACCTTCTTCATTCAACGCTCCTAGCGGAATTCTTCACGGCGAAATTTCTTCAACGGCGACCGGGTCTTTACAATTTCTAAGATCTTCCAACGAAATCTTGTGTTGTGCGGCGCTGATGTTCACAGGCCGCAGAGTTCTGTCCTTAAGCGTCAACCGGACCATGCGGAAGTCTTTCATGTCGCGGGTTGCTCTTTCGGATGTGCGTGGATTATAGAAAGCGTTCCCACAATATGACAAGTAGGAGAATTTCACAACCGTTCCAGCCGTGCCGCACCAGCACGAAACTTCATGATATCCGATGCGGGATATTTGGTGGAGAACGGAGTAGAAAAGGATTTAAGAGAAGTGGGAGGAACAAAGATGGCGGAAGCGAATTTTGGGCAGCATGATGAGCTTCCCTTGCAGAATCAGGTCGCGGTAGTGACCGGGGCGGCGCGGGGTATTGGCGAAGCGGTGGCTCGCAGGTTGGCGCGGATGGGGGCGAGCGTGGCGCTTGTGGCGCGCGATCAGGCACAGCTAGGCCAGGCGCAGGCGGCGATCGAGAAAGATGGGGGAAAGGGAGTAGTGATGGCCTGTGACCTAACGGATGCCAAAGCGGTTGCCGCGCTTGGAGACTGTGTACGCAAAGAATACGGACGATGCGACATCCTGGTGAACAATGCGGGAACGGGAACGCCGGGGAAGCCGCTGATCGAGGTTGAGCCGGAGGAATGGGACAGGGTGATGGACACCAATCTCCGCGGGCCCTATTTGACGATCCGGGCGCTTGCTCCGATGATGATCGCCGCCAGAAGCGGGCATATCATCAACATTTCTTCCCTTGCGGGCAAGAATCCTCTGCCCAACGGCGCTGCCTATGCCGCCTCGAAATGGGGATTGAACGGACTCACGTATTCAACCGCCGAAGAACTTCGGCAATATAACGTGCGCGTAGCGGTAATCGCGCCGGGATCGGTCGACACTGGCTTTGGAGGGGGAAAAGCTCCCGGCCAGGGGAAGGACCGATCCAAGATGGTGCAGCCGGCTGATGTGGCCAGGGCGGTGGCGATGCTGGTGACGCAGGCGCCGAACTCCTTCATTAGCGAGGTGCTGTTGCGGCCAACGATGAAGCCGTGAAGAGCGATTGAGGAATGATCCTGTGGAATCCCAGGTCCCAGAAACGGGACCTGGGGCACCCGGGATTTGTCTGAAGAGACGAGCTTTAATTTGGACAGTTCCGATTTTCTATATCACCGAATGCTGGCAGGTGAGGTGCCACGAAGGTCACTTGTGGCGTGGTTGGCTGGGGACTAGGCTCGAATTTCATGGAGCGGCTCCTGCCGATACAGAGAATTGCTGGGCTAATTGTGGGGTTAAGAACGGCTTATCCACAAGATGTTGGGGTGGTGATGTTGATTCTGATGGGTTCGGAAGATAGAGTTTTTTCTGACGCCAGGCTGCGCCGCGAGGCCGTATCCCCCTCCGGATGGCGAAAAGGAGCATGCCGGTGCTGAAGTTGAAGAAGATTCAGATTTTGGGTTTTAAATCGTTCTGCGACCGCACAGAGGTTACCCTGCCAGGCCAGGGCTTGGCAGTGGTGGTCGGTCCGAATGGGTGCGGCAAGTCGAATATTCTCGATGCCGTGAGCTGGGTGCTGGGAGAGCAATCGGCCAAGAGCCTGCGCGGCACAAAGATGGAAGATGTGATTTTTGCCGGGACCAGGGAGCGCAAGGCCCTGGGAATGGCCGAGGTTTCGTTGTCCTTAATCGATCCGGAGGCCTATGCCGAAGGCCCGCTGCTCGATTCCGTCCAGGATATAGAACAAGGAGTTCAGGAGGGGCCGCGGGACACTCTCGACTGGGACGAGGAGACCTGGCGAGCGGAGCGCGCCGCGGAGACCGAGGAGAGCATTGCCGAGGTGCAGCCGGGTCCGATGGGTGCGGCGAACGATGAGACGAAAGAGAGGCAAGAGCCAGCCGCCGACAGTGAGATCCCTCTCGATCCCGGGAACGCCGTGATACTGAAGATCAGGCGGAGGCGATTTCAACGGACAGCGGCGCGGGCGGGAGAAATCATCATCACCCGGCGGCTCTTCCGGACCGGGGAGAGCGAATACCTGCTGAACGGGAAACTGTGCCGGCTGCGTGATATCCAAGACATTTTCATGGGAACTGGGCTTGGTCCGGAGTCCTACGCGATTATCGAGCAAGAGCGGATAGGACAACTCTTAAGCTCAAAGCCCCATGACCGGCGGGCCATCATTGAAGAGGCGGCTGGGATTACACGGTTCAAGACGAAGAAGCGATTGGCGGAGCTGCGGTTGGAACAGGCCAAGCAGAACCTGTCGCGAGTGAACGACATTTTCGAAGAAGTGACGCGACAAATGGGTTCGCTGAAGCGGCAGGCGGCGAAGGCGGAACGGTATGGCGCACTGCGCGAGGAGTTGCGTGGAAGGCTGAAAGTCGTGCTGTCCAGCCGCATCGCGCAAATTGATGCCGAGCAGGCGGGATTGAGCCTGGAGATCGCGGAACTGGGGAGGGAGATTGAAGCGGACAGCGAGCAGGTGAGCCGGCTGGAGGAGGAATACTCCAGCGCTGTCTCGCGGGGCTACCAGCTGGACGGCAATGCCAAAGAGGCGACCGTCCGAGCCAATCAAGCGGCAGTGGAACTGGAGCGCGCAGCGACGCGGCAGAATGCGAACCAGGAGCGCATTGCGGAATTGCTCGCCCGCGCGGCCGCCGGCGCAGCCGAGCTGGAACAGTCAAAGCAGCAATTGCAAGGAGTAACGGCGGAGCGCGAAGCCCAACACAGCTTTCTGGAGACGGCGGCGGCGGAAGCTGCAGGCTTCCGCGAAGAGGCCAGGCTTCGGCAAGATTTGGCACGCAACGCAGTCGAGGCCGTAAATGACGCCGAGCACGGCCTCGAATGGACCCGCAAACAAGCGATGGAACTGCTAACCCGGGCCAGCAATGCGCGGAACGAGACCCAACATGCCGAGGTTTCGCTGACGGCGCTGGAGCAGGACGCGGAGCGGCTGGCAGGGGAGATGCACGGCGCCCGGAGAGACCTGGAAGCGCTAGGAGTCGAGCGAGGCCAAGCGTCGCTGAAGTTCGAGTCGGTAACCGATCAGCTTAAGCGATTGGAAAGCGAGATCGAAAGTCTGCGCGCAGAGACGGAGCGCAGGCGCAGCGAGGAAGAGGAGGCCAAAAGGCGGGGAGACCATTTGCGTGCGGAGATGGCCGCGCTCAGCGGACGCCGGAACTCTCTTGAGTCGCTGATCCAGGAACACAGCTATTCGACGGACACGGTACGCAAGTTGTTGAAGTCCGCCTCCCTCGGCGGAGGACTCACACCGCTGGGAACGCTGGCCGATTTTCTGGAGGTCAACGGGCAATACGAAACCGTGGTGGATGCATTCTTGCGCGATGAACTCAACTACATCGTGGTCAAGAGCTGGGATGCGGCCGATGAAGGCATGCGGTTGTTGAAGAGCGATGTCGACGGACGCGCTACCTTCCTGGTTCACCCGGATGATTCGCAGGCCAAGTTCTCCTTTTCAGGCGGCCCTCCGCAGCCGGAGGCCGAGAAGCGGGAGGGCGTGGCTCCACTGAAGGATTGCATTCGTGTGCTGGATGGTTTTGGGCGCTCGCTTGAGGTTATCCTGCCCAAGCTGCGCGACGGCTTCGTGACGCCGGACGCGGAGCTGGCAAAATCCATGGCTCTGGAGAATCCAAACGCGTTCTTTCTGGCTCCTTCGGGCGAGTGTTTCCATAATGTGACGGTGACCGGGGGCAAGCCGAGCGTAGAGGGTCCGCTGGCGTTGAAGCGCGAATTGCGCGAGACGCAAAAGAAGCTGGGGCTGGTGGAGGCCGATGTAGCTCAAGCGGAGATGACGGTCGCTTCCCTCAGCCGGCAGCTGAGTGAATTAGCCAAGCGGACGGATAGCGCGAGCCAGGAGCGGAGGGACGCAGATCGGGAGTTCGCCAACCAAAGCGCGGCGCTGCGCCAGATGGAGGGAGAAGCGGCACGCCTGGAACGGCGTTTGGAAGACTGGATCGTGCAGAACGAGCGCAATCGGGACTTGCGCACGGCACGGAGCGCGGTTATCGAGCAGAAGCGGGAAGAAACGCGGCGACTCGAAACCGAGCATGCCGCGGTCGAGGCGAGGCTGGCCGAGCTGCAGCGCGAGATGGAAGAACTGCGCGCGGCGCGTGAACAGGCGCAGCAAGAGGCGGCAGCGGTTTCAGCCCAGCTTGCGGGACTGGAAGAGCGCAGGCGAGGCGCGGAGGCTGGATTCTCGCGGATCGACCGGATGCACGCGGATCTCGAACGGCGGGTGAGCCAGCTTGAGCAACAATTGAGTTCAGCGGATGCGGAACAGCAGCATCGGAGCCACGAGAATGAGCAATTGGCGGTTGAGCGGCAGCGTCTTGATGAAACGCGCAGCGCGGCGACCGAGGAGGTTGCACGCTGGACCCAGGAAGCCAATGCGCTGCGCGAACGACTGAAGGACAGCGAACAGCAACTCAAGATCCTGCGCACGGAAACCGAGGTGTTGCGCGAGAGGCGAAGCGAAAAGGCGGCACAGTCGGCCAAACTGATGGCGGAGCTTGAGTACACGGAGGCAGCATGCGTCAATGAGCTAGGCCTGGAGGCCTCTGAGTTGCGCGCGCAGGAGGGATTTTCGCCTCTCGAAGCGGATGCACTGGCGGCTGAAGATGAAGCATGCCGGGGGTTGAAACAGAAACTAGAAGCGATGGGTCCAGTCAACATGATGGCGCTCGAAGAGTACAAGGAGACGGCAGAGCGCCATACGTTTCTTGAAACGCAGCGACAGGATTTGCTGGATTCGATTGACAACACGCAAGCCAGCATCAAAGAGATCGATCAGATCACGCGCGCCAAGTTCGAAGACGCCTTTGCCAAGATCAACGTGAACTTCAGCAAGACATTTACGCATCTGTTTGGCGGCGGCCAGGCCTTCATGCGCTTGACCGATGAGGTCAATACTGCGGAAAGCGGCATCGATATCGTAGCTTCACCACCAGGCAAGAAGCTGCAGAATGTCCTATTACTCTCCGGCGGCGAAAAGGCGCTGACGGCGCTTTCGCTGCTAGTAGGTATCTTTGAGTTTCAGCCCAGTCCTTTCTGCGTGCTGGACGAAGTGGATGCTCCATTAGATGAGACCAACGTAGGACGTTTGGCGGAAATGCTCAAAGGTATGAGTGTGGAGACTCAGTTTGTGTTAGTCACCCACTCCAAGCGGATGATGAGTTCGGCCGATTTGATCTATGGGGTGACGATGCAGGAGCCGGGAGTGTCCAAGGTAGTGTCGGTACGATTGGGAGGACATGAGCCGGCGCACCGCTCGCCTGAGCGGATGCAAGAGCAGCGGCTTGTGATGGCCTAGGAAGATTGACTTGAGATTCCCGGGCCTCTGGCGGGCCGCTATCATGAATAGGGACGCTGAAGGTTTGTGATACTCATATTCGACGTTTAACAAGAGCGTCAGATATGGCCCAAGCGAAGGTCATCGCACTCTAGGCGAGAAGAGAAGACCAGGATCGTCTTCGCGAACCTGAGGCACCCGCATCCATTAGTCGTCAGAGATTGGCGGGAAATCACAGATGAATAGAGTTTTGTTTATCACGCTTTCGGGCGCACTACTTCTTGCGCCTTTTGCGTTTGCGCGAAGCAAGCAAATTGAAGTGATGTTGATGGACGGACAGAGTGGGGGAGCTTATCACAACTGGCACGCCACGACTCCGGTATTGAAAAAGGAGCTGGAGGATACGGGACTGTTTCACGTCACGGTGGTGACTTTTCCTCCGTCAGGCGGAGACTTCAGCAAACTTAAGCCGGAGTTCGGCAAATACAAGGTGATTGTCTCCAATCTGGATTCTCCCGCGTGGCCCGCCGATCTGAAGTCTCAATTCGAGGGTTACATAAAGAGGGGCGGAGGCTTGGTCATTGTGCACGCCGCAGACAACGCCTTCCCAAATTGGGCCGCCTACAATCTGATGACCGGCGTCGGCGGATGGAGAGGCCGGGCAGAGAAGGCCGGACCTCACTGGTACTACAAGGACGGCAAGCTGGTTTCCGACGACCTTCCAGGACATGCAGGGATGCACGGGATGCGTCTTCCCTTCCAAGTGACGACTCGCGACGCCAATCACCCGATCATGAAGGGGCTGCCGCCGGTGTGGATGCACGCTCCCGACGAACTTTACGGAGCGCTTCGTGGACCGGGCAAGAACATGGACGTGTTGGCGACGGCGCATTCGCTTTTGACAAACAAGGGAACGGGCGACGATGAGCCGATGCTGATCGCACTGCGGTATGGAAAGGGCAGAATCTTTCATACTACGATGGGGCATGATGTGGCTGCTATGAGCGGTGTTGGATTTATCACAACGTTGCAACGCGGAACGGAGTGGGCGGCTACGGGAAAGGTCACACAAAAAGTGCCGGCGGATTTTCCGGGTCCAGACAAGGTCAGTGTTCGCGCGGACATCGCGAGCATGGCTCCCTCCCCTAGCGAGAGCGCGAGGTGAGGAGAATGAAGCTGAAGTTTAGTTTCCGTGAAGATCTGGCGCAGAGCCATGGCCGACTCGGAATCTTCTACGGCGGTGGAGGACGACCAAGCGGACGGCGAGGGCAAGGCCTCCTCCAATGATGGTAAATATGGTTCGGCGCATGGCAATGACGTTACTGGGAATGCCGGCGAGAGAGAGCAAGAAGACGATATAGGCAGTAATCGAAACGGAGAACAGAGCATAGTTCACATTCAGGGTTCCATACGCTAACCAGGCGAAGAGCAGAGTGAATGCAGCCAACGCCACAGGCGCGGGCGCGAGATAGGCAATCATGAAACTGGCAAGGATTGCCCCGGCGATTGTGCCCACCGTGCGCGCGATGGCCCGGCTGGCGGTATCGGATAGGCCGGGCTTGAGCACCAGCAGGGCGGTCATGGGAATCCAATATCCGCTAGAGAAATGCAGACCCGTATAAAGCGCGGTCCCGGCTCCCAGGGTCACGGCCAAACGGAGCGAGTAAGGCAAGGCCGATTGCTCAATCTCGCCTTTCCTGATGGTTTGTGTAGCTTTGGCGATCGCGGCGCGCAGGAGCATCTCCTCGGCGCGGGCATATCGGGTCAAGGCGATCAAGTCTTTAGACAACTCCTTCAGTAAGCGAAAGAGGATGCTGATAGCGAAGATCTGCGCCGCGCCTCCGACCAAAATAAGCGATGCGCGCATGGCTGCAGCTTTAGGAGAGAAGGGAAAGGCCGAGGCGACGAGGAGTGTGACCACGCACTGCTGCGCGACCCAGCCATAACCTGCGGGCCGGTCAGAGAGCATACCGTATCCGAAACCCCACAGGGCAGCCAGGGGCACAAGAACAAAATTTCCATGGCCGACGATCATGCCGATAAAGGTCGAGAAGGCCATGCCGAAGGAAACGAAGATCATGGGCAAGAGACGAGAGTCGTCGATGGGCTGCTTAGCTCCAAGCCCCACGGTCATCGCGCCGCCGGCGGCAATCATACCTGCCGCGGGATGACCGGACACCACGCCACCGCCCAGGCAGACGGCAATTGCGAGGCTAAAAACCCAGTCTGTGTGAAGAGACAGATCCGCCCAATGGAAGAGTGCACTATCACGCAGATAGGACGTAGAGCTGCCGGAAGTCTCCTTGGCGCTGGGTTGCCATGGCATAAATTTACGGTAGCAGGAGCGGCTTTGCGGCGACGGACTCTGGCGCACGGGCAAAGACCTCGACCCTCACGTTCTGGCTGAAGTTCTTCGCGATCGCCATGTAATTCTGCCATCGCATCTGCTCGCACCCGCCGAAGACCTCCGCCATAGCGACCAGGGTTTCGCTGGCTGGCCGCCCACCCACATACATACTTAGTGAAAGGGTCGCTCCATCGTAGTAGGCATCCGGATTGCACTCGTAGAAGCCGGCGACAGCGCGCAAACCCTGAATAAACTGCCGCCGAGCCTCTTCCTGTTGTTTAATGCGCGCTCACAGATTTATCTGCGCGTGCCGCGTGCAGACGTGGCGATCGTCCAAATTTACTTTCGAGCGTGATTGTAAGCTCAAGGCTCCGCCGATTAAGACAAGCGCCGCACATGCATCGTCTCGTTTGGCTTCCGTTCATCTCGATATGCGGCTGCGCGACCATTTCCTGGAAGTGCATATGGCTCTTTATCTCCTATAAGTACGCTGACAGACCTCTGTAAGCTACATACGGCTTGCGATAGCTGGGCACTTCCGTTCCTCGCAACGCCCCGCAGATCCTTTCGCACCTTGCCTCAGCCCTCTGGGCTAGGCTTTCTCTATTTCTCCTGGCTATGTAACACATACAGTGCGCTTATTACTCTGAGACCCTGCGTTTAGCTTGCGACCAGTAAAAGCAATCGTCAATAAGGAAAATCACAAAAACCAGAGGAGATAGGGGAGGGCAACTGAGTTGGTTAACTTCTACTTAGGTCACGGAGCGTTTTGTAAGGAGAAGAAACCTTCGCCGTTACCGATAGTTTACCGCCTCTTCCTCCTCGTGATTCTCCGAAGATCGATTGATGCTGACCCGCAGCTATGGCATGTTTGTCTTGCCGGAACTGATTCCGGCGGGCATCGCTGACTATCCAGCAGGGGAACCATTCACATTATCTTCTACTGCTCTTCCACTCTCGGCAGGTAGAACTCCTCAGGCCGATAGTCTCAATCTGGCGCAGATCACCGATTTGTTAGGGGCAGGGATTGAGGTAACACATTCCCTAACAGACAGTTTCATGGAGGATGTAGTGAACATAACATCGCAACTTACAGATACCAGTATTTGCAGCAGCCGCATGCTGTCGAATCTGTTTCATCTTCCGAAACGCAACCTGGGCTGCGCCATTCTGGTAGCCGCTATCGAAGACTATCTGAGCATTGATGAACAGGCGCATGCGAGCGCAGCCCAGTTTCTCTATCCCGCAAACTCAGCCTATCAAGAGCACTACGACTGGGTGGTGGCCATGGCCGCCGGCGTCAATCGCACGTGGCTTCGGGATGAATTGGATCGCGCAAAGGCGAAGTGGGATAGGGAAAGATGTTCCCGCACACTACAGGCCAGACTCGAGGCGGCGATGCAGAGCCGGATACCGGCGTAGGTGTTTGTCCTCTCGGATCTTACGCCAAGGCCTTCAAGAAAACTGAACGACTCACGAGGAAAGGAGTCGACGGGCATGACGGTTTTCTAGGAGCACCCATGGACGAAGCTACATTGGTCGCCGCTGCGCGCGGGGGATCCGACGACGCATTCACAATCCTTTACAAGAATCATCTTCGATATGTCAAAGCCGTAGGGCGCGCAATCCTTCGCAGCAATGACCTAGACGATCTGTGCCAGGAGACTTTTCTTCTGGCCTTCACGCGAATCGGCAGCTTCCAGGGCAACTCCAACTTCCGCACCTGGGTGACACGCATTGCCATGAATCAATGTCTGATGACTCTTCGCCGTAATCGGCAGGTGACAAACGGCGAATCGCAGCTATTGCAATTGGACCCGGAGATGGCCTCGGACGATCTCCTCGATCAACATGTCTTTGTGACTGAGGATAGAAATCTGAGATCTATTGCCGCTCGCTTCGATCTTCCAAAGCTGCTGCAGGTGCTGACGCCAACTCAGCGACAAATATTGGAGATGGCGTATCTCGAAGATATACCCGACAAACAAATCGCGGATCAGATGGGGATTACGCTCGCTTCTGTCAAGAGCACGCTTCATCATGCAAAGAAAAGAGTGCGGGAGGTTCATAAGAAAAGGTGAACTTTCCGACTGTGATCGGAATCTATAACTGAAGAGACTCCCTACAAACGATAACCGGGTGGGCGGCAAAGTTCTCGTACACTTACCGCCCATTGCGCTCCCAGCGCGTGCGACCTTGGGACTAAGCGACGAGGGGGCGGGTTCATTCTCCGCAGCCCGGCCCTGAGAGGTTGTGGCCCGTCTAGGGGCCGCGGCTCGATACAGAAATCGTAATCTTTTCCGACGCGCTTAAGTGCCCCTTCCCGCATGAGTCCGGGGCCTCCACAAACAATTACTTTTTGATTATTTCAGGCCCGGTCGAAGCCGTGCCATTGCAAAGATCGGAAAGGGTCTGTTCCACTATGATGAGTCCCTCCCCCTCCCCCAAATCTAGTCCAAAAGCGCCCGCGAAGGTTTGCATTCTGAGCGAGAGCGATGCGAGATCGCTGACTTATGCAGGCATCGAGCACAAGTGCTCAAGCCGGCGGCATCATCACTACGGAAAGAGCAAGGTGGACGCTCTGGTCAAGGACGGTGAGCTGATCTGGTTGGGCAAGCACCACAAATGCGCGACTTTTAAGAATGCCCAGTCATGGATAAAGGTCTATAACCGCAATCAATATGGGGAGACCTTATCGTGCGGAATGCAACTTCGCCGAGGCGGCTTCTGAAGGACGCTTCAGCATAGCAGTTCTGGCTAGAATCCGGGTTTTAAAATCGAGATCTGGGGCACCTGCCTTTCCGATTGAATCCATGATGTTGCCGTAATCAGACTCTTTCAGCAATTGCTAAGGTTCCCAGTGAAACTTAAATCTCTGATCATCTCAATTCTCGTGGGTTTTAGCGTGGCATGCGCGGCGCACGCGGGCACGGTGACTGGCACGCTTCAAGGACCGAGCGGCCTCGAGATCAAGAATGCAACGCTGCAATTCGACTTAAGGCAGGCCGGACTGATGGTTGGGACCGGGTCGGTGGTGCCCGTGACTGCCTCCTGCTACACGTCCAACGACGGCACGGTCGTAGGTTTGCCCAACCCATTGGCAATGCCGGTTGCAAGCGTTAATCTCGGCTCAGGCAGCCTGCCGGGAGGCGTTTACTACGTCGAAACTAGTTTTTATTCAGTTGCGTCCGGGGGCATCACGGAGACGCTTCCCTCGCCTGAGTTGCGCATTCAACTTTCGAGCACGGGAACGTTGACGGTCGTCCCCTCGATTCCCTTCCCGGCAAACGCTGCCGGGATGCGCGTATACATAGGGAATATGAGCGGTAATGAGACTCTTCAGGGAGCAACTACAAGCGGCACGGCACAATTTGCGCAGGCCGGCGGGTTAATCACAGGCTCAAATTCTCCCGCAGTCAATTCTTCCCTTTGCAATATCGCCTTCAATGACACGATCATTCCTTATTCCGGATACAACGTTTCGCTGATCTCATCTGGCGGCGACGCGTATCCCGGCTGGCCGCAAGCGTGGCAGCTCAATGGGGGGATGAACGGAACGGTGAACATCTCGGAGGGCGCTCCGTTATGGGATGGGGTTACCGTCTATCCTCAGCCGATCGTTGCACAACCACTTAACAACGGACCACAGAGTATCTCAGGCAGTCTTACTTTTGGCGGCTTCAATGTTACGGGTATAGGCGCTGTTGGTGTACGCGTATACGGCCAGTTCCCCGCAGCCGGAGCTGTTGACAAAGGAGATTCCGCAGTTCTGGTCGACGATCAACTGGGAGGCGGAGGAGACGGTTTGGTGCTGTGTAGACGAGGAGAACAAGGAGATTCGCATCGGCCTACCAGCAGGAAGCGCAACGGCGCCGAACATTTGCCTAACGATGAATTACATGGAAGGCATGTCGGGACCAATCCATTTTTCAGAGTATGCAGGCAAAGAGATAGCGCTGGGAGGGGTCCGCAAGTGGAGCGTTGATGACATCGCCGGCTATGTGGGAGTCCGTTGCGAGCGCAAACTGCCGGCAAACGCATCCCCATTTGGAGGCTACCGGCAATCGCAGATCCTGATCGGGTCTTCTTCGCCGGACGGGACCATACAGGCGATCGTTCCGGGCGTGTACAACGACAACGGACGAGGCATCGACTGCCAATATGAGACAGTGTGCGATCCGGGAAACATGGCGGTAAGCATGTTGGGGGGCGTGAGCCTGAACGCGTTGGGGCAAGGCCTAATGCAGGTTTCCGTAATGGTAGGGCGAAGCTATGTGACCTCATCGGCTCGGGGACCGGTCGAGACCCAGGAGATTAAGCTCGCGCCATTCAAGCTGACACCTGAGAACTGGAAAGGGTATTCCGGAGGTGGGCGGGGGCAGAATGAAGCGGTTCCGCTGCCGAGTCACCAATGGAAAGGTGACGAACGCCTGGTTCGGGTTGAAATACATCAACCTGTTCAGCAGACCGATCTTTAGTGGGCGAACCAGCGGGGGTGGTTAGCTTCTCTTCTATCCTGCCTTCAACATCGGCTCCGGGGACGTTGTCTTTCAGCGGCTAAAGCCGATCGCGTTTTTTAGTCGGCTTACAGTAGGACTGAAGCCGTGCCCTGCTCCGAAAATGGCCAGTCGCGCTGCGAAGGTTTGCGGTTTCCCGCATCTGGTGCAAAGAGCGCGCCAGATATGGGGCACCCTGGCTTGGTGGAGGGGTTTGGATCCTTAAATCCCACACCGGAAAATCCGGACGTGGGGCACCCCCTGTTTGCCGCTCTGCATTCTTGCCCCACTGGCGGCACTGAAGTCATTCCCTGATATAGAGCCACACTTTTTCCAATCGAGCCCGTCTTAAGTCAGGTCTCGAGTTCGTGGACCTGGGGCACCCCATTTTTACACCACATGTGATCCTTCTATGGCGCTCAAGCTCAATATCGGGCAGATCAATTCTGCGGCTAAAGGCAACAATGACCTACGTGAGACACTAACGGGGATTTATAACGAGCTGCAAGGAGTGCATCAGCAAACAGGTTCGGCGCCGATCCAAAAGGTGGACACGGCGCAAGCATCTTTTAGTGGACCTCCGCCGCCATCGCAGCTATCGGTAAGCGGCGCCAACGGACAGTTTTTAGTCTCAATTACATTGCCACAATCGAGCGGCAGCTCGGGAGCACCAAAAAACGCGACTAAGGCTGCTATTTATCAGGAGATATCCAGCTCTGCAACGGCAACTTTCAGCTCCGGAGTGACTACCTATCCAGTCTCGACTAATACCAGCTTTGTGTTTCCTAATCCCGGCGCGACGCTCTATTGGAGGCTGCGCTCGAGTTACGACCAAAAGGCGTGGAACGGCTACAGCATCCAGCTTGGCGGTCCGGTTAGTGCGGGAAGGCAAAGCAGTTCCGCAACAGAGAGCAACGTTTCTCTCAATCAATCGAACTTTGCCATTATCGACAGCATCGCGGATGGTGGTTCGGCGGCGGTCAGGATTTACGGGAGCGGCGGGGTTGGCACGTCCTGGTCGCGAATCTCAGGCAGCAACTCGCAGGTA
Source organism: uncultured Acidobacteriaceae bacterium (assembly GCA_963705665.1). Taxonomy (GTDB): domain Bacteria; phylum Acidobacteriota; class Terriglobia; order Terriglobales; family Acidobacteriaceae; genus PALSA-350. The sequence goes on along the minus strand of CAVPKQ010000052.1, from coordinate 266,990 downwards.
ATACCTCCTGGCACAATTCTCAATGTTGCGTATGGCAGCAATCAATTCGTGGCTTGGGATGGCGCTCAATACCGCCTGGTGGCCTCGCTGACCCAGACATTCCCGGATAGCTGGATTCCTGTGGGCAAGGTATCGGTAATCGCCAATGGATCGGGACTAACGCTGCCTACCATCAAGGCGGTTGTCGTGAGCGGCGCCATCGTGGCCTATCAGATTATCAGCGGCGGAAATGATTTGACAGCGCCGCCAACCATCTCGATCAGCGATTCCAGCGGAAGTGGAGCGACAGCCACGACGGTGGTCCAGGCGGGAAGCGTGACCCAGGTGATTCCCGGAAGCGCCGGAAGCGGATACTCGGCCACGCCAACGGTAATGGCTAGTGGCGGGGTGAGCGGCGGTACAACCGGCGGAGGCGGTGTGACAGGAACCAACGGAGGAAGACTCTATGCCGACGTATGAGGAAGCGGAACTGAAGTCCGCCGCGGTGCCGGTAATAACAACGCCGGAACAGGAAGTAGCAGAACTGCTGCGCAAGGCAGCCTATCGCGTAGGACAGCCGGGCGCGTGGACGCAGTACTATCTTGGGCGGTTGAAGAATGGAACGGGCACGTACGTCCGCAATGTACTGAACAGCCGTGAGGTCAGTTCCCGCTGCATGTTAGGCGCGCTGTACTGCGAGTACGACATGGATCCGGCACCTAACATCCACGCCGCATACAATGCGGTGGTCGAATCGATCGGGACAGGGCTCATCGCCGACTGGAACGATTCCCCGCAGCGCACGCAGGACGAGGTGGTCGCGGCTCTGGTGCGGGCGGCCGAGATAGCCGAGGCATAAATGTTTCGAGTTCATACACAGTTTCTAGATGCGTCCAGCGGCTTCCATGTGATTGAACTGCGGGACGAGCATGGCGTGCAGCATATGGTTCAGATCGCCGTAGGGCATGAGAAGTGCTACGCGTGCGGCGCGGTTTACCCAAGAGACGCGTCGGGTGCAATCGATCCCAAGGCCGCCGTGGCTAAAGTCAATGCGGCGCTGGACCAGTCAACGCAGAACCTTTTGGGTTACGCCAGCAAGCACGGGCTGAAGATTAAAAGCAGTCGTTAATTCCCGGGAGATGTTTGGCCTCGGGCGCTTGCTTGAAGCAATAGGCGAAAGACCTCGGTCAGCTTCGCGAACCTGGGGCACCCGGATTTGTCGTATTTTCCGCAAGAAGCACAGAGCCTTATCTATGAATCGTATCGCGCTGCGTGAGGCAACTAAAGACGACTGGGAGGCGATTGTCAAGCTGCATGTCGAGCATCAGGCGGCTCAGAGGAGCAATTTCGAGCTGCCTTATCTCTTCAGCCCGCAGATTGCTATTGCCCTCGTAGGGGTGGATGAGCAGGGAACGATTCGCAACTGTATCTACGTGGAGAAAGTCGCCGAGATGCGCTTTGTCGGCTGCGATGCAAAGGCTACGGCCTTCTCCCGCAGGGAGGCCGAAGGGCTGGCCTACGTGCTGAAAGCGCAGGGATTTCGCTGGCTGGAGTGCTTTGTGCCGCGCGGGTTGAAGCGGATGATTCAGAAGCCGCTAAGGCGGGCGGGTTTTAACTGCGTCGACAAAGAGCTTGCACATTTCGCAAAGGACCTGAGAGGGACAAATGAGTAGAGGTCAGAGCACACAAACGTTCGATACCGCAGCATCACAGAATGCGGCTAACTTTGGCAACGCCCAGAATGCATTTGGAGCGGCCCAGAACGACATTGGCAATTATCAGGGCCAACTCGCCAGTTTCGTAAGTGGAAATCCTTACACCAAAGGCGGCGAGTATGACCAGACAATCAATCAAGGACTAACTAACGTCTCGGACGCCGGCTCAAATTCCCTGCAGGGCGCTTTGCAATCGCAAGCATTACGGACGGGACAGAACTCCGCGGCGGATGCGGCGACCGCAGCCTCTTCAGCACAGCAAAACACGCGCAACCTATCGAGAGATCTGGCTTCGGCACAACAACAGAGGATCGCCGGCGAAGCGGGATATAACCAGGCTGCGCTGAGCGCGTCTGCCGTACCTGCACAACAGGAAGCCGCGCTGTATGGGAGTGCGGGCAGCCAAGCGAATCAGGAACTGGGGACCGAAGAGGGCGCGTCACAGACTCCGAGCTTCTGGGACACAGTTGGCAATAACTTCGGGGGCGCCGCGGGGAAGACGCTCGGGGGTGGCAGATAAGCCATGAAAGAGAACCAGAACCTTTCTCCTTTTGCGGATGACGAGAGCAATGCAACGCAGATCCTGCAGGGCTTGATTTCGCCCGCGCCCGCGCAGACGCTGGTCGCTGCTCCTCCCGACACCCCTCCGCAGTCAGGTCCCGGCGAGTCAACGCCGTTGACGGGAAATCTGAGAGCCGCGCCGTCGCAGGCGACGCCAAAAGTCGCTCCAGCGCCGCTTGATGGGAAGACTCGCCGTGGCCTTTCCGGTTACTTTTCCGGAGGCAACACTGCAGCGCCCAACGTGGCTAACGGGGAGATGCGAGGTGGCGGTCAGAATGCCCGACGGCTCTATATTGACCGGTCCGGAGGCTAACTTGGGCGCAATGCAGAAGAGATATGGCGGGAAGTTGAAGGTTATTTCTTAGCGACAGAATTCGCAGGCCGATAAGCATTTGTGGCCTCCCACAGATATCTGGCGCAAAGAGCGCGCCAGATATGGGGCACCCTGGATCGGTGGCGGATTTGGATTCTTAAATCCCACGTTCGAAAATCCGGACCTGGGGCACCCGGCGACAGCAGGATAAACATTGGAGTTTTGATGGTTATGGATGGCGATGCCGATTTAGGATTTGCGCGTGCGTTCGGCGATGACTCCGATCTGCATTTTTGGCCGGTATCGCGGGCGGCACCGATCAGCACTGAGGCGCTAAGGGCGGCACGAACCGCTGTCAAGGAGCCGAGGCTTCGGCCGGAGATTCAGCAGCAACCAATCGGCTGCAACCTGTGGGAGTGGTTGAGCCCGGATCAGGCCGCGTGGTCTCGCAGCCTTCCGACAATCCTGCCATCGATCAGGCGCTGGCCACCGCTGCGATGCGGGAATACCGGGCCGGCCTGCAATCGGCCATTAAGAACATACCCGGAGCGAAGCTTTCAGCCAGCCGAGACGCCGAAGAATCCCCGACGGCTCGCGGAAAAGATCGAACGCGAAGGGCAGCCCGCAGAGACGGTCAACGACTATGGCGCAGCCCAAATTTCGGTCAGCTCTCCGCAAGCTAGGAACGCGGTGATCGAGGCAGTCAAGAAGAGGTTCCCGGTGGTTCGCAAGCAGGATAACTTCTCAGAGGGCGATCCGGAGTATGGATACCGTAGTTATTCCATGCAGCTCCGAATGCCCAATGGCGTATCGCTGGAGTTGCAGATTGTTCCTAAGGAAGTCTTCGCGATCAATCGCATTGAGCATAAAGAATACAAGGCAGCGCGGAACTCACAATTGGCCGGAGGCAACGCCGATCGGATCAAAGCAGAGGCCAGGAAGCTGAATAATGCGGCGATGGCGAAGTTCGATTCCAGAAATGGACTGGCGAACCTAGCGAAGGGATTGGCTGTCACGCTGCCTGACGGCTCTCGCGGAACGATATCGTATCTCGATCCCAATATGAGAATTGTGCGCGTACACACGGAGAATGGGCGGAACGTGACTGTACGGCAGGGGCAATTGAGGATAGCCCAATAACAGACCCAGGTTAGCGTCGCGCAGCTGGGGCACCCGGATTTTTCAGGAGTAGGTAATTCATGCCTGGCAAAAGGAAAGCTCGCTCAAACGCAGGGGTCAATTTCGAGATCGGCCGGGAGCAGATTCTAGGGCGGTATTGGGAGCTGGCAAGCCTCGATCCCGAAGTCACCAAGGGCAGCATCGCGGGGCAACTCAAGGCGCTCGATTCGCTTTGCGAGGAGCTGGGCTTGATCGCGCTCAAAGGGGAAGAGGAGACCGAGTCTGTTCGCCAGGACGTCTATCGTTCGGCCTGGATGCGGCCGCCACAATGAGCGGCAGCTATTGCTGGCGCCCGGCGACTGCGGCGCAACAAGCAGCACTCGATTCGGAAGCGGATATCCTCTTCTTCGGCGGTTCCGCCGGGGTCGCTGAAGACAGAAACCATGCTGATGGACGCAGTCCAGGAGTATGAAAACCCCAACCTGAGGGGGATTATCTTTCGATCATCTTTTTCCGAGATGACGGACATCATCGACAAGACCCGCAGACTTTATACTCCGCTGGGAGGCGTTTTTGTAGGCTCTCCCAGATGGAAGTGGACCTTTCCGTCCGGCGCGACCATCCGCTTTGCGTACATGAGGACCGATGACGACGTATGGAAGTACCTTGGGCCACGCTATTCCTTTATAGGCTTCGATGAGTCGACGCTGCACACGGAAAAGCAGGTACGCAACATACTTGGGCGCCTGAGTTCGACCGACCCACGGTTGCGGCTGCGCATGCGGCTGACGTCCAATCCCGGCAATATCGGCGCCGCATGGCACCAGAGCTTGTTTCTACGCGGTCATTGCCCGGTGCATAGCCCTCAAGAGGCCGCGCAACCCGGTTTTCTCTATCGGGACTGCAAATGGCCTTCCGACGACGCGCCAATTCCCTTCTCCATAGCCTTTATTCCCGGCAAACTCTCCGATCACAACTTACTCGACGCCAATTATGCCAAGCGCCTGCACATGATGGCGGGAGGCGCGGCGGCCGCGATGGAGCAAGGCTGCTGGTGCTCGCTTGAAGGAGCCTACTTCCCTTTCCTCAACAAAGGCATGATCCGCCCGCTGGCGGAGGCCAGGATCGAATGGTGGCATAACCATTTTCTGTCGATTGACTATGGTTATGGCAAATCATCGTCGTCGGCGGGATTGTATGTTCGCGGGCCTGCTGAAGGGAACGCGCGAGTGGAGGTTCCGGGAATCGATTCGCGGCGCTTCGAGCAGCCCGATGGTCCGGAGTTCCCGGAAGGGCGCATCCGCAAGATAGGCGAGTTGGTTGTTCCGCACGTGCCGGCCTATGAGTTGGCGGAGATGGTGGTTGAAGCATTTATCAAGCCTAAGCTGGATGGGCAGAGGCGGCGCATTGTAGCCGCGTATCTCGATCCGGCAAACTTCAAGGAGATTGGCGACGGGCACACCATTGCCGACCAGATTAATGAGGTGCTCGAACCTTGGGAAATAATCTGCCAACGAGCGTCGAACGACCGTTTGGGTGGATGGCAGTTGCTCTACAGAATGCTGCGCACCGGCGAGTTCGAGATAACAGATGTGTGCCCCAAGAGCTTTGAGTCAATTCGCACGCGGATGCACGAAGAAACCAGGCCGGGAGATATTCGCAAAGTAGCGGGCGACCCCCTGGACGATGTTGCGGACGAGACGCGCTATGCGCTTTACTCCTTTATCCAGCAGTCGGATAAGCCGCGAGAGGTGCTGTTGGAAGATGCAGTACGCGGGCTGGATTTGGGTTCGGCGTCGATTCGCTGGCAACAAAGGTCCGATGAACTCGATCAAGAGGACGCGCCGATCCGCATGGGCGGACGGCTAGGTTTAGGGAGCCGGTTTGGAAGAAGAGGGTGAGATCAGCGCCAGGTAAACCATAATGGCGGCTTTCGGCTGCACATTCAGGGGCATCGACGCCATTCCGCAGTCTCGCGGGCGTTGGCGGGGAGAAAGGTGAGAATGCCCTTGCTTTTTCCGCAGTAAATGAAAGTGACCTCAACGCCGTCATATTCCGCCACAACCACGGTACGTGAATTGGTGAGCTTGCGGGCAAATCGCACGTCGCCGCTCTGGACCTTGCGGATGAGCGTGCGCCGGGCGAGTTTGCCAATCTCCAGACCGAACCGTTCCTTGGCCCGCGTCCGCATATGCTCACGGCGAGCGGCAGATCGAGGAGCATTCATCGAGTATTCCCCGCCGGACCCCGCGCCGGAATACGGCTCCGCATGCCCAGGCCTTTCAATCCTCCTGTGTATTTTCCATGGGAGGCGGTAAGGTGCAATTGCGCGGCGCGGTAACGCTTGCTTTCCGCTACCAAGATCGCCATGGCCTCATCGGGCAGATTGCTAGCCCGAAGGCGGCGCGCCGATTTCTCCGAGATTCCCCAACGCTCAGCAAAGTCAAGGACTGAATCGGAGGAGCGGGGACGACCTCCGCCGTGTTTGCGGCGGGGACTCATAGAGCCTCCTGAATGGAGGGCTGGCGGCAAAGGGAAAAAGCGAAAACCAGGGGGGCGGGGGAAATTGGCGGCATCGCGGGCCCTTTCAGACTTACTTACGTCATAATTACGACTTACTTATGTACAAGTATGCCCGGTCACTAAAGAATGCGCAAGACGCGAAAGACGTACCCATTCATTGGCCATAAGTAATAGCCATATGTACTTTTGTCTGATACTTTTCAGGAAAGCTAATGACCCCCACAGAGGGTACTGTTCAAGCCGCGGCCGATACAGAACCACGCTTTTTCCGCAATCTGTGAAGCCATTATTCCCTTCAGCAACTGCGGTAATGGCTAAGGCGCAGTGAGTGCGAAGACAGTTCCCTCAGCGGCTAAAGGCGACACTACTTCGCAACCGCTTACGTACAAACTGGGGCGACGGAACTGGGCGCGCCTGACCGCAGATCTCTCCACTCCGCTGCGCTCCAGTCGAGATGACAAATTTATTTTATTGTTGGGGGTTATTGATCCGGCCTATAAGCAATGGAGTCAAGCCGCATAGACGACATCTTTCTGAGCGAAGTATTTGCGGACGCGAGCGGGTTGTTTCTGGATGCTGCGCATAGTCCGGGATGCGGTGTGGGTGAGAGCCTGTTTGGTTCGCATGGGCGCTCTGGTGGTGACGGCCCGTTTCAAATCGGCATTGAGCAACTCATCGGGGTTCAACTCCGGCGAGTAACTGGGCAGGTAAAAGATTTCGATTTGCTCACCATGGAGGGCCAGCCATTGTTTGACCAGCTTGCCGTGATGGACTCTGAGATTATCCAGGATCAGAAAAATCTTCCGTCCGGCATGGTGGATCAGCCGTTTTAAAAAATCGATAAGGATGCGGGCATTGAGCGCCCCGGAAAAGATGCGCCAGCGCATCTGGCCCTTATTGGTGACGGTGGAAATGATGCTGAGCGATTCATGCTTGCTCTTGATACGCACCCGCGGCGTTTCCCCTTTCAACGCGTAGCCGCGGCCGCGCACATCGTTGGTGCGCAGACCGGTTTCATCGCCCCACTGGATCTCGGCACCCTCGTTTCTGGCTCGCTCGGCGATCGCTGGATATTGCTCGGTGAGCCACTTGCCCACTGCAGCGGGGGATTGTTCAAAAGCCTTCTTGAGCGGTTTCTGCGGGGTAAAGCCCCAGCGCGCTAGATACTTGCCCATGGTGCGAACCTGCAGCTTGATCTGCCAGCGTCCGGCAATCCATTCGCTCACTGCCTGCCGGGTCCACAACGCGTAAGCCATCTTGAGTTGGTCCGGGGTATGGTCGCGGATGATGCGCCGCACCTCCGCTTCCTGTTCCGCGCTGAGCCTTCTGCCCGAGCCCACCGGGCGATGCCCACGCTTCACCCCTACCGCTTTCCATCCCCCTGCCAGATAAGCCTTGTGCGCCTTGATCACCGTACCGATCGCCATTTCGCACTGCCTGGCTGTCTCGCGCACCGTTGCACCTCCCAGCCGCAGTTTCACCGCTCGCCGCCGCCGCTCATTGATCGCCTCTATCGGCAAACTCCGCGTATCCACTCGTTCCATACACTACAGATGTTTCCATCTCAGAATAGATCCATTACTTATAGGCCGGATCAATAGAAGCTGATGCTCACCCCTGCTTCATGCTGGTTCATGCAAAGCACCTGCGGCCTGAAGAGGCTGCGAAAAAGGTCGACAATAGGCCCTGGGTAAAGCAAGGCCAACAGGGGCTAAACGTCCGTTAGAATTGGTTGCATTCATGCGGCTTGATACAAACGTGGTGGCTACATATAGGACGCCGGGCCTCTGCTGAGCGATTTTCGACAGAGTGTTGATGGGTCCGCGGCCCACCCAAGGAGATGAAAATAAGGCTGGGGAAAGCTTCGTTGGCAATTACACCTAACTTTGTCGTCTCGACTGAAGCGAAGCGCAGAGATCTGCGGTTTTCCCATATCTGGCGCAAAGAGCGCGCCAGACATGGGGCACCCAGATTTCCTGCGACCTAGCGAAGTTTCACTTCAGCTGGGGAGGAGGCGGTCCGAGACGGTTGGCCCCTTGGCGTGAAAGCATCCAACCCGGATACTCGGGCGGGAGCGCGCTCACTTCGTCGAGTTGCTTGATTTCGTCTTCTGTGAGCTTGAGGTCCACAGCAGCCAGGTTGTCCTGGAGCTGGTCGAGGCGCTTGGCCCCGAGAATTACAGAAGTGACGACGGGCTTGGTCAACAGCCATGCGAGTGAGATCCGCGCGGGGCTGCAGCCATGGGCTTTGGCGATTGGAGCCATGACGTCGAGAATCTTCCAGGCGCGCTCCTTGTCGACTATGGGAAAGTCGAACTCCGAGCGGCGGGATCCCTCGGGCTTCTGATTTTCGCGACTGTACTTGCCGGAGAGCAGACCGCCGGCGAGCGGACTCCAGACCAGCAGGCCCGGTCTTCTCAGCCTCGAGCATGGGGACAACCTCGCGTTCGAGGTCGCGGCCGGCGATGGAATAGTAGGCCTGCAGGGTATCGAAGGGAGCAAGATTCTTGAACTCGGAGATGCCGAGAGCCTTGGCGATCTTCCATGCCTGCCAGTTGGAACAACCGATGTAGCGGACCTTGCCCTGCGTGACCAGAGTGTCGAGCGCGCGCAGAGTCTCCTCTATCGGAGTTACCGGGTCGTTGCCGTGAATCTGGTAGAGGTCGATGTGATCGGTCTGCAGACGGTGGAGGCTGGCGTCGACCGCGTCCAGGATGTGTCCGCGCGATGCGCCGGCATCGTTGCGGCCGGGGCCCATCCGGCCGAAAACCTTGGTCGCCAGAACGACATCCTTGCGGGCGATCTTTAGATTCTTGAGAGATTGACCGAGTGTCTTTTCGCTTTCGCCCTCGGAGTAGACATCGGCGGTATCGATAAAGTTGATACCAGCCTCTATGGACGCCTTGATGAGTTCATCAGCTCCGCTCTGATCTACCGAGCCGATTGCCTTCCAAAAGCCCTCGCCGCCGTAGAAGGTCATGGTGCCGAAACACAGCGTAGAGACGAGGAGGCCGGTGTTGCCGAGGGTCTTGTATTCCACCTTTGATCCTTTGGCCGAAGAGTCGGCGCTCAGGCGATTAGACGATTGTAGAGGCAGCCGCGACTCACATCAAAAACCATGCAAGATGGTTTACGGACGCTGAAAGAGCCGCGTAGTATGCATTGAGTACCAAATAGGATGGTTTCACGAGAAGGAGCCATTTCATGAAACTCTTAATGCTGAGTGTCGCGGTGGCCTTCCAGGCTTTCGCTTTTGCTTCTCAAGCCGTATGCCAAGAGGCGAAAACAGACACAGATCGGCCTTCCTTAATGCATACAGAGTCTCCGCGTCTGCACTTTACGATCCCCCTCTCCGAAAGCGCTACAGGGCGGGTCGAGTTGGCAGCATCGAGCGCACAGCGGATTCTATCGAGCACGGCAACCGAATCTATCCTCCAGCTAAGAGGAAATGTTGAAGTGAAAATGTGCCCGCCTACAAGTAAAGGTTGTGATATTGGTTCGATAGTCTTACACGCTGACGCAGTTGATTACAACGAAATGACCGGCGAGATTGATGCACGCGGCGAGGTGCAAATCGATCGGTACATCGGCGCCGCAAGTGGAGATCGGTTGCAGAGAACCGGCGGATCTTAAATCTGAGATTGAAGCCAAGGCGCGAGCGTGGCACCTGTGGCATAGTGAAAGAGCGGAAGCCTGCGCCTCGGCACAGATCAAAGCCATCATGCCAAACCATATCGCATACCGCTTGAGCTTGGGGCGCAGGTTCCTCCTGGCCGTCGCCGCTATCGCAGCCGTTGCCGCACCGCTAATCTCGCCCAGCGGGGCCCAATCCGCTGCGGCCCCCGGCCCTGCGGCCTTCGAGGTGGCGTCAATCAGGCCCGGCGCGATCTGGAAGACCGGGAGCGAGGGACATTCACGCTCCGACATTGAGTTCTCTCTGGACAGCCTTACCACGCGGAATGTCGATCTGAGCGAGTGCGTGCAGTGGGCATACGGCGTGAAGTTTTATCGGATCTCAGGACTAAACCCTCCGGAACGCTACGATATTCTCGCCAAGGCGGATGGCCCGGTGCCAGTCAGCCAGCTGCGCGCAATGCTTCAGAATCTGCTGGCAAAGAGATTCAACCTGGCGCTGCATCGTGAGACCAAGATGCTCCGCGTCTATGAGCTGTCCGCTGCAAAAGGGGGCCCCAGGCTCCCTGCGGCGAAAACTGACGCCGAGATTGCTGCTCTTCATAGCAGTCCATCGCTGCCCCGAGTGGAGGGTGGCGACTTCATCTTCCCCGATACTTCCATGCCTGAATTTGCGGAGAAGTTGTCAGATTTGCGGGGAATCGATCATCCCGTGGTTGACCGGACAGGCGTCAAAGGAGTCTTCGATATCACGCTGAAATCCGCCGCCAGCGCAATGCTGCAACCGGATGGGCCGTCGCTCATTACACTCCTCCAGGAAAAACTCGGACTGAAATTGGTGTCTGCAAGAGCCCCGGTTGAGGTTCTGGTAATAGATCACGCGGAGAAACCATCGGCGAATTAAATACATGCGCTATTTCTCGCCGGCTGCGCCCGATGCTGAATCCAGAATCGGGCGGTACTGCGGATGCGCCTCAATGAAGTCGGCGACAAAAGGACATCGCGGAATTACACGCAGACCGTTTTTCACCGCATAGTCGAGTCCCGCTTTAACTAGCGCCGTACCGATACCGCGCCCATTCAAAGACGCTGGAACTTCGGTATGGATAAATGTGATGACCGATGATTCGAGGCGGTAGTTCAGAAATGCGGTCTTTGCGCCAACCTCGGTTTCGAAGCGGTGCTTGAGAGTGTTGTTAATGATGTTCAGTGTCATGCTGGTTTCAAACTAAACATCATACCGGAGTGTTCGTCGGCTTGCGGCCCCCCAATGGGTTGGGGAAGAGTAGGTTGGCAACCACACCTACCTGAGTGAGAGTAAAGCGGAGTGAAGGGATTCCGCGGTTACGCACACATAACCGCAGATCTCTCCACTGCGCTTCGCTCCGGTCGAGATGACAAAGGTAGGTGAAGTGGTTGGATGTAGGCTTTGCAATCCCATGCTCACATTTCTGCCCCATGGTCTGGCTTTGCCTTTCTTTCTGTCATTCCCGAAGGGAATCTGCTTTTCGCTATTCCAGACACTCCGAGTACAGAAGCTTCTGGTTCTAGTGTGTGCCGTACTTTTGCGCGAGATAATTCTCCACCACCGCCGCTTCATTATTCGACAAAACACGGTCATAGACGAGAATTTCGCTGATCTCGCCATTGAAGTAGGTGTTGTTGATCCCTTCCCCAATCGTGCCCGCACCAGTGACGCCTCCGAGGACTGGAAGCTTGCCGCTCTGGCGGAAGACGCGGATGCCGTTCACATATAAGCTGTCGACACCCTCGTTATGCACCGCCCGAGTGATGCTAAAGTCCTGCCCAATTCCGCCGCCGGGACGAGTATGAGCAATCTCATTGTTCGTCTGTGTGGTGCCAAAACGCGCATAAGCGTGCGTCTGGTAAGGGCTCACAAAGGTATTGCCCCACCGGGCGTTTTCCGTCCATAGAATCGCGCTGTTTTGCGAGTAGGCGCCGGTGGCGCCATCAATGCCCGCCTTGGCCACGAGAAAGACGGTCATCTGGCTCCAGCCCGAGATGGGCAAATTGAAGCTAAAGTACTGATTGCCGGTGAACTGGAAGGTTGGGCGGCAGTTGCGCCCGTCGACGGTAAACACAGGCGGATTTGTTGACGGAGTGGCATCGTGGCCCTGCCCGGACTGGTCCTGCCAGATACCCGGGGTTACGAAGTTTGCCGTATCCGCCCGGAGCCATTGCTCAAGCCCATCCGTCGGAACCGCTTTTGCGGGATCGGGCGCAACAGATGATTGGACGCGGAGATTGGAAATTGTAAGGTTCGAGTACTCGGAGCCCGAGAACTGAAGAGAAGCTTCGCTAAAGGCCCCATCGATGTCCGTCGCCCTGAACTGCAGGCTCTGCGCCTGAGGCGAATAGAGGGCCAAGGTGTAGCCGTTGGCGGTAGTCGCAAAAATGGGTGGCGTGTCACCCGGCACACCGATTTGGAGAGTGTAGTTATATGTGAAGCGGCCGGTTGTCTCTGTGTTCAGGCCGACACCCATGATCGGTTGGTTGAAGTTCAGAGTGAGTAGGGGCGATCCCAAGCCATTCAGGTGCAAAGTGCCGCCATCTACCGAGTACGCAGGAACCGTGACTCCTGAAAAGGGGTTGAGAGCCGATATCGTAACCGCGGCTGTAAGACCCGGCACTCCTATGACAGGCAAGGTAGCGGTAACCGGCTGAGACGGTGCGGGCTGGCCCGGCTGGGGATTGATGTTGGGGGCCGGAGGGAGCCCGGAGAAGTCGATGTATCCGTCCGGCTGCAAACCCGCGGTGCAATAGAGTCCCGTGTCTGGGGTGGGGGACTGACCAAAAGCAACGGTGTTTGTGGACGAAAGGGGAAAAACAAGGATGAGAAAGAGAGAGAGAGACGGTTGTGCATACGGGACTCCTGGCGGAGAAATGGTGGAGCAGACCCAAGGCCCACGTCTGAAGCACACGAAAGGAGGGATACGGCGCAGTGGTTCCGCATCCGAAGGAAATGGCTGCGCGAGGGGAGGATACCGCAGAAACTATAGGAAGGCCGATTGGAGATGTCAAGTTAATTTGACGCATCTCTTGTTTTCAAGTGCTTGTCATGCTTACTGACACCGATGCCAGCCCGGTTTCCCCTCACGAGACTGCTGCAGCTGCACTCATCTCGAGGGTTCTCCGGAAAGACTGAGGAACAGCCCCATAGGGGCGGCCTGAAAATAGCCCAGCACGTCAGTGCTGGGCTATTTTCTTCTCGTCCCTGACGGGACTTATCTAACCCGTAACTTGAAAACAGGCCTCACACAAGCTGCGGAAAAAGGTTCTGTTTGTCACGGATAAAGAGCTGTACTTTTTTCCGCAGACTGTCATGCGACTGCCGCAGCTACAGTCATCTCGAGCGTTCTACGGACGCCGGTATCCCCCTCAATTGGACCATCGACAAATTGGTTGAAGGGATGCGGCTTCCAACCGTCGCGCGAAGTATCCGGGGTGTAAGTCAGAGGCAGACCGGTGGCGGCTGGATCATAGGTTTCCGCATTCAGCGACGACATCTTATAGACCACCATGTCCAGCGAGGGGATGATGTACAGGCCAAATCCACCCGCACCGGACTTGAAGAAAGTATCCCGCGGCGCGCCGGCGACATGGCCATCCGCGTTCACCTCAAATTGCAGGCTAAAAGGGCTATGTGGGTTGAAGGGTGAGGGCAGGCTGCAAAGATCGATGTACTCCCGCGGCACCAACTGCTGGTTTTGCCATCTGCCTTTCATGAGCAGCAGATAGGCAAAGCGCAGGGCATCCGTGGAATGCAAAGCAATGCCTCCTTCGCCCGGAGTATGAGGCAGATTCCCTCCCGGCCGATGGGTTGCATATCCCCACCGGCCCCAACCCATCGGTTGAGCCAGCTTCTGGTTCAAGTATTCCTGCAGTTCCATTCCTACGACTCCGCGAAGGACGATGGAGGCGATGTGCGGATCCCGCCCATACATGTAACCTTGGCCGGGCGCGATCCACATCTTACCGTGGAGGGCGCTGCCGTCCTGGTCCTCCACCTGGTCGCGGACGGGATCGGGAGAGACCCAATACGGCACCTTGACGTTTTCGCCATGAACGATCCCGGTAAGGTGTCCGGCGGTGGCCACGGTTGCCAAGCCCGGTGGAGCGACGCGCGCTTCCTGAATGCCGGATGTCATGGTGAGCAGATTGCCAAACTGTATATCGGCCATGAGCGGGTAGCTCAAAGGAAACGCCTGGGGCAGGTAGGTCCGGGTAAAAACCTTCTGCGCCAGTCCATCGGGAAAGCGACTGCTATATTCCGACAGCATGATTCCGCAGGCGGCGCTGGTAAACATCTTGCCGATGGAATACATGTTGGGATTGGCTTCCCTGTTTGCTCTACCGAAGTACTTCTCGTAGACCAGATAGCCGTGGCGGACGACGAGCAACCCACCGTGTTGGCTGGTAGTCTGCACATATTGAAACGCCTGATCCAGCCGGGATGTGTCGATAGCTGTAAGGGTGCGAATCTCGGAGGAGCGCTCCAGGGTTCGCCAGCCGCCTTGGGCGTCGGGAGGCGGAAAGTAGGGGTTTTGGCTCACGGCTGCCCGCGCCGCCAGGTTCAGTAAAGGCACACCAACAGGAAGGGAAAGCAGTGTTCTTCGGGTCAGGGTCATAGCCATCTCGTCAGATGGCATTTTAGACCGTTTTCTCTGAGGCTTTTATGCCTTTTGGGGCATTTCTGATGCAGAGCCGACACTGTCGATCGAGAATTCTGGAATCCCACATCTGACGCAAACAGCGCGTCAGATATTGGCCACCCAGGATTTGTTGAAGGGACGAGCTCAAAACCAAAATCGAAATCCCCCGCGCGCGCAGCACTCAGATGAAGTCGAGGAAATTCGCGGGATTCAACCTCGATCCGGGAAAGATCAATTCCAGGTTCTTCGCTCCCAGCGTTCTGTACGCCGCCTCGCCCAACACTTGGCGGAAGTCGGTGGTGATGGAGAGATCGCGGTCCTGGTAGAGCTGTTCCGGCGCAAGCCCTGGCCACTGGCCGTATACTTTGCCTCCCTTGACCGAACCGCCAAGAACGAACATTACATTTGCATGTCCGTGATCCGTTCCGCCGGTGCCGTTCTGCCGCGCCGTCCGGCCAAACTCCGACATAGTCACCAAGACTACATTTTCCGCGCCGCTTCCCATGTCAGTCCAAAAAGCTGAGATGGACTGGCTGAAGTCGCGCAGAACATTGGCCAGTTGGCCATCGACGCTTCCCTGATTTTGGTGGGTATCCCAGCCGCCAATGTCGGTAAAGGCTGCTTCGACGCCCAGGTTGGCCTTGATCAACTGCGCGATCTGCCGCATATCGTTGCCGAAGGGAGTATTGGGGTAGTTCGCGCCCGGAGCCGGGGTGTAGTGCGCCGGATCGGCCGCCTTGAGCATTTTCACCGCGGCGAAGGTCTCCGCAGCGGTGCCGTGCAGCTCCGAATCCGTTGCCTGGTCGTACATGGTTTGAAATGTCTGGCTGATCGATGCCGCATCCGGACCTTTGCCAGCAATGGTGAAATCCTGGATGCGATTGACCGCAACCGCGGGAATGGCGCCTTCGAGAGTACGCGGTACTTGCGCGCCCAAAGCTACAGCTTGGAATGGGGTCCGCGCAGAGTCACGACGCGAATCCTCCGCTTGAAGCGCCCGGTTTAACCAGCCATCGGCGGTCGACTTTACCCCCGGAGTGCCGCTTTCCATGTAGTCCTGCGCGTCGAAATGGGAGCGAGTAATATCCGGCGAGCCGGCGGCATGAACGATCGCCAGGTGTCCCTGGTCAAACAGCGGCTTGAAGGAGCAGATCGCCGGGTGCAATCCGAAGAATCCGTTCAGATCGATGACCTGGTTTTGCGGAATGGCGATGGTCGGCCGCATCTGGTAGTAGCTGCTCTCCGCGTGGGGCACGACGATGTTAAGACCGTCCGCAGCGCCGCGGGCAAAGATCACCACCAGCGTCTTGCCCTGCGCCTGCGCGGTGGTCACCTGTCCCAGGACGGAGCGGGTGAGAAAACTCGGAACAGCGGAAGCGCCAATTACGGACATAGCGCCGCCCTTCATGAATGCTCTGCGTGTGAATGACATGGACTGCTCCTGTCCTTTCCCGTGCTGTCCTCCAATGCGGCAGCGTCTCGATCGAGCTCTTGGGGTGAGCTCTACCTAGATCGAACGCGTCCGGTGGGAATAAGTTGCGCCGAATGGTGATGTGCAGTTTTTCTTGACCGAGGAGCTGCAGAGTTACGGACAGGGTAAGTCCTGCGAAGGGGGCGGCTGAAAATCAGACTTGTCCAAATTAGCTGCGGTTATCGATTTTAGGCAGTCTAAGTTGCTGAGTTGATTAGAACGACATCGGTGTCCGAAACCTTTGGTTCCTGAAGCCCCTCCCTTTAACAATTCGTGGGTGCCCCCAGGTCCCGATTCTGGGACCTGGGATTCCGCATTGACTTCGAATCCCGGCCTGGTTGGGTTTAGTACTTCGCCAGCTCTGCGATGGCGGCGAAGATATTTTCCGGCTGGGGGAGAATGGCGTCTTCCAGAATCGGCTGGTAAGCCACAAACGTATCCATGGCTGCGACACGTTTTACGGGGGCATCCAAATGGTCGAAGAGTTCGCCGGCGATGCGGGCGGCAATCTCGGCGCCGTACCCCCAACTCAGCATGTCCTCATGGGCGACGATGACCCGGTTGGTCTTCCTAACCGAATCGGCGATCGCGTCCCAGTCATAGGGATTCAAGGTACGCAAGTCGAGAATTTCGGTTTCCACCCCAAGCTCGGTACTGGCTCGTTGCGCGGCACGAATGGCCCTGGGAACCACTGCGCCATAGGTCAGCAAGGTGATGTGATTCCCTGCGCGCACAATCTTGGCCTTGCCGAAGGGAATGGCGTAATCCGGCCCAGGATACGGGGCCCGGCCGACCGTCTCGCGATAGAGCCGCTTGTGCTCGAAGAAGAGGACAGGATCGTCGCAGCGAATCGCGGTGCGCAACAATCCGTTTGCGTCCAGCGCATTCGATGGAAAGACCACACGGATACCCGGAGTGTGGGTGAAGATACTCTCGCCGCTTTGCGAGTGATAGATCGAGCCGCCGGTTAAATAGCCGCCAATCGCCACGCGCACCACCACGGGCGCGGAGTAGGCTCCATTGGACCGCCAGCGGACCAGACTGAGCTCATTGCGCAGTTGATGCATCGCCGGCCAGATGTAGTCGAAGAACTGGATCTCGACCACCGGCTTGAGTCCGCGAACCGCCATACCGACGGCGCGGCCCACGATATTAGCTTCCGCCAGGGGCGAGTTGAAGACCCGATCGGAACCGTTCTCCCACTGCAGCCCGGCGGTGAGCTTGAAGACGCCGCCCTTGCCCTTGACAGGACTCTGCTCCAGACTTTCCTGACGGCTGGAATCGGCCACATCTTCGCCAAAGACGATGATTCGCGGATCGCGCCGCATCTCGTCTTTAAGGCAAGCGTTGATCAGGTCGGCCATGGTGCGATCCAGGGTGCGATCTGGGGCATCCGCGGCATTCGCCGGCGGCCGCGCGATCTGCTCGCTGGTTGGATCCAGGCCCTCGGAATAGACGTGCAATGGGATGGAAGAGATTTCCGGAAGCGGCGCCCGCAATGCCCTCTCCGCTGCCAGCCGCACTTCTTCATCGACTTCCCGTTCCAGCAAGTTGATCTGCCCGGCGTCAAGAATGCCCTCGCGCAACAAGCGCATTTGCAGCTTGGGCAGTGGATCACGTAGGGCATCGGCCTCGCGCTCGGCTGCGGACCGGTAGAGTCTGTCGTCATCGGAGAGCGAGTGGGAATAGAGCCGGACCACATGTCCATGGACAAACGCCGGCCCGCAGCCGGAGCGGCAATATTCAACCGCCTGTTGCAAGGCGGAATAGCTCTCTACCGGGTCGGTTCCATCCACCTCGGCAAAAAAGAAATTGGGGAAATTAGCCACCAGCCTGGAGATGTTTCCACCAGGAGTGTTCACTTCTACCGGAACCGAAATAGCGTAGGCGTTGTCTTCCACCAGAAACAAGACGGGCAACTTTAAATTGGAGGCTGAATTCAACGCCTCCCAGAACTCCCCTTGGCTAGTCGAGCCCTCGCCTAAGGAGACATAGGTGACCTCGTCGCCGTGGAACTTTACGTCTTTGAATGCCCGGTAGTCGCCTTCGTGCCGCTCCGCGGCTTCAGGATGATGGGCGAAATACCGGCCGGCCTCTGCGCAGCCGACGGCATGCAGGCACTGCGTAGTGACGGCGGAGGATCCGGCAACGATATTTAACCGCTTGTCGCCCCAATGCGAAGGCATCTGGCGGCCGCCGCTGGCAGGATCAGCCGCCGCACCCACGGCCTGGAGCAACTGATCTTCCACCGTGCTGCCCAGGGTCAGGCAAAGGGCGCGATCGCGGTAGTAGGGATAGAACCAATCGTAGCCCGGGCGGAGTGACATGCCGGCGGCAACCAGCAAGGCTTCGTGCCCGGCGCCGGAGATCTGGAAAAAGATCTTTTGCTGGCGCTTGAGCATGATCTCGCGGTCATCCGTCCGGCGTGACAAATACATGAGGCGGTACATGCGGACGAGTTGCTCGCGGTCCAGCGCGGAAGACGTCTGCACGCCCCGCTGCTCTCTAGTGGATGTAATCGTCTCGGTCATGCAGTATTGATGCTCCGGCGGTGCTTGGAGAAACTCGTCATCCGGGACCGTCCTCCCATGCCATGGCCGGGCACAGAGTGACGGAAAATTGTAACGCGAATGCCCGAGAGCATGCTTTCGCCGAGCCATTTTTCTTCTCCCAACCCAAGGCGTCCAAGCCAAGGTGACAAAAGAAGTGCTCTAATAGTTTAGTTTGGCGCAATTGCCGGAAGAATGCGAGACTGACGCCAACCCTCAACGAGCCGTTGCAGGTCCGTTACTGTCCATTGCTCCGGTATATGTCGTAGCAAAGATTGACCATCGTTTTCTCAGCATGATTTAATCAGCCGGGCTTCAACACTATTGCGTCTCCAGGTCATGGGATGGCTCCGTTTATCGGATTGGAGGCGTGTTTTCTAGTCGATTTTGGAGGATTTGAATGTCTTTGGGTCATTTGTCGACTGCTGTCCTAGGACAAGTTATGGGGCAGAGTTCGAGCGCCGCCGCTCTTGGCAATGGCGCTCACTTTCTGTGGATCGCTTTGGCCGTGGGCGTGCTCGGCCTCCTCTTCGCGCTGTTCATGACCAGGTGGGTGCTGGGATCGGATACCGGAAATGCGGAGATGCAGGCCATCTCCAACGCCATCCGCGAGGGAGCCGAGGCCTTCATGTCACGGCAATATACTTCCATCGCTCTTATCGCGCTGGTGCTGGCCGTGGCTCTCTTTCTGGGCTACCGTCTCTCTCCCTTCACCTCGCCGATGGCGGGCAAGGTGGTCATCAGCTTTCTGATCGGCGCCTGCTGCTCGGGATTCGCCGGATATACGGGCATGTTCGTTTCCATCCGCGCCAACATCCGGACCGCCAGCGCCGCGCGTTCCAGCCTGGGCCGCGCGCTCAAGATCGCCTTGCACGGCGGCGCGGTCACCGGCTTGGTGGTGATCGCCATGTCCCTGCTTGGAGTGGGACTGCTGTTCTACTTCTTTGGCGGACTCGAGGACCCGCAGCATGTTCCCTATCAGCTGGTGGGATTCAGCTTCGGCGCCTCTCTGGTCGCTCTCTTCGCTCAATTGGGAGGAGGCATCTACACCAAGGCCGCCGATGTAGGAGCGGATCTGGTGGGCAAGATTGAAGCCGGAATTCCGGAAGACGACCCGCGCAATCCGGCAGTAATCGCCGACCTGGTGGGTGACAACGTGGGCGACTGCGCCGGCCGCGGCGCGGATATCTTCGAGTCCAATGCCGCCGAAAGCGTGGGCGCCATGATCCTGGGCACGGCTCTCTATCCCGTCTTCGGGGTCAAGGGCATTCTCTTTCCCCTCATGGTTCACGCCATCAACTTGGTCTCCAGCTTTATCGGCGTTCTGGTGGTCCACAGCCGGGAAGATCAGGACCCCATGGACGCGCTCAACCGCGGTTACTATGTCACCAGCGTGCTTGCATTCCTGGGCTTTGCCGGCGCGGTATACACCATGCTGCAGGGCCGATGGTGGCTGCTGGCTTCGGGCGCAGTGGGCATCGTGACCTCCTTCCTCTTTGTCCGCATCACGGAGTACTACACGGAGACGCGCTACCGGCCGGTGCAATCGATCGCCCAGGCCTCGCTCACCGGACCGGCCACCAACATCATCAGCGGGCTGGCAGTGGGCATGGAGACTCCCGCTATTCCGGTAGTCGTGATCAGCGCGGCCCTGCTGCTGAGCTATTACTTTGGCGTGCGCGGCCTGGCGGACGCCAACATCTCTAATTACGCCAAGGGCATCTATGGCACGGCGATAGCCACCATGGGCATGCTTTCCTCGGCAGCCTACATCCTGGCCATGGACACGTTTGGCCCGATTACCGACAACGCCGGCGGCATTATCGAAATGTCGGATCAACCGCACGAGGTTCGCGAAAGAACCGACAAGCTGGACGCGGCGGGCAACACCACCAAAGCTCTCACCAAGGGATATGCGATCGGGTCGGCGGCCCTGGCCGCGTTTCTGCTCTTCTCCGCTTACCTTGAAACCGTCCATGACATCCTGGCCAAGCGCTTCGCCGACGCTCATCTAACGCTGCCGCCAAACTGGACGTTTACCAATATCAACCTGGCAAGCGTGCCCGTTTTTGCCGGCGCCCTGCTGGGCGGTATGCTGACCTATCTCTTTTCCTCCTTCGCCATCAAAGCCGTAGGCCGGACGGCGCAATATGTGATCGAAGATGTCCGGGCGCAGTTCAGAGAGAATCCCGGCATCATGGAGGGCACATCGAAACCGGATTACGGCCGCTGCGTGCGCATCGTCACCGGGGCGGCGCTCAAGGAAATGGTGCTGCCGGGCGCATTGGCTGTCCTCATGCCGCTGGCCGTCGGTCTCATCTTCCGCTATCTTAGCCCGGCGTTTCACATCCAGGTCGCGGGTGAGATCATCCCCATGCTCAATGGGAAAGCGATCAATCTGGCCGGAGCCGAATCGGTTGCCGGCTTGCTCATGGTGGGCACCATCAGCGGCATCCTGCTGGCCATGCTGATGAACAACGGCGGGGGAGCCTGGGACAACGCTAAAAAGTATATTGAGACCGGCGCCCTGGGCGGTAAGCGGTCAGAGGCGCATAAGGCCGCGGTTGTGGGCGACACGGTAGGCGATCCGTTTAAAGACACCGCCGGCCCGTCCTTGCACGTGCTCATCAAGTTGTTAGCCACGGTAACGCTGGTGCTCGCGCCTTTGTTTCTCTAGCCTGGTCTGGAATTTGTCATCTCGCGGGGCATATACATTTGTGGTCATGCTTTTAAACAGATTCAGGGTGGGTAGCATAGGGTGGGAGACCACAACCGATGCTATTGCATCATCCGGTGAGAAGGACGTGGCGGAGCCTTGTAATCGACCAACTCATTGACCGGCTTTTTCCCAGCCCAGGCGATGCCGCGAAGCAACATGGCTTGGATTTGAGGATTGGCGAAGTTCGCATACGTATGTCCCTGCATCCATACGAACGCTCGCGCCGGCTGACCGCCGGGAACCGTATGTTCATAGGTCCAGATCTGCGGCACAACTTCGCCTTTGTGCGTGCCGGCGCTCGGAGTTCCAGGGATCACGGTGGTCGCCAGCACGTGGATTCCCGGATTCTTCGCCCAAGTCATATCGAAGAAGGCTTCATCGAAAATCGTGACGTTGGACATGCCCTGCATGATCGGATTCGATGGGTCCACGATGGTGTAGGGGATCTCCGCGCCCAGGGTGTAATTCACCTGGCCATGCTTTTTGGCGCCGCCGACCAGGCTCGCGAAATAAACCGGATCGGGACCGCACAAAGAATCGTGCAGGCTCACTAAACCGCCGCCGCGCTTGACGAAGGCATCGAGAACCGCCTTTTCGTTCTCGCTCATGTAGCCCGCGTCGCCCTTATAGATCACCAGGACATCGGTATGCTCAAGATCGGCCGCAGTCGGGGGATGCAAAGCGCCGTCGACCACAGCCCCGTGCGCGGTCAGGATCTTGCTCCAGTCGGCAAGAAACTGGGGATAGTCATGCTGACCGGGAAAGTGGGACTTGAGCCCCGCCTGAATGTATATATGCATGCCGTTCGGGTTCTGCCCCTGGGGACGTGGGGCGGGAACGGATTCCTGCGCGAGCAGGGGTGAGAATGAGAGGCCGAGGGTGGCGGCCAGAACCGCGGAGGATAGAAACGAGAGACGCGATTTTTGGGCGCTCATAATGTGTATACAGTATATAAGTCCCTCTTGCGCTGCTCGTCAAGGCAAAGAATCGCTTGCACTCCGGAGAAAAAAGAACCCAGGCTAGCTGCACGAGCCTGGGTCTCCCGAAATTTGCTAATTTTTTAGAACTGGCGCCGGGCCTCGTCCGCCTCCTCCGCCAGAGACATGAGCAGTTGCACTAATTCCGGATTCTTCAATGGCGTTTGGCCGATGAAGAGCCCGTCGGCTACAAAGGCATTGACAGCGGCCACCGCTCCCGAATTCTGTGTTGAGGTGGGACGAATGATGGCAACCGGCGGAAAGCTGCGGTTGCCGTTGGTGACAAAGTGGGTTGGCTCAGGCATGATGAGGTTCGCTTGCAATGTATTCCCCTTGAGAGATTCCGGATTGGTCTCTCCTTGAGCTTGGGTAAGGTCAGTAAATGTAACCGACGCGCCCGTCCCCCCGGGCCCACTATCAACGTCGGTCAACGGCAGCGCATTGCCTGCCTTATCCTGCCAAGTCTGAAAGTGCATGGTTTCACTTGGCCCGATGCTGAGCAGGATGCGCAAGACTTCCAGATTGGTGACCTGCTGCGCCAGGGTCGGATAGAGGCTGGTTCCGCCTTGCTCAATAAACGCGAAGTGAAATCCAGCCGTGAACGCGATCGCCTGGAGGTGGGGAGTGATGCTGGCTGAGTTGTTATCGCTCAGAGAACTGCCGGCGGTATCGTCGTCGGTTCTCGGAATTGCCGTATGCTGACCGACATTCAGGCTAGGTACGGCTTGAACGAAGGGCGCGCCCGCATCGAAATCGGGGTTGGTTACGCTCCGATACCGGGACCAGAGACTGGTGTCCACGGTGAGTTGCGTGAGGTTTGTTAACCGCCCCGCGGTCTTGTTTGCTCCGGCTGCCTGGCTGCTGGGCAGATTGGCAAAGCGGCTGAGATCGACTGCTTCGGCGCCCTTCGATTCCAGATACGCTTTTAGAAAGGCGGCGTGGCTGTTTTCATCATCGGTATTGTCGTGGATGTACTGGGCCATGTCGCCGTCAAGGATTTGCAGCGCTCCGGTGTAGAGCGGATTCCCTCCATTGACTCCTGAGACTTCGTTGTCCTGGGTTCCTCCGAGTTCGGAGTATTGCTGCCACAGGTCCGCCTCAATCTGTTCTAAAACATTCAGGAATTTTAGAATCGCGATGTCTCCCTTGGTGAGATTGCCGCCACCCCCATCCCGGTCCTGGCCGAAGGCGGGCAACCCGCCGCGCAGCAGCCCGCCGCCTACAGTAATTGCGCCTGCGGCGGCGATTCCGTTTTTCAAAAATGCGCGCCGATTCGCGGCTTTCGCGATCGTAGTTTTCAATTGCTTCATCTTCCTCTCCTTTTTGGCCCGAAGAACTGAGTCTAGGAAAGCTGACCCCTAGTGACCACACGGTAGGCGCTGGCGCTCAGGGCAATTGTCACGATGAAGTCAAAGGGTTGTCTTTTTCTTGTAGGGCCTGGTCAGTAGCGAATGCATTCGAAACGAAAACCAGATTCCCTTCGGGAATGACAGAAAAAAAGGCAAAAATCAGCTGCGGTTGCAACACCCCTTTGCCTCCTCTTTTCCTTCTGTCATTCCCGAAGGGAATCTGGTTCTGCTCTTCTTGAGTGAAGGTGCAGTTGCCGACTCCTCTAAAAACCGGCGGTCAGGCGAAGGCCGAAGCTGCGGCCAGGGCCAATGGCGTTGCCTGAAAACAGACCGGCGAAGTCGATCACGTTCAGCCGGTTGTTCAGGTTAGTGCCGTCGGCTTGAAACTGCAGGTTCAGTTTGTCCGATTTGTACACATCCAGCCCGAGAGAAGCGTTTACCGCAAGTAGCGGAAGAATACGGCCGCGATCGAAATTGAGACGGCTTATGACTTGGGGGCCATATTCCGCGAGCGCCTCCTGGTAAGTCCCGGTAAATTGAAACGGCAGTCCCGAGCCATAATCCAGGCCAGCGGCCGTCCACAAGCGGCGCGTCAATTGATAGCGAAAGCGGGTTCTCAAAGTATTGCGCTGGTCCTGGGATACAGGAAAGTGTCCGGTGAGCTGCGTTTGAGCGCTGGTGACATCATCGCCCAGGAAGAGTCCGCCGGTGACCGGATACCAGGCGTTCCCAACCATATAGGAATAGCTCAAAAATCCGGAGAGGCTTCCCAGCCGGACAAGTTGAAGCTTGCCCTCGGCTCCATAAATCACGGCCTTGTCGAAAGAGATGGGATAGCTGACGCCGGTATTGAGGAGCTGATCGTCATCGGCGAAATTTCTGAAGTTCCTGCGGTAGAAATTGGCATCCAGCCGCAGCCTGTCCGAGAATGCCTTGGTGACTCCACCTTCGAGGTAATTTCCATTGGAGGGCCGGACCGGCAGCCGCAATACGCTGGGATTCAGCGAGACGACCAGCGGTGAGCTGGAGAGCAGGATATTTTCAAACGACGCTGTCTGGAAGACGCGGTCGTAGGAGGCGTGCAGCACCATGTGCAGCGAAGACAGATACCGGCCGACGGAAAGCCGCGGGCTGAAGGCATTCTGATTCAAGAGCAGCTGATAGTGGTCCCAGCGAAGTCCCGCGCTCACCGTCCATGGGCCGAGGCGGATGAGGTCCTCCAGAAACGCCGACTGCTCCAGGTCCGGCTTGCTTTGAGCGAAGGCAAAGGTGCGGGGCGTGGCCGGATCGAAGTAGTCCGGGTCGGTGACGATGTCGCTGAAGTTCTCGTGCAGGAAGGTGGCATCGGATTCGACCCCCGCTTTCCACTCCTGATTGGCATGATGGAAGGTCAGAGCGCCTTTGAAATAGCCCTCGCGAAAATTGTTGTGCTGGAATGCGATGATCGGGGTTGAGCTCGGGTTGGAGTTGAGGTTCCTGGCGTTGTCTCTAACCATCCCCACCAGGTTCCCCAGCAAGTTGGGCGAGAAAATATGCTGATAGGTAACCGTGCCCATAGTCTCGAAGTTGTTGCCGTCCTGCACCTGGCCGGCTTGTTGCTGAACAAACTCGTTCGGAACCTGGAAGCGCGAGAGCCCGTGACGAACGCTCAGAGCCAAGCGGTCGCTTTGGGTTATGTCGCGCTCGTATCTGAAGGAAAAATCCCCGGTGGTTCCCTTGTTGGTGAAGTTCTCCGGAACAACGGGATTGAGGTAGAAACTAGTCATGCTGCCGGAGGCGCTTGCGCCCAATGTGTTCTTGCCCCACACATTTTGGATTTGGCCGAAGGAGCCGGCCGTGTCATAGCTGCCCCCGGAGAGAATCAGCTGTCCGTGCACCCCGGGCCTGGTGTCTCTCTTGGTGTTGATCTCGACCACGCCTCCCATTTTTCTGCCATATTCGGCGGGAAATCCAGCCGTATAGATACTCATCGATTCGACATCGTCGGCTTCAATCTCCGGGCCGAAGCTTGGCGAGCGATTATCTGTGAGAGGAATTCCGTCAATCACGAACTGGGTCTGATACTCCGAGCCGCGCGGATGCAGGACAGCATTGCCTTCGTAGAGCCACCCCGGCTGCGAGTTCACCAGATCCTGGATCGATCTCCCGGGCAGCGAGGAGACCCTGCCCTGAATCTCCTGGGAACCGATGTGCATGATGGAGGATGGGCGATGAGGATCGATCAGGGTATCGGAATTCCGTACCAGCACGACGGTATTGAGCGGAGCGATTTCCAACCGGATGCCGTATTGGACAGGAATCGCCGAGCGTACCTCGAATGATTTTTGAACCGGGCTAAAACCCGGTGCCTGCACCTCAACTGCATAGACCCCATAAGGAAGGTCCTTGACCGTGAGCCGTCCGGCGGCGTTGGTGGTGAGTGTCGCGGCATACTGATTGCCTTCACTTTTGACCTGGATCGATGTCTGGACGGGGTTGCCGGAGGGATCTGTGACTCGCAGATGCAGTTCCCCCGTATTCACCTGGGAGAAAGCAGGCAAGGCCAGCAGGAGGAACAATGCTAAAAGCTTATTCATGAGGAAGATTTGTCGAGGAATCTCAATCGCCAGTTTTAAGAATAGACGGCGCGCGCACTCGCCGAGCCGCAATCCAGAAATTTTCTTATCCTGCCGGCTCTGCGAAGGCTAGTTCCGAATTTGAGACCTGGTCTTGCGGCCCTCCTCTTTCAGGAAACCCTGCCCCTCCCCTACCCGGCGCGTTCTTGAGTCGTCAGATGGGAGATTCCACGAATCGCGATGGTATGAGCAGCAAGGTGTGGGTCTTGCGAAAGGCGCAAGTTTATTCGCAAAGTTGAGAAGAGCGGTTCGTTTATGTCTCTCTTATTGTTACTTTAATAAATGTGGTAACCTCCCCAGGCCGCCAGCCTTCGGAAAACCAATCACGGAGCAACCTTTTTTTCGGCGGCCCAATCTTAAGGGCAACCGCGCGGAATCTCCCGGGGCGGCCAAATGAACCAGTCACACTAACATTACGTCAATAGGAGCGGGCCGACCATGGAAAATACCAATCAGCGAATGCCGCAGCGCTTGGAATCCGAGGATCTAATTTTCGAAGAATTGCGGGACGAATTGATGATTTACGACTCTCGCCGAAACCAGGCATTTTGCCTGAACCCAACCGCTACATTCGTGTGGAAGCATTCCGACGGAAACACGACCGTGGCTGAAATGGCAAGCAGCTTAGGGAAAAAACTAGATGCAGCCGTAGACGAGCAGGTCATCTGGTTTGCACTCGATCAGTTTTCCAAAGACGGGCTGCTCGCTCCCTCTACCACGCTGCCCGGCAGCGTTGCCGGAGTCACCCGGCGGACGCTGCTCAGGAAGATGGGAGTGGGAGCGATCGCATTGCCTGCGGTGACTTCACTGCTCGTTTCTCCAGTCAAAGCGCATGCCTCCAGCATGGCGCCAAGCCCCACTCCTCCCGGGGGCGACCCTGGTTCAATTCCTCCAGCTTTAACCCAACAGCGGGGCGGAGGTTTCTGGGCGTGGCTGGAAGGACTCTTTTAAACTTCAGCCATAATCGATTCAAGGCGACATCGCCGCCTCCTCGCGCATCTATCTGTATAGAATTCACGGTCTGTAGAGAGTTCACGCGCGGGGAGGCGGCAAACCATGATTCGCAAATTGAAATCCGGCGAATACCGTTTGTACTCACGCAAGAAAAATGAGGCAACCGGAAAACGGCGAAACCTGGGCACGTTTGCCACTCTCGAGAAAGCCAAACAGCACGAGCGCGAAGTGCAGTATTTCAAAAGACACTGAAGCTGCGCTTAGGCCTGCTACCAAAAACGAACTAAATAAGAGGAGGGGGAACGTCATGGCATTGTTTGCTGGAAACATCGACGACTTAAGGTCACTTTACACAACGGAGCTTCGCTATCTCCGGTCCACCGAAGAGCAAATCATCAAGGCTTTGCCGAAGATGATCGAGGCGGCAACCGATCAGCAACTGCGGCAAGGTCTGCAGACCCATTTGCAGGAAACGGAAGGTCACGCGCGGCGGCTGGACACGATTCTGCAAGACCTGACTGGCTCAGACGATGATAAGAAGTGTTCGGTAACCGCGGCATTGATTAGTGCCGGTGAAACAACCATCAAGGCGGCTAATGACAACGCTGTTCGCGATGCGGGTATTATCGCGGCTGCTCAGAAGATCGAACATTTCGAGATCGCGTCGTATGGTTCTGTCCGTTCCTGGGCTCTGGTGCTGGGAGAGAGCCAGCATGCGCAATTGCTGCAACAGACATTGCAGGAAGAAGAATCTGCGGACCGGTTGCTCACCAGCATATCGGAAAAGCTGAATCCGGCCGCTCGGAGAGCTGCCTAGCTCAAGGCAGCGCATCGCCTGAAGGAGCCGCCAGGCTTCTTCAGGCTTTTTTATGGAAAGCGGGCGGCCAAGTTTCTTTACAATAAGGAGATGAGCACCGCGGCAATAACGCCGGCGACGAACCCCGAAATCACGTTGGAGCAAATCCAGCAGGCCGTACATGCCGGGGACCGCATCGGCCGTGAGCAGGCGCGGTGGCTCTGGCTGCACGCATCCGATGCGGAGATTCGCGATCTGGCGATGCAGACGCGGGCTCGCTTCCATCCCCGCAATGCTTGTTCCTACATGATCATGCGCATTATCAACTACACCAACGTCTGTGTAGCACAATGCGACTACTGCGCCTTCTACCGGCTTCCCGGAGAGGAAGGCGGCTACGTGATGAAGCAGGACGAGGTTTATACCAAGCTCGACGAACTACTTGCCATGGGCGGAGATCTGGCGGCATTCAACGGCGGCTTTAATCCTCATCTTCCCCTCAGCTATTACTGCGATCTATTCCGCGCCATCAGGACGCGCTATGGCGGCCGCTTGGAGTTCTACGCGCTCACTATCGCGGAATTTATGTATCTCGCCGACCACGCCAAGTTGGAGTATGCCGCGGCGGCAAGCAGGTTGGCGGATGCCGGGGTGCGATGGATTACCGGCGGCGGTTCGGAGATTCTGACGGAGGATTTTCGCCGGCGTCATAGCAAATTCAAGTACTCCGTCGCGGAGTATTTCGAAGCGCAGCGCGCCATCGTCCAAGCCGGACTTCGAACCACGGCGACAATGGTCATCGGCTTTGATGAGACGCTGGACGAACGGCTCGAGCATCTCGATCGGACTCGCCGCTTCCAGGATGAAACCGGCGGGCTAGCCAGCTTTCTCTGCTGGACTTACAAACCCTATTTCACAGCGATGGGCGGTATCGAGATCGGGACCGGCGAATATCTGCGCCATCTGGCCCTCAGCCGTATTTACCTGGACAATATCCGCCACATAAGAACTTCCGTGCTGACGCAGAACGAGCGCGCACTCCAAGGGCTCGCCTATGGAGCGGACGACTTCGATCTTCCTATCGAGGACGAGGTAACCCAGAAGGCCGGGGCCACGATCAGCCTGGCCTTTGACTCCATCCTGAGCGTTGCTGAAGGCCTTGGATTTGAGCCCCATTACCGCCATGTCGCCGCGGAATATAAGGCGGTTTAAACCGGGTTTGATTCTGCTTCTGCCCTTCTTGTCCCTTTCGCCCGAGAGACAAGTAGATTCCCTACTGGAATGACAGAAAGAAAAGCAACTGCCAATACAAAGGCCGGGAGCGGAATATTTTAGCAATCTGGTAAAGAGCAATTCCTCTCTTGACAGAAATGGTATTACCAAGATACCGTAGCTCTCGCCGCTAATTCGCCTGAAAATAAACTGCCATGGCAGAACTTGCGGGTTTCCCTGTGCTTTTGATAAGGAGGTTCGTTATGCGGTCTGCTTTCGCGCGTACCGTCTTCGCCGGCTTGCTTATTTTGGGATGCTGCTTACCGGCGGCTGCTCAAACCACAAACGCTACCGTCTCCGGAGTCGTTCGCGACGCCCAGGGATCCGTGGTCCCTCATGCCTCTGTCGTGGCTACGAACACGCAAACCGGGCAAAGCCGCAATACAACCAGCGGCGACACAGGTGATTACACGATTACCGACCTGGCAATCGGCGATTACAAGATTTCGGCATCGGCGCCCGGATTCAAGACGCTGGTGATCCCTTCGATCACGCTGCACGTCAACCAGCAGGCGTCGCTCGATCTGAAACTTGACGTGGGCGCCGTATCCGAGCAGGTGGTGGTCACTACCACGCTTCCGCTGCTGAACACCGAGAGCTCCTCAGTCGGCCAGGTGGTGCAGAATCAATCCATCGAAAGCCAACCCTTGAATGGGCGAGACTTTTGGCAGCTTGTCGCTTTAGTTCCAGGCGCCAGCTACACGCCGGGCGGCCAAGGAACGCGCACCGGGGGCTCTTCTCTCCGATCCTCCGTCGTCAATGTTCAAATCGACGGGACGGGATTCATTTGGAATGGATGGTTGATGGATGGAGCGGATATTACGGAGTATGAGCAGGGCGGCAGCAATATCCAGCCGAACGTCGATGCGCTGGCAGAATTCAAGGTCTTCTCAGCCAACATGCCGGCGGAATACGGGCACACTCCCAACGTGGTCAGCGTCACCATGAAGAGCGGAACGAATTCTTTCCATGGCACGGCTTATGAGTTCATCCGCAATGATATTATCGATGCCCACAATTATTTTGCGACCACGTCGAAGAATATCCTCAAGCGCAATCAGTTTGGCGGAACCCTGGGTGGCCCAATCAAGAAAGATAAGGTCTTCTTCTTCACCGACCTTGAAGCTTCGCGCCAATCTCAAGGGATCACCTTTTCCGACATTGTGCCGAGTCTTGCCATGCGCAGTGGAGACTTTAGCGCCGAGGCCGCCAAGACCAAAATCAAGGACCCCACAACCGGCTTGCCCTTCCCAGGCAACGTCATTCCTGCTAACCGCATCTCCACTCAAGCCAAGTATTTCTTGAACTTTTTGCCAACTCCGAGCCAAGCGGGATTCAGTGCGGCACAATCACTGGACATTCTCAAAGGGGATATCAAGATCGATGCTGCTCTTACCGGCGCCGACCACCTCATGGCCCGGTATTCCGCCGCCGACAATCAGGAGACCGATCCTAACCAGTTCCCCGCTCTCAAAACCCAGTCGCTGCACAGCCGGGCGCAGAATCTTGCTTTCAGCGAGACCCACCTCTTCGGGACAAAATGGCTCAATGAGGCCCGCGCGGGATACTATCGGGACTATTTCCTGTTTAGCGCCATCCTTCCCGGAACGGACTTCCTTCAACAAGCGGGTATTACCGGGTACGAGCAGACTCAAGTAACTCCCAGTTTCCCCTACATCACCATGTCAGGTTATTCGGCGTTCAATGGTTCCGGTTCGGGAAACTTCCCCAAGTCGAATCGCATTCGCACATGGCAGTATGCCGATACGGTCAGCTACACCAATGGAAAGCACGAGGTGCGATTCGGCGGGCAGATGTGGGTGCAGAGGCATAGCTTCTACAATGGACAGGGGCAAGAGGGAGAATTTACTTTCACCACTCAGTACACGGGAGACGCATTCGCCGATTATCTGCTGGGGGATCCCGCACAGGTCTATCGCTCTTACCCGCTGACCCTGTACGGAAATCGCGGAATAGAGTGGGCTGCATTCGTGCAGGATAACTACCATGCGACCAACGACATTACCTTCAACGTAGGCGTGCGCTGGGAGTACAACCCATTCTTCGACGGAATCGATGGCCAAAATTCGGCTTTCGATCCCGCGACCGGAAAAGTCATCGTGCCTACGCGCAACGGGCAAATTCTAAATCCGATGGCACAGCCCGAAACCCCGTTGCTCATACCGCTCTTTAAGGATCGCGTGCTGGGAACGGACGCGCTCGGCCTGCCCGATTCCATTCGCAAGTCAGGAGCCATCGGACAGTGGTCTCCCCGGATCGGCTTCGCCTGGCGCCCGAACGGCAGCAATCGTGCCGTAGTCCGTGCCGCCTACGGTCTTTTCCCAATCTTCCTCGATACCAATATGACGCTGCAATGGGCGCATGTTCCTCCATTCCTGATTCAGCAAACAATAGTCAATCCGCAAGGCAAGCCGGCCTTCAACTGGGCGAATCCCTTCAACGGCCAAGCCCTGGTCGCCGCTAATCCCAACCCTGGAACCGTTTGCCCGGGCACCAATCTGATTCTGCTGAGCTGCGTCCAACCCGCGATTTCGACGGCGCCCAGAACCTTCAACCACACCTACATGGCGCAATATAACCTCGCATTGCAATTTCAGCTTCGCAGGGACATGTCGCTCGATGTGGCCTATGTGGGAAATCATACCGTTCATGGCCAACTGATCTCGGTTCCGGTGAACACTCCCAACACGGGGAGTACTGCGCCGGTTCAGGCGCGCCGGCCCTATCCACAGTGGGGACAAATCGGATCGAGCATGAGCAACGGCATAGCCCATTACAATGCCCTGCAAACATCCTTGGAGAAGCGGTTGTCGAACGGCGTCTATGCGCTCGTCTCCTACACTTACAGCAAATGCACGGACAATGGCTCGACCGAGACTGGTCCCCCCACGATCTCCCTGTTGGCGCAAAACTATGGTGTTTGCGATTACGATATAACCAACAACTTTACCCTGAGCTCCATCTATCAACTGCCCTTTGGAAAAGGCCGCAGGTTCCTAGGCAGCGCAAGCTGGCCGGTGGATGCCGCATTGGGCGGCTGGGAGGTTGCCGGCATTTTTTCGGATCGCACCGGCCTGCCCTTCACCCCAATCCTCTCAAGCGATGTGGCCAATACAGGAATATCGGGCGAGTGGCCAAAGCGCATTGGCAGCGGCACGCTTGCCCATCCCACAGCGCAGCTATGGTTCGATCCAACCGCCTTTACAAGCCCTGCGGCGGACACCTATACCACCTCCCGAGGGCGTAACATTCTCCGCTCGCAGGGACTGGTGGATCTCGACATGACGCTCAAGAAGAACTTTAACTTCACCGAATCGAAGATTATGGAAGTTCGGTTTGAAAGCTTCAACCTGGCAAACCATCCCACCTTCGCCGCTCCGAATGCGACCATAGGCTCTTCCTCCGCCGGCCGCGTGACCACTACCCTCAATTCGAACCGGATTTTTCAAGCCGCTGTGAAGTTCTTTTTCTAGAGAGGGATATTCGTGACCGAGATGGACCGTCGTAAGTTTGTGGCCGGCCTGGGCTCCGCTGTAGCGGCCCTGGGAACTGGCCTCGCCGAGCCGCTTGCGAAAGCAGCGGCCGCCGCTCCCCAGTTGTCGTCCAGCCCGGTTATCGGCATACAAATCGACGCTATCTCGTTCCTGGATGAAGGGACGGAGAAGGTACTGGATATTCTTCAGGAGAAGGCCTGCGTGAACGCGCTCTTTATGGGCACCTTCACCTACGGAAACGGCATCACTGGCCGCCAGATCACGGGACATCCCTTTCCCGATCATGGAGTACAGAAGTATCAGGATTTCAGCCACGGCCACGGCGGCGATTATGCGACCCCACATCCGCAGTATTACAAGAACACCAGCCTCAAGGCCTTGAAAGCTCCCGATTACGGCGATGTTGATTGCCTGGAGCTGGTGCTTCCCGCAGCAAAAAAGCGCGGAATCAAAGTATTCGCCTGGAGTGAGGATGTTTTCAGTCCTACTATCCCGGGGATCGAGAAGGTTCAGGAGCGGGACCTCTATGGCAGAAACGCGCATACGGTTTGCTTCAACAATCCGGACACTCACAGTTTCTGGCTCGCTCTGCAGGAGGACCTAACCAGGTCCTATGAGATAGATGGCATCATGTGGGGCTCGGAGCGATATGGACCGTTTGCGAACATGGTCGAATCGGTGCACAATCGCAACGGAAACGATCCCTCGCGCGTAACCTGCTTTTGCACCTTCTGCCAGGAAAAGGCGAAGACTCGGGGGGTTGATGTGAAGCGCGCCTTCGAGGGTTTTCACACACTGGAAAAGTGGGTTAATTCCTGCCGCGGCGGGCAAAGGCCGACGGATGGATATTACGTCACTCTGTGGAGAATTCTATTCCGCTATCCGGAGATTCTGGCCTGGGAGACGATGTGGAACGATAGCGTGCACGAGACTTACGAAGCGATCTATAAGCAGACTAAGTCAATCAGGCCCCAGGTTCAGGTCGGCTGGCACGTATGGCACGCTCTCAGCTTCAGCCCGTTCTTCCGGGCGCAAACGGATTTGGGAGAAATCGCCAAATATTCCGACTATCTCAAGGTAACTGTCTATAACAACCTGGGCGGGACACGGATGGAAACATACATCACCAGCACCAGTAAGACAATTTACGGAGACATGCCGATCGACGAAGCGCTTCAATTCGAATACCGGATCATGAACCTACGGGAACGGGGTTATGAAGAGCTGCCCTATACTGGGCTGTCGCCGGATTACGTGTATCGCGAAACGGCTCGGGCGGTCGAGGATGTCAAGGGCACACAAGCAATGATCTGGCCGGGACTCGATGTGGATATTGCAAATGTGGATCTTCAATTCAGCAGGTCCAGCCCGCCGGTGATCAATGCGTGCACCAAGGAGGCGTTTCGCGGCGGAGCCCAGGGCCTGGTCATCTCGCGGAAGTACTCGGAGATGCGGTTGGCGAACCTTGCGGCGGTCGGCGATGCGCTTCGGGAGATGAAGGTGGCGGTGTAAGCGTGAGGCTGCCAAGGCTGCATCGACAACGGCGTCTTCCTATTTGTCATCTCGACCGGAGCGAAACCGGGGTCCCCGGCAAGCGAAGCTTGCTGGGGTGGGAAGTGGAGTGGAGAGATCTGCGGTTTTCCCACATCTGGCGCAAAGAACGCGCCAGATATGGGGCACCCGGCGTCCGCGGTTACACACATAAACCACAGATCTCTCCACTCCGCTTCGCTCCGGTCGAGATGACAAATATTATTTACGGCACGGTGTAAAGGCGTGCTTTTTAAGAAAGCAAATACGATAGTCAGGATCTCGATGAGAGCACGATTTACCCTGTTACTGATTTTTGGATTCGTGACGGCTTTGACCTCTTTGGCACAAGATAATCCTCTGGCCGGCGTGATTGACATTCATGTCCATTGCGCGCCTGACAGCATGCCGCGCAAGATCGACGCCATCGATCTCGCGCGTATTGCAAAAAAGCGAGGCATGCGCGGCCTGGTCTTCAAAAATCACTATGAGCCAACTGCGTCGCTTGCCTATCTCGTACGAAAAGAGGTTCCGGGAATTGCGGCTTTTGGCGGCGTCGATCTCAATCTCTCGGTTGGCGGCATGAATCCCGAGGCGGTCAAACATATGGCGGCGACCACTGGAGGATACGGGCAATTTGTCTGGATGTCTACTTTCGACTCTGAAGCCCAGGTGCGCTATTCAAAAGAAAACCGGCCGTTCGTCAGAGTGTCCCGCGACGGACACCTGCTTCCCGAAGTGAAGCAGGTGATTGCAGTTATCGCCAAAGACCACCTGATCATGGCGACCGGGCACGTCAGCGCCGAGGAGGGGCTGATGCTGATCCGCGAGTCGCGCAGGCAGGGCGTGCAGCGTATGGTCGTTACCCATGCCATGATGGCGCCGATCCATATGTCAAATGCCCAGATGCTAGAAGCCGCTAAGATGGGCGCTTACATCGAATTCGTCTACAACGGTCTTATCGGTTCATATAAGGAATTCACGTTCGCGGATTATGCGAAGGCGATTCGCTACGTGGGCGTGGAGCACTGTATTTTGTCGAGCGATATGGGACAGCCCGCAAATCCAATCCATACCGACGCTCTGGTGACCTTCTTCAAAGGATTACGAGAGCAAGGATTTACCCAAGCCGAGATCGCCCGCATGTCGCAGGAAAACCCGGCTCGCCTGCTTGGCGTGCAATAACAACGAATCATTAGAACAATGGAGAACAATCAATGGTAGAGATGGATCGAAGGGCTTTCTTACAGAGCGCAGCCGCCGCCGCGGTTACCGCGGCAATGCCACGCGCAGCGGCGGCGCAAGCTGCTCCCGCCGGCATCCCTAAGGAGAGAATGATCGGTATCCAGGTAGGGGCCGTCTCCTTTAGCGACGAGGGAACGGAGCAAGTGTTGGACGTGTTTCAGCGGGATGCCTCCGTCAATACACTCTTTCTTGCGACCTTTACTTATGGCCGCGGCATCGCCGGACGGCAGATCCCCGGCCAGCCCTTACCCGACCATGGAAAACAGGCCTATGACACGGGTACCTTCTACGGCGGAAACTACGCGAC
Organism: uncultured Acidobacteriaceae bacterium; assembly: GCA_963705665.1. Taxonomy (GTDB): domain Bacteria; phylum Acidobacteriota; class Terriglobia; order Terriglobales; family Acidobacteriaceae; genus PALSA-350. Next base: position 231,176 of record CAVPKQ010000052.1, on the reverse strand, counting down.
TATCCATCCTCAGTACTACAAGGACACAGTCTTCAAAGGCACTCACGCCCCTGACTTAGGCGCTAACTATGATGTCCTTGAAACAGTGCTGCCCTCCGCCAGGAAGCGCGGCATCAAAACTATCTGCTGGTTTGAAGATGTATTCCGCAGAGATCTGCCGAATATCGATCAGCTCCAGGAGAAAGAGTTATCGGGCAAGAATGCGACGACGCTCTGCTTTAACAATCCGAATTACCGTAACTTTCTACTGGGCATTGTGGAAGATTGGTCGCGGTCCTATGAGATCGACGGCATCATGTGGGGATCGGAGCGCCAAGGCGCTTTCTCGAATGCCCTCGGAGCAAGTCACGGCGGGCGGTCTTCCAACCCGCATAATGTGACTTGTTTTTGCCAATACTGCGAGGCCAAGGCAAAGGAGCGCGGCATCAATTCCGATCGGGCGAGGCAAGGGTTTATGGAGTTAGCCAAGTTCGTGGATGCGGGACGTCAGGGGCAGCGCCCGGTGGATGGATATTATGTCCAAGTTTGGCGCCTTATGCTGCGCTATCCGGAACTGCTCGCATGGGAGATGCTGTGGACGGATAGTCTGCGCGAGACCTATGCCGCCATCCATGCCAAGGTAAAGGAAGTGAAGCCCTCGCTCGGAGTGGGCTGGCATATCTGGCACAACAACTCATTCAACCCAATCTATCGCGCGGAACAGGACTTGGCTGCGATTGCGCCGGCCTCCGACTTCCTCAAGATTGTCATGTATCAAAACTGCGCCGGCGAGCGAATGGCCAGTTACATCGAGAGCGTCGGCAAGACCATCTATGGCGATGTGCCCGGGCAGGAACTGCTGGAGTTCCACGACCGGGTTCTGAATTACGAGCAGCAGAATCTGGCGCGAATACCGTTCACCGGATTCTCCGCGGACTATGTGCTGCGCGAAACCAAGCGAGCGCGCGCCGGCCTGGAGGGAACCAAGACGCAATTGTGGCCGGGAATCGACATCGACATCCCAACCGCCCCAGGCCATAGCAAATGCACGCCTGAGGGCACCAGGGATGTCGTCCTGGCGGCCTTCCATGGCGGAGCCGATGGAGTCATTCTCTCGCGCAAATATTCCGAGATGAAGTTGTCCAACCTGAAGGGCGCAGGCATGGCGCTGAAGGAACTAGGCACGGCTTAAGTCAGAGATCAGGGGTCAGGGATCAGGATCATTTCGATCCACGGCCAAAGAGCGGCTTTGTTGTGGTTTTACTTCGACCCCCCGGTATACTTGCAGCCAGGGACGTTTCGTCTAGCAGCAGAATGGAAACCGCCCAGGCGACCCAACTCGAGAGAGCCGCATACCGCAAAGTTGACTGGCGGATCGTTCCCTTGGTGATCCTCGCCTATACGGTTGCATATCTGGCGCGGGTCAATATCGGCTTCGCCAAGCTGCAGATGCTGGGTGACCTGCACCTCAGCGAATCAGTCTATGGGTTGGGCGCCGGTATCTTTTTCTTCGGATACCTGCTGTTTGAAATACCCAGCAATCTCCTCTTGCACAGGATCGGGGCGCGTCTTTCGATCACCCGCATCATGATCGTGTGGGGCATCATCTCCGCTTGCATGATGTTCACCTCCTCGGCCCTGATCTTCTACGTGCTTCGCTTTCTGCTGGGAGTAGCCGAGGCGGGCTTCTTCCCCGGCATCATTCTTTACCTGACCTACTGGTATCCCTCGCAACGCCGCGCTTCGACGACCGCCTTCTTCATGACGTCGATCCCTCTTTCCGGGTTGATCGGCGGCCCTATATCGGGATGGATTATGCGCAGCATGTCGGGGTGGCGCGGACTCGCCGGATGGCAGTGGATGTTTCTGCTCGAAGCTCTGCCGTCGATCGTGATGGGATTCGTTGTTCTGTTTGTAATGAAAGACAGGATCGACGACGCCCCATGGCTCAATAAGGAAGAGAAAGCACTGCTCAACAACCGCCTGGTCAACGATGCCGGGGCAAGCAAATCGGTCGCTTCAACCAAAGGCGCATTCAAGAGCCCGCATCTCTGGTTGATGACCGCGATCTATTTCTGCATGACCACGTTGACCTACGGCATCACTTTCTGGCTGCCCACGTTCCTGAAAGGGGCAGGGGCGAAAAACGTCTTCACTATCGGGATGTTGACCGCCATTCCTTACTTCTTCGCGGTTGCCGGCATGATCCTGTGCTCGCGCAGCTCCGACCGGACGCGCAAGCGGCGCTGGCATATCGCCCTTCCCAGCTTTATCGCCGCGGCGGCGCTGGTCGGCGTGGCGTTGAGCGGATCGAGTCTCACCTGGACAGTCGTTCTGCTGACGATTTCAACCGCTGGCCTGATGAGCACGCTGCCGCTCTTCTGGCCGCTGCCCACGGCGTTGCTCTCCGGAACAGGCGCAGCGGCGGGCATCGCGCTGGTGAACTCCATAGGAAATTTCTCTGTGTTTTTCAGCCAACCGCTGATGGGATGGCTGACGGACGTGACCCATAGTACGCATAGCTCTCTTTACTTCATGGCTGTGGTCAGCGTGATGGCGGGATTATTGGCGCTCGCTGTTCCGGCACGGCTGGTCGACAAGTGAAGTCCTCTCGGATTTCCCAATGCCGACGCGAAGCACCTGGGTGCCCCAGGTCCCGATTCTGGGACCTGGGATTCCGCCGATCTCATCCTCAATGTACCTGTGGATAGGTTCCCGGAATCTTCAGGTGAATGCGATAGATGCTGCTGCTGGCGGCGACATAGAGCGTGGTATGGTCCGCGCCTCCCCAGGCGACGTTTCCCACTCTCTCGGGAATCACAATCGTGCCCAGGTGTTTCCCCTCGGGAGAAAAAATCCACACCCCGGCAGGCCCGGCGCTATACACATTTCCCTGCTGATCGACCTTCATGCCGTCGGGAGCGCCCACCCGCGTATCCGAAGTCGCATCGAAAAAGACCTTTCCATCGGTCAGCGTGCCATCGGGTTTCACGCGATAGCGCATCCACAACTTCTTAGGCTCGGAATTATTGACGTACAGGTATTTCTCGTCCGGAGAAAATGCAATCCCGTTAGGCCTGGGGAGATCTTTGACCAGGAGTTCCAGCCGCGCGCGCGCCGGCGGAGCGCCGGGCTTCTGGTCCAACGCCCCGGGGATGCGATATACCCCGTTGAAGCGCAGTTGCTTGTCAGGATCATTGTCCTTCTGCGTGCGCAATCCGTAAGGAGGATCCGTGAAGTAGAGCGATCCATCGGATCTGTATACCAGGTCGTTGGGACTATTCAAACGTTTGCCCTGATAGGTGTCCGCCAGGATGGTGACTTGCGCCTTGGGGTCGAGCGATTCCAGCCTCCAGACATCGCGCTGGGCGTGGCCAGCGACGGTCAGGCGCCCGCGGCTATCCAGGGTCATGCCATTCGAGCCCGGCTCAGGGCCGCCATACGGGGCCTCGCCCTTATATCCGCTGGGCTGCATGAAGATGCTCACTCCGCCGCCAGGGGTCCACTCACGGATGCTGTTGCTGGGTATCTCGGCAAAGAGCAGGTAGCCCGCAGGAATCCAGATCGGCCCTTCCGTCCATTTGAAGCCGGTAGCCACCTTCTCAAGCGATGGCTGCGCGGGAACGATCTGGTCCAGGGCTGGATCGAGCCGTTCTACAGTTGGGGTGATGGCTGGGATCGCCGGAGCGGCGACGGAGCCCGATGAACTGGCGCTCGACGGGTTAGGATGCGCGGGCGTGTTGTTGCAGCCCGCCACCATCGCAGAAGTTGAGACTGCCAGCGCGCTCAAGACGAGCAGTTGAATCGGTCTCCATTGGATCACTCGATCTTCTCCTACCAACAAAAAGAATTTGCGCAGGATTTCCGCTGCGGAATCCAGGCAGGCGTGATTTTACACCGCTTCCGAGCGCTGGGAAGCTGCGCCCACTGGACGTTGAGGGCGAGACGTGATCTTCTGGATTCCGATGCGGAGAGTCCGGCCCCTATTCCTTCCCTTTTTCCTTTGCGCCTGTCTTACTGCTTGCGCCCAGAGGCCGCCGCTTGCCGTCACCAGCGATCCGCCGCCGGATAAGCTTCATCCCGCGGCGATGGCGACCGTACACATTCCCAGCCACGGCGTCGACCTGGACGCCCTGATGTACATCGCGCAGGGCGCCGGACCACATCCGGCTGTCATTCTGCTCAATGGTTTTCCGGGCAACGAGCGAAACCTCGACATTGCACAGGCAATCCGCCGCGACGGATGGAATGTGCTCACATTCAATTACCGCGGTTCCTGGGGCACGCCGGGCGTCTTCTCCTTAATGCACTGCGCGGAGGACGCCTCGGCGGCGCTTGCCTTCCTCCGCCGGCCCGTATATGCGACCCAGTTGCACACCAACGCGAAACGCATTGTCCTCCTCGGTCACAGTACAGGAGGGTTTCTCGCCGCCTATGTAGCGGCGCACGATCCATCCGTCACCGCCGTTGGCATGATTTCCGCGGCTCACCTCGACGCCATGGGGAGCCTTGATGGAGACGCCTCCCTGCTCTCCTCCCGGCCTGTGCTGCTGGTTACCTCCGATGACGGCTTCGCGGGCCAGGCAAAGGCTTTGGCTAACGCGCTCCGCCAGCATGGAGACACGCGTATAACGGAAAAGCATTTCTCTACCGACCACAGCTATTCGGCCAATCGCATTGGGCTGACCATAGCGGTATTGGATTGGTTGAACTCCCTGCCGTAAAGCCGAGAGCTTCGGTTCTTGAAGCTCCTCCTTTCAACAAATCCTGGGTGCCCCCATATCTGACGCGTTCTTTGCGTCAGATGTGGGATTCCACGAATCTCGATGGAGAGTGCCCTAATCACGCCGAGAAAAGACCCGGGTTAGCTTCCCACCCCAGCAAGCTTCGCTTGCCCGGGACCCCGGCTGCTGTTGCAGTGCCGTCTTTGCCTTTCTTTCTGTCATTCCCGCAGGGAATCTGCTTTTTGCACTCGCAGCCCAAACAGAGAGAGAAGAAGCAGATTCCCTGCGGGAATGACAGAAAGAAAGGCAAATGCAAAACGCGGAGACTATTTATTCATTGCTTGTAAAAAGCAAGCTCCGGAACGGCGCATAAACGTTTCTAAAGTAACCACAATAGAATTACTCCTGCGCTTTTCCAGCGAGAAGGGCAATGGCTAATTCAGGCTGGGTCGGATACATATAAAGAGTCATTGCTAGATTTAACAATCTGACTTTGGAGGAACGGACATGAACTGGAAGACATATGTGGTAACCGCGGCGTCTCTCGGAGCTTACATTGCAACCATGACCTACATTGCGCAGTCCTTTTTTCAGAATTAAAGGGATCAGGCCCTCTACGCTTCCCGCGTGGGATACAACACCTCCTCGAAGGGCGCCTCGCCTCCCGGCCGAGCTAGTCCGACACCCCTACGGACGGTCTACACTTGGAATCGCAAGGGTGGAGGACCAATGAAACGCCGGCAATTCCTGAGTGGAACAATCCTGGCTGCGGGAGCGGCGGCCCTGGGCGGATGGCCCGAACGTATACGCGCGGACGCAAGCGCTGATACATACCCTGTAAAACGGGTTCTCACGACCTTCAAGTGCCACTTGGATGTGGGCTTTAACAATACTCAAGCCAACGTGATGCGCACGTATTTCGGCCGCTATTTCCCCCAGGCGATTCAAACCGCGGCGGCCATGCGAGAGGCAGGCGAGGATCGCTATGTGTGGACGACCGGCTCGTGGCTGCTCTACAAGTATCTCGAACAGGCCGACGCCCAAGATCGCCGGCGAATGGAGCAGGCCATAGCTGCCGGCGATATTGCCTGGCACGCGCTTCCCTTCAACTGGCAGACGGAGATGCTCGATCGGTCAATGATCGAAGGCTGCCTGAGCCTATCCGCAACGCTCGACCTCCGATTTGGCCGCAAGACCACGGGTGCCAAAATGACCGATGTTCCCGGTCACTCCCGGGGGATCATCAGCCCTTTGGCGGCGGGTGGAGTGACCCTGCTCGACATCGGAGTGAACTCGGCCAGCACCCCGCCGGATGTGCCAGAGATCTTCGTCTGGAAAGACCCGGACGGCAGCTCCCTGGTCATGCTTTACCACCGCCACAATTACGGCGGCGTCATCGTAGTGCCTGACTCCGATCTGGCGATCGCCACCGAGGTGCGCGGGGATAACTCCGGGCCTCACTCTGTAGATGAAATCAAAAAGATCTATGCGGACTTGCGCCAGCGGTTTCCCAACGCGGCCATTACGGCTGCCAACTTTAGCCAGGTCGCGACAGCGGTAAATTCCTTTCGCGACCGGCTGCCAACCGTCACCCAGGAGATCGGAGACACCTGGATCTATGGCGTGCCCAGCGACCCGGGCAAGGTTACCAGGTATAGGGAGATCGCGCGGCTCAGACAGGAATGGATTCAGCAGAAGCATTTTGCTATTGGCGATGCCACGGATCGTCAGTTCCTCGTCTGGCTCGCCCTGGCCCCGGAGCATACTTGGGGAACAGATACCAAGCAATACATCGATTACGACCACTACAAGCCAAAGGACCTGGAGCAGGTTATCGATCGGGCCGGATACCAAACCATGGAGAGGAGCTGGCAGGAAAAGCGCGATGACATCGATACCGCGGTTGCCGCGCTGCCTTCCGCATTGCGCCCACAAGCCGAGAGCCGCCTGAGCGCATTGCGTACCGCTCCGCCCTCTAATCAAGGATTCCAGACTCATTCGCCGGACGAAGAACTCGATAGCGCGCACTACGTCCTGGCGCTCGACGGAAAGACCGGAGCTATTCAAAAGCTGCGCAACAAAGCGACTGGGCGGGAGTGGGCTTCGCCGGAGCACCCATTAGCGCTCTTCACTTATCAGACGCTGTCGCAGTCCGATTATGACGCCTTCCTTGCCAGCTATGTGCTCAGTAAAGCGTCCTGGGCTCCGAGAGACTTCGGCAAGCCCAACGTAGGGCATTTCGGAGCCGAGTCGCGCGATTGGCATCCGTCCGTAGTAACTTGCTCCACTGTCACGGATAAGGATGCCACCCGGGTGCTGGCTGAACTCAAGATCGACGATCCTGCCAGCGATAGCCAGGGCCGCGTCGCGTGGCCGGAAAGGATGTATCTGGAGCTGCTGCTGCCCAACGCTGAACCGGTGGCGCACATCACGTTCCGGTCCTTCGGCAAAGCCGCCAATCGCATGCCGGAGTCGATGTGGCTGACCTTTGCTCCCGATGCGCCAGAAGCTACAGGCTGGATGCTCAAGAAGGTGGATCAGGAGGTCTCGCCCTTGGATGTGGTTCGCGGCGGGAGCCGCGGTATGCATGCTCTGACCGGCCATTTGCGCTATCGCGACAGCCGCGGCTCATTTGAGCTTGAGACCTTGGATGCTCCGGTGGTGGCCGTAGGCAGAAGATCGCCGCTCAACTTCTCTGTCGACCTTCCCACCATGCAGCAAGGCGTTCACGTCAATCTGTTCAACAATGCCTGGGGAACCAACTATATCCAGTGGGCCGGAGGAGACTGGGCCTACCGCTTCACCATCACAACCAGCTAGGAGCGGGCATCAGGTTAACTTGGGCGCCGGCGGCGTTTACGGTGTCTCCGCGGTGAGATATCATCCCGGAGTGTTAAACAGACGGTCCTTTCTCACCAGTCTCGCAGCCGTTCCTCTATCGGCGACCGTATTTCAGGGATCGGTCCCGCTGGGAAAAGTTAAGATCACCGGCTTTGAGATTCACAAAGTCTCAGTGCGCTGGCGCGACCTGATGTTTGTCGAGGTGCACACCGATGCGGGTATTACCGGGCTGGGCGAAGCAACGCTCGAGAGCCGTACCGACATAGCCGAATCCGTGCTGCGCTGGCTTGAGCCGGAGTACGTGGGACTCGATCCCGCCGGGCCGGAAGGCCACTGGGACCGTGTTTATTATGTGGCCACGCGCTGGCGCAACGGTCCCGCGCTGATGACCGGCCTTTCCGCCATCGACATCGCCCTCTGGGATATAGAAGCCAAGCGTTTGGGAGTGCCGCTTTACCGGCTGCTCGGCGGCCCCATCCGGAACGATCTGCGCGTCTACTTCACTCATTGGGATGCGTCCATTCCGAAACGTGATATCGGGGCCTTTACAGAGCTGGCTGCGCGCACCCGCGCGCAAGGCTGGACGGCGGTCAAGTACACGCTGCCGCAGGCTGAGACCGAGCTGGCGCGCATGGATCAGGACGTCGCCGAATTGGCGGCGATCCGCAAGGTCTTCGGAACCCAGGCGGATATTGCCCTTGAATGTGCGGAGACGTTTACGGTGCGCTCGGCGATTCAGTTTGCCACCGCTCTCGCACCTTATCATCCGCTATTTATGGAGGAGCCGACATTGCGCGAGAATCCGGTGGGACTCGGCGAGGTGGCGGCCAAGAGCCCGGTTCCCATTGCAACCGGCGAAGGGCTTTTCTCCCGCTTCGAGTTCAAGCAACTGCTCGATGCGAAAGGCGCGGCGATCATTCAGCCGGATGTGATGCATGCTGGCGGAGTGACGGAGCTGCGCAAGATCGCGAACATGGCGGAGGCGTATGAAGTGGAGGTTGCGCCGCACCAGTGCAGCGGACCGATTGCGCACATGGCGTCGATGTCCACCATGTCGGTATGCCGGAATTTCCTGATCCACGAGTGCGAAGGAGCGGATAACGACTTGTTCCGTGAGATGACCGAGGGGACCTATCCCACCCAAAAAGATGGCCGGGTCCGGCTGCCGGAGGCTCCAGGGCTGGGAATCACAGTCAATTTCGCCGAGTTCAAGCGCAGGTGTCCCTATAAGGCGATACGCTCGCGGGCACAGATCAAGTTCTGACGGAAGTCCCGCAGGGACGGCTGAATCACGCCTCTCCCCTTTTCAGTCGTCCCTACGGGACTCTTCTCTCAGGCGCCCCTTTTTAGCGGTAGTAGCCTTGTTTCGCGAGCAGGATCAGGCCCGGCTTGCGCAACTCAGGATGTTCCTGGCGGAACTGCGGACTGAATTGCAGGCTGAGCTTACAGAAGCTCCCGCGAGGCTTTGTACCAACCGGCTTGTATCCCAGCGTATACCTCCCTCTGATCTGATCGAGCAATAGAGCGAGACGATCTGCCGCTTCCTTTGTATCGGTGCTTAGAACTGGGCCGCCGGTAGCGTTGGCATATTGTTGGATGTCGCCCACGCGCGTTCCGCTAAGGAATGAGGATGAGTCCGAGGCCATCATCGCCGCGTTGGTTTCCGCAGTCCTGTCGATGAGCGCCGAGACAACCACTCCGGATTGAAGTAGCTTGACTAGCGCTTCTTTTTGGGTGTGGAGACGAGCCGGCGAGTGCTGACCTATGGTGGATTGAGTAAAGGAATTCTCATAGTTCGCAGTGCCGTCGGTAAGCCAGACGAGCACACGGCGGCTGCCGGCCAACCTTGTCTTCAGCGCCTGGTTCACGGCCTCATACATATCCTCATCGATGAAGGTGCCTTCGACATCCGCCATCCAGGAAGCAGTCTTGATAGCATCGGCCGCCAGGGAGCGATTGACGGTAAAATCCTGCAACAGCTCCGTACGTGAAGAAAAGATCATGACGGACACTTCGTCCTGTGGCTTCAGGTGGCCGAGGATGGCGAGAGCCGCCTGCGCTAACGGCTTGAGCGCCGCATGGACGGTCTCCGTCATGTCAAAGAGGAAGACTACGGAAAGGGGCAGCTGATCGCGGCTGAAGTAGCTGATGGTTTGCGGAACGCCATCCTCGGAAAGCTGAAAGTCTTTTGCGGTGAGTGTATCAACACTGCTTCCGGTCTTTTTGTTCTTCACCAGCGCGTCGAGCAATACGAACTGGGAATCCACCCGGATCGTCGGCGTGAGATCTTGCCGCGAAGGCTCAGCCGACTGGCCCCAGCCGAGGCGCGTGAGAGCCAGCAGGATTAGGAGCAACGCCATCCGCATGGAAGTACCCCTCATGGGTAAAACAACGCGAGAAGAGGATCTCATAAGTAGCGCTTATTCGAACAAACGACCCCCGCGTGGGCCGACCTCAGATCCACTCCGCGTTGACAGAAATAGGGTTTGATTAAAGCGACTATATCCAGCTACCTCTTCTTTTCTTTCTGTCATTCCCGAAGGGAATCTGCTTTTCGTATCGCCGCGCTATTATCACTTCTGCGTCTCTCCATTCTGTTCAGCCGCTCACCATCAATCCACGCGCCCGCATGGGGCGCGACTACAGGCGGCGCAAAGCAAAAAGATATAGTTGAGGTTTCAATCCACGCGCCCGCATGGGGCGCGACGGCAATCTCAAGCATCACATCTTGCCCAAATTGGGGTTTCAATCCACGCGCCCGCATGGGGCGCGACTCTGGATCGACGAAGAGTGTGAAGCGGATGTTTTTGTTTCAATCCACGCGCCCGCATGGGGCGCGACATGGAAAAGTTGTCAGGGGGATATCTGATATCAAGTTTCAATCCACGCGCCCGCATGGGGCGCGACGCCAGCATTTCAGGAGTAACAGTCATCTTGGCAGTTTCAATCCACGCGCCCGCATGGGGCGCGACGCCAGCATTTCAGGAGTAACAGTCATCTTGGCAGTTTCAATCCACGCGCCCGCATGGGGCGCGACACGAATGGGACAACATAGAACTCGGGGCGGAACAAGTTTCAATCCACGCGCCCGCATGGGGCGCGACGTAAGCGATCAAAACGCTGTCAGCATTATTTCCCCGGTTTCAATCCACGCGCCCGCATGGGGCGCGACGTGCGTGTGGGATAAAGAGGCAATTGCAGGTATCGAGTTTCAATCCACGCGCCCGCATGGGGCGCGACTTGCATCCCTGTTTGTGGAAGCCGGTCTTTATCTCGTTTCAATCCACGCGCCCGCATGGGGCGCGACGCTGATGGATCGCAGAAAATTGTTAAGTGACCTGTTTCAATCCACGCGCCCGCATGGGGCGCGACGGTACTTGAGGTCAACTCTGCGCCGGGGGTTCAGGTTTCAATCCACGCGCCCGCATGGGGCGCGACAGGTACAGTGACCGGATCGAGTAAGCTGGATGCAGGTTTCAATCCACGCGCCCGCATGGGGCGCGACGGCGCGGTTGTGAGCGCTCACGATCCTGTGTACTGGTTTCAATCCACGCGCCCGCATGGGGCGCGACTTCTATTCTTGGCGAGTTTGGAATCCTCTTACAAGTTTCAATCCACGCGCCCGCATGGGGCGCGACTGGGTGTGGGGGTGATAGGTTCGATGATTCGCATAGTTTCAATCCACGCGCCCGCATGGGGCGCGACGCCAAAGGTCGAAACTTATCCTTTCTCTCTATTGTTTCAATCCACGCGCCCGCATGGGGCGCGACTCCAAGGGCTGGTCAGCGGATTTCACTAGGATGCGACCATGTTTCAATCCACGCGCCCGCATGGGGCGCGACGGTGGTTGAGCAGGCTAAGCCGGCGGTGGCGCAGTTTCAATCCACGCGCCCGCATGGGGCGCGACCACAAATGGACTCGGCAAAATTGTGCTACGCCAGTTTCAATCCACGCGCCCGCATGGGGCGCGACACTAAACTTCCTTTCCGGATTTGTACTTTCAGACGTTTCAATCCACGCGCCCGCATGGGGCGCGACGGACGAAGGCGAAGCTACTCCTGGCGCGCACCGGTTTCAATCCACGCGCCCGCATGGGGCGCGACTCACACGAGCACCATCAGGAGTGAAGTAAATTAGTTTCAATCCACGCGCCCGCATGGGGCGCGACTACTCCTTCCACGTCATACACGAAATGTTCACGCTCGTTTCAATCCACGCGCCCGCATGGGGCGCGACCGGCCTACTTCTATTAGGGAGCACTTTCTATGGGAGTTTCAATCCACGCGCCCGCATGGGGCGCGACGACCGTTCTGTCGGCATAGCGTCCAATGTGTTTGTTTCAATCCACGCGCCCGCATGGGGCGCGACGCAGAACAGCCAGCAGAGCAAGTCGAAGCGAGTGGTTTCAATCCACGCGCCCGCATGGGGCGCGACTGAAAAAAAGAGTTATTCAACGGCGAATTCATCAGTTTCAATCCACGCGCCCGCATGGGGCGCGACAAGGACGGAAACACAAAGAATCCGCATTGGACAGTTTCAATCCACGCGCCCGCATGGGGCGCGACGCTCGGTAATCGCACCAGTCCCGAGGCTTGCGCGGTTTCAATCCACGCGCCCGCATGGGGCGCGACCCGGGGGCACCTGGAGGAACTGAGGGTTAGGAATGTTTCAATCCACGCGCCCGCATGGGGCGCGACCGTCCATGTCTGCTTAGTTACCCCAAGTTGAGATGTTTCAATCCACGCGCTCGCATGGGGCGCGACGCACCCCTGCCGGTCGTAAGAAAATTCCAGGCTGAGTTTCAATCCACGCGCCCGCATGGGGCGCGACGCAGAGGAATTATTAGAGGAATTGGAAGATCTTCAGTTTCAATCCACGCGCCCGCATGGGGCGCGACTTGTTCAGTTGCAGCTTTCGCCGCTGAATTGCCTGTTTCAATCCACGCGCCCGCATGGGGCGCGACAACAGCACGGGGGTATTCGTTGGACGGTTGAATTTGTTTCAATCCACGCGCCCGCATGGGGCGCGACGCGCTCCTTACTTCTTATCTGCGGGCTTCACACCAGTTTCAATCCACGCGCCCGCATGGGGCGCGACACCGACAGGGCGTTACATCTACACCAGTCCCGTGTTTCAATCCACGCGCCCGCATGGGGCGCGACGACCGAAAAAGTCAGCAACCACGATAAGCGCCTTGTTTCAATCCACGCGCCCGCATGGGGCGCGACGCCCTCTGGAATCTGGCCAGGATTGCTTGGCTTGTTTCAATCCACGCGCCCGCATGGGGCGCGACATGATGGCAAGCTAGAAGATCACGGGACTCGCTTGTTTCAATCCACGCGCCCGCATGGGGCGCGACGTCTGGCAGGACTTCTATCAGACCGCAGTTGCGGGTTTCAATCCACGCGCCCGCATGGGGCGCGACGTAAATACGAATGCGCTAAGAGTGGCGCTCCACGCGTTTCAATCCACGCGCCCGCATGGGGCGCGACCGCTTGCGGCGTCCAACTCCTCACGGACCTTCAGGTTTCAATCCACGCGCCCGCATGGGGCGCGACGGAGGAACCCCCTGCCAGTCCTTCTCCGTTGCCGGTTTCAATCCACGCGCCCGCATGGGGCGCGACGGCCTGCCTTCTATCCAGACGAAAACAGGGCGGTTGCACATAGCCTATCGCGAACCGGCTCAGATGGGCCGTTCTGGCCCACATCGTACCTTCCGACGGGGGCAAGTAAGTAGTTTGTTTTCTGTTAATTAGCAGCATTCGCACACATTGGGGTGCGCTCCATGAGAACTTGAGGTCAGCGCTGTGGAAAACTATAGGATCAGCGGGCCGTCCGGTTCAAGGACTGCCTTGGCTCCGTAGTGCTCAACACGGCCGCGCCATTGCTCGCCCAGGAAGTAAATCCGCAGGCTGTCAGTCACGGGTTCCAGCAGTTCGAGCAACCCTGCCCTGAGCGTAACAAGCTGGGCGGGATCGACCCAGCACTCAAAGACGGAGTTCTGAACCCGTTGCCCAAAATTCTCACAGACCTTTGCTACTCTGGGCAGGCGCCGCTTACCTTCGGGCGTCACTGTACTTACATCGTAACTCACGACAATTAAAATCACGGGAGCTAGCGCCAGAAGAACGGTGGATAGCCATCGAGATCGCCACGCAGAAAACGGGCAAGCAGCAAAGCCTGCACATAGGGGACTAAGCCGAATGCAATTCTCTCCTGAATAAAGGGATGAACAATCTCTTCTTGTTTCCGCTGTTGCCACGCAACCAACACCTGCTTTCGCGTCTCATCGTCCATGACAACTCCGCCGCTTTCGAGCTTGCGGAAACCGGAGGGTTTGATCTGGCGGCGGTTGATAAGAGAAACCATTAATCTGTCCGCTAGCACAGGCCTGAGCTCTTCCACCAAGTCAAGGGCGAGGCTCGGCCGGCCTGGGCGCTCGCAATGTAGAAAGCCGACCTGTGGATCGAGACCAACTGATTCCAGAGCGGCGCTATAGTCATGCGCGAGCAAAGTATAGAGAAACGAGAGCAGCGCATTCACATTATCCAGGGGTGGACGGCGGCTGCGCCGGGCGAAGAAGAAATCTTCCTTGGCCACCGTGATCAGGCGGTCCAGAACCGAAAAGTAAGCACCGGCCCCGTCCCCTTCGTGGCCGCGAATTACATCGGTATCGCATACTCCACCGATTGCATCCTGCACGTACCGCAATCTCAGAGCCGCCTCTTCCAAAGCGACGGTGCTTTCCGCCTGCTGCTCCGAGTCACGCGCGCCGCGCAACAGGACGGTGCGGCAGTTTGCAAGCTTTGCAAGAACGATAGCGCGCGCAATACCGGATACAGTGGCTTTTTCATCAGCGGCGCGATATTGCCGCCTTCGCAGCAGGACGTTGCCTGAGACTGGCCCCTGAATGCGGGCCACGAACCGTCCATGCTCGGTACAGCACGAGAGAGAGACGCCATGGCTGGCTGCCAGGTCCATCAGAAACGGCGTGAAGGAGACTCGCCCAAAGCACACGATCCCGGTGAGCGTGTGAATGGGAATACGCGTGCGAATCTCCCGATCGACAGAGACGGCGACAGTCTGTCCTTCACGAGCAAGGTGGGCGCCTTGTGTGGTCACGAAAAGTGTATTGAGCAGCGGCTTCATTCCGCCGTTCTCGTCATGGTTTGCAGGTATTCCGAAACTTGCCTTGCGTGACTGAGTGCCTCCGGCATGCAGTAGTTGTTCAGTGAACAGGAGCGGCATGCCTTCTTCACTATGGCGCAAGGGGTGATTCCTGAACCGAAGAGCGAGTGCATCTGCTCCGCGAGCCGGGCGACTTCCTGCCTTACCTGAGGCCCGAAATGAACTTCCTGCCGCCGCCGGGCTTTGGCATCATAGATTGCTCCCTCGGGAATGCTGGTGTGGAGCATTTCTTCAAGACACATCGCCTGGGCGCATAACTGTATGCGGTAGGCAATACTTCCCGCCTTATCGCGGCTGCGCTTGTATTCCACTGGATAAGCCAGCCAGCTTCCCCTGCACCCAGGGAGACGGATCGCATCCTCCGAATCCCATGGATGGAACTCAACGATATCAGCCTTCCCGGATAATCCCAGCCGGAAGGAATGCAATGGCAAGGTTCGGCGCACTAGAACGCCAGGGCGGCTTTCCGGCTCCGCGGAATGGGCGCGGTCATGAATCTGCGATCCCTCCGCGGTGAAGCGGTTCTCCTCCCAGACGGACTCGAGATGAATCAGAGCCCAGCGCCTATCGCAGAAGGACATGTGCTGCAATCCTGAGAGTGGGAGAAGATCCTCTTCCTGGTACATGGGTGCTAGGCCAATCCATCGAAAAAACTGATACCGGGCGGCAGCGACGCTGGATCGGGGCTGTTAACCGTGTAATCCGTAAAGGAGCGAGGTGCCTCGACATCCTGATTTCTGCTAACTTTGATGGTCTCGAAGAGCCTCTGCGCGGGTGCATTGCCGAGCCTGCAATCGTGTTTGAAGACGTAGAGTCCTCGTGCCGCCATGGTGCCACGAGCTGCAGAGCGGTCGAGATCGAACAGATTACCCAACGCCTTCCAGAGAAGTGATAGGTCGTCTTCAGTAAACCCAGTCTTTTTCGCAAACATGGGATTGATGAAGCCATGAGCCAAGTACAGGCCGTAAGGGATGGTATGTTTGCGGCCGAGTCTCCGTGCTTCCTTTAGACTCTCTTGTCTTCTCTTCTTTCGTGTATGCGACACGAGAGATGCCGTGTTCAATCGGAAGAATCCGATCGATCGAACGTGCGAAGGTCAACTGCACGGGACCCCGTACTTGACCACAGTTGTATAGCTTTGTGGACATGACCGCGCCGAACGCACGTACATCGAAAAAGTTCCCGCACATCCATTGCGCCGCTTTGTCAATCTCTCCCTTATCTGTTTTCTCACTCTTCGATTCGACAACTCCCTTTAGATTGTCGTACGCCAGCTTCTGCTGAAGTTCGAGCGTGCTTCCGCTGAGGACGTAGATGTGATAGCCCTTCTCAATCGTTCCGTTCGATGATTTTGAGTGAAAGACGTAATCGCGTATCTTGCGTTTGAGGCAGACATCGGAAACGAGACCCTGGAATGTTTCCGGGTCGATGCGCGGGCTGTTGTCGGAGTCGGGATCGCCGTTAGGGTTTCCATCCTGGCAGTCGAAAAGATAGACGAAGTCGTAGCGGTTCTCAACCGTGCTCATGCGGTCTCCTCATTGGTGCCGGTTTCCTCGGTGATGGTGGATGCTGTGCGCGCCTGCTTACGGGCCTCAATCTGCGCGATCGACCAAGCCTTCTGGTGGTAATAACCCACGAAAAACACGCCTTGATCTTCGAGACTGAGCCTTGAAGGATAGGGACTTTTGGCTGCAAGAAGCTGGTGGAGATCCAGCAGCCTTCGATCGATAGCAGTTGCTGCGGATGGCCTGTCTCGTCTTAGCTTGCGCAGATGCTTGAGCCCAAGGTCCTCGATTTTCGGGAATGCGGCGGCGGGATAGGTTGAAGCGAGCGAGAAATAGCGGTCCAAGACCGAACTGTTTACGCCGCCGCTCGAAGTTCGTTGCAGGTTTTCGTATTCTGCCATCAGCCTGCCGCATACATAAGCAGATATGGCGCAGGTTGGATCGAGTCCTTCACTCATCTCCTTCTTTCCTTTCTGACGAAATAAATCGTTGAGGCACATGCGGACCAGTCCCACCGGGATCCGAAGGCGGTCGAGTTTGTCCAGTTCGGCATGACGAAGCCGGTTGAGTGTGGCTGCGAGCACTGAATATCTCAGTGGCTGGGTCTCGCCCTCGATGCCACGGCGTATCAGAGCGAGCACTTGATGATATGGCGGCTTGCCTTCCCGGTGAATGGCATAGAGTACTTGCCAGAGCCTGACTGGAGCCGCATCCCAGGGATACTGCACACGCAACTGCTGGTGCCAGCCCTTCAGATTTGCTTTCACATGGTTGACCGAATCCGTGACCCAGTAGCGTACGCGCAAACGCCCGCCATTCCCGGAAAGGCCGGCCATGTAGAACTGGTTTGGATTCGGATCTGCGCCAGGATCGAACCGGAGTAGCGCCTCCACTTGGCTGGGGTCAGCCGCATCCAGCAGCGAATACCAGTCGAATGGCTCAGCATTACGTAGCCAATAGATGAACCCAACACTGGCCACATCGTGGCGGTGTCCGTTGTCGAACTTCAGCAGGTGATTGAGAGCTAAAACATAGGCCATAGCGCGATCCGGAGAGACCGGGCTGTTTTGGTTCTGTTCCCAGCCGTAGGAGCGGAAGGACTCCTTATCGAAGGACATAAGCGCGACGCCCTTTGATTGTCCCCCGAGATTACCCAACCCTTTCACAGCCTCGTGGGTTGGAGCAATGCGGCCGACTGTTCCCGAGAGTAGACATTCGAAGACATTTGCACCGGCTTTGTCTTCAAGGATCGGATCTGGAGCGTGGCCCGCCTTACTTTTATTCCGTTTAACACCGCTTTTACTTTCGACCCGCTGATCGTAAGCCGCACGGTAATGTCGTCGCCAGAAAGCCTGGACAGCATCTCGCTTTATCAGCGGACCGCCTGCGGAGAGCGCGACCAGGATTCCCGCTTTTGCCTCACGCAAAACATCGCGCGCCTTCTCCACCTGATCTGGCTGATTGTAGAACTCGACGCAAGCCTGAAGCGCCGGATCGTTTGTTTCGGTCGCCGCGCGACCGATGAGCCGGACGAATGCCTCGTGATGGGCCTCCTGCTTTTCCCGTTCAACGGCCGTCTTGGTCCATGGTCCTGGCCCCAGAACATAACCGATGTCATCAGTGCCGATCAATGGATGATGCCCACTGTTGCGATTCACAGGGGATCGCGGCACTGCCATCGGGTTCGCCAGGGTAACGGACCTCTTGCCACGCGTCTCCTCATGAGTCGTAGGAACCACGCCAAGGAAGCTGCCATCGGAGGCAATCTCAAGCATGCAAGGTACCGGCTTCGTCTCCCAGGCCACATCACTCATCGCGTCCTGAAGATGACTGTCCGCGAATTCGGCTAGCACTTGGACGAGCATGGCTGCACCTCTTCCTGACATGCCTCCGAAGAGCTATGTAGCGCATTGGGAACCTGAGAGCATTTCAGCAACTCCTCGCGACGGCTCTCGTCTGGCAGCACATGCTCCGGTCGTGTATCCATCACGCCCTTCACCAGCTTGGCATTGAAAAACGCCGCTCGGTTGTTCCCTGGAAGGAACGCAATGTCATAGAGCATGCGGCCGATCTCAATTGTCTCGGGAATGGGTTGTTCGCCTTCGACAGGTTCGGAAAATTCGGCGGCAAATTCTCGGCAGCCAAGCGACGGACGCTGAAAGCACTGGCCTTTCTCAACTCGACGCTGCATCATCGCGATGTACTTTGCGGGAGTATTGTCGCCTGAGGCGTCGAAGATCTTGGGAGTTGCCTCGATCACATATGCGACGTCGCGCAGCAAGCTGGTGTTCCGGGGAGTCACATCGGTACCCATGCCGGCGCCCGCCACAAGGGGTCTGTATTGAGAAGGATCAACAATCCACTGTTTCACGGACCGCGGCGACAGCTTGCTTTGCACCTCGTTGCGCAGTACGCTCATGTACCGAATGGGTTTGAGCACCGAGATGCTGGTGACGATCCAGCGCATTTGAGGACGCCAGCATATGGCGTCCAGAATATTGCGCGCGGCTGAAGGCGTCATCAGCGGATAAGAGTAGCGTTCAACTTTGCTCTCCGGCCGGGTGAAACATGCCATTTCGCCTGAGACCCGTACCTGCACACGAAGACTGCTCATGAAAGAGGTCCGCCTTTCTCTGTTGAAAAATCCCTGGTACCTGTTTTCGCAATCTCGGAAAAATCCCTTGATGGCTGCTAGGAAACGATCTGCGTTGCAATAGAAAAATACAGCCTGTTCGTTGTGGTGCAATACGACAATAGTTGCAATGTCAGTGATGAAGCATGACGCGACGCCGGAGCCGAGGGCGTGTGTCAAGATAACAAGAAATGAAGGTTCTTCTTTCATGGCCAAAGCGTGAGTAGCGGCTCGCCATGTGGATTGAAACATGCTCTCATCACTGACGAGGGTTGCTTTGAGCGTGGAGAGCCATCGCTCTCCATGCTCCTAAGCTCCAGAAATTACATAGTGTTCCGGTCCCGGCCGTGAAATCAATCCAAGTTTTTTGTCATACGACGTTGCAATCCAGATGTTGCCTCCGGGCCTCAGTTCTTCCAACACACCGTGCGCTCTTTGAAACTCCTGCGGGTAAAGCCCGATGACATGCCGCTGGAGCCGGCGGCGCAGAGCGGCTGTGAGCCGGCCAATTCCGCGAAGCTCCTCGATTGCCGCCCGGGCCTCGTCGTCGTCTGGAGCGAATACATCCAGGGTGCGATTGCTGATCATCTCGAACTCGCCGGCGA
The DNA here is from genome assembly GCA_963705665.1 of uncultured Acidobacteriaceae bacterium. Lineage (GTDB taxonomy): Bacteria > Acidobacteriota > Terriglobia > Terriglobales > Acidobacteriaceae > PALSA-350. The sequence goes on along the minus strand of CAVPKQ010000052.1, from coordinate 211,702 downwards.
GGGTCGCGAACTGCCCTCTGTTATTGGCTTTGCCGATCTCGCGCATCGCCTGAAGTCTTTGCCCGAGTTCCTCTGGACAGCTCTCTCCGTAGTAGCGTTCATAATAAGCTAGCAGCGCGGTCCCCGAATCGACCTGGATCGCTTCGCCCCTCTTAAGCGCATCCCTGGCCAGCGTTTCCGTCCTGCCCGTTGCCTCTTTATACTCGTGGGGCGGAAGACGATTGTCTTCCGGCAGAAAAACTACGACTTCTCCGGCGGCCCTGCCCAACTCGGCTGTCAGTTTTCCCTCGCGATCGGCGCGTCCAGCTGCCTGAACGATGGAATCAAGTGGGGCAAGCGCTCGCATCACCAGCGGAAAATCGAGGTCCACGCCCGCCTCAACCAATTGCGTGGAAACGACCCAGCATGGCTGCTGCGCCAGCAGCCTTTCGCGGATCGCTTCAATCACTCGTAGCCGGTGTGCCGCGCACATTCGTGTGGACAAGTGGAATACGGCTGCGGCATCCAGCACTCTATCCGCAGCGAGGCGCGTTACCGCACTGTACAGATCGCTTGCATGATCGCGCAGATTTACAATGCAAAGCGCCTGTCGCCGCGCAAGCATTCGCTCTGCTATGTGCCGCCAGTCTGTGGGGCTCTCGATCTCCCAACGGATCTCTGCGCGCTTAAGCTTGCCCCGAAGACGCTCAGGCTGGCGCACAATCTCCTGGATGGTTCCCGGCATCCAGCGGAGATCCTTTTGGCTCGGTGGATGCTCGAATGCAGGCAACGTCGCGGTCGAGAAGACGAAATCGCATTGCCATCGTTCCGAAAGCTCCTTCATCATCCCGAGAAGTGGCGCCAGGAGCCTTCGCGGCAGCGTCTGCACCTCATCAAGGATCACGATAGATCTGGCGATGTTGTGCACCCGCCGGAGGTCCGCGGGACGGTTTGAGAAGAGGCTCTCGAAAAAGCGGACCGAAGTGGTCACGATCAGCGGTGCGTCCCAGTTTTCCGTCTCCGGCCGCAGTCCATTTCGCTGGTACTCGTCGTCCTCACTTTTGTCCTTCTCAAGCTCCCAGCGCCTCTCGTCATTGGGCGACTCTCTCAATCGTTCGAAGCTGCCCGAGTGGTGCTCAAGAATCGCATCCTTCCCAAAAATGCCTGCATAAATATCGGCGTTCTGCTCAATAATGGAGAGATAGGGAATGACCACAATAACCCGCCGATACCGCTCCGGGTGCAATGCTGCGCGTTTGAGCGCGAATGCCATTGAGGCCAGTGTCTTGCCAGCGCCGGTAGGCGCGCAAAGTGAAAAGAGAGAACCCGTTCGACCCGCTGCATTCAGACAATCCTCTAACACTTCCCTGCGCAAATTCGCGACGACACTTCTCGGATGTAGGAGTTGCAGTTCCCGCACATGCTTGAGCAAGGTGTCCAGCCAATTGACGGCATCAAGTGGTGCATCGATGATCGTTCTGCCTGCCGAGTCCAGCCGGTCCGCATCAACGAGGCAACTGAAAAGCATCCGGATATAGAGATCCATCTCCGTCAAGTGAATCGGCTGATTGGGCTCAAAGTCGCGCACCCACTCACTCATGAGCGCACAAATCTCAAGGCAGTCCTCGCACGCCTGCTCCAGCACCAACCAAGCTTCCCGCCGCCGGACCTCATCTCTCAACCGTTCCTGCAGCGAGGCCGAACCACCAAAAAAATCCGGCAGGCCGCCGTGATGTCCGGCTATCGCAAACGCTGCAGGAAGCAGAAGAGGGCGTGTCCAGCCGCCATCCGCGTCTACAACGGCCAACTGCGCGCCGTGAATCGCGTGTTGGCAGCGCCCGTGCCCAGTCGTGATCATCTTTTGAAAGCAACTGGTGTACTTTCCGAAATCATGCAGCAGTCCGCAAATTGCTGAGTGCTTAGCGAAACCATCATCCTGTGGACGGGTGGATCGAGCGAGGCGCTCCGCTACTCTCGAGACAGATTGAAGGTGCTCTGCAAGGGGTTGCCAACCAACTCTAGTGTTGGGATCGGTCTTAGACCGCTCTCCGGAGTGGGCCCAGAACAACGCTTTCTCCATGAACAGAGATAATACCTTGCTGTATATCTTCTCCTGGTTCAGTAACCGCAGATCTCTCCACTTCGCTTCGCTGCGGTCGAGATGGACAATTTGCTTACATGAGGGGTGCTATACGGGTCAAGCTGGACACGGCGTCGGAAAGCGAGCCCTTTCGCCGGCGGCTGCACCTAACTTGTCATTCGGCCGGAGTGTTCGGGCTTAATTAGAGAGAAATACATCTAGCTGCGGTTGCAGCACTGCTCTTCTTTTCTTTCTGTCATCCCCGAAAGGAATCTGCTTGGGTTCAAAATCCAAGTGCAACAGATCTTGTGAATAGGTTCATATGGATAGCCGCAGCCGTGCCGTGGGAAAGTGGGAAACGTTCTTTGTTTTCCATCTTTTCCACGGCTGTTCTCCGGGATCTGCTGACTGGGTCTTGATTATGCGTTGTTGCACTTGGAGCTTGAATCCACCCTGCTTTTCGTAGCCCAGCGCTATCGCCATGCCAGGAGACCACAAGCAGATTCCCTGCGGGAATGACAGAAAGAAAGGCAAAGACGGACCAGAAGGCCGCAGCGTCTAGCGGGTGATGAGCACTTCGTAGAGGTTGTCCTTGGCCAGGAAGAACTTGGTGTTGGCGTAGGTTTCGAAGATCTTCTCGATGGTGCGGTTGGTGTAGACGCGCTTGACGGAGTAGGCGGTTGATTCCTGCACTTCGATGGTGTCGCCATCGGTGATGTGGTAGCGGCAGAAGGCGGTTTGCGCGCCCGAGGCGCGGGTGTGGAAGAGGGCCAGAAGGCGGCCGCCGGGACGCATCGAAGAGCGGAACCGCTGGATCACCGGAGCAACCAGAACCTCGGGAAGATAGTCCAGCGTGCTCCAGAGCAGCACCACGTCGAATTCCCTGCCGGAAAAGTCGAGGTTGTGATCGAGAAAGCGTTCCACGTCAAATTGTGGCTCGGAGCCATTCTCGCCCGGGGTAAGCCAATCCCCGCGGGCAGCCTCATGCACGATGTCCGCCATGTACACTCCATGGCCCAGAGTGGTGAGGAAGTTGATATTGGTCGAGGAGGTAGGTCCGATATCCAGAATGCGCAATCCCGGCTCGCTCTTGAGATGCTTGAGCAGCGTGGACCATCCGCTGGAGTAGCGCGGCATGCGCGGTCCTGTGAGCACCGTGGGGTTGACGGAGGGAGCGTCGCCGTTCTGGGTCCTGCTGAATAGATTGCGTATCACGTTCTTCAGCTTTCGTGCTATTTCTGAGCCGAGGCTCTAAACAACGGAGTCTCCGCCGACGATGCCTTGACCGGCGCATTGAGCGCGGGAACAGGAGCAGCCGCTCCATTCTCCGAGGGCTGGGCCAGATCCACCTTGCCCCGGAACATGGAGTTCTCTTCAATAGAGAGGCGGCCGGCGGAAATATCTCCCGCGAGATCGCAGCCCTTGCGCAGCTCCACCCGGCCGCTGGCCTTGATATTGCCGTTGAGCCGGCCAAGCAGAATGACGTCGCGGGCAGAGACATTGGCGGTGACACTGGCGCGCGGTCCGATAGTAAGGCGGCTCTCCGTTAACGTAATCGTGCCCTCGACGTAGCCCTCGACCATCAGGTCTTCACTCCCTTTAACTTCTCCGCGGATCTGCACGGATTTGCCGATAACCGCGGCGTCGCTCTCTGTTGCCATCTCCGCTCTCCCTCAATGAAAGTCGCTGTTCTCTGCCCGAACTATACGCAAGAAGAGCAGGCGCTGCAAGGCACTAACGGGGTACGACGGCCGGCCGAGGCTCTCGATGTACACTGGATGAGGCTCCGCGCGGAGCGTTGAGCAACGTCCAGCCGGCGGAAACGTAGATATGGGTTTTAGAGAATTCCGGCTGCACATGCGGTTTTTGGCGATCAGCGCAGCCCTGCTTGCCGCTTCCGGCCTGGCGCCGGCCCAGGCATCCCTGTCCATTCCTCATCCCGAAAAGATTGTGCTCGACGCCTCCTGGAACGAGACTGCACCCTCAAGGGCTGTCACACCCATTCCGCTATCGGTTATCCAAGATGGACTCCAAGGGCAGCACGGTCAAATTGGTGGTCGAGACTAAGGAGGGCGACATCGCCCGCTTGATCGAGAAGGACGGGCGCCCTTTGACTCCGCAAGAGGACCGGGCCGAGCTTGCCCGCCTGGACAACCTGCTGGCTCATCCGGAGATCCAGCAGCGCCGTCATAAAAAGCAACAGGCAGACAACGCCCGCGGGGATGAGATGGTGAAAATGCTGCCCGACGCCTTCCTTTACACCTTTGAAGGAATGGTTCAGGGACCCAGCGGTCCGTGTTACCGGGTGACCTTTACGCCGAATCCCGCGTTCATTCCACCCGATCGCGAGGGCGAAGTCTATCACGGCATGGTAGGCGAGCTATGGGTGGACCAGGCTCAGTTGCGGATCGTCAAGCTCCAGTCCCACCTGATCTCCGACGTCAACTTTGGCTGGGGCGTGCTGGGCAAACTCTATCAAGGCGGCAGCATTCTGGTGGATAACCGGGACGTGGGGCTTCACCATTGGGAGACCACTCACATGAAGCTTCATCTGCAGGGCAAGATCCTGATGATGAAGAGCGTCGATTTCTCGACCACCGAGGACTACACCGATTTCAGCCCGGTTCCCATAGACTCGACCTACCAGGACGCAATCCGGATGCTGAAGGAAAAGTTCTAGGTGAACCGGACGTCCGGATTCCATCAATCTTCAGGTATGAAACCGCAGATCTCTCCGCTACGCTTCGCTCCGGTCGAGATGACAAATTAGGTGTAATTACCAACCAAGCCTTCCTCGCCCAATTTTCATCCTCTTATGGTGAGCCGCAGGCCCATGAATACTCCGGTCGAAATGACAAAATTAGTTGGAGCCGCCCCCGGCCTAATTCTCCCCGCCGCGCACGGCTTCGAGCAGCAGCAGCATGCCGCCGATCACGATGGCGGAATCGGCGACATTAAAGTCCGGCCAGTGGTAATGGACGATGTGTACTTCGAGAAAATCAATTACATAGCCGAACCGCAAGCGGTCGTAGGCGTTGCCCAGAGCGCCGCCCAGGATGAGAGCCAGCGCCACCGACGTGGTCGTCACCCGGCGTCCGAGCTTGAGCAGGAAAATCAGGACCAGGACAGCCGCCAGAAGCGAAAATGCCAGGAGCATCCAGCGAATGCGCGCCGGCGAGCTCGACTCGTTGAACAGACTGAACGCCGCGCCGGGGTTCTCCACGTGGCTGATGCGGAAGACATGCGGTATGACGGTAACCGCGTCGCCCAACTCGATGTGCGCCACCACCAGCCACTTGGTCAGCCGGTCGAAGGCCACGATGGCGACAGCAAGCAGTAGAAGCCAGAGGCGGCGGCCCTTGCCCTCGCTCATGCTCTGGACTCGGTTGCCATCGGGGCAAAGCCCATCTCGGTGAGCGCGGCGGCGCAACGGTCGCAGACCGTGGGCCAGCGGGCGTCCTCCCCTACATGCGTGGAGTAGTTCCAGCAGCGCTCGCATTTAGCGCCATCGGCTGGCAGCGTGATCGCCTGAAGGGTCTCCGATGCGCCGAGCTCTACCTGGGATACATTGAGGATCTCCTTCAGCGCGCCCCGATAGCGATCCAGAAGCAAGAGCAGATCGGGTGGCCCTTGCAAACGGAGCTTGGCTTCAAGCGCCTTGCCGATACGCTTTGCCTGCCGCGCCTCTTCCAGGCTTTTCAATGCCTCGTCGCGAACCATCAGCAACTGCGTCCAATCGCCGAGCCAGGCCGGATCCGCCTCAGGGGCGATCTCTGAAGGAACAGGAAACAGTTCCAAATGCACGCTCGACGCCCGGTCTATGACCGGGGGCAGATACTGCCAGACCTCATCCGCGGTAAAGCTGATCAGCGGCGCCACCAGCCGCACCAGCGCCTCGGCGATCTTCCACAGGACGGTCTGGGCGGAACGGCGCGCCGGGTTCCGCGGGGCGAAAGTGTACATCCGGTCCTTAACGGCATCGATGTAAAAGGCGCTCAGCTCCGAGGTGGCGAATTCATTCAGAGCGTGATAAACACGATGGAATTCAAAGCCTTGGTACCAGAGCAGAAGCTTTTCGGTGAGCTGGCGGGTGCGCGTCAGCATGTACTGGTCGAGCTGGGCCATCTGCTCCCACCGGATCGCATCGCTCTCCGGCACAAAGCCGTTCAGGTTGCCCAGCAGGTAGCGGAAGGTATTGCGCAGCTTGCGGTAGTTCTCAGCGACACGCTGCATCAGGTTTTCGCTGGCCGCCATGTCCTCGCGGAAATCGACTGAGGCCACCCAAAGCCGGACCGTCTCCGCGCCCATGCGATCCGCCACATCTACGGGATCGACGCCGTTGCCCAGGCTCTTAGACATGGCGCGGCCCTGTTCGTCGAGCGTCCAGCCGCAGGTTACGGCCATGCGATAAGGCGCGGCGCCGCGGGTTCCGACAGCGCACAACAGAGAGGACTGAAACCAGCCGCGATGCTGGTCTCCCCCTTCGAGATAAAGGTCGGCGGGCCAAGGCAGCCCGGGTTCGACGCCCAGAACCGCGGCCTGGCTGGCGCCGCTCTCAAACCAGACGTCGAGAATATCCATTTCCTTTCGAAATGCGTCCCCGCCGCAGGAGGAGCACTTGGTTCCGGCGGGGAGAATCTCCTCCACGCTGCGCACGTACCAGGCATCTGCGCCCTCAGCCGCGAAGAGCTCGACAATGCGCCGGTTGATGGCGGGATCGTTGAGCGGCTTGTGGCACTCCCGGCAGAGGAAAACAGCGATAGGCACGCCCCAGATGCGCTGCCGGGAGATACACCAGTCGGGCCGGGAGGCGACCATGTTGGAGATGCGCTCCTCGCCCCAACCCGGGTCCCACTTGACGCGGAGGATCTCGTCCAGGGCACGCCGGCGGAAGGTGGTCTCTGCGCCGGCGGGACCCGCCATAGCGGTTTCCATGCCGATAAACCATTGCTCGGTGGCGCGGAAGATGACGGGATTATGGCAGCGCCAGCAATGAGGATAGGAGTGATAAATATTGTCCCGTCCCAGCAGGGCGCCGCGCCTGGCCAGCAAAGCGATGATGGGCTCGTTGGCTTCAAAGACGGTAAGTCCCTCGTAGTCGGGAAGGCCGTGCATCCGGCCTGCATCATCGACTTCGCATACCTGGCTCAACCCGTACCGCGCGCCAGTATAAAAATCGTCCGCGCCATGGGCGGGCGCAGTGTGAACCACTCCAGTGCCTTGGTCGGTGGTCACATAGTCGGCGAGCACACCCAGGACCGTACGCTCCAGGAAGGGATGCTCGAAGGTAGCCAGATCCATGCGCGAGCCGGGAAAACTGGCGATCTCGACCGCGCCCTCCAGGTTACAAGCCTGGCGCGTTGCCTCAGCCAAGGCCTGGGCGACGATATAGACCTCGCCGCCATGCTCCAGCGCCACATATTGCAAGCCGGGATGAAAGGCTACAGCGAGAGATGCGGGCAGGGTCCACGGGGTCGTAGTCCAGATGATGGTCGAAACCCGATGGCCGGCAAGGCGCGGGTCGATCGCTTCAGGAGCGCTGGTCAGCCGGTAGCGGACATAGACGCTGGGGCTGGTGTGCATCTCATACTCAACCTCGGCTTCGGCCAGAGCGGTCCGGTCGAAGATGCACCAGTAAACCGGCCTGAGTCCTTTGTAGACAAAGCCGTCTTGCAGGAACTGAAACAGCGTCTCGATGACCTTCGATTCGTACTCCGGGGTCATGGTGGAGTAAGGACGCGAAAAACGGCCGAGCACGCCCAGGCGCTGGAACTGCGAGCGCTGCAGATCGAGATACTTCTGGGCATACTTGCGGCAGGCGCGGCGCACCGCGATCGGCTCCATCTCCAGCTTTTTGCGCCCCAGCTGTTCGTCGACTTTGATCTCGATGGGCAATCCGTGACAGTCCCATCCTGGAACATAGGGCGCGTCAAAGCCCGCCATGGTCTTGGACTTCACTACGAAGTCCTTCAGGCACTTATTGAGTGCATGTCCCAGGTGTAAGGGTCCGTTGGCGTAGGGAGGTCCGTCGTGCAGAAGATAAAGGGGCGCACCCTGGCGGGCGCCGCGGATCTTTTGGTAAAGGTCTTCCCGCTCCCAGATGGCGAGCCGCCGGGGCTCGCTTTGCGGAAGATTCGCCTTCATGGGGAAATCCGTCCGCGGGAGGTTGAGAGTCGCCTTAAGTTCGGGCGGAGCCGGCATTGTGTCTCCAAAGATAAGGGGTCAAAACTCCATTGTATCGTCTGCTCAGCACGGTGCACGAACTCGTGGGAGCGGAGTCCCAGGGATGATCTAAACTTGAAGCAGATGGTCAACCGATTCGTGCTGGCTACAGAGGCAAACACAGCGAGGGGAGTCTCTGAGTGATTGAGGCTCCTCCAGTCCAAGGTGCGCCACGATCCTCCGCTGCAGGCGTTTTGAGCCGGCGGAATTTTCTCACTCTGGGCGCTTCATCGGTGGCCGGCCTGGTGCTTTATGCAGGTGAGATCGAACGCCATGAGATCGACCTGGTTCCCCGGACCATTACCCTGGCAGGTCTGCCGGAGCCTTTCGTTGGATTCAGGATCGTTCAGCTCAGCGATATTCACCTCAAGGAATTCACCGAATCGATGTTCCTCAGGGAAGTCGTAAGGCGGATAAATTCTCTTCATCCGGACCTGGTTGCCCTCACCGGAGACTTCATCAGCAACGGTCCGTTCCCGGAACACCTGTCGGTGGGATGGGCCTATCGCTGCGCCGAAATCCTGAGCACACTTACCTGCCCGCTCAGATATGCCGTATTGGGCAATCACGATGCGCTGGTAAGCGCGCGGGCGGTTACAGATGCCTTGGGAGTGCACGGCATCCCGGTATTGTCGAACCGCTCCGTGGCGATAGAACGCGAGGGGCAACGCTTCTGGCTGGCAGGAGTGGCCGACGCGCTGGAGCAAAAGCCCGACCTCTCTTCAGCTCTTCCTAGCCGGGCGAAGGTTGAGCGCGAGCCGGTGATCCTGCTCCTCCACGAGCCGGATTTTGCCGATGTATTGGTCAATCGCGGGATCTCGCTTGTGCTTTCCGGACATACTCACGGCGGCCAGGTCCGTATTCCGTTCATGAGGCCGTTCGATCTCCCCGCTTTGGGAAGGAGGTATCTGGAAGGACACTTCCTGCTGGGCGGCGGCATGCAGCTCTATGTCAACCGGGGAATCGGCACCGTCGGAGTGCCTTTCAGATTTCGCTGTCCTCCGGAAATCACTGTCATCACACTGGCTCAGGCCCGCTCTACAAGCGGTTCGGCGTAGAAAGCCGGCCGCAGTGTATCGTTTTGCTGCATCGGAGTCAGCCCGGTAAGCGGGGAGAATTTGCCACAACGGTAGTATCTACTTCGACATAAGATAAGGTTACGCAACAAAAGTTGTACTCAACCCACTGTAGAGTCAGCTCGGCGGACCGATAAACTTAATATTCCGAGAGGGCTTTCATGGGTATCCACGTTCTTCCCAGTTTTCACCATCCGTCTGCAAAATCCGGCCCCCAGTTAGTAGCACGTCCGGCCGCCAATGAACACCTGCCCTTTGAGCTTCCACGATACAGCGTCGATGCCCGGTCTGAAGACCGCGACGGCCTGGGATGCATGCGCGGCGTGGCGATGGCGTTGGTGATTCAGGCCGTCTTCGCGGCGCTCGTCTTTGGGATTTGGGAGCTGCGCCACTTGCTGTAGGAACTTATCGGCCCAATCAGCAAACTACTCCAGATTAGCTTCGCGAACCCTGGGGCACCCGCATCGGATTCATCCCCTGCCCTCATCTAGATCAGCAATGAAAGCGGGCTGTCGAAAATCGCCCTGCAAAACCCGGGTGCCCCATATTTGGCGCTCTCTTTGTGCCAGATGTGGGAAACCGCAGATCTCTCCACTCCGCTTCGCTCCGGTCGAGATGACAAAGTAAAGTTAGGTGTAATTGCCAACCAAGGCTTCCTCAGCTCATCCTTCTTGGGTGAGCCGCAAGCCCATGAACGCTTCGTTCGAAATGACAAATTAGTTGTGGTTCCAAGAATCCCAAGTCCCAATTCGGATCGGCTGAAGGAAAATGCCAAAGCCGGGTTATCATGATCAGTATGGCCGTGATTCACATCTCCGAAGCCGAGGCAACCCGGGACTTTGCTGCGCTGCTGGCCCGCGTCCGGGCTGGCGCGGAGATCGTCATCGAAAACGGCAACCGTCCCGTAGCTGTGTTGCACGCTCCAACTCCACTGCGCCGCTCCATCTCCGAGTCTATCGCGCTGGCTGAGGCCCGCTCGAAAGAGCTTGGGTATAAGCCGGTGATGGATCCCGGCTTCGCTGCCGATCTAGAGGAGATCATCCGTAACCGCAAGCCCCGCGACACATCGGCATGGGACTGATTCCTTGGGCCTGATCCTGGATACTAGCATCCTGATCGCAAGTGAACGGCGTTGGGAAGCCATTGAAGACATTCTGCGTCAAGCACGGGCCTTACATGGTGAGGTTGATATCGCGCTCTCGGCCATCAGCGTTGTGGAACTGACGCATGGCATCTACCGAGCCAGAACCGATGCCGATCGCACACGGCGCCATGTTTTCGCAGAGGGAGTCTTCCACGACCTGATCGTGCATCCAGTCTCGCTGGAGATCGCGCAGCTCGCTGGGCGCATAGAAGGGGAGCAGGCCGCCAAAGGCATCGCCATTGCGTTCGAGGATCTGGTTATCGGGGCTACAGCTCTGCATCTAGGCTTCGATGTCGCCACGCTTAACGTCAGGCACTTCGAGCCAATACCTGGCCTCAAAATCGTCACTCTTTAGAGACAGACTTCCTTTTGAGCTGCTCAGTCTATCCGCTAATCCCCGTTGAGGACTGACTCAGACACCGGGAAACCGCAGATCTCTCCACTTCGCTTCCCACCCCGGTTTCGCTTCGGTCGAGATGAAAGGTAGGTGTAATTGCCAACCAAGCCTTCCCCAAACCAATTTTCATCCCCCTGGATGGGCCAATGAATACTCCAGTCGAGGTGTAATTGCGCATGGTTCGCAGGGTTGAAATCTTATCTATAACTTCTTGTTGACATTGATCTTTGGCTTGACGTAGGCTTCGTGCGTCATTCAAAAGCTTCCAGTTACATGCTGCAACTAACTGACGGGATCTCTATGGGCCAACTTAAGCAAGAGAAAGGATAGGGGGGAGCCTATGGCGTTCTGTGGAAAGTGTGGATCGGCGTATACCGAGGGGACGGCCTTCTGCCCCAAGTGCGGCGCGAGTCTAGCTGCACCTGCCGAGAACGCGCCGGCGGGCGGCGTGTATGCAGGGGCCGCTCCGGCTGGGCCCATGGTTCCTGTTGCAGCCGGCGGCCTGCAGGAAAACGTGGCCGGATTGCTGTGCTATCTCCTGGGCTGGCTCACCGGACTTATCTTTCTCTTGATCGATAAACGGCCGTTTGTGCGCTTCCATGCGGCGCAGTCGATCGTGGTCTTCGGCTTCCTGTTCATCTTGCGCTTGCTGTTTGTCTTTGGTTTTATAGGCAGCGGCTTCTATGGGGTGTTTTCCCTTTGGTGGATGGCCTCGGTTATCTTGGGGCTGGTAACTTTAGTAGCCTGGATTGTTTTAATGATTACCGCCTACCAAGGCAAACGCCTTGAAGTTCCCATCGCCGCGGGAATTGCCAAGAGCATCGCGGGGAGCCGCTCGATCTAGAATCTGCCAAGCTCCTGCCGATGGAAGGAGGATCACCGTGGCTAGTTTCTGTACAAAATGTGGAGCCGCGCTCCCCCCGGAAAGCCAGTTCTGCACCGCTTGCGGCGCCCCGCAACACCCTCAGGGTTGGCTCAAACCCCAGCGGGAGCGCCGGTGTACGCACAGCCGGCATCCTCGGGCAGCAACGCCGTCAAGATCATTCTGATCGTCATTGCGGTTCTGATCGGCATGGGCATACTCTCGGCCATGCTCGCCGGATTCGGAGTTTGGCGGCTATCTAGGATGGCGCGCGTGAATCGTAACGGCGTGACCTTCTCGACGCCGAACGGCGCCATCACGACCGGCGGCGCCATGGACGTGACCGAAGCGGAACTAGGCCTGCCCATCTACCCCGGAGCCGTCCATGGAGAAGGCGGAATGCGAATCCATTCCGGGAACAGTTCGATGGTAACCGCCACATACTCGACCCCGGACCCACCGAACAAAGTGCTTGATTTCTACAAGAGCAAGCTGGATGGTAATGCGTCGATAATCCAGACCGGAACTGGCGGCGTCATAAGCTCCGGCCAGCGGAACAAGGAGAGTTGGATGATCACCGTGAGCGCCGATCCCGCTCTCAATGGAGGCAAGACGAAGATCGCCATCATGCACGCCAAGAAATCATAGCGAGAGCGCGAGGCGAAAGCCGTAGTCCGCGTACTGAAATTCGGGAGGGATGCTGGAGCGCGCGGAGGATCGCGATATCTTGACGTGGTGCCGCCAGGAACCTCCCCGCGACACCTTCCTCGCCCCCTGCTCCGGCCCCTGTGGATTCTGCGCCGGCGAGCTTGCATAATACTCCGCATCAAACCAGTCGCTGCACCACTCGTGGACGTTCTCGCACATCTCAAACAGGCCGTAGGCGTTCGGCTCCGACTGGCGCACCGGCTCCGGCCCGGTCTCCCATCGGTTGTGATAGCCGGGCCGTGAAGCCGGCGGATCATCGCCCCAAGGGAACAACTGTCCTTCGCGGCCGCCGCGCGCCGCCCGTTCCCACTCCGCTTCAGTTGGTAAACGGTAGCGGGCGCCGGTGGCGGTTGAAAGCCACCGGCAATAAGAGGCGGCCTCAAACCAGGAGACGGCAACAACCGGCTGCCGGGGATGATTGAAGCAGGTATCGTTCCAGTAAGGCGGCGGGCTGCCGCCGGTAGCGTCGAGAAAGCGGGCATACTCTTCGACCGTGACCTGGGTTGCCGCCATGCGAAATCGATCGACCCAGACTCGATGAACGGGCTGCTCCACGCTCTGGCCGGTGGCACAACCCATATCAAACCACCCGGCAGGGATAAGAATTGAGGGCGGCTCCGTGATAACGGGCATACGGGACGATGTTAAACGGTTTGCGAGAGCTTGAAATACGATAAGCAGATTCCCTGCGGGAATGACAGAAAGAAAAGCAAAGACGGTAGGATGACGTTCTGGTGCTACTCTCGACTGTTCGCCTCGGACATTGGAGCCACCGTGAGATTCATATCCAGCATTCAGAATTTTTCGACGCTTTTTGCATTGATCGTCCTGGCAGGCTGCTCCCACACTGCACCCAAGCAGGAAGCCTCGACGCAGGAGACGCACGGCATCGCTGTGGCAAACATGGAGCGTTCGGTCAATCCGGGGGACGACTTCTACCAGTATGCCAACGGCGCCTGGATCAAGCGCACCGTGATTCCGCCGGACCGCGCCAGTGTGGGCGTCTTCAGTTCGCTGGACGATTTGAGTAACAAGCGCACAGCCGCGCTCATTGAAGATGCTGGAAAATCCAATCCCCCGGCCGGAGCCAACGCCAGAAAAATCGCGGACCTTTACAACTCCTATATGAACGAAGGCGCGATTGAGACCAAGGGCATTGCGCCGCTTCGGCCGTATCTGCAAGCGATTGCTTCTATCCGCGACAAGCACGAGCTGGCGCGGGCGCTGGGAGAGAGTCTGCGGGCGGATGTGGACCCTTTGAACAACACGAATTTCCACACCGCTAATTTGTTTGGGTTGTGGACTGCGCCCGGATTCAGCAATTACCAGCACTACAGCCCTTATCTGCTGCAGGGCGGTTTGGACATGCCGGACCGCGAGTACTATCTCTCCGATGCGCCGGCCATGCGCGAGATCCGGGCTAAATATCAGGCGCACATCGCAACTGTAATGAAGCTTGCCGGCTTCGCCTATCCGGGCGCCCGCGCCCAGCGCATTTTCACGTTGGAGCACGCGATCGCGGAAAAGCATCGCAGCCTGGCAGACAACGAAGACATTCACAAGGCCAACAACTTCTGGAAGCAGACGGACTTTAACCGCAACGCGCCGGGACTTGACTGGGCAGAATACTTCCGCGGCGCGGGACTAAGCACGCAGAAGGGCTTTGATGTCTGGCAGCCCGAAGCATTTACGGCCGAGTCGGCGTTGGTGGCCTCCCAACCGCTCTCGGTTTGGAAAGACTGGCTGGCCTTTCACCTGATCGACAGCTATTCCGCTGTGCTCCCGAAGCCGTTTGCCGACGAGCATTTTGCCTTTTTCGGCAGCGTTCTCTCCGGTACGCCGCAACAGCGTCCGCGATGGCAGCGCGGGGTGTTCGTGGTAAATGGGCTGTTGGGCGACGCGGTGGGAGAGATTTATGCGCAACGCTACTTTCCACCGGCAGCCAAAGCAGAGGCGCAAGCGATGGTGGCAAATATTATTGCCGCCTTCCGCAAGCGCATCGAGGCGCTCCCCTGGATGGCCGCGGCGACAAAAAAAGAGGCTGAGGCCAAGCTGACAACACTCTACGTAGGTGTTGGTTATCCGGAGAGCTGGCGGGACTACTCCGCATACCAGGTGAAGCCGGACGACATTTTCGGCAACCTATGGCGGGGCAGACTGTTTGAGTACCACTACCAGGTAGACCGGCTGGGATCTCCGGTCGACCGCAAGCAGTGGTCAATGGAGCCGCAGACGGTGAATGCGGTAAACCTGCCGCTGCAGAATGCGCTCAATTTTCCCGCCGCAATTCTGCAGCCGCCGTTCTTCGATGCCAAGGCGCCGGCGGCCGCCAACTATGGCGCAATAGGCTCGGTGATTGGGCATGAGATCAGCCATACCTTCGATACCGAAGGCAGCACCTTTGATTCCCAGGGCCGCGTGCGCAATTGGTGGACGCCTGCCGACCTGGCGCATTTTCAAGCAGCAACCGCCAAACTGGCCGCGCAGTATGACACTTACCTGCCTTTTCCCGGCTTGCACGTGAACGGCAGACAGACGCTGGGAGAGGATATCGCAGACCTGGCGGGCATCTCCGCTGCTTATGACGGTTACCACGCCTCGCTTGACGGCAGGGCCGCCCCCTCGCAGGACGGCTTCTCCGGCGACCAGCAGTTCTTCATCGCCTTCGGACAGAACTGGGCATCGAAGACCCGCGAAGCCGCGCTGCGCAGGCAAGTGCTGACCGACCCGCACGCGCCGGCCCAGTACCGGGCAGACACGGTGCGCAACGTGGATGCATGGTATGGCGCCTTCAATGTGCAGCCGGAACAAAAGCTTTACCTGCAGGCGGCGGACCGCGTGCAGATTTGGTGAGAAGGCAGACGGCGTAGCGTTTTTGCCTTTCCTTTCTGTCATTCCCGAAGGGAATCTGCTGCTGCTCTTCTTCGGGAATGACAGAAAGAAAAGACTCGAAAATATTTTGGAAGATTGTTGCAGTCGCCCGGCAATATCAATCAGAAGGACATGTTGGCCACTTGGTTGAACAGCAACGGTGAAGTCGGGGCGGTTCCGTCGCCCGGCGGGCAGGTTCGTCCTGAATCTTCCCCTGCCGGTTCAGACCAGGAACTGCTGGAGCGTATTTGGCAGTTGGATTTAAACGCCGTAATGGAGGCTTACGACCGCTATCAAGCTTCTATCTACAAGTTTGTTCTGGAGATGAGCGGCGATCCAAGCGTAGCCGCGGATATCACACAAGATGTCTTTCTGCTGATGCTCCAACGCCGCGGGCTGTTGAGCCGGGTTTTCGCGCGTTTTGATGTGCGCAAGGGCAGCCTGGAAGGCTATCTGCTCGGCGTAGCGCGAAGGCTCACCAGAAAGCTAGCGGCAAAGCAGAGCCGATGGGAACCGCTGATTGAAGCGGATCCTGCGTCTCCCATGATCCTGGGGCAGGAGATCGAGTCCAGGTCCACGGTGCAGCGGCTCCACTCCGCCATCGCACAGTTGCCGGTCAAGTACCGCGAGGTGGTGGTGCTGTGCTGTCTCCAGGAGAAGAGTTATGAGCAGGCTGGCGCGGCCCTCGGCTGCTCTACCGGCACCATCGCTTCCCGGCTTTCGCGGGCGCGCAAACTTCTCAGCGAGCGATTGTTATGAAGGAAGATATGCAAAACCTGGATTCGCTTCTAGCACGTTTGGCCGAGGCTAGTCCCAGACACGGTGCGCCAGTCGAAGTCCGCCAGCGGCTGCTGGTTGAAGTCGAGGCCGCTCGCCTTTCCTCTCGCCCCAGGTTTGGGACGCCGCAAGCTTTCTTTCAAGCTATGTTATGGGTTGCGGCGATTGCCACCGTGGTGATTGCCGCAGGCAGTTTGCTCGCGCCGGCGCCGTCGAGAATCCCTCTTGTAAGCGAAGGGCCGGCGAACGCTCTCGACGATGCTCAGAGGACGACGCCCGCCGGCTATGTTTCCCTTCCTTATTCGGACCCATCGATTGCCAACGGCACGGAGGCGACGGTGCGCGTCTCCGTCCCTGCCTCCCAGTTGATGGCTTGGGGAGTTCCCGCTCTTGCCAGAGGTCCCGACGAAGACCTGCCGGCGGATCTGCTGCTGGGCGACGACGGTCTTCCCCAGGCAATACGAATACTCCCTATCACATCATCCACATCCACCGCTGAGGAGAACTATCCGTGAGCAATATCGATCCGAAAACCTTGCACCGATTTCCCAGCCTGGTTTTGCTGGCTGTCACCGCTTTGTTTCTAACTCCCACGGCGCCCGCGCAGAACGGGCCGGGTGGCCCTCCCCCGGGCGGCGCTTGGCGCGGCATGCGAGGACCCGGTCCGGGAGGGTTTGGGCATCGCGGCTTGGCCAAGGTCGTCACCGGCGAACCGTACTCGGCACAGGCGGTTACGACGACAGTTCAGACACTGGCCGATGGAACCACCATCAAGCGGCAGATCACCGCATCGATCGCGCGCGACAGCGAGGGCCGCACCATGCGCTCACAAACCTTCAACGGGTTTGGCGCAGCCGGAGGCCAGCAAAACGGCGCAACCATAGTATCTATCTTCGATCCGGTCGCCAATCAGCGGATTGAATATAATTCCACAGCCAAGACCGCCCGCATCATGGTTCTGCCCCAAAGATCGGGATCCGGCCAGGGATCCGGGCAAGGATCGGGGCAAGGGCCCGGCCGAAAAAGAGGGCCTCACGGCAATCATTCGTCCCAGGTTAGCGTGCAGACCCAATCGATGGGAACGCAAACAATGGACGGGGTCTCGGTTGAAGGAACTCAGACTACGCGGACCATCGCCGCCGGAGCTTTTGGAAACGATAAGCCGCTGGTTTCAACCGACGAGGAATGGTATTCCTCCGATCTGCAGATGGTGATCCAGAGCACGCGCAACGATCCCCGCTTCGGCCAGACGACCTACACCATCAGCAATCTTCAGCGCGCCGAGCCAAACGCGTCACTTTTCCAGGTACCCGCCGGTTATCAAACCAAGACGGTGGACCTTCCATCGCATCCTCCCATGCAATAGCAAGGTTGACGTTCCGTGAATCTCAGGTCCCGGAAGCGGGACCTGAGGCAACCGCCAAGGTTGAGGACCAGTGAATCCCCGGCGCCCAGCTCTACACCAACCCCACAATTCTTCAGATAAGCGAGTGGTTCCTGCGCATTCCGTGTCCATAGATTGGGTAAGATAAGCAGGGCTCCCGTACGCTTGATTCCCCACAAAAAAAGATGCTATCCAAAATTCCGCGTAGAAGTCTGATGACCAGGCATAAGCTTGTTCAGGAAGGTCGAGAATCCTCCGTGAGAGCGTTTCAATTTCCCAGGTCAGTTCTCTGGGCCGCCATGGCGGTCTGGCCCCTTGCCGCAAGCTCCTTGCTGAACGCGCAAACCCAATCGCTGGCGACACCGCGCATCACCCAGGAGATCAATGAATCGTCCAGGGTGACCTTGCAGAACAGCGTCAGTCCACTGGCCAATGCACGGAACGACGCGGGGGCGGCTGCGCAGGATGTGCGGGTGGACCGGATCCAGTTACAGCTGCAGCGCAGCCCGCAGCAGGAATCAGACCTGCAGCAGCTGATTAACGACATGCACACGCCGGGCTCGGCCAACTACCACAAGTGGCTCACACCGACTCAGTTCGGGCAGCAGTTCGGTCCCTCGGACCAGGATATTCAAACGATTGAAACCTGGGTGCAGTCTCATGGCTTCGAGGTGGGCACTCTGCAACCGGGAAAGGGAGTCCTCGAAATCTCCGGAACTGTGGGCCAATTGCAGGATACTTTCCACACTTCCATCCACCAATATAGGGTGGGCGGGCAACTGCATTATGCCAACGCGACCGCCCCGCAGATACCCGCCGCGCTTGCGCCGGTGCTGAAGGGGTTTGTCTCGCTCAATAACTTCCCGGTGCACAGCATGGCCCATCTGCTGGGCACGGCGAGCTACGATCCGGCGACCGGGCAGGCGAAGCCGCAATGGACGACTCCCAGCAGTTCCCCGTTAGGCTACGATCTGGTGCTTTCTCCTCCGGACTTCACGGCGCAGTACGATTTGAGCCCGCTCTATTCGGCAGGCACGAACGGTTCCGGACAGACCATCGCGATCGTGAACGATTCCAATATCAACATCAATTTTGTAAATAACTTCCGCACGCTTTTCGGCCTCACCGCCAACCCGCCGCAGGTGATCATCGACGGAAACGATCCCGGCATCGACGGTGTCAACAACCCGGACGGACCAAACGGGGACTCGATCGAGGCTTACCTGGATGTGGAGTGGTCGGGCGCGGTAGCTCCCAACGCCACCATCGATCTGGTAATCGGCGCCGATACGGCGATCGAAAGCGGTTTGATTTTGGCCGCGCAGCGTGCTATCTATAGCGATCTGGCGCCGGTCCTCTCGCTTAGCTTCGGCGCCTGCGAACAGTCGCTAGGCTCGGGCAACCAGTTTCTCAGCAGCCTCTGGGAACAGGCCGCCGCCGAGGGCATCACGGTGCTGGTGTCGAGCGGCGACAACGGCTCCGCGGGCTGCGACAACGGCTCGGCTGCCGTAAATGGCCTCGCGGTGAGCGGATATGCATCTACTCCTTATAACGTCGCAGTGGGAGGCACCGACTTCTATTACAGCTCATACGCGCAAGGCAGTGCGGTGTTCACTCCTCAACTGGGGACATATTGGAACCTGACGCCCAGCGCCACTCCGAGCGCGTCCTTGAAGACTCCTCCAATCCCTGAACAGCCCTGGAACGATAGCAAATACGGGCTGAACATTTTTCTGGCCTCAAACCCGACCATCTCCGCGGGAAGCGGAGGACCCAGCACCTGCGGAGTTCCCACCACCGACCCCAACACCGGCGCAGTGATCACTTGCGCCCCCTATCCCAAGCCTGCATGGCAGGTGGGGACAGGGGTTCCGGCCGATAGCGCGCGCGATATTCCGGATGTCTCGCTCTTCTCCGCCGACGGCGTGAACGACAGCTACTATCCCATCTGCGCCTCTGACGGCGACTGCCAGAGCGGCGTTTCCCCGGTGCAGATTACCGGCGTCGGCGGAACCTCCGCAGCCGCCCCTGCCATGGCCGGCATTATGGCCCTGGTCAATCAGAAATACGGTCCCCAGGGCCAGGCGGATTATGTGCTGTATCCCATGGCCACACAGCATGCTACGGCTTTCCATGACGTGACCGTGGGAAGCAATGCTGTGCCCTGCCAAACCGGGTCTCCCAATTGCGGCAGCAACGGCGAATTGAGCGGCTACTCCGCGGGCCCCGGATATGACTTGGCCAGCGGTCTTGGTTCGATCGACGCCAACCAATTGGTTTCGAATTGGAACACCATCAAATTTACCTCGACTACGACCACGCTGACGCCCTCACCCACTTCCTTCACCCACGGGACTTCGGTCAAACTCACCGGCAGCGTCAGCGGGTCAGGCGGCACGCCAACCGGCAGCATCGCCCTGATGACCGACAACACGACCATGAACCAACAGGGCCAGACAATCCAACCAAGCCAGACAATCCTCCCGCTGACCAGCGGCTCTGCATCCGGCACGACAAATTTCCTGCCCGGCGGGACCTACAATGTCTGGGGTCAATATAGCGGCGATGGAAAATTTGGCGCTAGCACCTCGTCGAAGACACAAATTACCGTGACGCCCGAGGCCAGCAGCATCATCTTCAACGCCGTGACCCCATCGACCACGACTGCCGGCCAATACGTATACCTTACTCAGAACCAGCAGATTCAGTTTGGCACCCAGATCATCCTGGACGGGCAAGTGGTTCCCACCAGTTACTACAACAGTTGCAATGGCGGCAACAGCCAGAGCTCGGCGTGCCTAAGCGCGAGCTTTGGCTCCCCTACCGGTACTGTTGTTTTCAAGGATGGCGCCAACACGCTTAACACCGCGGTCATTAACACTGAAGGAGACGCCGAATACTACGGCAGCTTCAACCTGGGATCGCATTCGGTTACTGCCTCCTACTCTGGAGACCCAAGCTACAACGTCAGCACCGCCTCCGCGGTGACCTTTACTGTGGTTAAAGGAACCCCAACCGTCGGCGTGACAGCCAACCCCAATCCGGTGGCCCCCGGCCAGACAGTGGTGCTGACCGCCATTCTCGATAGCGGCAGCAATTCGACCCCTCCGACCGGCACGGTTACATTTTCCAACGGCACAGCCCTTCTAGGGAGCCCAACCACCCTGGTCGCCGGCACCGATCCATCCACCGGCTCCACCGCCGGCATCGCTACCCTCAGCGTTCCCAATGTAAGCTCCGGCAACAAGACCATCACCGCCGTCTATGGTGGGGACCCCAACTACTCAGGGGCAACGGGGGGTGTGGCATTGACCGTCACCGGAGCGGCCGGGACCTTGCCTTCAACTACCACCGGCAGTACCAGTGGCACGGCAACATCTCCGACTGCGGGAATCACTCTCTCCGCGACCGTGACCGGCCAAGCCGGCAACCCCGCTCCGACTGGAGTCGTCAACCTCATTGTTTCCGGGCAGAATATAGGCACCTTGGGTCTCACACCGGGCAGCGGAGTCACTTCAACGACCTCTATAGTCCTGAATAGCCAGAATCTGTACCAGTTCCAGGGGGTGAACACTATCAGCTTGCAGTACGCGGGCGATACACACTACCTGCCCTCGTCCTTCACCCTGGCCAACCCGATCAACAATTCGCTCAGCGACTTTTCCATGGTGGCGCAAACGCCCGTGATGACCGTGGCCAGCGGAAGCAGTGCAACGGAAGCAGTCAATTTCACCGCGGTCAACGGATTCAACTCTGCCGTTACGCTTACCTGCACGGCGCCTTCATCTGTTACCTGCTCGCTTAGTCCAACCTCTGTGACCTTCCCCAGCGGAGCCACAACCACAACCACCACGCTTACAGTTAAGGCAGTCGCCGCGAGTTCTTCGCTGCTTCATCGGCCGAGCGGGCCAGGCTGGCTCTGGGTAAGCGGTGGCGCGGCGTTCGCCGGCGTTTTCCTACTGGGCTTGCCTAAGCGGAGACGGAGATGGCAGACTCTGCTCGGCGTGATGGTAATTGCAGTGCTGACCGTGGGAATCGGAATCGGATGCGGCGGCGGCAGCAGTAGCAGCTCAAGCGGCAGCGGCTCAGGCAGCTCAGGCGGCGGCAGCGGGAATAGCGGCAATAACGGCAATACCGCTACCGGCAGCTACACGGTGGTGATCAACGGCACGCAGGGTGCAATCGCCCACAACGTAGCAGTTACGGTCAAGGTGCAGTAGAAGGTGAGGGTCCGGGGTCTCGATTCCAAGACTTGCCAGGTCTAGCTCAGATCTGCATGAGAGCCGAGGCGTTCTGCTACCGCACGCAGATGTTTATCGCGTGTCCAGAGGAGGATGCCCGGAGTCAACGCTACTGAGGCCAGCAGATGAACATCCACATAACCGATTCCCTGCCCGGCGAGCGCTCTGCTCTCAATAAACTCCAATACCTCGTCGCCGTTCGCTGTCATGGCTTGCGGCAGGTTTCGCAAAGCGCCTAGAACAGTTGCGCGTTGCCGCAGTAAGCCAAGCGCCAGCTCTCCGGCTACGAACGGATGTGTCAGCACCTTTTGCGTGTTCAATAAGGCGGAGAGGACGGGATCTCCCCGTCGCAGATGATCGATCCAGACTGACGTGTCTACCAGAATCACTTGCCTGCCGGCCTGCGGCGCCGGATAGGAGCCAGCCTGGGTTCGCTGCCGCCGAGCCGGGCCAGCCGGCGAGCGCTTTCCCGCTCGATCAATGCTCGCAGAGCCTCGCGCAGCAGCGCAGTCTTCTCTTTGAGACCGGTCAGTAGCTGTGCCTTTGCTAAAAGTTCGTCGTCCAGTGCGAGAGTAGTTCGCATTTGTCTCCCCAGGTATTTGTAGTCATCAATTATAGCATCACATGATGTCTATTTTGGCGCCTAAACTATGATGCGTTCTACGCTACACCTTGGAATTCCTTAGATAACTCAGCGCCGATTTCATCGGTTACGGCCAGACTTCCACCCTGCCTTACAAACTCGCCCAGAAATTCCCGCCCCTTTGCCTCTTCCAGAGCGCACGTGGCATCCTGTACAAGCCGAACCAGGTAGCCATTCTCCAGCAGCCGCCGCGCTGTCAACGCCACGCAGATTTCCGTAACCACGCCATACAGCACGATCTCCGGCCGCGCAAGACGTTCCAGAACCCGCTCGATATTTGGGTTGGTGAAGACATCCAGCTCCTGTTTTTCCAGCAAGATCTGTTGCCAACTGTCGAGCTTCGCTGGAATCACCACTCTGTGATTCGGAATCACTGTCCGGCGCGGCAACGTTGTTTCCGGAATCTTCCGCTGTCCCTCCGTTCCGACGAGACAATGCGGCGGCCAACTACGAAACTCCGCGTCACTCGCGCGGTGAGCGCAGACCGACGCAACTACCAGCACGTTACAATGGGCGGCCCACCGTGTCAGCCGTTCGAGATTCGGCAATATCGTCTCCGAGCCGGGAACATAGAGCTTTCCCCCTCGGCTGAGAAAGTCGACCTGTGTGTCCACATCCCAAAAACTGAGCCGCCGTTTCCTATCCGGCGCCATTCAGCACCTCCCGATCTCACTTTCGGATGAGCCGCGCCAGGTTCCAAGCCGACTTCCGTCTCGAGAGCGAAAAGCTCCTCCGCTGCTCTTGGGATTCAGCGGCTACCTCTCTCGTTGTCTATCCAACTCATCGCTTCCTTTCCAACTTCACATCTCCACCTACCCGGCGTTTATAGCCGCTGCCATAAATTTGTCATCTCGACCGGAGCCTTCATGGGCCTGCAGCTCACCCAAAGGGAATGAAAATTGGGTTGAGGAAGCCTAGGTTGGCAAGTACACCTATCTTTGTCATCTCGACCGGAGCGCAGCGGAGTGGAGAGATCTGCGGTTTCCCAAAAGATGACCACAAATCCTGGGTGCCCCTGGTCCCGATTCTGGGACCTGGGATTCCACAACTCGCGAAAAAGACCCAGGCCAACCCAATCTTCCTCAACCCGATTCTCATTCCCTTTGGGTGGGCCGCAGGCCTTCACACCAGGGAGGGAGCAAATATGAAGATCGGCATCATCGGCGCCGGACGAATTGGCGGCACTCTGGCCGGCCGCCTCACTACACTCGGTCATCAGGTTTTTATCGCCAACTCAAGAGGCCCGGAGACACTTGCAGATTTAGCGTTAGAGACCGGCGCGGCTCCGGTTTCCGTCACCGATGCGGCTAAGAGCGGTGAAGTGGTTGTAGTCACGATTCCCATGAAGAACATTCCTAAGCTACCTCGCGGGCTCTTTGATGGAGTTCCGGACAGCGTAGTTGTCGTAGACACATGCAACTATTATCCACAGCAGCGCGACGGTCTAATTGCAGCCATTGAGAATGGTCTGCCGGAAAGCCGATGGGTGGGGCAGCAGTTAGGCCGTCCCGTGATCAAAGCATTCAACAACATTTATGCCCAACATCTAAGAGATCTTGGCCAGCCCGCAGGCACTCCGCACCGCATAGCATTGCCGATTGCCGGAGACGATGCTGCGGCAAAGGCGATCATAATGGAGCTTGTAGACGAGCTTGGATTCGATCCGGTAGATGCTGGCACACTTGATGAATCCTGGAGGCAACAACCTGGAAGTCCGGTCTACGTCAAAGATCTGGATGGCAACGGAGTGCGGCAGGCATTGGCCTCGGCAACGCAGGAGCGGACGCCTAACTGGAGGGCAAAACCCATTCTGGAAAAGTGACGGCCGCAGCCTTAGCCTTGCACCCGGACCGAATTCTTAGGAGCATGATATACATCGTCCTATGGCCGGACGCAGCACAACAACGCCGACGACTACTGGGTACTTCCTCGGAAATACCAGCCCAGCGTGCATTTCACTGGACCAGAATGGGGCTGCTGCGAAGTTGCGATGACAGGACTCAACGCCTGAACGCGACATGCTTGGGTTCACCAGCTGTGCAGGTTTGTTGCTACGTTGGTTTGACTGTAAAGACCAAACCTCAACGCAGCACGAAGTTCGACGCTGGTTATGAAAAGCCGTCTAACGTCGAGCCAACCTCACCGAGAAGAAGGCGCACCATGGAAAACGAGTCGGTACTCAACGTTCTCAAGTTAATTTTTGCTGGATCTCCGTTGTCTGAAGTGCTGACTGTCATTGCACGATTAGTCGAATCTCAAGGCAACGGCACGTTGTGCACTATTTGGCTTCCTGATGGAGACGGAAGACAACTCCATTGTGCCGCAGTTCCCAGTCTTCCTGGATTCAGCGCTCACGTAGGGCCGATGTCTGTTTGTCCAAAAGGAGCATCCTGCGGCACGGCCGTCTATCGGCGAGAGCCAGTGTATGTGACCGACATCCTCCGCGATTCCCTTTGGGACGATTATCGTGACTTGGTCTCGCCTTATGGCATCCGTGCAGTGTGGTCGCGGCCCTTGTTTTCAAGTGAAGGTAAGGCGCTCGGAACCTTCGCCATCCTTTATCGCGAAGTGCGTAGCCCTGGTACCGACGACCTCCAGTTGATCGAGAATGCCGGCCACATCGCAGGAATTGCGATTGAACGCCACAGGAATGAAGAAAAGCTACGGCATGAACGCGATCGGCTGCGCTTGCTTCTCGAAATTACGAACAGCATGACATCAAAGCTGAATCTTGGCCATTTGCTGGAGGTCTTGTCCACGAATTTGCTTGGGGTTACGCGATGCGACTTCTGCGCTTTGCTTTTGCCGCATGCTGATAGTGATCAATTGCGCGTGACCATTCTGTACAACCCGGAGAGCCGAGGTTCCATCTGCGACGGCACGAATGTTCCCATAAAGGGCTCGACGTGCGGAAAAGCATTCCTGACCGGCAAGAATCAACGCATCAATAGACTCGAAGACTTAAGAGATGACCCTGAAAGCTTCGGAAATAGCGAAGGACGACGTTTCTTTGAGCGAGTGATGGCGGAGGGCTTGAAGTCCGGTTGCGAGCTACCGCTTATCGGTCGAAAGGGTGTCGTCGGTGTGTTGGGTGCATTCAGCCGCTCGGAGAGGGCTTTCGCCGAGGATGAGTTTGCCTTTCTCGAACAAGTGGCGCTGCAGGTAGCTATTGCTGTTGAGAATGCGTTGGACTTTGAAAAGGCGACGGAAGACAGGCTAAGAGAGACGAAACAGAGACTCTATCTCGAGGAAGAACTTCGTGCCGAGTTCGGAGCAATCGTTGGCGACAGCCCGGCCTTGAAGACCGCCTTGCACCTGGTCTCCGTAGTGGCGCCTACGGATTCGAGCGTGCTGATCCAGGGTGAGACGGGAACCGGTAAGGAACTCATTGCGCGCGCAATCCACAATCTCAGCTCCCGCCGGGAACGAGCCTTCGTCAAATTAAACTGCGCGGCGATCCCGCTTGGGCTCCTCGAAAGTGAGCTCTTCGGACACGAAAGAGGAGCGTTCACCGGAGCAATCGCGCAGAAAACGGGACGTTTTGAACTCGCGCACAACGGCACCCTCTTCCTTGATGAAGTCGGCGACATTCCTCTGGAGCTTCAGGCAAAACTGTTACGAGTGCTTCAGGAACAGGAATTCGAGAGGCTCGGCAGCAACCGTACACACAAGGTAGACGTTCGTCTGATCGCGGCCACTCATCGTGATTTGGCCGCTATGGTAAAGCAGACGACATTCCGCGAAGATCTCTACTATCGGCTGAAAGTATTTCCGATCAACGTTCCCGCCTTACGGCAACGTACCGAGGACATTCCGAAACTGGTCTGGCACTTCACAGAACTCTACGCGCGGCGAATGAACAAGAAAATCGACGAAATCCCTTCAGAAACTATGGATGCGCTCGTGCGATATCGCTGGCCCGGGAATGTCCGGGAATTGCAGAACTTTATCGAACGGGCTGTGATTCTTTCTCCCCACACTGTGCTACGAGCCCCGACTTCCGAATTAGAGCCCTTCAGTGCCCAAAAGGGATCAAATATGCCCATCACGGGGCTCGAGGAAGTTGAGCGCGATCATATCGTCCGTGCGCTTGAAGCGAGCAATTGGGTAGTGGGCGGCCGGAACGGTGCTGCCGAGCGACTAGGAATGAAGCGGACATCGTTGGTTTACAAGATGCGGAAGCTTCGGATAAGTCGTCCCGTCTCCGCCCAACCAAAGCGTCCCGTCGAGAGTTGGGTAGGCTAAGACCCGTTCTCTCTTCCTGCACGGCATGCCGCGACAATTGTTGCGACGGGAGCCGGTCAGTGACGGACGTTGGTCACAAATCCGTCAGCGGCGAGGCGAATTGTGTGCGGCTCCTCCCAGTCGTATCGTATTGCAGAAGAAGACCTTAGCCGATTTCTCCATTCGCTTCGAAATACTCGTTGTTTTGGTGAGCTGGTTGCCTCGAAGAGTCGTGCCTGACATCGGCAGCTACCGTCGCGTTTCGTTCGTGGCCGCGTTGTCAGGCGCACGCTGATCTGAGAGTCTCGGCCGATGAAATAATTTCATGTCTATTCTCGATTCGAAATACAAAGCCGTGCGGTCGATGACGCGATCTCTCGCAGCCAGCCTGTCCGCTGAGGACCAAATGGTCCAGTCCTGTCCGGAGGCCAGTCCCGTTAAGTGGCATCAGGCTCACACCACATGGTTCTTCGAGACCTTCGTGCTGCGGCCATTTCTCGCAGACTATAAACCATTTGGCGAAGAGTTCCATCGCCTCTTCAACAGCTATTACATCTCTCTCGGTGCGGAGATCTCCGAGAAAAGGCTGCGTAAGTCTTTTTCTCGCCCTCAGCTCGATCAGGTTCTGGCCTTTCGTACCTATGTTGACGAGGAAATGGGGAGATTGTTTGCACGTTCCCTTGATGAAGAGGCTTCACGGCGCATCATGTTTGGCCTGAACCACGAGCAGCAGCACCAGGAACTGACGCTCACTGACATCAAGCATGCATTTTTCTCGAATCCCCTGCGTCCCTCGTATGGAGGCGCTTCCCTCGCTGAGGAGTGCGAGCATGCCATCCCTAAACTCAGGTGGCACAGCTTCAACGCTGGACTGATTGAAATTGGCCATCCGCTGAACACAGAGGATCCTCTGGATTTCTGCTTTGACAACGAGACCCCGTGCCACAAGGTCTACCTGGAACCGTTCCAGCTTGCAAACCGCAATGTCACCTGCCGTGAGTATCTGGAGTTCATATCGGATGACGCGTATACGCGCCCCGGGCTCTGGCTGTCTGACGGCTGGGAGACGGTGAAACAGGCGGGTTGGGAGGCTCCGCTCTATTGGGAACGTGATCCCGGCGATGAGACCGGCTGGCGCGTCTTCACTCTCAGGGGATGGTACGGACTCTCTGTGCTACTTGATACCCCTGTATGCCACATCAGTTTCTTCGAAGCGGATGCATTCGCGCGTTGGCGTGGCTGCCGGCTCCCAACGGAGGCGGAATGGGAATTCGTCGCGCGCCAGGCTCCGCAGCACGGGAATCTGCTTGACTCAGGAAGGCTGCATCCAGCAGCGGCAAACGGTGAGAGTATTGACCAACTCTTTGGTGACTGTTGGGAATGGACTGTCAGCCCCCATATGAGCTATCCGGGACACAAACCTCTCCCGGATGTGTTGGGGGAATATAACGGCAAGTTTATGTCCGGCCAGATGACCTTGCGCGGAGGGTCCTGCGTTACACCTGCGGATCATGTGCGCGCGACGTACCGCAATTTCTTTCAGCCAGTAACGCGTTGGCAGTTCACTGGAATACGTTTGGCAACCTGAAAAGGTCTTCGTTCGCTTTCAATCCTTGAAGTATCCCTTCGTTTCAGGTGCAGAGCCGGGTGCCCCATATCTGGCGCGCTCTTTGCGCCAGATGTGGGAAACCACAAACCTCCGCAGCGCCATAGCCTATTTTGAGAGCCGGCCACGATCTTCAGTCATGCCGCAAGCTACCCACAGATCGATCGACTTTATCGTGGCAGCGCCTTTGCCTTTCTTTCTGTCATCTGCCCTGGGGACCAGAAGCAGATTCCCTGCGGGAATGACAGAAAGAAAGGCAATTGCGGCACTGTTGAGATTTGCGGAGTCCGAGAATGCGACGAAGCCTGCGACCAATTCCTGTCAGTGTTGGACATCCGTCGCACATTTGTCAGCGAACAACTAAATACCTTTTGTTCCCCTTGCAAAGAGATCCTTCAGGCTGAGAAGAAGTTAGCTCTGCAGCCGGGCGCGGAGTGCAACGCTCTGCATTTGGTATTGCATTTGCAGTCATCCTGAGGCGAGCGTTGCCTCATCCTAGGATGAGGCGCTACGAACAGGAGTGAAGTCACCATGAATTCCATCGCAAACCAAGCTCGCGCTTTGGAAGACTACGATCTGGATCGCCTTCAGTACGAAATCGTTGAATGAAAAGGAGCAATCAATCATCATTGGCCTCGTAAGAGCCATTGCAAGTCACGCCAACCGACACCGCTCCCGTATTGGCAGGGAGCCTAGCAGCAGATCACGCAGAAGACAACAAGTTATGCAGAGTAAGGAGGAGTTTTATGAGTCCCGCTCTTTCCCAGTTCGCTATACCCGTGACATCGTTCCATAAGGTCGAAGCAGACGGAATCGACGTCTTCTACCGTGCGGCAGGCGACCCGAGTGCGCCGGTGGTGCTCCTGCTACACGGATTCCCGACATCGTCGTTCATGTTCCGCGAACTTATTCCGCGGCTGGCAGACCAGTTCCGAATGATCGCGCCAGATTTGCCCGGTTTTGGATTTACGGAAGTACCTGAGAAACGAAAATATACGTATTCGTTCGACGCATTGACGCGCACGCTGGAGGCCTTCACAGATAAGCTGGGCCTCAACCGCTACGCAATTTATGTTTTCGACTACGGGGCTCCAACGGGCTTCCGTCTGGCGATGCACCACCCGGAGCGAGTTACGGCCATCGTTTCACAGAACGGCAATGCCTACGAAGAAGGGCTCGGCGACGCGTGGGGACCGATCAGGAAATATTGGTCGGCGCCTACGAAAGAAAACAGAGAGGTGCTCCGGCAAAACATCTTGACTCCAGAGGGAACTCGCTGGCAATACACGCATGGCGTAGCGGCCCCCGAGAGCGTTGCGCCTGAGTCGTATACGTTGGATGCGGCTTTGCTGGAACGCCCGGGAAACAAAGAGATTCAGCTCGATCTGTTTCTGGATTATGCATCCAATGTGAAGCTCTATCCGACGTTTCAGGAATATTTTCGCAAATCGAAACCCCCTTTGCTGGCGATCTGGGGCAAGAACGATCCCTTCTTTGTTCCCGCTGGAGCTGAGGCATTTCGAAAAGATCTGCCGGATGCGCAGGTCCAGTTCCTGGATACGGGGCATTTTGCGATTGAGACGCACGTCGTGGAAATCGCCGCTGCGATGAAAAAGTTTCTCGAAACCAGCGGTGTTTCCCGCCGCGCGGAGAGGGTGGCTCCGCGATGAAATCCCCTCCTCAATTGGGTACGGTCGTGCTGGTGCACGGAGCCTGGGCCGATGGATATTGTTGGAGTAACGTCATTCTGCCCTTACGGCGCGAGGAACTCAAGGTCACAGCGGCGCCCATTCCCCTCACAACTCTCACGGATGACACAGCCGCTCTCCGGCGCGTGATCGAGAGAACCACCGGACCGGTGATCCTGGTAGGGCACGCGTATGCGGGCGCTGTGATTGCGGCGGCCAACGATGATCGAGTGAAGTCGCTGGTGTACATAGCGGCGCTGGCGCCCGATGAGGGTGAAACGGTTGCGGATGTGTTTTATCGCACCGATCCACATCCGGAGGCTCCGCACCTGGCGCCGGATGAGCATGGCTTTATCTGGATGCCGGAAGAGGGCTTCGGGCACGCAGTAGCGCACAACGCCCCATCCGAGAAAATAGCCATCATGGCGGCGGTGCAGCGGCCAATCGCAGTGAAATGCATTCAAGAGAAAGCCCCCGCGCCCGCGTGGAAGACGAAACCGTCGTGGTTTCTTATTGCTGAAGAGGATCGCATGATTAATCCGCAGACCCAGCGGTTCATGGCCGGGCGGATGGGCGCCAACATTCGCTCATACAAGGTAGACCACACTCCGATGCACACTGCGCCGGAGCTCGTGGTTGACGTAATTCTGGAAGCTGCAGAGTGAATTCACAACCGTATAGGCACGCCATTGCACAGCTAGCGAGGAACCCATGAAGTTAAATTCCGTTGCTGTCGTCACCGGCGCAAGCCAGGGGATCGGTCGTGCTACTGCGTTGCGCCTGGCACGGGATTTTTCAGCCGTTGTACTTGCCGCGAGAAATGAGGATGAACTCGAGAAAACTGCGGCCATTGTAAAATCCGCGGGCGCCGAACCACTGGTCTGCGCGGTCGACCTACGTGAGCCTCAGTCGCCTGAGGTTCTGGTCAAGAGCACCCTGGAACGTTTTGGCAGAATCGATGCTCTGCTCAACATTGCCGGCGCGGTGCCACAAATCGATCTGTTCGAGATGACAGATGCGCAGTGGGATGACGGTATGGCGCTTAAGCTGCACGGTGCGCGCCGTCTGACAATCCAAGCCTGGGATGCGCTGAAGGCTTCGAGCGGATCTGTCGTTTTCATTTCCGGAAGCGCCGCTCTCGATCCAAAGCCCGGTTTCGCGGCGGTTGCGGCGATAAACTCCGCGATCATTGCACTCGCAAAGGCATTCGCAGAGCAAGGCATCAGAGACGGTGTACAAGTCAACAGCGTGGTGCCGGGCGCTGTGATGACCGGACGTAGGCTGTCCTTCTTTGAAAAATGGGCGCCCGCGCACAAACTTACCGTAGAAGAAGCGACTAAGAAGTTCCCGGAGGAAGTCGGCATCAGCCGTTTCGGTAAACCGGAAGAGATTGCTGACCTGATGGCCTATATTGTGTCGCCAGCGGCGAAATGGATGACGGGAACTTCCATCCGTATGGACGGCGGCGAAATCAAAGGCATCTGACTTGCGGATCGCACTACAGTTTTTGGCCAGCGTCTCGTGAATCCGCTTTTAAGCTGGGAACCCCAATGGCCGAAGCTGCCACTGCAAACAACGAATCTCAGCTTTGGGTGCTGGCAGCCATCGCGTTCGCTGTCTTCTACAACAATTACATGTTGCCGCCGCTCATCCCGGCACTCTCGCGCGAGTTTTCAGTGACCGCTTATCAACTGGGCTGGTTGATTCCGGGCTTCCTGATCCCCTACGGCATTTCGACGCTCGTATATGGAGCGTTATCCGATCGTTGGGGGCGAATTCCCGTGCTCCTGGCTCTTCTTTGCTTCGCCACGACGACTATGATGATCGTCTCATTCGCAGGATCGTCGCGGACACTCATCATCGCGCGGATTCTATCGGGCGTGGGATGTGGCGGAATCGTTACGATAGCTCTGGCGGTTGTCGGAGACCGCTATCCCTATGAGGTTCAGGGACGCCCCATGGGCAGAATGTTCGGAGCTATCGCAGCGGGTATCGGATTCGGCTCGACCCTCGGGCCCATTCTGAATCCGCTTGTAGGCTGGAGAAATGAATTTCGAGGGCTCGCATGCGTGTGCTCCTTAGCGGCCGCATTCATTATGAAGAGCAGCAGGCCGGCCATCGAACTGACCGGGAGACTCAGTTCCTTTGACCAGGTGATTCGCGAATATCTGGTTGTCCTGGACACTCCGCGTGGTGGACGAACCATGGCGTTCATCTTCTGCAACGGGGCCTTCCATGGCGGAATCTTTGCTTGGCTTTGTCTTTTGCTTATGAGCCGCTATCACCTTCATGACACGGGGATCGGTTTGGCGTTAGTAGGATACGGACTGCCAGGCATCTTCTTCGGGACCGTGATTGGGAAATGGGGAGATCGTTACGGAAGGAGCTACATCGTCCCCATCGGCTTTTTCTGGGCCGCAGGATGTGCATTCCTCCTGATTCTTCCGAGTTCGCGCTTTGTCGCTGCGCTTGTCATTACAGCTTTGTCAGCAGGGTTCGACGCGACGCATCCACTGATGTCCAGTATTACGACGTCATTGGACCCCAAACACAGAGGCCAGATTACCGGACTCGCAACCTTCACCAACTTCGTCGGCATGGGCATAGGAGCGTTCTGCTTCCAGCAACTGATCGCGTTCCGCTTTACCACTGCGCTGGCCGTCTTCGCCTCGGCGCAAACCCTCTTAGGCTTCGCAGCCCTTTATGGCTTTCGCGGAGAGCGCCCCGGCCGCGCGGGATTCGTTAAGCTCGCCAGACCCGGATCAGTTTCCTAGCTACGCTAGGAAGGCCGGCTGCGGAGTACAATTGCCGGCTACGGCGGCCTCTCAACGCAGAGATGCTGTAGAAAAGAGCTGTACAAGCCCGTTCCGGACGGTCCTGTCGGGAGCCTAAAGGCCGATAATCCCGAACGGCTGGCAAAGCTCGCCGCCTGAGTTGCGTCTAACCAAGGCATGACTCACGAGCCGGCACGTCGTTTACCCACGCCGGCGATATGAGGCATAGCACGAGGAGGAGTTCTATGGCGAAATGCGAACGCTGCGGCAACGAATACGACAAGGCCTTTGTAGTCGAAGCCGCTGGAGCGCGGCATATATTCGACAGTTTCGAGTGCGCCATCCATGCGATGGCTCCTATTTGTGAGCATTGCGAGTGCAAAGTGATCGGGCATGGAGTTGAGGTCGAGGGGCATTTCTTCTGTTGTGCGCATTGCGCCCGGCTTGCCACTTCCGCCGATGTGAGAGACCGGGTCAACTAGCGCGAATGCCTTCTGGCTTTACCAAATCCTCCGAGCAACCGGAAACGGATTGCGGCACACGTTTTTGACCGAAGCTGGGGAGCTTACCGACCTCTTCACATTGCAGTACACGGCGGGGCACGATAACATCAACTATTGAACAGGTTTGCAAGCGCGGAAGTGGTGAAATGGCAGACACACCATCTTGAGGGGGTGGCGCCGAAAGGCATGGGGGTTCAAGTCCCCCCTTCCGCACCAAAAGGGACCCGATTCACTCGAAATTTCGGCGTGGCCGAGCTGCGCGATTGAGGTTTAGTTTAATGATTTGGTTTATTGGTGCCATCCATGTGATCGTCTCCATTTTCTTGATTGCCGTCATTCTTCTGCAGCAGGGAAAGAGCGCGGACCTTGCCGGCGCCTTCGGCGGCCAAGGCTCGCAGACGGCTTTCGGCCCTCGCGGCGCGGCCAATCTCCTCACCAAGATGACGACCTGGGCGGCGATTATCTTCATGTTTACCTCCATCGGACTCACTGTGCTGATTCAACGCGGCAGCGGGTCCCGCTCCGTCCTGGAGGGAATTAAGAATCCCCATTCGCAAACGGCTCCCCCGCCAAAGCCTGCGAAGTAATGGTTGAAAACGCTCTCAGCGAGCAATGAAAACAAGAACCAGCGCCCCCACGCCGCGGCCGGAACCTCGCTGGCCCTCGGTGGCGGCACTGATGGCCGTAGGGGGCCTGCGTTTCGCACTCCCGGAGCCGCTCTCGATGGGTCCGGATTGGCTCCTGCTGGCCTTGGTCACGATCCTGGTCATACCGGCATTCGTCGCCCGGCGGAGCGGCTACCTCCAGTTGAACCGGATTCTCGGATATGTTGTATCCGGCCTGGTCACTGCCGATTTGATCTTATCTCTCTCCCTGCTGGTTCGCGCGCTTCCCCAGCACCGCATAGCCCCGCAGATCCTGCTCATCTCCGCCGCAGCTTTATGGGCAACGAATATCCTGGTTTTCGCTTGCTGGTATTGGCGTCTCGATGCCGGAGGCCCGCATGCCCGGTCGCTGCGCGCGGCGCATACGGATGGAGATTTCCTGTTCCCCCAGATGACCATCGATACCAGCAGATGTGCCATCCCAGTGGACCGGAATTGGTTTCCCGGATTTGTCGATTATCTCTTTCTGGCGTTCAATACAAGCACCGCTTTTTCTCCCACCGATGTACCCGTACTCTCCCGCTGGGCGAAAGTGCTGATGATGGTGCAATCGACGATTTCCTTTGCCACGGTTGCACTGCTGGCGGCCCGCGCCGTGAACATTCTCTAGGGTGGAGAAAAAGCCCCAGGTCTCAAAATCGAGACCTGGGGCACCCGTCTTTGCACCAAGGATGAATCGCCAACCCATTAAATCTGTCAAGAGGATGAAAATCGGGTTGAGGAAAGCTTGGTTGGGAATTGCACCTAACTTTGTCATCTCGACCGAAGCAAAGCGGGGTGGAGAGATTCGCGGTTTCCCACATCTGGCGCAAAGAGCGCGCCAGATATGGGGCACGCATAATAAAGGGCGCCCAGTCGGGAGTAAGCTTTGGTTGCTTGGGAAAGAACCAGAAGCCCACAGCGAAGGAGCGCCCAGATGAATACCAAGAAGATTAACACCAAGTACGTGGGAATGGATGTGCACCGGGATTGTGTTTCGATCGCGGTCTTAAACGAAGAGGGGCGGCAGGTGAGCCAGTGTATTGTGCCGACCGATGGAGCAGTGATTCTGGAATTGGTGCAGGGATTACGGGGGACGGTGCAGATCACCTTGGAAGAGACGACCCAATCGGCATGGTCGTACGATTTGCTGCAGCCCCATGTGAGCAAGGTAGTGGTCTGCAATCCGCGCAAGAATGCGCTGCTCAAGGTGGGCAACAAGAACGACAAACTGGATGCCAGGAAATTGGCGGAATTGCTGCGCGGCAACCAGTTATCCCCGGTTTATCACGGGCAGAACAGCGCGCGGGCGCTCAAGTAATTAGGCCGTGCTTATACGGTACTGACCGAAGACACGACCCGTGTGATGGCGCGCCTGAAGGCCATCTATCGCGGCCAGGTGGTGAGCACGCCGGGCAAGGCGCTTTATGGGCAGCGGCGGCGAGAGGAGCAGTTGCAGCTTCTATCGGCGAACAGCGCTCTGAAACAGCGTGCGGAGTATCTTTTTGAAGAACTCGACAGCTTGCGCACAGTACGGCACCGAGCACGCCAGGGGCTGATAACAGAGAGCCGCAAATTCGAGGCCGTCGAACTGCTGCGTAGCATCCCCTTCCTGGGGCCAATTCGCGCAGCCATTTTAATCGGACGCGTACAGACACCCTACCGGTTTCGCACCAAGCGGCAGTTCTGGAGCTACTGCGGATTAGGATTAGAGACGCGCAGCAGTGCGGATTACCGCATGGTCAAGGGCCAGATCCAACGCAGCAAGAAACCGGTGCAAATCACCGGACTGAATTTCCATCACAATCACGAGCTGAAGAACATCTTCAAGGGAGCGGCCACCACCGCCAGCATTCGTCCCGGGCCATTCCGGGAATATTACGAGAGTCTGATCGCCAAGGGAATGCAGCCGGAGATGGCTCGTCTAACCCTGGCGCGCAAGATAGCAACGATTGCTTTAATCCTATGGAAGAGAGGAGAACGCTTCGACGCAACAGAATTGCAAACACAAGCAGCTTGAGCGCGCTTAGAATCCAGGCCCAGTCTTCAGCTTCTCTGCTGCGATAGGGCGATCGGTTCTTGCGCTCTCGGTTCGAGGGTGAGGATCTAAACGAGGGATAGACGCATTGCCAACAGCGTGCAGTTTCATGGGGCACCATATCCCCCTTCGGATAACCGAAAAAAGCTATATGACCACGAGTCTCAGATAGAACCATGGTTGGCCATTCCGTTGGACCAATCGTTCTCTGCTTGATGGGTGCAAGGTACTGTTGGCCGTCTGTGGTCGCATTATGAGAAATGCTGATCTAATTCAGCCGGGCTGGCGCTGCCAGCTGGTGCGCTATGGAAAAGCCGGTGGCTACGCCACCTCGGAAATCGCTCCGCGATTTCCGCTTTCCCACAGCGCCGACGGCTACTATCAACTCGACTCGGGACCGGATCGCGCCGCACTCAACACTTCGATCCATACAGCGTGGCCTCGCCGGGAGGGCTGGGATGTCAAAAGAAACTCCCCTCGCCACGCTCGCGCCGAAGTTTTTTCTCTTGACATCCCCCTTTATAGAACCCTCGATTAGTGGCGGTTTTGGATCCGTACTTCAAGCAGATTTAGGGTGCCCCATCCTTGCGTAACCGGGGTCCCCGGCAAGCGGAGCTTGCTGGGGTGGGTAGCAAGGGTGGGAGACCAGTGCGCCGGGATAAACCGGCATGAAGCAGAGAATGGAAAATTCTTACGAGGAAGGAGTAGCGAACCACTCGGCCCCGAGTTTTGCGTAGTGCACCGTGAGGTGTAAGACGAAGCGTAAACAGGGGAATAGGTGGGCTGGGTATCGAGCTTCGAAAACACCAAATCAGGATGCCGACGCTGTTGGTCTAGCGGAAGGCAACATGGGCAGGGGCGCAAGCGCGAGTCTCTGTTCAGTCCTGCGTAGTCGTAGACCCCAGGCACGCCTAGACACTTCATGCACGAGAACCGGGAGACCTCGGAGGCTCCTGCGGTTGAAGCAGGACGGCGGGAGAAGGCAAAAGCCGTACGGCCCGCATGTACGTCCCCGAGGAGTCGGACAGAGGAATGGTACCTATGAATCATTCGAACAAAGACGGGAAACCGAGGGCGGAGAGTGAGGAGGGAAGGCCTCTGATCAAGGAGAACACTCATCAACCTAGCACGCACTCGACACAGAGCGGGGAGCGCGTGTCCCAGGGGATGGCGGGTGTGCGAAAAGCAGCGAGGGCAAACAAGGAGATGAAGTTCACCGCCTTGCTACACCACGTAACCGTCGGACTGCTCCGAGAGAGCTTTTCCGCGTTAAAGCGGAAGGCGGCTCCCGGAGTGGACGGGGTTACGTGGCAGGAGTATGAAACCGGGCTGGAGGATCGACTGGTCGAGCTGCACAGCCGGGTGCATCGCGGAGCCTACCGGGCGCTGCCATCGAGAAGAGTGTACATAGAGAAAGAAGACGGACGGAAACGCCCGTTGGGGGTCGCGGCCCTGGAAGACAAGATCGTCCAACAGGCCGTGGTCACCGTTCTGAATCAGATTTACGAGGAGGACTTTCTCGGCTTTTCGTATGGATTTCGGCCGGGGCGCAGCCAGCATCAAGCGCTGGACGCGCTGTCCTACGCTCTGCTGAAGAAGAAAGTGACCTACGTGCTTGACGCCGATATCCAAGGCTTTTTCGATAACCTCGACAAAAGCTGGCTGATCAAGTTCGTGGAGCATCGCGTAGCCGACCCCAGAATCTTGCGGCTGATCCAGAAATGGCTCAACGCGGGAGTGATGGAGGAAGGCCGGTGGTCGGAAACGAAGACGGGTACTCCGCAAGGCTCGGTGATATCGCCGCTGCTGGCGAATATCTATCTGCACTACGCTTTCGATCTATGGGTGGACGTCTGGCGCAGGAAATATGCGCAAGGCGAGGCGGCGGTCGTCCGCTACGCGGACGATACCGTCCTAGGATTCCAACATCAGGCGGACGCAGACCGTTTCCTGGAACACTTACGGGAGCGGTTGGGGAAGTTTGGGCTGGAACTCCATCCAGACAAAACGCGCCGGATTGAGTTCGGGCGGTTTGCCGAACAAAACCGGAGGAAAAGGGGGGAAGGCAAGCCGGAGACGTTCGACTTCCTGGGCTTCACGCACATCAGCGGGAAGACGGGGAAAGGGCACTTCACGGTGCGGCGCAAGACGATCCGCAAGCGTATGCGGGCCAAGCTGAAGCAGATAGAGCAGCAGTTGCGCGAGCGTATGCACGATCCCGTGTCCCAAACCGGGGAATGGCTCAAGTCGGTCGTCCAAGGCTACTTCAACTACCATGCGGTTCCGGGCAATCTCACTCAGTTAGGCATCTTCCGGGAACGGCTCACCAGGCTCTGGCGATTGACCCTTCTTCGTCGCAGCCAGAAGCGCCGGTTTTCCTGGTGCCAGATGCATCACTTAGCTGAGAAATGGCTGCCCATACCGCGTCAGCTCCATCCCCATCCCGTGCGCCGCTTCACCGCCACTCATCCACGATAGGAGCCGTATGCGCTAATGAGCGCTCGTACGGATCTGTGCGGGGGGTACCAGGCAACTGGTATCCCTACCGCGACCAACTGATGGCGCGAGTAGGCAAATGTCAAAAAGGCGCCTGGGGTTTTGCCGTATGCCACAGCGGTCGCGGCCAAAATGCAACCGGCACTGCAAAAGAACTGCATTTTCTGTGCTTTGTGCGTGCCTTATGTCGGTCAATAGGCATCACATCTGTGGACATGGATTCGCTCCCCCCAAAAATAAGGAGTCTCGCTCAACGGCTGGTCGCCGTGGAAGCTGCTTCGGGAAAGCGAGGGCAGACACCGGCCACGTCGCAGGTGATCGAGAAACTACGGCGGCGGCTCAGCACACTCGCGGGGGTAACAGGCTTTTATTCCCTGCTTTCACGCGCATTGGCGCTCGCGAAGCAGCGAGATCCCGGACTAGCCGTGCTCACTGCGAAGCCGGACGGATCAATCGAAGGACTTGGGGCCGAACTCGACCACAATGCCGGAGGGGTTATTCTGCTGTCTCAACTCCTGGGGCTTCTGGATACGTTTATTGGCGGCGAATTAACGCTGCGCATAGTAGAGGATGCGTGGCCAGAGCTCGATTGGAAGGCCTTTTTGGATGATCAGCCAGCCAGCGCGGAGGGGCAATGATCATAGGAGAACGGTCCAGCAAGAGGGAAACTATCCGGTGAACTCAAAAAATAAAGTCACGATACGCAAATTGCCCACAGGAGTCCCGGGGCTCGATGAGATCCTGGGCGGCGGCCTTCCCGAACTTTCGTTCAATATCATCGCCGGCAATCCGGGAAGCGGCAAGACTACGCTGGGACATCAGTTCGTATTCGCCAACGCGACCGCTGAGCGCCCGGCGCTCTATTTTACGGTGCTCGGCGAGCCTACTATAAAAATGCTTCGCTACCAGCAGCAGTACACCTTCTTCGATCAATCGAAGCTGAACCGGTCCATCCGCTTCATCAATCTGAGCGAGGCGGTGCTGGGGGGCGATTTAAATGCGGTCTTGGCGGAGATCACCAAAGAGGTCGAGGCCTTCAACCCGGCTATTGTAGTCGTCGATTCCTTTCGCACCCTGGCGCGCGGCGCGGCGCAAGGAGCGGGAGATATGGAATTGCAATCGTTCGTGCAACGATTGGCCCTGCACTTGACCAGTTGGCAAGCCACCACCTTTCTGATTGGCGAATACGATCAATCGGAGATACGCGACAATGGAGTCTTCAGTGTGGCCGACGGTCTTTTTTGGCTCTCCCAGTCGGCGGAGCGAAATTCCATCGGTACGCAAATTACAGGTTGTGAAGTTGCGGGGACAGGCCTCCGTGCCCGGGCTGCACACTTTCCGCATAACTGAAGAGGGACTGCAAGCCTTCTCGCGCACCTTCGGGATGTCCGAGGAGAAGAAGAGGATCCGCTCCGGGCGTCGTCTCTCGACCGGTATTCAGGAGTTGGACCGGATGTTGGATGGAGGCATTCCCGAAGGAGACAGTGTTCTGATCTCAGGGCCGACGGGGACGGGCAAATCAGTGTTGGCGACGCAATTCGTCGCCGAAGGCATCCGCCAGGGCGAACCGGCGATTGTAGCCGTCTTCGAGGAAAGGCCGCAAGAGTATACCCGGCGGGCCCAATCTTTCGGGCTTGACTTACAAACGCCACAAACCGAAGGGAAACTGGACATCCTCTACCTTCGCCCTCTGGATTCTCTCGGTCGATGAAACTCTGCAGGAGATTCTGGATGCGGTTCGCAGGATCGGGGCCAAGCGCCTGGTGATCGATTCCCTGGCAGGCTTCGAACTGGCGCTGGCGCCTGGTTTCCGTACCGATTTTCGCGAATCTTTGTACCGGATGATCAGCGTCTTAACAGGAATCGGTGTTACGATCCTGAGCACGGTTGAATTGCCGGAATCCGCGACTGAGTTCCCTTTCAGCGCGTATTCCATCTCGTTCCTCACGGACGATCTAATCCGGCTCAATTATGTGGAGATCGACGGCCAGTTTCGCAAAGTTTTGGTCGTTGTCAAGACACGCGGCGGAAGTCACAACAGGGATATCCGGGAATATGAAATCACCTCTCAGGGGCTAGTAGTTGCGCCTGACCGTCTTCGCGCCTATCGCGGACTTATCACCGGCGTTCCTGAGCCGTTGAATCCGTCCGGCGAAAGTAAGTGAGAGATACATTCGCGCAAATTGAAGAGTAGAAGGGCGTATGAATCGACCACATCAATTCCCTCTTGATCAGCCTGTTCACTTCGCGGAGCAAGAGCAAGCGGGAGCGAGCTCCGGCAGCGTACCCGACACGCCGGCCTGGGCGCCATCGCCGAGAGCGCGCCGCTGCCCATTGCGTCGGTGCAAGGGACCAAGCATAGCATTCGCTACGCTAATCCCGCCTTTTGCCGTTTGCTTTGCAAGACCAGGCAGGAACTGACGGGAAAGGCGTTTTGTGAAATCATGCCGGAAGCGGATGTGTGCTCGCTGCTGCTGGAAAGGGTCTACAACACGGGAGAACCCGAGACTTACACCGAGCAAGTGAACCCCGATCATCCCTCTCTCTTTCAGTCGTTGATGATGTGGCCGATCGTTCTCTCAAGCGACACCCCGAATGGAATTGTTCAGCAGCGGCCCTCAGGCATCGCCATCGTGGTAACGGAGACCAGAGATTTCCACCAACAGGCGAGCG
This sequence comes from uncultured Acidobacteriaceae bacterium, assembly GCA_963705665.1. Taxonomy (GTDB): domain Bacteria; phylum Acidobacteriota; class Terriglobia; order Terriglobales; family Acidobacteriaceae; genus PALSA-350. The sequence goes on along the minus strand of CAVPKQ010000052.1, from coordinate 170,672 downwards.
CCATCAATCAACAGTTGTTGCTTACCGCAATGCGGCAGCACGAGCTGACGGAAACGGCTTACAGAGCAAGCGTTCACGAGAGCAAACGACGCCTCCGGGCGGAGGAGGCGGCGCGGCAGAGCGAGGCGCGGTTCCGCGCGCTTGCCAATGCAGCCCCAAATATGGCCTGGTCGGCGGATGCCTCGGGTAAAGTCGATCTGTTGAACGACTGGTGGTACCGGTTCACCGGCCTTACAGCAGAGCAATCTTTGGGAGAACGGGGCTTCCTCAATGCCCTGCACCCTGACGATCGCCAACGCGCGTTCATGGCTTGGGCCGAGGCTGTCAGAACCGGGACCGTCTACGAAATCGAATACCGGATGCGGCGCGCAAGCGATGGCGCTTATCGCTGGCATCTGGCGCGCGGCATTCCCATCCGGCAGACGGAGGGCGGCCCCAGGCGCTGGTTCGGCACTTGCACCGACATCGAGGACCTCAAGCACGTTCACGAAGGCTTAATCCGCAGCGAGAAGCTTGCTTACGCGGGGAGGATGGCGGCGAGCATCGCGCACGAAATCAACAATCCGCTGGAGTGCGTGATGAATACTCTGTATCTCGCGCAAACCAGCGCTGAGCTTCCGCAGGCGACTCGCACATACTTGAAGATGGCGGAAGATGAGCTCATGCGGGTCTCTCATATCGCTCGCCAGTCGCTCGGTTTTTATCGCGAGTCGTCCGCGCCCACAACCGTCTCCGTCCCTGCCTTGCTCGACTCTACGCTCAACCTTCTGCAGTCTAGGCTCAAGGCCAAGCAGGTCAATGTTAAAAAGCAGTATGAGCAACAACACTTGGAGGTGAGAGGCATCGCGGGAGAGCTCCGGCAAGTATTTGCCAACTTGCTGGTCAACAGCCTGGATGCGCTTCCCGAAAGAGGAGTGGTCAGATTGCGGGCTTCGCTTTCGTCCAAATCCAGCAATGGCAGCCGTCATGTCAGAGTCACCATCGCCGATACCGGCCACGGTATCGACCCCTCGCTCCGCAGGCGCATCTTTGAGCCTTTCTTCACCACAAAGGGAGAGATCGGGACCGGGCTTGGCTTGTGGGTTAGCAAGCAGCTCATCGACAAGCACGGCGGCTCGATTCGTGTCCGCTCGAGCACCAAGGAACCGCACAGAGGCACAGTGTTTTCCGTCGTTCTGCCAACCACGGATGTATCTCCCGAGAGCAAGAGCTGCTGAAATTAGTTGAAAATAAGCTTTTCTGCGGCCCAACTCAAGTGCGTGAAAATTGGGTGCCCCGCATTCATGCCACTGAATGGAACGCGTCGCACTTGGATTTTCTAGCGGAGAAAGAGCACGAAGGCGCCGGAGACCGCTGCAGCGCCCACCGTAATCCACATCACATAGTCTCCGGGATGGCCGCTCTGCAGAGTACGTAGAGGCTTCATCGGACCCTCCAGGAACGCTCCCAGGCGCAAAGACCTCGCGATGCGGGTGCGAAAGACGGAGGTGCAGGCCAAGAGCAGCGCCAGCAGCACGGCTACGCTCCCGCGTGCAGCGGATGAGGTCAAATTAAGATACATACTTCCCTGAGATACAGGAGACGTTGCTCCCGTATATACGGTTCGCACATATTCTTGCTGGGCGCAAAGGCGGCTGGCCGCAAGCAGCATCCACTGGCGCAAGTGCGGAATCCAGGTGGCGGCGATCGCGCCCAAAATGCAGATAGCCGCCGGGGTGAAATGGTACCAGGCAGTAGTTTGGTATTCCTCCTTTGTTTCGGGCTGCTCGCCCACTTGGGCGGAGTGATCGCTTACTCCGGCCTCGCCCCAGCCGAGGAAAACGTGCATTCCGACTCGAAGCAGAGCTGCCCCGGTCAAAGTTCCTCCAACAATAAAGAGGTAAGGCAGCCAGCCGAGACCAAGAGCTTCGCCGGCGCGAGAGGTCAGCGATTCGCCCAGCATGGTCGAGAATGGGGGCGCTCCGGCAAGACCCAAAGCTCCCAAGAACCAAAGGGCCGCGGTGAAGAGCAGACCCTGGCCCCGGCCAAAAAGGGCAGGCTCGCTGATGGTGCGCAGGCGGTGGAGCAGGATCCCAGAGACAAAGAACAGGCCGGATTTGACCAGAGCATGGGCGAACAAGTACATCAGCAGACCCGCGATGGCGAATGGGCTTTTGAGCGCCAGCGCGACCAGCATTAGGCCGGTGTGACTGATGGTCGAAAATGCGAGCTGGCGCTTGAGATGATGCTCGGCATAGCACATCACTCCTCCCACCACTACGGTGAGAGCGCCGAGAGCGAGCAGAATGGCCCGCAGACTGCTGGCATGGGAAGAGAACGATTGCTCAAAGATGACCGCCTGAATGCGCAGCACCGCATAAAGTCCGAGTTCGACCATCAAGCCGGAAAAGAGCACGCATACCGGCGTGGGAGAGACTGCGTGGGCATCGGGCAGCCAAAAATGAAAGGGCACAATGGCCGCTTTGATAAAGAAGCCGCAGGTCAGCAAGGCGCCGGCAAAGAGCACCAGCGGATCGTGACGGCTTCCGATCAGGTAGCCGATCTGCGCCATGTTCAACGCGCCGGTCACGGCGTAAAGCAAGCCGATGCCGGTGAGCACCATAAAAGCGGCGATGGTGTTGGTGATGGCGAAGTTGAAGGCTCCCTGTAGGGGCGCCGGCTCCCCTGTCTTCAGGCCACAGAGCGCAAAAGCGGCTGTGCTCATCAATTCGAAGAAGACGAACAAGTTGAAGAGATCGCCGGTAAGGGAGAAGCCCGACATCGCGGCCAGAAAAATCAACATAAGCGGGTGATAATGGTTGGCGCCAGCATCCATAAAACGCCAGGAAAAGAGAAATGCCAGCAAGGTAAGAAAGGCGGCCAAAGCGCAAAGACCCGCGCCCGCAGGATCCACGACGAAGGTGATACCCAGAACCATGCGCCCGCGCGGATACCAATTGCCAAACCAATAGACAATCGTGTGCTGCGAGGCGCGGCTCAACAGCAGGAGTGAAACAACCAGATTGAAGGCCGCAACCGCGATGCCGGTACTATCCGCAGCGGCGCGCGCGAGCCATCGGTGCAGCATGGCAAGAAGCGCCGCGGCTAGGAGAGGGATCGCGACGGGCAGCACAGGAAGAGCGACTGGGAAGCTCATTGGCCTGTTCAGTATCCTTCTGTCGATTTGCGATGCTCTGGCCTTCTGTATTGCTTCTCGAGTGCGATGGTACTGGGTACGTAGCCAAGGTATTCGAAACGAAAAGCAGATTCCCTTCGGGAATGACAGAAAGAAAAGAAGAGGGAAAGGGCGGCGCTGCAACCGCAGCTAGATATACTCGCTCTCATTCACCCTCTCATGGTCCGCAGGTCCGACGGTTGAACAGTACCCGATTTTTCATGCGCTTTGACTACCATGGCCAGCAAAAGCGCAACCACCACTGCTTCCACCACCACATCGGTAAGCATCAGCGCCTGCACCACCGGATCGACCGTGAGGCGGCCGGGAGCTATATCCGCGAATACCGGGGCCGTGCCGCCGATGCGATATCCGATGCCGAGCAGCAGCACATAAGTCGAACTCTGCAGAATGGCCAGGCAGATGACCGAATGCACCAGGTGGCGGCTGGTGACCAGGCCGTACAAGCCACAGAAGAAGAGCCAGGCAGCAGTGACGTAGGGCAGCATAGTAAGCACATGGGGCATGATTCGATCCTCATCCATCCCCCGGCGTCAATCCGCGGGGATCTGACCGGTGATGATTTCCTCCAGATAGGTGTAGATGACCAGCAGAAAAGCAGCCGTCACTTCAACGCCCACACAGGCGCTGATAAGCGCAATGGTACCCGCGGAAAAAACATCCCCCGTCGTGCCCAAGGGAAGGATATTGGTCAGAAACGGAAGGGCGAAGAGCAGGGGCAGAAGGCCTATCAGAGCGTAGGATCCGGCTCCAGCCGCCTCCACCACTTCGATTACTGTATGCGAGGTAATGCGGCGGAAGGCCTCGGTGTTTTCCGCCAAATAGACCAGAAGCAAGCTGGTGGCAAGGATGACTCCACCCTGAAAGCCGCCCCCAGGAGTAAGTTGCCCATGCAAAGCGATGTAATAGCCGAAGACAGCTGTAATACCGACAGAAGGCAGCGCCAGGGCCCGGATGGTGAGGCTTAGCGGCGGACGGTCTTCCACTTTTCCAACATCTTTGACATTTGCTCCTTCTTCCCGGCGCAGCAATAGCATCACTCCCAGGACCGCGGCGAAGAGTATGAATTCCTCTCCCAGCGTATCGAAGCCGCGGTAGTCGTAGTTGATGGCGTTTACCGTGTCGGTGGCATGCCGCTCATAGACTGCCAGGCGAGCGATAACATCGCCATAAGAACCGCGGTAGTACCCCCATGGCGGCAAATTTTTGGCCGCATAGCAATATGTCGCAAAGAAGATCAGGCCGGCAACCAGGAAGATACGGGTACGCGCGCGTTCACTCATGCTCGCCTCCGCGGTTCGCGGACCGCCTTCCGGAAGCGCATGCGGGAAATCGCGAGCATCACCATCAGGGGAAGCGCGACAGCGCCCACCGTGATCTGGGAAAGGGCGACATCGGGCGCTTGAAAATAGAAAAACATGAGCGCCGAGAGCAGGCCATAGAAGCCGAGAGCGAGGACCTGGCAAGTTACATCGCGCGTGCGTACCACCGCGAATCCCGAGACAGCGATCAGCAGCAGAATTCCGGCTCCGGCCCAAGTCATACTTGGCCCTCTTTCGAGACAAACTCCAGCAGATCGCCCTTTCGGGGTTCCCAGTGCCCTAGTTCGCGAACTCGGAAAGCGCGGGCGGTTGCGTGCGTCACTACGGAGTTGATAGCCAGCAAGACGACTGCAATCGCGCAGGTCTTGAATGCCACTTGGCCCGGCCCCGTCTGGAGGAAGACCGCGACAGTAAGCGCAACACCTCCCAGTGCCGCCGGTAACGCCAGGTAATGAAGCGCCTGGACAGGCTCGCGCATGCGCCACATGCCGAGCACGCCGATCCAGCAGGACAGCACGGAAGCGGCCAGGAATATAAGAATTGCAATGTGCCGGACTGTCATAGGTGCTTCTCCAGGAACCGGGCAAAGACCAGCCCCCCGCCAAAAGACATGATGGCCAAGGCGAGCGGCAGGTCGATATAGGGAGTGCGGCCAAAGCCTACGGTCAAGAACACCATCGCGAGTGTGATGACAATGCTGGCCATCTCCATGCCGACCAGCCGGCGCTCCGGAGATCCACGCAGGCACATGTCCGCGCAAGGGATAAGCGTCGCCATCACCGCAACGCCGCCGATCTCCCAGGGATTCATACTTTGGCCCCCAGGTTCAAGGTCATCTTCGAGACTTCGCTGCGCTCGAGTTGATGAAAGAGCATGCGGCGGGAATTCTCATCAATCCCGAGAACAATTGAATTTGGCGAAACCGTTGTATAGGCGACGGCCAGGACCTGCCTGGCCATCGCGACAGGATCGTTCCGGGAAGACTCGAAGCCGGTCACACGGTAAAGCGACTTCGCCGGTGAAATGTGGAGCAGATCCTTGAACAGCACCCAGGTGATTACTCCGGCGTCGCTCAGGAGAAGCCACGGGATACGCCAGCACTGGGCCACATCGCGCACGCGTAGTTTGAGATGGCGCTGCCGGGAGCGCCAAACGAAGACGCAGAAAACCGTGGCGGCCAACGTCGTGAGCAGGCCCAAGAGCATTTCGCGGAGGTGAACGCTGGCAACAAAGAGTATCCACAATCCGAAGCTCGCGGCGATGGCGAAGGCAAAGTGCAGATATATTTCATCTTGAGATCGCGATGTCCCTTTCCTCGACATGCCGAGTAGGATGCGGTTGCAACCACCTGTGGCTGGCAAATTTATTCCGGTAATCACCTCGGGTTGAAAGTGCATCCATAGACTCGAGGGCTATGCAAAGACCCACGTCCGAGAATTCGGGCCTGAGGACCCAATTCCTTGGAAGGATCCGGATAACGCCAACGGGCAGGCCCCAGATCCCGATTCTGGACCTGGGATTCTCCGCTCCTCAAAGGCGATAGAAACGGAAGCGGATGAAGATTGTCATTTTCGGATTGACAGTGTAAGCCTCCAGCAGCCAGGGGATATTCCGCTTCGCCGGCGGCCATCGCAAAATCGGAAGACCGCATTTCTCTCGCCAGAGTCGAGAAAACCGGTGCCCCAGTTTCGCGAAGCTAGCCTGGGGTTTTACCACAGATCGGCGAGTGAAATGAGTCCCGTAGGGACGACTGAAATATGTTTTGAGGAAATTCAGCCGTCCCTGCGGGACGCAACAAATGATTTTCAAAGTTCCGAGTATTTTCGAAGCGCACGGAAGCAGTTCCCACGAGGTGCAGCCTAGGAACGCTTTGCTACAGCACCGCTTGCCCGGGTTTTGGAAATCACGTTGAGATAGGCGCGCGCCGCATTGGTGATGATCTCGGGCTTGCCCTCGGTAATCGCGGCAACATTGACCAGGTCGGAACCGACGCCCAAAGCGGAGGCGCCCGCCAGCAGGAAGCCGGCCGCCGTCTCGAGGGTAACTCCTCCCGTGGGGATGAGCTTCAGTTGAGGAAACGGAGCGCGGAGCGATTTGAGGTAGGGCGCTCCTCCAAGAGCGGAGCAAGGAAAAACTTTGACGTAATCGGCTCCGGCGTTCCAGGCAGTAATGACTTCGGTCGGAGTCAACGCCCCCGGGATCGAGACCGCACCCATTTCTTTGGTCTTGCGAATAACATCGAGGTGCAGGCTGGGACTGACCACAAAGACAGCGCCGGCGTCGATGGTAGCCTCGCACTGGCTGGCGTCGGTTACAGTTCCCGATCCCAGCAGCAACTTGCCGCCATAATTTTTCTTGAGCTCGCGCAACACGTCTATTGCGCCAGGCACGGTCATAGTGACTTCGACTACGGTGACTCCGCCGGCCACCATGGCCTCGACCACCGCCAGAGCTTCACTCGCGGAACTAGCGCGAAGAACAGGAATAAGGCCCGCCGCTTCCAACTGCTGTTGAATCTCGTTCGCCATTTTCTTTTTCCCTTTACCGGCTGATTCGGGCTGACCCGCCCGCCATCACGCGCTCTACCTCGGCGCGGGTCGCGGTGCTGGTGTCTCCCGGAGTTGTCATCGCCAGGGCGCCGTGTGCCACTCCGCAGGCTAAGGCCCAGGCAGCAGGCCTGCCCATCATCATTCCATAGATCAGGCCTGAAGCGAATGAATCGCCTCCGCCCACACGGTCCAGAATATCGACCTCCCGCTGCGGAACGTAGAGGATCTCACCCTGGTAAATCGCCATCGCGCCCCACGCGTTGCGCGATGCGGTATTGGCGGTGCGCAGCGTGGTGGCCACCAATTTGAGGTTGGGATAAGCGTCGGCCACCTCGCGCAGCATGGTCTGGTAGCTGGCCACCGGCAACTCGTGAAAGTCTTCCTTGACTCCTTCAAGCTTAATTCCCAGAGTCGCGGAGAAGTCTTCCTCGTTGCCAAAGAGCACGTCGATCTTCTTTACTAGTTCGCGATTGACCTCTTGCGCCTTGGCCTTGCCTCCGATGGCCTTCCACATCGACTCGCGATAGTTCAGGTCGTAGGAGGTTACGGTACCGTATTGCCGTGCCTTATCCAGCGCCTCGACGGCAACCTGCGGAGTGGATGGAGAGAGACCGGCGAAAATGCCACCGGTATGCAGCCAGCGAGACCCATTGCCCGGGCCCAGGATGGCCTCCCAATCGAAATCGCCTGACTTCACTTGTGAGATGGCGGTGTTGCCGCGGTCCGAGCAGCCTACGGCGGCGCGCACGCCGAAGCCGCGCTCGGTAAAGTTAAGGCCGTTGCGGACCGTGCGTCCTATGCCGTCATACGGAACCCAGCGAATCAGCGACGGATCGACGCCCCCCTGAAGAATGAAATCCTCCAGCAGACGTCCGATCGGGTTATCCGCAAAGGCGGTGACAACCGCTGTGCGCATGCCAAAGCAGCGGCGTAACCCGCGGGCGACGTTGTATTCACCGCCGCCCTCCCAGGCGGCGAATTGGCGGACAGTGTGGATTCTGCCCTCGCCCGGATCCAGCCGGAGCATGACTTCTCCCAGGCTTACCATGTCCCAGCGGCTTTGATCTCCGCTCTTGATGTTTAATGCTTCCATTCACTCCCCTTCTGGAGCACTATCAGAGTTACACTGACGTGTTTATAGCGGCGGCCCAGGTTTCCTGGCCGCTCGTGGCTGTACCTGCAGATGGGCCGGCCCAGGCCCGATTCCTGGTCTGGGATTATCTTCGGCTCGGCTTGATTGTACCTAAGCTGAGCGGAGAGTCGAGAGCAGCCGCCGTGGCCAAGAGGAGTCTTTCAATCGACGCAGATGAGACCTTCCTCCGCCAGTTGGGTGAGCAGTTCCATGACATCCGTTTCGATCACTTCGGGCGACGCATCGTATTCTCCGCTCAAGGCGGCGACCAGGTCCGCGACGCGGACGGGCGATTGCAGCCGGAGCCAGATATCGCTGCCGATTTTGCCCAGCGCATAGCAGCGATTGCGCTCCAGGCTCATCAGCACCGTTTCGCCGGCTACGTCCGCGGCTACGGAATTGGGGATATGACTTACAGTGGATGTGCGGCTGATAGACGTCATTGGATCGTGCCTTATTCAATGCAACGTTGGTTTTATGCTAGCACCAGCCTCGCTCTGCTAAGGTTTGACCATGGCGCCAGCTTTGTCAGAAGATCTGTGCCGGGATCTATCGGAAGACCATAAGACCCCGAGTGTCTCCAATAGCCGGTTGCTTCATTCCGCGCGGGAATATCTCGTCAGCCTGATTGGGATCGCGCGCTGGCAACTCTTGACCACGGTGGGCTTGATTACCCTTGCTTCCCTGAGCGAAGGCTTGGGGGTCGCACTGCTCTTTCCCGTGCTCGAAATCGCTGGCTTCAATACCACAAATCAGAAACACCTGGGGCATTACACTGCCGAGATCCAGAAGCTTCTCACCTCGAGCGGGCTTCCCCAATCGCTCTGGCTCGCCACTCTGCTCATGGTCTTTCTGCTGCTAATGGCTCTTCGTTCCCTCTTCGGCCGGGCGCAGACGGTACGGACTTTCCGTACGGTGCTGAAGTATGAGATGGCTCTCAGCCTGCGGCTTTATGAGGACATCATCAATGCCGAGTGGCTTTTTCTGGCCCGCCGCCGCTCGTCGGATTTTACCCACGCGCTGACCTCGGAGCTCGCACGGGTGGCAAGCGCCACTTATCTCTTCATCAGCTTTCTTGCCAGTCTCACTCTTTCGCTGGTCTATGTTGCTCTTGCGCTCAAACTCTCCGCGGCTACAACAGTTATGGTTTTGGCGGCCGGAGCGGTCCTGATGTTGTTCTCACGCCGCTGGATGCGCGCGGTGCATGAAAGCGGGGAGGCGCTGTCACGGACGGTGAGTGCGGTATACTCCGCCGCCACCGAACATCTGCAGAGTCTGAAGGCAATCAAAGCGTATGACGCCCAAGCTGCCAATCTGGAAATGTTTACCGCGCTTGAGAAGACCGCGCTCGACCAGAGCCTGCACAGCACTAGAAACCAGGCAGCGGCGGCGTTCTGGTTCGAAGCCGGCTCGCTGGTGGTGCTGGGCGCCGTGATCTTCGTCTCACTGCGGGGGCTCCGGGTCGGGGCGGCAAACATTCTTCTGCTGCTGGCGATTTTCACCCGGCTAATGCCGCGGCTCGCTTCTGGCAGTGGCCAGCTTCAGGCGTTTCTCGCCGACCTTCCAGCATTTGAAGCCATCGGTAGAATCAGCCAGGAGTGCCGGGAAAACGCCGAGGTTTCCACCAGCTCCGATCCCGCCGTTTCCGGCCCCGCTCCTGTCCTGACTCATGAACTCCGGCTGGAGGAGGTCTCCTTTCGCTACGAGTCGCAATTGCCCTGGGTGCTCGATCGAATGTCTCTCACCATCGCCGCCGGCAAGATTACCGCCATCGCAGGCGCTTCCGGAGCGGGTAAGAGCACCATCGCCGACGTGATAAACGGACTCTTGCTCCCTAACAGCGGCCGCGTGCTGGTGGATGGCGTCGCGATTACCCAGCAGGCTGGGCGCGCCTGGCGGCGGCAGGTCGGTTATGTCGCGCAAGATACGACGTTGTTCCACGACACGGTGCGGGCAAATATGTTGTGGGCCCGGCCGGGCGCAACCGAAGACGATCTTCGAGAAGCGCTCACGCTGGCCGCGGCGGAGTTTGTCTTCGATCTGCCCCGCGGCCTCGACACCATGGCCGGCGACCGGGGCGTTCTCTTGTCGAATGGACAACGCCAGCGCATCGCGCTCGCCCGCGCTCTCCTGAGAAAGCCGTCCTTGCTTATTCTCGACGAGGCAACCAACAGCCTGGATATGGAAAACGAGAAGCGCATTCTTGATGCAATCGAGCAGCTCAAGAAACGAATCACGATTGTGCTGATCGCGCATCGCGCTTCCGCCGTACGGAGGGCGGAGACAATCTATGTTGTCGAGAACGGGCGCGTGGTGGAGTGCGGCAATTGGGAGAAGCTAAGCAGCCGGCCGTCAACGCTCGCCGGATCGCTTTTCTCGCTGTCTGGCGTTCCCGTGGCATGAGATTTCCAGCCCTGACATTTGTCGATTCGTGGTGGTTTTAGACCATCCTTCAAACAAATTTAGGGCGCCTCAGGTCCCGATTCTGGAACCTGGGATTCCACCCGATCTTCACGCAGAGAGGACGCTTGGACTAATCTCTTGGCATGACACTCTCTGCCCGCAATCAGCTCAAAGGAACCGTCGAAGAGATTCAGCTCGGCGGCGTAATGGCCCACGTCGTGGTCCGTGTTGGTGAAAACCTGGTCGAAAGCGTGATTACCCGCAGAAGTGCCGAAGAGCTAGCGCTTAAAAAGGGAGATATCGTTACGGTTGTGATCAAGTCAACCGAGGTCATGCTGCAAAAGGATTGACCGCTCTCCTACCACAGCAGCTTCAAGGCGAATTGAACCTGGCGGGAGGTTGTCGACGTGCTGGTTATCGCTCCCGCTGTGCCCGAAACTCCCGAGGGCGTAAATACAATCAGATTGGGCGTATTGAAATTAGCCCGATTCAATAAATTGAAGAGTTCGGCTCGAAATTGCAGCGAGAGGCGCTCGTGAATGGCCGTGTCTTTGACCGCGGAAAAGTCCCAAGTGGCGAGTCCGGGGCCAACCAGGCTATCGCGCCCCAAATTTCCATAAAAACCGCTGTTCGGCGGCGGCGGTAAAAATGCGTTGGGATTAAACCACTGAGATGGTTTGCCGATGATCGCAGAACCGGTGAAATTCGGATTCGCGAACGGCCTTACCGGATTGCGCGTATCCCCATTGTTCGAGGGATTGTAGCTGAGCTGCGGGGTGAAGGGGAATCCGGATTGCAGAGTGACAATGCTGTTCACCGACCAGCCGCCGGCTGCTCCATTGCCGAATCTTCCTAAGCCATTGGCGAAGCGCTTCCCGTTTCCGAAGGGCAATGCGTAGACTGCGCTGATTACCCCTACGTTGCGCGCATCGTAGGTGGCGGGACCCCAGTCCGCGCGCACGTCGTAAGGATTGGACACCAGGCCCGGAGCATTCCCCGCGGCTGTGCCGTTCAATGAATCGCCATCGTCCAGTGCCTTAGACCAGGTGTAGACACCGCGTAAGGAAAGATCGTGGCTGAAGCGATGCCTGAGATCGACTTCGAGCGCATTGTAGCTGCTGTCGCCGACGGAAAACCAGGTCCAGGTATTGGCCAGTGTGGGGTTAGCCTTCAGGGCTCCGGCAGGAATGTAATAGGACCCGGCAGGAACAGGCGAATTTGCCAGCGCTCCGGGGAAAGTGCTGGGATAGCTCGCGGGACAAGGCGCCGCCGGACAGATAGCTGGCACAGGCTGGTTGGCGTCGATACCCACTAACTCGTGGTAGCCGTGAGATCCGATGTAGCCCACAGTCAAAGACGTATTCGGGGTAAGTTCCTGTTCGATTCTCAGCGAGTAAGAGATCAGTGTCGGCATTTTGAGATCGGGTTGAACTCCCCCAGGAATGATTAACGCCTTTGCCGGCGGCGGGGCTTGAGGATTGAGAGGCAGCGCGGATACCGGCAGCGCAGCGATGCTATAGGTCGTGTTGAATGGCGCGTTTTGATCCATGCGGTATCCCAACGCATCTTGAAGCTCGTTGTAGATCCCGAATCCGGCGCGCACCACGGTCTTCCCCAGAGAGGGACTCCAGGCCACACCGATTCGCGGCTCGGGGAGAAATTTTGCGTTGTTTACGGTGAAGGCGCTGCTTGCCACGCGCGGTTGGCTGGAGATCACTCCATTGGTAAATGTATAGTTGGCGGCGCGTCCATGGGCCTCGTTCCATCCGGTGGAGAATTCACCACGGAATCCAAGAGTCAGCGTCAGTTTGGGGTCGACCCGAATGACATCCTGGGCATAGAGGGCCCCAAACAAAGACCGCCAATTCATCTCAGTCGGCGTAGGTGTATACAGAAAACTGGCGGTAGTGCCCGTAAGGAAGGTCTGCAGGCTGGTAAATGTCGCCTGCCCAAACTGGCTGAGGGCTATGGCTTCGTTCGATTGAAACTGTTGCAGCCATGCGCCGAAAGTAAATAGATTCGACCCATGAGTCAGCGACACCCGGTCTTCATAGGTATATAGATTCCGCGCCATTTTCAGGTTGCTTCCGTTATTGCTTCCAGCTAGGCCAATCTGTGCCTGAGGATTGGAAGCCGCGCTTCCGCCAACAACCACCGCGCCCACCGGATGTCCTGCGAGAAAGCCGGGCACGCCGGCCGCCGGGGCACCGGGCGTCGGCTCGCCGGTAAAAAAGTAGCCGGCGCGGGAGTACCCGAAACGGGCGGTATTCAACAAGTCCGGAGAAAAGACGTGGGTCTCCTCCAGGCTGGCGACCTGCTCCCGTAGATTCAAGATGTCGGTGCTGTAAGGGTCAATCGTAGTGGGCGTGACGTCGGCGCCGTCGTCGACGGTATACACCCCGAAGAGACTATCTTTCGGAGAGAAGACCTGATCCAATCGAGCGGTCCCGAAGTCTTCCCGAATGGTCTGCAAAGGACTGCTGGAGACCTGTGCGATGCCGTTGAAATCGGGATCAGTGGGGGCCGGCGTAGGCCACAGGTTCAAGAGCGGCTTGACGCTGGGCACGGCGGCCGCGCGCGAAGCCAAATCGGGCGCAAACGCAACTGAGGTCTGGTGCAGGTGCTGCCGGAATTCTTCGTAATTTGCGAAGATAAAGGTCTTGTCTTTCTTGAGCGGCCCCCCTGCGGCAGCGCCGAACTGATTCCGCTGAAAGGGGGGAGCCGATCCTTGGTCGAAATAATTCGGGGCATCGAAAACATTGTTGCGCAGAAATTCGTAGACGGAGCCGTGCCACTGGTTGCTTCCCGACTGGGTCACAATCGTTACTTGAGCACCTGGCCGCTTGCCGTATTCCGCGCCGTAAGAATCGCGCAGCACGTTGAACTCGCGCACCGCCTCCACCCCGAGCAGGAGTTGGCTGGGGCCGCCGGGCTGCATGTTGTTTTCCCCCGCACCGGTAAACTCTACCCCGTTCAGTAAAAACAAATTCTGCTGTGGACGATTGCCTGAAACCGCGAAATTGTTGCCTGTGGTCGAGTTCGATACCCCAATGCCGCCGGTCTTCTCCCAGGTGAAGTTGACAATTCCAGGATTGGTTGTGAGAAGCAAATCGTAGCTCCGCCCGTTCAGAGGAAGCTCTTTCACTTCCTGCTCTCCTACCAGCCCGGAGATATCCCTGGTGGTGGCATTCACAATCGGAACGTCCGCAACCACCTTTACCTGCTGGTTCACCCTGCCGATCTGTAAGCTCAGGTCCGCGGTTGCATCCTGGCCCACAACAAGGAGAATTCCTGTGCGGATCTGCTCCTCAAATCCGTTCTCCGACCCATGGACTTCATATTTGCCGATAGGAAGAGCAGGTAGTTCGTACCTGCCCGCCTGGTCCGTGATGGTGGTGCGGGTGGCGCCTGTATCCAGGTTTTTCGCAGTTACCGCGGCTCCCGGCACTGCAGCGCCGGTTTGATCAGTGACCCGGCCGGATAAGCCTGCCGATACCTGCGCAACAGCGGGAACAGAACAGAGGCATAGCAAAGACAGCACCGATAGCCAAAGACGGCGGCAAGCAACAAACGGCATCTTTCCTCCACTGAGATCTATGAAAAGCGGCGGCGCGGGGGGTCCTACCGTGGGTTTGGGGCTAAGGAATGAACACCCCTGAGCAGGCTTGAGCGATCGCTCGCTTGGAGCTGCCTCTGCCTGAAAATGGAGCAAGGTGGGAGTCTGACTGCCCGGAGCCGTACCGACTGAACCACGCCTTTGCTTGAGGCATCAGCCTGGAGCACAGCGGGATCTTCTCGATTTAATCGAATTGAATCGTTAATGTCAAACGGATCTAGACTATTAGAGAGTTGCGGCGGTTTAAAGCGAATGAGCCAGCGAAAACATTTCCTTCTTGGCATAGCTTCTCTTTTGTTGCTCTGTCTTCCCCGGCTGTCAGCGCAAACTCTGCAGGTAATCGACATTGCAGGGCACTCTACTACGATCAGGTCGGCACAAATCGCCGGCCTGCCGCACATTACCGTCAATGTGCGCAATCATAATGCGCCTGCGCAGTTCGAGGGAGTGCCTTTAGCCGCGTTGCTTTCGACGGCAGGCATTCAGCTGGGTGAGGAATTAAAGGGACCGCTAATGACGGAGGTGCTGTTGGTAGAGGCAGCCGATGGTTACAAAGCTATCTTCACCCTCGAGGAGATCGACCCGGCATTCGCCACTCGCGAAGTGATTCTGGCCGATAAGCGCGACGGAAAGCCGCTCGACGCGAGAGAGGGGCCGTTTCGCATCGTCGCTCCGGGCGATAAGAAGGGAGCGCGGTGGGTCCGGCAGGTTATCAGCTTGAGGATTGCGGCGGTCAAGTAACGCGAAAGCAGATTCCCTTCGGGAATGACAGAAAGAAAGGCAAAGTCAGACCAGGAGGGCAGAAATGTAGCCTGGGATTGCAAAGCCTACGGCCAGCCGCTCCACCTACCTTTGTCGTCTCGACCGGAGCGAAGCGCAGTGGAGAGATCTGCGGTTTCCCACATCTGGCGCAAAGAGCGCGCCAGATATGGGGCACCCAGGTTTGCAAGACGATTTTCAACCGTGAAGCTAATCTGGCCCTTTTCGAGATTTGTGGTCTAGGTCTACTGAGGCGTTTCCCAGCGGCCGGTTTCAGCGGAATGAAAAACAGCTTCGATCACCGCCATATTTTTGATTCCATCCTCAATTGAGACCGGAAGCTCTGAACCTTCCCGCACTGCGCGAGAGAAGGCGTCGCCTTGCAGCGTGTACTGGTCGCAGATGGGAAAAGATTCAACGGCGATGCCGCCGCCGAAGAGGTCGCGGCCGTCGTCGATAAAGATGCGAGTCGGGCGGTCGATCGGCGTATTGACCGGAATCTCGATTTCTATGCGGCCCTGCGTTCCCAGAAATTGCATGCGCTGGTATGGCACAAGCTGCGTGCTGCAAGTGAAAATAGATTGCCCCGAGGGAAAATCAAGAATGCCCGAGGTCAAGCGGTCCGTCTTCATCTCCGGGTCTCTCTCGATCAGCGCCATAACCCTGGCAGGCTCTTCGCCAAACATGAATCGGGAGTTGTGAACGAGATAGCAGCCGATGTCCATCATCGCGCCGCCGCCGGTTTCCACCCGGTTGCGGATATTTACCGGGTTTGCATTGAAATAGCTGAAGAATCCCTGGATCGAGCGCAGCTTGCCGATGCGGCCGGATAAGACCAGTTCCCTGGCGCAAATCCATTGCGGATGGGTACGCACCATGAACGCCTCGCCCATCTTGACCCCGGTTCGCTCGCGCACCGGCAGAAGCGTCTTTGCCTCGGCCACAGTCATGCTCAGCGGTTTCTCGCATAGGACGTGTTTTTTTGCTTCCGCGGCCTTGATCGTCCAGGGCACGTGAAGCTGGTTAGGCAACGGATTGTAGATCGCCTCAATCTCAGGATCGGCAAGCAGCTCCTCATAGGAGCCGTAGGCTTTGGGAATTCCCAAGGCCCGCGCTGCTTCTTGTGCCTTGCCCAGATCGCGCGAAGCAATCGCCGCTATCTCGCTCCACTCGCTCTTCTGCATGGCGGGAATTACTTTCTTGACTGCGATGGCGGCTGCGCCCAGTACTCCCCAACGTACTTTTTTCGGCATCTCTCGATCATAATCAAAAACCCTATTGGCCGGCGCGGCAGAGACTTCCGGAATCTATAGTAGGATTGCGGAGTCAATACACTGATGACTGAAACCGACGATCCTGTGGGCCTGGCGCGCGGCCTGACAAATTACGGAGATAAAGATTTCGCGCTGTTCCTCCGCCGCTCCTTCGCGCGTTCCATGGGCATTTCCCCGGCACTGTTGAATAAGCCGATCGTGGGTATCGCAATGACTCCGTCGGGCTTCAACAATTGTCACCGCTCCATGCCGGAGCTGGTGGCGGCGGTTTCGCGCGGAGTATTGGCTGCCGGAGCGCTTCCCTTACCCTTCCCAACGATTTCGCTGGGCGAGGTCTTTCTCACTCCGACCAGCATGATGTTCCGCAACCTCATGGCGATGGACACCGAGGAGATGATCCTGGCCCAGCCCATGGATAGCGTCGTGCTGATCGGCGGCTGCGACAAGACGGTGCCAGCCCAGCTCATGGGCGCCCTATCCGCCGGCAAGCCGGCGATCCAGATCGTCACCGGCCCGATGTCCACCGGCCGCTTTCGCGGCGAGCGTCTCGGGGCCTGCACCGATTGCCGGAATTACTGGGCCAAGTACCGCGCCGGATCGGTCGATGCCGCCCAGATCAAGGACATTGAAGGACAGTTATCAGTCACCGCCGGAAGCTGTGCGGTCATGGGAACCGCGAGCACCATGGCCTGCATCAGCGAGGCTCTGGGCATGTCCCTGCCCGGGTCGGCTGCGATACCCGCGGTTCATTCGGCGCGCCTGGTTGCAGCGGAGGAGACGGGCAGGACGGCAGTCGAACTTATCCGGCGGCCGATCAGACCGGATCAGATCGTGACCCGCGCTGCTCTCGAAAACGCATTTCGGGTGCTGATGTCACTCGGCGGCTCGACCAATGGGATCGTGCATCTGGCCGCGATCGCCGGACGGCTTGGCATCACCATTCCCTTGGCGCGTATCAACCAGATCTCAGAGGAAACCCCGGTGCTGGTCGATTTGAAGCCCACCGGCACAGGCTACATGGAGGATTTTTACGCGGCCGGAGGTATCGGGGCGCTGCTCCGGGAACTGCGTCCGCTGCTTGATCTGGAAACCATCGATGTTGAGGGCCGCACCTTGCGCCAGCGTCTCGACGAACCGGCGGGTTGGGTCGACCGCTCGATCATCCGCTCCTTTGATGAGCCCATTTCTCCGGTCGGGGGCCTGATCGCGCTGACTGGAAACCTGGCTCCTCAAGGCGCAATCTTCAAGCGGGCTGCAGCCACCCCGGCGCTCTTCGAATCGGAGGGGCGGGCAGTGGTATTCGACAATCTGGAAGATCTGAGCGCCAGGGTTGACGATCCTGATCTCGACATTCAGCCGAGCGACATCATGGTGCTCAAGAATGCGGGCCCGCAAGCGGCTGGAATGCCCGAAGCGGGATATCTGCCTATCCCCAAGAAGCTCGCGCATGCGGGCGTAAAGGACATCATCCGTATCTCGGATGCGCGCATGTCGGGCACCGCATTTGGAACTATCGTGCTGCACATCGCGCCCGAGGCGGCGGTTGGGGGTCCTCTGGCCGCGGTGCGCAATGGAGACCGCATCCGTTTGTCCGTGGCGAACAAACGCATCGACCTGCTGGTGGACGATGCGGAGATCAAGCGAAGGCTGACGAATTTCTCTCCGCCACCGATGCCGGCGCGAGGCTATAAGGCCCTCTACCGGCGAAGCGTGCTGCAGGCTCCGCAGGGATGTGATTTCGATTTCCTGACCGGGCGATAAAACGATTTTCTTGTCGCCTTTGCTTTTCTTTCTGTCATTCCCGAAGGGAATCTGCTTTTTCGATATACTCCGGAAACGGAGGTATGCGCGAGAGACGAGAAGCAGATTCCCTGCGGGAATGACAGAAAGAAAGGCGACCAATGGCCGTTCTCGCCGATAGCCGATTTCCTTTGCAGCCGAAGGCAGGAACCGCGAGATCTCTCCACTCCGCTTCGCTTCGGTCGAGATGACAAAGTTGGGTGTAGTTGCCAACGAAGCCTTCCTCAACTCGATTTTCATTCCCTGCGGGAATGACAGAAAGAAAAGCGACCAATGGTGCGATTGGCTGCTAGCTTCGGGAGCCTCGCGCGCCCGTTTCTGCAATTAAACGAGGATCTCGTTCTATCTCCTCGGCGGCGCGCCTTATGCGCTCGGGCGTGCCGAGATCGCGCCAATATGCTTGATCGTCCTCGAAGGCGAGAATTGCTTCCTCTTGCGCGGCTAAGCGCAGATACGAAGCGAGGATAGAGAAAGCGCCGTCTTCGGTCATCTTGGCAAAGATACGAGGAGAAATAACATGGATGCCGGAAAATGCCAGCGCATTTACTTTCGCTGACGGGCGGACGAGTTCAACAGCTCCATCCTTACCGGACCGCCTTCCGCAAAGCTGCGAGCAGTCGTCGAAGAGCAGGTACCTGGAGGTCTCCCGATGCTGCACGGCAAGCGTGGCGAGGGCCCCGCGCTGGTTGTGGAACTGGACCATTCCTTCCAAGTCGATGGTGCTGATCGCGTCGACGTTATGCAGCAGGAATGGCTCTTCGGTCCTGTCCCGGAAAAAATAGGCGGCGTTTTTCAAGCCGCCGCCGGTATCGAGCAAGTTGTCCTCGCGGACTACTTCCACGCGCATGCCAAAGCTGCCGTTGGCTTTCAGATACTGGACGATCATCTCCGCAAAGTGGTGCGCGTTGACGATCACCTCGCGAATGCCATGAGCGCGCAGGCGAGCGAGGGTGATCTCCAAAAGCGTGCGGCCGTCGACCTCGACCAGCGCCTTGGGACGATGATCGGTTAACGGCCGCAAGCGCGTGCCCAGGCCGGCAGCCAGGATCATCGCCCTCATTTTTCCAATCTCTGCAACCGGGTATCATCGATCGCCTGAGCTTCAAACCCGAGGCGCTCCAGTTCGCGATGCTCCAGCACCACCTCGACGCCGCCGATGCCGCGTAGATGCCTGGCCATCTGCTCCGCAAAAAAGACTGAGCGATGCTGGCCGCCAGTGCAGCCGAACGAGACCATCAGATTCCTGAAGCCGCGGTGCTGATAGCTGCTGACGCTCGCGTCCACCAGGGAGATGGCGCTGGCCAGAAACTGATGTACGCTTTCATGCTGATTGAGATATTCGACGACCGGCGTATCTTTGCCGGTCAGGGCTTTGAATTGCTCTTCGCGCCCCGGATTGGGGATACTGCGGGCATCGAAGACAAATCCTCCGCCATTCCCGGTCTCATCCTTGGGCCAGCCGCGGTGAAAGGAAAAGCTGACGATTCGCACCACAATTTTTTCCGTCCCGGAAGTTAAGCCCTGCAGCTTCGCGGAGGCCAGCATGCCCTGAAACGCCTCCATTAACGTGGGCAACTGGATAGGCAACTCGGCATTGTGGAGCAGCCAGCGCAAGTTCTTCAACGCATAGGGCACGCTTTGCAGGAAATGAGTCTTGCGTTCGTAAAAGCCGCGAAACCCATAAGCGCCCAGCGCCTGCAGGATGCGGACGTAAACGTAAGCATAGTAGTAGCGCAGGAAGGCTTCACGGTCGAGATCGATGAAACCGGCAAGCGCGTTTAGATAATGGTCGAGTAATTGCGCACGCAGCTCGGGCGGCAGGTCGGCCTTACCGTCGTACAAAAGAGAGGCGATATCGTATTGCAGCGCGCCCCGCCGGCCGCCCTGATAATCCAGAAAAGACGGCTGGCCGCCGCGCAGCATGATGTTACGCGATTGGAAGTCGCGGTACATGAAGTAATCGCGGGGAGCGCTCAGCAACAGCTTGGTCAGGCGGCCGAAATCGTCTTCCAGCGCCTGCTCGCTGAACGGAATGCCGGCCAAGCGAAGGAAGTAGTACTTGAAGTAATTCAAATCCCATGCGATCGATTGGCGATCGAAGCTCGACCGCGGATAGCATACTTTGTAATTAAGATCGCGTCCGCCCTCCACCTGAAAGCGCGGGAGCAGGGCCACGACTTCGCGATAGGCTTCAACCACTGGGGGGGCAATTTCGCCGCCCGCCCGATTGGTAGAGAGAAACTCGAAGAGTGTCAGGTCTCCCAAATCTTCCTCGAGATAGGCGCCGTGGCCCAAATCTTCGCCATAGATCTCCGGCACCGGCAGGCCGTGCTTGCGGAAATGCTTGGAGAATTCGAGAAAGGCGACGTTCTCGGCGCGCACGCCGGAGAGAATGCCGATTGCGCTGGCGGTTGGGTTGGATAGCCGGATGATTCTCCGGCCCGAGCCGCCCAAATCGCCCTGCAGGGGCTGAACCAGCTCGACCGCCGAGTGAAAGTGTTGGGCAAAGAGTTTCTGAAGAACGTCCATGAAAGAAGTTTTCCGCCAAGTTAGCTTGCAGCCGCGTGGCAGGCCAGACTGCTCTCTAACTTTACTGGATCGCCACGAAAACGGGTGCACCCAGATTCGTGGCGAGGTTGGCGGCAATTGGCAGAGACTCTAGACTCCGGGAGGTGGCGGAGGCCCGTGACGGAAGACCTGCTCATAACCTCTGCGAAATCCCTGGCGATAATCCTCGATGGCCGGAGGCGGTACGGGAGGACGCTGAAAGCGGGGATGGCGCCCGACATCGGGCGGTCTGCCTGTATTGATATCCCGCCGTGCCGCCATGGTCCCGTCATGAAACCCTTGCTGGGCAATCTGGGAAAACGCCGGCGGAGGCGGGGGAGGATAGTAAGGAGCCGGATGCGAACACCCGGCAAATGCCAGGGGCAGCAGCAAGGCCGATAGGAACAGCAGTCTCTTCATGCGATTTCCTCGCTTCCCGGTTTATGCCCGCTGCCTCAAAACTGCTGCGGACTTTGGGTAGAAACCCTCGCCCCGGTCCCGCTGTTGCGCTGCGGGAAGAACAAAGATCGGCTCGGCAACAAGCGTGACGCTAAAGTTGCAGAGCGGCCGGTCGGCGCGGAGCAATTGCGATAGTGGCGATAGCGCCGCGACTATACTTTGAGCAGGGGTTTGGGCATGCACATCACGCGACGACGGCGTGCCATGTTTTTCTTCATCGCCCTCGGCGTGTGCCTAGTTTCGCTGGCGGTCGCTCTGCAAGCTACCTGGATCATCGTGAACTGGCGCAGCCTGGTCTCATTGCTGGTCGGGATTCCGCTGTTCCTGGTGCTCATTGCCGGCCTCATCCTAAATACTATTTTTCTGGTGCGCGAAGTACGCCAGAACGAACGCCAGGATAGCTTTCTTAACGCGGTCACGCACGAGCTCAAGACACCGATCGCTTCGATCCGGCTCTACCTGGAAACTCTGCAGCGCCGTGACGTCTCCGCGGCGCAACGCCATGAGTTTTATTCCATCATGCTCTCCGACACCGAGCGCCTGCTCGGGACTGTGGAGCAGGTGCTCAAGGCGGGAGAAGTCGGCCAACGGGTGCGCGGTCACGTGCGCCTGCGCTTTTCTCTCGACGAGATTGTCCGCGACTCGATCCGCACCACTCTGCAGCGCTATCATCTGGATGAGCCGGCGATCGAATTCACCAAGAGTGCACAGGAGATGGTCACCATCGGCAACCCGGAGGATCTCCGCATCGCCGTGCTCAACATCCTGGACAACGCCGTCAAATACTCTCCCCAGGGCCCACACATTCGCGTCCGGCTCTCTGCGGAAGGAGAAGCATGGATTCTTCTCTCAGTTAGAGATGAGGGTCTGGGAATCCCCCAGGCGCACTTAAAGCGGATCTTTAAGCGTTTCTACCGCGTGCCGACCCGCAATGTTTTCAAAGTCAAAGGGACCGGACTCGGCCTGTTCCTGGTCCGCTCCATCGTCCGCCAACACGGGGGAGATGTTTTCGCAGAATCCGCCGGCGAGGGGCAAGGCTCAACTATCCTGCTGCAATTGCCCCGCGTTCTCACCCCGGCCGCGGAGACCGCCGAGGCGCACGCATGAGCGACATAGCCAGAGTTCTGGTGGTGGAAGACGAGGTCCACCTTGCGCAAGGACTGCTCTTCAATCTACGTGCGGAAGGCTATTCGGCTGAGCTCGCGACCGATGGCGAGAGCGCGCTCGAGATGGCCGCCTCCTCCGCCATCGATGCCATGATTCTGGACATCATGCTGCCCGGCCGCGACGGTTTCTCAGTCGCCGCAGAGCCTCCGCGCCCAGCAGAATTACCTCCCCATTCTGATGCTGACAGCCCGGGGGCGTCCGGAAGACATCCTGCGCGGATTCGCCGCCGGCGCCGACGACTACCTGCCCAAGCCCTTCGATCTCTCTGTCCTGCTCGCCCGTTTACATGGGCTACTGCGCCGCATGGCGTGGCTGCGGCCGGCCTCCAACTCGATGCCCGCTCCTCCGCCTATGGCCAGCGACGGCGTTCCCTCCAGCTTTACCTTTGCCGGACGAACCATTGATTTCGATTCCCTTGAACTCTCCGCCCCGGGCAAAAACATTCGCCTCACTCTGATGGAGTGCGACCTGCTTCGCTACCTGGTGCGCAACCACGGCCGCATCGTCTCCCGCAAGGAGTTGCTGGAGCAGGTCTGGCGCGTCCACGAAGACACGGACACGCGCGCCATCGACAATTTCATGGTCCGGCTGCGCCGCTATATTGAAGACAATCCGGCCAATCCCGTCTTCCTGGAGACAGTGCGCGGCGTCGGTTATCGCTTTCTGCCGGCGATCAGCGGAGACTCGGCGGACGTCTGAGGATCGCAGAATCCCAGCCGCCCGCCGTAGGTACCATAACAAACAGCCGGAGACCAACATGGGAACGGTAACTCATATTCCTATCGAGCTGTACCTGCATTCTTCCTACGAACCGGATGCGGATTAGGTTGACGGAGAGGTTCAGCAGCGATGCGTCGGTGAATTCGACCATAATGCCGTGCAGAAAGCTCTTTTGGTCTGGTTTTACCTGCGAGAGCAGCAGTGGCAAGTCAGGGTCATCCAAGAGCAACGAATGCACGTCTCAGCCACTCGGGTGAGAATCCCCGAGACCTGCGTCTACGGGAGCGATTTTCAAGTCGAGCAGGTCTTTACGCATCCTCCGCTTATTTGCATCGAGGTTTTGTCGCCTGAGGACCGCCACATACGGATTCAGGAACGCATCGCCGATTACATTCAATTCGGAGTGAAGAATGTATGGGTAATCGACCCGCAGAGTCAGACCGGGTGGGATTGCAGCTCAGGAGCTTGGCTGCCGGCTAATCGCTTCTCAGTCCCCGGAACTCGGATCGAGCTTCCGTTAGCGGATCTTTTCGGGAGCATCCGCTGACGCCGTCCCGGCCCCCGCGGCATCACCCAAATGCGCCATTGTCGAATGCTGCGCCCTATCCCAGAATCGACCAATAGAAGTCATGGGTCTCCCTCCTTGGTGCGCTGTTCAACAGCGCACCCTTTTATTTCCGCCCTCCCTTGACCCCTCAAGCTGATATTCTGAGACTTAGCAGGGCTTAGAAACTGTGCGCATCCTTACCCGCTATATCTGGAGCGAAGTCCTTTCCCACGCGCTCATCGGTGGCGCCCTTTTTACCTTCATCTTAATTATGAAGAATCTTGGGCAACTGCTTGAAATGGCAGTGCGTAACAGTGCGTCACTTGGCGGTGTCATCAAGATTTTCCTATATACGCTGCCCAATTTTTTTATCGTGACGATTCCTATGGCGGTGCTGGTCGGAGTCCTGCTCGGCTTGAGCCGGCTAGCGGCTGACAGCGAAATTACCGCGATGCGCGCCGCGGGAATCGGCGTTTGGAGCTTCGTCCGGGTGCTTTCGGCCATCGCCATTCTGGCCTGGATTGTCTCTCTCGGCAACTCGCTGTATTTGGCTCCCAAGGCAACGGCGGCCTTTCTCCATCTGGAAGACTCGCTCAAGAACCAACAGGCGTCTTTTGAAGTGCAGCCCCGCGTCTTCTACGAGAACTTCAAGAATTATGTCCTCTATGTGCAGGATGTTCGCGCCAGCGCCGGCGCGGCGCAGTGGCAGCGCCTGTTTCTGGCCGACCTGACCAATGCGGCCGATCCTAAGGTAACCACCGCCGACCAAGCGACAGTGGTCAATCAGGGAGACGGGACACTGGTGATGCGGCTGCGCAACGGGACGGAACACGAGCTGGTAAACACGGAAGGCGATGCGCAATACCAGGTTTCAACCTTCGCGGAGTCCGACCTACCGCTCTCCATGGGCGTGCAGGACGATCAGCACATAGGCCACAGCGATACCCCGATCCTCGCCATGAGCAATCGCGAACTCTACCAGAAGGCGCACCAGCCGGGCGGCAGATGGTACAGGATCGAGCTGCAAAAGCGCTTTGCCTACCCCGTGGCCTGCCTGGTGCTGATGCTGATTGGAATTCCCTTGGGTCTTTCGTCGCGGCGAGGGGGAAAGAGCGCCGGCTTTGTACTAACGATCGCGCTGGTCTTTATCTACTATTTTGTTTCATCGACCGGAGTAGCGCTCGCCCGCCAGGGGAAAGTCCCTGTCTCCGCCGGGGTCTGGACGGCGAACATTCTTTTCGGGCTCTGCGGGCTTCTATTGCTCCGCCAAATGGCGAATGGTGGAGCGGTGGCTGCGCGGATCGCTTCCCTCACCGCCTGGATCAAAAATGCGGGGTCGAATTCGTCCACTCCCCGGCCGACTGCTCCCAAGCCGCAACGCCATGCCCGCGGCCGCTTTCCGCTGATCCTGGACGACTACATTTTGCGTGAGTTCATTACCACGTTTCTGCTGGTGCTGGTCAGCTTCGTAATGCTCATGCTGATATTCACGTTGTTTGAGCTGCTCGGCGATATCATCCGCAACCGCACTCCGCTGGTGACCGTGGGCGAATACCTTATCAATCTGACGCCCAGCATGATCTATCTCATCACTCCGCTGGCCGCACTCGTTGCCGTGTTGGTCACCTTCGGCATTCTCACCCGAACCAACGAGCTCACCGCGATGAAGGCTACCGGCATCAGCCTCTACCGCGTCATGGCGCCGATCGTTGTGGCCGCCGCCATGCTTGCCTTGGCTCTTTTTTTGTTTGAGCAGTCCTATCTGCCCGGGGCAAATCGCCGCCAGGAGGCGCTGCGCAGCGTGATCAAAGGGAAACCGGCGCAGACGTTTCTTCGCCCCGACCGGCAATGGATCTTCGGATTACAGCAGCCCGGCAAACCGGGCCGGATCTTTTATTATCAGTTCTTCGACGCCGACCATGACCGCTTCGCCAACATCACCGTCTTCGAATTTGACCCGGAGAACTTTTCCATTTCCCGCCGCCTCTTCGCCTCCAGCGCGCATTGGGAGCCCCAACTGAACCAGTGGATTTTCGAGCAGGGATGGGAGCGGCGCTTCGATGGCGAAGCGGTAAGCAGTTACCGCACATTCAGGGTTGAAAGCTTCCCTGAGATTACGGAACAACCGGAATACTTTAAGCGGGAAGCGCGCCAATCTCAGGAGATGAGCTTTGGCGAGCTCAAACGCTATATCGCCACCCTTCGGCAGAGCGGCTTCGACACCAAGCGGCTCAGCGTTCAACTCAACCACAAGCTCGCCTTTCCCCTGATCACGCTGGTAATGGCGGTGATGGCTATTCCCTTTGCCCTGTCAACAGGAAAGCGCGGCTCGCTCACAGGTATTGCCGCAGCCATAGGTCTAGCTGTTGCCTATTGGGCGATTGAAGGAACGTTCGAGCAGCTGGGGAATGTGAATCTGCTTCCCGCGCTCCTGGCCGCCTGGTCGCCAGACCTGCTTTTCGGCTTAATGGGCGCATATCTGCTGCTGCGCACCCCGACGTAAGCGAGATTCGCTGCAAACACGGAATCACCTAACGAGTCCCGCAGGGACGACTGAAACACGTCAACTGCGAATTCATCTAAATAAATCTTGTTACGGAATCGAGGAATGATTCAGCCGTCCCCACAGAACTTTCCTCTATAACCAATGTTTCCCCCAGCACTGGCGTGCTGGGCTATTTTCTGGCAAGTCCCTTTCGGGACTCAACAACTGATTCTGAAGCATTCCCAAACTGAACAATTAGAATAGAAATCGCCATGTTCGCCACGCTCCGACCCCTGTTTCCCTATATGCGCCGCTACTCCCGGGATTACTTCTGGGGCGGGTTGTCGGCCGTTCTGGCAAATATCATCTGGATTCTCTTCCCCCAGGTGATTCGCGTCGCCATCAATGACCTGAACCAGGGGGTCACACTCCAGAAAATCGAACTCTACGCCGGACTGCTGGTGGCCATCTCTCTGGCTAAAGGTGTGTTTCTCTTCCTCACCCGCTGGATCATCATCGGCATTTCGCGCGAGATCGAATTCGATATGCGCAACGATTTGTTCAGCCATCTGGAGAAGCAGACCGCGGGGTATTACCAGCAGCATCGCACCGGCGACATCATGGCCCGCATGACCAACGATCTGAATGCAGTGCGCATGCTGCTTGGGCCAGCCATCATGTATAGCGTCAACACCATTCTGTTCTCCGTCGGCGCCTTGTTCTTCCTGCTCAGAATCAGCCCCTTCCTCACCCTTGTTGCCTTGGCCCCGCTTCCCCTGGCCAGCATCCTCATCCAGACCATGGGCCGCAGGATTCACGAGCGCTTCGAGAGAATCCAGGCCATGTTCTCGGAGATCTCGGCCCAGGCCCAGGAAAACTTTTCCGGCGCCAGACTGGTTCGGGCCTTCGTACAGGAAGACGCACAGATCGCCAGTTTTGAGGAAGCGAACCAGGAAAATGTGCGCCGCGGGCTGCGTCTGGTACAGCTTATGGGTATGCTGTGGCCGACGCTTGAGTTCGTGCTTGGACTAGCCATGGCGATCGCGCTGCTGGTGGGAGGCCATGAGGTGCTATCGCATCGCATCAACCTGGGAGAGTTCGTCGCCTTCAACACCTATATGGTGATGCTGACCTGGCCGATTATCGCTCTGGGATGGGTAGTTAACCTGGTGCAGCGCGGGACAGCTTCAGTAACCCGCATCGACGAGCCTCTTGTCGGAGCAGCCCACCATCGACGATGTGGCGGCGGATCTCGGTATTGCTGGGATCTCGCTCTGCAGGGCGAGATCGAATTTCGCAATCTGTCTTTTTCCTATAATGGCTCCGGCTCATCCAACTCCCAGGTATTGCATTCGCTGTCGCTCAAAATTCCGGCGGGAAGCAGCCTGGCGATCGTCGGCCCGACCGGATCGGGGAAATCGACGCTGGTGAACCTGATCCCGCGGCTTTACGATGCGGCGCCCGGCAGTGTTCTGATCGACGGCCGCCCCATCCGCGAGTATCCTCTCAGCGTCTTACGCTCGAACATCGGATTTGTTCCCCAGGAGACATTCCTATTCAGTGAAACAATCCGCGGCAATCTGGCTTTTGGTTCGCCCGCGGCCACTGACGACGAAGTGCTGCGTGCAGCGGAAGCCGCTCACATCCGCCGCGAGTTCGAGGAGTTCCCAATGGGATTCGAGACCGCGGTCGGCGAGCGCGGCGTCACGCTCTCCGGGGGGCAGAAGCAGCGCACGGCCATCGCACGCGCCATCCTCCGCGATCCGCGCATCCTTATCCTGGACGACGCCTTGGCGAGCGTGGATACCTACACCGAAGAGCAGATCTTGAGCGAGCTGCAGCGGCTGATGCAGGGCCGCACCACGATCTTTATCTCCCACCGCATCTCCACTGTCCGCCACGCCGATCGGGTCGCAGTCCTGGTCGCCGGGCGCATTGTTGAGATGGGCAGCCACGATGAGTTGATGGCCAAAGGCGGCTATTATGCCGAGCTCTTCCAACGCCAGCTTCTGGAGGAAGAACTGGCGGTGGTGACCTGAATTGGTGGTTCTGCGTCAGACATCGAGGACAAGGCAAGAACCCGGGTTAGCTTCGCGAACCTGGGGCACCCGGTTTTGCGTCGATTACGAAGCTCATTCCCGATCTCTGAAACCTGATTCCCTGATCCCTGGCTACTGGGCGCACGGACCTGATTTCAGGTAATAGGGCAGGCCAAATCCACAGGGCGCCCCGCTGCCGCTGGCATGGCTATCAATATTGGGGCTGTCCGCACTGGTGCTGGTTGAACTGCTGACTCCGGCAGCCTGGGTCGAGGGGCGCACATCAACCCCCGTCCCGTCCAATTGAACCGCGGCATTGACTTGATCGGTATCGGTGCGAATCACCGTCATGTAGGGCTGGTCCGATGGAAGGACAAAGACCTGTCCAAATGGGGTGCTGTAGATAGACGAAATGGAGAAGGGGTGTCCTTGCACCGGTATCGTCGCCTCCACATGGAATGTCGTCAGGTCCACTACGCTGACAGTACTATCCTTCTGGTTGGCGACATAGACCCTGCTGCCGTCGCGCAAAATGGTGAGCGCCGCCGGTCCATTGCCCACGGGAACGGTCACGGTTTGCCCAAAAAGGGGGCCATCATTGCCATAAACATCCACGCTAACGTTGATGATGCTGATGGTGTTCGAATCGTAGTTGGCTGTAACCAACTGGGACGTGGGTGCATAATAGTCGGCAAAAACCGGACCAGCATTGAATGTTGAACCGGTGTACCCGGCGGGCGGCGGCAGAGTGAGCGTACCTGTCGCCGGATTGAGGTTCTGCCGATTAGGAGTGTTGTCCAGCTGATTCAACTGAGAATTGATGACGGTTACCGTGCCGCTGCCGCGATTGAGAATGAAAGTCCGCAAATTATCGGTCGAACTGACGCCGTAAACAGGGCAGATGCCAACCGGAAAAGTGCGGGAGATAGTCAAGGTCGATGTCTCAATGGACGCTGCCTGTCCGGGGATCGAGACTTGGGAAGGGTTTTCGCAATCGCCGAAAGCGACCTTGTTGGAGCCGTTGTCCTGAGAAATGGCGTATATTCGCTGCGCATTGGTAGTCCCGGCGAAATTGACCAAGCTCGCCGCCAAGGGCAACTCCTGGACGAGTTGGTAAACTCCGCTGGTATTGTTCTGCAGAATCGCGGCCTCGGCCTGCGGCTGCGCCTGCGGCAAGGCAACGAAGAGGTCCTGGGTGGTGGAGATCAGATTGTAGGGCTGCGCCGACTGCGATTGGACTCCGATCAGCGTGCTGGTCTGCACCAAATTGCTGCGCAGAGTGGCCGAAGGATCGTAGCTGCTAACTGTGCCGTCGACATTCGCTGTAGCGGCCGGACTACCTGTAGAATTCAAGGTCGCGGCGACCGGACCGTTTCCTAAGGAAGCCTGGGTAAGAAGGGTGTCGCCCGAGCCGTCGAAAACATTCGCCAGGCCAGGCGTGCCCGATCCGGTGCTGGTGGTTACCATTAAGAAGCTCTGCGGCTGGGGTGCAGGCCCGGTGGGACTCACAGGAGTAACGACGGGGCGATATTGACCTCCGCAACCAGCGAGAGCTGCGCAGCATGTGACAGCGAACAACGTCCGCCCTGTGAACCCCAGCAAGCTGCGTTCTCCGTATCCCAATCCAAGAATTCGCTTGAGATCCTGTAAACCACATCCCAACGAAAGGACTCGCTGGACACCCCGTAGCCGGGGCCATACCGCTCTACGCACTCGTAAATACCTCACTACGTGTCGCCGACACTGGGATCATGGGACGGAGAAATGCATTAGAAAAATCTCATCTGCTACGAGATTGCTCTAGAAAGATGATTGTAAACGCGATGGCGCATCCAGCGATACGCCGCACGGAAAAAGACTACCTTGAGGCAGCACCCTGACCCGAATGCGCGTAACGGAACAATTCGATCGATTGCGCTGGCAGTCCCGGCTGCTGGTCGCGATGGTCCCGCCGCTCTGCGCTGCCGCCGCGTTTGGATTTGCGGTCAGGACATGGACGGCGGCAACCCGGACGGCTCTTCTCATCAGCCTGGCATTCGCCATCGCGGCATGGATATCGCGAGCCGCAACACCGACGGCTGCAATCACCGGCGGAGTCCTGACTGCGGCAATGGTTCTCATGAGCGTTGCGACAGGCGGCGGCGTTTGGCTCGGCTCCGCCTTGTCGCCGCTGTTAGCTCTGTTCCTGCTCACCCTGGCGGCAACCAGGTTTGGCAAGGGCAAGAAACAAAGGATGGGAGTCGCCGAGGACCGGCGGCTGGCCGCGCAGGTGACGGCGAACCTGGGTATCGCCGCGCTGACCGGAGCTGCAGTTCTTGCCCTGTCTCTCTCCGGGCGGCACGCGCCAACCTTCTCCGCCGCTATGCTGGTTGCGGCCTTGGCCGAAGCGACGGCAGACACGGTTTCGAGCGAACTGGGTGAGGTCCTGGGAGGCGAGCCCTTCCTGATTACCACGCGCAAACCTGTAGCGGCGGGCACGGATGGAGCAGTAAGCCTAGTGGGAACGCTCACCGGCGCGACCGGGGCTGCCGTGATCGTGCTGGTGGCCGCGTTCCCTCTTGGCTTGACTCTACCTGCCGCTCTGGCGGCCGGAGCAGGCGCGCTTGGCGGGTTGTTCTTCGATTCCCTTTTGGGAGCGACGCTGGAGCATCGCGGCTGGCTGAACAACGATGCGGTGAATTTCTTGTCGACCTTGGCGGCGGCGCTGTTGACCATGCTGCTGCTTATCTTTTAAGACCCCGTTTAGCTTCGCGAACCTAGGGTACCCGGAGTTGTGGTCGCCTTTACCTCTGAATTACATGAATGTTTGAAGGCCTGATTCAGTGCATGTGCAGGCGCCATAGCGTGTAGCCCAGCATTTCATGCAGCAGGCGCTGGGCCTCCTCCCACGAGGTGAGCGGCCGCCCCTGCTGCCGGGGCGAGGTATAAACGGTGAGACCAAGCTTGGTGCAGAGGGCGTGAATACGGAACAGGTGAGTGCCGTCGGAGACCGCGATGATGCGGTTCAAATGATTCTCCCGGGCAATGGTGGCCAGGCGCTCGGCCGATTCCTCCGTATTCGTGCTTTGGGTTTCCGCGATGATCTGGCTTTCGGGAACCCCGTGGGCCAGCAGATAATCATGGCCCACGGCGCCCTCGGAGTCGTCTATCCCGCCTCCGCCCAACGTAATCACCAGAGGCGCGAGATGCTGCTGGTAAAGCTCAAGGGCATGATCCAGACGGGCGCGCAATACCGGCGAGGGGCGGCCATCGTACTCCGCGGCGCCAAAGACGGCAATCGCGTCGGCAGGACGAGCCTCGTCGCGCGAGGCATAAGCACCGATCTGCCCATAGACCCAAGCAAACCAGCCGACCGCAGCCGCGGCTGCGAGAACGAGCAGGAAGCGAACGATAGCCCGGGCTGCCCCGGACGAGCCGCCAATACCCGGCCGCCTGGCGCTGCGCAGATTCGATTCCGGAACAATCATGCCGCTTCCTAATGCTGCAGGGCGAGGGCGATCTCATGGGTCGGAATCGCACCCTCGCGGAGAATCCTCCACGAACCATCGCCTGAGGACAAGTCGACGATAGTCGTGGACACGGCCCGGCCTGTGGGACCACCGTCTACGATGAGGGGGATGCGATCGCCAATTTGATCGCGCACGCAAGCGGCATTGTTGCATTCCGGCGCACCCTGCAGATTGGCCGCGGTAGCCGTGATCGGCAGCCCAAAGGCCTCGACAATGGCGCGGGGAATGGGGCAATCCGGCACCCGCAGGGCTACGTTGCCGGTGTTCGCCGTCGAACGCAAGGGCAGACGCGAACCCGCGCGCACAATCAGGGTAAGAGGTCCCGGCCAGAAGCGCTCGGCTAAACGGTCGAAGTTGACGCCGACGTCGCGCGCCAAACCATAGGCCTGGTTGGCGTTTGCGATCAAAAGGGAGAGCGGTTTGTGCTTCAGCCTGCTCTTGATCTCATAGATTTTCTCCACCGCTCGCAGGTTTACGGGATCGACGGCCAAACCATAGAACGTATCGGTGGGAACTCCGACCACTTTGCCGCTTCTAAGACAGGACACGATGTACTCGACCCGATCCAGCTCCGGTTCATCCGGGTCCACCCGCAAAATCTCTGCAAACAAGATCGCTCCAGCATGGAAGAAATTTGAAGGCGAGGCTCTCTTGCAGTCTACGCTGGAAGCCGCTGAAATTCTCCGCGAAGTTTGGCCGGCCGTGCCGGATACAATCACGGTGAGTTGCCTTAACCAATGAAGTCTCCCGCGAAAGACGGCATCCGCAGGATCGAAAGCCGGCAGAATGCCCGGGTCAAAGAGTTGCGCGCCGGCCTGCGGCGAGGCGCCAGGACCGCGGAGGGAGAAATCGCGATCGAAGGCGAGCGCCTGATTCAGGAGGCGATACGCAGCGGGCTGCGCGTGCGCACAGTCTTTGTGAGCAGCGGCAGCGACAGCCTGCTGGATTCGGAGCTACTGGATTCCGGGCGCATCGGCGAGGCGGAGATCCTGCTGCTTTCCACGGACGCATTCCTGAGCGCCGCCTCGACCGAACATCCGCAGGGTATCGCGGCGCTGATCGATCCGCCACAGTTCGGCCTGGGCGCAATGCTTCGTGGCATCCCGCTGGTGGTGATCGCCGCAGGTCTCCAGGATCCGGGCAATCTGGGCACTTTGGTGCGCTCTGCCGAGGCTTTTGGCGCAACCGGCATGATCATTCTGCCGGGGACGGTAAGCCTGTGGAATGCAAAGGCGCTGCGCGCCTCCTCCGGCTCCGCCTTCCGTCTGCCCATCATTGCAATGGAAGGCGACGAGGCCTTTGCTTGCCTGCGGGCCCAAGGAGTACGGCTCTTCGCGGCGGTTCCGCGGGATGGTGATTTAGAAACCGACCTTTCCGGCCCGGCCGCGCTCCTTCTGGGCAATGAAGGAGCGGGGCTGGACCAAGCCTGGCTCGCGCAAGCGGATGCCCGCGTGACCATCCGTTGTCCCGGCCCGGTCGAAAGCCTCAACGCGGCGGTGGCCGGCAGTGTGCTGCTCTATGAAGCCGCGCGCCAGCGGCAGGCACCATCATGAGCTTGTTTGGGCAGATTCCGGAGCAAAGAGGAAGCAGTCTCGCGCAGCCCGGGAAATCCGTGCCTCTGGCCGAGCGAATGCGCCCGCGAACGCTCGAAGAATTTGTCGGACAGCAGCATCTCCTCGCTCCGGGCAAACCGCTGCGCATGCAGATTGAGCGGGACAACGCCACCTCGATGATCTTTTGGGGGCCGCCCGGCGTGGGCAAGACGACGCTGGCAAAAATCATAGCCCAGACAACCCAGGCCAGCTTCCTGCAATTCTCCGCCGTGCTTGCGGGCATTAAGGAAATCAAGCAGGTGATGGTAGATGCGGAGAAGGCTGCCGGCTTCGGCTCCCGCACTATTCTCTTCGTCGATGAGATCCATCGGTTCAACAAGGCTCAGCAGGACGCATTCCTGCCCTACGTGGAGCGGGGAACGATCCGCTTGATTGGAGCGACCACGGAAAATCCCTCCTTCGAGGTCATCGCCGCTCTGCTCTCCCGCTGCCGCGTATACACTCTGCAGCCCTTAACCGAGGAAGAGCTCGTTGTTCTGCTGGAGCGCGCGTTGTCCGATCGCGAACGCGGGCTGGGCGGCCTTGAACTTACTGGCGATCGCGAGGTCCTGAGTAGAATCGCCAGCTATTCGAGCGGCGACGCCCGCTATGCCTATAACGCGCTTGAGGCGGCATCGAAGCTGGTTGCGCCGGGCGGGAGAATCACCGCTGAGATCGCCGCCGATGCTCTGCAACAGCGAGTATTGCTCTACGACAAGCAAGGCGAGGAGCACTATAACCTGATCTCGGCCTTGCATAAGAGTGTCCGCAACAGCGATGCCGATGCGTCCATGTATTGGCTTGGCCGCATGCTCCAGGCGGGAGAGGATCCGATGTATGTGGCGCGGCGTCTGGTGCGCATGGCCATCGAAGACATTGGACTGGCGGCTCCGGAAGCGTTGACCCTGTGCCTGGCCGCTCGCGATACCATGCACTTTCTCGGGTCACCCGAAGGAGAGTTGGCGCTGGCCGAGGCTGCGGCCTATCTGGCGCTGGCCCCCAAATCGAATGCGCTCTATGCCGCCTACAACCAGGTGACCGCCGAGATTGAAGCCAATCGCGCTGAGCCTGTTCCGCTGCACTTGCGCAACGCGCCAACCCCTCTGATGAAGCAGCTCGATTACGGCAAGGGCTATCAGTATGCCCACGATGTCGAGGGCTTGGTGGCGGATATGGATTGCCTGCCGGAGAGCCTCCGCGGCCATACCTTCTACCATCCCACGCAGGAAGGCCGGGAAAAGCTCCTAGCGCAGCGGATGGAAGAGATAAGACGCATTCGCGCCGCGAAGCGGAAAGGCGGCGAGTCAGGCGGCTAGATTAGGGCCAGGCGGTTGCAGTACCGTCTTTGCCTTTCTTTCTGTCATTCCCGAAGGGAATCTGCTTTATGTATGGATCCAAAACCACAACCAATCTATGGGTGCCCCATCTCTGGCGCGCTCTTTGCGCCAGAGATGGGAAACGGCAGATCTCTCCGCTTCGCTGCGCTCCGTTCGAGATGACAAAGTTAGGCGTAATTGCCAACCAAACCTTCCTCAATCCGACTGCTTCTGCCCTTCTTGTCCGTCTTTGCCAGCATCGCAAACGGAAAATTAATGAGCGATAGTTACCGTGATTTGTGAGGTGTGAGTCGGCGCATTGGCACCCGATGAAGTGAGCGTCATGGTAAACACGGAGCCGTTCACCGAATAGCCGCATCCCGACATCCATAGCGATCCCGCGGCCAGGATGGCGGCCATCCCGAGCCGCATCGACCAGGCGGCCAAGCGTGAGCGATTCTTGCGCCTGGAGAGACCGAGCAGAGAAAGCATTCCCCACGGCATCACTAAACCTAGGGCGAGCCTTCCATGGCTGGAGCGCTGCGGGGTTCTGTTTTCGGAAGTGGTCGTCGGCGCCGCCGCAGCCAAAATACTCAGGGTGCTTGAAACCGGCTTACCGGCAGGAGTGACTGTCGCGGGGTTAAAGCTGCATGAGCTGCCTGCGGGCAGTCCGGAACACGTCAGATTGACCGGCGTGCTGAAGCCGTTCTGCGGGGTAAGGGTCACTGTGAGATTGGCGACCTCACCTCGCGTCACCACCACGTCGGAACTGCTGACAACCATGGTGTATCCGGGCGCGGCCGGTGTTGCGACTGTCACCATGACGGCCGCAGAGACCGAGGGCTCATCCGCCGCATCTCCGGCATACGATGCCGTGATGCTGTGCGTACCCGGAGACAGCGAGGAGGTTGCAAACGAGGCCACGCCATTCCTGTTTAAGGCTCCTGCGCCCAGCACGTTCCCTCCATCGAGGAAGCTGACCGTCCCAGAGGGCATCCCGCTGCCCGATTGTGGCGCTATCGTCGCGGTAAATGAAACCGAGTCACCTGTGCTCACCTGCGCCTGTGAAGTGGTCAGGCTAGCCGTCGTAGCCACCGGGCTGGGAGCAGGCGCGACAGGCGTCGGGGGCGGCGTAGGCGTCGGCGGTGTCGGCGGTGGTGTCGGCGGTGGTGGTGGCGGCAATGGTGGCGGCGGAGGAGGAGGAACAGTAACCGGCTGCGGGGCTACGAGAATATTGAGGGTCGCAGAGGTCGAACCGGCATCCACATTGTTTCCTCCATAATTGGCGACAATTGGATTCGTACCCAAAGGAAGCGCGGAGGTACTGAAGGATGCGCTGCCGCTGCTGTCGAGCGGAGTTACGCCTATCGTGCTTCCCGCGGAGGAGAATGTAATCGAACCCGCCGGAATGGCGCCCGCAGGTTGAGCCGTCACCACCGCGGTGAGGGTTACATTCTGCCCCACGTAGACCTGCATGGCGGACGCGCTCAAGTTGACCATGGTCGTGTTTTGCCCCGAACCGCCGGACTGGGCAATCACCGTAACAACGAGCGGGGCTGAAACCGAGCTGGCAGTGCTATTGCTGCCGCCATACGATGCGGTTATGGTATGCGCGCCAGGGGCCAACGATTGGTTGGCGAACAAAGCTGTGCCGCCCGGCGACAACTGCGCCGTTCCCAGAATTGTCGATCCGTCCAAAAAGGAGACTACGCCGGTTGGGACCTTACTGCCCGATTGAGGAGTTACGGTTGCCGCAAAGGTTGCGCTCTTGCCATAGGACACTTGCGTAGCGGAAGCCGTAACCGTGGTTGTCGTTCCTACAATACTCTGGGCAACGCTAATGGTAACCGCTGCTGACGTAGATGAGGCGTCGCTCGAACTGCCGCCATACGAGGCAGTGATGGAGTGAGAGCCGACGCCAAGACTCGAGGTACTGAAGAAACCACTGCCGTGCTGGTCGAGCGTCACCGCACCCAGCGGCGCCGATCCATCCAAAAGGGTGACTGTACCTGCCGGTTTCTTCCCTCCCCGCTGGGCATTCACCTCCACTGTAAGCACCACGCTTGAGCCAGAATTGATCTGCGATGCCGAGGCGGATAAGGTGGTCACGGTGGCGGCAATGCTTTGCGTTACCGTAACCGCAACGGCTGACGAGGAGGAGCTGGAATCGCCGGTGCTTCCTCCATAAGAAGCGGTGATCGAGTGCGTGCCTGCGGGAAGGGCGGCAGCTACAAAGCTAGCCATGCCGTTTGGATTGAGCGGGACCGTGCCTAGAATTGTCGATCCGTCTAAGAACGCCACTGTACCCGTTGGGATGCTGCTTCCGGACTGGGCAAGAACCTGGGCCGTGAAGGTCACGCTCTGCCCGGTCGTAATGGACGCCGCCGAGGCGGTAAGCGAGGTGCTGGTAGCAACCGGGTTCGCTTCTACGGTAACCGTAACCGCTGACGATACCGAAGTTGAATGATTGTTATCTCCTCCATACGAGGCGGTGATCGAGTGTGCGCCGGCGGCCAGCGCCGTTGTGCTGAAAAAGGCCATGCCGCTCGAGTTCAGGTTTCCCGTGCCCAGGGGGGTCGCTCCGTCAAGGAATGTGACCACGCCGCGATGCGGTGCCGATCCCGATGACGAGGTGACCGCGGCGGTAAAGGTCACCGCCTGACCGGCTTTGGTCTGCGTGGGGGATGCGGTCAACGCCGTCGCTGTTGCGAGGGCCGTTTGCGTCACCGTCACGACCACCGGCACAGAGACGGAGCTCAGGTCGCTGGCATTCCCCGTGTACGATGCAGTGATCGAATCCGAACCGGCGGGTAATGTTGTGGTTGTAAAGCTGGCGACTCCGCTTGCGTTCACCGTTCCAGTCCCTATGATGGTCGATCCGTCGAGGAATGCCACCGGCAGGAGAGGAACGCCGGCGCTCCCACTCTTCGCGGTTACCGTCGCTGTAAAGGTCACACTCTGTCCGGTTTTGATCTGCGTTGCCGAAGCGGTCAATCTCGTGTTGGTTTGTACCGGGGCCGGGGCAACTGTAATGCTATCCCGCGCCGAGACGGAGGCGGAGTTGGCGGCGCTTCCTGCGTAGGAAGCTGTGATCGAATGCGTGCCGGCGGTGAGAGCCGCCGTGCTCAAGGAAGCCATCCCACGTGTGTCGAGCGTTGCCGTTCCCAACACCGCCGCCCCATCCAGGAAGGTGAGCGTGCCTGACGGCGTAGCGCCACTCTGAGGAACCACGGTCGCCGTAAAGGTCACGGTTTGACCGGCGGTCATCTGCGTCGCCGAGGTGGCCAGAGTGGTCGTGGTGGCGATGACACTCTGGGTCACGGTGACCAATACCGCCGGGGACGCGGAACTGGAATTGGTTGCGCTTCCGCCGTAGGAAGCGGTAATCGAATCTGCTCCGGCGGGAAGCGAAGTAGTGCTGAAGGTAGCAAGGCCGCTCGCATTCAAAACTGCCGTTCCCAAGATGGAGGGCCCATTTTGAAACGTGATCGATCCCGTGGGAATCGCCGTACCGGATTGCTGGCTGACCTTGGCCGTGAGGGTTACGCTTTGCCCAGTGGTGATGGCGGTTGACGAAGCGGTCAATGAAGTTGCTGTTGCCACCACGGCTGGGGTCACGGTCACCGCAAGCGGCGCAGAGACAGAAGCGGAATTGCTCGGGCTTCCTCCGTAGGATGCGGTGATCGATCGGAAGCCGGCTGGGAGAGAGGTTGTGCTCAAGGAGGCAGTCCCGCTGGCATTGACGGTTGCCGTACCTAGGGTTGTGGCGCCGTCCAGGAAGGAAACAATGCCGGTGGGAACCGTAGAGCCTGACTGTGGAGCGACTGTCGCCGTGAAGGTCACGCTCTGGCCGGTTGTGATCTGAGTTGCCGAAGCATTCAGGGAGGTCGTAGTTCCCACCAAGGTTTGCGTCACCGTGACCACAACCGCCGCTGAAACCGAACTGGAATTGGTGGCGCTTCCTCCATAGGACGCCGTGATCGAAGCCAATCCTGCGGAAAGAGCACTGCTGCTGAAGATAGCGACGCCGTTGGCGTCGAGCGATCCGGTGCCCAGAATATTGGCCCCGTTCAGGAAGGTCACCGTACCGCTCGGCACTTTCGTGCCGGATTGCGGAGTGACGCGGGCGGTGAAGGTTACGGTCTGGCCGGTGTTGATCGCCGTCGGCGAGGCAGTCAATGTCGTGGTGGTCGCGACCACGCTCTGCGCCACGTTCACTATGACCGCCGCCGAAACAGACATGGAGTTGCTCGTGCTCCCGCCATAGGAAGCGGTAATGGTGTTGGCTCCCGTAGGAAGCGCCGTCGTGGTGAAGGAGGCGGCGCCGCTCGCGTTCAGCGTTCCCGTACCCAAAGCCGTCGTCCCGTTCAGAAACGTGACCGTACCGGTCGGGATTGTGTTCCCTGATTGGGGAGCAACCGACGCGGTAAAACTCACACTCTGTCCTGGCGTCGTCTGCGTGGCGGAAGCGGCCAGTGATGTTGTTGTGGCGACTATGGTTTGCGTCACCGTCAGCGTTACTGCGGACGAAACGGAACTTGCATCGCTGGGACTTCCGCTATAGGAAGCTGTAATCGAATCGTTGCCCGCGGGCAGCGATGTCGTGCTGAAAGTGGCCACACCGCTCGAGTTGATTGGCCCCGTACCCAAAGTAGTGGATCCATTCAGGAAGGTGACCAAACCTGAGGGGATAGTGTTCCCCGATTGGGGAGTGACGGTCGCTGTCAAGGTCACATTCTGCCCGGTGTTGATCTGCGTTGCCGAGGCGGTCAGTGCGGTGCTGGTGGGCACGGCATTGGAAGTGATGTTGACAATGACCGCCGAAGAGGCAGAGCCGGCATCGATTGAGTTGCCGCTGTAGACGGCGGTGATCGAGTCCGCTCCGGCAGGCAGCGCCGTGGTGTTCAAAGTAGCCACGCCGCTCGCAGTCAGTGAAGCCGTACCGATGCTGCTCCCGGATAGCATGAAGCTGACTATGCCAGTCGGGACGTTGGTTCCCGACTGGCTGGCGACCGACGCGGTCAATGCGATGCTCTGCCCCGTCGTCCCCGACGTTGGCGTGGCGTTGAGAGTGGTCGTGGTCCCCGGCAAGGTCGAATTGGGCCACTGAAAGACGGTCATCGAAAACGGCGGCAGCGAGTAAGCCGACGCCGGGTTGAAGTTGCTGACATTGGATTGCGTGGTGCTCACCACCGGCGTATTCCCGGTCAGGTTCTCGTTGTTATCTGTAATGTTCTGGGATGTGAGCTGGCTGATGAGCACGCTCCCTGTGGGCGCGTTAGTCCCGGAGAAGGTAATCGGCAGCGAACCGCTGCGGCTCAGGTTGAAGACGATCATGCTGTAGTGCGTGCCGTCGGTAAAGGCGAACGATTGGAGATAATGGGCATTGGCCAGCTGAATGGGGAAGTAGGTGTCGTTGGCGCTCAGCGGTTGGTTCCAGGTCGGATTAGCGCCGCTCACTCCCACCTGCAGCATGGTGGGCAGAATAGCCTGGTTGGCCAACTGTTCGGCCAGAAACTGCGGCCTCTTCAGATTGGTCTCGCCCCCCATATCGACCACCGTCCCCCACAGCGGCACCTCCTCGGTCGCACCTGTGGCCGTATTGCTGAACCCATTCTCGTATTCCGGCAAGGCATACATATTCTGCGTGGTGATGCCCAGGTCGCGCATCATCAGCAGCATGTGGTCGGCTACCGCCAGGCCTGCACCTACGCTGCCCACAACCGGATCCAGCGCGCTTTGCGGCACGGTTCCAAAAACCGTGCTCAGGTTGACCTCATACACTTCGAGATTCGCCGGACTCAGCCCCGCGGCAGCCACGATCTGCGCCTGCTGCGCCATCACGCTGTTGGTACCGGAGTCCAATTGCTCCGGCTGGGCGAACATGGGCCCGAAGACCGCCTCGACGGAAGAGACGTCGCTTAACGTGTAGTACTGGTAAGGCGCCACGTCGACAGAATCGTAACCGGAACTGTTCGCCATCTCCTGCTGCGTGGTCCAAGGATTCGCCTCCCAGCTGCCCATGATCAGGTCAAAGCTGCTGGGATTGTAGGACGCCGAGGCGCGAGCCGCCCCGAAGATGGTGGCCACACGATTGCCATAAGCAACCGGATTGTTCATCCCTTCTCCCTCAAACGAGCTGAGGTTCCACATCTCGTTGCCCAGCTCCAGATGAATCTTAGGAAAGACGGAGGTCCAAGGGGCGGATTGCCCCTCCGCGGCGCGGATCGATCCGTAAGGCGTGGACGCGCCTCCTCCCAGGTATTCGATCAGGTTCTGCATCTCCGTGGTCGAAATGCCTGCCTGCACGGTGTACCAGGGCTCGGCTCCCACCGCCTGGCACAAGGTAAGAAACTCGGGTAAGCCCATCGGAACATCGTCCTGTTCCGTCGATCCTTCACCGTAACCGGAGCGCTGGCGCGCATAGGGCACGGCCAGCATGTTGTCGATGGAGCTGCCAAAGTCCGCTCCGCTATCCATGTAGCGCAGAACACCGGGCTTGAGTTGCCGCAAGGTATCGACCACCGCGTTGCGAAATGCTGTCGGATTATCCGGCGCCGCCTGCTCGGTCAGGCTCACGTCATCCAGATACGCACTCGCCCCAGCTATGGAGAAGACCACCTGCGCCGGCCCGATGTAGGTTCCGTCTTCCGACGCGCTGAAGCTATAGCTGTAATCCTGCCATTGGTTGGTCAAGGTTACATTCTGATTAATGAAATTCTCATTGCCATGCGGGGTTGCCAGCCGCTGAACCGCCACGTTCAACTGGTTGTTTCCTCCTAGCCCCTTGGCCTTGAAGGTCAAAGTGTAGGTCCCATTCAACTGCACAAAGGAGCGGCTTCCCCAAGTATCGAAGGACTCGGTCGCACTAGCCGACTGGCCGCTCTTCGATGCCGACATTTCCAGCGCCTGCTTGCCTGGCGAATCAGGCGCAATATCCGTTGTATCGGTCGAGAGCGCCCCTCCCCCCGATACACTTGTCCACCAACCTGCCTGCGCGTTGCCCGGCACCTTCATCTTCACAATCACGAAGTCTCCCACGGCCGCAGCTGGAGAGAGCGGGGAGGAAAAATTTACCGTCACTCCGTAGTTCGGGCTGGTGGCATTGCCCGCCACATAGGCCGACACAGCATTGCCGGCCACCGTTCCCGTCTCCCCCTTGGCGGCGCCATAGATAAACTCATAGCTGGCGCCGGCGAGAAAATTGGCAGGCCATCCCGCCCATGGATCCTGGTCCGTGCAACTGGTCGCGGTAACCGCATCGCATTGCAGGATCGATTGCCAGGTCTCTCCTTCAAAACCCGGGTTGCGGTAAATCAGATTGCGCAGCATCTGCCCGGAGTCGTAAAAATCCTGGCCTCCAAGGTTGATTCCCAGCCGCTTCACGTTCGACCGCTTGACCGTGGTCCCGATGGAGAAATCTGTCGCCTGGGCGAAGCCGGCTGCTTTGCTGATAAGGAAAAATGAAGATAGGAGAATCAGCCACAGAAAGGGCTGAGCGCTGGGTATGAAAAATTGTTTGGCCCTGGGATTAGCCCTGGGATTGGTCCTGGGGAGATTGAACATTGAAAATTCCTCGATTCAAGATTCAGATCAATCAGCGAGCAAGCCTTACGCTCGCAAACAATCACACTTGAGATGAACCGAGGGAGATCAGCCCGAAAACGAAACAATAGAAGTTCCAAAATACGACAGGCAAAAACACAGCGATTTTGTAAACTACGGCCACACTATCCACAACTTGCCTGGCGGAACGCAGGGACCGTTCGCCGCGAGGCCCAGTTGCCGGACAGCAGCATTGCTCGTCTATCCCGCTGAATGAACCTTCACCGCAACTCGCAGAGATCCGTGAGCCCTCGAGAATCATGCTGTGTCTAACAGCCGGTTCTCGTGATGTGGGGCCGCTGGGCTTTTGAGCCGTATGCCCCATGTGGTATTGAGACTCTGAACAAACTTCCAGCTGAGATTGCAGCCACCGGTGGCCCAACCCGTAACTAGAATGCGCACCTAGAGAACCTCAGGATGATCCTAAGAACTTTACGTGCGAATGCAAACTTATTTACCCTTGACTTTGCAATACCCTACAACACACTGCAGTGAAACTCAAATAGGGTAACCATCAATGCGTTACATCAGATAGCGTAGGAGATGCTGAATGTGACATGAGTTATACCGCTCTATTGCAGCGATGATAGGCAAAACAGCCAAAAGCTGGATCGGATAGCAAGGTGTTACCCTATGCGGGTAACCGAAATCTTATCAAGCCAGCTCGCTTCATCGGAGCTGAAATGTATCCTCAAGTAACCATCCATCGGCGTTTTGAGCTTGCGCCGGCTACGTTTTCCACAGAGCAGACTGTTGCCTATCTAGGTTCCACGGCCTTTTTGCCGCTCAAGGGACAATAAAAATGGGCGCAGGCGAAGATTTATGACCGCCAACGATGCTGGAGCATGCATGCGGGGCATGAAATCCCTACCCGCGGAACTCTATGATCGAAAACGTATGCTAGCGCTGTTGTGCCGGGACTGGGCCTGCCGATGAGCGAATCCGAGACCTATGCGTTCGATGTTTCCATTGTGATTGTATCGTTTAACACCCGCGAGGTGCTCCGCGACTGCCTGCGGTCTATCGAGCGCGAATCGGAGGGGCTGCGCGTTGAAGTCCTGGTGGTGGACAATGACTCGAGCGACGGCTCCGCACAGATGGTTCGGGAAGAGTTTCCCGGCGTTTGCCTGATCGAGAGCGAGATAAACCTCGGTTTTGGACCGGCGAACAATGTTGCCCTGCGGGCTGCTCGCGGACGCTATGTGGTTTTGCTCAACTCCGACGCGTTTCTCTGTCCGGGCGCGCTGCGGATTGCCGTAGATCACATGGATAAGGCGCTCAAGGTTGGGCTTGCGGGGGCGCGATTGATAGGCCGCGACTTTTCCTGGCAGCCCTCCGCGCGCATGTTTCCCAACCTTCTCACCGATTTCTTTGTTTTCGCCGGGCTCGCCTACAGGTATCCGAAATCACGCCTCTTCGGGCGTTTCGATCGAACCTGGGCCAACCCCATGATGGCTGCGGAAGTCGATTGGGTTCCCGGAGCCTTCTCCATCATTCGCGCCGAGGTACTCGCCAAAGTGGGATTCTTCGATCCCCGCTTCTTCCTCTACTCGGAGGAAGTCGATTTGTGCCGCCGGATCAGGAATGCCGGCTACCAGAATCTGGTATTGGCCCGATATAGTCGTCATCCATGTGGGAGGCGAATCGTCGCGTCAGATGAAGAGTCTGGAGATCTCCTCTTCCGGATCGCAGCTGGTAATTTGGCGTATGCGAAGCACTCTGCTCTACTACCGCAAGCATCATGGCGGCGTTGCCTGGCTGGCAAAGTGGGTTGAGCTGTCACTCTTCCGATTGTTTGCATGGCGCAACAGCTTGAGCAGCGATCCGCGGCGCAAGCTGCTGGCCCAACAGAACCGCAATCTCATGCGCTGCATGCGCCAGGCGTGGGAGGATACGAAGGGCGGGCGCGTTTCCCCACCCCAGCCCTGGTAGGAATGGCAGATTCATGAAACGCAGAGTCAAATCTCTATCGAGCGGGTTGCTGGCTTCGCTCCTGCGGAGCGCACGGCAGGTGCGGGAGGATCTTCGCCGTATCCTGGCTCACGCCTCACTCTCCGCCGACCTCGAAACCGCTCTTCCCGCATCCGCGGTGGTCCTTGGCAAGGTATCCGTATTCGGCACCCGCAATATTCGCTTTGGAGAAAATGTCCTGCTCTATCCGGATCTCCACTTGGAGACGCAAGGAGACGCCTGCATCATACTCGGAGATGACGTGGTCCTGTCGCGCGGAGCGCACATTGTCGCCATGGCCGGCGTTACCGTGGGCAAAGGAAGCATGATCGGCGAGTACACCAGCATCCGGGACGCAAA
Organism: uncultured Acidobacteriaceae bacterium; assembly: GCA_963705665.1. Lineage (GTDB taxonomy): Bacteria > Acidobacteriota > Terriglobia > Terriglobales > Acidobacteriaceae > PALSA-350. The sequence continues at coordinate 126,346 of CAVPKQ010000052.1, read as the reverse complement.
TCACGCCCGGGATCCCGGTCGCAGCATCCGGGAGTCAAAGCATACGGCCAAGCGGATCGTTCTCGGCGAGGAAGTCTGGGTGGGCCGCGGAGTAGCTGTACTCGGCGGGGTCACGATAGGCGATAAGGCGACGGTCGGAGCCAACGCGGTAGTAACCAAAGATGTGCCTGCGGGGCAAACCGTCGCCGGTGTCCCGGCGGCTCCCATCGGACGCAGACGGCCCGAATTGAAATTTTGATCTTCTCTCGGAAGATCTCTCGGCGATCTACGGTGCGGGAACAACTCCTGTCGGGCCGTAAATGACAGGGAGATGAATATGGGGTTGAGGAAGTTGGTTTGGTAATTACACCTAACTTTGTCATCTCGACCGGAGGCAGCGGAGTGGAGCGTCTGCGGTTATATTCCCAAGATTAACCACAACCTCTCCTTGTCGAAAAATCGCTCTAGGAAACCGCAGATCTCTCCACTGCGCTGCGCTCTGTCGAAAATCATCCTGGAGGCCGTTCTGCCAACGGCTGGTCGCGGTAGGGATACCAGTTGCCTGGTACCCCCCGCACAGATCCGTACGAGCGCTCATTAGCGCATACGGCTCCTATCGTGGATGAGTGGCGGTGAAGCGGCGCACGGGATGGGGATGGAGCTGACGCGGTATGGGCAGCCATTTCTCAGCTAAGTGATGCATCTGGCACCAGGAAAACCGGCGCTTCTGGCTGCGACGAAGAAGGGTCAATCGCCAGAGCCTGGTGAGCCGTTCCCGGAAGATGCCTAACTGAGTGAGATTGCCCGGAACCGCATGGTAGTTGAAGTAGCCTTGGACGACCGACTTGAGCCATTCCCCGGTTTGGGACACGGGATCGTGCATACGCTCGCGCAACTGCTGCTCTATCTGCTTCAGCTTGGCCCGCATACGCTTGCGGATCGTCTTGCGCCGCACCGTGAAGTGCCCTTTCCCCGTCTTCCCGCTGATGTGCGTGAAGCCCAGGAAGTCGAACGTCTCCGGCTTGCCTTCCCCCCTTTTCCTCCGGTTTTGTTCGGCAAACCGCCCGAACTCAATCCGGCGCGTTTTGTCTGGATGGAGTTCCAGCCCAAACTTCCCCAACCGCTCCCGTAAGTGTTCCAGGAAACGGTCTGCGTCCGCCTGATGTTGGAATCCTAGGACGGTATCGTCCGCGTAGCGGACGACCGCCGCCTCGCCTTGCGCATATTTCCTGCGCCAGACGTCCACCCATAGATCGAAAGCGTAGTGCAGATAGATATTCGCCAGCAGCGGCGATATCGCCGAGCCTTGCGGAGTACCCGTCTTCGTTTCCGACCACCGGCCTTCCTCCATCACTCCCGCATTGAGCCATTTCTGGATCAGCCGCAAGATTCTGGGGTCGGCTACGCGATGCTCCACGAACTTGATCAGCCAGCTTTTGTCGAGGTTATCGAAAAAGCCTTGGATATCGGCGTCAAGCACGTAGTTCACTTTCTTCTTCAGCAGAGCGTAGGACAGCGCGTCCAGCGCTTGATGCTGGCTGCGCCCCGGCCGAAATCCATACGAAAAGCCGAGAAAGTCCTCCTCGTAAATCTGATTCAGAACGGTGACCACGGCCTGTTGGACGATCTTGTCTTCCAGGGCCGCGACCCCCAACGGGCGTTTCCGTCCGTCTTCTTTCTCTATGTACACTCTTCTCGATGGCAGCGCCCGGTAGGCTCCGCGATGCACCCGGCTGTGCAGCTCGACCAGTCGATCCTCCAGCCCGGTTTCATACTCCTGCCACGTAACCCCGTCCACTCCGGGAGCCGCCTTCCGCTTTAACGCGGAAAAGCTCTCTCGGAGCAGTCCGACGGTTACGTGGTGTAGCAAGGCGGTGAACTTCATCTCCTTGTTTGCCCTCGCTGCTTTCCGCACACCCGCCAACCCCTGGGACACGCGCTCCCCGCTCTGTGTCGAGTGCCTGCTAGGTTGATGAGTGTTCTCCTTGATCAGAGGCCTTCCCTCCTCACTCTCCGCCCTCGGTTTCCCGTCTTTGTTCGAATGATTCATAGGTACCATTCCTCTGTCCGACTCCTCGGGGACGTACATGCGGGCCGTACGGCTTTTGCCTTCTCCCGCCGTCCTGCTTCAACCGCAGGAGCCTCCGAGGTCTCCCGGTTCTCGTGCATGAAGTGTCTAGGCGTGTCTGGGGTCTACGACTACGCAGGACTGAACAGAGACTCGCGCTTGCGCCCCTGCCCATGTTGCCTTCCGCTAGACCAACAGCGTCGGCATCCTGATTTGGTGTTTTCGAAGCTCGATACCCAGCCCACCTATTCCCCTGTTTACGCTTCGTCTTACACCTCACGGTGCACTACGCAAAACTCGGGGCCGAGTGGTTCGCTACTCCTTCCTCGTAAGAATTTTCCATTCTCTGCTTCATGCCGGTTTATCCCGGCGCACTGGTCTCCCACCCTTGCTACGCAAGGATGGGGCACCCTAAATCTGCTCGAAGTGTCGATCCAAAATGGCCACCAATCGAGGGTGCCCCGTATCTGGCGCGCTCTTTGCGCCAGATATGGGAAACCGCAACCGTTGGCAGAGCAGGCTTCCCAGGATGATTTTCGACGGGAGTATTCATGGGCCTGCAGCCCACCCATGGGGATGAAAATCGGGTTGAGGAAGGCTTGGTTGGCAATTACATCTACTTTGTCATCTCGACCGGAGCGAAGCGGAGTGGAGAGATCTGCGGATTCCCACATCTGGCGCAAAGAGCGCGCCAGATATGGGGCACGCATAATAAAGGGCGCCCAGTCGGGAGTAAGCTTTGGTTGCTTGGGAAAGAACCAGAAGCCCACAGCGAAGGAGCGCCCAGATGAATACCAAGAAGATTAACACCAAGTACGTGGGAATGGATGTGCACCGGGATTGTGTTTCGATCGCGGTCTTAAACGAAGAGGGGCGGCAGGTGAGCCAGTGTATTGTGCCGACCGATGGAGCAGTGATTCTGGAATTGGTGCAGGGATTACGGGGGACGGTGCAGATCACCTTGGAAGAGACGACCCAATCGGCATGGTTGTACGATTTGCTGCAGCCCCATGTGAGCAAGGTAGTGGTCTGCAATCCGCGCAAGAATGCGCTGCTCAAGGTGGGCAACAAGAACGACAAACTGGATGCCAGGAAATTGGCGGAATTGCTGCGCGGCAACCAGTTATCCCCGGTTTATCACGGGCAGAACAGCGCGCGGGCGCTCAAGGAATTAGGCCGTGCTTATACGGTACTGACCGAAGACACGACCCGTGTGATGGCGCGCCTGAAGGCCATCTATCGCGGCCAGGTGGTGAGCACGCCGGGCAAGGCGCTTTATGGGCAGCGGCGGCGAGAGGAGCAGTTGCAGCTTCTATCGGCGAACAGCGCTCTGAAACAGCGTGCGGAGTATCTTTTTGAAGAACTCGACAGCTTGCGCACAGTACGGCACCGAGCACGCCAGGGGCTGATAACAGAGAGCCGCAAATTCGAGGCCGTCGAACTGCTGCGTAGCATCCCCTTCCTGGGGCCAATTCGCGCAGCCATTTTAATCGGACGCGTACAGACACCCTACCGGTTTCGCACCAAGCGGCAGTTCTGGAGCTACTGCGGATTAGGATTAGAGACGCGCAGCAGTGCGGATTACCGCATGGTCAAGGGCCAGATCCAACGCAGCAAGAAACCGGTGCAAATCACCGGACTGAATTTCCATCACAATCACGAGCTGAAGAACATCTTCAAGGGAGCGGCCACCACCGCCAGCATTCGTCCCGGGCCATTCCGGGAATATTACGAGAGTCTGATCGCCAAGGGAATGCAGCCGGAGATGGCTCGTCTAACCCTGGCGCGCAAGATAGCAACGATTGCTTTAATCCTATGGAAGAGAGGAGAACGCTTCGACGCAACAGAATTGCAAACACAAGCAGCTTGAGCGCGCTTAGAATCCAGGCCCAGTCTTCAGCTTCTCTGCTGCGATAGGGCGATCGGTTCTTGCGCTCTCGGTTCGAGGGTGAGGATCTAAACGAGGGATAGACGCATTGCCAACAGCGTGCAGTTTCATGGGGCACCATATCCCCCTTCGGATAACCGAAAAAAGCTATATGACCACGAGTCTCAGATAGAACCATGGTTGGCCATTCCGTTGGACCAATCGTTCTCTGCTTGATGGGTGCAAGGTACTGTTGGCCGTCTGTGATCGCATTATGAGAAATGCTGATCTAATTCAGCCGGGCTGGCGCTGCCAGCTGGTGCGCTATGGAAAAGCCGGTGGCTACGCCACCTCGGAAATCGCTCCGCGATTTCCGCTTTCCCACAGCGCCTACGGCTACTATCAACTCGACTCGGGACCGGATCGCGCCGCACTCAACACTTCGATCCATACAGCGCGGCCTCGCCGGGAGGGCTGGGATGTCAAAAGAAACTCCCCTCGCCGCGCTCGCGCCGAAGTTTTTTCTCTTGACATCCCCCTTTATAGAACCCTGGATTGCTGGAGGGGTTGGGTCCTTAAATCCCACGTCCGTTGCCGGCTCTGCTTCTGAAGGCGTCCTTCAGAATGCCGGCCGAGGTCACGAGAGAGGCAAATATCCAGGCGAAACTGATGACCATGAACGGTCCCGCTGCATGGTAGAGAAGCCTGTCCATTTCGTGCAGCGAGATCACTTCGGTGACCCAGAGGGCGAGAGAGAACAATACGCCACCCACAGCCATCGCCCACGGGCGGCCACGATACAAGCGGCGAGCATAGCCCAGTCCCGCTAGGAACACTCCCAGAAGCGCAGCCAGAGCGATTACCTGCGGTGCGTGACGCTCGGCGTAGATTCTCCGGCGCAGAGCGAGGCCGATCAAGAGGCGGTGCAGGGTCCAGCGCCAGTCGAAGAAGATGTCGAACAGCCAGAGCGACTCGAAAATCGCAAGGACTGCCGGCAAGAGGTTCATACCCTTCCTTGGTGTATCCCGGATGGATTTGGTCCAGGCGATGCAGCACGAAAGTAACCCGAAACCCGCCGCCGCCGCTCCGCTCAAACGCGTAGGCGTCGACGTAAGCCATTGCACAGTTGCTATCATTGTCCGTCACAATTTTCTTAAGAATATCTCTTGATCTCCTGCCGCTGGGTCCAGGGGGGCGCCTATGATTGCTCCGCAACTCGCTCTTTTTGCCTGGATTCCGGTTAGCCTGTACTTCTTTCGACGTTATCCGATTCGCCAGGCTCTGCTGATCAACTTTCTGGGCGGTTGGGCGGTGCTCCCCAGCGCCCACTATGCATTTAGCAGCAATCCATTTCCATATTGGATCATCGGAGTCAGCTTGCCTTCGGATTACTTCCTTACCAAGGCAACCATCACCGCGTTTGCAGGTCTTTTAGGCGCACTCCTGTTCGACAAGCACTTCTACCGCCGCTTCGAATTGTCTTTTTGGGACCTGCCGATGGTGATCTGGTGCGTTGTCCCGGTGCTCACGGGAATTGCCAATCCGCAGGACTTTGGCGAGGGAATCCGCAGCGGAGTGTATCAAACCCTGGCTTGGGGCGTGCCTTACTGCTTTGGGCGGCTCTATTTCTCCGATACGGACTCTCTCCGCATGGCGGCCGAGGCCTTCGTGATCGCCGGGCTGGCCTACATCCCCATCTGCCTGGTTGAGATTTTTACCGGACCTCAACTGTACGCCCTTGTTTATGGTTATCAGCCCTATCGCTGGACCGGAGCGGCGCGCTACCTCGGCTATCGCCCCATCGGCCTGCTGGAGAATGGTAATCAGCTTGGCATCTGGATGGCGACCTCGGCGCTGATCGCCGGATGGCTTTGGAAACGGCATTCGCTGAAACAGATTCTCCGTATTCCCATCGGTTGGGCAGCCCTGATCCTTTTTACCGTTACCCTGTTTTGCCAATCCGCAGGAAGCATTATTCTTCTCATCTGTTTTCTCCCATTCATCTTTGTGAACCAACGCTATCTCGCGCGCATTTTCGGGGTGGCGCTGGTCATCGGAGTCCTCGGCTTCGCCGGTCTGCGCCTGGCTAATGTCGTTTCCTTGCGCAATCTGGTCAAGCAGAATGGGACGGCGCACGAAATTGCGCACTTTCTCAAGAAGATCAAGCGAGGCTCCTTGGGATGGCGTCTGGAAGAGGATGAGCAGCACGTGGGAGTTGCGCTGCAGACGCCGATCTTCGGCTCCGGCCAGTGGGACTGGTGGCAAGGGGGCAAGGCGCGCCCTTGGGGCCTATGGCTGCTGGCGTTCGGTATGTATGGAATGGTCGGATTGCTGGCGTTGCAGTTTCTGCAACTCGTGCCTGTTGCGCGTGTGGTCTGGTTCCCTCTCGCCCGCTCCGACATTCAGGCTTTTAATTTCCGGCACGCCCTGGCCGCGGCAATTCTCATGTCCGCCATCGACAATTTACTGAATAGCTCCATGATTCTGCCCCTGCTGCTGGTCATTGGAGGCGTAAGCACATGGAGATCCGCCGCCTCGGAGGTTCGTGCGGAGGTCGAAGACCATGCTGCCGTGCACCTCCGCCAGCATGCTCACGAAGCCCACCAAAGAGTTTCTCATCGGGTTCCGTAACCAAGGGTAGTGTGTAATGAAATTCATAGCCGGGTGAAAGGACTTCCAGCCAAGACCCGAGCCAAGATCCTTGATGAAGGCCCTTGATAAGGTGCGCTACCCGCTCAATCAACATCTCAGGTGAGTGAATGAGGAAACAATTCGGCCTTTTGCTTCTCTTCGCCGCTTCGCTGGCGGCGGTCAGAGCAGTTGCCCAGAATGTCACATTCGACGAGGCCACGGTCATCAATCCCAGTCCTTACAGGATAGGAATCAATATCGGCTCCCAGGACTATTATTCCGGAGAAGCTCTACAAGAACCTGGTTTGCAATATGAATTGCGGTTTCGAACCGGTGCTCACCCAGGCCATTTGGCAAGTCACGTCCGGCACTGAGACCACCTTCCGGTCGAATTACGCCACTTGGGACGGGTCCCCCACCGACTATTGGAAGGGGGCCACAATCGACGTGGTGCAGGCGGCGGGACCGGAGCAGGGCTGCATCCGAAAGGTTACCGCGCAATCCTTCGGGGGCGGCAATGGAAAACAACCACCTGTCTTTACCTTTTCTCCGGCTTGCCCGGCGGCTCTCCGCACCGGAGATCTAGTTGTGGTGCGCAGAACCCTGGTTCCGACTCCGGAGTCGTGGTGGGAGAAGACCAACTCTGGTATCTGGGGAGCGGTGAGCGGCGGCGCTACTCTGACGTCGGACACAACCGACCTCGTGCCTAAAAGCGTCGATCCGGCCGGCGGCGGAGTGCAAGCCCTGGCTTTGACCACTCCAGGCCCCAAGAGCTCCGCCGCAGTTTATCAATATTTCGATACCCAGGATCAGAACATTTGGGTCAAGCTCAGGGGCATCTATCAGGGATCCTTCGACGCCAAGCTGCTGAGCGGCTCTCCCTCCTTGAACATCAGAGTTCTGCGATATGCCAAGAATGGAATCGAGTGCCACTACACACCCGTACTCAGGAGCTCATGGACGCACTACACCTTCCAATGCAGGGGCAACGAAGCCGGGATTGGAGATCCCGGCTGCAACCCGCCAGCGGAGATTTCGGGCTGTACGGGAACCGGCAACGCGGGCATGCTCTTCGACCAGACCGGAAATGGCGTGGTAGAACTCGATAACCTGAGCTTCATGCGCATCAGTCCAGCCGATAAGAGCAATCCCAGCATCTATCGCGACGAGGTCATCGATGCGCTCAAGCGAATTTGCGCCACCGCGGTAAGCGGGCCTCCCTGCACATTCCGTTTATGGCTCGGGGGGCAAAATGCCGAGACCATGGCGAACTGGACTAAAGCCAACAACTTCGTAAAGCTGCCCACCGCCGTAGGCCAGGGCGTCCTGGGGTCGAGCGGCGCCACCCAGGATCTCTCCCTCAACGACTTCCTGGTCATATGCCGCCTGATCAAAGCGGAGCCCAGAATTGTGATTCCCGTCACCTTCACCAACAAGGATGCCGCGAACCTGGTCGACTTCCTGGCCGGACCTGGGACGACTCCCTATGGCGCCATTCGCGGCTCGCTCGGGCAAGCTGCTCCTTGGACCACGGTGTTCCGCAAAATTCACCTGGAATTCTGCAATGAATGCTGGAACAGTGGCAGCTTTCCCGGTCAATCCATTGGGTTTAGAGACAATGTTCCGTTCACCGATTCGGTTCACAACAAGAGCAAGCAAAGAGAGTATTACTACGATTACTCGCTGCGCGCGGGCGCTATTTTTGCCGCCATGCGGGCGGACCGCAGCTACACGCCATCCATTCAGCTCATCATGGGTTTTCAGACGGCGGTCGATTACACGGTCGACGAGGCGCTGGCCCGCGCCCATCCCGATGTGGGAGAAACGGCGGCATACACCATGCTTGAGGTGGGCGGTCCTGCGCACTACGCCAGCCCGGTCTTCTGGCCGCAGCAATTAGCTCAGCCCTACATCATGGCGACGCAGTCCTCCGATCAGAGCGGACTCAATACCCAGATCCGCGATATTCAGTCGCAGAATGTGTGCGGAGCAAGCCATAAGGCAGCCTGCAAGTTCGCGATCTATGAGTTCAACAATTCGACCGTTCTGGGCGACTCCACCGTCAGTTCAGGCTGGGTAATGGGAAAGAACGCTCCAACACAGGCAGTTGAAGATCGCCTGACCCAAGGCGCCGCGCAAGGCGTGGCGCAGCCGCTCCAGGCTCTCGAAATCCAACATGCCTTTCCCAAGATCCAGGATCAGAACTTCTTCAGCCTCACGGAATATTTCAACGGCACGCCCATTCAGGGCATGAAAGCCAAGCTCTGGGGATCTGTCGTTGACATGGGCGGAGCGACCGGCAATATGCGGGCAGCAGGGTATGGAATTGCTTTGGCGAATGCTTCGGTCATCGGTCCAGAGTTCTCTTGTCCCTTGGCCGGCAATTCAACTATTGACCTGGCGGCGGACAAAGCAAACCGCGTGGCGCCAGTCAAAGGCGTGCCGCTTCTCTACGCTTTTTGCTATGAAGCGCGCCGCGGAAATCGCCGATCGATCCTGCTCTTCAATACAGACACCGAGCAGCCGCACAAAGTGACGTTTTCGGGACGGAATGTCCCCTCGGGAAATGTGCTGGAACGCCAGTTCGCGCCCGCTTCATTGGATGGGTTGAACGAAGCGCCAACCGGCGGCAACACTAACCTGACGCCAGCTGCATTTGGGTTAACCGCGACCAACCTGACCGGGTTCAATCCGGCGAGTGGGGTGCTCTTACCGCCGCACTCAATCACCGCGATTGACTACTCACTCGAACCTCGCAATTGAGGGGATGAAACTTGGGTTGAGCAAGGCTCGGTTGGCAGTTACACCTAACTTTGTCATCTCGACCGGAGCGTAGCGTAATGGAGAGATCTGCGGTTTCCCACATCTGGCGCAAAGAGCGCGCCAGATATGGGGCATCCTGGCCGTTATCAACCGCGAAGACGACGGCTCTGATATCGATTCACATTGGTTCGTGTCACGAAAGCAACCAGACCCAGGTTAGCTTCGCCAGCCTGGGGCACCCGTCCTCTCAGCCCCGGTTAGAAATGCACGATATAGGCAGGCTGGCGCCGAAGAAAGTTGTACCGACCATACCTCCCGCCTGTTGATACCCTATTCACAAACGCGGAGTTTGCATGCGCGCGATCGAACGGGTGATTGTCCTGCTATTGCTGGTCTCCATTCCAGCGGCAGCGGTATTCCGGCGATACCCTCTCTGGTTAGAGATCGTTATTATTGTTGCCGCCCTGCTGGTGCCGCTTCATGCCTGGGTCGAAGGACTGCACTGGCAGATGATTCCCGCCTGCCTGGCGGCGCTGCTCATGTCTGCCCTTCTGAGCGGCCTCGTGACCGGCGGCGCACGCTGGTGGTGCCTGGCTGTCGCAGCGGTGCTAGTGGCCGCCGGCGGTGCCAGCTCCTGGGCCTTTCCCATGTTCAAGCTTCCTAAACCAACGGGGAAGTATCCCGTGGGCACGCGGATGCTCTACTGTACGGACCCGAATCGCATGGAGATGCACGCCGGAGCGTGGCCCGAAAACCGGAAGGTTGTGGTTCAACTCTGGTATCCATCGGCGACCGCGAAGGGCCGCAAGGCCATGTATCGAAGACGGAAGGAGACCACCCCTCGCTCCTCATATCAGGCGGTTCTTGCCACCCATTCTCTTCAGGACGCCCCTCTGGCGCCGGCCCGCTTCCCTGTCATTGTTCATAATCCCGCATGGCACGGCTTCCGGCATCGCGCCACTTTTATGACCCAGGAGCTGGCCAGCCACGGCTTCATCGTTGCAGCCGTCTCTCATCCTTACAACTCCAGCCTGGTCGAGCTGCCGGATGGAAGGGTTGCGCACCCCGACTACGGGCTAGACCTCGGATTCTCGCTGGATCACTACATTCCCTTAGAGGAGCGGCTGCAACTGGCGGAAGCCGAACTGGCCATCCAGACGGAGGATTGCCGCTGTGTGTTGGACGAACTCGAAAGGCTCGATCGCACGGCAGGCCACCCGCTCGAATCGCATGTGCTAACGGATTGCGTAGGAGCCTACGGCTACTCTTTCGGAGGGGCGGTTTGCGCTGAGCTTGCCAGAGAAGACGATCGGGTTCGCTCCGCCTTGGAACTGGATGGAGTGCTGCACGGCGGCGCGGCAAGGCACGGATGGGAGAAGCCCCTCATGCTGATCGATTCTCCCTGGATGGTATCCCCGGATGAGCACAAGACCGAAGAAGACACGCGGCTGGCCGAAACCGCGCGGTTATGGAAGATCATTGCCGATACTAAGGCATCGGCGCTGGCCCGCTGCGGCGGCTTCCGAGTGGTTATCGAGGGGATCGGTCATGCGAATTTTTCCGATGTAGGTTTCATGTCCCCGTTGCGCAGATTCTCCCAAGCAGGCGCGGCGCCGCAAAGCCGCATCGCGCAGATTCTCAATGCCTACACCTTGGCTTTTTTCCGGCAAACACTGCTCGACGAAACTTCCCCAATCCTGTCGGAGCGAGCCCAGGCATTCCCAGAAGCTGCTCTTACCATCTGGCCCGGTCCAGCAATGGAGAAGAGGATATTGGAGCATTCTCCTAAATGAGTCCCGCAGGGACGGGGAAAAAATAGCCCAGCACTCACGTGCTGGACTATTTTCAGGTCGTCCCTGCGGGACTTTACGGCGGGGCTTGAGGCTTAGTCATGCCGCCAGGGAAGCTTGGAATAGACCTGGGCCAAGGTGCCGGTGGGCAAGGAAACCCCCGGCGACAGTTTTTTGGCGCAGGCCCGTAATAACTCCGGCTCATCCCAGGGAACATCATGGTAGGCAGTCAAGAGAAAGTGACTGGCGGGATTTCGCTGCCATTCCAAGGGAAAAAGGGCGATCTCGTTCTTATCGGTTACGCTCTTGGTTTCTGCCAGCGGCTGACCGGAGAGAGCCGACCAGAGCGCGGCCGGCAGGTCGCGTCCCCCACCTAAGGGGAGATGGCAGGTCTGCGTCGCTCGAGGATTCATTTCGATGAGGAAGGCGTGTCCTGTATCCTCTTCAATCATGAAATCGAAGCCGTAGAGTCCGGACAGATTGAGCTTGCGTACGATCTTTTCGATAGCCGCGGATATCTCCGGATTGTCGATCAACCGCAATACTGAAGCCGGGCCTTTGGGCATCCAGGTGTGGAGAACATCGAAGCGGAGCGATGCTATGGCCTGGCCGCGCCAGCATGCGACTGCGCTGGTTGCGTCGTGCCCACGAATGAACGACTGAACGTTCATCAACGGACGCCGGCGCAGCAGGAAAGGGACCAGCAAATTGATGTCTTGATTGACTATGGCGCGCTTTAGAACTCTGGCTGCCACAGGCGGCGTATTCAGTGCGGAAAATGCATGGTCCGCCTCATCCATGCTGTGCACGATCTTGACCCCGATGCCCCCCGCACTGCCATTGGTTTTCAGCACCGCCGGCAAGCCATGGATGTTCAGCCAGGCGCGAAGCTGATCGCGGTTGGCAACGACAGCGGTCTCGGGGACGCGAACACCCTCGGCCTTAGCCAGCGTGATCAGGCTGCTTCTTGCGCCGGCCACGGGGTAGCTCGCCGGATCGCCAAGGGAACGCTCGATGAGGGCGGTAAGCGGATTGTCCGCGGGCTGATCGCGATGCGCGCTCTCATAAATCGCATGAAGATACTCGGTGGCCAAGTCGTCGCAGGGAATCACCAAGTCGGGTTGGGTCGCTAGCATGGCTGCCCGAAACGAGCTCACTGGAGACAGGGCATGATAGGGGTAAGTTTGCGGCGGAATGTTGAGCTTGGAGACCGGGTGCCCGCTCGGGCACACCACCTCTACGGTAAAACCGGCATTTCTCAGGCCCATTGCCAAACGGGCAATTGCAAACCACCGGCAAGTCGTCGCCAGAAGGATCTTATATCTCATGAAGTATTCGATCAATTGTTCGCGATCATACATTCCCGTAAACAAAAAACAAATGGCCAGAACGCGTTCGCAATATCCTACGGGCACAAAATCGTATTACCTGCGTGTCCACTTCTGATACTTGGCGTAAGTGCGCAAACTTGCAATGCTATGTGGACGGGGGAAAGGCGGCTGGGTTGCGTCTTCAATCACCCCCACTGCTTGGGTCAAAGAAGGAACTCTATTATGGACGATCGTCTTCAGGCGGTCATCGTCGGCGCGGGCCCGTACGGCTTGTCGGTGGCTGCTCATTTACAAGCCGCAAAGGTTCGCTTTCGCATCTTCGGCGCTCCTATGAGTACTTGGCGGGAGCAAATGCCTCAAGGCATGTATCTCAAATCGGACGGCTTTGCATCAAGTCTGTCCGATCCCGAATCGTCCTTCACCCTGAAAGATTTTTGCCGGCAGGAAGGGATTGCCTACGACGACACCAGAATCCCGGTTCGCCTGGAAACCTTCACTGCCTATGGGATGGCCTTTCAGCAGCGCTTCGTGGCTGCGCTTGAAAATAAGCAGGTGGTCGGCATCCGCCGCGAGACCGGCGGGTTCATCTTAACCCTTGACGACGGCCAATCGGTGCGCAGCGAAAGAATTGTGCTCGCGGTCGGCATTACCCACTTCCAACGGATACCCGCGGAACTTGCGCACCTGCCCCCCTGCTTGGTGACGCACAGCTCCGCCCACAGCAACCTCGCGGGTTTTCGAGGGCGGGATGTGACCGTATTGGGGGCGGGCGCTTCAGGTCTCGACTTGGCCGCGCTCCTCAACGAGGCGGGCGCCAAGGTCAGCTTGATTGCCCGCGCTTCCGCTGTCCACTTCCATGACCCGCCCGGGGGCCAGCCACGCTCCCTGCTCCAGCAACTGCGGCATCCTCAAACCACCATCGGTCCTGGTTTGCGCTCCCGCTTGTACACCAGCTTTCCGCTGCTGTTCCGGAGGCTTCCCCGTGAGCTGCGTTTGAAAATCGTGCGGACTCACCTTCGTCCGGCCGCGGGATGGCCCATGAAGGACCGAGTCGTGGGCAAATTCCCCCTAATCCTGGGTTATTCCGTGGAAGGCGCCGAGTCTCAAGGCGACCGTGTCTTGCTCAACCTGCGGGCCGCGGACGGCAGCAGCAGGAGCCATAGTACGGAGCACGTGATAACCGCCACCGGATACAGGGCCGATCTGGGACGTCTGGAATTCCTGGACGAGACGATCCGCTCACAGATCCAGGCGGTGGAACACGCACCCGCGCTTTCCGGGAATTTCGAGTCCTCGGTTCCCGGGTTGTACTTCGTGGGTCTGGCTGCGGCAAATACTTTTGGACCAATGTTGCGTTTCGCATGCGGCTCCGAGTTCACCGCCAAGCATCTAACCGCCCATCTGTCTCGAGCAATCACGAAAACGAACGGCTTTCATCAGTAATGATTTTCGATTTTCGAAGTCCGCGGATTTCAGGATGAAATGAAGCCCCCCGTTTGGGCAAAGGGGGAAGCTGGACTTTAGCCCATAATCCTAAGGGGTCCCATGCTTTTCTTTCTGTCATTCCCGCAGGGAATCTGCTTCTAGTTTCTCGGATATAGCCCTTTTTTGGGTGGCGGTGCGGCGCCGCGGTAGGACAGCAGATTCCCTGCGGGAATGACAGAAAGAAAAGCATAGGATCTTAAATGTCCAGCGGAAAATCCAGCTCCCCCTTTGTTCAAGCAGGGGCTTCGACCGAAAGCTCTTTACGGCGGTAAACAGTATTTTTACAACTTCAATGGACAGTGCCTCTAAAATGGACAGTACCTCTCAATCGGATACAGTAGATCTGATTGGCGGTTGCCGTTCCTGGACTTTTTTCCCCGATCTTCTGTAAGCGAGACCTTTATTGGCCGCAACGGCCGCGATGCTACCATCGAGACCACCAGGAGAAGCTCTTTCCCTTGCACGCTATGAACATCACGGCGCCTGTGGCCTGCGAGCGTGCGCCTTCTGAGGGCATTGCGGGACGGAGGCTCGCGTACTTACTGAGCAGTTATCCGGCGGTCTCCCATACCTTCTTTTTGAACGAGATCTGCCAGCTCAGAAAACTGGGCTTCACCATCAATGTCGCGTCCATCAATACGCCAGACCGGCCCCGCGATGGGGTCACGGCGCGAGAGACAGACGAGCTCAAGGACACGCTTTATATCAAAGCAACCAAACCGGCGAAGGTCGCCGCGCTGGCGCTGAAGATCCTGTTGACAGATCCGCCGGTAGCGGTTCGCGGATTAGCAGCCGCGCTTCGCCTGGATCCCTGGAGCCTGAAGGGGATCGCATACGCGCTGGCTTATCTGCTCGAGGCCCTGATCCTGGGAGACTGGCTGCGCCGGCATGGACACGACCATCTGCACGTTCACTTCGGCGGTCCGGTGGCCACCGTCGGCATGCTGACGTCGATTACCTGGAAGATTCCCTATTCCCTGACCATTCACGGGCCAGACGAATTCTATAACGTGAAGCAGTCCTACCTGCGGGAAAAGGTGGAACGGGCGCAATTCGTGATCTGCATCAGTGATTATTGCCGCAGCCAGCTCATGAAAATTTCCCATCCGAGCCACTGGAGCAAATTGCACGTGGTCCGCTTGGGTGTCGATCCGGAGGTTTTTGCTCCGGAGCCTTCCGCTCAACGAGACGCGGAGCTGGAGATCATATGCGTGGGTCGGCTGGCGCCTACCAAGGGCCAGCTCGTTCTGCTGCGTGCGATTGCGGAACTGCTGTGCCGCGGACACCGTCTGCGGCTGCGCCTGGTGGGCGATGGAGTCGACCGGCCCCGGCTGGAAGAGTTTATCAGCGAGCAGGGGCTCGGCGCCTCGGTCATTCTGGAGGGCGCGCGCAATCATGAGGCGACGCGCAAGCTTCTTGGCCAGGCGGATATCTTTGTTCTGGCCAGCTTTGCGGAAGGCCTCCCGGTGGCGCTGATGGAAGCCATGGCGATGGAAGTCCCCTGCGTGAGCACCTATGTAGCCGGCATTCCCGAACTCATTCGAGACGGGCTGGATGGATTGCTGGTGCCTCCCTCGTCTCACCACGCACTGGCTGCGGCTTTGGAGCGGCTCATTGACGATGCCAACCTGCGAAGGAGCCTGGCAGCCTCAGGGCGGCTTCGCGTGCTGGAGTTCTACAATCTGGAGCGGAATGTGCGTACGCTCGCCGCGACCCTGGAACAAGAGCTTCCCAAACTGGCCTAGTCTCCGGCGTGCCGGGCTATTTGCGCGTAGATTTCATTCTTCATGTCCGTCGAGATCTGTGGAATCCCAGGTCCACCCAGAATCGGGACCTGGGGCACCCAAGATCGGTTGAAACCTCATGAGGTTCTTTCTTGGTGAAGATGATCCGTGTCCCCGTGACACTCGCCATTCTTGCATTGCTGCCCACGGTTCCCTTCGCCATCTATGGTTATGCCGGACATGACCTGCGGCTCCACCTCACCTCCTGGATGGAGATGCGGACAGCCTGGGAGCACGGCATTTTTACACCTGGCTGGGCGGCACTGGCGAACTACACTCTGGGCGACCCGCATTTTTCTTTTTATCCGCCACTCTCCTTTGTCATAGGCGCTCTGCTCAGCCTGCTGCTGCCGTTTCGCCTGGCTCCCGCAGCATTTGTGTGGCTATCGGTTTTCCTGGGCGGACTGAGCATGTATCACGCCAGCGGGGATTTTGTGCCGCCGGCGGACAGATTGACGGCGGCGATTCTCTACCTGGGCAGCCCGTACCTTCTGCTCACCGCCATCAACCGGTTTGCCGCGGCGGAGCTCCTGACCATGGCATGGCTGCCATTGATACTGCTCTATTTTTATCGGGCGATCCGGCTCCGGCAGCCGAAGGCCATGGCCCTCCTGGGATTGCTGCTGGCGCTGAGCTGGCTTACCGACATCCCGGCATCAATCGTGCTGGCCTACGCGCTATTCATAGCCGCGGCCATCGCGGCAATTCGCCGCCGAACCGTTTATCCGGTGCTGGTCTATCTTGAGGCGAGCGCAATCGGCGGTGCGCTGGCCGCATTCCGCCTCGCGCCTACATTCTTCGAGAGAACATGGGTGAATTCCGCGTCGGTGATGCGCTACGATCTGCGCGACTTCTTCCTTTTTGCGCCGATATCCCGTCTGCCCCTCAAGGGTTTCGAGCTTTGCTGCTGGCTGTTCGCGTGCATCGAGATCGTCCTGATCGCAGCCTGTGCATACTCGTGGAGCAGGCAGCGATCGGAGAAGCCCGCGCCGACGGCCCTTGTGGACCTGGCCGTGATTGCTTTTGTATTTCAACTACCGTTTACCGCATTTCTCTGGCGCTCTCTTCCGGAATTTGGCTTCATTGACTTTCCCTATCGTTTTCTCGCTCTCATGGCGGCGTGCTTGCCCCTGGTTCTGCTGGCAAGAAAATCGCCTCGCGCTCTGCGGGTCCCGGCCTATGTGCTCATGGGCCTGATGGCTCTGCTGCCCTTCCTCGGCTATCCGCGGCCTGGCTTTCAGATAGTGCCTCGTCCTTATCCTCGCTTTGCGCAGACCATCGCCGAATTCCGGCAGGGCTACGCCGGGCTGCCTGAATTCGTGCCTGCGAAAGCGATTAAACCAAGCGCCCCCCTGCATTTGCCCGCGGTCACGGCCGCAGCAGACAAAGCTGACTCCGTGTGCCGCGTCGCCCTATTGTCCAGCGCGCCCCAGTTGCGCGTATTCTCAACCGCATCGACGCAAGAGTGCGGGGTGCAGCTTGCTCTTTTCTTCTATCCTTATTGGCGGGCCTTGGACGAAACGGGCGCCGAGCTTCCCACCGGGAGAACCGCCGCGGGGCTCCTCGTCGTCACGGTTCCCGCAGGCCGGCATACAGTACGGGTTGTCTACAAGCCTGGGTCGCCGCTGCGGACGGCAAGCGCGCTGGTGAGCATCGCGGCAGTCTTCCTGGTGGTCTTCGTACTGGCGAGCAAGCAGGCCAGCCCCGTGGATTCAGAGGCTTTCCGTTGATCCAGTGCCGGCAGCCAAGGAGATTCAATCTCCACCTTTATTTTCTAGTAATCGGCTGATTGTACAAAGTAACTTACTAACGTATTAGTCACGCTCACAAATCCCTTTGACCAGCGTCAATACTACAACTAAAGTCCGAATGTGGCCGTCCGGCGATTGATCGCTTCGACAGCCGACGCAGGCGGAACAAAGACGCTCGGCGCAGGGCATTTTCATCAAGACTGACGCTGCTCACAGACGCCGTTCCTTGCCCCATCTTCTTCCCTGCGGCGGCGGTAAAAAGCAACCATCCCCGTAGACCGTTCCCCATAGACCACATTCCCCCATAGACGAATAGATCGAAACTGTCAACTTTTTTCTGGTAGAAACGGTCTCATGCATCCGAGACTGTTCCAATAACGTGATCCTGGGAGATTGGTTATGAATGCGCCTGCTGTAATAATTTGCATCTATCTCTGTTTTTTGGTGTGCGCCCTAAGAAGAAGCGGTAAAATCGGACCCAGGCGCGTTATGGTCCTTGAAAAATCGACTCTGGTATCCCGCTCGCTGAAAGCTGGCAGTAACGCTATCCGTCGTTGAACAATTCAACTGCTTTGCCCTGGGAGGGCCCCCGACTATGATCCACGCAACAGAATCCAAACCTCAACGCCTACAATCGGAAAATCTGCTTCTCGAAGAGTTGCCGGACGAGCTGATGATCTATGACCCGCCGCGCAACAAGGCGTTTTGCCTAAACCAAACAGCCGCGTTTGTCTGGAGGCATGCCGACGGAAATACCACAGTATCTCAGATTGCAGATCTCATGGAACGAGAGTTGGGCAAGCCGGCAAACGAGCAGATGGTCTGGTTCGCGCTGGAGATCTTGTCCAAGGATGGCTTGCTCGCCCCCTCCACGATTGTCCCTGAAGAAGCGGTAGTGGATTTGTCGCGGCGGAAGCTCTTGCAAAAACTCGGCGCGGGTGCCATAGCCCTGCCGGTGGTCACGGTTCTCCTGGTTTCTCCAGCCAAGGCCCATGCCTCCAGCAAGGACCCGAGCGGGCCGCCCACAGTTCCTCCGTCCGGCGCTGGCACGATCCCATCTCAGTCCTCCGGCGGTTTTTGGAAGTGGCTCGAGGATTTGTTTTAGGCGGCGTCAGCATCTGATGTGTAACGATTAATAACGGCGAATCCCAGGTCCCAGAATAGGGACCTGGAGCGTCCCGGCGTAGGTAAAACAACAAGAGCCTCTTCGGCATTTCGTGCTCAGAAAACCTGCTCTGCCGCTTTGCTGTAGATTGTGCCAGGCTCTCGGCCCGAGAGAGGGTTACGAACGCGCCTTCTGCGCCATTGAATTCCATTGACCGATCACTCCTAAAACGCTAAAGTGCGAATGTGATCTTTCGGTGGAAGGACTGCTGGCGATCATCCCCCCTGCAACTCATGCTTTAACTTTTCTTGAGCCAGCGGTATCGCATGTCTCGAAGGCATTGCGCAGATCTGCCTCAAGAATCCGGAAATGCGAAGGCATCCGGAAGCTTTCTGCGTCCAGATCTTCGATTGGAAAACGGTCTCGGCGCTGGTTCAATTCTTGCTTTGCGGACTCTTTCGGGCGGCATTGTGTGTATGTGCCTGCCCTGACTTCATCACTCGATTCACAGGATGCTACCATTGTCGGCCTCTACTCCGCTTGATCGTCCAGGGTTGTTGAATTTAGAGATTATTCCGAGCCTGAAATCACGAGCGCGGGCTCAGTCCAGACTCGACTCCCTGGCATGGAGCGCCGGCCTGTCCTTTGTCGCCTATGGAGTGCGCGTCGGAATACGCTCCAACCGGTCGCGGGCATTGGAAGAGTGTTTAGCCTATCTTCCAGTGGGTTGGAAACCATCCTCATCTCCCATTGTGGACCGCATCTACTCCATCGTCTGCGATGACGAGGGGCCGCCTGAAAGCGCGGCTAGTTTTCACCTCTACAAGGATAACCAGCAGCTTTTCCGCAGCACGAATAAACAGGATCTTCTGGATCGCCTTGAATCCGATGTCGCCCTCCATGTGGCCGATACGACTCAGCGTCGGGTCTTCGTGCACGCCGGGGTCGTCGGCTGGGGCAGCAATGCAATACTGATCCCGGGGAAGAGTTTCGCCGGCAAGACGGCGCTGGTTGCCGCGCTCGTCCGCGCCGGCGCTACCTACTACTCGGACGAATTTGCCGTGCTCGATCAGCGTGGTTTGGTCCACCCATATGCCCGGCCGCTGCAAATGCGCGAGCATGGCGGCTCTCGCCAAATTAAGCGCTCGGTCGAAGAGATTGGAGGAGTTGCCGGAAAAGTGCCCTTGCCGATAGGGTTGGTGGTCTTGAGCCGGTTCAAATCGGGGGCGAAGTGGCGCCCGCGCCATATCTCCGCGGGTCAAGCTCTTCTCGGAATCCTGGATAATACGGTATCCGCAAGAAGAGGGCCGGCGGTCGCGCTTAAAACGCTTAAGCAGGTCGTGACCCGCAGCTTTGCTGTCAAGGGCTCCCGCGGTGAAGCTCAAGAGGTGGTCGATTGGATCTCCACGTACTTTCACCCGGACCGGATGTTTTCGCCGCCCGTCGAATGACGCCGGAGGCCTCATTTCTGCTCGCATCCTTGCGGCAGGGCGGCGCCCCCTCCTCGTCTTCGCTCGATTGGGAAGCCCTCCTGTCGCTGGCTGAAAGTCACGGCGTGCTTCCGCTCTTCTACCGCGCGCACTCCGGGCAATTGCCAGCCGATTTTGTCACCTGCTTCCGCTCCCAGTGGGCCCTCTCTCTCTTTCTTGCCCGCGAATTGGATAATCTGCTTGGAGAATTCGAAAAGCACGGGATCGAAGTGCTGCCCCTCAAAGGGCCTGTATTGGCCGAGTTGCTTTATGGAGACGTGAGCCTGCGTCCGTCGGATGATCTTGATTTGCTCGTCCATCCGGAAGACTTTGTCCGCGCGGAAGCCCTTTTACTGCAATTGGGATTTGAGCCAATCGGCGAAGCGGATGACTATCATCGCGATTTCGGGCGGACTGGAATCTTTGTCGAGCTGCACTTCGGAATCGCTTCGCCTTCCGCTCTGCGCTTCGATCTGGCGGGCGCCTGGAAGCGCGCCCAGACCAGGAACTACCATGGCTATTCCATCCCGTTCTTTTCCCCGGCCGACCTGATTCTTTATCTCTCGCTGCATGGACTCAAGCATCGCTTTGCCCGGCTCATATGGGTTCTGGACGTGGTTCGCGCTCTTGAAAAACTTGATGAACGCGACGCATCCAGCTTGCTCAGTCATGCCAAAGCTCACAGGCTGAAAAATCTTCTGCTCACCAGCTGCGAAATCGCGCACTGGAATTTCGATGTCAAGCTGCCTCCCGATGTCGCCGCGGAGATCCGCGCCCGGCCGGGTTTGGCGGAACACGCCGCAACCATCGCGGAAGCGATCCTCGCCACCGCCGCCAACCCGAGGACATCCGTTCATGACGCAAGCTACTATCTCCAGCTTGCCGATAACCCGGGTCATCGCTGGCGGCAGCGCTTTCAATTCTTTCTCCCTACTCAACAGGACTATCAATGGGCTGCCCGCTACCATATCCATCACAGATGCGCGGCAGTGCTGCGCCCCTTCCGCCTGCTCTTTAAATATGGGCCGCTTCCCGCTCTGCGCACCCTGTTTCCCGAATGCATTAAAATGTTAAGGATACGGGATCGTGTCCGTCTGCGTTGATGGGCGGGTTTTCGATCCATCTCCCGAGCGATCCCGGGTAATCCACGTCCGGATTTTCGGACTCCCCGAATCGCTCTTGTGTGCTATTGCGGGATTTCGAGCTCGCCCTTACTCTTTGACCACATTCGTACCCCCGGGATGCTCAACAAGCTACCGGTGCATTGAGAAAAGCCATGGGATTTTTGTTCCTCCTGCCGAGCCTCGTATCTCTCTGGTTTGTGATCCGCGGCCGCCTGGACAAAGCGTTTCTCTGGGTCTATCTTCCGTCGCTTCTTGTATTACCCCAATATTACGGCTTTCGCTTCCCCCATCTTCCCGGTCTCTCCGCGGCGGAGGGGGCGCTACTGCCGATTGCGGTGGCCGTTTTTCCTCGCTGGATTCGAGGGCCTCACAGACGGATGGACCTCTGGGTCGTCCTGCTCATGGTAAGCATGACGGCGAGCGAGGTTCTGCGGGAACCGGTGATCAAAGACGGCCTGCTTTACGCCATCAATAATCTAGTCTCGATGCTGATGATCTATATCGTAGGGCGGCAACTCATCGAACCGGACCTCCGGCTGCCCACTGTGAAGCAATGCGTCACGCTGGTTGTGTGTCTCCTGCCTGCAGCAGCATACGAGTATAGGATGGGCGTCAATCCGTACGCCATCGCAGCCCATTACCTTGGATTTCAGCATGTAGCGTGGGGCGTTCAACTAAGGAACGGCCGGGCAAGAATCTCCACATCGTTCAGTGACGCGGAACTGGCCGGAATCGGCTTTGCAGTAATGTTGGCTGTCAATGCATGGCTGTCCCGTATCAATCAGATCGATACACAAGCGGGGGTAGCGCCGAGACTCGGCAGAAGATTGGCGAAGTTGGAACGTTATTGGATTCCCGGCGCGGTTCTGCTTCTGTTCCTTTATCTCACCCAATCGCGAGGGCCGCTTCTGGGCGCGGCCGCCGGACTTCTCATCCTGCAAATCCGAAAATTCAGGAATCCCAAGTTTGGTACTGTCATTGTCGGTGTTGTTCTGACCGTAGGGGCCCTCGCCGCGTATTCCTATTATGCCCGCATTGCGGCTATGGCCAGTACGACCAACGAGGCCGAAGGCAGCGTAGCCTACCGGTTTGAATTGCTCAAAATCTACGCACCAATTGTCGAGCAAGGAGGGTTGCTTGGCTGGGGAGCCCTCAATCATCCCTCGCTTGCAGGACTGAACTCGACCGATAATGAGTACCTGCTGACCGAGCTAAGCTATGGAAAGCTCGGCTATTTCATTTATATGATCGTCGTCGCCGAGTCGATCTGGGGTCCGCTGCAGTGTGTCTGGCGATTCCGCAACCGGGAAGATTTTCTATTTGCTTTGAGTATGCTCGCGGCCCTCGCAATCATCTGGATAACCATCAAGACCGTATATATGGGTGAACAGCTCCCGCAACTCACTTTTCTTCTGATTGGCTGGAGTCAATCGATGAAGGAGGGAAGACCTGGAAGTTATGGCGCGCTAAGCGGAACCCGTCTCGAGGAGCCTCGGCAGGAGCGTCAACTGGTAAAGGTCTTTTCCTAAACCGGTTCTTAAAGCTCCTCTTTCAATTTATCTCGGAATCCCAGGTCCCAGAATCGGGACCTGGGGCACCCAAGCATCGGAAATCCAGGGTTACATAGCCCCCGCATAAATGCGGGGGCTTCCACCAAGCCTACTTCCCTTCCCCATGCAGCACTTGAAAAGAAGCTTCCCGAAAGGGGCTGGTTTGTGCCTCCAGCAAGGCCGGGCTCTCCCCTTTGAGGGTCTGCTCAAAAAAAGCCAAGGCATATTGACGAATGATAAAAAATTGCCGCCGGGGAGGAAGCTTTCCCGCTCCGGAGAGCGAAGCGAATGGGGAGAATATCGCTTTATCCGTAAAGCTCACATGGGTGGCGCCATGCAAGTGAATGCGATAACCGCCGTACTTGCGGAACATCGCGTCGTCGCTGATATCCAGAGCCGCGTCGACCTGCTGCGCATGCGGAAGCTGGGCAATCTCCTCGGGAGTGCGCAAAGTCACGTCCTCAAGGATAAACATGAACGGCTTTGGTAAGCCCGCGTCTCGAACGGGTCCAAACAGAGACCCATCCAAATCCAGGGCGGATCGTATGCGCGGGTCGGACAAGCAGGCCTGCGCAGCGACTGCTCCTCCCATCGAGAAGCCCAATGCGCCGGCGTGCTGCGTGTCGAGCCGGCGATAGAAGGGGCTTTCGGGTTTGCTATTCATCTCTTCCATTTGATCGAGTACAAACAGAGTGTCCGCGGTCTGTCTTAATAGCTCGTCATTGCCGTTCGACAGAATCTCCTGCAGGCTGTGCTTGGAGAAGTCCATCACATAAGCCGACCTGGGTAAGACGACGCGGCCATCGGGAAAGACGACAGGATCGGAGTTATAGGGATGGTCGATGCCGGCCACAACAAATCCATGGCTGGCAAGGTCCTCTACAAGATACGTGTTGCTGGTGCGCCGCCCGTTCCAACCTGGATTGAAGAGCAGCACCGGAAATTTGCCTCCATTCTTAGCCACCGGTGCATTCCATCGGGAATGGGTCCAAAGCACGCTCTGGTAGGACGACAGCGGCGTCGTTTCTTCACGCCTGCGGTAAGGCGCCCGTGAATTGCGCGAAGGCGTAGCCGGATACCAGATTTGAACCATCAATTCGCGCTTTCTGCCTGGGTCCTGGTCTTCTGTACGGCTCTGGTCCACCAGAT
This sequence comes from uncultured Acidobacteriaceae bacterium, assembly GCA_963705665.1. Taxonomy (GTDB): domain Bacteria; phylum Acidobacteriota; class Terriglobia; order Terriglobales; family Acidobacteriaceae; genus PALSA-350. The sequence continues at coordinate 102,500 of CAVPKQ010000052.1, read as the reverse complement.
ACAAGACGCGCGTCCCTACGGCGTATGGACCTGTGGGCCGGGGGAGGCGAAACATAGGAAGGACCGCGGAAAGGCAACAGGTGATAAGGACAAGCAGCATCATCGTCACCGCACCTGCGATCCGCAGCGCGCCGGAGGAAGACTTCAGCATCAGCATCCCGGCGAAGACCAGGGCGCCCAGATAGGCCGGGGCCATCTGCCAGTGCGCTCCCTCGAAGATCACATGTAGAACCAGAAAGGCAATGCAGAGCCCAAACAGCAGCGAAAGAATCGCCCGGTACTTAGGCCCGCTGACCAGGCTCCAAACTGCGGCGGTGGCAAGCAGACTGACGAAGGCTAGTTCAAATATGCGCATTTGATCTATGAAGTATCGCTTACACATTATCAATGGAGATGAAAGATGAAGGGAACCTAATGTTACTAAAACGAAGCTAACAGTCACTTGTCCGCGGCTTTCCGCTCTCATAGACTTTGTCCATGCCACGTGACGCTGTGGAAGGTTCTCGCCCGGAAAGCGCCTTGGTGGGAAGCAATGCAACCGCTTCCTGGAAGGTTGCCACTCTCCTGCTGCTCCTGATTCTGGGTTTCATCGAGGGTTGGTTCACTCGCACCGATTTTGCGACTGACGCCATTTCCTATTTGGACATCAGCCGGGCCATCCCCGCGGGCAACTGGAAACTGGTCTTTAACCCGCTGTGGAGCGTTGGCTACCCACTTCTGCTGTCCATAACTCGTCCTTTCTTTCCCAAGACCCCCGGCGGAGAATGGCTGGCCATCCATGTCCTGAACGTCTTGATCTTCCTGGCAACATGGATTGCATTCAACTATTTGTTAGAGTCGCCTCTCCTGGAGGATGCAGCCGAGCCGAGGGAAGAAAATCGGGCGAAACTGGGATTTCTTAGATTTGCCGCACTCTTCATTTTCATCGCTATTCAACTCTGCATCGATTCAGTATCCAGGGTTGGTCCGGATCTGCTGGTGACGATGCTCTTCTTCCTTGCCGTCGCCACCATGCTGCGGCTGTTGCATAAGCCGGCATTGGGGCGGGCCCTCGCACTCGGCTGCATCCTCGGCTTAGGTTATTGGGTCAAGGGGATCTTCCTGGCTCTCTCTGTGGTGGTGCTTGCGGTCACAACCGTGGCCCTGCTTGCGAAGAAGCGAAGCCTCAGACCCGTATTGCTGTCCCTGGCTGTGTTCGCCGTGGTCACGCTTCCCTATGCCGCCGCTCTTTCATGGTCGTTCGGACAGTTCACCCTGGGCGAGTCGGGGACGCTGAACTATGCTTTCCACGTCAACCTGCTACCCCGCTGGACCAACTGGCAAGGAGGCCCGACCGCCGCCTACGGCGTTCCCATACACCCTACACACGAGCTCATGAAGCACCCCTCTCTCTTTGTTTTCGGCGAGCCGTATCATAGTACTTATCCCCCGTTTGGCAACATTGTGTATTGGTACCAGGGATATCGCCACTTCTTCAGCCCCAGACTGCAAGCCGTGGGCATTCTGCGCGACCTTTACTATCTGGTGCAGATACTCTTCGAGCAGCCAATCTTTTACGCCGTGCTGCTCGCGTCGGCCCTGCTGTGGATGGGGATCGAGGACAAGCGTGCCTGGCTCACAAAGACGCTGCGCGCCTGGCCCTTATTCGCGCCCGCGCTCCTGGGAATTGCCCTTTATGTGCAGGTCCATCTCGAGGGGCGTTATCTTGGATCCTTTCTCGCGATTCTATGTCTGCTTCCCTTCGCCACTCTTTGCTTGCAGGACAAGATGCCGTCCCGCAAAGTCCAGCTCCGGGCCTTGGCCATTTTGGCTGCCGGAGCCGTGCTCAACCTGGTTGTCGTCGACCGGCCGATGTTCCAGCATATGCTCCATCATTACGTCTACAACGACGATCCGGAATGGAAGTTAGGCATGGATCTCCGGCAAATGGGGTTGAAGCCCGGAGATGCTGTGGCTGCCGTGGGAGGGCCGAATGCCAGCTCTACCTGGGCCTACATCGACGGCCTCCGGATTGTAGCGGAGCTTGGCGGCCAACCGTACCGATCCCCGCAATCCGGCTCTCGGCGAGAAAGAGAACAACACGGCGGCGGCCACCTTCTGGCATGACTCTCCTGCCGTACAACAAAAGATTCTCTCACTGTTTCGCAGCGCCGGCGCGGTCGCGGTCACCGCCCCGGGAAAGCCCGCGGATGTCAACCCGCCGGGGTGGCAGCGCGCCCAGGATACTGACGTCTGGGTATACCGGTTTTAGATCTCTTGCGCCAGGAAGAAGAATCGGTTGAGGAAGGCTTGGTTGGCCCTTACACCTAATTTGTCACCTCGACCGAACGGGATTTGCGGTTTATACACAGAAACCGCAGATCTCTCCACTCCGCTTCGCTCCGGTCGAGATGACAAATTGGGTGGAGTTACTCTCCGATGCTGCTTATCCGCTTATAGGTGCTTACGGAAATGCACGCACCGGTCGACAACTTCGAAGCCTAAGGCTTCATGCGCTCGCTGTGATTCCTGGTTATCGATCAATGCATCCGACGCCATCTCAAGGCAGGCTTGTGTTCGCGCCCAGTCCTCGGCTAAACGCATCAATTCTCTACCAACCCCACGATTTCTGAACTTCTCGTGAACGAACCAGCCTTCCACGAAGCCGACCGGCCGTGCAGGATTGCATCCGTCAGCGTGAGAACGCAGCCCAACCTCAATAAAGCCGGTCAATGCTCCATCCTCGTCGTGTGCAACCAGGATCACCATGGGCAGAGTCCCGCTCATGCGATAGTTTAGGGCGGCATCGAGTTCGGTGAGATGCTCGTCCAGCAACGTGCCGGGCCATAGCAAGACTCGCATCTTCGCCAGCTCATTCCGGTCTGAATGATCCGCTTGCCGGACGGTGATACTTTTCATGGCTTCGATTGTAATGAGGCGAGCCTGTCGGGACACTATCCTTCAAGATTTGTGGAATCCCACATCTGACGCAGAGGACGCGCCAGATATGGGGCACCCACAATCTGTTGAAAGGAGGGCTTCCAAAACCAAAATTTTCGCTTTTAGGGGGTCGTGTTCCACCATCCACCGCCGAGCGCCTGGATCAGCGTCGCGGAATCCGCGTAGCGGCTTGCCGCCGAGCTGGTTCGATCCAGAGCAGTCTGCAATTGCTGGCGTTCGGCATCGAGCAGATCGAGCTGACTGATCCCTCCGTCGTCGTACCGTTGTGACGCGATATGATATGCCGCTTCAGCTTCGCTGGCAGCTCCGGTTCGCGCCCGCAGAGTCTCAGCATCATGTTGAATCGCATAGAGAGTGTCCGCTACTTCCCTGAAAGCCTCGAGCACGGTCTGCCGGTAGACGCCGCCTGCTTCGTCATAAGCTGCTTGCGCCTTGCGCTTTTCCGCTGATAAGGCGCCGCCGTTGAAGATGGGCTGCGTCAGAGAAGCTCCAACATTCCAGATACCGCCTCCGGTGGTGAAATTGGTTCCGATGCCGCCTCCGCTCCCCGACAGAAGGATCTGAGGATACAGATTTGCGGTTGCAACCCCGACGTTCGCGCTGGCCTGATGAAGCAGAGCCTCTGCGGCGCGGATGTCAGGACGCTGCCTTACCAGGGAGGATGGAAGGCTCACCGGCAGTTCCTGGGGAAGGCGCAGGCTGGCGAGAGAAACGGCCGCAATGTGGCTCTCCGCGGGAGACTTGCCCATCAGCAGCGCCAGTTGATCGCGGACAGCGTCCAGTTGCTGTTCCAGGGGAGGAAGCGCACCCTCGATCTCTGCCACAGCCGTTCTCTGGCTATGAAGATCGTAATCTGAAACGCCCCCGGCGCGATGCCGCCGCTCGGTAATTTCTAATTCCTGCCGCTGCACCTCTAACATTTGCCGAGTGATTTCTATCTGCGCTTGCAACTGCGCCTGCTGGATGGCGGCCGACATCACGTTGCCCGCGAGCATCAGGCGCGCTCCTTCCAACTGCCACTGCTGATACTCTCGCTCTGCCCGCAGGCCCTCGATGAGGCGGCGATTCGCACCGAACAGGTCCATTGCATAGGAAACAGCCACTGAGCCGTTCAGCAATGTGAAAGGTGAGGGAGTGGGGAGCGGGATTCCGTATGCGGCGAGATTAAGTTGCTCCTCCTCTATCGAGGCATTGCCGCTTACCGAGGGATACTTGGCCGCGCCGGTCCGAGCGCTCAGCTCCTCTTGTGCCTGTTTGAGCCTTGCCGTGGCCTCCGCCAAAGTGGGGCTGTTTTCAAGAGCTTCGCTCACCATGCGGTTGAGTTCGGGCGAGCGGAACAGAGTCCACCATTGCACAGGAATCTCGGCCGACGGGTTGAAGCGTTGGGCATTCCCCGCGGACCCAACGCTGCTCACCGTTTCCTTCGGTTGCGGCTGAGGAGTGTAGGAGGCAACCGCCGGTGGCCCCGGCGCATGATAATGTGGACCAACGGTGCAACCCTCCGTAAGTCCCAGAAGTAGCGCGGCCATGGCCGCGGCCGCCCGATACGAATTCATCGCTCTATGCATGGCCGTCAATCCTCAATCCAGAGTTCTGCGGTAAGTAGCCACGGCAACAGCCATCAACGCCAGGGTGAAAACCATCATCGGCCACACACTTGGCCACGAATCCGCCCATCCATTGCCCTTCAGCAGAATGCCGCGAATGAGGCGGTTGAAATAAGTAAGCGGCAGCAGATTTCCTATCACCTGAGCCCAAGCGGGCATGCCCTTGAAGGGAAACATGAATCCTGAGAGCAGAATGTTAGGAAGAAAGTAAAAGATGGCGAGCTGCACTGCCTGCAACTGATTCTGCGCCAATGACGAGAACGTAATTCCGACCGTCAGGTTGGCGGCAATGAACAAGAGCGTCGACAGGTACACGGCGGCAACGCTGCCGAAAAAGGGAACTTGAAAGATGTATCGCGCAGCCAGCAGAATGATGGACGCTTGAATCAATCCGATACCGATGTATGGAATCAGTTTTCCCGTCATCACCTCCATGGGCGTCGACGGCATGGCTAGCAGGTTCTCCATGGTGCCTCGCTCGCGCTCGCGCGTGATGGCCAGCCCGGTCATCATCACCATCGTGAGCGTCAGCACGACGCCCATCAATCCCGGCACCACGTTGTACTGGGTAATATTCTCGGGATTGTAGAGCTGGTGTACGTTGACGTCGAACGGCGCCGGGCTACGCTGGAGCGTGGCTAGCGGCCCCGTCAACTCCTTCTGGATCACCGACTGGACAATGCCGTTGACTGCGGCCAGCGCGCTCGCTGTCGCCGTGGGATCGGTGGCGTCAGCCTCGATTAGCAGCGACGGCCGTTCATGGCGCAGAAGCTGCCGGGTGAATCCCACTGGAATATCGAGCACGAAGAGCAACTGCCCTCGAACCAGCGCCTCGCGGCCCGCCGCTTCATTCGGCAGGTACCCGACGACCTTGAAATACGACGAGTTCTGCATCGCAGCAATGAAGCTTCGCGTGATATTGCTGTCATCAGCGCTGATGATTCCGGTGTCGAGATGTTTGGGATTGGTATTGATGGCGTAGCCGAAGAGAGCCATCTGCAGGATCGGTATTCCCACAATCATCGCGAATGTGAGGCGGTCACGCCTGAGCTGGGTGAACTCCTTGAGCACGATGCTCCACCAACGCACGACGGAAAAGCCCCGATGCCGCTTCATCGATTGCCTCCCGGCTTCTCTTCCGCGCGGCTCATCAGGTGAATGAACACGTCCTCAAGGCTTGTATCGATCTTCTCGGCGCGACTCCCGCTAGAACCGGCTGCCGCCTGCACGCTGCGCTGCAACTGGTCAGCATCTGTTCCACTCACGTGCAGAACATCTCCGAAGGTAACGGTCTGCTCGACTCCCGGTTGCTGCCGTAATTTATCCTGCAATTCCGAGAGGCGATTGCCATGGATCGCCCAGGTGGTGAGATGTTCGCCCGCGATAACCTCATCGGCGGACCCCTGCGCCAGCAGCGTTCCTGAGGCGATATAGGCCAGCTTGTGGCAGCGCACTGCCTCGTCCATGTAGTGCGTGCTTACCAGAACCGAGATACCCTTCGCCGCCAGGGCCTGGAGCTCGTCCCAGAAATCGCGCCGTGCCCTGGGATCGACACCGGCAGTGGGCTCGTCAAGCAACAGCAGCTCCGGGCTGTGCAGCATACAGGCCGCCAAGGCCATGCGCTGCTTCCATCCGCCGGATAATTCCCCGGCCAGTTGATGAGCGCGAGCCGCCAGCCCAAGTCCTTCCAGAGACTTGCGCACAGCATTCTTTCGCGATGGAACCTCATATACCCGCGCGACAAAATCCAGATTCTCCGTGATGGTGAGATCCTCCCAAAAGGAGAATCTCTGCGTCATATAGCCGACACTGCGCTTGATCTCGCTGCTGTCGCGGAGGATGTTATACCCCAGACAGGTTCCGCTTCCGGAATCGGGCTTCAACAGTCCACACATCATGCGAATGGTCGTGGTCTTGCCGCTGCCGTTAGGCCCCAGGAAGCCGAAGATCTCGCCCCGGCGCACGCGCAGCGAGACGTCCTTAACCACGTGCTTGCCGCCAAAGTGCTTATTCAGGCCTTGCACATCGATGGCGTATTCGGGGCTCGATGCCGCCGTCATTGAAGCGTAACCTCGACGGGCTGTCCGGGGTGCAATCCGGCTGCTCTCTCAAGGGGCGGCTTGGCAATCACCATGAATACGAGCTTCGACCGGCTTTCGTTGCTGTAGATGACTGGAGGCGTGTACTCATTTTGCGGGGAGATGAAGGTGATCTTTGCGCCAAGGCTGGCGGAGCAGCCGTCGCAGGCTATGCGAATGCTCTGACCCACCCGCAGCTTACCCATCACCGGTTCGGGTACAAAGAAACGGATCTCCAGGTTTTCCGGGGGAAGAATCTCGACAACGGGATTGCCGGCTGCGACCCATTCACCTTCGCGATAGAGAGTGTCGAAGACCAGCCCGCTGCGCGGTGAAGCGATCTCTTTCTGTTGCAGCTTCCACACAGCGGCTGCCAGAGAAGCACGATCGGCTGCAACCTGGTTCCGTTGCGCATTGATCTGCTGCTCGCGCGCGGGGAGCGCGTCGACTGCGAGGGAAGCTTCCAGTTCCCTCACCTTCGCAGCACTTGATTCGACGGCAGCCTGCGCATTAATCAGTTCCGTTTGAGGGATGCCGCCGGCGTTATATTGGCCCTGATCGCTGACCAGGATTCGGTCGGCCTGTTTCTTCTCAGCTAGTGCCTGCATTAGTTGCGCCCGGGTAACATCCACCTCCGCCGGGCGCTTTCCCGTCTGCAGATCCACCAGGCGGGACTGCGAGGTTCGCAGCAGATGTTCCGCTTCGCGCGCCTCGGCGGCTTCAGGGTCCCGGTCGAAGTTGAACAGGGAATGCCCGGCATCAATCGTGTCGCCGCGGGCGACTGAAAGATGCTCCAGCCTGCCGCTTTCGGGCGAAGCAACATAGACGAATTTCCCTTCAACATATCCCTGATAGCTATTCACCTGCTGGTGCGAACATCCCGCCGCCATCAACGCCGCTGCAGCAGCGAGGCCAAGCGGTGTGAAGCTCTTGAGTATCCGCCGAAGGTGCATGATCTCCTCCGTTCCTATTTGTTGCTCCGCCTCTCGCCCGTCCGGGCAGGGGATACCGGCTGTAACCCTGGCTGTAAACCATTGAGCAGCAGACCGGTGATGTGGCGGCACATCGTGTCCCGGCTTGGCGTTTTGCGCCCAAAGATCTCTCCCCAAAAACGCACCGTGGCCATGTGCAGCATCACCAGCCCGATAATGGAGAAGACAATCAGTCCTGAGTCAAGATTCGGGTTAACCGCTTGACTGGCCTGCCCTCGCGCGATGGCCTCGGCGAGGATTCTGACCTTGTCAAAGGGCAGATGACGCAACATCCTGCTTCTCAGCAGCCCGCCTTCAGTCAGAACCTCACGCATCCAGGTCGACGGAACCCATGGCATCTGCTCGATGCCCGCGAGCATGCGTTCCACGATACTGCGAATCAAATCCGCCGGAGCGGCTCCGGCTACGACCGGATCCCACACCGAAGCAACCAGAGGAGCCAGCCGCTCCTCCACAACGGCGTCCAGCAATTGCTCGCGATTCGTGAAGTAGTAATGCAGCATCGCAGGCGTGAGTCCCGCGCGCTCTGCGATCATTGCAAACGTCGTCGCCGCGACACCATGCTGGGCGAACAGGTCGGTGGCCGCAGCCAGCAGCAGGTCGCGTGCATCGCGATCGAGGCTGGCAGCCGGCCGGCCGGGACTTCTGCTGGATCTTCCAGGCATGGGCAGTTCTCGACTAATTAACTAACGCCTTAATTAAAATATGGATGAGATCTCTTTGTCAATCCGGTGCGCTGTGGGCCGCGCCAGGCAAAGCAGATTCCCTGCGGGAATCTGCTTCTGATCTACGGCCCTCCGTCGGTGCGAAAGGCCGCGCTTAGCATGCCCGCTAAGCTTCCGGCCGATCAGCCGCGCCAGGAAGAGTTACGGATTATGCTGCAGAAATTGGCACGATGGAAGTTGGGATCTTTGTCTGCGAGTACGTCTGCTTTCACGTTTCCGAAGGTAGTCTCAGGCTTGTGTTTGATGCCGTCGTAGAAGGCCTGCAGGATGTCTTCTTTGAAATGCGCCGTGCGCGGGAAAGCCTCGACGATGGCGTTGCGGTCGGATTCTGTGAAATCGGTGTAGTCGATTCCGAGCACATCCATTTCGACGCCGGCCGTCAGGAGGGCGACGACCGGATGCATGTACTGAGGTATGCCGGGAGTAGTGTGCAGCGCAATCGCCGTCCATACGCGGTCGATCTCCTGTTCAGAGATGTTATGGCGTCGCAGGAATTCGCGCGCGGCATTTGCCCCGTCAACCTCAAAACGGTCTGCCTTGCTACTGTAAGCAGACATCAGACCGATGTCGTGGAACATAGCACCTGCATAGAGAAGCTCGGGGTCGAAGCTCAAACCGCGACGATGACCGGCGAGTGCGCCAAAAAAGTAAACGCGGCTGGAGTGATTGAACAACAGAGCCGATTCTGTATCGCGGATGAACTCCGTGATTTCGTTGGCAAGTGCGCTATCGGGAACTCTGATGCCCGAGATGTGTGCTGCTTGAGAAGTCTGAGCTGATGTAGCCATGGACGTCCTCCCGCTGTGATTTGCTTACATATCCACGGTAGAACTTCCGCTGTGTGAACGCCACGACATGATTACAGCAATTTAGGACATCGCAGCCTACGAGGCTGATGCACGCACGAGTGTGCTCTTGAAGCGACTGGCGTATTCGGCGGCAGTAACCCCCAGAACACGGAGAAAGGTGCGGCGCATCGCATCTGCAGATTTGAAGCCGCAGGAGTCGGCTATTTCTTTGAGCCCGCGAGAGGAGCTGTCGATGATCTGCTGTGCCGCTTCGACGCGCATGCGGTCAACGAACTGGCCCGGGTTCATTCCCGTCTCGCGGAGGCAGACACGGGTGAAATGGCGGGCGCTCATGCCAATGCGCTCGGCCAGCGACTCGACGGTGAGATCGTCACCAAGATGTTGGAGCATCCATACCTGGAGCTCGCGCAACGGCTGCGAGGCGACGGCCTGACGCGAGAGCATGTGGCTGTATTGCGCCTGTCCGCCTGGACGCACCAAAAACATGACCAGGAAGCGCGCGATGCTAAGAGCTGTTTCGTGTCCGTGATCTTCTTCGACCAAGGCGAGCGAGAGGTCGATACCGGCCGTGATTCCTGCCGATGTGTAGATTGAGCCGTCCCGTAGATAGATAGGCTCGGGCCGCACAATGACTCTTGGGTATTCCTTGGCGAGCCGGTCGCAGAAGTTCCAGTGGGTAACCGCCTGCTTCTCGTTGAGCAGACCTGCTTCTGCGAGAAGGAATGCGCCAGTACAGATAGATGCGACGCGACGTGACTGCCCTGCGGCTTTCGCGATCCACGCGATGAAGTTGGGATCGTAACTGCGGTTTTCTGCGCCGGGACCTCCCGCGACTACAAGAGTGTCAATGGGACCGTGGACGTCAGCGATAGGAGTTGCCTCGGCGAGCACGACCCCGCGATTGGTCCGAAGAGTTCGTTCAAGGCCGGGGTTTGCAAGTTGAATCTCGTAATCAGGCGCGTTGGAAAAAACCTCCAACGGGCCGGCTACGTCGAGGACCTGAACGGGAGGCGGTCCGGTGATGACTACTTTCCGCATATCGATAGTTTATGGGCAGTTTAGGTGGCGCGCCGTATTCTGACACGCTCTTTGGCTCAGATACGGGATTCCGCAAGTCTCGCATTGCATTGGCGCTCAGCAACTTATTGTGGAACTGCCCGTCTATTTCGATCAGAGTCTCGGCTGCGATGGCGTCGATGATCCTCAAAGGAGGTTGCTGTCCATGCGAAATCGACTTTTTACGCTTGCATATGGGGTTATGCTCACGCTCGGAACGGCCGGCCTTGCCCTCGCTCAGGACAATGGGGTACAGCAGCCCTCAGCGCGTGAGCAGCTTCAGCATATCCATACGCCGCAATCGATCGACCAGGAACTTGGCCGCCTCACAAAAGCTCTGGAGTTGACTCCCGAGCAGCAGCGCCAAGTCCGGCCTCTGCTTGTGGAGCACCACGATAAAATTCAGGCGCTGCTCGATAAGAATCCGACAGCAACGCGGCAGGAGCTTGGTCCGCAGATTCACGCTATCAGCGATGAAACGCACCACGAGATTCATGTTCTGCTTACCGATCACCAGAGAGAATTGGAAAAGGCGATACTGCAACACGGGCATAGTGGTGGAGAAAACAGCCACTGAGTGAGATGCATAGACCTGTAAACAGCACAGCCAAGGAGAGAATGAGAAATAAAACAGAAAGGGCTCGCTCCGGAAGTCTCTACAACCTCCTGTGGACGAGTCCGATCGATGCAATCCGAGAGGCTCCCATCATGAACAACCGAACGGTAACCCTAAGCGCTGAGACTGAGACTGAGCCGGGAACCATCTTTGCCCTCCTCGCGGATCCTCGTAACATTCCTAAATGGGCGCCCCTGTTCGTCGACGAGATCAGTGGAGACCAGCAACAAGGATGGCTCGCGACGAAGGATGGGAAAAGCTTCGTTCTACAAGTCAACAGCTCGGCTTCGAGCGGAACCGTCGACTACCTGAGGGAAATTGTTCCTGGGCGCGTGGGAGGCGCTTATATCCGCGTCTTTCCACGTCCCGTTTCAGGCGGCACCATTGTCATGACAATACCGATCACGCCCGGAAACGCCGAAGAGAAGGTGACCACCATTCTTCGCGGTGAACTTACCCAACTGGTCCGCTTGTCACTGGAGAGTCATTCAATGGATCGCAGCTTCGATTTTCTCTTCGGAAATCGGGTTGAGGAAAGCTTGGTTGGCAATTACACCTAACTTTGTCATCTCGACCGGAGCGCAGCGGAGTGGAGAGATCTGCGGTTTCCCAAAAGATGACCACAAATCCTGGGTGACCCGTGTACCGATTCTCGGACCTGGGATTCCACAAATCGCGAAAAAGGACCCAGGCTATAACAGCTTCGCGAACCTGGGGCACCCGGCGTCACCTCAGCGGCCTGCCCTCGCAGCAATCCTTTGCACGTGACGACGCTGTCCATCGAGATTCGCGGAATCCCACGTCCGAAAATCCGGACGTGGGGCACCCAAGGGGTCACATTGCTTTGAAGAGTTGGTCCCGGTCGGAGATCCGCTTCTGCAGTTCTTTCTGAATCACGATTGCGCGGCGTAACGCGCCGTTCTCGTCCATGTCCGCATCGGTTGAGACAAGACCGATCTTGTCCGGGTTGCGGCGCGCGACGATCAGGTTATTCGTCTTCCCTGGCGGAGTTGCGTGGAGGCCAAGAAAGACGATTTCGGGATGGGCCGCCATCTCTTGTTTAACTAAAAAGGCGGCATAGGGCGCATTTACCGCCTCCCGCTGGGGTTCTTCAGCGAAGCAGGCAGCGGCCAGCAGTCCGGATGCTACGACCAGGAACATCGACGCTCTCACCATTTTCATTGACACGTATCTCCCTGGTTGTTGGTTGTTCGTTTTGCCCATCATCGTTAAAACGTGAACCTGACTTGCAGCTCGATTCTCCGATTGTTAGCCGTCTCATAGAAGCCCTCGCCGTTGGGCGGGCGCCCGATCTCGTTCGATTTTCCGAAGATAGTGGAGGTGATATTCCCGGTGATCGGCCCCGGATTTGTGTGATTCAATACGTTGCGCGCGAGAGAGAGAGAACCAGGTTGTACCTGCGCCCCGATCCCGGCGTGCCAATGATGGCGTTAATACGCTTGCCTGTAGCCGCGCTTGCAGTTCCAGCTACGTCTCCGCCGGCAACCCCGCCGCCGTTTCCCTTACTGCCGCCTTCCGATCCGAATCCAATCGTCTTCGCGATCCGAAAATTGAAATTGATCTGAGCCGGACCGCGACCGTAGTTGCGCGGAACCAGCCTTTCGTTGCCGGAGGGAGAGGGGTCGAGAAGCCCATATGACGTCGGGATTACTCCGGCCTTGCTAGGGTCGGTTGCAATGCCGGGGCGGGCGTTGAGTAAGGTTGTTCCGTAAAGATCGCTGCCGGTCGTTATGTCAAAAGGTGCGCCGGACTGCGCAACCAGGAACGGGCTGACACGAACGTTCCATCGAAGGTTGACCGATCCGCCGCCAGTTACCTGCTGGCGAATGTCGGTTCCGGCCGGTCCATACTCGCTTGAGAAGTCATAGGGATTGGCGGGAAACGTAAGGACGCCGTCAGTGTTGCTCTTGGCGTAGTTCAACACGTAGAAGCCGAATAGAGAAACCGCCGAACTCGCGCTCACCCTGACGTTGGCAATGAATTGGTTCTGGTTGTAGAGCCCCGACGATTGCATCTGGAATCTCGGTCCGATTGGGCCGAGGGGAAAGACGCCGCTTCCGGGCACGTTAGGATTGTAGGTGCCGGGCAGGGGCGCATTGATGTCGTTCGAGCGCAGCATATGGACGCCGTGCGAGTTGGTGTAGGTAAGCGCGAGGGTGGTATGAGCCGGCAACTGGCGCTCCAACGTGATCGCGGATTCGATCATGTAAGGCGCCCGAAGCTGCGGACTTACCAGTTGCACGATTTGCGACGACTGCGAGCCTTGGAGGATTGCCGGGGATGGAAGCGAGGGAAAGAAGTCCGGATTGGTGAGAGTATATTGCTGCTGGACAATGCCGTTGTACCTTGAGGCGGTGAGGGTATTTGGCAGCACGAATCGATCGTAGAAGACACCCACTCCGGCCCGTATCACCGTGTTACCGGGTTTTCCCAATCGGGCCGAGCTCGGCGCCCAGGCTACGGTCAGGCGAGGGGCAACATCTCGCCAGTCGTTAATATTGCTTTGCGCTTCATAGCGCACGCCGAAGCCCGCGGTAAGATTCGGCCGCACACGCCATTCGTCTCCCACGAACAGACCAACATCGGTTTGCGAACCGGAGATCTCCGGCGCTCCGGTGCTGATGCTGAATTGCGTGGCGCCCCCACCCAATGCGCGAATCTGGGCCGGGTAGTAGCCGAGGCTTTGAAACAATAGTGTGCGGCGGTACTGCTCGATGGAACTGATCGCCGTCAGTATGGGACGGCCGGAGGGGTCAAGAACCGGTTGGTTGTTGGCGTCCAGCTCCGGCCCCGATGCCGCGCCGCCAAAGGTGAAGGCGCCGTTGAAGTTCTGCGGCGAGGTGTTGTACTCCTGCAGGGCGCGCAGGCGCACGCCGAACTTGAGGAAGTGGTGGCCGCGAAGAAGGGAGACGTAGTTCTGTAATTCATAGCTGTTCTGGGTGTCGGAGGATTGACCGATCTGCGCGCCGCCGCCGTTGAAGGCGCCCAACACAAGGGACGCAGGGGTAGAGCTGTTGGCATCCTTCTGCAGGGCGGCGCGGTAGTATTGAAACCGGATTTCATTGATCAGCGATCCCGCCACCATGGTCTCGCCTATCTGAGCGGTCTGGTTCGTATAGCGGGTGTGAAAGCCGCGGGAGGCAAGGTCGAATGCACCGATGCCCGCATCCGGAATATCGGCGCCGGTCCAGCCATATCGCACCGTAAGGGTATTGTTGTCGTTCAACTGGTAATCGACGCGCGGGGCCAAGCGCGTCAGCCGTTGCGGGGTCACGGCCTCACCGGTAAAGGGAACGACGCCGAAAGTCGCCGGATCGACGATGTGCGCGTTGATCACCGATCCGTTGTCTACCATGTTTCGTTGCCCGTCGAGGAAGAACGACGATCGTTTTGTGAGCGGACCGCCGCCACCGCCCTCAATCTCATTGAGCACGAACGGCGCTTTGGTGGTGGAGTAGGGATTGCGGGTGTTCCAGACGGCGCTTCCCACGTTGTAATCGACTGTCGCGCGATATCGATCGCTGCCGGGTTTTGTGAGGATATCGATCCGTCCGTATCCGATGGTGTCGTACTCCGGCGAAAACGGGTCCTGATTGACGCGAATTTCGCGGATCGACTCCTTTGGGGGCAACTCTCCGCTGCTGAAGCCATCGATAAAGAAGGCTCCTCCGTTGGGCCCGGCGGCGGGTCCGGCCAGAGCCTGCAGATCGGCTTGCAAATCGTCGGGGTCATCGGGCAGGGCGTCTAAATCGCTGCCCTGAAGAACAAGTCCGCTAGCGTTCCTGTCAGCGTCCGTACTGAGATGCCCGCTGTCATCGGACACGGTCACCTGCTGATTGACGGCGGCAACAATCAACTGCAGATCCAGGTTCTGAATACCACCATGCAAGGTGATAGGAATAGCCGAAGGAGTGGCCAGTTGCTTGGAGTACGCGGAGACCGTATACGCGCCGGCGGGGAGAGCGTGGAAAACGTATTGTCCGGTCGAGTTGGCGGTGACCGCTGTTTGTTTTCCGTCAGAACCGGTCGCCGTCACTGTCGCGCCAGGAACCAGTGCTCCACTCTGATCGGCGACCTTACCGTGCAACTCCGCTGTCTGCGCAGCTAGAGGCGGGGCGAGGAGGAGGAGAAGAGCAAAAACCAATCGCGGCATTCTAATTGATCCCATAAACGAGGATTTGATCGTCGGCCGTCCCGGGTTGCGGGACTCCGACAAAGTAACGATGGACCGCAGGAACATAGATGCCGTTCTTCCCGCCGGGCCCAGTGGTGATATTCGCTAGCGGAAACAAATTTGCGAAGCTCCGGTCTGCTTCCAATGGCCACCTCTTTGCCGATCCGTTGCGGCCCATTAGAGCCCCAAGATGAGACAAGCTAACCCCCAAAAACCGCTGCCGGGTTAACAAGACAAGCTGCGACAGTTGCAATGATCTCAATGGACCTCGCTATTATGAAATTAGTCGAAGAACCTGAAGGCAACCTGAAGACCTGCTTAGGATCGCAGGGGAACGCACCTGAATCCCCCGCTTGTCCGGTCGAGTTGGTGGTGACCGCCGTTTGCTTCCGTCAGAGCCGGCCGCCGTCACTGTCGCACCGAGAACCAGTGCTCCACTCTGATCGTCAACCTTTGCGATTCCTCCCTTTTGCGGTTTACCATCTGGCCTTGAGGCCAAATTGAATTTCGCGCGACGGGGTGCTTGTCGCAGTGATAACCCCGGCGTCTCCAGTGGGCGCGCCGGTTGAATCGAAGATGTCGGTGTCGCCAGGCAAGGCATAGTTGGGATGATTGAGCAGATTGAAGAAATCCGTATGGAACTGGACGTTGAATCGCTCCGCATTTCCTGGTAACCGGATGTTCTTTAGGACGGAAGCGTCCAGATTAGTGAGTCCCGGTCCAATCAGGATGTTGCGGCCGGCGTTGCCTAGTAAGTTGAAACACTGATTCCCGCTTCCGAAGCTCGGATCGCACTGGTGCAGCACGGCAGGGCTTGCGGTTGGCACGGTGAAGCAGTTTGTCTTTACATACTTGTTCGGCTGACCGGGATTGGTGAGGGTGTGGCATCCCGGGCTGCTGAGGCGATCCGGATAATCCTGCAGCCCACTGCTTCCCATGGGATCTCCATCGGAGCCGAAGGTGGCGGTGAACGGCACTCCGCCACTGGCCCGGAATATGCCGCTGAGCTGCCACCCATTCGCTAGCCAGTCCGTAGCTCTGGAGAAGCGGAGATCGTGAACTCTCCAGATTGCATTCAGCACAAAGATTTGGCCTACGTTGAAATCCGACAAGCCCCGGGAAAGTTTGGGGTCGAAGAACGGCAAGGTTGAGACTGCGTTGCTGAATGCATCGGGCGCCAGGCTTGACGAGGTGTTATCGATGCTTTTGCTCCAGGTATAGGACCCTTGCAACTGAAGTGAACGCCCGACTATCTCACGAAGGCCAAGCTGAAGCCCGTTGTAGACGGAGTTTGCACCCCAGGTAAGACCGCGAATGGATCCGTAGTTGGGATTCAGTACTGTTCCGCTGCCGATGGGCGACGGCCAGATGTACCCATCCTGGGTAAGAGTAGGAAGGACGATATCGAACTGGTTGCTGTAATAGGGTTGATGCACTCCACGTGAGCCGACATACGCCACTGTCGCACTCAGGTTTGGCGTGAACTCCCGTTCGATATTCAGATTCCATTGCATTACATAGTTTCTTTTCGGGTTGGGTTGAACATAGGTGGCGCGCAGGGAGGACGGCCCAAGCAGAGCTGTCGCCCCACTATAGAACGTGCCCGCCAGCCGCTTGCTGTTCTTCACCGTTCCTAATTCAGTGAATGGAACCGCGGAGGTGGTGGGCAGGATGAACTCGTAAGGAAGCGGCAGCACGTCATAGAAGCCCATAGCGCCGCGGAAAACGGTTTTGCCTTCACTAAATGGAGCCCATGAGAAGCCCACGCGCGGTTCGAGATTGGAGAGCGTGGGGTTCTGAAAGAATGGGTCTCCAAGATGAGGAGTCGGATCGCTAAGGTTCAGGAGTGTAGAAAGTCTTCCCTGCGTCTCCGTCGGTACGGTCGACATCTCATAGCGGAGGCCGAGATTGAGGGTAAGCCGGGGGGTCCATCGCCAGTCATCCTGAAGATAGACGCCGAACAAAGTCTCTCGAAGATCTCGCGGCGTAACCGTTCCCGGAAGCGCCGAATTAAACTGTGTGGGTTTGTTGGTCAAGAACGTGCTCAAAGAACCGAAGAGAAACTGTCCACTTGGATTGGAAGGCGTGAAGATGTTCAGTAGCATCCGCTCAGCAACGAACCCGAACTTCAACGACTGCCGTCCATGGAAGAGCGATGCGTCGTCATATACCTGATAATCGGTCCAGGCGTAGGTTCCGCCGTTTGCATTGAGTCCGCCGGTAAAGGCGGTGAGGCCGGCGACTGACACTTGCGTCGCGTATTGATTGGGCGAGGCGGCTAGAGAATGGTCGGCCGCGGCAGGATTGAGCGCCGTTTCAGCCAGCCCATTGTTAACGGCCTCGCGGTTGAACCCGAAGCGGAGCGCGTTCATGAACCGGGGACTGAAGACGTGGCTTTCCTCCAGCGCGACGATCTGGCGCGCCGTCGTGCTGCCATAGAGTACAGCGTTGAGGCTGTCCGGATAGGTGTATGGCGCACGGTCATACATGTAAGTCCCGAACATCGAGTCATAATCGGAGAACTTGTGATCGACTCTCCCCGTGCCATATTCTTCGTCTAAGGCTTGCTGTCCTTCAAAATTAAAGAAGCCCGTGTTGCCGCTGCCGGTGGGTGTCACTCCAGCGTTTGGCAGTGGCCAGAACACCAGATACTGCCTGGCTGACGGATCAACTGTCACAGTGGTTGTCGACCCGTCGGGATTGTGAAGAATTCCGTTGCGGGCGTCTTGTGATGGAACAGTAGCGCTCGTGGTTACAGCTTGAGACTGGCGAAGGCCTTCGTAATTCACAAAGAAGAAGGTGTTGTCTTTGAGAATAGGCCCTCCGAGCGCGGCGCCGAACTGGTTGCGCTTGAAAGGCGGCGTGCTGCCGGTGTCAAAACGGTTGCGGGCATCGAGCGCGCTGTTTCGCAGAAGCTCATAGAGCGCGCCATGGAATTCGTTGGTCCCCGACCGCGTGATGGCGTTGACCACTCCGCCTGCTGTCTTGCCATATTCGGCGGAGGCGTTGGTGGTGACCACGGAGAATTCCTGGATCGCATCGACGCCCAGGTTGCCCCCCAGCACACTGCCGGGCGCGCCATTGGAATAGCCGTTGAGACTTATGCCGTCGAGGCGGTAATTGTTCTGCTGCGGCCTTCCGCCGGAGACCGCCAGTTGCGAGCCGAAGCCGCGAGTACCGCGATCCGTGCCCGTGGTAAAGGATGTCTGGGTCTCGATAGGAGCCACACCCGGCTGCAAAATGGCCAGGTCAGTCCAACTCCGTCCGTCCAGGGGCATGTCGCGGATGGTTTGGCCGGTCACCTCTTCAGACAAATTCGAGGTGGCCAAGTGGAGCTGCGACGCTTCAGGCGAAACGCTGACAATTTCGGTCTGGGATGACCGCCCAACCTGCAGTGTAAAGTCGATGATCTGTTGGTCGCCGACAGTGACCACCACACCTGCCCGCTCATTTACGCTGAAGCCCGGGGCGGAAGCCGAGAGGAGATAGGAGCCGGGCAGGAGGTTTGGAGCCGTGTAGAGGCCGTCATGATTGGTATTCACTACCCGGATAATCTTGGTCGCAGTATCCTCGATAGAGATTTGACCGTTGGGAATTACGGCCCGTGAGGGATCGGTGAGTGTTCCTAAGAGCGTGCCCCCGACAACTTGCGCGTTAGCGGGAACGTAAATCGCTCCGCAGAAAACCGTGACCGCTATGGTAAGCAGTATGGCTTTCAAGCTGAGGGTGTCTTTCTGCACGTTCATCACATCCTCTTTCTCAGGCATAGGCATGAATAGCCGAGATTGAATGCTTTTCAGGATTGGCGGTGCGTGCTAACCGAAGAACGATCAGCCGCCTACAACGATCAGGCGAAAAGTTCCCGGCTTCACAGGAGGCTTCTGGCCCGGTGCTGGCGGTACGGAGGTGTCGAGGTCGGCTGTGGGAAGGAAGAGCCGCTGCGTGGCGGCGTCGAGGGTCATGGTTCGCGCCCCGAGCGCAGTTTTCACAGTTTGGGCAGCCCGGTACTGATCTGCTGACAATTGGTGAAAGATATTCAGCGTTCCGTCGGCGTTGGAACAGAAGATGAGATGGCGGTCCGCATCGAAGACCGTCGCATCGACGTGATCGCCGATCGGCATGGACGTAACTACCTTGCCGGTATCTATGTTCAACACCGTCATCAAATGACTGCGGCATCCAATGAAGAGACGCCGGGCACGCTTATCGATGGCTAAACTTGAAGGAGACTTGCAAGGACTAACCGGCCAGCGCTGATCGACTCGCAGCTTCCGGGAGTCGATCGCGACAGTCTCGTTTTGTTCTTCCAGATTCACATAGACATGGCCCTGACCATCGGCGGCGGCATATTCCGGAGAGCCGCCTAGATCAATAGTCCCGACGACATCTCCAGTAGCCGCGTCGATTGCTGTGGTGCTGTTCCCGTCGCCGTTGTTTACGAAGATGCGCCCGGTGGCGGGATCATAGATGATGGCGTCGGGCTTCTTACCCACCGAAACTTCGCGGATCTTACGGAGAGTAAGTGTATCTACAATTGCAACATGATCGCTCAGACCCTCGCTGATAAACGCCCGGCGCATTCCGGGCACCAATGCGACGCCATGCACCCCCGGAGTGTCGGCGATATGGCCGATGAGCCGGCCTGTATCGGTATCAAGTACATCCACCTCCGTGCCATGCGAGACATAGAGACGCCTGATCTTGCTGTCCGCGACCAGATAATCCCAGTTGCCATTACCGCTAACAGGAATTATCTTCAGCACTTTCCAGTTGCCGGAGGTGCTGGCGGCAGATGGAATACCGGCCAGCGAGACAACCGTGATCATCAACCCGAGTAGTAGGCCGGCCCACCGGAATCCCTGAGACGCTTTCATAATGTTCCTCAGCCCCAGAGTGACAGCGGCAAATTCTCGCTTGATGAAGACCGGCTGAAAGCTATCTGAAGGTTTGAAATGAGCGGCGCGGGGGCTGCGCAGAAACTTTAATCACGAATCAAGATGGACAGAATGGAGGAAGCAGACACAAAACTCCGAGCCCACGTTTAACTTGCTCTCGACGCGAATCTCGGCTCGATGTGCTTCGGCAATCCATCGGCCGATCGACAGACCCAGGCCCGACCCTCCAGAGTCCCGTTGCCGCGCTTTATCTGAGCGATAGAACCGATCGAATATCTTGCCTAACTCGTTTTCGGCAATTCCTATTCCGGAGTCTCGCACGGCAACACAGATACGGCTATGGTCAACCGATACACGCACCAGGACGGTGCCGCCATCCGGCGTGTACTTCACCGCGTTGTCGATCAAAATCAGGAACAGCCTTCGCAGCGAAGTAGTATCTCCAAGGATCGTGGCTTCTTGCTCCGGCAGTTCCGCCAGCAGACTAACCCTTTTACCGTTGGCAACCGGCAGAGTCTTTGACAGCACGTGGCTCAATGGCTCGCGAACGTCGACGGGCGCCAACTGCAAGGCGGATGCACCGGCGTCGGCTCGCGCCAGCATGAGGAGCTCCTCAATCAGATGAGTCATACGCTCCGCCTCTTCGTGGATATCGGCCATGGCTGCGCGGTAACTGTGGGTATCGCGTGGCTGAAGGAGCGCGACCTCGGCGGTGGTTCTAATAAAGGCGACCGGCGTCCGTAATTCGTGGGAAGCATCGGCTGTGAACTGCACTACTGAAAGGAAGGCGGTCTCCAATCTTTGAATCATTTGATTGAGAGTCTCAGAGAGCCGCTGCAGTTCGTCGCCGGTCTGGGGAACGACGAGGCGGCCGCGAAGGTTGGTGAAGCTGATCTGGCGGGAGCCTTCGATGATCCGGTCGACAGGCGCCAGCGCGCGGGTGCTCAACCAATAGCCTCCGGCAGCCGCGCCCAGCAATAGCGCCGGAAGCAGCCAGAGCACAATACGGAAGAAGGCATTGATCGTCTCGTAGGGATGCTGCAGGGTGGTCGCGAGCTGAATGTAGTAAGTCTCCGACTTAACTTCATACGCCGCGGTTAGGATGCGGACTGGGACTCCACGGAGTATCTGCGTTCTCAGAGCCGGGTATTGCTTGGACGACGGAGCAGCCAGCCTAAGTCCGCGTATCGATTCTGATTGAAATATCCAATAGCCGGAGGCATCGGAGACCTGCATCATCTCACCTCCGGGCTGCATTTGCACGCTTTCCGCAAACTCGTGCCAGAGGCGGGCTTTGGGAAATCGGGGAACTTCGGTCGCCATGAAACCCTTGACCCCGACCAGCCGGCTTTGCAGATCGCTGTCGATACTGGATTGGATGGCGGTCCGGACAGTTATATATAGGATGGAGCTAAAGACAAGAAGAATGACAAGCAGCGTGCCGCTATACCAAGCGGTGAGACGGTTTCTAATGGAAAGGGCCACTGCTCAGGCTTTTCCCATGCGGTAGCCGAATCCGCGGACCGTGTGGAGCAGCTTTTCCGGGTAACCGGAGTCGACTTTCTTCCGCAACATACGTATGAACACGTCCAGCGTATTGTTTTCGACCGCATGACCGAACCCCCAGACAGCTTGTAGAAGGGCCTGTCTATTGGTCACTCGATTGGCATTGCGCATGAGGAACTCGAGCAGCAGGTATTCCGTGCGGCTGAGTTCGATGCGGGCGCCTTTGCGGCTGACCTCATGTGTTTGCAGATTGATGACGAGATCGGCGATCTGGAGCTCTTCTGACTGGACGACATGGCTCCGCCGTGAAAGTGCCCGCAGCCGGGCCACGAGCTCGGAAAATGAAAAGGGCTTGGTGAGATAGTCGTCTCCGCCCAATTCAAGTCCCAGCACTATGTCCAGCTCCGTGTCGCGCGCGGTGAGAAACAGGATCGGGGCCGAGATCTGAGCGCGCCGCAGCTCGCGGGCTATCTCAAACCCATCCATATCGGGCAGCATGACATCGAGGGCCAGGACATCGAACGGGAACTGAAGCGCGAGGCGATGGCCTTCAACGCCGGTGTGAGCGACGCTCACGGTACAGGACTGTTCTTCAAGAGCGCGCTGCAAGAGCGCCGCCATCTTCTTCTCATCTTCGACAAGCAAAACGCGCAACACCAATTGACGCTCCCGACGTACGCTATTTTGAATCGGTTCCGTTACCGGCGCGCTAACATTCAGTGTCAATCGCATGAATGGCGGAATCGTTCCCGTTGAGTATTTGGATCTTCACCGCAGTGCGGCCCGGTTGTCAGCCAGGCCGCATTCGCGCACCGTTAGTCCGTTGCTATCCCGGCTTCTCGTAACTCGGCCTTCGCCGCATCAATCTCAGGTTTCAGTTTTGCGCTGTTCAAGAACATCATTCCCAGCGCGGAGCCTAGCGCATGGCTGGCTTCGGTATCGGAGCGATAGTGATCGCCGCAGACCCGGCGGCTAAAGGCATAGTCCTCGGCACTGGCCAGGATCGCCTGCGATTTATTTGGAATCAGTGCCGACAGAACCGCTGCGAAGGTATAACCCATCGTCGCGTGGCCGCTGGGATACGACCTGAGAGGCCGGTCCGCCGGCTTCTTCACATCGTCGTCGCATGAGTAGAGGTGATAGTCCCCCAGCAATGGAGAGGAAGCTACTGGGAAGCGGCGGTGGAAGTACACCTTGGCGGCGCTGGCCGCGATGTGCTGATCGTTATCGACCTTGGCTATGAGTTTCGCGGTGGCAGGTAGCTTGCTCAGATCAAACTTGGGGCCGATTACGGCCGCGAAAGCTGAGATGTCTTCGTGCTCATTGTCCCACTTTGCCTGTTGGTACCGTTCCGGCGTGCGCTCCTCGACCACTCGCCGCCAAGCATCCAAATCCACAATTTGCGCCACTGACCCGTCTGGTGGAGGAGGCGGCAAGAGGCGGCTGGGATCGATCTGCTGCTCTGTCAGCACCTTCAATGTGCGTGTTTCGACGTACTGCCCAGCCTGGCCGGAGATCATTGCATTGGCGTTGGTGGCGATCGCCGTGGCGAGATTGGCATTCTTAGCGGGGTGCAGCTTGGCTTGTGCGCAAGCCGCAGTTGCAGAGATCGTCACCATCAAAACGGTAGTTCTTATCTTCATCTCTCTCCTCTCAGCGAGAGTTGTCGATAAGCTATTCCGCACCTATAGCCGGAAGAAACATTCGACGACCGCATTCGCTGTGCTTGTTTGTTTCAAGCAGACTAGCAACCGGCGATGAATGCCCGACAACAAAAGCCTTAAAGCCGTCTGAAGGCGGCGATTCGCCGTGGCACGTCATTTCTGGTGCAAGAGCGGGTGCCCCAGGCTCGCGAAGCTAGTCTGGGTCTTTTTCTCTGAACTGCAGGAGTAACCGCCACTGCCCATCGAGATTTGTGGAATCCCAGGTCCCAGAATCGGGACCTGTGGCACCCAAGATTTGCTGAGAAGACGAGCTTCAAAAATTAACCTGGGATTATATCGAGCGAGTCGTGCTTTAGTGGACCTTGCCGGCGGAGTTCTCGAGCACTACGTTGAAGAACACCGCAGTATCGGACTTGTCCGGCAGGTGCGAACAGAAGCCGATGCCCACGTAGAAGGGCGGCTCGATATGCAGGTTGATGGGTGAACCGAATTGGTGCATCGGTTCGCCTTCCACGCTGACGAAAAGCGCGAAGGAGTCGCCGCGCTTCTCGATGCCGATGCGCTTGGCAAAAACGGGCACGAGGCTGTCAGGACTCTTGCCTCCGGGCCAGCCGCGGCCCCCGATGCGGTATTCGATGTCCTTCACCCGGACGTCCTTCTCGGGACGCTGCGCGAGTTGGATCATACCGAGGCCGTGCAATGCGGTGATGGCTTCCTTGGAATCGTCGTCGAGGTCCTGGCGGATGACCAGAACCGCCTTGCGGTCGCCGTAACCGTTCGGATCCGGAAACGTGATGCTGGCCGCGAGGGAAACGTCACCCGACATCTTCTTCCAGAGATAACGGAACTCGTCGCGCGTGTACCAGACGTTGTACCCGGCGGAGTTGATGATGTACTGCTTGGCGCCGGCATCGTAACCGGCGCTGCCCGGCAGCAACGCGCTTCCAATATCAGACTGGCCGTCAAATATGCCGATCGGCGTATCGAAATTCCTGCTGGGCCTGTGAAAGTCCGGCGGTGGCGCTACCTGGACGTGTGTTGCGGAACCCGGCTGCGCCCATGCCGGCGCAACCGGCGCAGGGGTTCCCTGTGTGTTGGGTGCTTGCGCGCGAAGCAGATGCGGTGCAGCGCACAGCATCAGGAGCAGCAGCGAAGGCCGGGGGGCGAGCTTCATCGGCGATACTCCTAGTCGTCGCCGTCCTTCTTAGTGGCCTTCTCTCGCGGCGCGGGATGGGCCAACATCGGCGGCAGCGGCTTGTTTCCCATCGCATCGCGCCAGAGAATCACGTTCAATATCCGGGGATCGGCGCGATCCTCGTGCCTGAAATCCATGCGGCTCGATTGCCGCGCTCCCGGAGCTGAAGGGAGGTTGGCCTGATACAGCAGGCCATTGTCGCGATTGCGATAATCCGCATCATAGGCTGGCTGATCGCCCGTCCCGGTGAATAAGGACGCAATGGCGGGCGCGAAAGCGTCGTTGTTGTTCATCGGCGGCACTCCCAACAACTCTTCCATGGTCCTGATCACGCTGACAGTGGTGTAGAAGGTGCTGTCTACCACCGGCTCAGGGCGGCGTGGCGAGTACTTGCTGACCACCAGCGCCAGGCTGCGGTGCGCGTCCACGTGGTCGGCGCCGTTCTGAGCGTCGTCTTCCAAAATAAAGAAGGCCGTATCATTCCAGTACGCGCTATGCGAGACGGCCTCAACCGCGCGTCCTACCGCCAAGTCGTTATCGGCGACCGAGGCGCGGGGGGTCGGCATGCCCGGTCGGGTTCCCGCGGTATGGTCATTCGGCAGCCGCAACTGGATGAATTGCGGCATAGTATCTTTTCCATTCTTCCGGTCTTCACTCCAGCGGCGGAAGTGGGTCAGAAATTCCTCTACCCGCAACTGGTCGGGAAAGCTCAGGTTGAAATCAGGATATTGCGGGTCGAAGTGCCCCACCAGCTCCGGCTTAGTCGCAATGTTCTTGTAGATGAGCGGAATCGGCCAGGGATAAGGGCTGACACCGCCCCCGTAGTTGGCGGGAATAGGATCGCCTTTATGAATGGCGCCGTACCGGCCGCACAGTCCGGGCGCGGGTTCCGGAGTGCCTAGAGTGGGCGATTTCGTTGTCTTGGGCGCCGTACCGGAGTCGTCACAGAACTTCGTCGAGATGAACTCTCCGAAGTGATACAGGCTTTTATCGTGCCGCGCCAGGTTTGTCCATAGATATCCGCTCTCCGGTTCGTCCACATCCGGGATGCCTTCTTTGAGCGGATACCCGTTCTCCACCACGCCTTCGAAATCGTAAGGCCGCTCGCGTCCGCGATAGCTTTGCTGCCAGGTCTTCTCGTTATAGTCGCTGGATATGGCCGCATTGGACCATACATGCCCGTCGCCGGAGACTTCACCCGAGTCGTAGAAGTTGTCGAGAACCCCGAACTGCCGGGCCAACTTGTGCTCATTGGGCGTAATCGCTTCCCCATACATGGTCAGGCTGGGGTCCGCGTTGCCCACGCCCAGATCGCCTAGGACCTGGTCGTAGCTGCGATTCTCCTTGATGATGTAGATGATGTGCCTGATCGGATTAGACCCCCCGCGAAAGACGATCTTGGCCTGCTCCGCCTTCATGCGATTCGTCTCTATGACAGTTTCAGTGAACTCCTTCAACCGGGCTTGCGCCTGCTTGAGATCGATCGCAGCAATCGATCCGTGGAGCAGGTTTGCGATATAAGTCGATCTGCCGCGGCGGCCATACTGCCCCGGAACGGTCCTCTGCGGCATATTGTTAGGCCCGGTTCCCCGCCCCTTGTCCGTGGTTACGTAGAGTTGGTTGCCTTCCACCTGAAGGGCGGTCGGATACCACTCGGTTGGGATAAAGCCGATGGCGCGAATGGGCGCGGCCCCGTGGGAGCCTCGAGTATCGAAGACGGCCACTGCGTTGGAGCCGGTATTGGCGGCAAACAGGCGGGCGCCGTCGGGCGAGACCGCGACCGCATCCGGCATGGCGCCGAAGTAACTCTGGCCGGGAAGCCGCACATCGTAGATTGCCCGGAGACTCATCCCGCTCCATACCACGTGTAATGCCGCCACAGCGTCGCGGTTGGCGAGCGCCACATAAAGCGTCGATTGGTCCGGACTCCAGGCGAAAGCCGCAGGATGCGAGCTCGGCGAGGTTTTCTGGCGCGGCGGCAGCAATGGCAGCGTCTGAAGGATATTGCCGCTGCCGAGGTCCAGCTCCGCCACCGCGGAACCGTTCCACAGCGCGACAAACGCGCGAGTGCCGGCCTTGTTCACCGCAATTGCGATGGGATAGGTGGAAGGAACCACGTTCCCTTGCGATAGATCGTAGCGTTGAAGGACTTTCCCCGTCTCGCCATCGATGCGTAGAACGTCGTCGGAGAGGTTGTCTGCGACCAGTAATTCATCGTGGCCCGAAGGGCCTTCGAGCACCGCGATCCCGGCGGGGGCTGGAATCGCGATGCCGGCCGGCTGCGGCGCGCCGATCTGGTTCTGCATCTTCCCCGGGGCCAACTGTTGCAGGGGAACCGGCAGCAATTTGTCCGGCGCCAGCGTGCCTTCACTGAAGGAATAGACCGCGATGGCGTTTCCAGTGTGGTTCCTTTGATCGCCTACCGGCGCCGTCAATGAGTCGAAGACGGCATAGAGGTGGGCGCCATCCCGGCCGAAGGCCAGCCCGGAGTAGAGGGTCTGCGGCAGCCCCGGCGCCGTTCTGGATTCGGGAAAGTCGGTCACCTTCCCCGTCCTGGTGTCCAGCACCGCGATCGATTGCTGATATTTCGACTCGAAAGTACCGTAGCCGGCATTCACCGTAGCCAGATAGCGCCCGTCGGGCGAGACCGCAATCGTCATGGGAAGGCTGTTGAGCCTTTGCGGCGAGCCGGGAACAGGCTCGGCCAGTTGCTTGCTGGTCGGCAGATCAATCGGCTTCGCCTGAGCATTCACGCACTTTGGAACTGCAAGGAGAGGCGCCGCTAGCAGCAGGGCGAAGAGTGAGCGCGAATTGCCAGCCATGAGCATCACCCGAAGATGGTACACCCCTACCTCTCTCTAGCCTTTCCTGGCGCAGTCTTGAAGTGATAGAACGATTACAAATATTACATCTCACGATTACAAAACTGTTACGCGCAGCTTATCCGCGCACTGCTAACTTGAGAATTAATCGAGTCATTGGACAGTCTCAGGCTTGGCTTGGGGCGGCTCACCTGGGGTTGACTCACCTGGATTCATTTTCCGGTTCGTTCAGCAGGGGTCCAAATTTGTCCGAAAGTATCGGGGTTCTACCATGCTGACAGAGATCGAACAAACCACTTCTTCCGCTCAATCCGCCTCCATCACGAAAGACGTCGCTTCTGCTGAGAGTCACCCGGCGCGGCGGGCGCGCCCCGACGTGCTGATGCTGGGACGTTCGGCGCCATCGAGCCGAAATCGCAATTGGGTAACGACCAGTTTTATGACGATCTTCCATGTGCTGGCCGTGGTGGCGCTGTTCATGTTTACCTGGAAGGCATTCTTCTGCTTCCTCGTGCTCTGGGTGGTCGCCATCAATATGGGTATCGGCATGGGTTATCACCGCCTGCTTACCCATCGCGGCTACCGCACCCCGAAGTGGGTAGAGTACACTCTCGCCGTCTGCGGCACGCTTGCACTGGAGGGGGGGCCGGCCTTCTGGGTAGCCACCCACCGGGTACACCACCAGCTCACCGACCGGCCGGGCGACCCGCACACTCCGAAAGAGGGAGGCTGGTGGGCGCACGCCGGCTGGGTTTTTTTCGGCGATGCAATGCACCAGGAAGTCGGCCTGATGTCCCGCTACGCGCCCGATCTGGCCAAAGACCGCTTTCTCGTCTGGCTGAGCCGGTACCACTACATTCCGCTGATTACCGTTGCCCTGGGGTTGCTGGCATGGGGTGGATGGTCTTGCGTAATGTGGGGTATCTTCCTGCGCGTCACTCTGGGCCTTCACGCCACCTGGCTGGTCAACTCCGCCACCCATATGTGGGGAACGCAGCGCTTCAACAACCGGGATGAATCGCGCAACAACTGGTGGGTGGCGCTGATCACCGGAGGTGAGGGCTGGCACAACAATCATCACGCTCATCCTGTCTCAGCCCGGCATGGCCTAATGTGGTACGAATTCGACGTAAACTATTACGGCATCTGGCTGCTGGAGAAGATCGGACTGGCGAAAAACGTCAAGGTCGCCAAGTTCGATAAACACAACCCCCGCCCGGCGGGCGCTGCCTGATCCACCTCCAACGAAAGAAAAATGGGGTGAGCTTTAGGCTCGCCCCTTTTCATTTGCCGGCGCATTGACGGAACGAAGAGAAAAATTTGTCATCTCGACCGGGACGTTCATGGGCCTGCGGCCCATCCAAGAGGATGAAAATCGGGTTGAGGAAGGTTTGGTCGGCAATTACACCTAACTTTGTCATCTCGACCGGAGCGAAGCGCAGTGGAGAGATCCGCGGTTTCCCACATCTGGCGCAAAGAGCGCGCCAGATATGGGGCACCCTCGATTGGTGGCGGTTTTGGATCCATACTTCAAGCAGATTTAGGGTGCCCCATCCTTGCTTAGCAAGGGTGGGAGTTCACAACAGTTGGCAGAGCAGGCCTCAAGATAGACCACAGAACCTGGGGCACCCAGCCACCATCCAGAAATGGCAGCGCCCTAGAGCATATTGTAGGATTGTGTCGCGCAAACATCTTTTGCCGGAGATAGAGTGATTCGTCCTCGCATTTCACGCCGCGACTTCTTAAGCGCCAGTGGAGCCATGGCTGGAGCCGGTCTGCTTTCACCCGCCGCCCTCTGGCCCCAAGCGGCCGCTCAAAACGATGGCCCCGCCGATTACACGATTACGATCGAGGTTAAGCCGATTGAGCTGGCGCCCGGCCGTATCGTCTCTCTGACCACTTATAACGGCCAATTCCCCGGGCCGCTGCTTCGCTTCGAAGAGGGGCGGCAGGTTACGGTGGACATCCACAATCGGACTTACCGCCCCGAGCAATTGCACTGGCATGGCCAGTTTGTCTCGACCAATGTCGACGGCGCCGCCGAGGAAGGCACTCCCTTTATTCCCGCGCACGGAAGCCGCCGGATTTCCTTTACTCCTAAGCCTTCAGGGCTTCGCTTTTACCACACCCACGTGCGCGCCGGCGGGGACTTGAGCGCGGGACAGTACAGCGGCGAAGTCGGTCCTGTATATATCGAGCCGAAAAACAATCCCGGCGATTATGACCACGAAATCTTTCTCACGCTGAAGGAGTTCGAACCGACCTTCAGCCACGGCGGAGACATGGCGATGGACTTCCTGTCGCCCGGCGCTCCCGTAGCCCGCCTGAAAGAGATCGGCGAGCGCGCCATGCAAGCTTCTCTGGCTGCTGGTAATCCGCATGGATTCGAGGTCGGCTACGGCTCCTTCACCATCAACGGCCGCATGCTGGGCCATGGCGAGCCTATCCGCGTCAAACACGGCGAGCGCGTGCTGTTCCACGTCTTGAACGGCAGCGCAACCGAGATTCGCAGCCTAGCTCTGCCCGGCCACAGCTTCACAGTACTGGCTATGGACGGCAATCCACTGCCCAAACCTACCCGCGTCCCTGGGCTCTGGATAGGCACGGCCGAGCGGGTCTCTGCTGTGGTCGAGATGAATCATCCCGGAGTTTGGATCATGGGAGACACGGCGGATGACGACCGGCATCACGGAATGGGAATCGTGGTCGAGTATGCCGGATATAAAGGCAAGCCACAGTGGCTTCGTCCACCGGCCTTCAAGTGGAACTATGCGCATTTCGGCAACACTGCTGGGAACGCCGGCCCGCCTGATGAAACCTTCACCATGACGGTAGCCAAGCAAAACGCCGCCGACGCCGGCTTCAATCGCTGGACCATCAACAACGTGGCTTTTTCAGAGGATCGGATGCACCCGATGTTTCACGTGAAAGAGGGACGGCGATACCGCATTCAGATGCGTAACCAAAGCGATGACATTCATCCGGTCCACCTGCACCGGCACAGCTTCGAGCTCACGCGAGTGGCCGGCCAGGCAACCTCAGGCGTCATGAAGGATGTTGTTATGCTCGGCGGCTATCAGGAGATGGAGATCGATTTTGTCGCGAACAATCCCGGCCTTACCTTGTTTCACTGTCACCAGCAGCTTCATATGGACTTCGGCTTCATGGCCTTGTTTGATTATGTCTAGGCCCGAAGAATCCCAGGTCCCAAAATCGGGACCTAGGGCACACCCGAATTTGCACTAGGAACATGAGCTGCGACGCACATGGGTAACTGATTTAGGGCACTAAAGGATTGTTTTTGCGGCTTGAGAAGCTGATACCATCCTAGCTAAACCTTGATCCAGACATAATCGATATGGCTACTACTACTTTTGCGGCAAACGGCGGCGCAGAAAAAGATGTGCGCGGCACAACTCCGGCAAACGTGCCGATGATCTGCTGCGATCCGAAGGTCTTCCACGAGAAGATGAATCAATTGCCCTTCGAGGTAACCCACAGGTTGGCGGGCGACCCGCTGTTCGAACTGCCGCGGCTGGTCGAGTTGGCTCACGAAGTGGCCTCTCGTAAAAATCCGCACCGGGGGTTTGGCGACGCCTATAGCCTGATCGGCACGCCGGAGCCGGGACAAAAACCTTTAGAAGCCGCGAAATTCGATTCTGTGGATGAGACTATCCGCCAGATCGAGCACGCCAACGGTTGGATCGTGCTCCATCATATTGAGAGGAATCCTGCCTATCAGGCCATTCTCGAGACCAGCATCTGCGACATCCTGCAATTGGGCGGCAAAGAACTGAAGAGGAAGATCAAATGGTTCGAGGCGATTCTCTTTATCACTTCGCCGGGGCGGGCTACCTCCTATCACGTGGATCGCGAATGCGCCTGGCTGGTACAGCTGCGCGGCGACAAAGAGATTCATCTCTTCAGCCGGGCGGATAAAGACGTAGTGCCGCACGAAGAGCTGGAGCGCTTCTGGGCAGTGGACAACAGCGCGGGGACCTATAAGCCGCAATATGAATCGCGGGCATTGCTCTACCAGCTCAAGCCGGGCAACGGAGTGCATATCCCGGTGAACACGCCGCACTGGCTCAAGAACGGCAATAACATCTCCATCTCTATGAACTTGAATTTTGTCTTCCACGACCGGCTCTGGGGAAATATCTACAAAGCGAACCATCAGCTGCGGAAGCGCGGAATCACGCCCCGGCCGCCGGGAGAGAGCAGCGTGGCCGATGCGGTCAAGGGCGCGGCCTATACGCTGGTGCAGCGCACCAACGCTCTGCTGAAGCACAAGCCGTATGTCCCTGAGATCGCACTCGCCCAGAACAAGCGGATTTTCAAATTGATGGAAGGCCGCTGGTAGATACTCGAAGCACGGCAGGCGCCCCATAATGTTGTCATCTCGACCGGAGCGCAGCGAAGTGCATATCTGGCGCGTCTTTGCGCCAGATGTGGGAAACCGCAGATCTCTCACTCCGCTGCGCTCCGGTCGAGATGACAAAGTGAGGTGTAACTGCCATTTCAACCTTTCTCAACCCAATTTTCATCCCCTCGGTCGACCGCAGACCCATGAACACTCCGGTCGAGCTGGGCAAGAATGCTCTAGATAAGATCGCGGCGGCGCTCTTCAAGCTCCTCTTTCCAACCGCCGCTCAGGGGCGCTCGCAGTGCGCGCCGCAGCTTCTCCGGATCATTTTCGTCGCCGCGAAAAAGGCGACCGACGTCGGCCACGGTAATCTCCTCCGGTCCGCTGCCTACCTGCTCGATAGTGTCTCCCGCGCCGATCTCTCCCTCTTCAACCACGGAGAAGTAGAATCCGGAGCGGCCGCTCATCCAGAACCTCTTCACCATATCGGGGCGCCCGAACCGGATGCCGAGCTTATAGCAGGGCATGCGCGGCTGGGTCACTTCGAGTACGGCGGACCCGATACGAAACCGGTCTCCGATACGGACCGATTCTTCCAGGATGCCGGCGGTCGTGAGGTTCTCGCCGAACTTCCCAAATTCGATCTCCTCGTCTTCGAGCTCCTTGGCCCAATACTCATAGTGCTCGACAGGATAGAGATACACCGCCTTGTGCGGGCCGCCGTGCACGGTCAAATCCGCCTGCCGGTCGCCCTCCAAGTTGTAGCCGCGCAGCGCGACCCGGTGCTGAACCGGTGACTTCCAGATGGCAGTGGCCACCAGAGAATCGCCAAAGTGCGCCGCCTTTGGCGTTCCCACATTGAGCGAGATCACGCGCTTGCCGACAGGTGGTACGGGAGCAGATTGCATAAACTTGAATCTACTTAAATTTCCCCGGTGCATAAACTCCTCTCCGGCCGGGTAAAAAGCGCGGCTCCAAAAAAATCCTCTTGACAGTTCTATAGAGGGCATGCAAATCGGCTCCAACGACGCGGCTTTGACGCCGTTTTTGCCGCGTTGACAAAGCGCGCGCTAACTCCGACAATCGAAAAGTCATCCCACCTGGAAGGCACGTACTCTTGCCGATTCTCATCGAAACCGCGTTTGAAAACCTGCAAGCCTATGCACGCGGCAAGGTGCGCGACTTGTACTCGGTCGGAGAGAATCTTCTGTTGGTTGCGACCGACCGGATTTCCGCCTTCGACCATGTGCTGGCCTCAGGCATACCGGGAAAAGGGCAAGTGCTGACGCAGCTCTCCCTCTTCTGGTTCGATTTCCTAAAGGATCGTGTCGCCAACCATCTGATCACAGCGGATGTGGATGAATATCCCGTGGAACTCGAGCCCTACAGGGAGGAACTGCGGGGGCGCTCCATGCTGGTCCATCGCGCACGGATGTTTCCCGTGGAATGCGTCGTCCGCGGATATCTATCCGGTTCCGGGTGGAAGGACTATGCGGCCACAGGGAAAGTTTGCGGGATCCCGCTGCCCGCCGGCTTGCGCGAATCGGAAGAGCTGCCGGAACCGATCTTTACTCCGGCGAGCAAGAGCGCAAGCGGTGAGCACGACGAAAACATCACCTTCGAAGAGATGGCCGGGCGCATCGGCGGGGGTGAAGCGGAAGAGCTGCGCAGGTTGAGTCTGTCAATCTATCGCAAGGCTGCCGAACATGCCGAGGCGCGCGGGCTTATCCTGGCGGATACCAAATTTGAGTTTGGGCGGACGGCCCAAGGTATTGTCCTGGCCGACGAGGTTTTAACTCCGGATTCGTCGCGCTTTTGGCCGCGCGCGGGCTTCGCGCCTGGCGGTCCGCAGCCCTCCTTCGATAAACAGTACGTCCGCGACTACCTGGAAAGCATTCATTGGAACAAGAAAGCTCCGGCCCCGGCGCTCCCCTCAGATGTGGTGCGGCGAACCCAGGAAAAGTATTTGGAGGCATTCCGGCTCTTGACCGGCCGTCCGATGGAAAACATAGGTCCCGGCAGCACGAAAGCGTAAGCTAATGACCTGGATCGATCTGCTGATTCTCGCAATAATTCTCGTCTCGGTCATCTCCGCTTTCATCAACGGTCTTCTTGTCGAGGTATTTTCGCTGGCCGGAGTAATTTTTGGTTTGCTGATAGCTGCAGCGGAGTATGCACGGCTGGCGCCCTGGGTCAGGCGTTGGGTGGAGAACCCGGAGGCCGCTAACCTGATTGCATTTTTGCTGATCGGGCTGGGCGTGATGGTGGCTGCCGGCCTGGCTGGACGGCTTATGCGGGGCACAGTGCGCCATGTGGGGCTGGGGTTTATCGACCGGCTGCTCGGCGCGCTGTTTGGCGTTGTCAAGGGCTGCGTGATCGTTACCCTGGGAGCGATGGCTGTCGCCGCGTTTTTTCCCAACGCGGATTGGCTGGAGAGCTCCAAGCTCGCACCCATGTTTTTGTCGGCGGCGCGCGATGGTTCACACATGACGCCGTATGAGTTCGGGGAGAAAATTCGCGAAGGAGTAAAACTCTTGCGCGGCGCGACCCCCATCTGAACATAATTGAAGACCCGGCAGCGAAGCGGGAAAGACAAAAAAGAAAGAGGCTATTGTGAAACGTGAACTGGACAATCTTGTGACACAGATGCACGCCGGCGGTATCACCTACAACGAGGCAGTGCGTGAATTCAAAAAGCGCTTCATTCTCGAGGTGCTGGCGGGTCACAGAGGAAACCAGTGCAAGGCGGCGACCGAGTTGGGGATGCACCGCAACACTCTCAGCCGCACCATCGCGGAACTGAATCTCGACCCCGCGCAAATTCGCACCTGGGTCAAGCGTCCGGTGCGCGGCGAACGTCCAGTACTTAGCGTGAAACAGGCAGGGCGAACGTAATGACCGCAGAGATCGCGGAGGACAGCGGCCGCGAGTGCGACCGCGTTGAAATCCGCGCAGGCTTCCGCTGGGATGAATGCGGAGCCTACCTCTTCGATATCGACGGCACGCTGCTGCACGCCCAGGGCGGCGTTCATATGGACGCTTTCTCCTCCAGTGTGCTCGAGATCATGGGGCATCCTCTCTCGCTGGACAATGTTGTCGTCCACGGCAATACCGATACCGGTATCTTGCGCGACGCGTTTCGCGGGGCGGCTGTCGCCGACGATGTGTGGCGGCCCAGGCAGGAAGAGATTCTGGAGCGGATGCGCGCCACAGTGGTCCGACGGCAACACCTGATGAAGGTCGTGATTCATCCCGGGGTGGTCAAAACGCTGGCCCATCTGCGCCGCCGGGGCTGCGCGCTAGGGGTGGCGACCGGCAACCTGGAGCAGATCGGATGGCTGAAACTCGAACTTGCCGGATTGCGTGAATGGTTCAGCTTTGGCGGCTTCAGCGATCGTCATGCGCTGCGTTCGGAGATGATCAGGCATGCCGCCATTCGAGCGCGGGAAATAGCAGGCGAGCACGCCAGCGTATGCGTAGTAGGCGATACTCCGTCCGACATCGCCGCCGCCAGGGCCAACACCTTGCACACCATCGCCGTGGCTACCGGGGTTTATTCTTGCAGCGAATTGCTGCAGCACCAGCCGGAAGTTTGCGCCAGCACGCTTGAGGCCCTGCTCCGGCATACCACTCCAGAAGGTGAAACCTGTTGAAGCTTGATGCGAGGGCGCCACTAGGGATGAAAATTGGGGGTGTATTGATTTGTGGTGCCCCATCCTTGCGTCACCGGGGTCCCCTGCAAGCGGAGCTTGCAGGGGTGGGCGGCAAGGGTGGGATACCACAATCAATCGCAGCGAGACGCGGATGGCGCGCGGCCGTGCTGTTGGCCGGATTGTTGGCCATCCCGCCGGCGGCGGTAATGGCGCAGCAAAGCCCGGCCGCTCCATCGAGCAACTCGAAGCCAGCTGCTTCCGTTGTTGAGAACGGCAGACCCGCGTCTAATTCACGCAGGAAGCGCAAAGCGGAGAAATTTTACCTTGAGGGTTTGCGCGCCATGGAGAAGGGCGATGGCGCGGCGGCGGAGAAAGCCTTTGCTCGAGCCGCTCAGGAGGATCCGGAAGACCGCGAATATAGCGCCGACCATGAGATAGCACGCGAGCATGGCATCACCGAGCTGATACAAAGCGCGGATAAGGCTCGGATTGCGGGACATCCCGAAGTAGCGAGGGCCAAGCTGGCGGAGGCGCTGGCTCTGGACCCTAGGAATCCGGAAGTCGCCCAACATATCGATGACATGGCCAACCTCGCTTTGACGGCTCCGCCGGCCGACGACGCCACAGCTACGATCGCGCCCCCGATTGAACTCGCCCCCTTGCCCGGGCGGCGCAGTTTCCATCTCAAGGGCGCAGAGCAGGACCTGCTGCGGCAGGTATTCAGCGCCTACGGCATCTCCGCGGTCTTCGATAGTTCTATCTCGAGACAGGTGATTCGCTTCGACGCCGATGACGTGGACTTTGCTCATGCGGCGTATCTTCTAGGCTTGGCCACCGATTCGTTCCTGGCGCCGCTCGACCCCAAGCGGGTTCTGGTGGCCAAAGACACCAGGGAGAACCGCGACGAATATCAAAGAGTCGCCGTTGAGACCCTGCGGCTGCCCGGATTGACGGCAACCGAATTGAGCGACATGGGCAATATCGCGCGCAATGTAATCGGAATTACCAAAGCCACAGTGCAAGCGAATTCCGAAACCATCACGGCGCGCGCACCCATGCCGGTTCTGCTCGCTCTTAACCGGACCTTTGCGGACTTACTGGAAGGCCGGAGCGAAGTGCTTGTTGATGTGCGCCTGTTTACGATCGACAAGACCAGGAGCCGGAATATCGGCCTGCAGTTGCCGCAAACCTACACCTTGTTCAATGTTCCCAGCGAGCTCAACAGCATCATCCAGCAAAATCAGAGCCTGGTGCAGCAGATCGTCTCCAGCGGACTGGCCAGCGCCGGAGATACCACCGCGATCGTCGCTCTGCTGATTGCTTCGGGCCAGGTGAGCAGCTCCATTCTCAACCAGCCCTTCGCCCTGTTCGGCGGCGGCCTCACCGAGAGCGGAGTCTCCCTTTCCGGGGTCACGGCCAATCTGGCGCTGAACTCATCCGATACGCGGGCGCTCGATCAGATTCAGCTGCGCCTGGACGATAAAGAGCAGGGGACCATTCGCAGCGGCGTGCGTTACCCCATCGAAACATCGAGCTACTCCAGCCTCAGTGGATCGTCGGTCAATATTCCAGGACTCAATAGCGCGGGGTTGTCCAGCAGCTTGGCGGGATTGGGAGTCAACCTGAATAACTTGTCCACGGCTCAGCCTGTTCCCCAAGTACAATATCAAGATCTCGGCCTGACGTTGCAGGTCACGCCGATCATCGAGCGCACCGACGACGTGTCCTTGAAGCTCGATTTCAAGCTTACCGCGCTCCAGGGGAGCAGCTTGAACGGACTGCCGGTGCTTACTAACACCAGCTATTCCGCGGATGTTATGGTCGCTAGCGGGGCCAGCGCCATGCTGGTCAGCAATATGACCCGTCAGCAATCGAATGCCGTCACAGGAGTGCCGGGATTGAGCGAGTTGCCCGGATTTCAGTCCGCCACCAATAGCCAGGCGCAGTTCGATGTTAGTAACTTAGTAATACTTGTTACTCCCCATCTGCTTCGCCGGCGGCATAGTGAAACGGTCGGACCCTACATTCCTCTTCCCCGCCACGGCCTGTAGACGTACACTGGTCACCCGCGGTATGCTTAAGCCCGCTGGAAATCATAGGGTGATGCCGATGCGGTTCCGTGTTGGTCTTTTCCTGCTCGCTCTGGGGATGGCTTTTGCCGTTGCGCCTCCCGCCGCTCTTGCGCAGAGGGGTGGAGGAATCTTTGTTACTCCCATTCCCAACGAACCCTTCATGGGCATCGTCGATGTCGAGCGCCAGCAGATATTACCCAATGGGAACATCGTAAGCCTGAAGACCATGCATGCGATTGCCCGGGATTCCCAGGGGCGGATCTATAACGAGATGAGGCCGCTGATTCCCGCCGCCTCGAATGTCACGCCGCCGATCGTCTCCATTTTCATTTACGACCCGCAGATCAGGATCAACACCTTCCTCAGTCCACAGCAGCACCTTGCGCGGCAAGAGGTTGTGAACAGGCCTCCGGCGACGCTGCCGCCGGATATCGACGCTAGTCCGGCGGGCGCCAACCTCCCGGTTAACCCGCTGTATAAAGTCGAGGATCTCGGCACACGCACCATGAACGGCGTGGCGGTACACGGTGTCCGGAAGACACAAACCATTCCAGCGGCCAACGGTAGCGGCGGGAAAGATGTCGTGATCACGGATGAGTACTGGTATTCCGACGACCTTCGTTTGAATCTGCTGGTGAAACACAGCGACCCGCGCAGCCTGGAAGTAACATCGACGGTCAGTCAGATTACCCGCACCGATCCCGACCCGGCTATATTTGCGATTCCTTCGGGCTACAGAATCCTCCGCTCCGCGGCCTTGGCGCCCCAGCCATAAGTAACATCGGCATTACTCCCTAATTTTGTCATCTCGACCGAAATGTTCCTGCTCCTGCGGCCCACCCAAGAGGATGAAAATCGGGTTGAGGAAGGCTTGGTTGGCGATTACACCTAACTTTGTCATCTCGACTGGAGCGCAGCGGAGTGGAGAGATCTGCGGTTTCCCACATCTGGCGCAAAGAGCGCGCCAGATATGGGGCACCCTCGATTGGCGGCGGTTTTGGATCCATACTTCAATTTGGATCCATACTTCAAGCGGATAAAAGACAGTTAAGAAAGATCCAGGCTAGTTGCGCGAGCCTGGGGCACCCGCATTTATGACGATGGATAGAACCCTCTATACCTGAGGGAGAAATACCACCTGCCGTTACGTCCCCTTAACAATGGCTCGCTACACTTTGAGGCGGCTGTTTTGACAGCCCAAAGGGGAGCAGCGATGCAAAAGTTGGTTGCCAGTTCACTCGCTTTGCTGGTAGTTGCCGGAGGTATCGTCCAACCGGTACAAGTGCGTGCGCAATCGGGTACAGCGACCCCGATTAAGCACCTTGTCGTCATCTTCGACGAGAACATCTCGTTTGATCACTACTTCGGAACCTATCCAAACGCATTGAATCCGCCGAATGAACCGCCCTTCAAAGCTCTTCCGGGAACCCCCACCGTCAACGGCTTAACCGATGCACTGCTACACAGCAATCCCAATGCATTGAACACGACACTGAACGGCAGCGGAGCAGTGAACCCGTTTCGCCTGGACCGCTCCCAGGCCGCCACGGCAGACCAGGATCACAACTACGGGCCCGAGCAGCAGGCGTTCGATGCCGGCCTGATGGACGGTTTTCCAAAATACACTGGCACACCCGGCCCACCCCCGCCCGGCCAAACCAGTCACGGCTTAGTGATGGGCTACTACGACGGCAACACGGTAACCGCCTTGTGGAACTATGCCCAGCGCTATGCGATGAGCGATAACTCTTACGGCACGACGTTTGGCCCGTCGACCCCGGGCGCGCTCAACCTCATTTCAGGTCAGACCAACGGCGTCTCCGATCAATCCAACGCAACCAGCAGTGTCATCGCGGATGGCAATAACGGATATGGCTTGATCAACGATGCCGATCCCATCGGAGATGTTTGCTCCACTACCACGGGATCGCTGGTCCACATGAGCGGAACCAACATCGGCGATCTACTCAATGCGGCGGGAATCGCCTGGGGCTTCTTCCAGGGCGGTTTCGACCTGTCGGTCAAGAACCCCAACGGCACCACCGGCTGCCACCGCACCACCACCTCCACCGTAACCAACGTTACTGAAGTCGACTACATTCCACATCACGAGCCGTTCCAGTACTACACATCGACAGCCAACCCGAACCATCTCCGGCCTACTTCACCTCAGACGGTTGGCACCCCGGGCGATCCCGCTAATCACCAGTACGATCTGCACGACTTCCAGGATGCTTTGAATGCCGGCAACTTTCCGGCAGTCAGCTTCCTTAAGGCTCCCGGCGCCGGCGATGGTCATGCCGGCTATTCCGATCCTCTGGACGAGCAGTACTGGATCGTCAGCGTCATCAATTTTCTACAGCAGCAGAAGGACTGGGACTCGACCGCGGTGGTCATCTCCTGGGATGACTCCGACGGCTGGTACGATCACCAGATGAGTCCTATCGTGAACCAGTCCGCTACGGCGGCGGATGCTCTGACCGCTCCAGGCGAGTGCGGCAGCGGCACAGCCGCATTGCCTGGGGTCACTGGTCAGCACGCTCAGGGGCGCTGCGGCTATGGTCCGCGTATTCCTCTGCTCGTGATCTCCCCTTACGCGAAGCGGAACTTTGTCGCCCACACCGTCACCGACCAGAGTTCGATCCTTCGCTTTATCGAAGACAACTGGCTGGGAGGCGAGAGGATCACCGGCTCGTTCGATGCGCTGGCCGGTACTCTGGACAACATGTTCAATTTCACCAACCCTCACAACAGTGGTGGATATCAGCTCGATCCATCCACTGGAGAGCCGACAGGACATTGATCGAAGTTAGCTGGTAATTCGGTATAACCTACAGAGCGAGGCATAGGGAACGGGATAGCATACCTGCTCCTTATGCCTTGCTTCTTTTCTTCACTGGAGTCAGGTTTGCATTCGATCACGCGCCGCGAGTTGCTGAAAGGCGCCGCGCTTCTAACCGCCGGGCTGAATATCCAAGAGAGAGTACTTGCTATCTCTCAAATTTCCCCTCCTCCCGTTCAGGCAGCTCCAGTTCTTGACGCGAGTACGCTTGCGCGTTACGTAGACCCGCTCCCGCTGCCGGAAATCGTCCGCCCTAGCGGATTTCGCCCCAACCCGGAAAACACCGCCGCACAACTGCCCTTCTACCGCATGGCCATGCGCCAGGTGGAGGCTAAAGTGCATCGCGATCTTCCTGCGACACGCATGTGGGGATTCGGTTCGAGCTCACCCGGACCCACATTTGAAACACGCAGCGGCCAGGGTCTCATTGTCGAATGGGCCAACGAACTCCCGGAGAAACACTTTCTACCTATCGACCATAACCTCCACGGCGCCGAGGCCAGCCTGGCGGAAGTTCGCAGCGTGATTCATCTGCACGGTGGGAAAACGCCTCCCGGCAGTGACGGTTATCCCGAGGATTGGTACGTGCCCGGCAAGTCCCTGACCTATCACTATCCCAACCGGCAGCCCGCGTGCATGCTCTTCTATCACGATCACGCAATGGGAATAAACCGGCTCAACATCTATGCCGGTCTCTTCGGGCTG
Organism: uncultured Acidobacteriaceae bacterium; assembly: GCA_963705665.1. Classification (GTDB taxonomy): domain Bacteria; phylum Acidobacteriota; class Terriglobia; order Terriglobales; family Acidobacteriaceae; genus PALSA-350. Next base: position 61,762 of record CAVPKQ010000052.1, on the reverse strand, counting down.
TTTCTGATTCGCGACGAGCAAGAGGATTCACTCGACCTGCCGCGCGGTAAATATGAAGTCCCATTGCTGATCTACGACCGGCTCTTCCAGCCGGACGGTCAATTGGTTTATCCCGTCTCCGGCAAGCCGGAGGCTCCGTGGGTCCCCGAAGTCTTCGGCAATGCCATCCTGGTCAATGGCGAGCTCTTCCCTTACCTGGATGTGGAGCCGCGCAAATACCGGCTGCGGATCATGAATGGATCCAATGGACGCTTCTATCGATTCTCCTTCGGGCAGAGACTCGGATTCCAGGTCCTTGGCGCCGATCAGGGATTCCTCGATGCTCCCGTCGCCGCCGATCGAGTGGTCATGGCCCCAGCCGAGCGCATGGACCTGATCTTTGATTTCAGCGCCCATCGAGGAGAGAAGGTTCTGCTCAAAAGCGACGCTTTCGAAATCATGGAGTTTCGCGTCGCGCCCAAGCTGATACCCGCAAGCACTCCGCGTCCTCATACGCCGGCAACCCCAGAACCGGATAGCAGCGGGCCGTTTGTCCGGCTCGCGGAAAACCAGGCGGTAAAAACCCGCCGCCTCACCCTCGACGAGCGGATGGATCGGGTTCAGCAGTCCATGGGCATGCTCTTAAATAACACGCCATGGCACATGCCTATCTCAGAGAAGCCGGTTATCGACACCATTGAAATCTGGGAGCTGATCAACCTGACAGAAGATTCCCATCCCATCCATATCCACTTGGTGCGATTCCAGATACTGGACCGCCGGGCTTTGGATACATTCCAGTTTCAGGACAAGGGAACCGTTCGCTTCACCGGTCCCGCTATCCCACCGGATCCAGCGGAGTCCGGCTGGAAAGATACCGTCCGCGCCGACCCCGGGGTCATCACCCGTATCATCATCCCTTTCGCCGGATTTACCGGCAAGTATGTTTGGCATTGCCATATCCTCGAACACGAGGATAACGAGATGATGCGTCCTTACGAAGTGGTTGCCGCCGCCGAATAAGCCGCATTCGTTCCCAACCCTTCACCATCACTTCGCGATAAAAATGGCGTAGAACCAAGCACTTGGTGCTTTCACGCAGCAAGACGGACCGGCCCTCCCCTTCCTCGTTCGAGGTCTTGCGGGAAGAGTACGGCAAACGGGAGATTACGCACAAAGAGCGTCTGCTCATCGAGGAAGCCGGCGAAAACGGGCACGGATAGAACGTCGGTGATGCTCTGTATTCGCAGTTGTTTTTCTTTCTGTCATTCCCGAAGGGAATCTGCTTCTGGTGTTTCGGGCAGCTAGAGTATTCGAGGCGAAAAGCAGATTCCCTTCGGGAATGACAGAAAGAAAAACGAAGACCGGCGACAAGGGCAGAAGCGTGTTGCCACGCAATTTGTCATCTCGGCCGGAGCGCAGCGGAGTGGAGAGATCTGCGGTTCCCCCCTAGAAAATTCGTACGCAGCCTCCTTCCCAATGGCATCCAACTGTTGAGAACCTTCACATCGACAACGATCCGGCTGATAAGAGAAGCCCCGTTGAAGATCAACCGGGCAATCTGAGCCGTCCCGCATAGGATTACTGAAATGAGAAATACGAGTATTCCCCGGTTATTTGTCATCGGAGCAGCGGCCTTGTTCACCGCCGATCCCTCTGTAGGGTCTGCGGCCGCCACAGGCTCGACTACGCAAAACGAGCAGGTCACCGCACAGCGGCAATTCAACCGGATGAGCGACCTGGATATTACTCGGGATCTCCGGAGAGCCATCGGAAAGAACAAGTCGCTTTCAGTGCGCGCTCATAATGTTGCCATCATCACGCGGCACGGCAAGGTTACTCTGAGAGGCCGAGTCGATTCGAGCGCGGAGAAAGAAGCCGTTGAATCTGCCGCGGCCGCGATTGCAGGGCCGGGAAACGTGACTGACGAGTTGACCACAAGCAACCAACAAGGCGACAGATAGACAGGAGAACCAGGATGGCAAGTCATTCAGTTTTTGGCATTTATACCAGCCGTGAAGGAGCTAGCGGAGAAAGGCTTCGGTAAGTCCGCCGTCCACGGGAATGATATGGCCCGTAGTACACCGGGTCCGCGGCCCGGCTAGAAACAGGATGGCGTTGGCACAGTCCTCCGGATCGATCGGTTGATGCGTGAGCGTGCGCTGGGCGTAGAAGTGGGCGAGCGCGTAGCGAAGTTCCTCATCTGTCATCGTCTGCTCAAAAGGAATCTTGTATTTCGTGAGCGAAGCGAGTACGCGGTCGCGAGGGAACATGGTCGATCCCTTCACCACGGTGGCGGGGCTGATGCCATTCACGCGCACTTTGGGCGCCAGCCCGACAGCCAGCTCCCGGATGAGATGGCTGAGCGCGGCCTTGCTTACGTCATAGGCCTCGCTGCCCCGCTTGGCAACGACTGCATTGGCCGAGCTGGTCAGCACAATCGAAGCATCCAGGTCCTGCTCGGCGAAGATCTTTGCCGCTTCTTCCGTCAGAAGATGATTTGCAGTAACGTTCACTTGTAGAGTCAGCGCCCACTGCTCATCGCGGATGTGGCCGTCGGGCGAGGAGGGAAAGATCGCGGCGGTATTGACGATGATATCCAGGCCGCCGAATTTTGCGACCGCCTTTCTCAACATCTCGCGAATCGAGCCGCGGTCGCAAATGTCAGCCGCGGAAGCGAGTTGCCCATCCTTACCAATGGCGGAGATGGCTTGCTCCGCAGCTTGCGCCGCTCCTGCGAGATCGCGGTCGGCGACTACTACATGGGCGCCGCGCTCCGCAGCTAAACGAACTACCTCGCGGCCGATCCCGCTCCCGCCGCCAGCGATCAATACCACGCGGCGGCTCAGTTCCTTCTCCGCCGGCTGGCGCTGGATCTTAGCCTCTTCGAGGGCCCAATACTCGATGCGAAATGCTTCCGAGGGCGGCAAGGCGACATAGTTCAAGTACACCTGGAAGAGCGCACTCGCCGCCGCCGGTCCCGCCTGGGGAAGAACCTCCGGCTGCGCGCCGGATTCGAGCCCTGAGGCGCCTTCCATCACGTGGATGGCGTTCACATAGAATTCGCCCGTGATCCGCGCTTCCGCTTTGCTCTTGCCAAAACTGAACATGCCAATGCCGGGTATGAGGACGACGGTAGGGTTCGGGTCGCGCATCGCCGGAGAATCCTGTTTGGCGTGCTGGTTATAGTAGTTGGCATACTCTTCGCGATACGCGGCCAGCGCCCGGTCAATCTGGCGGCGCAATTGAGCCATGTCGTCCTGCGGTTTCCAGGCCACATACAAAGGACGGATCTTGGTGCGGACAAAGTGATCGGGACAACTCGTTCCTAAGAACGCAAATCTCTCGGCATAGCTCGAATTGACGAAGCTCTGGACCTCAGGCAGATCGGTGAAGTCGCCGATCACCCGCTTCTGCGCGGAGATGCGCCCTCGCAGATAGGGAAAAATATCGACTGCAAGGTCGCGGTGGTTCTTACGCTGCGGCGTGAGCTCTGCTCCGAAGATCGGATCTTTCTTTTTAGCAACGTGCTCCTGAACAAATTGACCCAATTGGTCGATGATCGTGATGGTATTCAGGTAGCACTCGCGCTGCGTCTCTCCCCAGGTAAACAGGCCGTGGCCGCCGAGAACTACCCCGTCGCAACCGGGGCTTACCTCAACCGCTTTCTTGAGCATCATGGCCAACTCAAAGCCGGGACGCTGCCAAGGCAGCCAGATGAGATTATGCCCAAAACGACGGTTGAACTCTGCCAGCTTTTCATGTCCGTTGGCGGCGGCGGCCAGCGCAATTCCCCAATCCGGATGAAGGTGATCGACGTGGGGAAAGGGCAAAAAACCGTGCAATGGTGTATCGATAGAAGCAGCGACTGTATTCCTGCCGAAGGCGCACAGAGGATACATCTCCACCATCTCGTCTTCGCGCTCCACACCGCGATAGCGCTCGGCCAGCCGCAGCAGCTTGTCCAGATAGAGGGTCGCGAAGCCGCTGCGCTTGATGCTGCCTAGGTCGCCGCCGCTTCCCTTCACCCAAAGCACTGACGTCTCGCTTGCGTCCAGCGGGTCTTTTTGACGGATCTTCGAGCTGGTATTTCCGCCCCCGAAATTGGTAATGCGAAGATCGGAGCCAAGCAGGTTGGAGCGATAGCGCAGCAACTCCGGCTCGTCCAGAGTGCGAGCGATCGAGTCATTCCAACGGTCTTCAAGATAACGAAGCGTGGTAACGGCGGTGGCGGTCATAGGCTTCCTTCAGAGAATTGAATTCCCTTTTGAAAATCTCCAGCTTGAGCAGAATATCAAATTTCCTGGTATGGGCCGCATGGAGCAAAGAAACCGCAGATCTCTCCACTTCGCTTCCCTCCGGTCGAAAATCATCTCAGAAGGACGGTCTGTCATGAAGAGACGGAATAACCGGGGATGCGGGTGCCCCACCCGATTCTGGGACCTGGGATTCCACAAGAATGCTCCGAGCGTAACCAGACTGCGCAGAAATCGTGCTCATGCAAAGACCCACCTCCGAAAATCCGGACGTGGGGCACCCGATCGAGATGACAAATCGGGTGAAAGGCAAAAGACCAGAAGCAGATTCCCTTCGGGAATGACAGAAAGAAAAACAACTTTGCCTTTCTTCTCCGTCAATCGCAAACTAGAATCACGTCAAGAAAGCGCGGCCCGTGGACTCCTTTGATACGGGTCATCTCTATATCCGCCGTTGCCGACGGTCCGGAGATGAAGGTGGTCGGGCTGCTCTTGCTTTGTTCTAACGCGGCAAATCCCTCGGGCACGGTCTCTACCACCTGACTGGAATCGACGACACAAAGATGATAATCGGGCACCAGGGAAAGCTTGCGCGCTCCCTGGCCGGGAGCATTCTGCAAAACAAGAGTCCCCGTGGCGGCGATAGCCACAGTGCAACCGGATAGAACGCCGTCCATCACATCCAACTCCCGCGCCGAGAGCTCTTCAGCCATGACGAAGGCAAAGCCTAACGGAAGCCACGCCGCCGGAATTCCGCGGGGAACGGCGATACGAGATTTGCCACGGCCGGTCAGGATCTCCGCGATGGCTTCTGAGATCGCCTCCTGCCGCGAGCGGTAGACAACCGCGTCATATTCGCGCAAGCGATGCTCCAGCATCTGCAGACGCGCTGCCAAATCGAGTGAGCCAAGCTGTTTGTAGCCGCGCGGAATGCTGGAGTATTCCGCAGATAGATTTACTTCGCTCTCGGCCGGGCCGCCAATCTTGCCAAGGATGCCGGATCGCGCGTCCTTGCGCGTCTCTGGAGATTGCGAAATCATGGGCGAGCGGCCGCCTCCGGTCCAGCCTGGGCGCCGCTTCGTTTTGCCCACCACTCGCGAAACGATTCGGCGGGCAGCGGAGCCAGGTCGCGGGTCTCGGTCCATCCGCCGAGCATCAAGGGGAGGCTTTCGATGAAGCCGCCGTCGCCGACAAAAGGCATCTGCGCGATCCGGCCCAGCCGCTGCGCAGCATGCAGCCGCTGACCGTTCTTGAGCATCGCTGCCGCCATCTGCATGCCCAGGTTCCATAGGCCCAGTTTGCCGGCAAGCGTCTCCTGCTCCTTACGGACAATTTTGCCGCGAAGATGGATCAGCACCTCCGGGATATCGATCTTGACCGGGCACACCTCATAGCAGGCGCCGCATAGAGAGGAAGCATAGGGCAAGGACGAAGTCTGCTCCGATTGACGCAGTTGAGGCGTGAGAATAGCGCCGATGGGCCCTGCATAGACCGAACCATAAGCATGTCCTCCGGTCTGCCGATAAACCGGACATGCATTTTGGCAGGCGCCGCAGCGGATGCACTTCAACGTCTGCCGCGCCTCCCGGTCATGAAGCACTGCACTCCGCCCGTTGTCCAGCAAGATGACGTGGAACTCCTCCGGACCATCCCCCGCGTGGACTCCCGTCCATAGCGAGTTATATGGGTTCATGCGTTCGCCGGTGGCGGAGCGAGGGAGGGTTTGCAGAAAAACCTCGAGATCGCGAAAACGAGGAATCACTTTCTCAATGCCGGCTACAGTAATCAACAGCTTAGGCAGGGTCAGGCACATGCGGCCGTTGCCTTCCGACTCGACTACACAAACCCCGCCTGTCTCCGCTATAAGGAAGTTGGCTCCGCCGACCGCAACCGGGATGCGCAGGAATTTTTCGCGCAGATAACTTCTGGCGGTGGCCGCCAAGTCCTCTGGCCTGTCGCCAAGTTGATCCAGATGCATCTCACGCCGGAAGATCTCGCGCACCTGCTGGCGATTCTTGTGCAGCGCGGGGACGACAACATGCGAAGGCCTATCCTTGCCGAGCTGAATGATGAGCTCCGCCAGATCGCTCTCATGCGCGTGAATCCCAACGCCCGCCAGCGCGTGATTCAAGCCGATCTCCTCGGTGGTCATCGACTTGATCTTGAGCACTTCGCCGGCGGCATGCTTTTGCACCAGCTCGATTACGATCCGGTTGGCGTCCGCGGCATCGCTCGCCCAATGGACGATGCCCCCGGCCCTGGTGCAGGCTTCTTCAAATTGGAGCAGGTATGCGCCCAGATTCTCGAGCACATGCTCGCGTATGCGGCTGCCGGCATCCCGCAACTGCTGCCAATCCTCCAGCTCCTGTACTACCAGCAACCGTTTGCTCGAGATCACATCGGTCGCATGCTTGACGTTCTTGCGAAGCTGCGAATCCTGCAGGAGGACCTTAGCGGCCGCGGGAAAATCCCGCTCACCCCATCCAGGTACGGAGTCCGGAACGGAATTTGCGCTGTGAGCTTCTTGCATGGCGTCGCTGCTCAGAGGGCCTCCGACGCCAGTATCTCGGCTAAATGGGCGACCCGGGTGAAGGTGCGCTGGCGATGCAAAGAGCCGTATAAGTGCATCAGACAGGAGTTATCCACCGCCGTACAAACCTCGGCCCCGGTATTCAACACGCTCACCGCCTTATCCGCCAGCATGGCTGAAGAGACATCGGCGTTCTTGATGGCGAAGGTTCCGCCAAAGCCGCAGCACTGGTCCAGTCCTTTGAGGTCGACGAGTTCAATCCCGCGAACTTTGCGCAAGAGCTGGAAAGGAATCTCGCCTAGGTGCAGGCTGCGCAGCGAATGACAACTGGCATGGTAGGTCACGCGGTGAGGATAGCTGGCGCCCACATCTTCGACGCCCAGCTTCTTGACCAGGAACTCTGAGAACTCGAAGACGCGCGAGGCCACGCTCTCCGCCTCCGCGATAAATCGCTGGTCGCCAGTTTCGCAGGCCGCTTTTCTGTAATGATCGCGAATCATGGCCACGCAGGAAGAAGAAGGAACACAGATAACTTCGGCATCGCGAAAGACCTCGACGAAGTGCCGTATCAGGGGCACAGCCTCACGCATATAACCGGTATTCCAGTGCATTTGCCCACAGCAGCTCTGGGCCGGGGGGAAATCGATGGTACAACCCAGCCGCTCCAAAACCCGTACGACAGCCTTTCCGGTTTGCGGAAAGAGGGTGTCGTTGTAGCAGGTGATGAAGAGAGCGACGCGCACTGAAGCCGAGTGTACCTGCTGGCGAATCATCCGTTCAACTCCGCGGCTTCAATAGGAATGAAGTTTCCACTTCCACTCACCTTTCAATCAGCGCTTTCCCAGCCGTCTATCCTGTCAGCATGACAACCTGGGTATTGCTTGCCGGACTGCCGGCAACCGGCAAAAGCACCCTCGCGGCCGCGCTCCAGAAGCGTCTCGACGCCGTGGTCTTGGACAAGGACCGCATTCGGGGAGATCTATTCCCTGGCCTGCTCACCGATTACACCGGCGAGCAGGACGATCTGTGCATGCGCGCGATTCTCGATGCTGCGAGCTATCTCACTGCCCGCAACCGGGCGGCCTTTATCTTTTTCGACGGACGGTGCTTTTCTTCCCGGAGGCAGGTTGACGAAGTTCTTCGCGCGGCGGGACTGGCCGGAGCCGCCTCAAAGATTCTGCACCTGACGTGCACGGACGCGGCCGCCCGGGAGCGTCTGGAGGGTCCTAGCGAAGCCGGGGGACACCATCCGGCGACCAATCGCAACAGGGCGCTTTATCTGCGGATCAAGCAAAGCTTCGAGCCGATTCCCTACCCCAAGCTTGATGTCGATACGACCGACGGCATTGAGGTGAACCTGAACGGAATCTACGCATACCTGACGCGTAGGGCTGTCTGATCTGGTGCAGAGTCGGGTGCCCCAGGCTCGCGCAGCTAGCCTGGGTCTTTTTCTCTAAACTAAAACCAATCCTTTGGATTTGTGGAATCCCACATCTGACGCAAAGAACGCGTCAGATATAGGACACCGTCGGTTGGTGGTGGATTTAGAATCCATCCGATAGAGGTCACTTTTTGGCGCAAATCGGAAAACACTCGCCCACTGCCGCGGTATTCGGCGAGTTGGGCCTCCCTGCTTCCATAGCATCTCTCGCCTCTCATCCCTGGGACGCGATCGTCGTGGGAGCCGGCCATAACGGCCTCACCTGCGCGGCCTACCTGGCGCGGGCCGGCAAGCGGGTTCTGGTGCTCGAGAGCCGGGAGCGAGTCGGAGGGGCCTGCACTCTAGAAGAGCCGTTCCCCGGAGTAAGAATGTCTCCCTGCGCCTACCTTGCCGGCCTTCTCCACCCTCTGGTCATCGAGGAATTGAAGCTGGCGGATCGCGGCTTTCATTGGATACCCGCGAGGAACGGCCTCTTTCTTCCCTTTCTTGACGGGTCGAGCGTTCAGCTATGGGAAGACGATGGCGCCTGCGAGCGAGAGATTCAGCGCTTCGCGCCGCGAGATCTGATGGGCTGGAAGGCGATGAGCGATGTGATTCGCCGTCTGCGCGAGGCATTGCGGCCTGCCGGAGCTCGCGACCTGTGGATCGGCGATGCCCCCACGGACGAAGAAATCGATTCCCGGCTTGGCAAGGACCACGAGGCTCGCCAACTGCTGTTTCATTGGTCCATGGCCGAATTCGTCGAGTATTACCTTGAAGACGAGCGCCTGCGCTACGGCTACCTGGGCCAAGGAGTGATCGGCACCAACGCCAGCCCATTCGACCCAGGCACTGCTTCCATCCGCTATCATCACGCCTCGGGCCGACTCGGCGGCATGCCGGGAACGTGGGGTTATGTCGAAGGAGGCATGGGTATGGTTTCCTTCCTGCTTTGCGACGCCGCCATAGAGTCTGGAGCTCAGGTGGCCACAGGAGTTGCCGTAGCCGCGATCCTCCCCGAAGAAGGAGTGCTGCTCGAATGCGGCGAGCGAATCCTCGCCCCTATCGTGATCTCGAACGCCGATCCCGCCGCTACGCTTGGAATGCTGGGGGGATCCGCGAGCTCCGATTTTCGGTCACGCGTGGAGAGTCTTCCCATTGAGGGCTGCACCGTAAAGCTCAGTGTCCTGCTCAGCGAGCTGCCAAACTTCACCTCCCGCCCGGGCACGGACCAGCCGCATCACTACGGGCAGATCAACGCGCCGCTCACGTACTCGGAGTGGAAGTCAGGGTTTGCCGCCGCAAAACAGGGAGAACTGCCGGGGCATCTCTGGTGCGAGCTCTATTTCCAAAGCGCAGCCGATGCCAGCGCCGCTCCTCAAGGGCGGCACACCATGAGCGTCTTCGCGCAGTATGTGCCCTACAGTTTTGCCTCTGGCTCCTGGGACAGCCATCGCGAGCGCGTCCGAAAACTGGCCTTGGACTCCATAGGACGCTACTGCTCGAACATTCCCGCGGCGGTCATTGACTCCCAGGTCATGGGACCGCCGGATATCGAACGGAAGGTGGGACTCACCGGCGGCCATATCTTTCAGGGCGAATGCCTGCCCGGTAATATGTGGAGCAGGCGCCTCGCCGCTCGTACCCGCATGCCCGGCGTGTATCTCTGTGGCGCCTGCACTTATCCCGGCGGCAGCGTGATAGCTATCAACGGCCGTAATGCCGCCATGGCCGTTCTGCGCGATGCCGTTCTGCGCGATATGGAGTGCCGCGAAAAGGGGGTGCCCCATGTCTGACGCGTTCTTTGCGTCAGATGTGGGAGACCACAAAGGCCTGCATTGAGATTCGTGGTTTCCCACATCTGGCGCAAACGGCGAGCCAGATATGGGGCACCCGGCATTGTGGCGGCTCTGCACCAAGGGCGGAAAGGGTTCCACCGATGGCCGAAGTGCAACTGAAGCGAGCGCTCGGATTTCGCGATCTCACGCTCTTCTATGTCGTCACCAGTCTCAGCCTGCGCTGGATAGCGACCGCCGCCGCCGCGGGTGAGTATTCCATCACGATATGGGTGGTCGCCTTGTGCGGATTTTTTGTGCCGCTTGCCGGATGCGTGGTTGAACTGTCGTCACGCTATCCCCAGGAGGGCGGCATCTACGTGTGGACCAAGGAGGCCTATGGCGAGTTCTTCGGCTTTATGGTGGCCTGGATCTACTGGATGAGCAATTTGCCCTATTTTCCCGCTCTGCTCTACTTTGCCGCGGGCAGCCTGCTCTTCGCCGGCCCTCGAGCGCAGCACCTGGCAACATCGCACTCTTATTACATGATCTTTACCACCGGGATGCTGGTGTTCATCACGCTGCTCAATGTGATCGGCGTCAACACCGGTAAGTGGATCAATAACCTGGGCGCGATCGGGACGTGTATTCCAATTCTCATTCTCATCTCGATCGCCGCCGTTTCTTACCAACACTTCGGATCGGCCACTCATTTCTCCATGGCCGGCCTGATCCCACGGGCGAATCTCCGAAACTTCATCTTTTTATCCACCATCTTCTTTGCCTTCGCAGGCTGCGAAGCAGCCTCCTCCATGGGTGACGAGATCCGCGACGCCCGCCGCACCATACCCCGTGCCTTGCTGGTCTCCGGAGTGCTCATTACGTTTAGCTATATCGCCGGTACGGTGGCCATGCTCGTCGCTCTTCCCCAAATGAGCATCAGCGGCCTGAGCGGCTTTATGAGCGCGATCGACACTCTGTGCATGAAGACCGGCCTGGGCGGCCTGGTGGCGCCGGTTGCCCTGCTCGTGGTCGTGAGCTGCGTCGGAGGAACCGGAGCCCTTCTCTCCTCCACAGCGAGACTTCCTTTTGTCGCCGGCATCGACCATTACTTGCCGCCCATCTTCGCCCGCGTACATCCGCGCTGGAGAACACCTTACATCGCGATCATTTTCTACGGACTGGCGGCGCTTCTCTTTGGGCTGCTAAGCCAGGCGGGCGCGACCGTGAGCGGCGCCTATGACCTGCTCGTCGCCATGGGAATCATCACGGCTTTCATTCCGTTCTTCTTCATTTTTGCCTCCGTGATCCGCTTGCAGCGGCAGTCGCTGCCGCCAGGCGCCTTTCGCCTTCCCGGCGGCAAGCCAGTCGCAATCTCGCTTGCTTCTTTCGGTATGCTTTCGACTATCGCGACCATCATCCTATCGCTCTTTCCCTCCCAGGACGAACCGCATCCGCTTATCGCCGTGCTCAAAATTGTGGTGATGACCGCGGTTCTGCTGGCTGCCGGAGCGGCTGTCTACAGCTATGGCAGCCGCGCGAAACGCCGGGCGGACCTGATTGCCGAACAGAGTCACTTCTGATGCGCAGGCACAACCTTGATCTCGAAGAGCTTGGGCCAAAGCTTACCGGTCACGAAAAGCCGGTTGCCCTGTTCGTCGTACGCTATGCCGTTGAGGACGGCGTTGTCATTCTCCATCTCCTGCCGGGGTAAGATCCCGGTCAGATCGATCCAGCTCAACACCTTGCCGGTTCGAGGCGCAATTCGCGCAATCCTATTCGTGTTCCAGATATTGGCGTATATTTCGCCATGGATGTACTCGGACTCGTTGAGGTCCTCTACCGGCTTGCCGCCATCGGTAACCCGAACCCGCCTGACCTCCTTGAATGTTTTCGGATCAAGGAAGCGTAGATTCGGCGTGCCATCGCTGAGAATCAGCGATCGCTCGTCATGCGTCAGTCCCCATCCCTCTCCGGGATAGTTGAAGGCGCGCAGGAGGCGGAAGCTGAACCGGTCATAAACGAAGCCTTCATGCGCGTGCCAGGTTAACTCCACCAAGGTACTTCCCCAGTTGGTAAGTCCCTCGCCGAAATACTGGTTGGGAAGGTTGTAGTGTTGCTGTACCTTGCCGCTCTTGAGATCGACCATGCGAATCTCTGACTTGCCTTTCAATCCGGTCCCCTCGTAGAGAAACCCATCCAGATAGATCAGGCCTTGCGTGAACGCAGAAGTATCGTGGGGATAGACATGGACAACTTTGTAACCATCCACGATAGCGGAGCGATCCGCGGCCGGCGCAGTCCCGGCGAATCCAAAAAGCACGAGACAGCAGACGATTTGTAGAAGGATGGAAGGACGGCGGTGGAGGCCGCCGGCAGCAATGAGGAGCCTCAGGGGCAAAAATCGGGGCTCTCGATTGGTGGTTGTTTTGGAATCCATACTTCAAAGAGATCTCGGGTGCCCCATATCTGGCGCGCTGTTTGCGCCAGATGTGGGAAACCGCAAATCTCTCCACTTCGCTTCCCACCCTAGCAAGCTGCGCTTGCCGGGGACCCCAGTTTCCCACCCCAGCAAGCTGCGCTTGCCGGGGACCCCGGTTTCGCTCCGGTCGAGATGACAAATAGTGTGCATAAGCGGCAAACTGCTGATGAATTGCTTTCCAAATCGGGTCTTCAGCAATTTCTAGAGATGTCCATACTTTTCGAGCGCTGCCAGCAGAGGCATGCCGCGCTGAATCTCATCGCGCGATGTCGTTTCGGTCTTGGCCCACTCAATAACTTTGCCTACAACCGAGGCGACCATTTGTTCCGGCACCACAATCACTCCGTCATCGTCTGCGACAATCGCGTCTCCAGGATTGACGGTCAGGGATTCGACCAAGCCGCCGCGCACCTGGACCGGCGTCTGCTTTGCGGTGACACGCCAGCGTCCAATTGCCTGCGCCGGAGTGCGATAGCGCGCGACGATGGGCATCTTGCATCCGCGCAGAAAGGCAGTATCGCGAACTCCTCCGTCGACTACAACTCCTTTGACTCCCCGCGCCTGCATCGCGCTAGCCAGCAAATCTCCGAAGCAGCAGACCCCTTCAACACCGTTGCCAGCCCATAGCGCAACCACATCTTCCGGCATAGCATCGATCGCTCCTAACTTGACGCGATCGCCGCCGCCGGACCACTGGTGCTTCTCACCCGTCACCGTATAGGCCGGTCCGGCGAATCCGTGGCCCTCTCCTTTAATCGCGAAGAGACTCGTATGAAGAATTGGGGGCACCAATCCGAGCGTGTCGAAAACATCCGAAACCACCGCTGTCCCGGCCTCGAGGAGTTGCTTGTATACGTCAGCCATGCCTTATCTTCTCCTTACTTGGATAGAAACCGCCTCAGGCGCTCCACTCCCAATTCAATCTTGTTGGGATCGGCCGCATAACACCAGCGCAGCCAGCCTTCGCCTTCAGGCCCGAAGGCCCTGCCCGGCGCCAAGCCGAGCCCGGCCTCTTCAACCAGTTGCCTGGCTAGATTGAAGGAATTATCGCGGCCTGCGACCCGGAGAAAAGCATACATGGATCCGCCGCCCTCAGGCGCCTCCACCCCAGGAAGTTGACGCAGTGCGCCAATCAACTGTGTTTTGGTCAGAGCCAATCGCGCGCGCATATTCTCTACGTACGGCTCTCCCTGTTCCAGCGCGACGGTAGCGGCTCTCTGGACAAATTCAGCAACGCAGGATGTGTTGTATTCGATCAGCGGCGCTAGCCGCTCCAGTATCGATGGAGGAACGACCATCCATCCGGCGCGCCAGCCTGTCATGGTCCATGCTTTGGAAAAGCTATTGACCGAAATCACCCGGTCGCCCTCCTCCGCCATAGTCAGGAACGAAGGAGCCGACTGCAACCCGTCAACGTAAATCAATCGCTCGTAGACGTCGTCCGCAATGATCCATATCCCGTGCTTGCGGCAGTGGTCCAGGATGGCACGCTGGTCGTCCCGGCCGATGGTCCACCCGGTCGGATTGCCGGGTGAGTTCAAAATCAGCATTCGAGTGCCGGGCGTAAGCGCAGCCAGCAGCTTGTCCATTTGTAGTGTCCACCGGCCTTGATGCACTTCAAGTGAAACGCAGCTCACCTTGGCGCTCATGATCTTTGGCATCTCGACCGCGTTGGGCCAGAGTGGCGTTACCGCTACCGCCCGATCGCCGGGATCGAGAATCAACTGGTTGGCCAGCATGAGAGCGGAGAGCCCCGAACCGGTGACTGCGATACGATCCACGCCGATCGAGCGCTGATGGAGTTTGGTCAGATACGCCGAAATGGCCTGACGCAAATACGGACGTCCCAGGTTCTCGGAGTAGAAGGTTTCACCGTCCTGGAGCGACGCGATGGCGGCATCGCGAATGAAGGATGGGGTCGGCTGGTCGGATTCTCCAAACCAGAATACCAGGACATCCTCGCGGCCCATTGCGGTATTGGCCAATTCGCGGATGAGAGATGGCGAAAACTGCCGCGCGCGAATCCCATCCCTCAGGAGGTCCACCGCTGATCGCTTTTCCAAACTGGCCGCAAGACCCACTCGAACTTCCTCTCATTGCATATTACCGCACGTGTAGAGCGAGGAAGCTAAGCTGAGTCCATGCGATCCCCGGGGCTGGACGTCGCACCTAATTTGTCATCTCGACCGGAGCGAAGCTCAGCGGAGAAATCGGCGGTTGCTTTTCTTGATTCGTTGGCCGTCGGTTGCGGTCTCCCACCCTTGCTGCGCAAGGATGGGGCACCCTAGGCCTGCTTGAAGTACGGATCCAAAACCGCCACAATCGAGGGTGGCCCATATCTGGCGCGTTCTTTGCGCCAGATGCGGGAAACCGCAGATCTCTCCACTGCGCTTCGCTCCGGTCGAGATGACAAAGGTAGGTTTAGTTGCCAACCAAGCCTTCCTCAACCCGATTTCCACTGCTACGGCCGCACAATCGTGCCGTCAAGCAAGCGGTCATTGCCTCGGCTTTGGAACGGATGTTTGTAAGGATACTTCGCAGCTGCACTCTCGTTGATTTCGATGCCGAAGCCGGGCCTGTCGTTCGAATACATATACCCGCCCCTGATCTCAGGCGTTCCGGGGAAGACCTCCTGGGTCTTCTCGTCAAACATCGTCTCCTCCTGAATGCCAAAATTAGGCGTGGCCAGATCGAGGTGCAGGTTATAGCAGTGACCGACCGGATCGACATTCGCGGGGCCATGCCAGGCTGTGCGCACATCGAAAAATTCGCAGCAATGCGCTATCTTTCTGCACATGTTCAGGCCGCCCATCGCAGATTGGTGACAACGGATGAAATCGATCCAGCGGTTGGCCACCAGGGGCAGCCACTCGTTGCGATTGACGAACAGTTCGCCCATAGCGAGAGGCGCCGACGTCTCCTGACGAAAGATCTGGAACCAGCCCACGTCTTCCGGAGAAAGACAGTCTTCCATGTAGAAGGGGCGGTACTGTTCCACGGCCTTGCACAACTCGATCGACTGGTTAGGCGCCGGCCGCTCGTGTACGTCGTGAACCAGTCCTACATCGAATCCGATTTTCGAGCGCAGATATTCGAACATCTGGATGGTTCTGGTGACATAGCGGCCGGGATCGAATACGGGTGACGGCGCCAGCCCGTCGGGACGCAGTTTCTCCACTGCATCGGAAGTCTTCGCTCCCGCCACTCCGTATCCCGCCCATCCAGGTACGCCTAACTGGACGCGCACGCATTGGTAGCCTTTCTCCATGTATTTTCGTACCTGGTCTTCCAGGTCCGGCAGTTCCATAGCCGAGGCATGACCGTACAATGGCACGGCGGCTCGCACCTTGCCGCCAAGAAGCTGGTACACCGGTACACCCAACCGCTTGCCCAAAATATCCCACAGAGCGCCATCGATCCCGCTCAACGCGTCGTTACTCTCAGGACCGGAGCGAAAGTACTGCTGCACATAGGCAGACTGCCAGATATCCTCGATGTCGTCGCAGTTCTTCCCAATGACAAACGGCTTCAGCCGGTTTTCGATATAGGCCTGAGCTGCTTGCGGCACTTCCTGGTGGGTGGCGGCACCCAGGCCGTAGAGACCGGGCTCGCTGGTCTCAACTTTGACAATCGTCCAGTTGGAGTTTGCCGGCGCCGTAGCGATCACCTTGACGTCAGTGATCTTCAGCGGAGGCATCCCGCGGCGCGCCGCAGTCCGCGCCTGCGCGAGTGGTCCTCCGCCACCCATGGCCTGAACTACACTTGCGGCAGCTTCTGCGGAAATACTGCGGCCGGCTCCAAAAGTAGTTACCGCACCTGCGGCAGCGGCAGAAGAAAGAGCCTTTAACAGACTGCGACGCTCCATGTACTCCTCCTAGCAGGAAGTGTATAGGAGCAAGTCTTCCGCCGAGGCCCATAGATGAGAGACGCGTTAGAAGCTAAAGACTCCTCCAATCCTGGCGACCCGAGGTGACAGGATGCTCGACACAACGCCAAATGTAGGAGAAGCCGGAGGAAGAGGACTGGTCTGATAGTTCGTCGACACGGCGCCGCTTCCATTCAGGACGTTGAATACCTGGAAATTTGCCTCGAGGTGAAATCTCTCGTGAATAGCAAATGTCTTTGCCACTTTCACGTTGAGCGTGCTTATAACGGGACCTCTATATTGACCGAAGGATCCCATGTTGACTTGTGTGGAACCTTGTTGGAGCAATGGCTTGCCCTTCGAATCCGTCGGGTTGAAGACGCTCACGCGCTGCCCCGGCGTACCGGATTGGGCGCGATAGAATGATAGGACTTGGATTCCTTTGGGAAGGTTATAGACGACGTTCCCGCGAATCTCCCAGTTCCAGGTGTCATCGACAGGAAATCTATTGTCGTTCGGGCTTCCCGCGATCCCAGCCAAACCCTGAGTCCACCTGTGATCCTTGGTGATCCAGAACGATGCCATCCCGTCCCACCGGCTGGAATAGCGTTTGGTTACGCCAACCTCGAAACTGTGATACGTGTCGGGCCGGCTGGATGGAGTGTTCAGGAGCTCGTTGGAATTGTTTCCTGACCCTGCTGGATACGTGTAGAGAGTTACGGGAGTCCGCGCGGCGTCCGTATCGTTCACGGGGACAGCTACTGTGTAGCTGTTATAAGGATGTCCTACATTGATTCCATTGTTCACGTACGTCGCAGTTGCCGCGGGAACTCCGGAAACGTTAGTCGCCGCATCGTATAAGTTATAAACGCTGTGGTAGATATAGGTCGCGTTCAACGCCACATTGTTGACGAGCTGGCGCTCAAGCTTAAGGTCATATTCGTGTGTCTTATCCTGCTTGAGCCCAGTATTCAATACCTGGCTCGTGCCACCGGTCTCGGCGGTCGGGGTGAGCGAAGGCAGGGTAGCCAGAAATGCCGGGGTAGCGTCGCACGGATACTCGATCGGAGCCAGCGGATCTGTGGGTCCGCATGGCCCGCTCCAGTTATAGGTGTGACTTTGCTGGGCGTTAGGATTAAAAGTGTTTGCAAACAGATCTCCCATGGTGTCGCCGAATAGCCCATAGTAAGCCTTGACCACAGTCTTCCCATTTCCCATTACGTCCCAGGCGGCGCCTACCCTGGGAACAACGTCGACCCAGGTAAGAACATTCTGACCGGGAAATGTCTGCGCAGGGAAGACGTTGCTGAACTGTCCCGCCGGCTTTGTCTGCGAGGGATAGTAGGAGTGGTAACGCTCTCCTCGCACGCCCAGATTCATGGTCACTCTCTTGATTGTCCAGGTATCGGTGAGAAAGCCGGCCTGGCTATACAAATGGTTAATTGAAGTGGGAAACGGATAGTTATAGACGACGATCTTATTGGGCACGCCGTTCTGAAACTGAAGCAGGTAATTCCCGCTCGCCTGATCGATCTGCGAGCGCGTGCCCGCAAGTTCCCAGCTATTGTCCGTGCCGACCTTGAGCTGGTGCATTCCACCCAGGTGGGGTTTAGAAGGAATAAAGCTGACCGTCGCCTTCATCTGATAACGGTTCTGAGGCTTATCCTCGATAAACGAATTTGGGCCTGTAAAGAGTTTGTTACTCAGTTCTTCTTCGCTGGGCGAACCGGCGAATTCGCTTCCTTTGGTGAAACCGAATGGCGCCAGTGTGCTTGCCGGTTGCGCCGTGTAGTGGACATGATAGCCGCCATGACCGAAGAGCGCATCGATCAAGAGGCGGGGGCTGGGCGTGCTCTGAACTTCCGCGTGCCAGGAGCTGCCGGGCTGCTCCTCATACTGGGTCGCCGGCAGGGTCACCAGCGCGGTCCCTCCGTTGGAGGACAGAAATTTGCTGGCGTGCAGGTCGGAGAAGAGCACCTTGGTGCTGGGCTTAAGCTGATAGGAAATCTTGTAATCGTATCCGGTCAATGATGTGACGACGTTGGCCGGCTTCGTCCCTGCGCCGCTCCACTTACCGGCGGCATTTGGACCGCCGATGAAGTTCGCCTGGCCCTGGGTTACCTGTTGTTTGCTGTATCCCCCATAGAACCAGATTTTGTCGGTGATGACACGGCCGCCCAAGTCCCCCGAGTAATCGTAATAGCCGGTATCCGCCAGAGGATTGCTGTTTTTTAGATTGTTGGGGGGTGCAGCCAGGGTCGAGCTGATGTTGTTGCCCTGGAAGGCGGGATTCTCATAATCACCGCGCACGTCGCCATGGAAAGTGTTCCCGCCGGATTTCATGACGGCTTCCTGATCGACCCCGGGAAGCGGGACATCGGCATTATTGCCGCTGGTCTTAAACTCGGCCTCTGCTAACGCAAAAGTATCGAGATAGACGGAAGAATTCGAATCCTTTGCTGTGGTGGTATTGATTCCTTCGACGTCCAGGGTTGGCATAAGAACGACGCCATAGGTTATGACGGCGCTGCGATTTGCCAGATTGCTGTCCCCTACATCGGGTTTACCTTGCAGGCTGACGCCGGCCGCCATGGGAAGCAGTTCTTGAAGTCCCACGCCCTTGGGCGAGTCTTGAATCTCCTGCGCCTGCAAGGTTGAGGTTCCGGCCGTGTTCACCGTGTCAACCACCGGGTTCTCTCCCCGGACGATCACCGATTGCTGCACTGAGCCGACTTTCATGGATGCATCGACCCGTCCGGTGAAGCCTACGCTCAAATTGATGCCCTCTTGGCTGTAGGTCTGGAATCCCGAGAGCGCGAACGAGACGTTGTAGACACCAGGAGCAGGCAAATCAAGCAGCTTATATTCCCCGCTTGCGTCCGTAACTGTGGTCAGGCGTGGTACTTGCAGTGCGGGGCTAGTTACCGTTACCGATACGTTGGGCAGAGCGCCGCCAGCTTGATCCGTGACCTTACCGGTAAGCGATGCGGAAGTTTGCGATTGCGCCCAAGCGCCCTTTGGCGCAGCTCCGATTGCTAGCAGCACTACCCCCAATACTAATAAGCGAATGGTGCAAGGTATTCGAGACATTGATACTCCTCCTCAAACCGGTTCAATCGATCCCTAGTGCGTATATCACCGGGTTTACAGAGTTGGGAAGCAAAAACGTGCGAGAAACCTGTGTGTGACAAGTTACATCAGGGCGTCCCATACTTGGCGTATTTGTTTTGGCGGAAGCAGCCGTATTTATGCACTCTCGAGAGTCATTGAGGGGATGCCTGATCATCGGCTTCTAGCCGTTCTATAAAGATGACCACAAATCCTGGGTGCCCCAGGTCCCGATTCTGGGACCTGGGATTCCACAACTCGCGAAAAAGACCCAGGTTAGCTTCGCGAACCTGGGGCACCAGGCTACCATCCACACACAAGGTCCGCGGTTACACACCTAAACCGCAGATCTATCCGCTCCGCTGCGCTCCGGTCGAGATGACAAAATTAGGTGGGGTTGCCGATGAAGTGTTCGCCTGCAAAGCCTAGGAAAAAACTTTGGAAACTGGTTTTGAAATGATCCCGCAGGGACGACTGAAATCCGGCGGCGCACTGGCCTGAGGCACGGTTCAGCCGTCCCTGCGGGACTTATTTTAAAACCGATCCTTCCCCAGCACTGGCGTGCTGGGCTATTCTCAGGCCTCCCTCCGGGACTTGACCGCTGGTGTTTTAGTGAAGCGCGATCGGCTGCAGAAAAGCTCCATCTCCGGCCGAATCCCATACTGTGAATCGCACCCACTTTTTCCCGGTCGCGTCGAAGGGTATCTTAAACTCCTTCGTCCCGAAAGCTGTTGTGCCGGTCAGGTCGATAATCTTGCGGTCGACCTTGGTTCCGTCGCTCCACACCAGCTCGGCGAAATCGAGCGGGAACGTATATTCAATGCTGGCGGTATAGACTCGCTTGGCGCCGGTTCCCTCGATGCCCCACTTATGAAAGAGTATTTCCCCGGTGGTGCCAAAGAAATTACCTGCCCGGATGCCCTCAACGACCGGCGCCCAGCTCTCGTTGTACAAAGGAACCCGGTCAAGCTTAAGGTAGTTGACCGTTAGCTGGGGATAGGTTTCATCGTCCGGCCACTTGGTATAGGTATCGCCTTCCGCGATCATGTATTTCGGTTTGGGAGCCCAGTTGCTCATATCGTCTTGCGTGCCGAAGCAGCGAATCTCGCAGAGCTCTTTCTGCGAAAGATCCACCGGCAGAGACTCCCACGATGCACCGATGAAGCGGTCGCTGAGGAAGAAGTCCTTGTCTTTGTAGGCCTCGGGATATCCTTCAGAACTCTTGGTCCGCGGATGCGCCGTCCAAATGATGCCCTTCTCCTGGTTGACCATCTTCAGAACGTCTTCCGCGGAGCCAAGATGATAGACGTGCCCGTAGGTTGGGTCGTTTTCCTCAAACTGCTGGTCCGCCGGCCGTGGTTCCGCATGGGAGAAGTAGACCGGTTTCGGGGTCATCAGATACCAGTGGCCGCCCAGATAAGCGTTTGGCTCTTCGGCCGGAATGACCAGGAAATTCTTGTCGGAGACGCGCTGGGCGCCTTCAAAATAAACTTTCTCTTCGGCAAAACGCTTGGGACCCGGATCTCTTGGATCCGAATCGTCATGAAAATCCCCCAGGTATAAAATGTTCACCCCAAGTCCGCGGAAGACTGGAACCCACGTCGGCCGGTAATCCAGATTGTCGCGGTCGCGCAGCATCTCGTTGAAATCCATGTGGAAGTGGCCGGTAAGAACCTTGAAGCCGGGTATGGGCTTGAAGACATCGTTATGCGTGTAGGCCAACACCGCCTCTTGGGCGGCGCGATCGCCGTGCGCATCCAGATAGTAATAGACGGCCATGTGTTGCATGGTGCCGGGAGGCGCGTTGTACAGCGCGAAATTATCCCACTCGCCGCGCGAGGTGCCTGTCCGCCGCTTCCATTCCACGTCGGTGACCCCCCAGGGGTGATATCCCTCTCCCCGCTCGGGCTGCATCGCCCCTAGAGAGAATGAAGCGTCGTTATCTTTGCGGTAATAGACGTAGCCGAGATTGACCTCGTTCTCCCGGGCGAAGAAGAACTTGTGGGGTGGCGGGAATACGGCCAGCGATCCGGCTCCGGCGTCGAGGATCAGCAGCCGGTTGCGGGCCCGCAGGTTAACCGGCCTTTGGTTCGGCGCTCCTCCCAGCTCAGAGTCCTGCCATTGCCGCGCGGTGTCCTGCCAGACCAGCTTGGTATCGCTTCCCAGCGCAAAACCTTTCAATCCGGCTTTATAGATGAACGCCACCGAAGGAGCGTCGGTTTTTGCAATCGCCTCCTGGCGAAGCAGGTTTGAACCTTTGTAGACGGTGAATTGCAGTGTGCCGGAAAACAGGCCCAGGTTCAGTCCATCGAACGAGACGCTTTCACGCGCCCCCTGGCTGGTCACCGTACATGTATTCGACTTGTAGCTTACCGACGCCCGCTTGATTTCGTCCTCTGTCCGCGGCAGGTCCGTTGTGTCTCCTCCGCCGGGCACAGCCAGTGGAGCGTCCCAGAAGGTGTTCCACTTCCTGACCTCCTCCTGCTCCGGCGTGTCCAGGTTCAACTCCTTCAGCATCCGGCGCTGGGTCCTGGAGATGCGCCGCCGCCCGGTTGTCACTTGAAAGTCTGGCGTCAAATCTTTGCCCAAGACGGTCCATTGGCTGCCGCCCGCCCGAGCGGCGAGCTCTTCGACGATCGGCTGCCCGTCGCGAATCGCAAAGCTCGCTCTGAGCTGCTGCCCCGCCTCTCCCTGCCAATTCAGCACCACGGATTCGCCGCTCGCCTCGGCCTTCAGCCCATCCATAGGCTTGTATCCTTGAAGGTTACAGTCTGACGTTTGCGCTCCGGCTACGCCCGAAACCAACGCCAAACACAGCATCAGTCCACCAACCTTCATTCCGTTCCTCCCGAAACCTGCTCTGCTTCCTGATTGACTCTCCCGGCAACTGTGCCAGGCTCACTCGACTTTTTACGTTACCGAATAGAGAGACTCTTTCCCGCCGTCCTTGGTACGCGAAGTTGCTCCGGATTGAAAGCAGAAACAGGTTACAAACCTGTTTGTGACCGTTACATGCAAGAAAACAGAAGAGTTAACACTCATTGCGAAGAGCTGTCGACACCTCGGGAAGCCCCAATTGCATGATTGACAGACCTTACGAGAACATGATATTCCCGCTGTCATGCTAATGGTTGAAGACAAAGCATTGCAGTTGCAGGTGGACCGGATCCTCCACAGCGATGAGTTGCGCAGTTCGGAAGTTCTGCGCCGTCTGTTGAAGTTCCTGGCGGAGAAGTCGCTGGCTGGTGAGGCAGATCAGCTCAAGGAGTACGTTGTCGCCATCGATGGGCTAGGCAAACCTTCATCCTACGATCCGCGGCACAATTCAGCGGTTCGCATCCAGGTCGGGAGGCTTCGGCAAAAGCTCGCGGAATACTACCGTGCCGAGGGCAAAGAGGATGAATTTGTCATCGACCTGCCGAAAGGGCGATTCAAGCTCACCTGCGAACAGAGAGCTGCTCCGGCCGATCCTTCCCCTCCGCCTTCGCCGGTTCTTCCCCGAGAGCCGGACCACTCGTCTGCTACCGGCTCACCGCCGCTCTTGATGTGGCTTGCCCTGCCGATTGCGCTAGCCGTAGCCGTGTATTTTTCCCTCCAGGCATGGCATCCAAAGGCAACGCGGGCATCGTCCATCCCAGGCTGGACCTCTGAATTGCAGGAATTATGGGGGCCATTCGTGGATTCGAAGCAGCCTCTGATCCTCTCCATCGAAGATCCGCTTTTCGTGGAGCTGAATTCGGAGCCGGGTATCTACTATCGTGATAAGTCGCTGAATCAATGGAAGGACGTCATAGGTTCGCCTGCCGTTGCGGCCCTCCAGGGAGCGGTGAGCAAACCCGATATCCAGCCCAGCCGGTACTATACCGCCTACGGAGAAGTGGATGTTTCCTTCCTTTTAGGCAAGCTGCTGGGGCCGCGCGAACAAAATTTCTCCATCGTCAAGACCAGTCAACTCTCCTGGCAGCAGCTCGCCGATAACAATGTGCTGTTTGTCGGTGTTCAGAATCTCTTTTTCGACGAGCAGCTCCATGGAATGCCTATGCAACCACAGCTGGTTCCCGTTCAGGAGGGCATCCGCAATGTGCATCCCGAACCAGGCGAGCCAGCGCTCTTCGCCGACCAGTATTCCACTGCGCCTTCTGAGGAGGGGGTGGCATATGCTCTGGTGACCCACCTGCCCGGCCCATTGGGCAGCAACGATGTGGAGAGTTTTACCAGTAGCCGGTCGGCGGGATATGTGGGGGCTGTCCAGGGATTCACCGATGCGAAACTCGCCCGCGTGCTGGTTGCTAAATTGACGCAGAAACAGAGAGGCAAAATGCCCCGCTACTACCAGGTGCTGCTGAAAGTTAAATTTAGGGACGACGTGCCGACCGAAACAACTTATGTCCTTAGCCGCGAACTGCGCTAGAGTTTGCCTTTCTTTCTGTTATTCCCGCAAGGAATGACAGAAAGAACAGCAAGGACCAAAGCTCCGGGTATACTTGGCTGGAGCATTTTCTCTCATGGTGGAGAGCGTGTTTGCGGCCTTCCTCTGGGCTATCGCCGGTTTAGTCTTCGGCAGTTTTCTGAATGTTTGCATCACCCGGCTGCCTCGCGGCGAATCGGTGGTGCGGCCCCGCTCCCACTGCCGCCAATGCGGTCGAGAGATCGCCAACCGGGACAACGTTCCGCTCTTGAGCTGGCTTCTGCTTGGGGGCCGCTGCAGAGGATGCTCCGCGAAGATTCCCTGGCGCTATCCTGTGGTTGAAGCGGTTACTTCTCTGCTTTTCCTGGCGTGCTGGTTCAAATTTGGTTCCACCCCGCAAGCGGCTGCATGGGCCTTGCTCTGTTTTCTGCTCCTCGGGCTTGCCGTCATGGATGCCGAGACTATGCTCCTGCCGGACCGCTTTACCCTGCCCGGCTTGGCGCTGGGAGTGCTGCTGGCAGGCCTGAACGGCTTGCGGCGATCATCCGGGTGGTTGAATTCTCTAGCCGCCGGGTTGCTCGACGCAGCGATCGCCGCGGCCTTTCTCCTTCTCGTGATCGGGGCATACTGGCTGGCCAGGAGACGGCGGGGAATGGGCCTGGGGGACGTAAAGCTGCTGGCCATGCTGGGGGCATGGCTGGGGCTTGCTCAAACCGGCCTCGTGCTTCTCATGGCCTCGGTCTTTGGCGCAGCCTACGGCTTGTCGCTGATCGCGGCCAAGGGGGCGAGCCGAAAGCTGGCAGCCGGCCAACTCGCCGTTCCCTTTGGAGCCTTTCTCTGCGGCGCGGGACTGTACAGCATTTTTCTAGGTGAGCGAACGGTGCGCTGGTATCTGCAATTCTTTCGCTAGCTTCGCATTGGCCGCCCGGTCCGCAACCAGGCGCGGCGCCACCTGCTCCCGCACCCGCTCCAACTGCTTTAGGTGGTGCAAAGTGTGGATCACATGAAAGCGTCGCCATTGATCCACCCTCAGCGGCCCAAGCAGAGGGTGTACGGCTACCCGTTCCATCCCAAAATCATGGCGGCAGCGGCCCAGCGCGTCATCCATGGTGCTGAGCCCGGCGCGCAGACGTTCGCCCAACTCTCTGCCGTCCAGAGCGGGCAGAAAGCCCGGCTGCGGGACGGTTTCATCGGGAGCGGGGACTCCACGCGGGAAGTAGCCGAAGCTGAGGACCATCAGTTGCAGAACCCATTGAATGACGGTGCGCCTTTGATTGCGGGAAATGCGCCCTTTGCGCAGCCGGGTTTCCAGGTTCTGTTCGGTGCCGCGATAGGTGAGCAGCAAGTGTTCAATCACTTGCTGCATGCTCCAGAGATGCGCGCCGTTGTGTGGATGCTTCTGGGCTGTTTGAGCGTCCAGTCCGCCAAGCTCCTCGGAGATGCGACTGGAGACATTTTCAAGTACTGCGTGCATTGGGGGAGCCCTCTTCAAACCAGGGGTGCGGGTATTTCCATCGAGTTCCTGCCAAATGGCCAATGATAAGACGAAAACCGGGCGCAATGAATAGCATTTTGGTGGAATATAAGCCCTCGAGCTGATTTTTCTTTGCTCGAAGGTATCCGCTCACAAACGATTAAGCTAGGCAGAAAACAGTGGAGCGATGCAGGAACTACTTCTGACCCGGTAGCGCACTGAGCGCTTTGAGAGCCTTCTTGGACTTGGGACCATTGGGGCTGATATCCAGGTAAAGCTGATAATCACGAGCGGCTTCGGGAAATTTCCCTAGCCGGCGCGCAGCTTCCGCGGCGCCAAAAATGGCATCGATATTCGTGGGATCGTGCTTGATTGCGTCCTGATAGCGAAGATAGGCTCCCTGGGAATTCCCTTGGGCCAGGTAAAAGGCGCCTACCTGGGTATCTTTCTTGGCACGAGCCGGGTCAGTAACCGTGGAGCTTCCGTCCTGCCCGGCAAGGTCCCCGCTCAGACCGGAGGACTGGCTGGAACTGACGCCTGGAGGTAGTTTGGCTGGCGACGGCTCCGAGGCATCGCTGGCAGCTTTCGCCGCCTTACGGGAAACATCCTCGGGAAAAGGATTGTCGGCGGCGGTGGAGTGCTGCGGCTTTGAGTCCGGTTGCGCGGGCTGCGGGTTTGCCGGAGCGTCCTGTGAATCTTTGGCCGAATCTTTGGCGGCGGCGCGAGACTGAGCCTCAGGAAAAGGATTATCCGCCGCGGTCGAATGTGAGGTGGATTTACTCGAAGAAGCCGCGTCTCCCTTGGCCGCATCCTTCTTCTGTGGCTGAGACCCGCTAGATGCCGGCGGATTTTGCGTCTGATCCCCATTCTGCTGCTGGGCGAAGCTCTGCCCGCCGCTCAAAATCCACAACGCAGCCAATCCCAAGCCGGTAGCAAGCACCAATACGCGCATATTCCCTTTCTTATTTTAGACGCCATCGAGGTGGAACGGATGCATGCCGGAGGGGAATCGGGAGTGATGCTGTGGCGCCGGCGAAGGATTGCTATACTCGGCTCCAATATGGGTCTCATCATTCGCTCTTCCTCGATTCATGCCGCCGGCTGCTATGCAACCTCCGCCATCGCCAAGGGCGTCCAGGTGGTGGAATATACCGGACCGCGGATTACCAAGGCCGCGGCCGACGCGCGTTACGAAAATTCGCCTACCACTTACCTCTTTGGCATAGGCGATGGCTCTATGGTTATTGATGGGCATGGCACGGCGATGTTCATTAACCACTCCTGCGATCCCAACTGCGAGACAGACGAGCAGGATGGCCGGGTATGGATTGTCGCACTGCGCAAGATCGCGGCAGGAGAAGAGCTGACCTACGATTACAACCTGTACGACGGCGATGAGGATGATGCCCGGTGCAACTGCGGAGCGAAGAATTGCCGCCGGACTATGTACTCTCCTGAGGAGATATTGCGGCGTAAACGAGCATCCCGCGCAGCCAAGAAGAAAGCAGCTAAACGGGCTCCGGGAAGAGTTCGAGAATCGGCTTGAAAGAGTCTCGGAGGGACGGTACGAAAATCACACCTGTTCAAATTGACGGCAGATTTGGATTTCTAGACACTCTCAGTGGCTGAGTCCCGTCAGCAAATACTGGGTGCCCCACGTCCGGATTTTCGGACGTGGGGCACCCAAGATTGGTTGAGGAGCTTCAAAAACGAAAAGTTTTTGGCGCTCAAAGCCAGGGCTATTACAACACGGGCTGCGTGCGGACTGCGCTCGGTCTACAATCAGAATTTGGCGGAATTATGGCTGAAACTCGGCTTTCCGCCGTCCTCAATGGCATATCAGGTACTCGCCCGCAAATACCGCCCACAGAGCTTCTCCGACGTCGCCGGACAGGAACACGTCACGCGCACCCTGCTGAACGCGTTGGAACAAGGCCGAATCGCCCACGGTTATATCTTCAGCGGCCACCGCGGCATAGGGAAAACCACCGTCGCCAGAATCCTGGGCATGGCATTGAATTGCCGGACCCCGATGGGCACGGCGGAGCGTCCTTCCCCCGAACCTTGCGGGGTATGTGTCTCCTGCGACGAGATCCGGGCGGGAAATTCCGTCGACATGCTGGAGATTGACGCGGCGACCAATCGCGGCATCGATGAGATTCGCGAGTTGCGGGATGCGGCTCGCTACAGGCCGGCCCGCGACCGCTACAAGATCTACCTGCTCGATGAAGCCCACCAGATCACTGACGCCGCTTTCAATGCCCTGCTGAAGATCCTGGAAGAGCCGCCCGACCATGTGGTCTTCATGATGGCAACGACGCAACCGGAGGACCTTCCGCAGACCATTCGTTCGCGCTGCCAGCACTTCAGCTTCCATGCCGTAAAATTCGACGACATTTTGGTGCAGCTTCGCCAGATCGTAGAGCTGGAAGGCATCGGTGCCGAGGATGCAGCCCTGGCTTTGCTGGCCGAAGCGGGAGACGGGTCGATGCGCGACGCCCTCTCGATTATGGATCAGGCCATCGCCAGCGCGCCCCTCATCGACGGCAAGGCGAAGCTCGAATCGCAACAGATCCTGGAGCTGATGGGAGCCGTACCTAATCCCGTCTTCGAGCGGCTGTTCGAAGACGTCCACGCTAACCGGAGCGCGGCTGTAATCGAGCAGATCAATGGTTTGATCGATGCGGGCAATAGTCCTCGCAGCTTGCGCGGCAATTGGTGCGCTACTTGCGCAACGCCTTGATGGCCAAGCTGGGTGGAGAGACGACGGAGTTGCTGCAAATCTCCGCCGACGAGCGGGCGCGCGCCGCCCGGTCCGCTGCGCTGTTTTCCGAAGAGGACCTCACGCGTTTCTTGCAGGTGATGCTCAACACCTTTAACGAGTTGAACTACCGGCAGGAGCAGCGCTTCCATCTTGAGCTGGGGCTGCTCAAGATCGTGCATCTGCAGCGCCTCATTCCCCTGGAGCAGATCTCGGGCAGCTTGCCGGGGATGTCAGCTCCGCCGGGGACGCCGGGGCCACCTCGTCAGATCGCCCCCCAGGTACCCCTTCCGATGCCCTCAAGGAGCGTTTCCCTCCCAGAAAAAGCGGCGGCGGAATTGCCGGAGGCGGAATCGAATCCGGCGGATTTCCCATCCCAACAAACACCGCTTGCCGATGTCTCGGCCGAGAATGCCCGCGACGCGGTGGTGGCGGCGCTCGATGCCGGCGGACATAAAACTGCAGCGGCGCTTCTCTCCGCAGGACGTTGGACTGTGGAGAGCGATAGGGCAATTCAGGCTGAGGTAGGCATCAAAAAGACCATGCTCGGTCTGACCATGAATGCGGAAGCATGGAGAATCGCCCGCGAAGCGCTTGCTGGAATAGGCGCCGGGCAAAAGCTGACGGTGATTCCGGGAGGCGGAACGGGAGGGGCTGGGGAAGAGACGGCCGAAAGCGCTCAACGCGCCTCCTACGCATCCATCAGCGGGAGCATTCAGGCTGTGGCGATGGAGAATCCTTTAGTGCGCCGGGCGCAGGAACTTTTTCCCGGCGAGGTGCGCAGCGTGCTGGATCTGAGAGAGCGCTCGCAAGGAAACTCGCGAAATAACCGATGAAGCGGAGCGCATTGTGGACCCTTTAAAGATGCAGGAGATGTTCGAACAGGCGCGCCAGATGCAGGAACAGGTGCAGACCAAGTTGAACCAAACGGTGGTCGAAGCCTCTTCCGGCGGCGGCGCGGTGACGGTGACCATGAATGGGCAAAAGCAGGTGCTCAAACTGACGATCGACGCCGCGGCTGTGAGCAGCCTGAGCTCCAGCCCGGCGGACGTCGAGATGCTGGAGGACTTGGTGGTGGCCGCTTTCAATGAAGCTGGCCGGCGCGCCGACGACGCCATGAAATCGAGCCTCTCCGGCATGCTGGGCGGCCTGAATCTGCCTCCCGGACTTTTCTAGCAGCATAGCCGCGGGATGAGGCAAAGCGTGATGGCGTGCCAGTGTAAAGACCCACGTCCGAGAATCCGGACGTGGGCACCCGATTTCGCGGCGATTCATACACTGACACCTGACAGCTGATCTCTGATCCCTGACCCCTGTTTTAGAGGTTGCCTTTTGTCTCAATTTGCGGAACCTATGGCGCGGCTCATCGAAGCCTTGCGAAAATTGCCGGGCATCGGCTCCAAGAGCGCGCAGCGGCTGGCCTTCCACATCCTGCGCTCTACGAATGAGGAAGCCGAAGCCCTGGCCGATGCCGTGCGCGATCTTAAAGCCAAACTGCGCCTGTGTTCTGTATGCAACAACATCACCGACGTAGACCCTTGCGTCTACTGCTCCAGCCCAACGCGCAGCCTGCGCCTGGTTTGCGTGGTCGAGGAGCCGGGCAACATTGCTGTCATCGAGAAGACTCGCGGCTATAACGGCGTCTACCATGTGCTGCACGGAGTTCTGTCGCCGCTCAACGGCGTGGGCCCCGAACACCTGCGGACCGGCAGCCTGATGGCGCGAGTGGAGCGCGGAGAGGTGGAAGAGGTGATCCTGGCGACGAACCCCACAGTAGAGGGCGAGGCGACCGCGCTCTACCTGGCCAACCTGCTGCATGCCACGCCGGTGCGGGTAACCAGAATCGCCACCGGAGTTCCAGCGGGGAGCGACATTGAGTACGCGGATGAGGTCACAATGTCGCGGGCGATGGAAGGCCGGCGCGAGGTCTGATCAAGCCAAGCCGCCCATCGCCGGCTCTCCGCTTGCGATCAGCCGCGAAGACGCGCCAATAAATCCTGCGGATGAACAGGTTTGGCGAGAATTTCGAACTCGTGACCCCGGATGCGCGCCCGGTCGAGCAGATCCGCAGTAGACGCTTGCCCGGAAAAAGCAGGATCTTACACGAGGGGAGGATGGCGCGAATCCTAATCGCGGCGTCGATTCCATTCATATCCGTCATGATCACATCGGAGATCACCATATCTGGTTTTAGCGCGATCGCCATCTCCACGGCTTTTTCGCCGCTGTAAACAGCCGTGGCGTCAAAACCGCTTTGATTGAGGATGATGGCCAGCGTATCGGCGATCACTCTCTCATCGTCGGCCACCAGCACTTTTGGCTTTGCCTGATTCGTGGACATTCGTTCCTTTCGCATTTCCGGTAAATAAATCAATCAGCCGTGCAGGATTCTGGTGAAGCAGATGATCTTCTTGGCGGAAATTGAAACTTCCACCTCTTGAATTCTATTGGATAATACGCTTTTTGCCGGTTTCGACTCATCCTCTTGGTGAGCGACCAAACACTCCCACACGGGCAGCCGGTCCCACCTATAGGACTTTATTCACAAACCGCCGGAAGCGCGCCCGCAAACGTATAAGATAACCTGTTCTCAATGCTTTGAGGATGGATTGTGAGCCATGGCTGAACCCATCATCCGCGCCCAGCAAGTTGAAAAATACTATGCTCAGCCGAGCGAAAACCGTATCCAGGTAATCGCGCCGACAGACCTGGCGATCGTGCCGGGAGAGATTGTCGCGCTGCTCGGACCATCCGGATCGGGCAAATCCACCCTGCTGCGCATGCTGGCGGGGCTTTCGCAGCCTTCAGCCGGTGAGGTTTTTTGGCACGAGAAGCCGATTTCACAAGTTGAGGTAAATGTCGGCATCGTTTTTCAGAGTTTTGCTCTTTTTCCCTGGCTGACAGTGCTTGAGAACGTCGAGGCGCCGCTCAAAGCACAGGGAACCGCGGCTGAGGAGCGGCGCGAACGCAGCCTTCATATCCTGGACACGGTTGGTCTGGATGGCTTTCAAGCTGCTTACCCCAAGGAGCTCTCAGGCGGGATGCGGCAGCGGGTGGGGTTCGCCCGCGCGCTGATAGTACACCCGGAAGTGCTGTTCATGGACGAGCCATTTTCGGCTCTCGACGTGCTCACAGCGGAAAACCTGCGCAGTGAGCTGTTGGAACTCTGGCATAAGAAAACCATCCCCACCCAGTCGATCTTCATGGTCACTCACAATATTGAAGAAGCCGTGCAATTAGCCGACCGCATCATCGTGCTGGGGCGGAATCCAGGACACGTGCGCACCGATTTCCCGGTGGCGTTAACTCATCCGCGCAACCGCAAGAGTCAGGCCTTCACTCAATTGGTCGACTACATCTACACCGTGCTCACCCGTCCGGACGAGATCCCTTCGCAAGCGCCCCAACGGGGGACAGTACGCGATCAGCGGCAGATGCACTATCAAATGCTGCCCCACGCCCGTCCCGGCGGAATTGCCGGCCTGCTGGAGCTTTTGATCGATTACGGCGGACGCGCCGACATGTATCGCCTGGCGGACGATCTGGCCTTTGAAATCGACGACCTGCTGCCCATCGTCGATGCCGCGCAAATGCTCTCGTTTTTGACTATAGAAGAGGGCGATGCGGTCATTACTCCGGCGGGACGCGAATACGCCGAGTCGGAGATCCAGGTGCAAAAGGAAGCATTCCGCAAGGCCGCCGTGGAGCATGTATTGCTCTTCCGGCAGATCACGCGCGCGCTGGAGACGAAGTCGGATCACACCGTACCGGAGGAGTTTTTCCTGGACATGCTGGATGAGCAGTTCAGCGAAGAGGAGACACTGCGGCAATTGGATACCGCGATCAGTTGGGGGCGCTACGCGGACCTGTTCAATTTCGACGCTTCCCGGCGCAGGTTCATCCTGCCGCAAACCGAGGAGGACGAGGTCGAGGAGCCTACTCCCGAATGAGCTCCTACCAGACGCTCTCACGCTCTCAGGTCCTGGAGCGCACCTGGCCATTTTTTCTCGACGTAACCGTCGCCGCCAGCGGGCTGGCGCTGTTTTACGCGGTCCTGCGGATCGCGCAGTATTGGATGGGGCATCCGGTTCCTTCGGTCGCCATTTCTTCGTCGGCAAGAATGCTCCCGCTCTACGCCTTCTACTCCGTGGTGCGCATCGCTGCCGCCTATCTTCTAAGCCTCATCTTCGCCGTGGGCTACGGCTACATTGCGGCCTACAACCCACGCGTCGAATCCTTCATGATTGCGGTGCTGGATATCCTGCAGTCTATTCCCGTGCTGAGCTTTTTGCCCGGCGTCATGCTGGCCATGGTCTCGCTCATTCCCGGACGGCAGTTGGGAATCGGGCTCGGCGCCATCCTGTTGATCTTTACCGGGCAGGTGTGGAACATGGCGTTCAGCTTCTACTCCTCTCTTAAGAGTCTGCCGCGCGAGCTGCGCGAAGCCGCCAAGGTCTATCGCTTTTCCGCCTGGCAGCGATTCTGGCAGTTGGAGCTGCCTTACTCGGCCATCGGGCTGATATGGAACTCGATGGTTTCCGTGGCAGGCGGAT
The DNA here is from genome assembly GCA_963705665.1 of uncultured Acidobacteriaceae bacterium. GTDB lineage: Bacteria > Acidobacteriota > Terriglobia > Terriglobales > Acidobacteriaceae > PALSA-350. The sequence goes on along the minus strand of CAVPKQ010000052.1, from coordinate 29,151 downwards.
GGTTTTTCCTCATGGCCTGTGAAATGTTCGTGCTAGGCAAGCGCGATTTTCGGCTGCCCGGGCTGGGCTCATACCTGCAAACGGCCGCCAGCACGGGAGATGAGCACGGCATGTTATGGGGATCGCTGGTTATGATTCTGATCATCGTCGCCACCGACCAACTGATCTGGCGTCCGGTAATCGCATGGTCGGACAAATTCAAATTCGAACAGGTGGAAAGCGCCAGCGGGGCAACCTCGCCCATCCTGGACGCTCTGCGCCGGTCGAATGTCTTGGGCTGGTTGAATCGGATGACCCTGGCTCCGGTGGAAGAACGCATCTATTCGGGCATCGCGCAGCGGCGGCTGGAATTGGCCAAACGGAGAAAGCCCCGGGCAAAAGCTCCGTCGCGCTGGCTGATGATGCTGTTGATCGCGGCGCTGGCAATTGCCGTAGGATTCGCGGCGGTGCGCGCGCTGGCCTTGGTGCGCAATGTAAGCGGCGCGGAACTGATCGAACTGCTCAAGGGCGCCGGCGCTACTTTCCTCCGCGTGAACATTTCCCTGGTGATTGCGGCAGCCTGGACTATCCCGGTTGGCGTGGCTATCGGCTTTCACCCCCGCTTGGCCAGAATCGCTCAACCATTAGCCCAGATCGCGGCCTCCTATCCAGCCACCGCAATCTTTCCCATCCTGCTGATCGGCCTGGTGCGGATCGGCGGCGGTTTGGGCGTGGGATCGATCGCGCTCATGCTGCTGGGCACACAGTGGTATATCTTGTTCAACGTAATCGCGGGCGCCATAGCGATTCCCTCGGATCTGAAGGAAGTCGCGGATCTTTTTTCGCTTCTCCCGCTGGCAACGATGGAAAACGCTTATCCTGCCCGGTATCTTCCCTTATCTCGTTACCGGTCTGGTAACCGCCTCGGGCGGCGCATGGAATGCCAGCATCATCGCCGAATACTTTCACCTGAAAGATCAGACGCTACAGACCCTGGGCCTCGGCGCCGAAATCAGCGCCGCATCCGACCATGGAGAATTCTCTATCCTGCTATTGGCGACGATCATCATGGCCCTGATGGTGGTGACCATCAATCGCCTGGTTTGGCGCCGCATGTACCGGCTGGCGGAAACCAAGTACCGGCTGGGAGGATGAAGGGTTTTCTCAGCGAGTCCAGCAAGTCAGCGAGTAGGCGAGTCAGCGAAAACGGTTCTGGAGTGATTTAGATTCATGCTCCAACGAGAACCCGGGAAACTGCAACGGCTGACTCGCTGACGGCTGACTCGCTGACTTGCTGAAAATGAAATCACGAACCTCGCTATCGATTGTCCTCGGGCTCCTGGGGTGCGCCATTTTGGTTGTGTGCCTCAATGCATGGATGGCGTTCCGCTCCGTACAGGCGTTGTCGGAAAGCGAAGTCTGGGTGACGCATACCTGGCGCGTCATCGAGTCTCTCGAAGTTATTACGTATTCTCTAAAAGATGCCGAGGCGGCCGCCCGCGGATATCTTCTTTCCGGCGAGAGGCCCTATCTCGCCTCATACGCTCAAGCCAAGGCTGCGCTGCCGGGAGAACTGCAGAACGTGGGTGCTTTGATCGATGACAATCCCGGGCAGCGAAATGCTCTCAAAGAACTGCGCGCCCTCACCGAAAGCAGAATATCGTTACTTGATCAGAGCATCGATGAGCGCCAGTCAGGCGCTGCGGATTCCCTGCGGCTGCAGGTCCTGAACGGAACCGGCTTGGCGGAGATGGACCATATACGCTCGCTGGTCGATGGCATGCGGCATACCGAGCAGCGGCTTTTGGCCCAGCGGGTGGCGGCATCGCGCTACGACGCCCAGCATGCGCGGGAAACCCTGATCGTCTCCAGCGCCGCCGACCTGCTGCTGCTTCTGATCATGTACCGCTATATCGTCGCCGAATGGAGGCTTCGCTCGCTCGCCGATCGGACTTCCGATCGCCTGGAAAAATTGCAGAGCATCAGCGAGGTTTCTTTGACCCGCCTTGGGGTGGATGAGCTCACCGCAGAATTGCTTTCCCGGGTGCGTACAGTAATCTCCGCCGACACCGTTCTGCTCTGTTCCTTGCGCGATGGCTCTCTTACTGTCAATGCCACCGATGGAGCGGCGATCGCGCCTGGAACCGTAATTCCCTTGACCGAAGGCAGTCCGCTGGATCGGGCTATCCGGCAAGAGCAGGTGGAGGGAGTTGCGGACACTGCTTCGACTCCGCTCTCCTCCGATATTCTTAGCGGAGAGGGACGCGCGCTGCTGGTCGTGCCTTTATCCGTCTACCCGTCCCTGCCTGGAATCTTGATAGCTGGGCGCCGAATCGCACTCCCTTTCGACAGCCACGACGAGGAGATGTTGGCGGTCGCGGCCAGCCGGATTGCGACAGCGATGGACCGCGCCGATGCCTACAGCGCGCAACAGCAGGCGCGCCGGGAAGCGGAGAGCAAAGCCGACGAGGTGCGCCTGCTGAACGCCGAATTGGAGGAGCGAGTGCGCAAACGGACGGCCGACCTTGAAGCCACTAACCGTGAGTTGGAGGCTTTTAGCTACTCCGTCTCCCATGATTTGCGGGCGCCGCTCAGAACCGTCGATGGCTTCAGCCTGGCGTTACAAGAGGACTACGGGGATGTACTTGAAGGCAACGGCCGCGACTATCTGGGCCGCATTCGCAAAGGCGTGCAGCGGATGGGTCAGCTTATCGACTCTCTTCTCCAACTCTCACGGGTTACACGAGCCGAGTTGATCTATGAACCGGTGGATCTGAGCGCGGTGGCCTCCGCGGTGGCCTCCGAGTTGGCGGGGCAGAACCCGGGCCGGGCGATTTCCTTCCAAATCGAGCCTGGACTCAAATGCATGGGAGATTCGCGTCTGCTGCGCGCGGCGCTTGAAAACCTGATCGGAAACGCGCTCAAGTTCACCGCCCAACAGCCTGCTGCACGGATCGAGCTTGGCCGTTCCGGGAACTCTTACTTTGTACGGGATAACGGCGTGGGATTCGATATGCGCTATGCGGATAAGCTATTTACCGCCTTCAACCGTCTCCATGGGGACAAAGATTTTGTCGGATCGGGGATCGGGCTGGCGACAGTCGCTCGCATCATTCAGCGGCAGCAGGGAAAAATCTGGGCGGAGAGCGAGGTAGGGCGCGGCGCGACTTTTTGGTTTACATTAGGAGAGCAATAACCAACCATCTCTGCATCAGCTCCGATTATGAACCAGAGCAGCCATGCAACCCGGCAAATGAATGACAGGTCTTACAATATGGTAGTGAAAGGACGAACCATCCTCCTTATAGAGGACGATCCGGATCATGAATTACTGACGATTCGAGCTTTGCGGCAAGCCAATATTGCCAACGAGATTCAAGTGGCCCGTGATGGGGAGGAAGCGGTCGCCCAGCTTTTCGGCCAAGGCTCCAATGCGCTTGCCGAACTGCCGCAGGTAATCTTGCTTGATTTGAAATTGCCCAAGATGGATGGCCTGGAGGTGCTGCGCAGGATTCGGCAATCCATGCGCACCCAAATGCTTCCCGTTGTGGTCTTGACCTCATCGGATGAGGAGAGCGATATAGTACGCAGCTACCGGCTCGGAGCTAACAGCTATATCCGGAAACCGGTAAACTTCAACGAATTTGCTGAAGCGACACGGCAGCTTGGCATGTATTGGCTGGTATTGAACGAATGTCCACCGAGCGCAAACTGACAGAACTCCCGCTGCACGTTCTCCTGATCGAAGACAGCGAAGACGATGCCGTGATGGTGGAGCGGTATCTCATCCGTGCCGGTTTCAATCCGTCAGTGCTCCGGGTGGAAACCGCGGAGGAGATGCGTAGGGCTCTGCAGCCGAATGGTTCCGGCGGCGACGAAAGTTGGGACATCATTCTAGCCGATTACAACCTGCCTGCGTTCAGCGCTCCAGCCGCCCTCCAATTATTGAAAACCTCGGGAAACGATGCACCCTTCATCGTGCTATCAGGGGCGGTGAGCGAAGAGATGGCGGTCGAGGCCATGCGCGCCGGAGCGCATGATTTTGTCTCCAAGCGAAACTTGGCACGCTTGGCGCCGGCCATCGAACGCGAGCTTAGCGAGGCTCGGACCAGGCGGCACAGGGTGATCACCGAGGCTGCTCTACGGGTCAGCGAACAACGCTTTCACCGTCTGGTGGAAGGCATCCCTCTAGGGCTGCTGATTAGCGACAGTACCGGACGTCTGCTCTATGCGAATGGCGCCGTGGACCGACTGCTCGGCTTCTCCCCGGAAGAGATTTACAGCGGGTCGGTGGTGCTCGAAAATATTCTCGAGGACGCAGCCAGTTTGATTCTTTCCTCTGCGATTGGATCGCCCGAAGAGGTCAAGACGCGCGAGTACCCTCCCTTTGAAACGGAATGCACTACTCGCAATGGCGCGCCCGTGACCCTGCTGGTGGGAGTCGCCCTGCTCAATCCCGAAGCCTCCCTTCCGGAGCGGCAGGTGGCGGCATTTCTTGTCGATCTGACGGAGCAAAGGCGCAGCCAGGAAGTGGTGCGCCGTACGGAGAAGCTGGCCGCCGCGGGCAGGCTGGCGGCTTCCATCGCCCACGAAATCAACAATCCCCTGGAAGCCGTCACCAACTGCCTCTACCTGATACAGCAGAGCAATCTGGATGCCGATTCGAGAACCTATCTCGACATGGCCCAGCGGGAACTGGATCGTGTGATTCACATTACCACTCAAACATTGCGTTTCTATCGCCAGAATACCCAGCCAGCGGAAACGGATATTCATGGACTCTTGGAGACCGTGCTGGCTTTATACGAGGCCCGCATGCGTACGTTCGGGATAGAATGCGTCCGCGAATTCGGAAACATACCGCGCATCACCGTCTATGACGGCGAGATTCGCCAGATACTGGCCAATCTCGTGGGCAATGCCGTGGATGCCATGATAAACTCCGGCGGCAGGCTTACCCTCCGCACCGCGCGCGGCCGCGATTGGTCCCAAGACCGTAGCGGAATCATCGTGACCATTGCCGATGACGGCGCAGGCATGGATCGGGTCACTCTCAAGCGCATCTTCGAACCATTCTTCTCCACCAAAGGCGATACAGGTACCGGTCTCGGACTTTGGGTAAGCCGCGAAATTCTCATCAAGCATATGGGCAAGGTCCAGGTGCGCAGCCGCCAGGCAAAGCATGGAAGCCAGGGGCGCGGCTGCACCGTCTTTCGTGTATTTCTTCCCTTTGCTTCCGAGGCGACGCGATCTCGCAGCTCCGACCTTCTCCCCGCCTCGGCGTAAGCTGCTTCTGCCCTTCTTATCCGTCTTTTCCGTCTTTGCCTTTCTTTCTGTCATTCCCGAAGGGAATCTGCTTTTCCTATGCGGCGCCATCGCACTCGAGAAGCGACTCAAGCACTGAACTCGGGCGCGAAAGATAGAACTCCTTCGAGCGAGCAAAAACCTGACTTAGGAAGACAGACCGCAAGGGCAGAAAGCAGATTCCCTTCGGGAATGACAGAAAGAAAAGTAAAGACAGACTACAAAGGCAAAAACCGTTTCCCTTTAGGCAGTTCGCAATGGCGACCACAATTTGTCATCTCGACGGAAGCGAAGCGCAGTGGAGAGATCTGCGGTCCGATCAGGGCAAAATCTTTCGCAGGTAGTTATAGCTGATGCGAATGCTTGCGACGGGCGGTCCATCTGTCTTGTCCTGCTCGACGATGTATTGTTCGACCTGGAGCTTCTGCGCCACGGCGAGAATCTCCCGCCAATTTAATTTTCCCCTGCCGACTTCTGTGAAGTGGGCGGAACTCGCGCTCATATCGTTCGATGGAGGAAAGCCGGGTTTGAGATCTTTGAGGTGCAGCAGGCGGACACGCCTGCCCAGTTGTTTGAGCTTAGCCGCCGGGTCGATTCCTGCCTGCGCGACCCAATAACAATCCAATTCGAAGGAAACCAGCTCCGGGTCCGTTTCCTTCACCAGAATGTCGTAGCCTGTACCTCCATTGAGCTTACGAAACTCGTAGTCATGATTGTGAAAAGCAAAGCTCATCCCCTTATCGCGTATCTGCTTGCCCCATGCGTTGAATTGGTGAGCTGCACGGCGAAAGCCGTCTGCTGTCCATAGATCCTTAGGAATGACGGGACATACCATCCATTTAAGGCCGAGGGCCTTGGCATAGCTTAACTTTGTGGCGATGTCGGCATAGTTGAAGTGGCCGCTGGGCGCGGTTAACCCGCTATCGGCGATCATTGCCCGCAATTCGCGCGCCGGCCGGGTATAGGCCAGCGGTATCAGCTCCACCTCCTCATAGCCAACGGCGCGGATCTGGCGCAGGGTCGAAGGCAGATCCTTGGCCGCCATCTGCCGCAAGGTGTAAAGCTGCACCCCAAGTGGAATATGGGTCAGCGCCCGGAGCGGACGCGCGAAGACCGGCAGTGCTGCCGCGGATAATTGCACAAATTGACGGCGACTAATCATCTCTGCGACATGGTACCACTCCGTCCGGACCGGCGGTCATTGCGCCCATTCCCTTCCGCTGGAGCAGTTCTCCTGCAGGGAGAACCGCTCTAAGTAGCACGGCTATCCGGAATCCAAAAAGTAAACTCTGCTCCCCGATTGGGATGGCTGACAACGTCGATGCCGCCCTGATGGGCATTGAGAATTGCCTTGGCGATGGCTAAACCCATGCCCGTGCCTTGCGAGCCTTGACGCTGCCGGCCGCCGCGATAGAACTTACCGAAGATGAACGGCTGCTCGGTCTCATCGATTCCCTGCCCTTGATCGCGAATGCTCACCAGCAAGCGGCCGCCCGACAGCTGTGCCGAAATATTCACCGGCGATCCGGCTGGGGAGTAACGCGCGGCATTCTCCAGGAGATGATGGAGCACGCGGCGAATTAATTCCCCATCCATAGAGATGGCTGGAAGATCGTGGGGAATTTGAACGCTTATTTCGCGGCCGCGCAGCAGCGCGTGCGAGTCCTCTAGCGCCACGTCAATCACCTCTTGCAGCCGCCGCGGGCGAAGACGCAATTGGATGCCGGCGGTATCCAACTCCGCCATTTCGACCGCCTGCCCGATCAGCCGGTCGAGCCGCTTGCTTTCTTCGTCGACAATGGAGTACATCTCCTGGCGTTCCCGCTCGCCCAAAAAAGGCTGCGACAACAGGCTGGTCGCAGCGGCGCAAATGGAAGTAAGTGGAGTGCGCAGCTCGTGAGTCACCGAATCGAGCATGGCCCCTCTGAGACGCTCGGCTTCGCGCGCCGCTTCAATTCGGCTAAATCGCTCCAGCGCGGCGGTGCGCTCTAACGCGATGGCCAATAATCCTCCAATAGCATCGTACAATCCGTCGGAGTAGTCGCCCTCAATCATCGCGACCGCTCCGCTGGCCCGCATGCCCAGCATCAGGGGAACAACACGCGCGTTCTCCAACGGGAAACGCGGCGCGTCCGGCGCCTGCGTAACCGCGCGAAGCCGGTCTATGGAAATGAACTCGTTGCCTGGATCGGAGAACTGCACTGAATTATTTTCCGCAAGATACACAGCCACGCAAGGAAAGTTAAAGACCGAGGCGACGATCCGGGGAGCGTTGCCCGCCAATTCGCGCAAGTGCTCCTCCATGAGCAGTTGCTGGCTGAGTTCATACAGACGCTCGATCTCCCGGCGCCGCGCCTCTGCGGCATTCGCATGGCGCCGCTCGCTTTCAGAGATTTTGCCTATAAAAATCGCGGATGCGAGCAGAGCCAGCAGAGCAATCCAATTTTGCGGATCTGCGATAGTGAGAGCGCCAATCGGAGGAAGGAAGAAGAAGTTATAGAGCAGGGTACAAAGAATGGAGAGATAGATGGAGCAGGCCAGACCCCAACCAAGGGCCACGAGCTGAACCAGCACCAGGAAGGTCAACGCAACTGTTGTTTGGTTGACGTGGAGTATGCTGCGATAAATCAGCACAATCGCGAGAGCAGCGCCTGTTGCTGCCAGATAACGAAGAACGAGCCGGCCGGCCGGAGGTCGGGTGCGAACCATAGCTGGCCGATGATACCGCAACACGCCCGGACGGGCGAGGGACGAAAACGAAGGAGACCGATGCCGGAACGGATTCTGGTAGTCGACGATGAAGCCCAGATCACCCGCGTGCTGCGTACCGCGCTTTCCGCTCAGGGATACGAAGTGCGCGCCGCCAACGATCCGGAAGAAGCCCTGCTGCTCTTTGACGAATGGCATCCCGACCTCATGGTTACCGACCTGATGATGCCCGGGATCAGCGGAGTCGAGCTCTGCCAGAGAGTAAGAAGCAAAGGCGCCACCCCCATCATCGTGCTTTCAGTGCGCGATCAGGAGCGAAGCAAGGTGGAGGCTCTCGATGCCGGCGCCGACGATTACGTGACCAAACCCTTTGCTATTCAAGAGCTGCTGGCGCGCGTACGGGCCCATCTCAGGCGCGCGCCGGAGCGTGTAACCGGCAACGCGATCCAGATCGGCGACTTTGAGGTAGATGGCGATGCGCATACCGTGGCAGTGAATGGCAAAGCGCTTCACCTCACACCGACTGAGTTCGAGCTGCTGCTCTACTTCGCCCGAAACGCAGGCAAGGCGCTCACCCACCGCGCGCTGCTGACCGCGGTTTGGGGAGCGCAGTCGGCGCATCAACCGGAGTATCTGCGCGTCTTCGTCGGCCAGCTTCGCCGCAAGATTGAAGCCGGCAGTGGTAAACAGTACATCCAGACCGAGCCCTGGATTGGATACCGCTTCCTCCCGGAAGGGTTGGAGTAGGCCCGTCGGCGAGTCGGCCAGTCAGCGAGTCAGCAAGTCAGCGAAAACGGCTTTGTCCTGATTTTAGATTCACGCTCCAACGAGAACTCGGGTGCCCCATATCTGGCGCGCTCTTTGCGCCAGATGTGGGAAACCGCAACTGCTGCCGACTCGCCGACTTGGCTGACTTGCTGACTCGCTGACTGGCCGACTCGCTTCCTTACAAATTCCTTATATTTCGCTTACGCCGCTTTTACTGCCGGGAATATCTACTGACAGTTATGCAGGACTTATTGATGGTGGTCTACACAGTCGTCTTTTTTGCAGTAGCGGTCGCGTACGTCTATGCCTGCGACAAGCTGAGGTGAATGAAGAAATGTCCACTACCACGCTCATCGTTCTCATCCTGACAGTGTTGATCCTGATCTACCTGGTGATCGCCCTGCTGCGTCCGGAGAAATTCTGAAATGACAGCCAACGGTTGGTTGCAGTTTGCCTTGTACTTCGGAGTTATGTTGGCCCTGATGCGGCCGCTCGGTCTCTACCTGGCCCGCGTGGTGGAAGGTCAAAAGACTTTCCTCGATCCCGTGCTCCGGCCAGTGGAACGGCTGCTCTACAAGAGCTGCGGAATCGATCCCAGCCGCGAGATGGGATGGCAGCAGTATTCCATCGCCATGCTGCTGTTCAGCGGCGTCTCTCTTCTGCTCACTTATGTTATCGAGCGGGCGCAGCACTTTCTCCCCTGGAACCCGCAGCATCTGGCCGGCGTGACGCCGGCCCTGGCGTTGAATACCGCGGCCTCCTTCACGACCAACACCAATTGGCAGTCCTACACCCCGGAAACGACGATGAGCTATCTGACCGAGATGCTGGGGCTTGCCTATCACAACTTCCTGAGCGCAGCTATCGGCATTGCCGTCGCCATCGCGCTGGTGCGCGGCATCTCCCGCAAGCAATCGGCGACTATCGGTAATTTTTGGGTCGACACAACGCGCATTACCTTATGGGTGCTGCTACCGATCTGCCTGCTGATTGCGCCGGTTCTGATTGAACAGGGAGTTCCGCAAAACCTCAAACCCTATACCGTCGCCGCACCCCTGGAAAACCCGAAGCAGGCACAGACCATCGGCCAAGGCCCTGTCGCCTCGCAGGAAGTCATCAAGGAGTTGGGCACCAATGGCGGAGGCTTCTTCAACGCTAACAGCGCCCATCCCTTCGAAAACCCTACTCCACTTACCAACTTCATTGAGATGGAGCTGATCTTCCTCATCCCGGCGGCGCTGACCGTCACGTTGGGCAAGATGACCGGCTCGCCGGGACACGGCTGGGCCGTCTTTGCGGCCATGGCGATCCTCTTCGTGGGGGGATACACCACGGCCTATTGGGCCGAGGCGCAGACTCAGCCGCTGCTACACGGGGTCGATCAGCACACCACCACGCTCAATTCCGGCGGCAACATGGAAGGCAAAGAGGTGCGCTTCGGTATTTCGCAATCGGCGCTCTTCGCCACCGTCACCACCGATACGAGCTGCGGCGCGGTCAACTCCATGCACGACTCCTTCATGCCGCTCGGCGGAATGATTCCGCTGGTCAACATCATGCTGGGCGAGATTGTCTTCGGCGGGGTCGGCTCCGGGCTTTACGGAATGCTCATCTTCGTCGTGCTCTCGGTCTTTATCGCCGGCCTTATGGTCGGGCGAACGCCGGAATACCTAGGCAAGAAGATCGAGAGCTACGACATGAAGCTGGCAATGTTGTTTATTCTCATCTTCCCTCTCTTGATTCTGGTGATGTCCGCGATCGCTGTACTCAATCCAGCGGCCCTGGGCAGTTTGAACAACGGCGGTCCTCACGGCCTTTCGGAAATTCTTTATGCCTATACTTCGACGGCGGGCAACAACGGGTCGGCCTTCGCCGGCCTGAATGCAAACACCCCCTGGTACAACATGACCCTGACGTTGAACGTGCTCGCGGGGCGCTTTTTGATGATGGTGCCGATGCTCGCTCTGGCCGGCAGCCTAGCGCAGAAGAAGATCGTTCCGCCCTCTTCAGGAACATTTCCCGTTAACACTACCCTGTTCACCGTGCTGCTGGTCAGCGTGATCCTGATTGTCGGCGCACTGACGTTTTTCCCCGCGCTGAGCCTGGGGCCAATTCTTGAGCACCTGCTGCTTCACGCAGGAAAGACTTTCTAGAGCAATGACACAGTTACAGTGGCATGGTGAAGGTTCTCTGTGTGCAGCCGTTCCTTGATAGAACGGCTGCGTCGAGATTCGTTCGTCGGCAACACCAATTGTGTCATTGCTCAAGCTGGATTCGAGCACGGGGGAGAAAACGATTATGGCGGCAAAACAAAGTCTCTGGAATATTGCGATCTTGCGTCATGCGGTGCTTGACGCGTTCACTAAGCTCAATCCGCGGGTAATGGTAAAGAACCCGGTCATGCTGGTGGTCGAAGTAGGCAGCGTGCTCACTACCGCGCTGCTCATTGAAGATGTCGTACGGCACACCGGCAGCTTTGCTTTCGATCTGCAGATCACCCTCTGGCTTTGGTTCACCGTTCTTTTTGCGAACTTCGCCGAGGCGATGGCTGAAGGAAGAGGCAAGGCCCAGGCCGATACGCTGCGCAAAGCCAAAGGCGAGACCATCGCCCTGCGCTACAAGCCGGATGGCTCGCAGGAACAGGTCTCGACTCCGCGCTGCGCGCCGGCGATGAGATCTATGTCGTGGCCGGGGCCTACATCGCCGGGGATGGCGAGGTGATCCAAGGCGTCGCCTCGGTAGACGAGTCGGCGATTACCGGTGAATCCGCGCCTGTGATCCGCGAAGCCGGCGGCGACCGCTCCGCGGTCACCGGTGGCACCAAGGTCTTGTCGGACTGGATCAAGGTTAAGATCACCTCCAATCCCGGCGAGACTTTTCTGGATCGCATGATCGCTTTAGTGGAAGGCGCGGAACGGCAGAAAACTCCCAACGAGATCGCGCTCAGCATTCTGCTCTCCGGTCTGACCATCATCTTCCTGCTCGCCGTGGCTACGCTGCAGCCGTTTGCCATCTATTCGCGGGCGCCGCAGACCATCTTCGTACTGGTCTCACTGTTGGTATGCCTGATACCGACAACCATTGGCGGCCTGCTCTCCGCCATTGGCATCGCGGGCATGGACCGTCTGGTGCAATACAACGTGCTGGCCATGTCCGGCCGCGCGGTAGAAGCGGCCGGTGACGTCAATACTCTGTTGCTGGATAAAACCGGCACCATCACTCTGGGGAACCGGCAAGCTACCGAATTTATTCCCGCGCCGAACATAGGCGAGGATCGGTTGGCTGATGCCGCCCAGCTCTCTTCCTTCGCCGACGAAACGCCTGAGGGCCGCTCGATTGTTGTGTTGGCTAAGGAAAAATACGGTTTGCGGGGCCGCGATCTGGTCGCGCTGCAGGCCGAATTCGTGGCTTTCAGCGCGCAAACCCGCATGTCCGGCGTCGATTTCTCCGGACATGTGATCCGCAAAGGCTCCGTAGACGCCATTACACGCTTTCTCGAAGAGCAAGGATCCAACCTGCCGCAGAAAGTACGGGACGCCGTCGATGATATCGCGCGCCAGGGCGGCACCCCCCTGGTGGTGGCTGAGAACTCAACCGCTCTAGGGGTGATTTACCTAAAGGACATCGTGAAAGGCGGTCTCAAAGAGAGGCTGGCCCGGCTGCGCGCCATGGGCATCCGCAGCATCATGATCACCGGCGATAATCCGCTCACCGCGGCCGTGATCGCCCGCGAAGCCGGAGTGGACGATTTTCTAGCCGAAGCCAAACCCAAGGACAAGATGGATCTGATTAAGCGCGAACAGGGCAAAGGCAAGCTGGTGGCCATGACCGGAGATGGAACCAATGACGCCCCGGCCCTGGCCCAAGCCGATGTGGGCGTAGCCATGAACACCGGAACCCAGGCGGCCAAAGAAGCCGGCAATATGGTGGATTTGGACTCCAATCCCACCAAGCTGATTGAAATTGTGGAGATCGGCAAGCAGTTATTGATGACCCGTGGAGCGCTAACCACCTTTTCCATTGCCAACGACGTGGCCAAGTATTTCGCCATACTTCCAGCCATGTTCGCCGGTGTTTTTCCGGTTCTCAACCAACTCAACATTATGCATCTGCAAACGCCTCACTCAGCCATCCTTTCCGCCGTGATCTTCAATGCATTGATTATCGTGGCGCTTATTCCGCTGGCGTTGCGCGGAGTAAAGTACGAGCCCAAGTCCGCGCAGGCGCTCTTGCGCCGCAATCTCGTCATCTACGGAGTTGGAGGCGTCATCGTTCCCTTCATCGGGATCAAGCTCATCGACATCTGCTTAGCCGGCATGCACCTGGCGTAGAGCAGATCATCTCTCGGGGGGATTCTCATGTTTCGCAGTGAATTCAAAATCGCCATCCGCTTTATGCTTCTCACCGCGGTGTTTCTCGGCATACTGTATCCGTTGGCCGTAACCGTAGTCGCGCGGATCGCGCTGCCCCGCCAGGCCGGTGGAGACCTGGTGATCGAAGATGGCCAGGTCATCGGCTCCCGGCTCATCGGCCAGAACTTTGTCACCGATCGATATTTCCATGGCCGCCCTTCCGCTGCCGGAAACGGTTATGACGCAACCTCCTCGGGCGGCTCGAATTTCGGAGCCACCAACCAGAAGCTGCTGACCCGCATAACAGCCGATACCGCCAAGTATGCCGCCGAGGGCAATGGCCAACCGGTGCCGATCGACCTGGTGACAGCATCCGGTTCCGGTCTCGATAGCGATATCTCACCGGCCGCGGCGCTCTACCAGGCGCCGCGTGTGGCTGAAGTCCGCCACTTGCCGGAGGAAAAAGTACGGGCTTTGGTTCTTCAACACATCCAGGGACGGCAATTCGGCATTATGGGGCATCCTCGCGTGAATGTTCTCGAGCTCAACATGGCTCTGGATAAGGTGACGCATTGAAGGGAAAGCAGATTCCCTTCGGGAATGACCGAAAGAAGGGCAAAGGCGAACAAGGTAGAGGCAAAACCCCTTATGATGAAGAGCAAGGAGATCGGGATGCGCTCCACTGCTTATTCATCGCCGCCTCGCCCGCCATGGTTAATGAAGTCCTTCAGCGCGCTCGCCGCCTTGATGGTGGCCTTTTCTTCTTTTTCCTTCGCGCAAACCAAGCCAGCAGACTCTTCCCTCCCCGTTGAGCGCCTCAAGGATGCATACGCAATCTACTCCCTACTATTGCCGGGCGATGTTTTGGCAAACGTGGATTCCTCGCAAAACCAGCGCTGGGCCATCGCCGAAATCACCGTCAACGCACAGGACATCAACCCCGCGCTTGCGCCGGAAGCCGCTCTCCAGGCGCCTGCCACGCATGCCACGGCTTTCCATGAAGCTGTCGCCGACTACAATTTACGTAAAAACGAGCGCAGTGCTCTTAAACGCCACTTCCATGTCGACCGGCCATATTCACTGCTGGACTCGTCGGAGGTAGCGGAATTCCGCGCCGCCCGCACTTCGGCGACCGCCAACTCCGCCTTGCGGCAGAAGTACAACGGCTATCCCGGGATCACGTACTTCAGCGACATCTACTTCAATCCAAAGCGGACCGCGGCGCTGGTCTATATGCTCGATTGGTGCGGCAATCTCTGCGCCCAAGCGGAGTGGGTCTATCTGGAAAAACACGATGGCCAGTGGGTCCGCCGCTCAGGCAGAACCTCTAGCTAGCTTTGGCGCCGGTTTGGTGAGCACCTCAAGCAAACTGGTCCAGGTTCATTCCAAACTGGTAAGTTTCACCATGCGCGAGCAGATCCTCCCAGGTCACTTCTCTCCCTTGATAACCGGCCATGCGCCCAAGCATGCAACTGAGAGCGGTCTCGACTCCGGCTGCGATCTGATTATGAACCTGGCCGGAGGTGATGCTCTCGATGAAGCTGCGTTCTTTTTCGCGGTCGGCGAAGGCCAGATTGTCGGAGAAGCTGGCGTTGGCGGCGAACTTTCCCGAGCCGGCGGCGGTGTTGGCCGATTCCTGCCAAACCCACGCCTGCGCGCCATTGATTTCAAGCGGTCCCGAATAAGGGATGAAAGCGGAGCCGTTGGCGCCGAAGATTCGCAGGCCCGCGTCGAAGCCCCCGTAGTCGCCAAACTGGGTGGAAGAGAAGGAAACGTGGACGTTCCCGGGGTAGACGAAGTCGACCTGGTAATTATCCCAGCAGTCGCCGGCGTGAGTCAGGACGTTGCGGCCTCCGGTCGCCGTTGCCTTGAGCGGGCGAGCGCCGAGAAGCCAGTTACAGAGATCGATGATGTGGATGTTCTGCTCCACCAGGATGTCGCCGGAAAGGGCTCGATACCAGAGCCAGTTGCGAAGGCGGTACTCATCGGGTGAAGCGCCGGCGCGGATCTTCTCCTTGGAAGCGGGAGCATTGTAGTTCGCGGCAACGGAAGCGATCTTACCCAGAGCACCCGCTTGGATCTTCCCCGCAATGGCGGCGATCGGCGGCGCGCTGCGGACCTGGAATCCGACATCGACGCTCTGCGTGGGCTTGACGTGTTTAGCGATCTTAAGCGCATGGTTCGCCTGCTTGACGTCGATGCCGACCGGCTTCTCGCAGTAAACGTGTTTGCCTGAGGCAACGGCCGTTTCAAGGTGCTGCACGTGGAAGAAGGGTGGCGTCGAGATCTGGATAAGATCGACATCGGGTGAGGCGGCGAGCTGCTCGAAGGCGTGAGGGCCGTGGAAGAGGAGTTTGCTATCGATCGGCTGGCGGCCCAAGTTGGCATTGAGCTGGTCGAAATGGCTGCGGCCGGCGGCCAATTGATCGGGAAAGATGTCGGCCAGCGCTACTACCTGCGCCGTAGTGTTCTGGGAGAACGAGGTTTATACCGCCGTCCCCCGCGACCCGCAGCCCAGCAGGCCGAGCCGGACGGCGGAGTTTGCCTGATAGCCAAAGGCGGTGCTTGGCTTGAGAAGTAGGAGACCGGAGACGGCTGACGTCCCGGTTTGCAGAAACTGCCGACGGTCCATTTGGCCTCGTTTCGTCAATAGGTAACCGCGCCAGTGTAGCCGAGGTGATGGAGCTTGGTGAAGACCTGGCGGAAAATCGGTCCTTTTACTTAACCATAGTTAATATGCACTGGTATACTGGAACTAATCATCGCGCGGCCGCGACCGCAGCTCTTCCGAGCGGAGACAACCAAGTGGCGCACCTTCAAACTTTCCGCTTTGCTCTCACCTTCTGCGTTGTTTCGGCGATGCTTGCCCAGGAAGTGTCTCTTCTGGGGCAAAGCGGCACTTCCAGTGCATTGGCGGGCACTGTAACGGATATCAGCGGCGCGGATGTGACAAATGCGACGGTTACTGCAATCAACGTCGACACCAGGGCCACAAGAACCGTCCAGAGCAATGGTGCGGGCCGTTTTCTCTTCTCGCAGGTCAATCCCGGAACCTATCGCGTAACGGTTGCGGCTCCCGGCTTTGCCGCGCAAAACTCCCAGCCCACTCCTGTAGGCGTGGGCCGTACGGTTACTCTGAATTTCTCTCTCCAGGTTTCCTCTACCTCCCAAAGTGTGGAGGTGCAGGCGGAACAGGGTCTGCTGAGCCTCGACAACCCCAACACCACAACGACTCTGGGAGAGAAGACCATCAAAAATCTTCCCAATCCAGGCCAGGATCTGACCTATGTTGCGCAATTCGCGCAAGGGGCACTCATGAATACCGCCGGCTCGTCGAACGACGCCAAGGCCGCGGGCGGTTACGGGAATGTCGAGTTCAATGGGCTGCCCGCCACGTCGAACGGCTACATTCTCGACGGCTACGACACGAACGATCCGTGGCTGGGACTTAACATCGGCCTCTCGACAAACCTGGTGATTGGCCTGGATGCCATACAGGAGGCGACGGTCAATACCAATTCATTTGCGGTGGATCAGGGACGTTACGGCGCCTCTCAAGTGGATTACTTCACCAAGTCGGGCACAAACAGATTTCACGGAGACCTTTATGAGGTCTGGAACGGGTCGCTATTGAATGCGGAAAACTACTTCCTTCATGCCAACGACACGCCGGGCAACATCGCCAAGAAACCGCGTTCCACGGTGAACGAGTTCGGTGTGAGCGCCGGGGGCCCGATTCGACCAAATAAGCTGTTTTTCTTTGCTCATTACGAAGGCATTCGCATCGCTCTGCCTCTGGTATCGCAGGCGGTTGTGCCCTCGCCCGCATATCAGCAGTACGTCCTGGGCCAATTGCTCACCGGCGGCAAGGACCCGATCACCGGCGCCGTCTTGCCACCTCAACCTGGCGAGGTCCCGTTCTATCGCTCTATGTTCGGGCTTTACCGCAACACGAGTGGAACGCCTCTTCCTGTAAATACCTGTCCGCTTGACGCAAGCGGAGCAATGCTTCCCGCGGCTTCAGGAGGCGGTCAATTGAATGGCAGCGGGTGCGCGAATCAGCGCCAGGAATCGCTGAACAACAGCGATAGCGAGAACCTGATTGTAGTCAAGATTGACCACACCATTGATCCCGCCAACAGCTTCTGGTATCGGTTTCAGCAAGATACCGGTCTCCAGGCCGCATACACCGATCCCATCAACCCGATCTTTAACTCCTACTCGCCGCAGCCGCAGCGGACGCTCGTGCTCGGCTACACGCATATCTTCAGTCCCGCTCTGGTCAATCAGTTCAACCCCGGCGCAAGCTGGTATTCAAGCATCTTCGAGCCGAACAACTACGCCCAGGTGCTCAAAACTTTCCCCATCGTGTTGATGGGAGGCACAGCCAACGCACCCTTCACCACCATAGGCGGAAACAACAATACCTACCCACAGGGCCGCAAAGTGACCCAGTGGCAGATCAACGACAATCTGGTCTGGACGCGCGCCAAACAGACATTTAAATTCGGCATCAATACCCGCCGCATTGACGTCAGCAATTATGACTTGGGCGAGGGCTCCGTGCCGGCGGTAGTCTATAACGACCTTGCCGAGTTCACGTATGGCGCGGCTTACACCGCAACTCAGAGCTATCCCATATCGCTACGGGAGCGAGTTGCCGCCGGCAATCTGGATGTGTATGCGATGGACGCCTACAAACCGATTCCAAAGCTGACTCTGACAGGCGGCCTGCGCGTTACTTGGAATACGAATCCGGTGAATCAACAAGGCCTGTTTGCGCGGCCGACGGGTTCCTTCCTCGATATGCCGCACCAGACCAATCAGCCTTTAAATCAGGTAATTCTCACCGGAGTACACAGCAACTTTCCGGCAACCCCGCTGCTTATGTATCAACCACGCGTGTCGGCAGCTTATCAGCTAGCCCGGAAAACTGCGTTGCACCTCGGATTCGGCGTCTTCGACGACATTATCCCAGCGCAGATTGCGGACCTGGCTTCCAGCAATCCGCCGTACGCGCCGGCTTTTGTCGGCGGCCTGGGAGGACAAGCCGGCGGTATAGCCATTGCGCCCGGTGTTCCAGGCAGCGCCGTCGATACCGCTTCCGCGGCAAACCAAGCCTTTCAGAGCGCGTTTCGTGCTGGGGCCTCTCCATGCACAGGCATTGCTCCCGGCGCGCCAACCTGTCCGCTTGCGGTTAGCCTGAATACCTTTCCTAGTGGAACGCTGAAGACTCCTTATTACTATCAGTACAACCTGGGCGTCGAGCAGCAGGTTGGCCTGCGTGGAGCGGTCCGGGTGGATTTTACCGGCACCCGCGGCCTGCATGAGCCCTATCAGGTACAACTCAATGGCTATCAAAACATTTGCCAGGGATGTTTCGCGCCTTATGCCTACGGCCGGCCTCTCGATCAGAGATTCGGCAGCGTCAACGAGTTCCGCACCGGCGCCAATAGCAGTTATGCCGGATTGCAGACCAGCTTCACCGAGCAGTTTGCGGGATTGACCCTTCGCGGCAACTATACCTTCAGCCACTGCCTCGATGAGGTGTCCAACGGCGGTTTGCTGTCGTTCTCCGCACAAGGCATTTTGTCGCCATTGCCAGGCGAGCTGAGCCGCCAATATGGCGATTGCGATTACGACGTGCGGCACAACATCTCCGCCTTCGGTCTGTACCAGATACCGTTCCACTCCCATCATGCCGCATTGCGCCAGATCCTCGGTGGATGGTCTTTTTCAGAAACCGCAATCCTTCATAGCGGACTTCCGTTCACAGTACTCAGCCAGCCTTACACCGCGAACAATAACGGTATCTTCCAAGCCAGCGGGCCTCAGTTTGCCCGTAGGGTTCCCGGCGTGCCGCTTTACAGCAAGGCTGCGTATCCCGGTGTGACAGTGGCCGGGACCAAACAGTGGTTGAATCCCAACGCCTTTACGTCGGTAGTAGATCCGGCCACCGGCGCGTGCACCGGAGGCGACTCAGCCGCAAATTGCCAATTCGGAGACTCGGGCCGCAATACCGTTCGGGGCCCACACTTCACGGATTCGGATATTTATCTGACGAAACGCTTTGCTTTCAGAGAAGGTGTTTCGCTGCGATTCGATGCTCAGCTTTTCAATGCCTTCAATCATCCGAACTTCGCCTTGCCAAGCTCGGTCGAAGCCGGTGTATCTGGCGCCTTCATTCCGGCGAAATTCGGCACCCTCCAAAGCACGATTTCTCCGCCTACAGGCCTCCTGGGAGTGGGACTTGGCGGCGACAGCTCCCCGCGCATGGTAGCGTTTCAAGCGCGGATTGAGTTCTAGACGCAGGGGGTTCGCCTCCCGAGTATCTTTCACCGCGTTGCGATAATTGTCGGGATTTGTCGTCCAGCGCCTTTCGACTGAGACATTTGCCTCAAGTTGACGTTCTATTGAAACGAAGGACATTTCCCCAGGAGAAGTCGCAATGATCCCTACCTTACGGAACGTTACTCTTGCATTATGCATATCCCTAACCGCGGCCAGCATGGCTGCGGCGCAACAAACCACCACCTACACCAATCGCAAGGGTGATACGGTCACGGATACGCATACACGGCAAAACGGGCAGTACACGAACGACAAGACAGTCACAACCCCCAACGGAAAAACCCATACCAATGATTTCACCGCAAGCCGGAACAACAACGGACGTCCGGTGACCTCCGACACAAGAACCGGCGCGGATGGAAAGTCGGTGACCAGAACCACAACGCATGGAGCCAATGGAAACAAGACTACGGTAACTGGCCGGAATGGTCACTCCCGCACGTACTACCGCCGGCGCTAAGAGAAGCGGCGGATGCGCCTTGCTATCATCCCGCGCTACACGATTCCGCGGCACTTATTGAAGTGCCGCCGGATAACAGAGATCCCATGCGAATTACTGCTGTTTCGATCTTCGCTATATTCGGCTTCCCGGCGTTCATCTGCTGCGCCCAGCAGACGCAATCGCAGCTTCCGGACGCACCGGCGCCGTCGGCTGTTAGGCAGGCGAGCCCCGCCTATTCGCCTCCAACGCAAAGAGAAAGATTCAGGTCCTATTTCAGGCGGACCTATGGATGGCCGTCCGTTATAGAGGCCGGAGCTCGCGGAGGAATAAACCAGGCGCGCGACAATCCCAGTCAATGGCCCCAAGGCGCCGAGGGATATGCCGACCGCTTCGGTTCTGCAATGGGGGAGATTGCGGTGCGCGGCACAACGGAATACGTGATCGCGGATCTCTTTCGGGAGGATCTACGGCGTGTTCACTGTGGTCATCCTTGTTCTGAATCGAGGTTTAAGCTCGCGTTTGAAGACTCCTTT
The DNA here is from genome assembly GCA_963705665.1 of uncultured Acidobacteriaceae bacterium. Classification (GTDB taxonomy): domain Bacteria; phylum Acidobacteriota; class Terriglobia; order Terriglobales; family Acidobacteriaceae; genus PALSA-350. Next base: position 8,713 of record CAVPKQ010000052.1, on the reverse strand, counting down.
ATGGCAAGACGGGGAGAGGACGGACACGAAGCCTTTTCCGTGGCCCGAATCGTTGGTCCGTTCTCAGGCAGCGCGGTGGCCGTCACCACATGGTATCCAGCCGAATCTGGGCGTTCGATTATAGCGCGAGGGGCCGTACTGCACTTCGGCCTTATCTATGTCCGCAACCTGATTCGGGAATCCATCACCCGGTGATAACCCCATCGCAGCTGCGCCGATTAGAGGAATCGACTGCGCGAATTACGGCGCTCGCCCAACTACTGGCGGGTAGCCGACCAGGAGCCTCCCTGTTCCGTTGCGCCACTCATCTTGTCGCCATCGACAGTGCCCGTGAATGAGATTCGCCGCCGCGGCATTTTCACGGTGAACGAAATCTGATTTCCACTCAACCTGCCGGTCAGGGGCGCCGAGCCGCGCTCGCCCTGGAAAGCTCCGCTCAGCTTACTTCCATCCTGTTTGATCTCCATCGTGACCTGGCGGTTTCCTCCTCTGCCTGCAAACGATACCTGCCAGTTGCCGGTGACACTGGGAGCAGAGGAATTGTCCTGAGCGGCATCCTGTGCGAGCGCACCGGATATAACCGCGGCCGGCGGTTCGCTAAGCGCTCTGGATGCGATGCTGGCGCCTCCGGCGACGGCGACCAGCGCAAGGATCGACAATGGACCAGATGAGAACTTCACGCACACCTCCGATGGAGAGAATGAATCTGCATGTGTTCGGACGTACTTTCGAGCTTTGACGGCGCTCCGGATTTGTCGAGTTTTGTCAGGAGCAATTCATCAGCGCTCACGTCAGGCTCCATGGTGTTTCCTTGCTTCAATAGAAGAGCTCCAATTTCTCGCCATCGTAATCAACGTTGGAACGCTTGCTGGTCGGCCACATGGGGTTGACGAGCGTTTTGTTCCAGCGCGCGATCTCGGCCTCCAGACGCAAGACGCTAGACGGCTGCGCCGCGGCGAGATTATGTCTTTCGCCGATATCCTGATCGAGATCGAAAAGCATCACATGCTGCCCTCCAGGTCCTACGGCTGGCTCGATCAATCCCCGCCCCGATTCCTCCTGCTCCGGTTCCTCGCCCGATTTAGCTCCCTGAGGCGCGATATTCGCAATCCACAGCTTCAGGTTGGCATCGCGCAACGCGAAATCCGGTCCGTTGCGCCAGTAGAGCCTGGGATTGGGCACTGCGCGGTCGGCGCCGGTCAGATAGGGCAAGAGGTTGACGCCATCATAGACGCGATCCGAGGGCAGCTTTGCGTGCGCCAGCGCGGCCGCGGTAGGCAAGATATCCAAACTGGATACCTGCCGATCGTCCACCCGGCCAGCGGGCAGATGACCGGGCCAGGACACGATATAAGGAATGCGGATGCCGCCCTCCAACTGCCAGCGTTTGAACCCCGACAGCGGCGCGTTCGAGCAGGCGCCATTCACATATCCGGCGCACCCGTTATCACTCAGAAAAATTACAACGGTGTTTTGGTACAGGCCATCCTCTTTCAGCCTGGCCACAACGGCGCCGACACTGTCATCGAGAGCGGAAACCATGGCCGCATAGACACGCTTGCCCGGGTCTGGAACATTCCGATAACGCTCGATGTACTTCCTGGGCGCCTGCAGCGGCACATGCGGGACATGCTGTGCGAGATAGAGAAAAAACGGCTTCTTCTGATTGCGATCGATAAAGTCCAGCGCCTCCTTTGTCAGCGCGTCGGTCAGATAATCGTCCACGCGGACCACTTTATGATTTCGTGTAATCGGATTTTTTTCGCGTATGCGTTCGAGCAGAGCTTTCAGGCGTTCACCGGACGGGAGTGCGGAAAGGCCGGCCGCGGGGATTTTGATATCCTGGCCCGCCGGACCAATGAACTCGTCGCCCGGCGCGGGGTCGATGATATAGACTGATCCGCCGCCGGCCATGCCGAAGAAATAGTCAAACCCACGATCGGACGGGTAGTACCCACCGGGTTGGCCAAGGTGCCATTTTCCGATGGCCCCGGTCGCGTATCCAGCCGACTTCATGATCTGGGCCAAGGTGATCTCGTTTAACGACATCCCACCAGTCCTGTCACGTCCGTCCGGATTGAATTCATAGCCGAAGCGCTGTTGATACCGGCCGGTCATGAGGGCGGCTCTGGACGGGGCGCATACAGGGTTCGTCACGTATCCAGCCGTGAAGCGAATGCCCGATCCGGCCAGCGCATCGATGTTCGGAGTCCGGACGATTTTGTTCCCATAGACGCCGGTATCTCCGTAGCCTAAATCGTCGGCCAGGATGACGACGATATTTGGCCTGGGGGCAGCAACAACCGTCTGTTCGCTGAATTGTACGAACCACAGAACGGCGGCCAAAGCTGCAACCGCAAGGATAAGGACTGATGTTTTGGGCCGCGCGGTAACCTTCCCGATCGATTTCATCTTGCGATTCCTCCTGACGCTGCCGGCTGACCGCTGAGCAGGCGCATGATTCTCGGAGGCGCTTCCGCCAAGTATCTTCCGGATGCGCTCGTCTTCGGCTCAGGATCCATCCAGCAGGATGGACGTCAGCTGCTCAGACGGAGAGGTGGGTCGCAGTGCTATCTAAGTTTTGTAGGTTTTTGTCGGGCTGTACCGATGCGTCACTTCTTAAAGTATCCGTCTCTGGTATCCACATTGAGGTTGCGGTTCCTCACCGGCAGCCTGATTTGTGATATTTCCTATCGAGGGGCAGACCAGGGAAGCACACAGCGAAAGCTGCTATTCGTTGCGTAGTACCTGCATTGGATCTACTTGCGCGGCCCGCCGGGCGGGGAGAATGGCGGCGAGAAAACTTACTCCAAGAACCAGCACAATCCCAGCGGCAATCGCGATGGGATCGACCATTCTGGATTCATAGAGCAAACTGCGCACCCAGCGAGTAGCGGCAAAGGAGCAGATCAAGCCCAAAATCAGGCCAAGGCAGATGGGCCGCGATGCCTGCCGGAGCACCAACTCGACCAAGGCCGCCTTGTCTGAACCGAGCGCGATGCGGATGCCAAACTCCTGCTGCCGCAATGACACTGTATAGGCGAGCACGCCATAGACTCCGAGCAAGGCCAGCATCAACGCGGCAAAGCCAAAGCTGGACAGCAGAAACGTAGTAAAACGGTCTGTCGCCACAGAATCGGTCACCTGGTCATCCATTGATTTCAGCACGGGAATGGCCACCTGCGGATCGATCTTCCAAATAGCGCGGCGCATTGCCGGAGCGAGCGCGTCAGAGTATTGCGAGCCGCGCACCAGGAACGAGATCGTCCACGGAGGCCTTTCCCAATAGGGCACATAGACCATATCCGCGTCTGTCTTCAGGTTGTTGATGCGCGCGTCCATAACTACTCCCGCAACAGTGAAGGAAGCACCTGCACCTTCAAAGCGAACCGTTCTCCCAATCGGATCCTCGCCTGGGAAGACATCCCGAGCGGTCTTCTGCGAGAGCATCAACACATGCCGATGGTCCCGATCGGCAAGCGTAAAGGCGCGGCCTTCAATAATAGGGATTCTCAATACGGAGAAATAGCTGGGACTCACCCAGCGTGCATTTGCTGAAGGTGCCTGCCCCTCCGGCAAGGGACGGTCCGGACGCGCGATGGGTTCGATCCACTTCTCTCCAGTGAGCGGCATCTCGCTGGTCATCGCTGCCTCGCGTACTCCCGGGAGCTGCGACAAAGCTTCGAGCGCTCGGTCAAGGAAGCTGGTCTTGACTGCGCTCACGTTCTTGAGCGAATCACCATACTGAGGGGCAAACAAATCCACCTGCGCGAGGGTGACATGATCCGCGTCAAATTCATGATTTTGACCGAGTAGACGAGAGAGGCTGCGCAGCGCCAGGCCGGTTACGATCAGCAGCACCACCGCACATGCAACTTCAGAGGCGACCAGCAGATTGCGCGCAGAGGATCCCTCTCTGCTACTGGCGACGCGCGTCGCGCCGGCCTGCATCGCCTGCTGAGGATTCGAGCGCAGCGAACGAATCGCTGGCAGAATGCCAAAGAAAAGAGCTGTGACAATGGACAGCGCCAGCGCGAAACACAGGACCGTCCAGTCTACCTGCACCTGCGTGATTCGAGGCACATTGGCCGGCGCGGCCGCCACCAGCACCCGCACCCCAAGAAGCGCAAGAACAACACCCCCCGTTCCCCCAATCAAGGCCAGAACAACGCTTTCCATGAGCCTGGATTGAACCAGCCTGACGCGGCTCGCCCCCAACGCCGAGCGCACGGCCGTTTCTCTTTCTCGCGAGACGGCGCGCGCTAACTGCAGATTGGCGAGATTGGCGCAGGCGATCAAAAGTACCGCGCCCGCCGCTGCAAACAGCAGCCAAAGCGCTCCGCTCACACTTCCGGTGACATCCGCGTTGAAGGGTTGGAGTGAGATGCCGAGATGGACAGGCAGATGGGCGGCAAGCGTGTGGGCCCGCTGCAGGCCCTCCAATTCCGCGCTCGCCTGGGCAACCGTTACGCCGGGGCGAAGCCGCGCGACTACTTCGTAGTTGTAGTCATAGACATCGTCCGCAAGTACGTTGGGATAACGCGCCAGCGGCTGAAAGATCTCGTATGGACGCACCTCTCCGCCGGCGGCGAAGCTCGACATACCAGGCGCTGTCGCCACCACAGGAAAGCGAAAACTTCGAGGGAGCACGCCGACAACCGGCTGAGGAGTGCCGCCGACCAGCAGAGTTCGCCCTAAAACATTGGGATCACCATTGAAGAGACTCTGCCAGGCCCGGTAGCTCAGAATCACGACGTTCTCGTGGCCGAGAATCTCCTCCTGGGGCGTAAAGCTGCGACCGAGAATAGGTTGGACACCGAGAACCGAAAAGAAATTCGGCGAAACCAGGAGCGACCCAAAGATATTCGGATGATCGTTCCCGGTGGCGACGCTGACAGGGTGATCTTCAGAAATCGCCGCATCTTGAAGCGTCTTCGAATCGTGCTTGAGCCGCAAGTAGTGGCGGAAGTTGTCAGGGACGACGGGAGCAATCGCCTTCAGTTCGCGGACGGTTTCCCGCATGACTACCAGCTTCCCGGGATCGCGAAAAGGAAAAGGCTTGAGCAGCACGCCATCCAACAGGCTGAAGATCGCGGTCACCGCACCGATGCCGAGCGCCAACGTCAAAATCGCGGTGAGCGCGAACCCCGGCGACTTCTTCAACTGGCGAAGACTGAACCGCACATCGTATAGAAGCGTCGGCATCAATTTTTTCCCCAACCTGCTCGCGCAATGCAACTCAGCACGCGTCGCACCAAACCGAAGGAGAGCAAGTGACCATCAAATCGGCGAGATAACCTCGTCGGGCCATACTACCCCTCCCCCAAGTGTCCACAACCGGAACCTTTATGTCCAAAGGTGAACAGTTTGGGTAGTGGGTCACTTTGAATCCATAGCTTCCGAATGCTCCGTCACTCGCCCAGAGCTCCGAAGTCCAAAATTCCGCCCGCCGTGTTCGGTGAGTGGTTTGGCGAAGATAACCGGCCAAAAATCTGAATCAACTCTCAAGAGCTGTTCGTAAGAAGCTATATTTTCTTTCAGTTGGATTCTTCAGGAGGCGGGGCTCTGTTTCCAGCTGAGATCTTGGCGGGTCACGCCGGAGCAGAACCCCTGTGCGGTAACGATCCTCTTTGTCCCAGTTTCCGTCTCGCTGGACGAGGCTGTAGCCGGCTGGGCGGAAGACTGCGACGAAATCATCTTACGCCATTGTCCGGTTTGTGAGAGCGATACAATCATCGGTCACGGGCGCCGCCGCAAGCAGGCGCACGACGAGCATCACGACTGGATCAGGATTCGTCGGGGCCGCTGCATCAAGTGCGGAAGGACCTTCACCTTCCTGCCGGTGTACTCACTCCCTTACACCCATTACAGCCTGGTGGGGCGCTGCCAGACATTGCTGCGGCGCTTTGTGGAGCACTGTTCGTGGGAAAGAGCAGTTTCCAAATTCAAGGATGCGGATCGGGTGCCGGATTCCTCGACCGTTCGTCGCTGGTCGAAGGGTCTGGACTGTTCTGAGCCGGCACTTTCGTTTCTGCCCCACACTTTAACTCGCGTGGCTCACTGGCTGGAGCGTGGTGGCGCTGGCGCGCAGAAAGCGGCACCGTTGCCCTGGATCATCTCGGCTCTCGAAGTCCTGTGGCCCATACGCGTATAAAAGATCCGCTCGCCCACCATCCTTGCCTGGGAACCGAAGAGGAGTCGTCCCAGACTGGGTTCCAGAGGCGGAAAAAGAGCATGAGCCAAGATGTCGAGACACGCAGACAGCGAATGTCTCTGCTGGAGTACCTGCGGCAACAGAACTGGATTGGCCGGCCTGCGGGCCGTGGGGAGTATGTGGGTCTCTGTCCGCTGCATGAGGAGAGCCGGCCCTCGTTCTACGTCAACACACACAAGGATGTCTTCTACTGCCACGGCTGCGGGCAGGGCGGCGATCTGATTCGCTTCCTGCAACTCTCGCATCACCTGGCCTTCCACAAAGGCCATGCTTATCTCTATCCAACCGCCACTCGAGAAAAAGATGCAATCGCAGTGCTCGAACAGGCGGCCACTTTTTATCAGCACCAACTGGATCAGTATCCGGAGGCGCTCGGCTATCTCTGGCAACGCGGAGTTTACCATCCTGCCTTGATTCGAGAACTGGGTATCGGCTATGCGCCCGGCGGAAATCTGCGTCGTCATCTCACAGCGCAAGGTTATTCCTTCGAACTTTTGCAGATAGCCGGTCTTATCAACGCACAGGGCGCGGATGCTCTTTATCAGCGCATCGTCTTCCCGTTGCGTCAGGGCGAGCACATCGTCAACCTCTACGGCCGTAGCATCGGCTCTGCCTTCGCCCATCGTTTCCTGCCCGGCTGCAAGGGCGGCTTGTATGCATGGGAAAAGGTGCGCCATTATGACGAAGTCATCCTGGTCGAAGGACTATTCGACTATGGCTCGTTACGGCAGGCCGGTTTTCAGAACGCGACCTGCTCGTTGGGCACCCATCTGAATAACGCCCACTTCCACCAACTGTGTGATGGCCAACGCACCGTCTATCTCATCTTCGATGTCGACGCCAACCAGAGCGGACAGCGGGCTGCAGAGCGACTGGCCCATCGCCTTGGCGCACACGGCATCATGGCTCTTCGCGTCCTGCTGCCACAGGGTTACGATCCAAACTCGTTCTTCGTTGGGGGTGGGAACGCGGAAGAGTTCCGGTCTCTGCTGGAGGCTGCCCAGCCATGAAGTTCCGCGTGATTCGTCAGCCCGCACCATCAGGCGCGCACAGCCCCATTCGCGTGATCGAGCAGAATACCGGTCGGGAAGTGGCGTGGATCAATCAGTATCTCGACCGTGAACATGTCCGCCGGCTGGCCGACAAATCCCTGTACAGCTACGCGCACAGCCTGCTGCACTTCGTGCGCTGGTGGGAGAGCGTTCATCACACTGGCGATATCTCTCAGCAAGACCTCACCGAATCGACTCTACTTGATTACCTGCGCTACCAGTCCAGCCTGGAACGGCGCCCCTCCGCATCCACCATCAACGACCGTGTTGCAACTGCCGATCGCGCCATCCGCAACCAGTTCCCCAATGCTCCCTGCCAGGTGGCGCACGGGTTCCACCAACCCTTCCTGCATCGCAGGCCGATGGGTCTGGGACGCCCTCGCTTCGAGCTCAGCAGATTGCGCATCAAGGAACCACGGCTCAACATCGTTCCGCTCTCGGTCGATGAAGTGGCACGCTTCTGGTCCAGTTTTCGAAACGCCCGCGACCTGGCCATCGTCGGTCTGATGCTCCTGCACGGGCTTCGCTCCGTCGAAGTCATGGCCTTGAATCGCGATGATGTGTTGTTATCCGAAGGGCAGCTTAGGGTGCGCGGCAAGGGGAACAAGCTACGCTTGCTGCCAGTCGCGCCGGAAACTACGCAACTGATCGATCACTATCTGCGCGTGGAGCGGCCCGATCCCTGCTCGGCAGCCTTATTCGTCGTGTTGAAAGGGCCCGCTCGTGGTCAACGCATAACACCGGCAGGTTTACGCTCCCTGTTTCGCCATCATCGCCGCACTACCGGCGTCCAACGGGAATCCGCACCGGTTCCGACACACCTTCGCCTCCGATATGGTGCGCGCCGGCATCAGCCTGCCCGCACTGATGCAGTTGATGGGGCATGCCGACATCGAGACCACCATGCACTATGTGAAGGTCTCGCCGCAGGACGTCTACCTGCAGTACGCCCGCGCGACAGCACAGTGCATCCATCCTCAACCGAGGATCCCGTGATGCGCTGGCGCCGTGCTCCACTCCAGCATCCGCTGGCGCCGCTGTTCGCGCATACGGTCGAGTCTCTGTGCACCGCACTCACCCCGTCCAGCAAGCGTAACTACAACATCGTGGTGCGCAGCTTCCTTGTCTATCTCGGCGCAGAATATCCGAAGATTACTCGTCTCGAACAACTGCACCGCGATCCTCATATCCTCGGATGGATGGCGCACCTGCGCGGACAGACTCCTCCTCTGGTCGCGGCAACCTGCATCGGACGCCTCTTTGCTCTGCGCACCATCTTCCATGAACTGGCTCGCACCAGCCATCTCCCGGAACTGGCTCACTTGCTGCTGCGTGAGGATATTCCGCGCTCGCCTCACACTCTGCCGCGGCCGCTCACCGCCGAGCAGGATCAACTCCTCCAGCAGGAGTTCATGCGTCGCAACGATCTTGGCGGAAATGTCTTCCT
>CAVPKQ010000051.1:0-90565 GCA_963705665.1 uncultured Acidobacteriaceae bacterium | reverse complement strand
TGGTTTTGGGCCCAAACTTCAAGCAAGGTCAGCTCTGCGAACTTGGGCCGGCCGCCGCTTCCTTGGGGGCAAAAAAGCGCTCTACTTCCGCAATGTCATGAGTAACGCGGTACGGCGGCAGGCTGTCCAGGAATATCCGCCCATAGCGGCGCTGGCTGATTCTCGGGTCGAGCAGCACCAGCAGGCCGCGGTCTTCGAGCGACCGTATGAGGCGGCCAAAGCCCTGCTTGAGCGAGAGGACGGCGCTGGGCACCTGATACTCGAAGAATGCGCTCCCCCCTCCGCTCGCAATCGCCCGCATGCGCGCCGCCACGACCGGATCGGAGGGGACGGCAAAGGGCAGACGGTCGATAATCACGCAGCTCAGCGCTTCGCCCTGTACATCGACGCCCTGCCAGAACGAGGAAGTGGCGAACAACACGGCATTGGGTTTGGAGCGAAACTCCTCTAAAAGAGCTTTGCGCGATGCGGAGCCTTGCAGCAGGCAAGGAAAATCCAACTCGGGCAACAGGCGGTCGTGCACCTCGCGCATCTTCCGGTAGCTGGTAAAGAGACAGAAGGCGCGTCCCCGGGTGATGTCGAGAATGCGGCGAATGCAGCGCGCCGCTTCCACGGTTGACTCTTCGTCTCCCGGATGAGGCATCTCCGGCGGTAAATAGAGCAGTGCCTGCTCCGGGTAGCGAAAATGCGATGGCACCACCAACTCCCTGGCGTCGCTAACACCCAACCGCTTCCTCAGATGGGCGAATCCTCCCTCCACCGCTAAAGTCGCGGAGGTCAGGATCACGCTGGGATAGCTTTCAAAAAGCAAGTTGGAGAACAGCCCGGAGACATCGATCGGCGTGGCCTGCAGGTAAGTATTGCGCGCCGCTTGACGAGCCGGAGAGCCGGTTCGTGCTCCGCTCGGACCCCCAGCCGCAAGACCTCGGCGATCGATCCAGAAGACGGTGTTGGCGCTGTTACCTTCCAACAGATAATTCAGGTCCTCACGGATCACGGCGGCTCGCTTCTTAAGGCCGGGCGCCTCCTCCACTCCGCGCAAGGACTCCAGCTCACCCTCCAGGCGGGAGAGAGCGTTCACCACGCCCGAGTAGATGTCCCCTTGTGTTTCCAGGAAATCCTCCCGCTCCAGGAACGGCATCCGGCCGTCGCTGCCACCGGGCGCTTGAGGCAGAGCTGCAAAGAAAAGCCTTCCCCGTTCGCGCAGCATCTCTCCGCAAGCCTTTAATCCCGAGGAAAATGCATTCTTGGCCTTCAGCATGGCTTCCACATCGCGCGCCAGCTCGTCCAGGCGGAGGTTGCTCATGCTGATTCCGAAATAGTTCGAAGCCACGCTTTCCAGCTCGTGCGCCTCATCGAAGATTACCGCCGCCGCGTCCGGCAAAATACCGGAATCCGGTGCGCCGTTGGTCTGCTTGATGGCAAGATCGGCGAAGAAGAGGTGGTGGTTGACGATGATTACATCGCTCTCCAACGCCCGGCGCCGCATTTCGGTGATGAAGCATCGGCCGTAATCGGGGCAAGTCTGCCCCAGGCATGCCTCGCTGCGGGCATCGAGCTTGGACCAAACCGGACTCGCTTCCGGCATGCCGTCGATCTCCACCCGGTCGCCGGTTGCCGTGGTCTTCTCCCACTCCCTAATTCGCTGGAAGTGGTCGATCTCTTCCAGCCCATTGAGAATTGGGTGACGCTCCAACGCATACAGCTTGTGCCGGCACAAATAATTCGCCCGGCCCTTCATATAGCAGACCTGCAAAGGCCCGAGCAGCGATTCCAGGAACGGCAGATCGCGAAAATACAGTTGCTCTTGCAGGTTCTTGGTTCCCGTGGAGATGATCACTCGTTGCCCGGTCCGCAAAGCGGGCAGCAAGTAGGCCAGAGTTTTTCCGGTACCGGTTCCCGCTTCCACAATCAGGTGCCGGCCCTCAGTGAGCGCGCGCTCCACCTCCCGCGCCATTTTGAGCTGTCCGCTGCGGAACTCATAGGGCAAGCCTGAGCGCGCAAGCATGCCTCCAGGGGTAAAAAACTCATGCAGCGAGGGCAATGAGCGCAGCGCGTTGGCTTGAGTGGGCAGGCAGGAGATCCATCGGTGCTCAAACTAGTTTATATGGCGGTATATGAAACACTAGAAGCCGTGAAGCCCGTTAAAGGAACCAAAGGGAGAAAGCCCAAGCCGCACTCCAAGGGGGGAAGGCGGGCGGCGGTTGCTGTGGCCGCGCGACGGACGGCCCCGGCGGATCGCGCCAGCCGATCGCGCTCCGAAGTAAAGCGCGAAGCCGCGCGCAAGGCAGCCGGGAAGCTGAGCCCGGCGGATCGAGCAGCAAAAAATCCGGCAGGCTCTCAGAAGCGCCCCGGCCAACCCTTGGGGCGCATGCACACTATCGAGGCTGAAGAACCAGCCTGGACCAACCATGCCGCGCTTTTGGTGGATTTGGCAATTCCTCCGCCGAGCGCGCCTAGAGAAAGTGCTCCCCCCGGGCCCACCATCGCCATCGTAGGCCGCCCCAACGTTGGCAAGTCCACGCTCTTCAACCGCCTCACCGGCTCCCGCCGGTCGATTGTCGGCGATGAGCCCGGCATCACTCGCGACCGGATATACGGCGAAGTCGAATGGGCCGGCCGCCGGGCCCGGGTGGTGGATACCGGCGGCATTCTCCCCGACGATCCGGAACTCATTCCGGCGGAGATTTTTCGTCAGGCGCGGGTTGCACTCGACGAGGCCCAATCGATCGTAATGGTGGTCGATGGCCGCACTCCGCTCGCCGCGCCGGATTACGATCTCGCCCGCCTGCTCTTCCAGGGTGGGAAACCTCTCCTGCTTGCGGTCAACAAAATGGATACCGAGCACCTGGTCGAGCAAACCGCGGAGTACCGCCGTCTGGGTATCCGCGAGATTGTGCCCATATCCGCGGAGCATGGAATCGGCATCGGCGATCTGCTTGACCACGTTTTCTCGACCCTGGACTTCACCGGCTCCCAGGAGATCACGCCCGCTGCGGTGGAAGCGGATCTGGAAGAGGCTCCCACCGCAGGTGAAAGCCGCCACCGCACGCACGGGGAGTATCGACAGCACGAAACTTCGATCGCCATCATCGGACGCCCTAACGTCGGCAAAAGCACGCTGCTCAATGTGCTTACCGGCTCCTCGCGCGCCATCGTCTCGCCGGTCGCCGGCACCACCCGGGACGCGGTGGATGAAGTCGTCGAGTACGACGGCCAGCGCCTGCGTTTTGTCGATACCGCCGGAATTCGCCGCAAGGGCAAGACCAGGCAGATGGCTGAGAAGCTCTCCGTCGTCATGGCCCGCCGCCACCTTGAAGCCGCCGATGTCGCGCTGTTGATCATCGATGCCACCGAAGGCGTCACCTCATCCGATGCCACCATCGGCGGCTACGCGCACGAGAGCGGCCGCTCCGTGATCCTGGTCGTCAATAAATGGGACCTGGTGACCACCGCGAGAACCGACGGCAAGCCGCCTGCCGATCAGACCATCTTCGAAGCTCAGCTTCGCAACGTTCTCAAATATCTTTCCTATGCGCCGGTGGTCTTTATCTCAGCCGCCGAAGGAAAGAACATTCACAGCGTACTCAAACTGGTGCGCGAAGTCGCCGCTGAGCGCCGGAAGCGCGTCTCCACCGGCCAGATGAACCGCTTCCTCGAGAAGGTTGATTTTGAGCGCGCCACCGTGCCGGCGGCCAACAAGATGCGGATCTACTACATGACTCAGGCGGCCGTAGCCCCGCCTACCTTCATCCTGTTTACCAACCGCCAGGCGAAGCTGCACTTCTCCTTTGAGCGGTTCCTGGAGAACCAGTTGCGTGCCGCATTCGGCTTTCGCGGCTCTCCCATCTGGTTTAAAGTGCGCGCTCGTAACCAGAAGAAAACCAAGTAGCTCAGTCTGCACCTTTTTTGTTATTCTCCGGCGTCTAATTTTATGTAAGTGTGATTGGACCCGGAGTCAAATACAAGGCGGTGTCATCATGAACTTGGTTCTGTCTTGGTTGAGCATTCTCGCCCTGGTTTTCATTCCCCTCCTGACCGGCATGGTCTTTGAACAGAAGCTGCAAGCAGAGAACCGTGAACTCGGCTCACGGCTGTTGCACCGCTACTAGGCTGGGAAAAAGAGCAGCCGGACTTCGCCTGATTTGTCGTCTCGACCGGAGCGAAACCGGGGTCCCAGGCAAGCAAAACTTGCTGGGGTGGGAAGCGGAGCGGAGATCTGCGGTTTCCCAAAAGATGACCACAAATCCTGGGTGCCCCAGGAACTGCTTGAAGTATGGATCCAAAACGACCACCAATCCGAGGTGCCCCATATCTGGCGCGCTCTTTGCGCCAGATGTGGGAAACCGCAGATCTCTCCACTTCGCTTCGCTTCGGTCGAGATGACAAAGTTAGGTGTAATTGCCAACCAAGCCTTCCTCGAGCCGCTTCTCAACCTGCCGGACACGATTGGCTATGGAAGCAATCCGAAGACTGCCACTCCATTCGTCGTGCCCACATAGACCTTCCCATTCACGATCATCGGCGTAATGAATTTGTTACCGGCCCCGAAGTTATCACGCCCGTTTGCCGCCTGGGTACTGTCGTAGAGTTCCTGGAGGTTATCCGCCCTATATCCGTAGAGCACCGCGGGAGATGTGTTCTCTACTGCCCAGACAATTCCATTCGAGGTTCCATTCGCCGAGATACTGGGCGTGGCGCCTGGATAGACGAAGCTGTTGCTGGAGATGGCAGCGGGAGTAGTCGCCAGCCGGCCATTGACAACCGGGAATGCCTTGATGGCAGCGTCCTGTCCGCCGTAGTAAACAACATTGTTGAAGTACGCCGGCATGGACCATGCGCCATTGGGAACCGCGCCGGTCAGTTCCTGATAGAGAGCGCCGTTGGTATCGGCGGCAAACTTGCCCATATTATTGCGATCGACGACATAGATGTTGCCGTCTTTCCCAGCTCCCACGGCGAGCTGGTGTACCTGCCCCGCAGCGTCGGTCACGTCGGGCAGCAGCAACGCTCCGCCTGAACCAAGATCCTGGTCCATTCCCGACGCCGCAACCGTGTTGTGAAGAGCAAAATAATCGGCTACGGCAAGCCCACCACCTGCTGTCGATATTTTGAGGAAGGCATTTCCAAAATCCCGCTGGCTGGGAAATCCCGCGGCGTCAAAAGTGGTGTCGAAGGTTCCGTTGGCGTCCAGGAAGTAGATGTTGCCGCTCGCGTCGGCTGCCAATCCCGCCCCGCTCATCCAAATCGCGCCTCCGCTGCCGTTGGGCGTTAGATTCAGCACCGCCGTCTGCTGCAGACTCGATTCGCTGTAGGCCATCAGCCAACCGGTGTAAGGCTCCTGGTCGCAGTGCGAGGTCCAGGCCGTGTAGATCGATCCGTTCAGCAGCAACAGCGCGGCCCGCTCGGCATATTTGCCGGGATCGAAGATCACATTTCCGCCTGAACTGTTGACACCGGAACCGGGATAACTCGCCTGTACCTCGGTTGGAGACCCGGCCAACTCCGCGCCCGTCGTGAGGTCCAGAGCGTGGATTCTCTGGTGATATTGGCCTGAGCCGTCCTTGCTCATGCCCACTAGAAAAATAGCTCCGTTGGATCCCCGGGCACGGTCGATAACCGGGGTGGCGGTAACGCCGATCTCCGGCGTGATCTGGCTGCAGCCATGGTCGTCGCTCGTGGTCTCTCCCGGCTCGAGCAGCGATGCCGTCCAGAGCTGGGCGCCACTATCGGCATCGAAGGCATACACAGTATCGTGTTCAGTGGCCGCATAGAGCACGTTATGCGCGGCCCCGCCGATCGCCAGGCTCTGCAAATAGAGGGGCTCCGCGTCAACTCTGCCGTCTGTAGAGAGAAAATTCAGCTTCCCGAAGCTGCTTTGGTTCACATTGGCCTGGGTAAGAACGGTTTCCTTGAGGTTTTGCCCGGTGCGCGCGGAGTCGTTATGGTAGGTCGTTACATCATTGTTCGGCGGGGGAGAGACTGCAACGGAAAGCTGCGCGGTCGCGGACAGTGTTCCTGAAGCGCCCGCGATGACCACGCTGGCTGTTCCAGCCGGGGCGCTCGATGCGGCTGAGAGAGTGATCTGCTGCGGCGCGGCCGGGGTCGCGTTGAAAGACGGTGGCGCGGCGGTAACTCCCGCAGGCAGTCCGCTCAGGCTCACATTCACCGTCCCAGCAAAACCATTCGCGCCAGCGACGGTAATCGTCGTTGGTTGGCCTGCGGCGCCGGGCGTTAGGGTCAGATTCGCCGGGCTTGCCGAAAGCGTGAAGCTTTGCGGGGGGGGCGGGGCCGGCTATGGTCAACGCCACTTGCGCGTTGTGGCTCAGCGTGCCCGAGGTGGCGGTAAGCGTCGCCGTCGCTGCTCCCGCTGCTGCGCTTAACGCCGCGTTCAAGCTGATCGACTGCTGCACACCGGGAGTTAGCGTCAAGCTCGGCGGCGTCGCGGCAACGCCCGAAGGCAGTCCGCTCAAGGAAACGTTCACCATGGCGGCAAATCCATTGACCGCCGAGGCGGATACCTGGATCGCCTGCGCCCCGCCTCCCGAAGTCAGAGCTATCGTTGCAGGCGAAACGGAGAGCGCAAAGTCGGCGCTAGGGGCAGCCGGTGTCTCTGGAACGGGGGCCGGCGCGATCGCGGAACCACCACACGCGACCACGACGGCGCTTAGCGCCAGAGCGGCTGCAAACAGCGCCACTTTCCACTCAGTCGACATTGTGACCACTCCGGGTCTGAGGAGGGAAAGGGGTAGCGACGCAAGCTTTCAATCAAAAGCAGATTCCTTCGGAATTGACAGAAAGAAAGGCAAAGACGCTACGAATACCGCGCTGACACCTGACACCTGATCCCTAGCCCCCCTGCCTTTATAATCGACCATGTAGACAATGCCGTCGATACGCCTCGCCACCCCCATTGATATTCCCGTAATCCTGCACCTGATCCGCGAACTGGCTGCCTATGAGCGCGAGCCCGATGCGGTTCGGGCAACCGAGGCCGACCTTATGCGCGACGGCTTCGGTGAGCCGCCACGCTTTGAGTGCTTGATTGCAGAGGAACGGGATTCCAATGGCACGTTCCGCCCAGCGGGCTTCGCTCTCTACTTCGTGAGTTACTCCACTTGGCGCGGGCGTCCCGGCATCCACCTGGAAGATCTGTTCGTTCTGCCCGAGTTCCGCGGCTGGGGAATAGGCAAAGAGCTGCTGGCAAGGGTGGCGAAGCGTACGCTCGAGCAAGGATTTGACCGCCTTGGCTGGCATGTTCTGGAGTGGAACCGGCCGGCCATCGGCTTCTACCAGCGCATGGGCGCGCAATTGCTCGACAACTGGCGCATCATGCGCGTCACCGGCGAGGCTCTGCATGCGCTCGCCGCATCGGAGGAGCTGCCCCGTTGAACGTCTCGAGCCGCCCACGTCTTCGCGTCATTGGCGGAGGTTTGGCGGGACCGGAGGCCGCCCTCGTAGCCGCCCGCCACGGCGTCCAAGTCGATCTCTATGAAATGCGCGCCGTCGTTGACGGCAAGCTACGCTCCACGGCGGCGCATCAGACGGCCGATTTCGCTGAGCTGGTATGCTCCAACTCGCTCAAGTCGGAGAGCGAATACACCGCTCCCTGGCTGCTGAAGCAGGAGATGCGGCGCGCCCACTCGCCTCTGCTCGCCTGTGCCGACGCGAGCGCCGTGCCCGCCGGCCATGCTTTGGCTGTCGATCGCATCGAATTCTCCCGCTTGGCCGCGGCCGCCATTGAACAGGAGAGCCGCATTACCGTATACCGTGATGAGATTACTCATCTGGAAGAGGACACGCTCACCATTCTGGCCTCTGGTCCGCTGACCTCGCCGGCGCTCTGCGGGGAGATCGCCCGCCTCACCGGCAGCGCCGATCTTGCTTTCTATGACTCGATCAGCCCGATTGTCGAAGCCGATTCAATCGACATGGAACGCGTCTACTTCGCCGCCCGCTATGACAAGGGTTCCGCCGATTACATCAACTGCCCTATGAACCGGGAGGAATACGAGCGCTTTTATCAGGCGCTCCTCTCCGCCGAAGGCGTGGACAGCAAAGAATGGGAGAAGCTGGAGTATTTCGAAGGGTGCCTACCTATAGAGGAGCTGGCGAGACGAGGGCGCGACACTCCCCGCTTTGGCCCTATGAAGCCTGTGGGCCTGCGCGATCCCCGCACGGGAAAAACGCCCTGGGCCGTAGTACAGCTTCGCGCGGAAAACCTGCGCGCCGATTCCTATAACCTGGTCGGCTTTCAGAACCATTTGAAATATGGCGAGCAAGCCCGCGTTCTGCGTCTCATACCGGGGTTGGAAAAGGCTAAGTTCCTGCGTTACGGCCAGATTCACCGCAATACTTACATCAACTCCCCACGGGTTCTCACAGAAACACTCTCGCTGCGCGGCCATCCCTGCCTGCTTGTCGCCGGGCAGGTTTCAGGGGTCGAAGGCTACACCGAATCGATTGCTACCGGGATGCTGGCCGGGCTCTACGCGGCCGAGCTTGCCCACGGCCGCACGGTGAGCCCCATTCCTCGCGGGACCGCGCTGGGCTCACTGGTCAACTACATTACTCATGCCGATCCCGAGCGTTTCCAACCGGTCAACATCACCTTCGATCTGCTGTTGCCGCTCGAAGAGGAACTGCGCAAAAGCATTCGCGACAAGCGGGAGCGCCACCGCATCCAATGCCAGCGCGCGCTCGAAGTTTTCGATCAATGGCATACCGAGCGCCAGGTATTGTAAACCCACGTCCGAAAATCCGGACGTGGGCAGCCGCACCTGATGGCTAGGGTTACCATAGAAAAGTTATGTCTTCGGGTCCGGCGTCAAATCAACGCCCGCGTGCCGTCCTCTGCCTCTCCGGAGGAATGGATTCCTCCGTCTGCGCCGCTCTTGCCGCGCGCGACTATGAGGTTTATGCGCTCCACTTCAGCTATGGCCAGCGGACCGAGCGCCGCGAACTCCAGTCGGCTCGAGAGGTCGCCCAAGCCGTTGGCATCCGCCACTTTCTTCCCCTCACCATCGAGATCTTCCGCCGTATCGGTGGCTCGGCGCTCACCGACTCCTCTATCCCGGTGCCGTTAGCCCCTGAAAATCCGGCGGCTGACGCTACGGCCGGCGCCGCCGCGATTCCGGTAACCTACGTGCCTTTCCGCAATGCCCATTTCCTTTCCGCGGCGGTTAGCTGGGCGGAGGTGCTGGGAGCCAAATCTGTTTTCATCGGCGCCGTCGAACAGGACAGTTCAGGTTATCCGGACTGCCGCCCCGCATATTATGCGGCGTTTCAGCAGCTTATCCGCACCGGGACGCGCGACGGAGACATTAAAATGGAAACGCCGCTCATTCACATGCGAAAGAGTGACATCGTGCGCCTTGGGCTTGAATTGTCAGCGCCCTTCCATTTAACGTGGTCGTGCTATTCAGGCGAAGAAATCGCCTGCGGTGTATGTGATAGCTGTGTCTTGCGTCTTCGCGCCTTTGAGCAGGCGGGGATTCGAGACCCCATCCGCTACGCCGCTGCCGATTTTCGCTCTTGTGGTTAACAATGTACAGACAACGTCCAGGCCGGAGACGCCGTCTCACCGCCTGGGAGTGGTCTGAATTCTGAAAGAATGAACCTGCAGCGGGCATTGCTGGCGAGCGCCAGGCCGAAAGCTGCCCGTTCCTAGGAGAGACACCATGCATGCTAAAACTAAAACAACTGTCTGGCTGGTGATGTTCGTGCTCGCCATCACCTTTGTTCCCGCTCTCGCGCACGCCCAGCTCACGGGCAAGATTCATGGACACGCGCAGGATCCGGCAGGAACTCCCCTTGCTAACGTGCAGGTAGTCCTCAGCCTGGACGGCAAAACTCCGAAGTACACCTTCACCACCGATCAGAATGGCGACTATAAGGGCGACAATATCGCACCCAATAACGCCTATGTAGTGACGCTCTTCCAGGCGCCCGGTAAGGCGGTGGATAGATTCGAAAATGTGAAGGTCACCGCGGGCGCCGATACCTTGCAGGATTTCGATCTCAGCCGTCCCGACTACCTGGCCAAGCTTCCTCCGGACCAACGCAAGGCCATTGAAGAAGCCAAGGCCAAGAACGCAGCAATTATCAAAGAAAACCAGGGTGTCGCCCAACTGAATGGCATGCTCAAGGATGCCCGCGCCGATAACCAGGCTAAGAAATACGATGACGCCGCTAACCTCATGCAGAAGGCGGTGGCCATCAAAGCCGACGCCCCGGTGCTCTGGTTGGAATATGGACTCGCGCAAACCGGGCAGAAGAAGTATGACGACGCCGCCGCCTCGTTCAAGAAAGCGCTCGATCTCGATAGCGCCTCCAAGAAGCCAAATCCGGAGATCGAAGCCGCCGCGAATAACGGCTTAGGCGAGGTCTACGCGAACACCAACAAGATGCCGGAGTCGATCGCCGCTTACGACAGCGCGGCCAAAATTCAGCCCGCAAACGCAGCCATGTATTACACCAATGAGACTATTGTCCTTAGCCGCGTTTCCGGACAGGCGGACGCCACCGCCACTGCCGCGGACAAGGCCATCGCCGCCGATCCAAGCAAGCCCATCCCCTATTATCTGAAGGGCCAGGCGCTGGTCTCCAAAGCAACTGTCGATCCCAAGACGCAAAAAGTGGTGGTGCCGCCGGGTACCATAGAGGCCTACCAAAAGTACCTCGATCTCGCCCCCAACGGTCCCTTTGCCCCAGAGGCGCAGCAGGTGCTCTCCGGAATCGGCGCCAAAGTCGATAGCAAGTACACGGCTCCAAAGAAGAAGAAGTAAAGACATACGGTTCTGTATCGGGGCACGGCTTCAGCCTTGCCCTGACTGACTAAAGACGTCGATCGGCTTTGCAGGCTGCGGAAAAATACGGCTTTGTATCAGGGCGCGACTTCAGTCGTGCCCTGATACAAAGCCATAGTACCCGCAGCCTGCGGCGCATTGGGTTCTATTGAGCGATCGGGGGCCATCCCTCGTGGTCAGCTTTGCTGAGGCCAGCATTATCGTCCGCCATCACGCCGAGTTCCTGGCGGGGAAGCCGGTTGTTTCCAGGCAGACCGTTCCCCTCCTTGAGTCGCTTGGACGAGTACTGGCCGAGCCCCTCGCCGCCGACCGGAACCAGCCCCCCTTTCCCCGTTCAACCCGCGATGGCTTCGCTTGCCATGCAGCGGATCTCACCCCGGGACGCAAGCTGAAAGTCATTGGCCAATTGCGCGCCGGAGAAATCTGGCCTCTTACCAGGGAGGTTGCCGAAGGAGAAGCGGTCGAGATCATGACGGGCGCACCCGTTCCCGCGGGCGCCGATTGCGTCGTCATGCTCGAGCACGTCGCGCAGGCAGGGGATAGCGTCTATCTCCTGAACAGCGGCGAGCGCGTTATCCTCGCCGGAGCAAACATCGTCCCCGCGGGCGCAGAAGCTCGCCAAGGCCACGTGATCCTGCCCGCAGGCACTCGCATCTCCGCCGCGCAGATCGCCATGGCGGCAGCCTGCGGCGCGGCCGAGCTCAGCGTTTTCTCCCGCCCGCGAGTGGCCATTGCCGCCACCGGCGATGAGCTGGTCGAGGTTGGCGAACAACCTCTGCCCCACCAAATCCGTAACTCCAACAGCTACTCACTTGCCGCCCAAGTGCTGCAGGCGGGCGCCGAACCAGTCCGGTTCCCCATTGCGCGCGACGACGCCGAACACCTCCAAACACTGATCCGTGCCGGGCTTGAAGCTGACCTGCTGCTGCTCTCGGGCGGCGTCTCTATGGGAAAATACGATCTTGTCGAAGAAGTCCTGCTCTCCTTGGGCGCTGAGTTCTTCTTCACCGGCGCCCTCATCCAACCGGGCAAGCCCATCGTCTTCGGCAGACTCGGTCCCACCGATCGTCCAAAATATTTTTTCGGTCTGCCCGGCAATCCTGTATCCACCATGGTGACATTTTCCCTTTTTGTCGAGCCGCTGCTCGGCGTTCTGGGCGGCAGGCCGTTCTCCGGACCACGTTTCGCACAGGCCAAGCTCAAGCGAGACTTTCAGGCAAAACCGGGGCTCACCCGCTTTCTCCCCGCCGTGCTCGGTAGCTCGCCGGAAGACTCGCCTGTTGAATCTACGGTTGAACTTATGTCCTGGCAGGGCTCCGGCGATATAAGCAGCGCCAGCCGGGCGAACTGCTTTCTGGTTGTTCCCTCCGGCCAGCCTACTCTCTCCGCCGGTGAAACCGTGACCATCCTCTTATAGAATCTTCCCTGTGATGAGCAAGCTCTCGCACTACGACGAACAGGGCCATGCGCGAATGGTGGATGTAAGCGCGAAGCCTTCCACCTATCGAGAAGCGGAAGCCTCGGCCTTCGTCGCGCTCTCGCCCGAGGTTCTTGACGCGCTGCCTCACAACCCCAAGGGCAATCCCCTCGAGATCGCGCGGTTCGCGGGAATTCAGGCTGCTAAGCGGACCTCGGAACTCATTCCCATGTGCCACCCGCTTCCCTTGAGCCTGATCGACGTCTCCGCCACCATTGTCTCCGGCGGTATCGCCATCCGCAGCATCGCGGCTACGGTCTCCGCTACCGGAGTCGAAATGGAAGCCCTGACCGCCGCGGCCGTGGCGGCTCTTACCGTCTATGACATGTGCAAGGCTTTGGATAAATCCATCGCCATCCGCCACGTGGTTCTCGAACGCAAGTCCGGCGGCAAAGGCGGGGATTATATCCGCCCCAAAGAATAGAACGTGGCAGAAGATTTGCGGAATCCCAGGTCCCGATTCTGGGACCTGGGATCCTGTGCGATCATTTGAACAATGAAGGTGCGCCTCCAAAATGCGTTCGCCGCCGCCATATTTTTGACTGTCCTCTGCTTGTTCGGCTCTGCCGCCCGCGCCCAGACGCAAAGAGAACGCCCGCACTCCCCGATCTTGCTTCATGTAGACCTGCGCGATGCGCCCCGCCATTTGCTTCATGTTCATTTGCAGATTCCCGTAACCCCGGGTCCCTTGACGCTCGAATATCCGGAATGGATCCCCGGGGATCACCGGCCTACCGGGCCGATCGACAACGTCGCCGGCGTTTTTATCCGCGCCAATAATCGAGACCTGCCCTGGCGCCGGGATGACGTCGATATGTATGCGATCCATGTGGCTGTGCCCGGGGACGTGAGCACGCTCGATGTTTCTTTCGACTTTCTATCGGTGCCCGGGCAAACCGGCTCCGACGAGGATCAGGCGACCAGCGCCAACATGGCCGTAGTGGAGTGGAACTCGGTGGTGATGTATCCCGCGCATATCCCTGTCGCCGAGATCCCTATCACTGCTTCGCTGACCTTGCCATCCGGCTGGAAATTCGGCAGCCCACTGACGGTGGAGCGCGAGGACGGCGCCGATGTCTCCTTCGCGCCTGGCTCCGTAGGGCAATTGGTGGACTCGCCTCTGATTGCCGGAAAATACTTTCGTGAAATTCCGCTCGCGCCGGAAGTCACTCCCAAGCACTTCCTGGATGTAGCCGGTGAAGCTGCCGAAGACGTAAATCTGAAGCCGGAGTTTCTAAACTGCCTCTCCCGGCTGGTCAGGGAGACAGGAGTTCTTTATGCTTCGCGCCACTACGAGAGTTACCATTTCCTTCTTAGCTTGAGCGACCAGATACGCAGCGATGGCCTGGAGCACCATCAGTCGAGCGACAACGGGGTTGAAGAGCACGGCTTCTCCGATCCAAGGCTGGCCATGCTGAACGCGGATCTGCTGCCCCATGAATTCACCCACTCCTGGAATGGCAAGTATCGCCGGCCGGCCGGGCTGGATACGCCGGACTATGCGACTCCAATGAGAGACGGCCTGCTGTGGGTCTACGAAGGCATGACGGAGTACTGGGGCAGCGTGCTGGCGGCGCGAAGCGGCTTGTGGACTCCGGAACAGTATCGCCAGGCGCTCGCCTTGACTGCGGCGATGATGGATAACCGCACCGGACGCATTTGGCGCAACGTCCAAGATACCGCCATCGGAGCCCAATTCCTGAGAGGGCGGACCACCGGCTGGTTCAACTGGAAACGCGGCCAGGACTACTATTTTGAGGGAGAACTGATCTGGCTGGATGTCGACACGACCATCCGCCAGCTGACACACAATAAGAAATCGCTCAATGACTTTTGCGTGAAGTTTCTTGCTGTGGGCGGAAATACTCCGCCCAAGGTTGTGCCCTACAACTTCGATGAGATCGTGGCGGATCTGAATTCCGTGGTTGCTTACGACTGGCGCGGCTTCCTCACTCAACGGCTCAACAGCCATTCCCCCCATGCGCCACTGGGCGGCATCGAGCATGGAGGCTACCGCCTGGTCTACACCGATCAGCCGACGGACTTTGAGCAAGCAGCGCTCGACCAGCGTCATCAGGTCGACGCGTTCTTCTCTGCCGGCATTCAGGTGAATAACGATGGGACTATCACCGACGTCCGGATGTTTTCGCCCGCTTTCACCGCAGGGTTAGGACCCGAAACTAAGATTGTGGCCGTCAATGGTCATGCCTTCACTCCCGGCGTACTCAAGGATGCGCTGCGACAGACGAAGACATCGACCGACGCGATCGAGCTGATCGTCTCCAGCAACAAAGAGTTCCGCGTGGTAAAGCTGGATTACCACGGAGGGGAAAAGTATCCCAGGCTGGAGCGGGTGGCGGGCACGCCGGACGTGCTCGACGATATCATCAAGCCGCTCGCCAAACCTGTCGCAACAAAATAGTCGTCTCGCCACGATCCTTGGGAAAGCAGATTCCCTTCGGGAATGACAGAAAGAAAGGCAAAAGCGGAGAAGGCGGGGCTGCGGTTTCGCACTTGCTTTTCTGTCTGTCATTCCCGCAGGGAATCTGCTTCTGGTCTCTCGAGCGAGGGTTCTATAAAGGGGGATGTTCTATAAAGGGGGATGTCAAGAGAAAAAACTTCGGCGCGAGCGCGGCGAGGGGAGTTTCTTTTGACATCCCAGCCCTCCCGGCGAGGCCGCGCTGTATGGATCGAAGTGTTGAGTGCGGCGCGATCCGGTCCCGAGTCGAGTTGATAGTAGCCGTAGGCGCTGTGGGAAAGCGGAAATCGCGGAGCGATTTCCGAGGTGGCGTAGCCACCGGCTTTTCCATAGCGCACCAGCTGGCAGCGCCAGCCCGGCTGAATTAGATCAGCATTTCTCATAATGCGATCACAGACGGCCAACAGTACCTTGCACCCATCAAGCAGAGAACGATTGGTCCAACGGAATGGCCAACCATGGTTCTATCTGAGACTCGTGGTCATATAGCTTTTTTCGGTTATCCGAAGGGGGATATGGTGCCCCATGAAACTGCACGCTGTTGGCAATGCGTCTATCCCTCGTTTAGATCCTCACCCTCGAACCGAGAGCGCAAGAACCGATCGCCCTATCGCAGCAGAGAAGCTGAAGACTGGGCCTGGATTCTAAGCGCGCTCAAGCTGCTTGTGTTTGCAATTCTGTTGCGTCGAAGCGTTCTCCTCTCTTCCATAGGATTAAAGCAATCGTTGCTATCTTGCGCGCCAGGGTTAGACGAGCCATCTCCGGCTGCATTCCCTTGGCGATCAGACTCTCGTAATATTCCCGGAATGGCCCGGGACGAATGCTGGCGGTGGTGGCCGCTCCCTTGAAGATGTTCTTCAGCTCGTGATTGTGATGGAAATTCAGTCCGGTGATTTGCACCGGTTTCTTGCTGCGTTGGATCTGGCCCTTGACCATGCGGTAATCCGCACTGCTGCGCGTCTCTAATCCTAATCCGCAGTAGCTCCAGAACTGCCGCTTGGTGCGAAACCGGTAGGGTGTCTGTACGCGTCCGATTAAAATGGCTGCGCGAATTGGCCCCAGGAAGGGGATGCTACGCAGCAGTTCGACGGCCTCGAATTTGCGGCTCTCTGTTATCAGCCCCTGGCGTGCTCGGTGCCGTACTGTGCGCAAGCTGTCGAGTTCTTCAAAAAGATACTCCGCACGCTGTTTCAGAGCGCTGTTCGCCGATAGAAGCTGCAACTGCTCCTCTCGCCGCCGCTGCCCATAAAGCGCCTTGCCCGGCGTGCTCACCACCTGGCCGCGATAGATGGCCTTCAGGCGCGCCATCACACGGGTCGTGTCTTCGGTCAGTACCGTATAAGCACGGCCTAATTCCTTGAGCGCCCGCGCGCTGTTCTGCCCGTGATAAACCGGGGATAACTGGTTGCCGCGCAGCAATTCCGCCAATTTCCTGGCATCCAGTTTGTCGTTCTTGTTGCCCACCTTGAGCAGCGCATTCTTGCGCGGATTGCAGACCACTACCTTGCTCACATGGGGCTGCAGCAAATCGTACAACCATGCCGATTGGGTCGTCTCTTCCAAGGTGATCTGCACCGTCCCCCGTAATCCCTGCACCAATTCCAGAATCACTGCTCCATCGGTCGGCACAATACACTGGCTCACCTGCCGCCCCTCTTCGTTTAAGACCGCGATCGAAACACAATCCCGGTGCACATCCATTCCCACGTACTTGGTGTTAATCTTCTTGGTATTCATCTGGGCGCTCCTTCGCTGTGGGCTTCTGGTTCTTTCCCAAGCAACCAAAGCTTACTCCCGACTGGGCGCCCTTTATTATGCGTGCCCCATCCTTCGCATCCAATACAAGGCACGGCGGACTGGATTGACCCGCCGCATGAAAAGGGTTACATTTTCTTCGGCCTTCCATTCCTCTTTCTTTGGGAGTTTTCGTGACTCATGCCACACGTGCTCTGCTGCTCGCTGTCCTGCTGACGCCTTCAGTTCTGCCTTCCCTGCTTCGGGCGCAGAAAACGACTCTCGCCGCCACTCCGCCTATGGGCTGGAATAGTTGGAATCTCTTCGCCGGGAGAGTAAATGACGCCGACGTGCGCGCTACCGCCGATGCGCTCGTCTCCACCGGCATGAAGGATGCCGGCTATATTTACGTCAACATTGACGACACCTGGCAAGGACAGCGCGATGCGCAAGGCAATATCCAGAGCAACAGCAAGTTTCCCGACATGAAGGCCTTGGCCGATTACGTACACTCCAAGGGCCTCAAGATCGGAATCTATTCCTCGCCTGGACCGAAGACCTGCGCCGGCTACGAAGGCAGTTTCGATCACGAAGCGCAAGACGCCAAGACTTATGCCGCTTGGGGTATGGATTATCTCAAGTACGATCTGTGCAGTTTTCGCCCCATCATGCAGGAACAGGCCGGCAACGACCCCGCCAAAGCCAACCAGATCATGAAGCAGGCCTACGAAAAGATGCATCGGGCGCTGATCGCGACCGGGCGCCCATTGTCTTTAGCCTATGCCAGTATGGTTGGGATGCGGTCTGGCAATGGGGTCCTTCGGTGGGCGGCAATCTCTGGCGCACCACGGGAGATATCAACGCCACTTACGATCGCATGACGCTGATCGGCTTTTCCCAAGCGGGTCTCGCGAAGTATGCCGGCCCAGGGCACTGGAACGATCCCGACATGCTGGAGGTGGGCAACGGTAAGCTCACCCCCGCTGAAAACCGCTTGCACATGAGCCTGTGGGCGATCCTTGCGGCTCCTCTGCTCGCCGGCAACGATCTCTCCAAAATGAGCCCGGACACCCTTGCCGTCCTCACAAACCGGGATGTCATAGCCATCGATCAGGATCCGCTGGGAATCCAGGGTGACCGCGTCTCCGAGACCGGACCGCTCGAAATCTGGGCTAAACCTCTCAAAGGCGGGGCCAAAGCTGTCGGTCTCTTCAATCGCGGGGAATCCGCCTTGCCCATTACTTTGAAGTTGAGCGATGTCGGCTTTGCTCAAGGAGCGGATGCCAAGGATTTCTGGGCCGCAAAGGATCTCGGCCACCTCCATGGCAGCTACACCGTAACCGTCCCCCGGCACGCTGTGGTCCTTCTTCGCTTGTCCAAGTAGAAGCCCCCTGCTTCATCAGGGGGAAGGTTACGGGCACCGCAAGTCCCGCGAAAGCTCGGGCCTAGCTGGCTAGTGTCGCTCTTCGGAGACAGTGAAGGCGTAGACCTTGTCGTTTCCGGGGGGTGTTTTACTATACCCCGCGCCCCAATAGATGAATCCACCCGCAATCGAGGGCCCATCGAGCACGTGGCCTCCGCTGGCAAAGCTCCACAGAATGTTGCCGGTTGCTGCGTCCAAGGCGTACATGTGCCCCGAAGTGTCCTCCGATCCTGCATAGACAACGCCATTCGCCACGCTGACCGCTCCGGAATCTACCGTTCCGGCAATCGGATCGGCCGTCTGCCATAGGATTTTGCCAGTCGCCACATCCAGCGCGCTCCACGAACCCCACGTGATGCTGAGCCCGGATGGAATAAGGGTGTAGGGAACATGGCCGCTGTCGGCGATCTCGGTATAGATTCGTTTTCCGTCGGTGGCTGTGCCCCACTCGATGCCTCCCTGGGTGGCTGTGCCCAAGGTGCCGTTAAGCGCGGAGGATTGCGGACCCACAAAGGTGCCCCAAAGGATGTCGCCGTTATCCGGGTTAAGCGCCCAATACATACCGTTCTTCTGGCCGAAGCCTACCACTCGGCCGTGGTTGAACAGGTTCGGTCCGGCGCCGGACAGGTCATCATCCGGGCCTTGGGGCGAGGGACAGTTGCGGCTTGGGGAACAGCTTTACAAGCGATCGTCCAGGCATCGTATCCTTCGAGCCGGCGCGACCACTTGATAGCCCCGGTTTTCAAATCGAGCGCGAGAGCGGTGTCGAAGTAATCGTCATTGGGAACACACATATCGCTCAGGTTGACGACCGCCAGCGCACTCTGGCACGCGAGAACGTCGGCGGGAACGGTGTAGTTGTTGCCTGTGCCGATATATAACACACCGCGCGCCGGATCAATGACCGGCGGCTGCCAGACTGCGCCACCGCTGAACTGATCCGTCGCGCCGTTGTTGTCCGGCACGTCATACGTTTTCCACCGGATTTCGCCCGTGTTCACATCCAGGGCTACGACGCTGCCGCGAAAAGTGCAACATGGGTAGCTCGGATCCCTGGAGAGGGTCGACTCCTCGTTGGTGGAAACGCCGGCGTAAACCGTGTCTCCGAAGACCACCGGCGACCCGGTAATGATGGCCGCCGGATGTGTTTCCACCTGCGTGATCCAGCGCAGCGCGCCGCTGTGGCGGTCGACCGCCATCAGGTTCGCTCCCGAATGGATCGCTGCGTAGTTCTCAATATCCCCCAGGATTAATTGATCGCCGGCAACAACCGGACTGACGCGGGAAACGGCGGTGGAAACACCATCGTAATCCGATATTTTGTGAGACCAGATGAGCTCACCCGTGTCCTTATCCACGGCATAAAGGTTCCCTGCCCAATCGGGAAAGTAGACTGCATCGTCTGCCACCGTAGGAGTTGCTGAAACATCCCCTCCGGTGGTGAAAACCCACTTGGGCGCCAGAGTATTTACGTTGGAAGGGCCAATGAGGCGCTCAGCGGCCTGATCGCGCGTTCCGTCCAGGTTCTGTCCGGCAACCGGCCATTGACCGGAGTGGCCAAGTTCCTGCGAAAAAGTCACCTTCGTAATTCCGCCGCCCGTTAAGATCACGAAGACCGCCGAGATGGATGCGGCTCCGAATAGAAAGCGTGGATGCCTGTTCATACGTGTTTCTCCCTTCTGAAAGGTTCCTTACCCTTCAGCGGCGGATCTCGCGATCGTCTGGAGCCCGCCGCTTCAAAGAAGAAGGGGGCATTTAAGGACATGGAGTGCGCGGCAGAATCGCGGGGGATAGCGGAATGCCTCCTCGTCTGGTTCGCGCCTATTGGTCGTTACCCTTGATCAACTCCGTCGAGACCGCGGTCAGGTAGCCGAACAGGCCCCCGGAGCCGTGTTGAGGACCGGCGGTGAAGTACATCTCCGCGGCGGGTGAAGCTGTAGCATCGTAATTGCCTGTGCTGGCGTTCCCCGGGCTTAGCGCCCAGATCCCATTGATTGCGATCGGGTTCCCACTCGTATCTTGGAGCAGGCCGTCGAAACGTCCGGTTATCAGGTTGTAGGCTGCGATGTATCCGCTGGACTCGGTCGTTCCCCCGCCTGCAAACTGCCCGATCAGCAGGTCGTGGCTGAAACGTCCAAAATCGAGTGGCGCCAAAGCTACTCCCCAGGGCGCATTCAGCCAATTTCCGTGCTCCAGACGCAGCAGCAACCGGCCTCGCGATGTGTAGATGTCCACATAACCGAATCCAGGTCCATCGGTCTCAAACTGGTTCCCGGGTTGATGGAGCGCGTAGGTGACGACAATGTCGTTTCCGATGGCCTGTACGTTATACGGTACGTAATCGGGTGGGAGTTGATCGTCGTCAAAACGCTCCTCGCCAAACCTGACCTGGTGAAATGCGGTGTCATAAACATCCACTGTTCCCTTGGTAAAGTTAGCGGCATAAAGATACAGCTTGTTAGAGATGAAAGCGCTGGTCAAACCTGTATAACTTGAGCCATTGGCGGTTTTCACCACAATTAGGGGGCCTGCGGTTGAGTTCCAACCGACGATGGTTCCATCAATCGTGCAGAATAGAAAATTGGCGGCTTTTCCATTCGCCAGCAGAAAATCGGTTGTGCTGCCGTTGTAGATTATGCCGGTCGGGATCCTTTCTGACCCGAGGTTGCTGCAGGAATGGTGACAACCAACCCCTGCTTGGTCCCGACGCCGTTGTAAAGCGTACTGAGTCCGGTGGCGTTGTCGGAGACCCACCAGGGACTACTGGAACTCCTTGCCATTCCCCAAGGGTTAATCAGATCCGAGTCGGTCACGGGCGCAACTCCAGCCGTGTTCGACACCAGATTTGTCTGGTTATAGTGCTGTCCAAAGGAGACCGCCCCCAACATAGATAGAGCGATCACTGTCCTAGCCGTAAGACCCAGGAATGCCCTCATGTCAGACCTCCTCAATGGAGTTCCGCTTGTTGGCGATGCACCTCCGCCAGGCCTTGGTGCCGGGCGCGGAGGACTGGGATCGAACTTCAGGCGCGGAGAAACTCTGGAGGTCGAGTTCCAGGCGCGATCATATTCCGCTTAGCGCACTGAGGTTGTCAAGGCTTGGCGGTGTATATTCATGCAGTGAATAAACCGGCTACCGCGGCCGGCTTTCAATCAGGTGAGCTATGCCTGTCCAGGGTCTGGCCGATGCTTTCGAGCAACGCATTCACCTGCCCATCGACGCTGTCCGTGTCCCGGATAACGAGCACGTAGTCGTCCATATAAACGGGGACCCCGTTGAACGGCACTGCCAGCGTCACTGCCACTACTGATGCGCTGCTCCCACCCGCATCATTGATGAGCCTCACCGTGGTGAAATACAGGCCGAGATGAGAATCGGCCATCTTGTCGACAATGCATCCCTGCCGGAGCGCCACAGCCGCTTTAAGGCCATAAAGAAAGAGGTTTACGGTGTTGTCCGTATTACCGGGGGCCGCGCCGTGGGACGCTTCAATATACAGGGGTAATTTGCACGGCGCCGCCTCGGCAGACGCGGTGCCCACCATCAAAAAAGCAAATAGCAAGAGAATCACTTTCACAGGGGCTCCCGAGGTAGCACTGTTAACAACCGTTTCATCATCCTAGGGTAGTAAGCTGCTCTGCACCTCTCCCCGAAAGACGCAGAGTCTGTGACCTTTATCTGTCATGCTGCCAGGAACAGTGCCCCATTTTGCATCACCCATGTCCTTTGCCCGTCTTTGCTTTTCTTTCCCGAAGGGAATCTGCTTTGCCTTTCCCAGCGCCAAATAAACCCCAGCCCGGGAAGATCTGTTCCCGACGCTCCGGAAACCGAGTATGCCCGAGAGGCTCAGAAGCAGATTCCCTTCGGGAATGACAGAAAGAAAAGGGAAGACACTCCGTATGCTTCTTCGGATTCCTTCCAGGAAAAAGCGCCCTATTTTGCGCCATTCAGATTCCAGATGCTCTATCATCCCTGAAAACGCTCTAGTTCCTGTTCCAAATCTTGGTTGGTCATGCCGGGGAGAGAGGCAGGCGCTTCTCTGGTGGATAAATCCGATCCTGTCATATATTTACGAGCTGCCTGCAGACCTTTGCCTGGCCTGAGCGAATCCTCAGCGCAGGCATCTCTACAGCCAGATCGGAATTCAAAGTAGATGGAGGAGAACTATGAAGTCACTACTTCCTGCGGGCACAGTTGCCGCCCTTTCGCTCGCTTGCGCATTATCTGCCACTAGTCAAACGCAGAAGGCCTTGCCTACCCGTCCCTCAACCCTTCCTACGCCGGCTCACAGTGACCCTCCCTTAAATCCGAGATATGAGTATGACTTTATCGCTCAGCATTATGTCTGGAGTAACAAGCCGCTGCCGAAAACTGCGGGCAAGATTTGCCAGAACATGAAAGATCACTCCTTTTCGGAGACTGCTTACGCCATCAACGACGATCACGACTGGAATGCCTGCCTGCAAACTCAGATTCGCAGTATCGGCTACATGCGCTGGTTGCAGAACGATGGTTTCAAGGCAAATTCGAAGAACCGTAAGAAGACCCAGGCGTACCTGCGCAAGAGGTACACCATGGGTCCCTGGGGAAGCTATACCTTCGCCCAACTCAGTGAGGCGGTAAAGGAGGCCGGCGGACAGCACAAGTGATTGCTTGCATTTAGTCCCATGCGCGCATGATTATGCAATGGCCGGCGGGAATCCCCGCCGGCGCAAACGGAGCAGTGCAAGAGTTTCGCCGTTTTTTTCTTGAGTATTCGGGCCATAGACCAGGCCGTCCCGTCTAGGAATTCTCATCGTATTCAGACGCTGTCTGCGGGCAGAAGATCTCCAATCCAAGAGAGGCGGGAGCCCGTTGAAAGATCCTGACATTGCAATCAAGCAGGCTGAACTTATTCTCAAACTCTACGAGTTGCGCCGCGAGACGGTGATGCGTTCAGCGCGCAGCTATGTAGGGGGCGATTTCATGCCGGGCTCGGTTGATGAATTCGTGAGCCTGGTGAGTTCAGGCGGCCAACAGACCGGATACATCCTTCAGGTTTTCGGATATTGGGACATGGTCGCAGCTTTCGTTATTCATGAAGCTCTTGACGCGGCGCTGGTTTACGACACCTGCCAGGAGATGTACTTCCAATACGCGAAGATCCAGCCGTATCTGCCGGGATTTCGCCAAAAGATGCACCTGCCTGAATTTCTCAGAAGCATTGAAGCTGTCGTTGAAGGTTCGGCGGAAGGCAGATCGAGGCTTGCGGATATGCGCGAGAACCTCGACCAAATCGCCAAACCGCGCGAGTCACAAACCTGAACGCGTTCTACGCGTGCAAAGCATGTGACGGGTTGCGCTGCGGATAAGCTCGGGACTATCGACAAATTGGTCGTGAAATGAGTCCCGCAGGGACGGCGCGAAAATAGCCAGCACGCCAGTGCTGGGTTTGTTGGAGCGTTACTTCTCTCCCCGAGTTGGCGTCCAGCGCACGCCGGCGGAGAACGTCGGCTGGTAGTACTCACGCTGTATCATGTACTGCGAACTGCCCTGGTAGAACCCAAACACCTCGTTGTTGAGGTTGAGGCCGGACACCACCAGGCTCAGGTTGTGCCCCATCCCGATGATGCCCTGCGCATCCACCTGGAAATGAGAGTAGAAGTAGATATCGCTGAGCGGTCCGTTGATGCCGCCCGGCGTGCCGTCCTGGTACTGGTAGCCGTAGATGCTCGCCTGGTTATAGGAAAGACCCAGACGCAACGAGTAGCGGCCGCGGTCATAGGTCGGACTGACGTTGAACATGTTGGGTGAATTGCGCAGCAGCCGCGGATGGTCGGAACGGCCCGGAATGCCATTTGTGCTGGAGCCGATGTAGCTGTAGTTTGCCGACATTCCGAGTCCGCCCAGGAAGCCTGGCAGCGCGGTGTAGTGCTGGAGATACGACGCCTCAAAGCCGCTCAACCATGCGCTGCCGGCGTTGACCGGCTGGGTGGCCAGGTAATTTCCTCGATCCTCAGGCGGCGCGCTTGGGGGTAGATAGTTAACAAGCTGATAGGACTTCACGACGATCGGGTCCTGAAGCGATTTGTAGAAGTAGCCGACGGAGATGACGCCGAACGGCTTCAGATAATGATCAAACAGGACATCCACGTCGTCGCCGGTTTCGGCCTTCAAGTTGGCGTTACCAAAGCTGACGGAGTAACGGTTGGCGCCGTTGCCGGAAACCGTCCAGCTGAGCGGCTGGGCGATGTCCTGCGGGTCCGGGCGTGAGAGGCCGCGCGCATAGATCAAACGCACGTAGCTATCGGGCCCGGCGTTGAAGCGAATCGAGGCGCTCGGCAGAAGCGTGTAGTAGGAGCCGGAGAATGCGTTGGGCGCGACGGTTCCGTTATCGCCGAAGGCAAGGTTGTGAACGCCGTCGAAGGTGTTCTCAACCCGCAGGCCAGCGATGAAACGCACGCCGTTGGAGAAGTCGATGGTGTTCATCACGTAGCCCGCGCTGACCTGCTCAACCAGGCCGAACTGCGAGGGATCCTGCCCCTGCGTGCTGTCGGCGGTGAAGGATGCGGCGTTGCTGTTCGCGTAGGAGAGAACGTCTTCGAGCGAGACGTTGTAGCCGAGCTGGTATTTGCCGCCGTTGTAGTAGTTGTGGTTGATCAAGCTGTTCGGGAACTGCGACATGCCTACGTTGCCGTTGGGTGTGAGGGTGAGCACGTAGGTATTGGCATATTTGTGCTCGTTGCGGAACTTGCCGCCGTACTCGAACACCGCCGACCGGTTGCCGATGTGATACTGCTTGGCGCCGGATCCGCCGACGCCGAGGTTCAGCTGCACAGCTTTGCCGAGGTCGCGGGTGACGTTACTGAGGGTGAAGTTGGCCGGATTCTGGATCTCGGTGAAGCAGGCCTGGGTCCATTGCGGAAGGTACTTGTCCTTTGTCGCGCCGGGACTGAACTCGCAGTTGCTCGAAGGAAGCGTCGAGTTGAAGTATGCGTCCGAATACGGCGAATTGCCGTAGGAAGAACGGCCGATGTTGGCCTCCCATGTGTACCACGTCGTATTAAGAACGTGGTTGCCGCCAAGGATCAGGCTGCCCACCTGGATGTCCGGGTTTCGAAGTTCTCCATCATAGGAAGGAACGCCGCCTTGATTCTGGGGGGCGAGCAGCGAAACGCCGGGCGTGTTGTCCTGCAACTGGTAGGCCCAGCGGTCGCCGTAGTTCTTGAAATCCGAATAGAGAAAGCGCGCGTAGACGTTCGAGCCATCGCGGATGCGGTAGTCGGTGCTCCCGGCGAAGCCGTACCGCGGGCGGAAGTACTGATACTGCCGGAGGCTCGCGCCATCGAACCACGTCGAACCATTATTTTGATCGGGGACCGGCTCGAAGTCGTCGATGCCGCGGCCTTCCCAGTCATACGAGCCGCCCACGATGAAACCGAATTTCTTGCTGGCGCCGAAGCGGCGGCCGAAGGTAGCGGTCTCCGTAGTGTTGCCGCGGCCGTGGATGATGGGCGTATAACCGCCTAGGCCGGTGATTTCAAACGTGGGGGTGTCAGTCGCCGTCTTGGTGACGAGGTTCACGGACCCGCCGATGCCGTCGCCTTCCATATTTGCTTGCAGTGTTTTGCTGATCTGGACGGAGTCAACCAGACCGGACGGAATGGCGTCGAACTTGATCTGCCGGACGCCTGGCTCTTCGGATGGGAGGTTGACGCCGTCCACGGTGGTGTTGGTAAGGCGCGGCTCCGTGCCGCGGACCTGCACGTATTTGCCTTCACCCTCGTCTCGCTCGAGCGTAACGCTTGGCAGGCGCCCTAACGCGTCGGCAAGGTTAGCATTGGGCAGGCTGGTGATGACTTCGTTCGGCATTACCAGCAGAAGATTGTCCGCGGCGCGCTCCATGTTGATGGCTTCAGCCTCGGCGGAGGCGCGCCCAGGCGTTACGACAACTGTCTGGCCTTGATTAGCCACGCGTAATTGAGTATCGACGTTTGCGGTCTGCCCCGCGTTGACAGTAACCGAAGTGGTGAAGGGGGCCAGGCCAACGTAGGTAATGGTGAGGTTGTAGGTTCCGGGCGCAAGGTCGTTGATGTAGAACCGCCCCTGCTCGTTCGTCGAGGCTGTGAGGACTGGAGACTGTACGGAGATCTCTGCGCCTTGCAGAGCTGCTCCAATCTGATCGGTGACTGTCCCGCCTATGGCTCCGCGCGTCTGAGCGCTGGTACGAGGCGGAAAACCGCAGAGCATTAATGCTAAGGCCAGAAGCGAAATCCAGCGAAGTGGAAGGGACATTCGGTGCGTCATTGGCTTGAACTTGAACTCCATTGAGGTCATCTTTTCTGGATACGAAACCGCACGGCTGAGCGCGCGACATGGATAAGAGAGCAATTGATAGCAGCACGGTTTCTCGCGACGATTCTCCAGTTCCTTTATGCCTTGCCGCACAGCCGCAGACGGGCTTCTACCACCGATGGGCAGATTCATCGTCAAGAACGATCCGCAAGGTTAACTGGAAAAATAGAGGTATATCTTAAAGGGACGTTAACAGGCAGATGAAAGAATCTTGAGGAAGCCGATTCGTCGTTCTGCCTTTTTTTGCGGACTCGGCATCACTCCGTGGAACACGAACGAGAAACTTTCGATCTATGCGCCTCCTGGTCGTCGAAGACGAAGATGAAATGCTGACACTGCTTCGGGATGGTCTACGGGAACATGGCTATTCCGTTCTAACGGCGCCAAATGGACAGGAAGGCCTTGAGTTAGCCTGCGCACACGGATTTGATGTCATCGTGCTCGATGTACTGTTGCCGATCATCGATGGCTGCGAGGTCGCGCGAAGAATGCGTGCAAGAAATATTCAGAGTGCGATTCTAATGTTGACGGCTTGCGATTCAGAAGACCAGATCATTCGCGGACTCGATGCAGGAGCCGATGACTATCTCACCAAGCCTTTTTCTTTTCCGGAGATGCTCGCGCGAATTCAATCCATTTCGCGGAAGATCTATCAGGGCATGGCCGAACGGGTGACGGTGGATACGCTGATTTTGGACCGCGGCAAGCACAACGCCTACCGCGGCGGACGGGCGCTGGATCTAACGCGCACGGAACTGCTCTTACTTCATTGCCTGATGAGCGCGGACGGAAAACCCGTTCCGCGCAGCACGCTGATCGAAACCGTGTGGGGCAGAGATCGCCGAGTCGGAACGACCACGCTCGATACCTATATCAATCTGCTTCGCAATAAAGTAGATGCTTCGTTCGAAACCAAGCTGATCCATACCATAAAGGGCGTGGGCTATTCTCTTCGTCTGCCGAATGCGGAAGGAGCCTCCGCATAAAGATCCTCCCGATCCGCACGCGCCTTACGCTCTGGTACTTATGCTTTTTTGCGGCCGCGGGCCTCGTCTTGAGTGTTTCATCCTGGTTTCTGCTGCGGCGCAGCCTCGAAACGCTGACGCAACACGAAGTTACGGAACGCCTCGAAGACATCGAAGGCCTACTTGCAGCGCTGCCGCCGGACACGCCGCTTGATCAGCTTCGCGCCGCGATTTTCAACGATTACCACCAGAAAGACGAAGGAAAGTGGCTCCAACTTATCGACCAGGACGGCCACTGGATCTACCGGTCGGACAGAGCCAGAATCTCCGACCCGATGACTCCCCTTCCAGATGGTTTGGGCGCGGTTTCCACGTTTGTGCCGATGCCAGGACATCACCTCCAGGAGCTATTGCGGAGGAGTACGGTGAATGGCCGCGATTATTTCATGTTGATGGCGATATCTACGGATAGGTCTTATCTGATTCTCTCGGAGTTTCGCCGCGAGCTGCTCGTGACTGTTCCGCTTGTGATCTTGATGGCCACATTCGCCGGTCATTCGCTGAGTCGAAAGGCGCTCAACCCTGTTGCAGCTATCGCCACGGAAGCCCGCCGCATCAACGACCGGAATCTTGCGGCGCGCTTGCCGGTGCTCAGAAGCGGCGACGAGATCGAACATCTCTCATCCACACTCAACCAGATGCTTGAACGTATCGAGACCGCGGTCCGAAGCGTCCGCGCTTTTACAGCAAATGCCTCTCATGAACTGCGAACGCCAACGGCTCTGATTCGGACGCGGGCGGACGTTGCACTCTGCTTCCCCCGTTCGGCGGAGTACTACCGGGACGCGTTGCAACAGATACAGCGCGAATCGGAGCAGATGACAACTCTGATCGAAGGGCTACTCGCTTTCGCGCGCTCCGATGCCGGAGCGGAAAAATTGGAGTTGCAGCCATTCAATCTCGTCGCCTTGATGGACAACGTCCGAAGCGAGTGGACGGACCGCGCCGGGCAGTTTCGGTTGAAGCTGACTGCCGATACAAGCGGCGAATCGATTCCGGTGCTGGGAAACAAGGCGTCGATCCACCGGCTTCTGCGGATCCTAATGGATAACGGTTGCCAATATACGCCTGCGGGCGGGTCCGTCCACTTGAGCGTGCGCTTGGACGCACAGCGGGCTAGCATTTCCGTGCGCGATACGGGAATCGGAATCGCAGCCGAACATTTGCCTCACATTTTCGATCGTTTCTATCGCGTCCCCAATGCTAAGCAGAGAACGGGTCGAGGCGTCGGGCTAGGGCTCGCGCTTGCTCAGTGGATTGCTGAGCAACATAACACTTCAATTTCCGTGCAGAGTCAGCCCGGGGCCGGTTCAGTCTTCTCATTCACACTGCCCACATTCACCGAAGACAAGAACCCTCTGGAGGAGAGCAGACAGGGCGGGGAACTGGTGCTCTGAATCTCGAGCGCGGGCCGTACCACGTGGATCCGAGGGACCCTGAGTATGTGTTTGTAAAAGAAATGATTCGGCCGTCCCTGCGGGAGTCAACAACTGATCTAGGATGTGTCATGCCGATTCGGCTCAACCGGGGTGTGCTTCTTACAGAAGCCTACGGTCGTAAAGGAAGGGCTCGAGCGGTTGCGGCACCATCTTCGCCGCGTCCGGATGTATGGGATTCAGCAGAATGTTGTTTTCTTTCGGGACAAGTACTGACGGGATCAGCATCAGCGCCGCTTTGCCTTCTGCAATGAAGCGATCGCCGATGCGCCTGAGCGACGCCGGCGCCGGATATTCTTTCCACCCTTCAGGCAGAGAGGGAGTTGGTGCGATAGGGAGATCATCCGGTATCTCCAGTGTCGCAATGACGAGATCGTCCGGAGCCAGCGCCGGATCGATGTTTGCCCGGTACTCCAG
The DNA here is from genome assembly GCA_963705665.1 of uncultured Acidobacteriaceae bacterium. GTDB lineage: Bacteria > Acidobacteriota > Terriglobia > Terriglobales > Acidobacteriaceae > PALSA-350. The sequence goes on along the minus strand of CAVPKQ010000051.1, from coordinate 61,432 downwards.
AATGGCAAGCGAGCGATGCTGCGCCGTATAGCTGACGCGAACGCCTACGCTCGACCAGCGGCCGCCGAAGAGAAACGAGCCTTCTCCATCAAATGGGTTCTCGCCAGCGAATTTGCGCCGCGTCACCCGGTAAACCTCCACCTAGCTCACACCCCCGGTACGCAATGCGTCCGAGAATCTGTTCCACACGCCGCGCCCCGATCTCCGTCTCCAGCGCCCGTAGCGGCGTCACATCTCCGAGGGCGCGGTTCGGCTGCCTGAGCCAAAGCTGAGCCTTTTTCCGATCGCCGATATACTCCTCGGCCAGGGCTAGAATCGAGGCCAGCCGATAGACGCGATCAGAGTCTCCCGCGGCCAGGCGCCTGCGCCGTTCGAGTGTGCGCATGAGTGTGCTCTTTGGGATTGAGAGGCTGGATGCCAGTTCCATAATCGTTAGGCCCCAAGTCTCGCGAAACCTGCCCAGAACAGATATGGGTAACCCCTCTCGCAGCAGACGCTCCATCTCAGACTCGGAGTGGATCTCCGCGCCAACCCCTTCTTCGCCGCCGAGTTGCTCGTAGACCTGCTCTACACTCGCTTGCATATTATGGACCCCTGCTGGTCCCATCTTGGACAGATAATAGTCCCATTTGAGACAGGAGGCAAAGTCCAAATTAGGGATCCTTCGTTTCAGGTGCAGAGCCGGGTGCCCGTATCTAGCGCGCTCTTTGCGCCAGATACGGGAACTTTAGTCGTGCCGCAAGCTACTCACAAATCGATCGACACTGTTGAGATTTGTGGAATCCCACGTCCGAGAATCCCGGGCGCCAAGATTGATTGAGCGGGAAGAAGCTGCAAAACAGAAAGAAGGCTATTCGGTAAGCGAAACAGCTGTCAGAATTGCGTTCTGCACGCCCTTCCACGAATCCGTAACATCATCGGTTTCATTTAGAGAGTGCGCTCCTTTGTCGCTGCCGCCTGCCCCGAGCACGATTGCCGGGATGCCGAGATGCATTGGGATATTGGCGTCGGAGGAGCCGGCGCCCAATTTAGGCTCTCCCAGATTAAGCGCGCGGACCGAATCCATTGCCGTTTGGACAATAGGCGAATTTGGGTCGGTCTGGCCTGCTGGACGATTTCCAACTTGCTTGATCTCCACCTTGAGCAAGACCTTGTTTTCCCAGCGGGCATTCTCTTCCTCCAGGGCGCTTTGGATCGCCTGCTTGAACTTCGCATCGACCTCATCCAGCGACTTTGTGTCAATCGAGCGCTCATCGAACTCAAGCCAAGCCTCGAAAGGAATGGCATTGACGGAGGTGCCGCCTCCAATACGGCCGACGTTGAAAGTCGTCTTAGGTGTAGTGGGTACTTGGAAATCGCTGATTTTGGCAATCGCCCGTCCCAGGGCGTGAATCGGATTTGCCATGCCGAAGGCTCCATAGCTGTGCCCGCCGGGGCCGGTATATGTCACGCGATAGCGGTAACTGCCCACCCCGCCGTTCGATACGCGGGTGGGCCCCCCGGGTTCGATAGAGATGAACTCATCGATCTGGCCGGGCATGGTTTTTCCGAAAAGCTGCTTCATTCCGCGAAGATCGCCCAGCCCCTCCTCTCCAACATCGGCGACGAAGGTAACCGTTCCGTTGGTCTGGACTTTCGCCTGGTTCATCGCTTTAACTGTACCAATGAGAGTTGCAAGTCCCCGGCAGTCATCGCCGATTCCCGGTCCCTTCAGCAGGTTGCCGTCGCGTGTTACGTGCACATCGGTGCCTGGAGGGAAAACAGTATCCAGGTGGGCGGCGACCACAAGATGGGGATGAGCGCTCTTGCCCGGGCGGTCCCCAATGACATTGCCGGCTTCATCGATGCGCACATTCTCCAGATTCAACTCGTCCTTAAAGATTCGCGCAAGTTCCTTCGCGCGGGTCATTTCCTGGAAAGGCGGGGCTGCGATCTCACAGATGTGAATCTGTTGCTCGATAATCCCCGGCTCGTTGGCTTTGGCGGCCGCCATGGCCGCCTGGATCGATGGACGTTGTAAGACTTGTGCGGGCTTCTCCGCGAAACCAAGCGACGCAGCGAGCAGAAAACCAAGTAAGAATAACCGGCTATCCGAATAGTTCAAGACACTCCCCTTCCTTCTCATCCTTATGCCATGGCGTAAAGAAACTCGATGTGAGAGCGCACGGCGCCATCCATGCCCTCGATCTTAGGGTTCTGCGAATCCACCAGATAATATTCGTCCGGAGCATGCGCGCCATTGCCATGTCCGAGGCCAAACTGTCCTGCCGCGAGCGAAAGCGGCGGATCGGTAAAGATATAACCGGGCCAGGAACCGGCGGAGCGGGGCCAGAGAATCGGGTCGATACCCGCTGCTCGATAGACGGCTAGTTCTGATTTGATGAGATTCGAATCGGCAGATGTAGTTGTTGGATTGTAGCCGCCGCTCATGTTCACTTCGATATCCGCGAAACCGTGGTTTACCAGGTGCTTTTTGAGCAAGGCAAGCGTACCGGCGGCGGTCATGTTCGGGACCAGGCGCATATCGATCTTGGCAACTGCGCGATGGGGCAGAATCGTCTTGCCGCCGGGGCCGGTATAGCCGGCGACCAATCCCTCAATGTTGATTGTCGGCTTGGATTCGAGAAGTTCCTGCGACTCGAGCCAGCTCACGTCGCGGACCCAGTGCTGGATCGCCAACTGCTGCATGGTGTCCGCTTCACTGCGCCGCTTGATAGCAACCTCGATCATCTTTTTCTGCGCCGGACTGAGCGGCAGCGCGTTGGCGCCGAAGCCCTCGACCGCCGGAGTGTGCCCGTCCGGCCCCACCAGAGTATTCAGCGCTTTCACCAGCCGCCAGGTAGGACTGTCGACCGCCGCTTCCAAGCTGGAGTGAATATCATGTTTGGGACCGCGGCCCCAGTGCTCGCCGCTGGACACCAGTTCCAATTCGACGACGCCCTTCGCTCCTAATGTAACTTCAACACTTCCATCCAGAGCCTGGGCGGCGGAAGGAGTAATGATGCCGTCGCACTTTTTGAGAGCAGCCTGTATATAGGGACGATGAACGATCTCCGGGAAGTGCGGTGAAGCAATCTCTTCTTCACCCTCGCATACCAGTACGACATTGATGGGCAGATTGCTGCCCGCCGCTCGAAATGCATGCAGCGCGCCAAGGAAGGCGGACTGGGGCCCTTTGCTGTTGACCGCGCCGCGGCCAACAACCGCCTTGCCCAATCCGGGCTTTTCAACGATGGCGGCAGCCAGCGGCGGCGAGGACCACTCCGCCGGATTAAACTGCTTGACGTCATACATGAAATAGACCGCGATCGTCTTGGGCGCGTTGGCATTGAGCGTCGCGAAAACGCCGGATTTCCCCGCCGTCGGCACGACTTCGACATGCTGGAATCCGGCTTCTTTGGCTAAATTAGCCATGTAATTCGGGCCGTCCGGATAGCCGCGATTCTCGGCCGCGATCGATGGCACCTTAATCCAGGCCTGCAATCGCTGAACACATTCGCCGTGCAGCTTGGGGACCTGGGCGAGCACAGCCTGCTTGTTTGCGCCAGTGGCGGCAAAACCCGATTTGGTGAACGCGAAAGAAGCCGCTCCGGCGACCGCTCCTTGGATGAATCCCCTGCGATTCATAGTCGTGTTGGAATCCGAATTCATGACTCACTCCTCACCGTTGGGAAGTTTTGACTCTCAAGGCCGGGCTCAGGCATGTGATAGTAATGCGGTCAGCTCTGGCGAATCTATATCTTTGTGCGGGTGCTTTTGAGTACAAGGCGTTTGCTGGACCTCGATCGAGATACGCCGCGCTCAATTGAGCCGGCTCGATCGCTCTACAGACGAGCCACGAATCATTTCTCTGAAAGAAGCAGCTCTTCTTGAGAGGTGTCTAACCCGTACTCAAACAGGTTAGTTCAAGCGCCAAGTCCAAAAGCATGCACAGTTCTACACATTGGTTGCTGCGATGCATGAACAGAGCTACGGGGCTTTGTCTGCAGTAATCGCCAGGAGTTTCGGGCTGACTCGCATCTACTATGAATTCCTTTCAAAAAGATGTCAACCGCAAATATAACTTACAATCCGCGCTGATCCGACTTGTCCGAAGTTCAAATTAGATATGGGGCGCCCAAGGCCTGTTGAAAGAAGCAGCTTCAATAGAATTTTGTATTTCGTCTCCGTTGCAGCTGTGCTAAACGGAGAAAAGCACGCTAAATTACGACAAGACACACTCCTGAGGTCGTGCGACCATAGGTGAGCGTTGATCCGCCGGCAAAGACATCCCGGAGAACCGGAGCCACGGCAGCCCCTGAATCCGAACCAGCCGGGAATTTGGAGAGAATTGGATGCTTGTTATCAGCCGGTTTTTGGCTGTAGTGTTGGTTTGTTTGCTGGCTGTTCCCACGGCCACACGAGCGCAGGATAACGGCTCGGCGGGGACTCTGAGCGGGTTTTCCCCCGCCGCCGCCACCACCGAGCAGCAATGGGAGCAGAAGCTTCAGGCGCTCCCCGATCCAGACCAGATGCGGCAAGACATGCAGCGGCTCTCCCTCAAGCCGCATGCGCTCAGCCAGCCCTACGATCGCGATAATGCGGAGTGGATTCTGGCACAGTTCCGGGCGGATGGCCTGGATGCCCGCATCGAGACTTTTCACGTTCTGTTCCCCACGCCGAAGGACAACCAGTTGGAGTTGGTCTCCCCGGATAAATACGTGGCCAAGCTGGACGAGCCGCCGGTCCCCGGTGATCCCACCTCGAGCGCTCCGGGGCAATTGCCGCCCTACAACGCTTACTCGATCGATGGCGACGTCACCGCGCCGCTCGTCTATGTGAACTACGGCGTGCCCGATGACTATAAGCGTCTGGACCGCATGGGCATTGACGTGAAGGGCAAGATCGTACTTGCGCGCTATGGCAGGAGCTGGCGCGGCGTGAAACCCAAGGTGGCGGCCGAGCACGGAGCGGTCGGCTGCATCCTTTACTCCGATCCCCGTGACGACGGTTATTTCCAGGGAGATGTTTTCCCCAAGGGGGCGATGCGGCCGCCGCTGGGCGTGCAACGCGGCAGCGCCTTAGATATAAGTTTGGGTGAAGGCGATCCCTCCACTCCGGCCCTGGCCGATGGCAACCTGAATCCGCCACGGTTGCCGCTTAAGGACATTCCGACGCTCACCAAGATTCCCACTCTGCCGATCGGATACGGCAACGCCCTACCTTTATTGTCAGCCTTGGGCGGCCCCGTGGCGCCGCTGCCCTGGCGCGGCGCCCTGGGAATTACGTACCACGTTGGCCCCGGACCCGCTACGGTTCATCTGAAGGTGAGCTCGAACTGGAATGTCGTAAATCTCTATGACGTGATCGCCCAAATTCCAGGATCGGAGTTTCCCGATGAATGGATCATTCGCGCTAATCACCATGATGCGTGGGTCTTCGGCGCCGACGATCCGCTCAGTGGTACGGTCTCCGTGCTGGCCGAAGCCAAGGCGTTCGGTACGCTATTGCGGCAGGGCTGGCGCCCACGCCGCACCGTAATCTTCGCCGCCTGGGACGGTGAAGAGCCGATGACCCTCGGCTCCACGGAATGGGCAGAGGTTCACGCCCAGGAGCTTCAGCAAAAGGCCGTCGCATATATCAACACCGACAACAGTAACAAGGGCTTTTTGCGCATTCAGGCTTCCCACACCCTCGAGCACTTCTTCAACGGCATTGCCCGATCGGTTAAAGATTCCCAACGGAGCGGGGACGCTCTGGCAGGCGATCAAGGCGAGGCAGGGGCAGCGCAATCCCGATATGCCGGTTCCCGCCGAGGAGCGGGCGCAATATGCCGCTGACGCGAACCGTCCCGATCTGCGGGTCGGCGCCCTGGGCAGCGGCTCCGATTGGACAGCCTTCCTGAACCATCTCGGCATCGCCTCCGCCGATCTGCGCTTCGTGGGTGGAGGAAGCGGCGGCGTCTATCATTCCGCTTACGACGACTTCTATTGGTACACCCACTTCGGCGACACCACCTTCGCCTATGAGCGCGCTCTCGCCCAGACGCTGGGTACCACCGTTATGCGTCTTGCAGACTCGCAGGTGCTGCCTTTCGAGTTCACCGACTTCGCCGATACGATTCACCTCTACGTCGACCAACTGCACAAGCTGCATGATGGAGAGAAGGGCGCGCCGCCGCTGGACTTCGAGCCGCTCGACTCCGCCACCGAGTCTTTGCAGCAGGCCGCCAGCAGCTATAACTCTGCCTACGCCGCCGCTGCCGCTGCCGGGCAGATCTTTCAAGAGAGCCGCGACCATCTGGCCGCGCTCAATCGCCTGCTCTACACCACCGAGCGGAAGATGCTGCTCCCCAACGGCCTACCTAACCGCACCTGGTACCGGCACGCGATTTATGCTCCGGGCACGTATACCGGCTATGGCGTGAAGACCTTGCCCGGCGTCCGCGAGGCCCTCGAGGGCAGCAAATGGCAAGAGGCAGCGGATCAAGAGCGGCTCCTTGCTGGTGTCCTCAACGCCGTAACGGCGCAGATTTCGGACGCGACTGCTCAGTTGAAAGAGGTGAAATAGCCCGGCCGGTTAAAGTTGCTGATTTGATTTGCAACGACATTAGTGTGCGAAGACTTCTGGTTTTTTGTGTTTAACAAATCCTGGAATCCCCGGTCCCGATTCCGGGACCGGGGATTCCACAGATCTCGATGGACAGTGTCGTGATCACGCTAATCTGTACCAGAAGGGAAGGATTCTCTAATTTGGACAAGTCCGAATCGCGTTCAGCCTGCGGTCGAAACCCGGCATTCCCATCGTTCGGAAATTCTTGACATCGAACATAAAAGCGTGAAATTATCCCGTATTGTACCCTTTACCCCTGGTAAATTTTTCCCGATAGCAGTCTAGCCGCACTCCTCGTCGCAGTGGCGCGCTCTCAGATCTCACTTCCTAGTCGAAGCGAACAAATTATTTGCGTGTCTCCGGTTCCGGAGACGCTCTTGCTTCTACTTACGATTTGGAGGTTCTAAAGCTAGCGGCAACCGTATCGCTCTCCGCTATGCCAACTATAGGATGCAAGCTGCCTTTGCCGCTTGCTACGGCGTGCACTCCCTCGTAAGTTACCGCGCGGCATCAAGATGAAAAAGCTAAACCTGACCGGCTTTGCTTGCTTTCTAGCTGGCTTACGCCCGATCGTTTTTCCTGGAAACGAAACAAGATTGTGGTTCATATATACAGGGTTTCAGATAGTAAACAAATGGCTATCTACGATTGGAGACCATAGTTATGAAGCGTTTTGGACCGTTCTCGACTCTCATTTACCTTTCCACTCTGCTGCTTGGCATTGCCAGTCCGGCGCTCGCCCAAAATACAAACGCTTCTCTGGCCGGGCAGGTAGTCGATTCGAGTCAGGCAAGCATCCCCGGCGCAACCGTGACCGTCACCAACGTAGGCACAGGCATCTCTCATACCACTCATTCCGATAACGCAGGCCGCTACCTTGTCCTGAACCTGAATCCGGGTGTCTATCAGGTAACCGCCGAGCAGCAGGGTTTCGATAAGAAAGTTATGAGCGGGATCACGTTGCAGGTCGGTCAAGCCGCGTCGCTGAATATCATCATGTCCGTCGGAAGCGTGAGCACGACCATAAATGTCACCTCAACCGCGGCGGTGACCGATACGGAAACCTCGTCTGTAGGCGCTGTTATCGGAACCAAGAAGGTTCTCGGCCTGCCTCTCAATCAGCGTACCTTCTACTCCCTGGCCCTCTTAGCGCCCGGCGTGGAGATGCCGGGCCAAAGTTCAACCCTGGGTTTTCGCGGCGGCTTCAATGTGACCGGGAATGAGGAGACTTCAAACACTTTTACCGTGAACGGTATCGATGACAATGACCAGGATGTCATGGCGCCATCGTTTCGTCCGTCGGTCGAGGCAATCCAGGAATTTAACATGCTGACAGGCGTATATTCCGCCGAGTACGGGCGCACGCAGGGCGGCCAGGTAGTTGTCATTACCAAGTCCGGCGGCAACCAGTTCCACGGAGATGTATTCGAATTCATTCGAAACCAGGTCGCGGACGCCAAAAACTATTTCACGCTGCCCAGCGTAACTCCGGGATTTCGCCGAAACCAGTATGGCGGAATCATCGGCGGGCCGATCGTCAAGAACCGTACCTTCTTCTTTGTCAGCTACGAGGGCATGGGTCTTGCGCAGCAGATCGCAGCGACTTCCACCGTTCCAACATTAGCGGAGCGGAGCGGGAATTTCCAGGCGGCCGGGATCAAGATCCACAATCCATACACTAATGCGCAGTTCTCGACCCCGAATGTTATCGACCCGGCGCTCATCAGCCCCTTCGGCCGGGCGCTGATCGACGAATATCCCCTCCCAAACAACAACAGTTCCAATGGCGCAAATAATTACAGTTTCAACGAGGCCCGCACGGAAAACCTCTATGAGGTCAGCCTGCGCATCGATCATAAGATCTCTGACGCCGACTCGCTAGTCGGCCAGTACAACTATTTCAACGACCCATCCTTTGAGCCGTCCAATTCGTTATGCGGTGCATCTACCCTCCCGGGCTTTGGCTGCACAACCAACCAGAGGTCCACGCTTGCCGGAATCAACTGGATCCATATTTTTACGCCCAGCCTGTTGAATGAGTTTCGTATCGGCTACGACCGTTTAGTGCAGCCGCGGCTGCAGCAAGACCACACAAACACGTCGTTCCCTCTGTTGGCGGGAGTTTTTAACGACCCATCGATCGCCAACAATTATGGCTCCCCGAGCACCACCGTCTCCGGATTTACCAGCCTATCGCCCTACGGCAACCTGCCGCAGACTCGCTGGGACAATCACTATAACATTGTGGAAAATCTGACCTGGACGCACGGAGCACATGAAGTAAAGGGCGGCGCCAACCTTTTGCAAGCCCGCTACTCCAATAGCTACGTCGTCGATGGGCGCGGCGCTCTCAATTTCAACTCCGCCTCATCCAAATCGGCGGGCGGCCCAACTACGGGCAATTCGCTGGCGGATCTCCTCGTCGGGCTAGCCTACACTTCGTCGCGGCAGCCCTCGGCTCCGCGGCTGGAGATGCTTTACGGCTCTTACGGTGTGTATCTTCAAGATAACTGGAGAGCAACCAAGTACTTGACCTTGAATCTCGGTGTCCGCTGGGAGTACTTCACCCCCCTCGAGGACAGGAACAATCGCATATCGACATACGACCCCACCACTCAAACGATGTTGGCTGCAGGCGCGCCGGGCGTCGGCAAAAGAGTCTATCGAAGCGACTTGAATAACGTGGAGCCCAGGATAGGGCTTGCGTGGCAGCCATACCATAATGCCCGGACCGTCTTGCACGCCGCCGGCGGCATGTTCTACAACAGTCCGTCGATTGGCAATGGAGCCGGATTGAATCTGCTCACCAACGCTCCGCAGCGAACTCCGCAGACATTTTTCACTACCGCCGCGGAGCCGCTCCAGGTCGATACCAATCCCTTCCCAGCTCCTCCGGGATGCAGCAGCGCGGACTTGGGCGTAACGCCTGCTTGCGCCCTGACCATCACACCGTACGGAATCCAGCGGAACTTCCGCACCATGTACATCACTGAATATGCAATGGATGTGCAGCAGCAGCTCACTCCTGCCATGTCTCTTACCATTGGCTACGTAGGGAGCCAGGGAAACAGGCTGCCCAACGAAGCTAACCTGAACCAGCCTCTGGTAATCAACGGAGTGAGCGCAAGTCAACGCCCGGTGCTGGGAGTGCACAGTATCTTTTATCCTTCACAGCACGCATATACCTACAACAACATTACGTTCTATGAGAGCGAAGGCAAATCCTATTACGATTCGCTACAAGTCAAGCTGCAGCAGACTTATCAGCACGGCCTCTCCTTGCTGGCAGCTTATACCTGGTCGAAATCGATGGACAGCACACCGGGCTATGCCAGCACCAGCCAGTCGTCTGCGCTTCTGCCGCAAAACTCCTATAATCCGGGCGCGGAGCGGGGACTCTCGGACTTCAACGTCTCCCAGCGGTTTGTATTGAGTCCGGTCTATGAATTGCCATTCGGCAAGGGCCATGCCTTGTTTACCGGCCGCATCGCTTCACTTTTGGCTTCGCAATGGCAGGTTTCGGGCATCGCAACGGTCGAAACCGGCCGCCCCTTCACCGTCATCAATTCAAATTTGAACAACAGCGGATCGTTCAACAACGAGGATCGTCCTAATCTTGTAGACAACCCCAACAATGGTCCAAAAACGATTGCACAATGGTTCAACACCAGTGCTTTTTCAACCGCCGTTCCAAAGGGCACCTTTGGCAATGCGGGCCGGAATATCGTAGAGGGGCCGGGATATGTGGATGTCGACATGGCCATTCAGCGAACCTTCCCCATCACCGAGCGCTTGAGCATGCCGTTTCGCTTCGAATCGTTCAATGTTGCCAACAAGCCGAACTTCTTCAATCCCTATAGCTCTGCGCTTCAGGCAGGCACCACTTCATTCGGAAGCATAACCCAAGCTCAGGATCCCCGAGAGATGCAGCTTAGTGTAAAGCTGGTATTTTAGGGGGCATATCAATTGCCGACCATAACAATTCTAAAGAAGAGGCCAATTGTCCATGACACTGCGTTCCGTAGGCTTTCGACAGGTGTGTGTTGCCTTCTGCCTTCTCTCTGACCGCACCGGCGCTTACCGCGCAGAGCGTAAAGAACATCACCACCCCAAAAGAAGCCCTGGGTTTCAATCTAGGGGACGATTATCACATGGCAAACTATACCCAGTTAGAGGCCTACTGGACTAAGCTTGCCAGCGAATCGAACCGCATGAAGCTGGTCGATATGGGGCCCACAGCAGAGGGGCGAAAACAATATATGGCGATTATTTCCTCGCCGGAAAACATCAAGAATTTAAAGCACTATCAGGAGATATCGCAGAAGCTATCCTTGGCCAAGGGTCTGACCGATCAGGAGGCCCACGCCCTGGCTCACGAAGGCAAGGCAATTGTCTGGATCGATGGCGGACTGCACGCCTCCGAGACCGTCGGCTCGCAGCAGATCATGGAGACGGTCTATCAGATGGTGAGCCGGACCGATCCGGATACAATGCGCTTCCTCAACGACGATATCTTGCTGGCGGTATTGGCGAATCCGGATGGACAGGAGTTGGTCGCGAACTGGTACATGCGCGAGCCGGATCCGGCCAAGCGCAGCCTGGAAGGATTACCCAGCCTCTTTCAAAAATATATCGGGCACGACAACAATCGCGACTTCTACATGTCCAACATGCCGGAGACCACGAACATGAACCGCGTGTTGTTCACCGAATGGTATCCGCAGATCGTGTACAACCATCACCAGCCGGGCCCCAATCAGAACGGCGCGGTAATCTTTATGCCGCCCTTTCGCGATCCGTTTAACTATCACTTCGACCCGCTCATCCCGCTGTCAGTGGAAGAGATAGGTATCGCAATGCACGAGGGGCTGGTCGCCGAAGGCAAGCCCGGCTCGGGAATGCGGACCTTCACCAACTACTCCACTTGGTGGAATGGCGGTTTGCGAACCATTAGCTACTTTCATAATCAGATAGGCCTTCTGACCGAGATTATCGGTGACCCTACCCCTCAGCACATTCCCCTGGTTCCCAATATGCAGTTGGCGCACGACGATCTTCCCTTCCCGATCGCGCCGCAAATCTGGCATTACCGCGAATCCATCGACTATGAAATTATCAATAACCGAAGCATTCTGGATTATGCTTTGCGAAACCGCGAAGTGCTGCTTTACCGCATTTACCTGATGGGGAAGAACTCCATCGAAAAGGGCAGCAAAGATTCGTGGACAATTACGCCCAATAGGATCGCGGCCTTAGACCAGGCTGCGGTCGCACAGGATAAAGCTCTTCAGGTGCAGGCAACGAGGATCGGAAGGGATGGAGAACCCATCGGCATCGGCGGGACGGACGTTCCTGTTAAGCTTTACGATACTGTTCTGCACGATCCGGCGAACCGCGATCCGCGGGGATATATCATTACCCCCGATCAGCCGGATTTCCCCACCGCGGTCAAGTTCGTCAATGCCTTGCTCAAAGTGGGCATTGAGGTCGATAAAGCCGATGCTCCCTTCGAAGTTGGAGGAAAGAACTACCCAGCCGGTTCCTACGTTGTCAAGACCGACCAGGCTTTTCGCCCCCATGTGCTGGATATGTTTGAACCTCAGAACCATCCCAACGATTTCAAGTACGCGGGTGGTCCGCCAATCCCCCCATATGATGTCGCTGGCTGGACGCTGGCCTACCAGATGGGAGTCAAGTTCGACCGGGTACTGGATGGATTCAGCGGGCCCTTCAAGCAGGTGACCGACCTTCAGGCTCCGCCTCCGGGTACGGTCAGCGGCCCGGAGAGGCTCGGCAGGATATCTCATCAGTCATCACCTGAATAACTCCTATATATTGGTTAACCGCCTGCTCAAGGCCAATTGCGACGTTTATTGGTTGAAGACTCCAGCGAGCGGGGAGCCCAGTTGGGGTGCAGGTACGATCTGGGTGCCCGCGTCTCCGGCGGCTCGCCCGATTCTCGAGCGCGCTGCCAAGGAGTTGGGCATCGACGCCCATGGCGTCGAAAGTGCGCCTGCAGCCGAGGCTATCAAGCTGAAGCCGATTCGCATCGGCCTCTACGACGCCTACGGCGGGATCATACCTTCCGGCTGGGTACGCTGGTTGTTTGAGCAGTACGAATTTCCTTTCCAAGTCGTCTATCCTCAAGCCCTCGACGCCGGCGATTTAAAGAGCCGCTTCGATGTCCTGGTGTTTACCGATGGCTCGTATCATCCACCCTCCCAGGGAGGCGCTCCACAAGTAGACTACGTGCACTCGACGCCGCCCGCCGATCTTCCCGAACAGTACCGCGGGTGGACCGGAAAAATCACCGAAGCAAAGACCGTGCCCCAGTTGAAGCAATTCCTGGAGGCGGGCGGATCGATCGTGACCATCGGCAGCGGGAACGGCCTGGCGCCCCTGCTTGGGGTTCCGGTCAAAAATTACTTGACCGAAATGGGAGCGAATGGCAAAGAGCATCCCCTGCCGCCGACTAAGTTCTATATTCCAGGCTCTCTGATGCGCGCCACAGTGGACAACAGTAATCCTGTAGCCTACGGAATGCCCGCACAGGTGGATATGTTCTTCGATAAGAGCCCGGTTTTTGGGCTGTTGCCGAACGCGCAGCAGGAGCACACCACCTCAGTTGCCTGGTTTTCCAGCAGAGACTCGCTGGTTAGCGGATGGGCGTGGGGCCAACAATATCTGGATGGCGGCACCGCCGTCGTCGATTCGTCCGTCGGCTCGGGCAAGGTCTTGCTTATGGGACCCGAAGTTACTTTCCGCGGTCAGTCACACGCCACGTTTAAGATGCTCTTCAACGGTGTCTATTACGGGAGCGGACAGAGCGTTCTGCTGAAATAGGGGAAGGCGCTTTCTCCCACCGAAAAAGGACCTGTCTTGCTATGAATATTAAGCTCATTGCCCGGCTGCTTCTTATAGCCGCGCCGATTCTCTCCAGTGCGAATGCACAAGAACCATCAACCGCCGCAGATTCGGCATCGAGGGCCGATGCCACTAAGGCGCAGCCCTCGCCTTTTGCTGCTCCGGATCATGGCCAGTTGATGGTATTGAAAAGAATCGATGACATGCTTTGGTACCAGAAGCTGGGCGACATCGCAGAAATCGATAAGGTGGAATACGCAAGCCTGCCACCGGCTCATGTCGCTCATCCCAAGTTACCTGGAGCCACCAACCCGCTGCTGGTTCACGCATACACGTTCATTCCTAAAAATCTTGACCGCTCGCGGAAACAACCTCTGATCGTATACGTCCATCAGGGGATTCATCAAAGCCTCGACACCACCCTCGATACTCACCCTATACGAGAACTCTTAGAGCAGGGTTATACGATCGTTGCCACCGATTATCGCGGGAGCACCGGTTATGGCCGCGCCTTTTATGAGGACATCGATTATGGCGGACGCGAGATCGATGACGTCTATCTAGGCATGAAATGGATGCTGCAACGCTACAGCTACCTTGATCCCAAGCGAGTCGGCATTGTCGGCTGGAGCCACGGCGGCATGATTACCTTGATGAACATCTTCGCCCATCCTAAAGATTATGCCGTGGCCTACGCCGGTGTGCCTGTAAGCGACCTGATTGCGCGTATGGGTTATGAGCCGGACGCTTATCGCGCTCTCTATTCCGCGCCTTATCACCTGGGAGAAACGACGCATGACGATATCGCGGAATATGAGAAACGCTCTCCTGTGAGCCATGCCAATGAGTTAGCAACGCCTTTGTTGATCCATACGAATACAAACGATGAAGATGTGAATTACCTGGAAGTCCAGCACTTGATCCAAGCGCTGAAAGCGGACGGAAAGAAATTTGATTACAAGGTCTATGAGAATGCGCCGGGCGGCCACTATTTCAACCGCACCGATACGCCCTTGGCTCTGGAATCGCGCCGCGAGATCTATCTCTTCCTCGCCCAATATCTGCACCCCAGCCATCCTCCGAAATAGAGTTATGCCTACGTTTTCATTCCAAATGAGAGCTGGAAAGGGATTACTACCGATGAAGACGCGATCAGCGAAATACGGCGCGCCGGGTTTTCTTTTAGCCGCCATGGTTGTGTGCGCTGTCTCAACACCGATAAAAGCAGAGACAACACCCAAGGCCAATCCCCCGTTAGCCAACATTACCACTCCCAAGGAGTCGCTCGGCTTCAACTTGGGCGACGACTATCACATGGCCAGCTATTCGCAACTGGAGACATATTGGAAAAAGCTCGCCTCTGAATCCAATCGCTTGAAGCTGGTGGACATCGGGCCTACGGCCGAGGGGCGGCGCCAGTACATGATGATCATCTCATCGCCCGCCAATATGAAGAACCTCGATCACTACAAAGAGATCTCCCGTAAGCTGGCGCTGGCGCAGGGGCTCTCGGACGAGGAAGCGCACCAACTGGCCCACGAGGGCAAGGCGATTGTGTGGATCGATGGCGGCCTGCACGCGACGGAAACTGTCGGCTCCCAGCAGATTATGGAGACGGTTTATCAGATGGCCAGCCGCACGGATCCAGAGACCATGCGCTTCCTGAACGATGACATCCTGCTGGCCGTACTCGCCAATCCGGATGGGCAGGAGCTGGTAGCAAACTGGTACATGCGCGAGCAGGATCCGGCGAAGCGCAGCCTGGACGGGCTTCCCCGGCTTTTTGAAAAGTATGTCGGCCACGACGACAACCGCGATTTTTATATGTCGAACATGCCGGAAACAACTAACATGAATCGCCAGCTTTTCCTTGAGTGGTATCCCCAGCTTGTCTATAACCACCACCAAACGGGTCCGGCGGGCGGCATCATCTTTATTCCTCCGTTTCGCGACCCTTTCAACTACAACTTCAATCCACTCATCCCGCTCGATATCGAATCGGTGGGCGTCGCCCTGCACAGCCGCCTGGTGGCGGAAGGCAAGGGCGGCTCCGAGATGCGCAGCGGCGCCAACTACTCGACATGGTGGAATGGCGGTCTTCGCACCATTACTTACTTCCACAACATGATCGGAATTCTCACTGAGATTGTGGGCAATCCCACCCCGATGAAGATTCCCCTGGTTGCGGAGAAGCAGCTTCCTACGGGCGACTGGCCGCTGCCGATAGCTCCGCAGGAGTGGCATTACCGGCAATCAATCGACTATGAGATTACCAACAACCGGGCCATGCTCGACTATGCCTCCCGCAACCGTGAGACATTGCTCTATAACATCTATCGCATGGGAACGGATTCGATTCAGGCAGGCAGCGAAAATAGCTGGACCATCACGCCCAAGCGGATCGCGGCTCTTGATGCGGCAGCGGCAAAGTTGGCCCCGAAGCATGCGCCGGCCGGAGGCCGAAGCGGAGGCCTGCCGGCCGGCTTGAGCCCCGGAGGCCTGGGGGCGCACGGCATTCCAGCCGAGCCTCTACACCACTGTTCTGCACGATCCGAAATATCGCGACCCACGCGGTTATATCATTCCCTCTAACCAGCCCGACTTCCCGACAGCTATCAACTTCATCAATGCCCTGGAAAAGACAGGCATCGAGGTCATGAAAGCCACCTCCGATTTCGAGGTGGCCGGCAAGAGCTACCCGGCAGGTTCCTACATTGTCAAAACCGCCCAGGCTTTCCGGCCGCACGTGATGGATATGTTCGAGCCGCAGGATTACCCTGACGATTTCCTCTACCCCGGCGGTCCCCCTAAGCCGCCTTACGATACCACCGGCTACACTCTGGCTCTCCAGATGGGTGTGAAGTTCGATCGCATTCTGGATGGCTTTGACGGCCCGTTCGCGCCCGCCACCGGCTTGCAAAGCCCGCCTCCAGGCTCGATCAAAGGGCCATCAAATCCAGCCGGCTACCTGGTTAGTCATCGCATTAACAACTCCTACATTCTGGTCAATCGCCTGCTCAAGGCGAACTGCGATGTCTACTGGCTCAGCAAAGAGGCGAGTGCTGACGGAGAGGGCATGGGAACGGGAAGCATCTGGATCCCTGCATCCCCAGCAGCGCTCCCCATCCTCCAGAAGAGCACGAAAGAACTTGGCTTGGACGCCTATGCCCTGGCTACGGCTCCCTCCGGCGAGGCGATGAAGCTCAAGCCGATCCGCATCGGACTCTATGACCAGTATGGCGGCCTGATGCCTTCGGGCTGGACACGCTGGCTCTTCGAGCAGTATGAGTTTCCCTTCCAAGTGATCTATCCCCAGGCTCTCGATGCAGGAGACCTGAAGAGCCGTTTCGATGTTCTGGTCTTCACCGACGGTGCTGCCCGGTTCAACGGCGGACCTGACCCAGAATCACTATTCCGTCGTCCGCAGCCCGCGGCGGCCACTATTCCAGAGCAATATCGCAGTTGGCTCGGGCAAATTACGCAAGAGAAGACGCTCCCTCAAATTGAAGCATTCGTCAAACAGGGCGGAGATGTCGTGACCATCGGTAGCTCAACCAGCATGGGGCAACTGCTCGGAGTCCCGGTGAGCAGTTATCTCACTGCCATCGGCCACGATGAAAAAGTGCATCCGTTGACTCCGGAGCAGTTCTATATTCCTGGATCTCTCCTGAAGGCGGAGGTCGACAATACCGATCCGGTCGCATACGGCATGCCGGATAAGGTGGATGTCTTCTTTGATAGAAGTCCGGTATTCAAAATGCAGCCCGACGCTCAGCTCAAGCACACCCATGCGGTGGCTTGGTACTCGGGACCGGAAACTCTCGACAGCGGTTGGGCCTGGGGGCAGAGATATCTCGATGGTGGAACCGCGATTGTCGACTCTTCTGTAGGAGACGGCAAGGTCTTCCTTCTGGGTCCGGAGGTCGCTTTCCGGGGTCAGCCCCACGCCACTTTCAAGTTCCTCTTCAACAGCGTCTACATCGGCAACGCAACCACCACCACCCTGCGCTAGCGAGGTGGCGTGAAAGAAAATCCGGAGGTCTGTGGAATCCCAGGTCCCAGAATCGGGACCTGGGGCACCCAGTTGTGCCATAAGTCATAGACCGTTTGCCCCATATCCGGATTTTCGGACGTGGGATTTATGGATCCAAACCCCTCCACCAATCGAGGGTGCCCCATATCTGGCGCGCTCTTTGCGCCAGATGCGGGATTTCGCAAACCTCCGCAGCGGAACGACCCATCTTCTCAACCTGTCGCAAAGTCAACCCGGGCTGTTACTTGGACATCAGCTTCGCCGCCTTGTCCAGGAGATCGGCTTCGCGCTCCAGAGCCGCGGAGACTCGAACGATCTGAGCATCCGCCTCCTTCCATTCCTTTTGCTCAATTGCCTCGCGGACGCCCGGAATCGTCTTTACTCCATATCCGGTGTAGAAACCCGGGGCATAGATCAGGTTCTTGAACCATGGCCGATTGGGCAAACCGGCAGCATCGGTCAGAGTTCGCTCACTCTTGATGATCTCCAGGTTGATTTCGGGCGGCGCGCTCCCGTCCGCAGCAGTGAAGGCCTTTTGATAGTTCGCGGCGGCGCGCGTCAGATCGTCCGAAGCTTGATCGAGAGGCGCGAAGTTGAGATAAGGGGGAATAGCTTCGACAGGAGGCGGCACCATCTTCTTTTTTGGGTCGTATAACGCCTGGTAGACACCCTCGGCAATCTCCGCATTGCGTTCCTTGGCTTGGTCGCGCATGTCGCTCGCCAGCTTCTTAAGCTGACCGACATACATGTGGACAGTGTCCGCAAAATCGGGGAACTGGAAGGGAAGAACGTCGGCGTCCGCCATCCGCATGACCATCGTGCCGGCGGTTTGCGCCAGGGCCCGGCCGTAGCTGAAGTCGGTATCCTCGAAGTGGGTGTACCAATAAAAGTCGTCGTATATGGAGTGATACTGTCCTCCGCCCTGATCCTCGCCTCCGTAGCCGAGATTGACGCTGGCGATGCCCAGATGATCGATGAACACCGTATAGTCCGAGCCCGATCCGAGGGCCGCGATCCGAAGATCCGGCCGCGCCTCGATTTCAGCCCGCCTTTGCGGGGTAGCGCGTGAAATATCAACCAGCCGGGTCCTTTTCCAGACCGGCATCTTGGTTTCTGGATCCTGTATGTCCTTGGCGACATTGTTAACGAAATTCTCCAGTGAATGCGATCCTGATGCGCGAAAGTACCCGCGCGAATTGCCATCGGAATTGAAATAAGCGACGGCATGCTCCTTAAGCTCGGCCGCATGAGTTTCAGCCCATTCGGTGGAACCCAGCAACGCTGGCTCCTCTCCATCCCAGAAGCAGTAGATGATGGTGCGCTGCGGCTTCCATCCCTGTTTGACCAGCTCGCCAAAAGCTCGCGCTTCCTCCAGTTCAGGGCTGGTGCCGGATAACGGGTCGCCGGCGCCATTGACCCATGCATCGTGGTGATTTCCCCGGATGACCCACTGGTCCGGATATTTCGCCCCCGGAATGCGCGCAATCACGTCGTAGAGAGTCTTGCGATCCCAGTTGAACTTCAATACCAAATGGGCTTTCAAGGTACTTGGGCCTATGTGGTAAGCGATGGGCAGCCCGCCATGCCAGTCTTCCGGGACGGTTTCTCCATTCAGTGCTTTCAAGAACGGCGTCGCGTCCGCATAAGAGATGGGCATGACCGGGATTTTTGTAATCGTCTGGACCTTGTCCAACGGGATGAGCTTCACTCCGGGAACGGCGCCCACGCCCGGTGTCTGCGGATCGCCCGGGTAGACCGGCATATCCATCACGCTTCCTCTTTGAACCCCATCAGGCGGGCGCATCGGACCTTGGGGATAGATGGCGCCGCGGAAGTAGCCGTCGTCTCGCGGATCGGAGTAGATCAGGCATCCGATAGCTCCGTGCTCGGCCGCAACCTTAGGCTTGATCCCGCGCCAGCTCATACCGTAGCGCGCAATCACGATTGCCCCCTTTACCGAGACGCCCATGCGCGCCAGCACCTGGTAATCTTCGGGACGCCCATAGTTCACGTACACCAACGGACCGGTAACATCGCCATCGCGGGAATAAGCATTGTAGGTAGGAAGCTGCTCGCTGGTCTGGTCTGAAGTGGGGTCGATCTTGAGTGGAGGCTCTTGCAGCTTGGCGGTGAATTTTTCCGGTCCCAGAAGCTCCAGCGAGCGGAATTTCGGGGTCGGAAAGAGGGTTGAGAAGGTTTCGATTTGCGCGTCAAGTCCGTAGGACTTTAACTGCGCCAATATCCATTCGGCATTGTCCTTGTCATAGGGAGAACCCACATGATGGGGCCGGGCCGAAAGCCTGCGCATATTCTCCCGTATATTGTCCCTCTTGGGAATTTCGCGGAACTTCTGCTCCCACTGGGTTTCAGTAGCAGAGTCCTTGGAAGTGTAGCCGTGCAGATCGGTTCCCACATCCACAGCGTGAAGGGTAAGTGAAAAGAGACAGGCGACAGCAACAGACATTCGTATCATGCGCATTCTGACCTCAGTGATTGTTAGAAGAAAAACTCTCTCTCGCGGCGGCATGGTCCGGACGATCACCGGTCTCATTCAGCCGTAAGACGCGCTATCGGCGCAATATATCGATTCACGGACGGAGTGCCGGCAATTGAGCACGACAGGGTGCTGGCAGATTGCGGGAAACCGGTTCTACTTGGCGGAGGCTAAAACACTCAGGGGCTGGCAAGCTCCCAGCAATGACTTTCATATCCTCACGGATTCAAAGGAAGGCGTCAAGAACAAATTGTTGCGGGAATAGGGGCCCAAAATGGTTTCCGGCAATTGTTAATCCTTCGAAAATTCCACTAAGAACATACAAGACCGCCCGAAGCAAAGACACCATACTCTGCTTCTGACCAAAGGCGTCCGCCTGACGGGGAGTTCACAGAATATCAAGACGTGAGTGAGAAAATGCTTCGAAATCTGGCTGCATCCTTAGCGATTCGCCTATCCGCTGCCGGCATCGCTTTCCTGCTCTTCTCTGCCTTCATCCATGCCCAGACCTCCAGCACCGGAGCAATCGTCGGCCGGGTCACCGACCCCTCCGGCGCGGCCGTGCCCCAGGCTACGGTGAATCTGCTCCGGCAGGCTCAGGAGCTTACGTTTCTTCAGCCGGGGACCACACCGGCCAATGGCAGCGACAGCGGCGGATCGGTGGCCGGCGCTGTCAATGACCAGACCACTTTCACTCTGGATGGCATTGATATCACCGACAACTCAACCAACTCAACCGTGGACTCCGATCACGGCGCGCGCCCTGTTCTCTTGGTCTCAGTGGAAGCGATAGATGAGTTTCGGGTCGCAGAGTGATGTCCCGCACTTTCGTTCCGGAAAACCGGCAATCCAGCAGCCGCTGGATCATGTTCGGCTCAAAGCTGGAGTTTTAACGCCACACGGGGAGGTGAATTCAACTGACCCGCAACAAATACCGGTCGGGAGTCGTTCGATCCAGACGCAGATCACCTGAGGCACGAGCAAAAATGAGATGTGGGAAATGGATTACCTTATGCGCAGTTCTTTTTTCCGGGATCGCTCAAGTTAGGGCTCAAACCGCACAACCCGAAGCCAAGACGATCGTCCTGATCGCGCGAACGGTTTACGATGGCAGGGGCAAGACCCTGCACAACACTACTCTCATCATCCAAGGTTCGAAGATCGTTCAGCTCGGCGGAAAGATTCCCCCGGGCGCGGTAATCTATAACCTCCGCGGCCTCACCGTCACCCCTGGTTTCATTGACACGCACTCGCACATTCTTTGGCATTTCACCAACGGGCGTCTCGCCGGCCGGAACGAACCGCCCCTGCAGTCGATGCTGCACTCGGTGGACAATGCGATCCTGACCCTGAATGCCGGGTTCACCACTATCCAGAGCCCCGGTGCTCCCGACGACGCTTATCTGCGCGATGCCATCAAGAGAGGCATCCTCCCCGGACCTCGTATATTGACTTCCCTACAGCCATTGACTGAAAGGAGCGGCGATCCCGATCAGCTTCGAGCCTTGGTCGATCAGCGTAAACAACAGGGAGCGGACTTTATCAAGATCTTCGCCTCCAAAAGCATTCGCGAAGGCGGCGGCCAGACGATGACCGACGCGCAGTTGCAGGCAGCGTGCGGCGAAGCGAACAAGCTTGGTATGCGAACCCTGGTTCATGCCCACGCTGCTTCGGCCGCCAAGGCTGCATCCATTGCCGGCTGCACATCGGTGGAGCATGGGGCTTATGTCACAGACGATGTGTTCAAATTGATGGCGAAGAACGGTACATACTACGACCCGAACATCGGATTGGTTCTCCAGAACTACATCCGTAACAAGCCAAAGTTTCTGGGAATTGGAAACTACAATGAAGAAGGCTTCGCTTTTATGGTGAAGGGTGAAGCCATCACGCTCGCAACCTTCAAGCGGGCGCTGAAGATCCAAGGATTGAAGATCGACTACGGAACAGATGCGGTTGCCGGCGCGCACGGGCGTAATGGTGAAGAATTCGTCGCCCGTGTGCAACAAGGCGGCCAGGATCCGATGCAAGCCTTGGAGGACGTTACCTATGTATCGGCTGAATCCTTGAGGATGCAAGATCAGATCGGCTCCATCGCGCCCGGTCTGCAGGCCGACATCATCGCCATGGATGGCGATCCAATCAAGGATGCCACCGCCATCCGCCGGGTAGTTTTCGTGATGAAGGGCGGCGTCGTTTACAAGAACCTGGCCGCGAACGCAGGCTCATCTGAGCCGGAATAGAGCGAAACAGGTTATTTAAAACGGCGATTTTGGAGATGCATGCGACGTTCGAAAATTAAGCTTTCCTATCTCATCACTTTGATCGCACTGGCAGCGATTCTGCCGGCGTGGGCTCAGCTCTCGGCACCTGAAAATAAGATGATCGCGGCAGCCGGCAAGGAGGATGCGGACTCTATCGTATTCCTGGAGAAGTTGGTCAACGTGAACAGCGGCACGATGAATCCGGAGGGTGTTCATAAGGTTGCGGATATGCTTGCGCCGCGCTTCCGGGCTCTGGGCTTTCAGGTTCGCTGGGTTCCCATGGATGAAGTTCACCGCGCGGGCCACCTGATCGCGGAGCATCCCGCTCCCAATGGAAAACGACTGCTGCTGATAGGGCATCTCGATACGGTTTTCGAAAAAGACTCGCCCTTTCAGACATGGGTGCGCAACGGCGACCGGGCTACCGGTCCGGGATCGACCGATATAAAGGGCGGAGACATGGTTATGTTAACCGCACTGGATGCGATGCAAGCCGCGGGAGTGCTAAAGAACGCTTCCATTTCGGTGATCCTGACCGGCGACGAAGAACGGGTTGGTCAGCCGGTTTCAATTTCGCGCAGGGATTTGGCCGCACTGGCAAAACAGAGTGATGTCGCGTTGGACTTCGAAGCGGCCTCCGAACACAATGGAGTTGAATACGGCAGCACAAGCCGCCGGTCCGCAATTGTATGGACTCTGGAAGCGAACGGGGTTACCGGACATTCTTCGGGCATCTTTAATCCATCGGTTGGATATGGAGCGATTTACGAGATCAGCCGCATTATCGATACCTTTCGCCAGCAGTTGTCCGAACACGGCCTGACATTCAACGTCGGCTATGTCGTTGGCGGTTCTGAAGCCAAGGTCGACACTTCGCAGACTTCGGGCTCGTTCGCCGGCAAAGCAAACGTCATTCCGCCCGTTGCCTTCGCCAGCGGCGACATACGTACCATATCCGACGAGCAGACGCAGCGGGTCGAAGCGGCAATGACTCGCATCGTGAGTCAGCATCTGGCCAAAACCGGCGCTTCCATTCAATTTGAGGATGGCTATCCGGCCATGGCCGCAACTCCGGGGAACCGCGCCATTCTCGGCATTCTCAACCAGGTAAATAAGGATGCCGGTTTCCCTCACATGGAGGAGCTTGATGCGACCGAGCGGGGAGCCGGGGATATCTCCTTTATTGCGAAATATGTAGACTGTCTGGCTGGCCTTGGCGCCATGGGAGGAAACGGCCACCGCGAGGGCGAGTTCATTGAATTGGATCGCCAGCCGGTTCAGATCGAACGCGCAGCCCTGCTGATGTACAGGCTGAGCAAGATGAATCGTACTACGCCGCTAGCGCCTGCTCAATGAGGCCGCATCCAGCCGGATGGACGCCCAGACCATAGCTGTGCAAAACTAATTGACACCGGTAACCCCCCAATGTTTAAATCTCGTAAAGTATTATCCAACTGAGCGAAGTGTTCTCTCCGGGCCGGATAATGACCCTATCTCCAGATATTTCTTGCATTGATTTCTTGCATGGTGCGGTGCATGTTCCCCGCGATAGCAGATCCGGCAAACTTTTGCTGGAAGCAGGCGACCTCGTAGTCTCCTTCAATTGACAGTAGCTCCGGGCGGAGTTCCTTGGGTAGCGTCACCATGTGGCTCACGGTTCCTTGCGTTCTATTCGTCGTCCGTTTTCATAACTATGCCGGTGCGAAACTAAATATTGCCATTGAATAAGGAGCCCTTGAGTAGGGAGGAAGAGATGCGGTTGCCCAACTTGCCCATAGAGCCATTCCGCCACGGTAAGAGCCTGAGAGTAGTCTCCACGACAGGATTCAAGGTGGTAGAGCGACTTTACCGGCCTAATCTCGAAGTCCCGCCGCATGTCCATAAATGCGCGCACATGGTTATCAATCTGCGAGGAGGATACTTACAGCGATTGAGCGGCAAGGAGCTTAAGTTTGCCCCTTGGACTGTGGGCTTTTATCCGGCCGGCGAGGGACACTCCAGTACCTATTCTCCACTTGGGGCTCGCTCACTCCACGTGGAACTCACTCGTGAATTCCTCGACCGCCTTCGTGAAGCCTGTCCCTCGCTGGACCGCTTTCTAGTCTCGCAGGGAGATAAATCAGCAGCCATCTGTGGAGAGATTTACCGTGAGTTTCGCGCACAGGATCCCACCTCTCCTCTGGTAATCGAGGGGTTGATCCTCCAGTTGTTTGGCGAAATATCCCGTGTTTCGACCGAAGAGCGCAATCATTGTCCGAGTTGGCTGTCTCGCGCAGATAGCATGATCCGTGCGCGCTTTACCGAACAACTTACTCTGTCGCACATTGCGACCGAGGTGGGAGTGCACCCCGTCCACCTCGCGCGCGAATATCGCAGGCACTATCAGTACACGGTCGGCGAACAGGTCCGCCGTTTGCGCATCGATTATGCATGTCAACAGATCTCCTCGACGGAGAATCCCCTGGCCGACATCGCCCTCGCCTCCGGCTTTTGCGATCAGAGCCACTTCACCGTAGCCTTTAAAAGCTTTGTCGGTACCCCTCCGTCTGTCTATCGGAAATCCCTCCGTCTGCCGAAGGGCTTTGCCGCGCTCAAGGATCTCTGCGGCAGCGAGGGTTTAATCGAGCCTCCCCGCCCAGGATGGGCAGTCGCGCAATGATGCAGCATAACGTCAGCTAATCATATTGCCACCTCGACCAGAGTGGAGTGGCGGGTGTCGGGGATTTTCGGACGTGAGGCACCCCCCGCTTTCTTCAGGTAACTCCCAAATGCCCTGACTGCCGTAAGTGATCGAAGATTTGATCGGCGCGTAATTTCTGGCGCTTTTGCGGGCTGTGGAAAGACTATGGCTTTGTATCAGGGCGCGACTTCAGCCGTGCCGTAACTGCCAAAAGTCGATCGGCTTTAGCCGCTGAGGGAACGTTTTCGCACTCTGTTCGACGTCTATCCACAACCTGTTTTAGCAGGCACTTCGTGCTGGGCTATTTTCTTACCGTCCCTGCGGGACTCTTTCCAAGCCGATTCTCAACCTGTTCCGCGGCATCTTTCCTGAGTGCTAATCCAAGTAAATTCGCTCAACCCATACAAGACAGAGTCTCCGCCAGCTTTTATAGGTTAGGGAGTTATCCCAAAAGAGGAGATTACTGATGAAAGTGGTCCCGCTGAATATCATGGACGACGTTTACGGGCCTACTTGCGCGATTGGCAGAATCGAAAGCGGGCGAAAGGTTCTGTTCACTTTAGCATTAGGCTTGTGCCTGATCTGCCTCCTTTGCGCAAACCATGCTCTAGCCCAGTCCACCGGCGCTGTACGCGGCATTGTCAAGGATGCTTCAGGGGCTGTTTTGCCCAACGCAACGGTCGTACTCACTAATCCGGACACGGCTAGAAAAGTACAGACCACGACCACCGCCGTCGGCGCGTACTCCTTCACTTTTGTGCCTGCGGGAAAGTACCGGCTCACTGTGGACGTCGCCGGCTTCCAGAGCTTTGAGCGCGACAATATCACAGTCGACGTTGACGGCGTCGCGGTGATCGACGCTACGCTCAAGATGGGAACCACATCGCAGTCGATCGTCGTGACTGGCGCGCCGCTCCAGCTTCAGACGACCACCTCCTCGCTTGGCACTGTGGTCGATAACGCGATGATGAAATCCATTCCTCTCTCCAGCCGCAATTTCACTCAGATTCTTACTCTGTCTCCGGGTGTTACCGCAAACGTGGTAGACGCCGGCGCCCTCGGCCGCAACAGCGTC
Source organism: uncultured Acidobacteriaceae bacterium (assembly GCA_963705665.1). GTDB lineage: Bacteria > Acidobacteriota > Terriglobia > Terriglobales > Acidobacteriaceae > PALSA-350. Next base: position 35,431 of record CAVPKQ010000051.1, on the reverse strand, counting down.
AACATCTCCGCCAACGGCGGCCGCCCGTGGGATAACAATATCGTGTTGAACGGGATGGATGCGGACAATCCGATGTCCCAAGGCTTTGACGATGCCCCGGATAAGACAGGCACTCCGGTGCCGTCTCCCGATGCTATCGAAGAGTTCAAAGTACAAACCGGCTTGTACGACGCTGAATTTGGCAAGGAAGGCGGCGGAACGGTCAATATCATCACCAAGTCGGGCACCAACCAATTCCACGGGTCTGCCTTCGAATTTTTCCGCAACACCGCGCTTGACGCCAATGGATATTTCCAAAAAGCGACAGGATCGAAAAAGCCCGTCTTTCGCCAAAATCAATTCGGCGGCACGCTCGGTGGGCCGGTTATCAAGAACAGAGTCTTCTTCTTCGGCTCCTACCAGGGCACCCGTCAAGCCGACGCAATTTCCAGCACTTCGAACAAGACTACCTTCCTGCCCGTGCTGGGCGATCGAACCGCGCAGACGCTGGGCAGGCTATACGGAGGCCAGACCGGAGTATTCGGAGGTGTGCCGATTGCCGCCAACGGCTCAAACATCAACCCTGTCGCACTTGCCCTGATCAATGCAAAGCTGCCGAACGGGCAATATGCCATCCCCGCTCCGCAGGTCTTAAAGACCACGACGGTGGGCTACTCGTCGCTCTCGGCGCCGGCAATCTTCAACGAAAATCAATTTATCGCTAACGGCGACGTCACCATTAGCGACAAGCAGAGCCTGAGCTTCAAATCTCTGTACTCCCGCGATCCCGAGGACCTGCCTTTTCAGACCAGCACCAACGTGCTTGGGTTCGGCGAAAACGACTATCACTCGAACTTGAATCTCGCGCTTTCCGACACTTACACCGTCACGCCCACCATGGTGAATCAGCTTCGCATCGGTTACAGTCGAAATTTTGTCAATCAGGTTCCGGTGAATCCCTTCAGCGCATCGTCGCTCGGTATGACTCCGCCCACGCAACTGAATGGCACGCCGTCGTTTCTCATCAGTGGGCTCTTCGACCTTGGAACCAATCGAAACAATAATCAGCTCATCCGCCAGCATGAGGGTCAGATTAGCGACACACTCAGCGAGACCGTGGGCCGCCACCAGCTTCGATTCGGCGGCGACTACGAAGCAGTTCGCACCAAGTACTCGGATCTCTTCGTTCAGGAAGGAGAGCTTGACATCAACTCGTTTCCCGATTTGCTGCTGGGCATGAGTGCGGCACAGAATGGCACGCCCCAGAGCAACCTGTCTGAAGCGTTGGGCGGAAACGGCAAGGGAGCAGTTTATCCCGCGATGAACAACTTCGCCTTGTTTGCCCAGGATGATTTCCAGCTCAACTCGCAACTGAGTCTTAACCTGGGCCTGCGCTACCAGTTCAGCGGCCAGCCCTATAACAGCACCGGCGAATGGTCGAACTTCGACTTCCGCCTATATCCGAAGGAAGGTCCGCCCCCGGGCGGCACCCTCTCCGGCTTGGTATTGCCGGCGAATGTCCCGTCGAACCTTTATATTCCCCCAGGCGTGACCAAGCTCAGCCACAACACGCTGGCCGATAATCAGAACTGGCTGGGACTGTCGCCTAGAGTCGGTTTTGCCTGGCGGCCGGTAAAGAGCAATAACAACCTGGTCGTCCGCGGCGGCTACGGAATCTTCTGGTCCACGCTTCCGGCAACGTTCTCGATCGGCGTATCCGAAGAACAGCCCTTCTATGCTTCAGTGAGCGGCGGGGGCGTCACCAATCCCAACGTTACTTTGCAAAACCCGTTCCCCGGCGTGCCGGCGCTCACGGCGTTTCCTCTGTACTCGCCCCTGAAGTTAGGCAGCAACCCTGTTATCTATCCCTACGACCCTGCGATGGCGCTTCCCCACACCCACCAATACAGCGTGAACGTACAGACGGAATTCAAGGGGATTCTCTTCCAGGCGGGATACGTGGGCAGCCGATCAACCAACCTTGGCGGTTTTGTTCCTGCCAATCAGGCGGGACTGGCAAGCCCTACTAATCCCATCCATGGCCAGACCACCAACAGTCAGTCAAACGTGCTTTTGCGGGTTCCCTTCATCGGCTTTGGGCCGGGAGAGGACTCTATCGGAATGTTCCGCAACACGTATTGCACATCTGCCCAGTCCTGTTTGAATGATCCGTACGGAGGGAATCCGTTTTTCAGTCACTATAATTCCGCACAATTCAGCGCCACCAAACGATACTCCAACGGGCTGGCATTTACGGCCGCCTATACTTGGTCCAGTTCCTCCACCGACATCGGCGGTGGCACCACCGGACGGCAGCAGTCGCTGGGCGGCATAATCGGCGACTTTCACAATCCGGAGGTCGGACCGGCAAGCTTCATCCGCACTAACGTCTTTTCCGGCAGTTACGTTTACGACCTTCCGAAGGTGACGTCCTGGACCGGGCTCCGAGGTCAACTGGTCAATGGATGGTCCGCATCCGGAGTCGTGATCGTCGAGTCAGGATTGCCGTTCAACATCACCGACAGCCGCGCCGGCACGATCTTGGGAATCTCCGGCACCCAGGCGCAATTCGCTCCAGGCATGGGGCCGGCGAACATCTCGGTGCCAAGCCGTACGCTGAGTCATTGGTTCAACACCAGCGCCTTCACCGCTCCTCCGGTGGTTGCGGACGGGACTGGGATTGGAAACGCGCCCGCCTACTTCGCCACCGGCCCAGGTTTCTGGAACACGGACTTTGCACTGTCGAGGCAGATTCCCATAAGAGAGGCTATTAGCATGGAACTCCGCGGAGAACTTTTCAACTTGTTCAATCACGCGAATTTTGCCAACCCCGGCTCCAATGTCTCCGCTTCTTCTTCTTTTGGGGTGGTCTCAAATACCGTGAGCGCTCCCCGAATCGCGCAGCTGGCCGCCCGGATTCGTTTCTGATGTCACCGAAGAGCATGCGAACCTACGGGAAATTTCTCTTCTTTGCATTGTTGCTTTGGTGGCAGCCTTATTCCAAGGCTGCCACCACTGTCCTCCGGGTTGGCAAATTGGTGGATGGCGCCGGTACAACGATGACGAACGCCGTTGTGGTGGTCGATGGCGATCGCATTGCCAGCGTGGGGAAATCAGAGTCTTCGATTCCTCCCAACGCGAAGATCATCGATCTAAGTAAGTACACTGTAATCCCGGGCATGATCGATGTGCACACCCACATGACCTTCTATTGGGATGGAAAGCCTGGGACAACTCCCTATCGCCAACCTCGGCTGCTTCCCGCCGAAACTGTTTTCCTGGCCCAGGCCAATGCCCGAAAGACGCTCGAATGCGGCGTCACTACCGTCCGCGACCTGAACGCGGCGGACTACGAAGATATTGCCATGCGGAACCTGATCAATCGGGGCGCGATGGTCGGGCCGCGAATGTTTGTCTCATCCTACGGGTTGGGCACTAAACCCGGATTCGTATCCTCGAGCGGGTACCCAATCAACGGCGTGCCCGAAATGATGAAGGCCGTACGCGAAGTGATCGCCAGCGGAGCCGATTGGGTAAAGTTGTTCGCCTCCACCGGCGGAACGCAAAACCTTACCGGCGCTCAGGTCTTCACCTACGAGGAAATGAAGGCTGCCGTTGAAGTGGCCCACATGGCGGGCAAGCGAGTCGCGGTGCACACCTACGGTCCCGCCGCCGCCAAAGACGCCGTCAGAGCCGGTGTCGACACCATCGAACACGCCATCAATATAGACGACCAGACGCTGGCGGCCATGGCGCGCCAAGGCACTTATTACGTCCCCACCATCTACCACAACGAGTTTTATGCCGAGAATGCCGATCGCTTCGGTTTTCCCGCGAACTCAGCGGAAAAATTTCGCGCCTTCGTCAACCAGAACCTCGAGACTACCAGCCGCGCTCTGAAGGCGGGCGTGCGGGTGGCCATGGGATCGGACGCGGTATACACGCTCTTCGGCCAGAATACCCGCGAACTTGGCGAGCTGGTCAAGGCGGGGATGACGCCGGCCCAGGCCCTCGCGGCAGCTACCACGACAGGAGCGGCGCTGCTGGGCATGGAGCAAAGTCTGGGCAAAATCGCTCCCGGCTATTACGCCGACATCGTTGCGATTCAAGGAGACCCTTTGTCGGATGTCAACGTCCTCATGAACAACGTCAAGTGGGTGATGAAAGCAGGTGTAGTGGTGGTAGATAAAACTCAGGCGGCAGCTCCATAACAGGGTGGAAGCCCGCTGCTTTAGCAGGGGGAAGCTGGACTTTAGTCCAGCAAAAAGAGTCCCATCTTGAAATGGGCTTTAGCCCTGGATTTCCCAATGCCAGCGCTAAAGCGCATGAATTGAAGTTTTCCCGGAGCGCTGAAGCGCTCCTACCTCCGCATAAATGCGGGGGCTTCCTCTGTAAAGGAGCGAGCATGGCGAATAACTCAAATTTTCTAAATCCCCGTAGCAGACGATCGTTTCTCTTCGGCTTGGCGGCCGCCACTGCTGTACCTGCATTGCCCGTGAATGTGGCGGGACAACAGACCCAGGCTTCTCCCTCGACTGAGGCCGATGCCTTGATGGAGATTGTTCGCTTGCGATACAGCAAGTATCTCGAAGACGGCGACAGTCCAGTGATCGAGCGCGGTATTGAACGAGTTCTCAGAAGCACTCAGGAAGTACTGAAGGTGAAGATCCACAACGGCGACGCGCCCGATTGCGTCTTTCATCCCGATGGCCCATAGAGTGCGCCCGTATCTTTTGCAGATAGGTTCGTAGGAGGTTCTTGAGACGTGCTGAGCGAAACCGAAATGTTTTCCACCGTGCGCGAGTTGGGCAACGCCATACGCACCCGTAAACTGTCGCCGGTTGAACTGACTGAAGCGTATCTCACCCGTCTGGAAACGCTCGGGCCCAAACTGGGCGCTGTCATTACGGTCACCCGTGAATTAGCCCTGGAGCAAGCCAGAGCGGCGGAGAAAGAGATCGCGGCGGGTCATTATCGAGGCCCCCTGCACGGCATTCCTTACGGCGCCAAGGACGCTTTCTCGGCCAAGGGCATTCCTACGACCTGGGGAACGGCGCCCTACCGAAACCAGGTCTTCGACTACGACGCCACGGTAATCACGCTGCTCAGAAACGCGGGAGCGGTGCTCATAGGCAAGCTGGCCATGATAGAGCTGGTAGGCGGCTTCGGCTACGACAATGCCAATGCATCCTTCACCGGCCCTTGCCGCACGCCCTGGAACCCGGAGTGCTGGAGCGGAGGCTCGTCGTCCGGTCCAGGCGCGGCAACCAGCGCCGGGTTGGTAGCGTTCTCTATCGGAGGGGAGACGGGGGGATCGATTCTTCTGCCATCGAGCTACTGCGGGCTATCGGGCATGCGCACAACTTATGGCCGGGTCAGCAGGACGGGCGGTGTAACTCTCTCCTGGTCGTTGGACAAGGTGGGGCCATTGTGCCGCAGCGCCGATGATTGTGGCCTCGTTCTGGCGGCGATCGCCGGCTATGACAAGCTCGATCCGGCTACAACGCGAAGAAAGTTCCTCTACACGGCTCGTCCCACCGGTTCGAAGCGCTACAGGTTGGGCGTGATCAAAGGATCCTACGAAAACGTGGCTCCGGATGTGAAAGCCAACTTCGAGCAGTCGACGAAGGTATTGGGGAATTTCTCCGATATCATCCACGATGTCGAGCTTCCGGAGTTTCCCTATGGTCCGATGCTGGGAACGATCATGTCGGCGGAGGGAACGGCAGCCTTCCGCGAGTTGGTGGATACCGGCCGCATGCGAGAGTTGGCCAACGAGGCAGATCGGGTCCACGGTTACCTGGGGATGACGATTAGCGCAGTGGACTATCTGCAGGCGATGCGGGCAAGAAAGCCTGCCCGCATCGCGCTCGACGCATTGCTGGATAAGTTCGATGCGGTAATCGCGCCCACTACGGCCACTGTTGCCCCTCGCGTGGACGAACAATTTCATGGCTACGGACGGCGCTACGCCGGCGCCGGCCAGACGGTGTCTCTGTTTTCCCCGGGAAATCTGACCGGGGTGCCGGCAATCACTGTGCCCAACGGCTTCGGCCAGGACAACCTCCCCACTGCTCTGCAGTTCATGGGACCCGCCTGGAGCGAAAAAAAGCTGATTGAAATCGCCGACTCTTACCAGCAGAAAACGAATTGGCATAAGCAGCATCCGCCGCTCTACCGGTAGATGCTGAGGTGATTCTTGAATCTCCCTCCTTTCAACAAATCCTGAGGCGCCCCATATCTGGTTGTGTTATTTGCGTCAGATGTGGGATTCCACAAACCCCGATGGACAGTGTTCGAGTCGGGCTGGGTGCATTTCTCACCATCGTATTCATGGGCCTACGGGCCGCCCAAGGGGATGAAAATCGGTTGAAGAGGCCTAGGTTGGCGATTACACCCGATTTGTCATCTCGACCGGAGCGAAGCGTAGTGCAGAGATCTGCGGTTTCCCATATCTGGCGCAAAGAGCGCGCCAGATATGGGGCACCCTCGATTAGTGGCGGTTTTGGATCCATACTTCAGGCAGATCTAGGGTTTCCCATCCTTAGCGTAGCAAGGGTGGGAAACCAGCCCGCGCCCCGCTAATCCAGCGAAAGTCCGATAACCTCCTACAAGACCGCCCGTCAGCTTCGACGTACCTTAAAAGCAAACAAAATTCACAAGCTTCACATGTCTCAGGAACCGTTCCTGCTGTTACCTCACTCTTGTCGTTTTCGAAGGAGGTTAACCCAATGGCGCCGAGCAACACGCGACACGCAAACCATAAACAGCATCGTCTGGCACAAGGAACACAAAGCTTGCCACCCCGTATCCCGATCGCAATAATGCTGCTCCTTTTCGCCTGTTTCGCAGCCACCACCACCACATTTGCGCAAACTGAAAGTGCAATCGTTGGGGTTGTGACAGAATCCGGCTGGCGCAGTGATACCGGGCGCCGGCGTCGAGGTCTCCGGTCCTTCGCTCATTAAGGGCACCAGGAAAGCAACGACCGACGGTAGCGGCCGCTACCGGATTGTAGACCTGCGGCCCGGCACGTATGCGGTTACTTTCTCCTCGCAAGGCTTCAATACGCTACGCCGTGAAGGGGTCGTTCTCCCTGCCTCCTTCACGGCCACGGTGGATGGAAAGCTAGAGCTGGGCAAGACGCAGCAAGCAATCACAGTTACGGCCGCCGCACCGCTGGTGGATGTTCAAGATTCTGAGACCGAGCAGGTCATTGACCGGCGCCGGCTGGACACTATCCCCACCGGCCGCGATCCCTTTGCCGTTGGGCAATTGATAGCCGGAGTGACAACATCCACGCCTGATGTCGGTGGGAACACAGGAATGCAGCAGGCGACCTTGCAAGTCCACGGGTCGTCGGGCAACGACAATGTTTTCATGGTGGATGGCATTTGGATCCAGCACACAGGCTACGGCGGAAATCAGACCGGCTTCTACTTCAACGACGGTTTGATGCAGGACATCGTCTACACCACCAGCACATTGCCCGCTGAAGCTCCTATTGGAGGGATCCAGATCAACATGGTTCCCCGCGAAGGAGGCAATGAGTTCCATGGATCGATCTTCGGGAGCGGCGCCACGGGAAGCATGCAAAGCGACAATCTCACATCCGGCCTGCGGGCATTGGGACTGAAGGCGCAAAATAAGATTGAGAATGTTTATGACATCAATCCCGCGATAGGAGGCCCGATCTTAAAAAGCCGCCTGTGGTTCTACTCCAGCTTCCGCCGCTGGGGTGCAAATAATTACCTGGCAAATACCTTTACGCCGGAAGGCAATCAGGCGCTCGATGATAACCGCTTGACAGACATCGCGCTTCGCTTGACCGCCCAAATAACTCAAAACAACAAGGTCACGGTGTCGTATGATCGAGTCTTTAAATGGCGAGGACACCGGCCCAATAACCTGATTAGCGCCAACTTTTCCGAACCCATTGCCGACGTGGTGCAGCACAGTTGGATGAACTATCTGGCCCAGGCAAAGTGGACGTCAACGCCTACCAGCAAGCTGGTTCTTCAGGCCGGCTACTCGATGATGCCGGTCAATTATAATTTGCTTTTCGAGCCTGGAGTTACACCGGCCGATATAGCGGCCTACGATATTGTCACCTCGACTGTATCCAGAGCGTCACCGCGCGAAGATCTCGACCGCGGTTTCATGCACAGCTATATGGCAAGCGTCACGTATGTCAGCGGCTCGCACAGTTTGAAGACCGGCGTGCAGATACGTACCGGGTTCGAACAGGAAGCCTTCGTTATGAATGGCAACTTGATCCAGATCTTGTCCAACGGAGTCCCCACATCGATCCAAATCTACAACACTCCGTTAACCCACCGCGAGAACATGACTCCAGATCTGGGCTGGTACTTGCAGGATAGCTGGAAGCTCTCCAGGCGGCTGACCATCAATCCGGGCATACGCTTTGACCATATGGTGATGAGCCTTCCCGCCCAAGGCGCGCCGGGAGGAACCTGGGTCGGCCCGCGATCTTTCGCCGCCCAGGACGGCCTAGTGAACTGGAACACATTTTCGCCCCGCTTTGGATTTGCATGGGATGTGTTCGGCGATTCTAAAACAGCAGTGAGAGGGGGCGTCAGCAAGTACGACCGGCTCGAGGGGACTACGCTGATCCAAAACATAAATCCTAATTTCCTTTCCTATAGCACCTGCCCCTGGACGTCGAATGTTCTACCTACTTCTCCAAGCCAACTTGCCGGCTTGGCGTGTACAGGCTTCTCTGGTAATAACAATCACCTCGACCCCAACATCAAGCGGCCATACCAGATGGAGTATGACGTGATGGTGCAGCGTCAGATTGCGAGCCGCACGGCGGTCAGCGTCGGCTACTATCACCGGAGTTTCTATGACTTATATGGGATTGTGAACACCGCGGTGCCTTCTTCGGACTACACGGCGATAACCATCGCGAATCCTATCAACAGCAAGCCGTTGACGGTCTACAATCAACTGAAGTCCACCCTGGGAAAGATTAATAATCTTGAGACAACCCTGCCTCAGCTCCACCAGGGCTATAACGGCGTGGAATTTCAGTTCAATACGCAATTTGCTAAGGCAACCCTGTTTGGCAGCTTCACAATCGGCAAGGATTCCGGCACTCCGGATGGTTCCACCACGTCGATGGACTTCAACAATCCCAACAACCTGACTAACTATAGCGGAAACTTAGGATATGACTCGCCCTACCAAATTCGCCTGGGAGGAAGCTACCCTTTCTGGCGGGAGATGCAAGTGTCGGGTTCCCTACGGGAGAACTCAGGCCTCCCCCAATCGCGCACTTATAATCTGAATCAGACGATCGTGCCTGGCCTGACGCAGGTCACCCAGGCAGTGCTTGTCGCGCCGCCTGGCTCGTACCGCTATCCATGGCAAAACCTATTAGATATCCGTTTCTCTAAGACGTTCCACGTCGGCGAGCATCTGCAAATGCAGCCTCTGGTTGATGTTTTCAATGTCTTCAACTCCAGTGCGGTCACCAGCGCCGTTACAACTGTGGGTCCGTCACTGTTGCGGCCATCCAACATCAGTGATGGACGGACGTTGCGGCTCGGAGGCCAGATCACCTTTTGAAAGGCCGCTTCCTCTCAATGAAAAGGGAACCCTTTTGTGCCTTCGTTTGCGGTGCGCTCCTGGTATCTGTTGCGGCCGCGAACGCTCAAAGCCGCGCTATGGTTCAATGGCCGTTTTATGGAGGAGACCAGGAGGGGACAAAATATTCGACGTTGACCGACATCAATACAGGAAACGTGTCGCGGCTGCATACTGCATGGACCTGGAAACCGAATGAAGCAGCGATTGAGCGCTATGGGACCCGGCCAGGCATGTTTGAAACTACGCCTTTGATGATCGACGATGTCCTGTACCTTAGCACGCCATACAACAAAGTAGTGGCGCTGAATGCCGAGACCGGCGAACTCCTCTGGAGCTACGATCCGAAGGCCTATGAAATGGGCCAGCCGGCCAACGGAACCGGGTATGTTCACCGCGGGGTCGCGGCATGGCGCGACAACGGCAGGTTACGCATCTTCATGAATAGCCGCTATCGGCTCATCTGCCTGGACGCCAAAACCGGAAAGCCGGTCACTTCCTTTGGCGATCAAGGCATGGTCGATCTTAGCCAAGGACTGATATGGCCGATCAATAAGCTGCATTACACTGAAACCTCGCCACCGGCCGTTTATAAAAATGTCGTAATCGTCGGCAACGGCGTGGGCGACCGGTGCGTCTACCGCCATGACCCACCGGGAGACGTTCGAGGATTCGACGCGCGCACGGGAAAGCAACTGTGGAGTTTTCACACCATTCCTCAGGCCGGCGAATTCGGCAACAGCACCTGGGGAAACGACTCGTGGAAATTCACCGGGCATACCAACGTCTGGGCCCCTATGACTCTGGATGCGCGCCGTGGATTGCTCTATCTTCCGGTCAGCACGCCCAGCAACGACTTCTATGGCGGGAACCGGCCGGGCAATAATCTTTATGCTGAGACGCTCGTGTGTCTGGATGCTATGACCGGAGCGCCCAAATGGCACTATCAGATTGTCCATCACGGGCTTTGGGATTACGACCTAGCCTCGCCCCCTTCGCTGGTAACGATTACGGTGGGAGACAGGAAAATTGATGCGGTCGCGCAACCAACCAAGGAGGGATTTGTCTTCGTCTTCGACCGGGTCAGCGGTAAGCCTGTATGGCCTATTGAGGAACGTCCTGTGCCGTCCAGCGATATTCCCGAGGAACGCGCATCGCCCACGCAGCCGTTTCCGTCGAAGCCTCCCGCCATCAGCCCGCAGGGCGTAACCCTGGAAGATGCCTTCGACGCCACACCGCAATTGCAGGCCAAGGCGCAAGAGGAGATGAAGAGATATCGCATCGGACCGCTCTTTACTCCCCCGTCCTATAGAGGCACTTTGATGCGGCCGGGAGTGCTGGGCGGAGCCAATTGGGGTGGTGCGGCTTTCGATCCTGAGACAGGTTTGCTGTATGTGAAAACCTCCAACCTGGCGCACATCGCGCGGGTAAAGCGCCCGGATAAGACCCAAGCCAATCCGCGCGCCTCGGAAGTCGATGCGGATTGGACCGGAGACTTGAAAGGCACTAATGCCACCTTCGATAATGGTCTGCCATTGACCAAGCCTCCTTATGGCGAGGTTGTCGCGGTGGATCTTGACCACGGAACGATCTTTTGGAAGGAGCCTTTTGGCGACTGGCCGGAACTTCGCCGCAACCCCGCGCTCAACGGTGTCGCCCTGCCTCCGGTACTCGGCGTTGCAGGCCCAGCGGGAGCAGTGCTTACCAAAGGGGGTCTGCTGTTCGTAAGTGGAGGAGATATAGCTCTGCATGCCTTGGATAAATCGACCGGCAAAGATCTATGGCAGGGATTGCTGCCCGCGCGATCCCACGGCACTCCCATGACCTATCGCACACGGGAAGGCCGCCAGTTTGTGGTAGTCGCAGCCGGTTCCGGAACGGACGCAAGCCTGGTGGCGTTTTCGCTCGAAGGAGGAACGGGCACGGCGGCAGGTGCGATGCAGAAGTAAGGCCAAAGAAAGGACAGGCGCTTATGTTGAGGCGTTCGTTTTTCAAATCGATCTCGTCGAACCTGATCCTGCTCGTTCTCCCCCGGTGGGCACGGGCTCAAACTGAAGCGGCCACGCAAAGTGCGGGCGCGACGTGGAACGAGGTTGCTTCAGCCGTGCTTCCGGGGTCGCTCGGCGCCGCGCGGATTGAGGAGATCGCCGCGAACTTCGAGCAGTGGGTTCGCAACTATCCTGCTGGAGCGGACGCCGGCTATGGATATGGCTTTACCCATCCGCGTAAGCTGGGTCCAAATCCATCCCTTCATTACGCGGAGCAATTGAGCCAAATCGGAGCGGCAGCGGCGGCCAAGGGTCTAACCTTTGCGGCGCTCAGCGATACCGGTAAACGCGCCATCGTCGAAAATGTCTTGGCGGCGGCAGGAGTGACTTCTATTCCAAATCGCCCCAGCGGCCAGCACGTAGCCACCGATCTGATGAGCTTCTTCTACAACAGCAGCGCGGGCGAAGACTTCTGCTACAACGCGGCAATCCGGCGAGATGCCTGCCGCGGACTTGCCTCTTCCGCTAACCGTCCTGCGCCGCTGGTCTAAGGAGCGTTGAGAAGATGCCCACTTACGAGTCCGACGTTTGCATTATCGGCGCGGGAATCTCCGCAGCTATGTTGGCGCAAAAGCTATCGGAGCTAAGGCCGCAGTTATCGATTACCGTGGTTGAAGCCGGCCGTTCCATCTTCGATCTCGAGAATCGATTCAAGTATCGCGATCGAATGCTCAAGTATGGAGAGAATCCCTGGCCGGAAGACTTTATTCCGGACCAGGCGGCGGAGGGCCAGATATCGAGAACCATGGCTGTGGGCGGACAGGCGCTCCATTGGGGCGGAGCTTGCAATCGGTTTTCGGAAGAGGATCTTCGTTTGAAGTCGATGTATGGACTTTATGTCGACTGGCCTCTGGAATGGACTGAACTGGAGAAGTATTATTGCGAAGCAGAGCGGCGGCTCGGTGTCTCTGGAGAGCCCAGTCCCTTCCCCGGAGACCGGCGGTCCGAAGCCTATCCCATGCCGCCGATGCCGTTGACTTATGATTTGGCCGAGCTGAAGAAGTGGGGCGATAAGAGCGGTATACCCTTTCAAGGAATTCCTCAATCGAAGAATACCGTTCCCTATGACGGACGTTCAGTTTGCATGCGCTGCGGAACATGTGACATTTGCCCGACAGGTGCAAAGTACTCCCCTGATTTTACTTTCAAACGGCTGTTGGCCCAGAAGAAGATAACGCTGCACGACCACACGCTCATACGAAAGCTGGTCTTAAGCGAAGGTAATTCCAAGGTGGCCTCGGCCCAGGCGGTAAATCGCAATCACCCCAACGAAACGGTGCAATACCGCGCCGGAATCTTTGTCGTCGCCTCCGGCTATACCTGGAGCCCGCATCTGCTGTTATTGTCCTCTTGCTCTCGATTTCCTAATGGCCTGGCCAACCGGAACGGCCAGTTAGGAAAGTATTCCACCGGTCACGCCTTTATTTCCGCATTGGTCGAGATCGACGGAGAAATATTGCCCAACATGAATCCTCAATATGGGCTTATCTCGCGGCAATTTTTCCGCTGCGAACCCTCTCAGCCCTATGTAAGGCATGATTTGCGAATCTGGTCCTATCCCGGTAAACCCGCGCGCTTAAAAGATGAGCAAGGCCGCTTTCTGATGGGTGACGACGTGGTCGCAGACTGGCGCGCAAGAAACAAGAGAGGGGTCGCTCGTCTACGCGCGTACTATGACATACACCCGGCGGAAAACAGCGAAGTCTCTCTCGACCCCTCTCATCACAACCAATGGGGAGACCCGCTTCCCAAGGTTGTGCACATCTACGACGGCGAGACTCAGAGCCGCCTGCCCCAGACAAAGCAACACGTCCGCGATGTTTTCGCGCGCCTTGTGCAGGCTGACAATGGCAAGATAGTACGGGTTATTGAGGGCCAATATCTCGACCATCCGGCGGGCGGCTGCCGTATGGGAGTAAATCCGGCAACCAGCGTGTGCGACTCCTACGGACGCACCCACGATCACGAGAACTTATTCGTGGTGGGAGCGCCCACTCTACCAACCGCCGGCTGCACCAATGGAACCCTGACGTTTGTCGCCGTGACGCTTCGGTCCGCCGACCAGATCGCCGCTCATTTTCCCTCAGCACCGGCATAACTTGGAATTGATCCGTCATAACAACGAGGTGAGGCTCTCATGAATGCTGTCCAGCGACTAATAACGGTTTTCGCCATTCTTCTAACAGCCGCGGCCGGCGCTGCGGCGCAAGACCAGCCCGTCGTGCTCCGCGCAACGACGATCTTCGACGGCCGCGGGCATGTGCTGCACAACACCAGCATCGTTATCCAGAATGGCAAGATCGTGCGGCTCGAACCTCGCGCGGCCGGATCGCAAGAATACAACCTGCGGGGCTTGACGGTAATGCCCGGCTGGATCGATTGCCACGTCCACATAAGCTGGCATTTCGGCCCCGACGGCAAGCTGGCTGGAGCGGGCGTCGGCCACGGTGAGACGCCGGAGCACGCATTTCTGGCGATGGCGGCGAATGCCTGGGACACGCTCATGGGAGGCTTCACCACCGTGCAAAGCGTAGGCGCGGAGGCGGATGTTCCCTTGCGCGATGCGATCGCCCGCGGCGAAATTCCCGGTCCGCGCATCCTCACCGCTGTTCGCCCGCTCTCCGGCCGCGGCCCGGCAAGCGGTACTCCAGAGCAGATTCGTCAATATGTCGACCAGGACAAGACCATGGGCGCCGATTTGATGAAGATCTTCGCCTCAAAATCGATTCGCCAGGGCGGCGGGATGACTCTTTCGCAGGAGCAACTGAATGCAGCCTGCGATGAAGCTCACAAGGACGGCCTGCGGACGCTCGTCCACGCCTATGGACCCGCGGTCCAGGCAACTGTCCTGGCCGGCTGCACCGAAGTGGAGCACGGTATGCAAATGCCCTTATCCGATCTGAAGCTGATGGCTGCGCACGGAACCTATTTCGATCCCCAGGCGGGACTGGTCTTTCAGAACTATTTCGACAATGCCAAGCGCTACGATGGTGTCGGCGCGTATAGCGAAGAGGGCTTCGATGCAATGCGGAAAGTCTGGCCGTCGGATATTGAGATGATCAAAGCCGCCGCTCATACCCCCGGCCTGAAAATCGTCTTTGGCACCGACGCGGTCGCAGGCGCCGACGGCCACAATGCCGAAGAGTTTATCTATCGCGTCCAGAAGGCGGGAATGGATCCGATGCGGGCCCTGGTCTCGGCCAACTCGGTTGCCGCCGAATCGATGGACCTCCAGAATGAGATCGGCGCCATCGCCCCCGGCATGGATGCCGACATTATTGCGATTAATGGCAATCCCCTCACTGACATCACCGCGGTTCGCCATGTGGTCTTCGTGATGAAGAACGGGAAGGTATACAAAAATACCGTGACCGAAGAGATGACAGCCCATCAGGCTCGATCGAAATGAAGGGAATAGAAATCGAGTGGGGGAGGCTGGGTTAGTAAACACACCTAACTTTGTCATCTCGACCGGAGCGAAACCGGGGTCCCCGGCAAGCGAAGCTTGCTGGGGTGGGAAGCGAAGTGGAGAGATTTGTGGCTTGTGTGGGTCACCGTGGATCCCTGTCACTCCGCTTTACTCTCACTCGGATGTCGGAAACCGCAGATCTCTCCACTTCGCTTCGCTCCGGTCGAGATGACAAAGTAGGTGTAATTGCCAACCAAGCCTTCCTCGCCCGATTTTCATCCCCATGGGTCGGCCGCAGGCCCATGAACTCTCTGTCGAAAATCGCCCTGCAAAACCTGGGTGCCCGATATCTGGCGCGCTCTTTGCGCCAGATATCGGGCAAACCGCAGATCTCTCCACTTCGCTTGGCTCCGGTCGAGATGACAAAGTAGGTGTAATTGCCAACCAAGCCTTTGTCAACCCTCAAGATACTTTTCGCCCTAACTGCACCCGCTGGTCGAGCCGCAGCTCATGCATCGGTAACAGCTTCCGTTACGGATCATGATTGCGCCGCAAGTGTGGCAACTGGGAGCATCGCCCAGGTCTAAATACTCCTTCATGGCATCGGCCGGATGAAAGACTGCGCCTCCCCGCTGATGGCCTTCCGCTGCTCCGAAGATGCCCCGGTCCTCCATGTTGAAGCTGCGCGCGGAGCGCTCCGCGGCGGCGCCGTGGCTGCCCCCCTTGGCGCCCGGCTCGGCAAGGATGCCTCCGCTGGGAGGTCTCCGCTCGAGGTTATCCGCTTCAGAGATTGATTCCTGAATCTCTCCCAGCGCCGCTTGGTTCGCCGGCCCCTCAGGGAGAGCCGCGCCTAGCCCGGAAAACAGCGAAAGCTGGTGTCCGGAGAGGAAGCGCAGTTGCAGCCAGCGGAAGATGTAATCCATGATCGATTTGGCAAAACCGATCTGCTCGTTGCCTGTCCAGCCGGATGGTTCAAAGCGGGTGTGGGCGAACTTCTCGCACAGCACCTTGAGCGGCACGCCATGTTGCAGCGACAGCGAGATGGCTGTAGCAAAGGAATCCATCAGGCCGGAGACCGTGGAGCCTTCCTTGGCCATGCGGATGAAGATCTCTCCCGGCTGATTGTTGGGATAGAGCCCCACCGTGATGTAACCCTCGTGCCCGGCGATGGAGAATTTGTGGGTAAGCGAGGCGCGCTCCTCCGGCAGCCGGTGACGAATGGCGCGGGGTGGTCCCTGCGCCGGTTCATTGGCGGCGGCCAAACTCTCCGCATTCGCCAGGGCGGCAGAGAACGCGGCGGCCGCGGCCACCACCGAATTGGCGGTAACCTCCAGCCTGGCCGAAACCTTCTCTTCCAGAAGCCGCAGATCGTCGCCCAAGGAAGCCGTGCTGCCCCGGCTGATCGCAGCGAGAACGCGGTCCGCGGCCGCAGCCACAGCCAGGTCGCCCGCTGTATCCGGAGCGCCCTTGACAGCCTTCGCCTTATTGCCGTCGGAGACATTGAGCGGCTGCGCGCCCTTGGACCCGTCACGATAGACAGCCACCGCCTTCAGCCCCATGCGCCATGCTTCCAGATATGCCTGGGAGATGTCTTCCAAGCCTGAATCGTGGGGCAGGTTGACGGTCTTGGAGATGGCGCCGGAAAGAAACGGCTGGGCGGCAGCCATCATTTTGACGTGCCCCATGGGCTGGATGGAACGAGTGCCCTTGGATGGCTTGAAGCTGCAATCGAAGACCGCCAGGTGCTCGTCCAGGATGCCCGGCGCGCCTTCAATAGTGCCGGTCGAATCGATGTAGCTCACGATGGAGTCGACCTGGGGATTGGTGTAGCCGAGCCGGAAAAGCGCGGCCGGGACCGTATTGTTCACGATCTTGATCATGCCGCCGCCCACCAGCTTCTTATACTTCACCAGAGCCAGGTCGGGTTCGATGCCGGTAGTGTCGCAGTCCATCATGAAGCCGATGGTTCCGGTCGGCGCGAGCACGGTGACTTGCGAGTTGCGATAGCCGTGCTGCTCGCCATGAGCCAGCGCCTGATCCCAGCAGGCTTTGCTGGCTTCGATCAGCGAAGCCAGTTGCGGCGCAATGAAGGGCTCGGCGGAGTTGACCGATTTGCCAATCTTGTTCACTTCCGCGCGGTGCATGCGGATGACATCGAGAAAGGGCTCGCGATTGACGTAGAAGCCGGGGCACGCCCCGCCTCTGCGGCCGGACTGAGCATGGTCGGAGTATTGCGCCTCCTGGCAAAGCGGAGTGGCGGAGAGCAGCACAGGAGCGTTCTCGGCAAGAACGGAGGATTGCAAATACGCCTGCCCGCACATAATGGCGGTCAGGGCGGCGGCGAAATCCCGTCCCGCATCGCTGTCGTAAGGCAATCCAAACGCCATCAGCAAGGCACCCAGGTTGGCATATCCCAGGCCTAGTGGGCGGTAGTCATGCGAGTTGCGCGCGATCGCCTCGGTCGGATAACCGGCGCTGTCCACCAGGATATCCATGGCGGTGATCAGGATGGAAACGGCATGACGATACGCGGCTACGTCAAAAGCGCCTGCCGCATTGACAAATTTGAGCAAATTGAAACTTGCCAGATTGCAGGCTGAGTCATCCAGGAACATGTACTCCGAGCAGGGATTGGATGCATTGATGCGGCCGGAGTTCTTCGACGTGTGCCAGCGGTTGATGGTGGAATCGAACTGCATCCCCGGATCGCCGCACTGCCAGGTTGCCTCGGCGATCTTGTTCATCAGGTCGCGGGCTTTGTAGGTTTTGGCCGGGGTCCCGTCCTTCACCTTGCGGGTGGTGAACTCCTGGTCGCGCTCGACCGCGCGCATGAACTCATCCGTCACCCGGACGGAGTTGTTGGCGTTCTGGAAGAAGATCGAGCTGTAGGCCTCGGAATCGGGACCTGAGCCGTCGTATCCCGCCTGCATCAGCGTCCAGGCTTTGGCCTCTTCCTTGGACTTGCACTCGATGAAGTCCACGATGTCGGGATGATCGACGTTGAGGATCACCATCTTCGCGGCGCGGCGGGTCTTGCCCCCGGACTTGATCACCCCGGCAAAGGCGTCAAACCCCCGCATGAAGCTCAACGGGCCACTGGCCGTCCCGCCGCCAGAGAGCACCTCCATAGAGCCGCGGATGGGCGAGAGATTGGTTCCTGTCCCCGAGCCCCACTTGAAGAGCATGCCTTCAGTCTTGGCCAGGGTGAGGATGGAATCGAGCGAGTCGTCGACCGAATTGATAAAGCAGGCCGAGCACTGCGGCGAGCGGTATCCGGTCACGGAGAACTCGACCGCGCAGGTATGCGGATTCCAGTGCCAGCTCTGGGCATCTGAATCAACCTCCAAGCGGTCGCAGCCGACGTTGAACCAAACCGGCGAGTTGAAGGCCACTTTCTGGGTCAGCAGCAGATGCACGAGCTCGTCGTGGAAGATGGCCGCGTCCTCCAGGGTGGCGAAATAGCCCCCAGCCAGGCCCCAGTCACGAATCGTCTCCGCCACCCGCACCACCAGCTGGCGAACGCCGGTCTCCCGCGCGCCAACCTGCCCTTGGGGAATACCAAGGTGGCCATGGAGGTACTTTGAAGCGACGATGTTGGTCGCCGTCATCGACCAGTCGGCGGGAACTTCGACATCCTTCTGCTCGAAGATCACCTTTCCCGAGACGTCGGTAATCGATGCCGTACGCCGCTCCCATGCGACTTCGGAATAGGGCGATACCCCGGGCTTCGAGAACAGGCGGCCGAACCGCACGCCAGGCGCCTCCTTCGCAAAATTACCGCTGTAAGCGGAGCCGGAAAGAGAGGGAGTGGAAGAAATGGAAGGGGTTGCCTCAGCCATGGCGAATCGATCTCCTTAAATTTGGGATGCCGAAAGGACGGATCATCCTCAGCGCTCGTGCGAAGGCGCCTTGAGGTTACGAAGTCGTCTCTCGGGAAAATCTTGATGAACCTTTGCCCTGTTCCGGGGAAACGGAAGGGACCCGCAAAACAGGGCCGCAGAAGGCAAAGTACCGCTGTCTGTCGCGGCTGTCAAGAAATAACCACAACATCTTGTAGTTTCGATGCATATACGCGCTCCTCGCTTCAAAACCGGACAAATGGCTGTGGAGAATCGCGAAAAGGGGCATACAGACTGGCTCTCAGGCGCCTAGCTCAAGGCTACGCCCCGCCAGGGTGGCGGACAAGGCGCAAAGCCGGTGGAAATCACGGGTTAAAATAGCCTCCTGAACCCACAGGGGGTGTTCCCTGGTAGCAGCGCCGGGATAGAAAAAGCAGATTCCCTTCGGGAATGACAGAAAGAAAGGCAAAGACTGCGCTTGCTTTTCTGATCTGTCATTCCCGAAGGGAATCTGCTTTTTCTATCGCAGCGCTTCCGCGCAAGTGGTCCTGGATTTCCCGATGCCAACGCATTATGCGACTTTTGTTGTTTTTCTGCCGCGGATAAGCCGGTAAATGAAAAGCAGCAGCACCGCCCCCAGGAACGACATGATAAAACCGGCCCTTTGACCTTCCTGGTACAGCCCGACGCGACTCCCGATAAAGGTCGCCACCAGCGAGCCGGCAACGCCAAGCAGCATGGTTATGATAATTCCGCCAGGATCCTTCCCTGGCATGACAAGCTTTGCTAATGCGCCGACTATAAGGCCGATGATCGCTTCCCACAGCAGATGGAACATAAATTCCTCCGGATTGCATGAGAGACGGGGGCCCGGAAAAATTTTTGCGGGGACGGACGGCGATCCGCGCCCCGCAATTAGAGACGGCGAGAAAGTCTTATTTGGACAGGTTCTTGGGGCTCTTCTTATTAAGGGTGGCAAGCAACCGTCTTGCCGAGGGCGGCGGAGGTACTGCGTGCTCGAAGACGATCTGCTGCGGGGTCAAATCCTTCCCATAAAGCCTTTTGTTTGCGTCCTTGTCCGCACGCAAACTGGAGCCGGTCAGGGACACGCCGGCAAAGAGCCCGCGGGAGCGAGAGTACGTAAGGATCGCGGCCCGCATGGTAATGTCGGTTGCGGCAGCGGCATTCCGTCCCACCGGGCCCGCAGCGGCGGCGGCATCCGCACCCAGCTTGACTTTGCTGGTGAGGATGGCGTTGGCTGACCTGGGATTCATCAGCAGCAGGACAAAATCCGTAGCCTGGCCGCCGATCTGGAAGCCAAAGCTTCCGCCTTCGAGCGCCATCATCGTGGGCGGACCCCACGGGCCGCGGAAGTTCCTGCCGCCGCGGCAAGTCATCACTCCACGGCCGTAGCTGCCACCCACGATGAAGGCGGCCTTGATCACGGAAGGCAAAACGACAACGCAGTCCGCCTTATCGATAACACTCTGTGGAATGTCATCCGGAACATTCATGATTTCGGAGATAACCTGACCGGCATTCCTGACCCGGTCTTGTTCTTTCTGGGCGTCCTGACCAAAGGCGGGCAGGCTCATTAGAAAAATTACTGCCATTGCTACTGCTTTTCCTGTCATAGATATCCGCTCCGTAAAGTAAATGAACTCTCAAATGCTGCTGAACCACCAACAACCTGAATCCATCGTGGCGGGAAAAGAAGAAAAAATTGCCCTTTCCGCACGGCTGGATACTACACAGACTCAACGAAAGATGAAACTTAAAAAATCATCGTTCGTACGTGAGATGCGGCTTGACGCGAAGAGCATATCTTAGATAGCACGAAATCCTGCAAATACGGAGATTTATTTCCTGGGGATCGCTGCGTCCGGCTTAGAGCTGCCCGCCCTCCCCTCATACATCGCACAAATCAACTGCCTGGCGAAGGGATACGAGCGGATCGCCGGTGGGGATAAACTCATGCGCCACGTAGCCGTGAAAGCCGCTGGCGACAATTCCGCGCATGACCCCATCCCATTGAACTTCTTGCTTGTCGTTCAATTCGTGCCGCCCAGGCACTCCCCCGGTGTGGAAATGAGCGAGCCATTGAATGTTCTTCTGGATGGTGTCGATCAGGTACCCTTCCATGATCTGCATATGGTAGATGTCGTACAGCAGCTTCACATGGGGCGAATTGACCTCGGAGACAACCCGGACCCCCCAGGCGGTGTGATCACACATGTAATCGGGGTGGTTCACCTTGCTGTTGAGCAACTCCATGCAAATAGTCACGCCGGAGTCCTCCGCCAGCTTCTTTACCCGGTTCAACCCTAAAACAGTGTTGACCGCGCCTTGCTCGTCGGACATGCCGGCGCGAGTCCCGGAGAAAGTGATAATGTTGGGAACCTTTGCCTTGACCGCGAGCGGGATGTTCTTGCGAAAGTTCTGCTCGATCATGGCATGGTTCTCGACCCGGTTGAGCGCGCTTTGGATGGTTCCGCCGCCGGCATATCCCATGGTGCAGATCAGCCCGTAGCGGAGGGGAACCTCAAATTCCTCAGGCTGCAGCAAATCGATGCCGTCGAGCCCCATCTGAGCTCCCGCGGCGCATAGATCTTCGAGCGCTATCTGCTTGTAGCACCAGCGCGCAACCGACTGCCGGATCCGATCCTTGCGAACAGTTCTCTTTTCCTCTCCGATGAGAGATGCATTCGGCAACGCTAAATCGGCGGCCAGAGCTAATCCGGCAATCCCCGATTTGATAACTCCGCGACGGGTCAGTTTCGACATGGCAAAAGAATACAACGCGAACCGGAAAATCGCCCGGACATCCACTTGCGTGTGATGGCTTTCCTCCAAGGAACCCTGGTACAAACGGTCAAAATGGTAACCTCAGTTGATCGGAAGCTGCTGGCAATTGAAAAACCGTGGAAGGAAACCCGAGTGAAAAGGACTTTGCTCTGCGGACTATTCCTGGCGGCCGCCTTAACGGCGCCCGTCCAAGCACAGATTTCGGTCTATATCGGCGCGCCGCCGCCGCCGCTGCGTTATGAGGTTCCTCCGCCACTGCCAGGACCGGGATTCGTTTGGGTGGAAGGCTTCTGGGCCGTCCAGGGACGCCATTATCGCTGGGTTCCGGGCCACTACGACCAACCGCCGTATCCGGGCGCGTATTGGTCGCACCCGCATTACGACCACTATCCCGAAGGCTGGAGATTCCACGAAGGCCACTGGGACCGCGAAGATCACGATAATCATGACCATGGACATGGACATGACCGCTAGGGGTGGAAGCCCCCTGCTTTAGCAGGGGGGAAGCTACACTTCAGTCCAACGGAGAAGCTTTCTATCTTGAGATGGGCTTCGGCCCTGGATTTAGCGATGCCAGCGCTAAAGCGCATGTTTAAAATCAAGCCTATCCCGGAGCGCTGAAGCGCTCCTACCCCCGCATGAATGGGGGGCTTCCACCAAATAGTAAGCTTCTCAGGCTTCGAAATGAATTTTCCGCAGCCTGTTCAGCCCCTGGGCCTGGTAAATTCATTGTCCCGGTAAATTCATTTATGGCAAACTCTCTTCCTCCCATGGCTTCCGCCCGCCCCGCGCGCAAGCTTCTTCCGGGCCGGGTCAGGTATGTGCTCTTTCTCGCCCTGGGCCTCGCGCTGGCCGTGTGCCTGGCGTTCTCCTGGATGACTCGCGATGCCATGGCTCACCTGCCTTTTCTCCATGGCCAGGGGAAAGCCCGCTCCCTCGCCGGCAGCCAAAGGACAATCATCGATCTCAGCCCGTGGCAGACCATCGAAGCTCTTGCCCCTATGGCGGTGACCTCCGAGGAGTTCGAGAATGCGCGTGAGGCCGAGCGTCTGGCCGATCATGAGGTAGACCAGGCCTTTGCTACAGGCTTGCGCGGGGCCAGCGTCGAGCCGCATGTCCTCACCGGCCAAGCTCTCACCCTTTCCCGCAGAGTCGCGCAGCTCCAAGACGCCGTGAAGCAGGATCAGGCAACGGTTCGGAGCCTGACGGCCGGCGCCGCGGCTTCAGCCTCCCCAGCAGACGATCTGGCGATTGCCAAAGCTCAACTTGGCCTGGATTCCGATGAACTCGCCGATGCGCAACATGACCTCGCCCGCGCCTCGGGAGACGACCGCGACCGCATTCGCGAGGAACTCGCTGCCCATGAAGCGGAGATGAGCAAGGCCCAAACAGCCGCTCAGGGCCAGACGGCTGTTCTCTCCGCTCAGCAATATGGCACCCTCGCCGGACGCCTGGAGGCATGGTTCAACCAGCGCAGCCGCTATCAGTTGATCCAGCAGGCCATGTCTCAGGCGCAAGCCGACGCCGCCGCCCTTACCCTCCAGCATAATTCTCTGGAGGCTCAGGCCAACGCGCAACCGGGGCGGAGCACAGCCCAGCCAGATGCGGCTGCGGGCTCGCGGGATACGGCATCGGCTCTGGCGCGCATGAAACTCGGAAGCGAACAGCGCCAGCTTCTCGGCATCTATGACGACCGCATACAAACCCAGCAGCAGCTTGCTTCCGTCTACGCCAAGTGGTCGGCTCAGGTGCTTCTGCAGCATCGCATCCTTCTGCACCTGATCATGCAGCAGCTTGCCTTGATCGTCGTAATCCTTCTCTTTCTGGTGGCGGGCGACGCGCTTGTGAATCGTTTAATGGACCGGCCCGGGCTCGACCGGCGGCGAGTGCGCACCCTCCGTATGGTAATGAAGTTGGGCCTGCAGCTTCTCTCCGTGCTCCTTATCCTGCTGGTCCTCTTCGGAGTTCCTCGCCAGATGCCTACCATCCTGGGTCTCACCACCGCCGGCATTACCGTGGTTCTGCAGGATTTCATCATTGCCTTCTTCGGCTGGTTTGTCCTCATGGGAAGCAAAGGCATCCGGGTCGGCGACTCGGTAGAGATCAACGGCGTGGCCGGTGACGTTGTTGAGGTCAGCCTCTTCCGCACAACCGTGCATGAAACCGGCAACTGGACAGATAAAGGACATCCCACCGGCCGCCGCGTTACCTTCCTCAACAACTTCGCGATCACTGGGCAATATTTCAATTTCTCCACCGCCGGCCAGTGGTTGTGGGATGAGATATCGCTCAACGTTCCGGCATCGGACGATGCCTACGTAACCATAGAGAAGATTTATAAGGCCGTCCTGAGTGAAACCGAAAGCGATGCCAGGCTTGCCGAACAGGAGTGGAAGCGCATGGCGAAGCAGCTTAGCTTGGAGCCGTCCAGCGCCAAGCCGGCAATAAACCTGCGGCCGGCCGCTTCAGGCATCGAAATTCTGGTGCGCTACGTCACTCGCGCCTCAGACCGCTTCGCTATGCGAAACCGCCTCTATCAATCCGTCCTCGATGTGCTGCATCAGCCGCATACATTTCAACCTCAGTTGCAATCTTCTTCAGGACAGCATCAAGACGACACGGCGCCGGCCGCAGTCTAGGGTATTTTCACAGTTGATGTAGATCAAACCAACCGCACTGAAACCAGTCCCGCAGGGACGCCATGAAAATAGCCCGAGCACGCCAGTGCTGGGTCCCCTCAGGAAAGCAAACCAAGTCCCGTAGGGACGACTGAGACATAATGGCCGCGAATCCTGTGAGTCTCTGGCGGCACACGGATTGGGCGAATGTTTTCAGCCTTCCCTGCGGGACTTCTCATATAAACCAAAGTCTCCCCCCAGCACTGGCGTGCTGGGGCTATTTTCATGTCGTCCCTGCGGGACTTGACGCCTGATCTCGCCTTTGAAAAAACGGTCTTCAAGCCAAGAACTTCCTAAATAATTTTCGACGAAGCGAAGCGGAGTGGAGAGAGCCGCAGTTAACGGACTGGCTGAGATAAGCGACCAAAAAGCTTTGGAGTCCGCTTTACTAGAAGATTCTCGCGAGCTATCACTTTTGTGTTATCCGATATTCGTTTGATGGTTAGTAGACTGTCTTCCGGCTTTCGGAGATCAGAAGGATGAAGCTGCTAACACTGCTACTGCTACTTTCCCTGCCGACCTTTGCAAAGGATAAACAGCAGCTGACCTATCAAGATGCTGTCTTGAAAGCTTTCAGGGTTGAGACCTCTGGAAGCAACTGCAGCAACGATATCCATGACGACGTGGACGGCGGCGCACGAGGGACTTTTTCTTGCTCCGATACAGAGCGCTCGCTCTATACGATCCAAGTTGCAGACATTACCCTTGTTCTGACCCCGGAGCAGAGTGCAGGAACGAAAGCTGGCGCCGCTCTCAGCGCCGGGTGGTCAACGAGATTTGCAAGAGACTCTGTGCTTGCAAATCGATTGTCTGGAACTCCGATCCTGCTTCGCGCTGATGGTAAACATTACTTTGTGAAGATCGGAAAACGGGAATCGATGTACTCGGTTGTAGAATCGAGGTAATCGTCCTAGCGGAATATGGCGATATAGCCCCATCTGTGTCCCGCCCGTCACTTAGCCACGGGTGCTGGCGTCGATCTTGGCCCCTTCACAGCCCGAGCTTTTCAGGACTCCTGGGAACAGTTCACAGTATTCCGAAAGGGCTCTATTGTTGCTGTTGCTCCAACTGCTGCAGCTCCAGCACGGGCGAGGCCGGCGGAGGCGGTTCCAGAGCGCGCTCCACGTGAACCGACCAATCCTCGGGTATGGGCGACTCTTCATCTGCTTGAGGCGGTTCCCTGTGTTCCGTCACCTCCACCGCCACTTCCAGCTTACTGGCGGTGCTGCCTCGATACACGCCGCGGGTTGGGGGAACGTCGGCATAGTCCCGGCCTAGCGCCGTCCGGATATGCGAGTCGCGCGCCAGCAAATCATTGGTTGTATCGAAGCCGACCCAGCCAAGGTGGGGCAGAAAAGCGTCCACCCAGGCATGCGTGGCGCTCTCCAGCGAGCGAACCCGGTCTTCCAACCGATGATGCAGATATCCGCTGACATAGCGGCAGGGAATGCCCAGGAGCCGCACCAGCGCAATCATAATGTGGGAAAAATCCTGGCAAACGCCCTCGCGCCGCATAATCGCTTCATCGATAGGCGAATCCACGCGCGTGCTTCTGGGCACGTAAGAGATGGAATCGTGCAGCCGTGAATTCAACTCGCGCAGCAGGCTCAGAGGATCGTCACGGCGCACTACTTCCAGCTTCGAGGCAAGTTGCAACAGGCTTGGAGTCGGCTTGGCAAACTCGCTCGGCAGCAGCATCTCCCAGTAATCGCCGTTGGCCACGATCTGGTCCAGTTCCTGCCAGGCGGATGGCGCAAGTGAGGCGGGGATCTCCGCCAATTCCTGTAATTCCACCAGCGTTCTGCCGATGATCACCAGCTCCTTATGCTGCCTGGGAATGTCGAAATGATGAACGTTATTGCCCAGGTGATCGCGATAGGAGAAGACGCGGCACCGCGGACTGACCGAAAGCGAAAAACTGAAGCAGCGCTGGTTAGTATCGGTCCGCGGGTGGATGCGCACTTCCATCAGCGATTCGCTGACCGGCTTGGTATATTCGAATCGCGTCATGTGGCAGATGGAATAGAAGTTCATTGCAAGCCTCCGTCAAACCGTGAGCGCCGTGTCTACCGGATAGCTGATGTACAAGCGGTAGATCAGCTCCTGAATCACCCGGCACTCTCCCAGAACTTCGCGCAGATAGCCCGCGGTGTCTCGCTCGAGAATCTCGTCTATCTGCGCGAAAGCCAGTGAAGCCTGCAGCCGGCCGGCTCGGCGCGCCAGCTCCTCGCCGGGAGCGCGTCTTCCTTCGCTCTGGATTCCCGCCAGGGCTTCGACCAGCGAATTGACCGAATAGCGCAGCGCGTGCGGAAAAATAGGATTGAGTAACAGAAATTCGAGAATGCGCTCCGGCGTCAGATCGGCGGTATAGACGGTGCAGTAGGCTTCAAAAGCCGTGCAGCAACGTAACAGGCCCACCCACTCCAGATATTGCGTGGAGTCGATCATCGCTTCCGGCTCACTATAAAGTTCCCGGTAATAGAGCTCGAGAAGGGTCGCGATCTGTGTCGATCGCTCCATATGCCGTCCGGCGCGGATAAACTGCCAGCCTTCTCCGTGAGGCATAGTCGTATCCGTCACGCCCTGAAAGAGGTGAATCCCGTCCAGTACCAACTGCAGCAAATCGGAGATTGTGGTATAGCGGTCAGGAGAACGCATTTCCGCCAGGCTGTGATAGAGCCGGTTTAGCTTCTGCCACTGTTCGCTGCTGATTTCGTCTCGCACCTGGCGCGCGCTTTCCCGTGCGGCTGAAACACAGGATGAGACCGATCCGCTGTGCGAGGCATTGAAGCACATGGCATTTACCAGAGCGTCTGCATCCACCTGCTGCAGGCTCTCCGGAATCCCCAGCGCGCGCATGGCCCGCTTCCAGGTCGCCTTTGGATTCGGAGCCGGGCCCTCCAGCATGAGGGTCAAATTAACATCCAGCACGCGCACGGTGTGCTCGGCCCGCTCCAGATAGCGGCCGATCCAGTACAGATTGTCTGAAACCCTCGAGAGCATCTGTAACCCGATCTCCTTATTCTTCTTCCTACTCGAGTAGCACATCTTGGCGCCGGAGTAACACCTAATTTGTCATCTCGACCGGAGCGAAGCGGAGTGGAGAGAGATCTGTGGTTTCCCACATCTGAGTGAGACTAAAGCGGAGTGAGGGGATCCGCGGTGACACACACAAACCACAGATCTCTCCACTCCGCTTCGCTCCGGTCGAGATGACAAATTAGGTGTAATTGCCAACCTAGGCTTCGGCTTCCTCAACCCAATTTTCACCCCTTGGGTGGTCCGCGGGTCCATGAACACTCCCGCCGAGATACAAATTCGAGGGTGCCCCAGGTCCCGATTCTGGGACCTGGGATTCTCCGCTCACGTCTCCAGAACCCAAGTATCTTTACTCCCGCCGCCTTGCGATGAATTTACTACCAGCGATCCCTTCTGCAGAGCCACTCGCGTCAAACCGCCAGGCACGATGTTGATCTGGTCGCCGAAGAGAATGTAAGGCCGCAAATCCACATGTCTGGGCTCGATACTTCCGTCGAGAAAGCAAGGCGCTTTTGAGAAACTAAGAACCGGCTGCGCTATGAAGTTCCTCGGCTCAGCCCGGATCGCTTCTGCGAATTTGTCACGCTCTTCCCTGGCGCTCTGCGGGCCGATCAGCATGCCGTATCCTCCCGACTCACCCACCGGCTTCACCACCATCTCCTGCATATTTTCGATAACATGCTGCCGCTGCTTGGCATCGGTCAAGAGAAACGTCTCGACATTATTCAGCAGAGGATCTTCATTGAGGTAATAGCGTATGATCTGCGGCACCCATGCATAGATCGCCTTATCGTCGGCAAGGCCCGTTCCGAAGGCATTCGCCACGGTTACGTTTCCCGAGCGGTACGCATTCAGCAGTCCGGCAATGCCCAGAATGGAATCGGAACGAAAGATCAGCGGATCGCAATAGTCGTCATCCACCCGGCGATAGATCACATCCACGCGGCGTAAGCCGGCTGTAGTGCGCATGTAGACGATATTGTCGTGGACCAGCAGGTCGCGGCCCTGCACCAGCTCCACGCCCATTTGCCGCGCCAGGTAGGTATGCTCGAAGTAGGCAGAGTTATAGACCCCTGGCGTAAGCAGAACGATGGTTGGCTCGGGACGCCCCTCAGGAGCCAGCGAGCGCAGCGTGCTCAACAGCACCCGCGCGTAATGGTCGATGGGCCGGATACGGTAGGTGAGAAAGAGTTTGGGCAGCGTCCGCTTCATCGCGCGCCGGTTGGTGAGCATATACGAGACGCCGCTAGGCACACGTAGATTGTCTTCGAGTACGACGAATTCGCCGTTCTTGAGCCGCAACAGGTCGGTTCCGGTAATGGCGATATAGACATTCCGCGGAACCTGCAGCCAGCGCATCTCCCGGCGGAAGTGCTTGCAGGTGTAGACCACCTCGCGGGGGATGACTCCGTCGCTGAGAATTTTTCCTTCGTGATACACATCGCGCAAGAAAAGATTCAGCGCGGTGATCCTCTGTTTCAGCCCCTTTTCTATTTTCTGCCACTCCGCCCCGCCGATCAGCCGGGGAAGCAGATCGTAGGGAAAAATCCGCTCCGTGCCCTCCTCCCGTCCGTACACGGCGAAAGTGACGCCTTGGGACATAAACGACGCATCGGCTGAGATTTTACGGGCTTGCAACTCATCCGCCGGCATTCCAAGGAAAGCTTTCAGCAGCTCCTGATATTCAGGACGGACTTGCCCATCGGCCGAAAACATCTCGTCGTAAGCCTCATCAAGCCCGTAGCCGGGCAGAGAGGTGTCA
Organism: uncultured Acidobacteriaceae bacterium; assembly: GCA_963705665.1. Classification (GTDB taxonomy): domain Bacteria; phylum Acidobacteriota; class Terriglobia; order Terriglobales; family Acidobacteriaceae; genus PALSA-350. The sequence goes on along the minus strand of CAVPKQ010000051.1, from coordinate 6,263 downwards.
TAGGGAGGCGACAGCCTGGAAATCTCCATTTCAGATCTGGTCTCTGATCTCATCGCTCACCACGCTAAACCAAGTCAGTTTGGCTGCGCCGAAGGTTGTCGTCATCGCCACATCGACCGCATCCCGCCCGGTCGCCATCAGGATCCGTCCAATACGCGGCTGGTCGTGGCGCGCGTCGCAGGTCCACCAGCGGTCTCCCAGCCAGACCTCAAACCACGCGCTGAAATCCATGGGAGTCGCCCCCGCGGGGACACCGATGTCACCCAGATATCCCGTGGCGTAGCGCGCCGGAATATTGAGCGCGCGGCAAAAAGTGATGGCAAGATGCTGGAAATCGCGGCAAACGCCCACCCGTTCCGTGTAAACATCGAGAGCCGTTTTCGTCGGACGCGTTCTGGCATAGTCGAAAGCGACATGCGTATGCACCCAGTCGCAGATAGCCTGCACCCGCGGCCACCCCGGTGCAAACCCACTGAAGAGTTCCAACGCAACTGTGGACATCAGGTCCACTTCGCAGTAACGGCTGCTCAACAGAAACCGCAGGGTGTTCGCCGGCAGTTCATTCACCGGAACTTCGCGCGCGTCCAGCGCCGCGGAATCGGGCTGGCCCGAGTCATGCGCTATGCTCTCGGAACTCACGCGCAGCGTTCCGGAGCGGGCAAGAAAGCGGCTGCAGAGATTGCCAAAGCTGTCTTCGCATTCCTCCACGCTGGTCTCAGGTTCTATGCGCGGCAGATCCGGAGAACGCAAATCCGCCTGGCGTGAGGGATGAACGCGAAGCAGCGCCAGGAAGGCCACGTCCTGAGTGAGTTCGAAGCGGATATCATAACCAATCTGGATCAGCATCGCGTTCTGTCCTTCTCAAGGGCATAGAAGGCTAAAATGGACTGAAAAACCTGTTCTAGGTTGAGTTCTAGAGTGCAAGCAGAGAGCCTGGAAGCGCAAGCAAATTCAGAAAGAGACACCGGAAATGACGTACTGCGTAGGGATTAAGACACACCAGGGGCTAGTGATGGCATCGGATTCGCGCAGCAACGCCGGCCATGACCAAGTCAACGTTTGCCGCAAGATGCACACCTTTGTGCAGCCTGGAGAGCGGGTATTCGCTATCCTCACCAGCGGCAGCTTGTCCCTTACCCAGTCCACCATCACATTGCTGCGCCGCGATTTCGAGGCGGGAAAGGGCCTGGCCACCGCGGATACCTTCTATGACGCTGTGCGCATGATCGGCGGTTATGTGCGCCAGGTGGCCGAGATGGACCGCGCCGCGCTCGAAAAGGATGAGTACAACTTCAACATCCATCTACTGGTCGGCGGCCAGATCAAAGGCGAAGCATCGCAGCTTTACCTGATTTATCCGCAAGGAAATCCGCTGATGGTAACCGATGAAACCCCGTTTCTGCAGATTGGCGAGTACAAATACGGGAGACCTATCCTGGAGCGAGGACTTGTCTACTCCAGGACCACGCTGGAATCGGCCGCCACCTATGCCTTGCTCTCCTTCGACGCCACCATGCGCTCCAACGTCACTGTGGGGCCGCCGATCGAGATCCTGCTCTACCGCAATAACCAGCTGGAATTCGATGAATACCGCTGCTTCAACTCCGACGATCCGGAATTGCACGCGATTCATGGGCAGTGGGAGCGGGCACTCAGAAATGCCGTCGAAGCAATGCCGCAAATTGAATTCAACGCCTGCCTGCCCAGCAGGTAAGTTTCCCCGGGGCAGAGCATAAATTCGAGAGATCTGCGTTTTCCCACATCTGGCGCAAAGAGCGCGCCAGATATGGGGCACGCATAATAAAGGGCGCCCAGTCGGGAGTAAGCTTTGGTTGCTTGGGAAAGAACCAGAAGCCCACAGCGAAGGAGCGCCCAGATGAATACCAAGAAGATTAACACCAAGTACGTGGGAATGGATGTGCACCGGGATTGTGTTTCGATCGCGGTCTTAAACGAAGAGGGGCGGCAGGTGAGCCAGTGTATTGTGCCGACCGATGGAGCAGTGATTCTGGAATTGGTGCAGGGATTACGGGGGACGGTGCAGATCACCTTGGAAGAGACGACCCAATCGGCATGGTTGTACGATTTGCTGCAGCCCCATGTGAGCAAGGTAGTGGTCTGCAATCCGCGCAAGAATGCGCTGCTCAAGGTGGGCAACAAGAACGACAAACTGGATGCCAGGAAATTGGCGGAATTGCTGCGCGGCAACCAGTTATCCCCGGTTTATCACGGGCAGAACAGCGCGCGGGCGCTCAAGGAATTAGGCCGTGCTTATACGGTACTGACCGAAGACACGACCCGTGTGATGGCGCGCCTGAAGGCCATCTATCGCGGCCAGGTGGTGAGCACGCCGGGCAAGGCGCTTTATGGGCAGCGGCGGCGAGAGGAGCAGTTGCAGCTTCTATCGGCGAACAGCGCTCTGAAACAGCGTGCGGAGTATCTTTTTGAAGAACTCGACAGCTTGCGCACAGTACGGCACCGAGCACGCCAGGGGCTGATAACAGAGAGCCGCAAATTCGAGGCCGTCGAACTGCTGCGTAGCATCCCCTTCCTGGGGCCAATTCGCGCAGCCATTTTAATCGGACGCGTACAGACACCCTACCGGTTTCGCACCAAGCGGCAGTTCTGGAGCTACTGCGGATTAGGATTAGAGACGCGCAGCAGTGCGGATTACCGCATGGTCAAGGGCCAGATCCAACGCAGCAAGAAACCGGTGCAAATCACCGGACTGAATTTCCATCACAATCACGAGCTGAAGAACATCTTCAAGGGAGCGGCCACCACCGCCAGCATTCGTCCCGGGCCATTCCGGGAATATTACGAGAGTCTGATCGCCAAGGGAATGCAGCCGGAGATGGCTCGTCTAACCCTGGCGCGCAAGATAGCAACGATTGCTTTAATCCTATGGAAGAGAGGAGAACGCTTCGACGCAACAGAATTGCAAACACAAGCAGCTTGAGCGCGCTTAGAATCCAGGCCCAGTCTTCAGCTTCTCTGCTGCGATAGGGCGATCGGTTCTTGCGCTCTCGGTTCGAGGGTGAGGATCTAAACGAGGGATAGACGCATTGCCAACAGCGTGCAGTTTCATGGGGCACCATATCCCCCTTCGGATAACCGAAAAAAGCTATATGACCACGAGTCTCAGATAGAACCATGGTTGGCCATTCCGTTGGACCAATCGTTCTCTGCTTGATGGGTGCAAGGTACTGTTGGCCGTCTGTGATCGCATTATGAGAAATGCTGATCTAATTCAGCCGGGCTGGCGCTGCCAGCTGGTGCGCTATGGAAAAGCCGGTGGCTACGCCACCTCGGAAATCGCTCCGCGATTTCCGCTTTCCCACAGCGCCTACGGCTACTATCAACTCGACTCGGGACCGGATCGCGCCGCACTCAACACTTCGATCCATACAGCGCGGCCTCGCCGGGAGGGCTGGGATGTCAAAAGAAACTCCCCTCGCCGCGCTCGCGCCGAAGTTTTTTCTCTTGACATCCCCCTTTATAGAACCCTCGATTGGTGGCGGTTTTGGATCCGTACTTGAAGCAGATCTAGGGTGCCCCATCCTTGCGGCAGCAAGGGTGAGAGACTAGTCTGCTTGCAAGTAAATAGAATGCGCCCGTAAGGCGCTGTACAATAACATGTTCTAGAACTCGGGTTAACCGAAATGCTGGTAAAACACGGTGGAGGAGCGCCCGAGTCGATTGACTGGCCGCGTCCGCGTCGTCATCGCCGTTACTTCCTTCTGCTTTTCGCCATCCTTGCCGGCATCGTCTTCTGTGGCCGGACTGGCTTGTCGTACTATGTGGACGCGCTCTGGTTCGGCTCGCTCGGTTACGGGGCCGTGTTCTGGAAAACACTGAGCCTTCAGTGGACGATCTTCGCCGTCTTTGCAGCGGTCACATTTCTCATTCTGTACGGATCGTTTTCGGCTCTGAAGCGCGCCCATCTCCCCGATTTGCCGGACAGTCATACAATCTTCTTCGGTGGAAGCCCACTGAAGCTTCCGGTTGAGCCAGTCCTGCGCATCATTGGGCTCGGAATTGCCTTTGCCGTTGCCATTGCCACCGGGGCCGGCATGATGGCGGAGTGGCCGGTGTTGGCGCTTTCCTGGTACGCACCGCGGGCCGCGGGTGGCGTCGTGGACCCGATCTTCGAAAAGCCGCTGAACTTCTTCCTGTTCAGGCTGCCGGCCTGGCAGCTCATCTCCGGCTGGCTGCTCACGCTGGCCATTCTTGTCTTTGTAGCCGCCATCTTCTTCTTCCTCATCGCAGGCGGAGCCAACGCGCTGGCCGCGCGGCGCAGCGGCTACGCCGCCGCATTGCCTTGGCGCGGGCTCTCTATCACGCTTGCGCCGGTTTTGCTGATTCTTGCGTGGCGTGTGTATCTCGACCGGTTCGAGCGATTGTTTGACGATCACACGATCTTTGGCGGAGTGACCTACACGGACGCGCACGTCACGCTTACGGGCATGCTCTTCGTCTGTGCAGGACTCGTTCTCGGCGCGGGGATCGCAGCCGTCAACGCGGTGCGCGCGCGCCGCGGGCGCTGGCTTACCGCGGCAATCCTTCCCGCCGTGGTCTGCTATATCGCCGTCCAAATAATCGGCTGGTACGTCGGCAGCTTCATCGTGAAACCGAATGAGCTGGTCCGGGAGCAGCCTTATATTGCCCACAACATTCGCATGACGCGGCAGGCCTACGGATTGGACCGCTTCACCCAGCATGAGTTTCCCGCTGAGACCACCGTCGGAGCGGCCGATCCGGAGAACAATCAGCCAACGCTTCAGAACATCCGGCTGTGGGATTGGCAGGCGCTCCGGGACACACTGCGTCAGATTCAGGAAATCCGCACCTACTACGACTTTCCGGACATCGACATCGATCGTTATGAAATCGACGGCACGATGCGGGAGGTGATGCTCGCCACGCGAGAACTGAATGTCGAGAAGCTCCCGGAGAGCAGCCGGAACTGGATTAACGAAAAATTGGTCTACACCCATGGCTACGGCATTACGATGAACCCGGTAAATGGGTTCACGCCGGAAGGGCTGCCAACCCTGATGCTGCGCAACATGCCGGTGCAGAGCACGGTGCCAGGCCTCACCGTGGCGCGCCCGGAGATTTACTTTGGCGAGCTGACGAACACCGACGTGTACGTCAAAACACGGCAGCAGGAATTCAATTATCCGCAAGGCCAAAGCAACAACTTCACCTCCTACGAGGGCAACCGCGGCATTGTTCTCGGCGGCCTCCTGCGTCGCATCCTCCTGGCAATCGATCGCGGCGATCTGGGAAAGCTGCCGTTCAGCGATGACGTGAATGCGCAAAGCCGGCTGCTAATGCGGCGCAACGTGCGCGATCGTGTGCAGGCCTTAGCGCCGTTCCTCATTTACGATCCGGATCCATACATCGTGGTTGGCGAGGATGGCAGGCTGTCGTGGGTCATGGATGCATTCACCGTTTCCGACAGCTATCCGTACTCGAGCCATTACGGTCTTGGCAACGATTCCATCAACTACATGCGGAACAGCGTTAAGGTAGTCATCGACGCCTACGATGGCTCCACTACGTTTTACGCATTTGATACCCAGGATCCGATTCTCGCGGCCTACCGCCGCATTTTCCCCAGCCTGTTCAAAGATGCCTCGGCGATGCCACCCGGGCTCCGCAAACACATGCGATACCCCGAGCTATTGCTCAAAATGCAATCGGAGGTATACGGGCTGTATCACATGACAAATCCAGAAGTGTTCTACAACCGTGAGGATCTGTGGACGATCGCGACCGAAGTCGGCATGGGCGAGGATGGCGAGCAAACAACACAGACGATGCAGCCGAATTTCGTGCTGATGAAGCTGCCCGGCGAAACCAATGTGGAGTTCGTAGCGATTCTGCCGTTCACGCCAGCCAACCGGAACAATCTGATTGGCTGGATTGCCGGGCGCAGCGACGGCGCACATTACGGCACAGCCGTGGTCTACGACTTTCCCAAAAACAAGCTGGTGGACGGACCTTTGCAAATCGAAGCGCGAATCGATCAGAACGCGCAGCTTTCAGGACAATTGACGCTGTGGAATCAGCAGGGCTCCCACGTGCGACGCGGAACCCTACTGGTGATTCCATCCGGGCGGGCGCTGTTGTATGCCGAGCCGATTTACTTACAGGCTCAGCGCAGCCCGATGCCGGAGCTGCGCCTGGTCGTGCTTGCCCTTCAAGACCGGCTCGCATATGGACCAACCTTCGAGGCTGCGCTGTCAGCTCTCTTT
>CAVPKQ010000050.1:0-90312 GCA_963705665.1 uncultured Acidobacteriaceae bacterium | reverse complement strand
GTTGTTGCTGGGATTAGAGTAGTTCGTGTGGTTTAACACGTTGATACTTCTTGCCTGGAACTGAGCGTCCCGCGCGTTCGGTCACAGAGAAGTTCTTGAACGCGCTGAAGTCGACATCCTTATAAAGCCGGCCCCACCAAATCGTCTCCTATGCTCGATTGCCGAAAGAAATTATTGTGCTTAATTGCGAAGGCGCTCTTGTTGAGCCATTGGGTCCGGCTCCTGCTGAAATCCAGTGCCAGAGTAGGGATCCGCCCACCTTCTGCGCCCGCTGCGTGCCGCCCCCAACGTCTGCTCACGTCTCCGCCGGCCGACACGTTGAACGCAGTTCCGGAGATCAGACCGACAATCGAACCCATGTTCCAATTCCCGGCGAGCGTCTGAACGAACCGGTTGGGATTCGATATGTATGCCTGGCCCCGGCCTACGGGCAATGCATAGACACCGCTGAGCACAAGCATCTGTCTCCGATCGAAGCCCGACGGTCCCCAATCGCGGTGCAAGTCGTAGAAATTTTCGATGCTTCCATCCTGTCCCGAAGATTCGATATCGAGAGACTTGGACCAGGTGTAGGAGGCAAGGAAGAAAAGTCCGGAGGAGAGCGACTTTTTCAATTCAGCCTGCAGCGCGTTGTAACTGGAACTCCCCGGCATTCATGTCGAAGCTGAATGGGCCGCCGTACTGAGGGAGGCGTCGCCCTCTCGACGCCAACGTCCCTGGCCCCGGTGTCGGAGCTGTGTTGGCCACCGGCTGCTCAAATTGGTGGCGGCCAAGCGATCCCACATAGTCGAGATCGAGCACCATGGAGTTCGATAGCTGCTGCTCGATTCCCGCGTTGTACTCCATTGAATACGGAATCTTGTTATGCGGATTAGTGCTCCTTAAGCTGGCGTATGGGACCAGGGGATTCAGATAAGTTGCAGGGTCGGGCAGAGTGTTGATATAGAGATCAGGCAGGCCCCGGTTTCGGTTGCAAACACTGCTTGTAGCGGCATATGGCCAGGAGTGATGGATATCCTGATTCTCCTGGACCAAGGTGTTGTTGTGATCGTCCATAACCGCAAATGCAGCCTGTACGACAGTTCGGCTCGCGGCGTGGTGACGCCAAAGCGCGGTTGATAACCATTGTATTGAGGATAATAGTAGCCGCTGGGTCCGGTTGCTTTGGGGAAGAGGGGCAAGTAAGGAGCAGTTATGGTGAATTGACCGGTTAAGGCATCCAGTCCGGACTGATCTTGTCGTAATTGGGAGGTTGGATGTAGTCATATCGCAAGCCGGCAGTCACTGAGAGCTTCTCCCCAGCCGCTGACGATCCTGTATATACCCGCCAAACCAGTTGACGGACTGGCCTACCGAAATAGCTCCCAGATAAGTGCCGAGGTTATCGGGAAGACCGAGCACCAGGCTGGCGGGCCCGGAAAGCGGGTCGAGGCGGCGAGAGCGCCTTGGGAGGTGGCATTCTGCGTAAATCCGGTGGAATAGTGGGCTGCGCCGTTGGTGGCGTCGATGCGATAGAACATTCCACCTATGCCAATGGTGTGGTTCCTTATGACTTTGGATAAGTCGGCATGATAGTCATTTCCCGTCTGGGGACCGAGAAAGAAGTCGGTTGCCTGGTCCAGCTGTATCCGTTGACACGCTTAACTGTAATTCGAGCGATCGTGGATTCGAGTAGGGCGGATTAGCCGCTGAGAAGTTGATGGAATTGATGAACGCCAATCCTGCCGGTTCATCGATCGGGATTACATTGGTGTTGGTATAGGCGTAGTGCAGGTTCAGGATGCTCGTTGTTCAAAAACAGACGTGGATAACCCGCGGAGACGGTTTGCGCGAAATTGCCCAGCGTGTGTAAATATCCCGGCAGCGATTCAGGTGTTGTCAGATCGATGTTGGATCGATTGTAGCGGCCGAACAATGTGTCGTTATTGCGGAAACGATGGTCGACCGCGATCGAAACCGTCGATCGCAGGCTTTGCAGTTTGTCGAAATTGCTGCTTTGCGGGAAGCAAACACCCGCGGCCAGACGCAATACCCAGATTTTGGCGCAGGAGAAGACTTTGTCGAAGGACCCAGCGGGCTGCTGGATTGATTTGATCGGCTGGAATAATGTTGCCGGTAAAGTTGCATCGTGAAGGACCGCGGCAGGGTTCTTAGGGTCGGGACGGCTGGTAGCCGGGTCATAGATCTCGTTTTTGAATTCTGGCTGGCCGAGACTATCGACGCCGATTTGCGGCCCGAACAGGGTGAATAAATCACCCGATTTCATTGCAGATGTGAATGTGCTTGCGAGATGGGTTTGGCTTCTACACAAGCGGCAAGCCCTCCCAGATAAACAGTGAACCAGGTATTGTCTCTTCCGTTCATCAGGTGAGGAATGGTGACCGGGCCGCCAAAATAGACACCATATTGGTTTCGCCGGTAGGGCAGGCGTTGTGTCTGCGGGAAGGTCTGCGCGTCGAGCGCGGAGTTGCGAATCGGCTCCCACACGCTCCCATGGGTATTGTTGGTGCCGGAGCGGGTGACAAGATTGATGTTTGCTCCGGAGGAGATCGGAAATTGAGCGTCCGTGATGTGCGATTGGACGTTGAACTCGTCCAGGGCATCGGGAGGCGGACTGATCGACCACGAATTCAGATAGACGTTATTGTTGAGAACGCCATCCATGGTGAAGTTATCTTGTTGCGGACGCTGGCCGTTCACCGCGGGAACGATGCCTCCGGCGCCTAACGAAACGATGAAGGACTGCTGCTGGCCGCCTTCTTGCGGCGCCACTCCGGGAGTGAGGAGCGCGAACTGGGTAAACTGCCGCCCGTTGAGCGGTAGCTGGACCACCGCTTCATGACCGATAACGTCACCCAGGGTCGCGGAGGTGGTGTTTAGCGGCGGCGGCGCTCCCGTTACTTCCACTGTTTGCGATGTTGCGGAGACGGCGAGCTTGAAGTCCAAAGTAGCGTTCTGATTTACGTGCAATTGGACATTCGGCCGGTCTTCGGTTGCAAATCCCTGCTTCTTGACTGAAATGTCGTAGATGCCGGGTGCGAGTTGGGGGAGGATGTAGATGCCATCTCCACCGCTGGAGGTCGATCTGAGCAGACCCGTTCCCTGATTTCTGACGTCGATCTGGGCGCCGGGAACGGCGGCCCCGATGTATCCGTGATCAGCCCCGTTACCAGAGTGTTGGTCGTCTGTGCCGGCGATTGGAGCGCCAGTAAGAACAGGAGCGAAACAATCAAACTTATTTTTGTAATCATCTGCGGCCTCCCACCGATCCAGCCTGCATGTGCGCAGGGCTGAATTTGTGCGCAGAATGGAGCATAGGAAGAGATGGAGCGATTGACAATTGAATTGTTGCTAATAACCGCTCACTTCCGGTGAAAGATCCGATTGGAAGAGCATTCGGCTTTGTAGCCGACGACATAACCCGTCCGGGGGCCACAGACCATGAAAATGGAGCGTGCTGGGTAGGAAACAAGGGTGGGAGACCAGTGCGCCGGGATAAACCGGCATGAAGCAGAGAATGGAAAATTCTTACGAGGAAGGAGTAGCGAACCACTCGGCCCCGAGTTTTGCGTAGTGCACCGTGAGGTGTAAGACGAAGCGTAAACAGGGGAATAGGTGGGCTGGGTATCGAGCTTCGAAAACACCAAATCAGGATGCCGACGCTGTTGGTCTAGCGGAAGGCAACATGGGCAGGGGCGCAAGCGCGAGTCTCTGTTCAGTCCTGCGTAGTCGTAGACCCCAGACACGCCTAGACACTTCATGCACGAGAACCGGGAGACCTCGGAGGCTCCTGCGGTTGAGCCGACAGGACGGCGGGAGAAGGCCCAAGCCGTACGGCCCGCATGTACGTCCCCGAGGAGTCGGACAGTGGAGTAGTACCTATGAATCACTCGAACAAAGACGGGAAACCGAGGGCGGAGAGTGAGGAGGGAAGGCTGCTGATCAGGGAGAACAACCGCAAATCGAGCACGCCTCGACACCGAGCGAGACCAGCGTGTTCCATCGATGGGCGGCTGTGCGGCAAGCATTACTGCCGTTACTCATCTTCGATAAGAGCCGTATGCGCTAATGAGCGCTCGTACGGATCTGTGCGGGGGGTACCAGGCGACTGGTATCCCTACCGCGACCAACTGTTAGCCCATGAACACCCCAGGTGCAGAATGCAGCGTGCAGGAAAAATGCTCTAGCATGAGAGAGTTGGTTGAGCGGAATCCTTTACTATGTCGCGGAATCTCTTCGTCCTTGCAGCTACGCTGTTATTTTTCTCCTTGATCTCTTGTGGAATGAGCCTGCTGCCCAGCCAGACGCAGCCCGGCCTGCCGGGGAACGGCTCCTTGTGGAAGACGATGGGGTTGTTTCTATTTCTGGGGGCGCTCATCGCCGCCTTCGCCGGAGCGATGAGGGCAATGTTTGAGCAGGTGGAGCGCAGGAACGAAGAGCGCGCCCGGCGGCGAAAAGGCTGACCGGTACAATGGAGGAATAGTAAAGGACACAAGCTAGCATGTACGAAGTGACGGTCGAAGCGGGCTTCTCCTCCGGGCATTACCTGCGCAACTACCGGGGCAAGTGTGAGAACCCTCATGGCCACAATTACAAAGTCCGCATCACCCTGGCCGGGCGGGAGCTTGATAAGGCGGGATTGCTTCTGGATTTTAAGCTGCTGAAGCAGGTGATGCGCCCGGTCATCGACCGCATCGATCACCAGATGCTCAACGACCTGGATCCGTTTACCGAAATCAATCCTTCGGCGGAGAATATCGCGCGCTATTTCTTCGATGAAACCAATCGGCAATTGAATGAGATGACCGCAGGCCGGGTTGCGGTGAAGGATTGCACCATCTACGAAACCGATACGACGGCCGCGACCTACTACGAGTGAACCGTCCATCTGCTGCGAGCGTACCGTGTATCTGATCGAACTCTACAAGTCTGTGCAGGGGGAATCGAGCTTTGCCGGCCTTCCCTGCATATTTGTCCGCCTGGCGGGATGCAATCTCCGCTGCAGTTGGTGCGACTCCGAATACACCTTCAAGGGTGGCTACAAACAGTCGATCGAAGAAGTTGACGCCGCGGTGGAGGCGCTGAGACCGGTCATGCTGGTGGAGTTCACCGGTGGTGAGCCATTGCTCCAGGAGCGCGAACTGGTTCCCCTGATGAAGATCCTGCTGGCCAAGAACTACACCTTGCTGATCGAGACCAGCGGCGAGCGCCCGCTGGACAATGTGCCTGCCGCGGTGCACAAGATTGTCGACGTAAAGTGTCCCGGCTCGGGCGAGGGAGGGAGTTTCCATCTACCGAACCTCGATGCGCTGACCGCCGGGGATGAGGTGAAGTTCGTCATCACCGGCCGCGAGGATTACGAATTCGCGCGTCAGTTTATACGTGAGCACGGGCTGGAAGAGCGGGTCGGCAATGTGCTTCTTTCCCCGGCGTTTCTCAAGACTCCCACTACGGCGCGAAGCGCGGAGAACATTGTGCTCGATCCGCGTTCCCTGGTGGAGTGGATGCTGGAGGATGGCCTGAGAGCGCGTCTGAACCTACAGATTCATAAGTTTGTCTGGGAGCCGGCGACCAAGGGGGTCTAGACCTGGCATGGCCGGGAGGCCGCGTGGAACCCCCAAACCCCTGATCGGCAACCGGACTTAATTTGTCATCTCTCCACTTCGCTGCGCTCCGGTCGAGATGACAAAGGTATGGCAGCGGCTAAAGACTGATGGCTGCTTTCCGAAAATCATCGCGGGAAGCCTCCTCTGCCAGCGGTTGTGGTCTCCCACCCTTGCTACGCAAGGATGGGGCACCCTAAATCTGCTTGAAGCATGGATCCAAAACCGCCAACCAATCGAGGGTGCCCCATCCTTCGCACGGCGCTGTTCCGTGCGAAGGGTGGGAGACCAGTGCGCCGGGATAAACCGGCATGAAGCAGAGAATGGAAAATTCTTACGAGGAAGGAGTAGCGAACCACTCGGCCCCGAGTTTTGCGTAGTGCACCGTGAGGTGTAAGACGAAGCGTAAACAGGGGAATAGGTGGGCTGGGTATCGAGCTTCGAAAACACCAAATCAGGATGCCGACGCTGTTGGTCTAGCGGAAGGCAACATGGGCAGAGGCGCAAGCGCGAGTCTCTGTTCAGTCCTGCGTAGTCGTAGACCCCAGACACGCCTAGACACTTCATGCACGAGAACCGGGAGACCTCGGAGGCTTCTGCGGTTGCAGCCGACCACAGGACGGCGGGAGAAGGCCCAGGCCGTACGGCCCGCATGTACGCCTGCGAGGAGTCGGACAGTGGCGTAGTACCAATGAATCACTCGAACAAAGACGGGAAACCGAGGGCGGAGAGTGAGGAGGGAAGGCTGCTGATCGGGGAGAACAACCGCAAATCGAGCACGCCTCGACACCGAGCGAGACCAGCGTGTTCCATCGATGGGCGGCTGTGCGGCAAGCATTACTGCCGTTACTCATCTTCGATAAGAGCCGTATGCGCTAATGAGCGCTCGTACGGATCTGTGCGGGGGGTACCAGGCGACTGGTATCCCTACCGCGACCAAATGTATATGCCCCCCATTTTCATCCCCTTGGGTGGGCCACAGGCCCATGGAACACGATTCAAAGGGAGATCTTAGAACTGGCGAAGGCCGGGGTTGGCCGCAAGGTACTTGTCAAAGGGAATCTCGAAATAGAAGAGTCCTCCTTGCCGGAAGCGTTGCGCAGCAGGCTCAAGTTGAGTTTGCCTCCAACCAATGGATTGGCCATCCCCTCCAGATCATAGAAGAGAAAACCGGCGCGGGTAGAGTGAGGCTCGACCGCGACCGCTGAGTATTCAAACGAGCTGAAATCGGCTTCTATATCCTTACTCTTGGAAGCGGACTTATTGCCGATGCGGGGCAACGGACCCGGGAGCTTGTAACCGCTGTCGGGTCGCTTGATCTTATCGATGCGCCGCTGCACATCCCGCGCTTCGGAGGTGGGGATTTTATCTCCTGCGGCGGTAATGAAGTTGATGCGCGCGTCGGCCAGGGAAATCGGTTTATCCCCATTATTAGTAACAATGATTCGGATGGGCATGAAACCGTATTTCAGATAGTCGACGCGGAAGACGGAGATTTTGGATTGTGTGTCATAGGGGTCGGCGGCGATGGCGACCTGCTCGTTGGGATGGATATCCACGGCTGGATAGCTGGCCGCATCGCTCGCGGGAGGGGCTACGTGATCTGCCGCCGAAGCTCGGTTCGGCAAAACCGGGCAGGTAAGCAGCGCTACCGCGAGAGAAACAAAAAACGTGAATCGATAAGGCATTTCCAAGATCGATTATGAGCTTGCGATGCCGGATGAGCAAACACGGTAACGCCGGGAAGTCCTTGCACGATGTTTCTTTTTGTCTACAGTTGCGGCTTGTTTTCTGTGCTGGTGCTGGGGCTGCCTTATTGGCTGCTGCGGATGGCCACGAGCGGCAAGTACCGTGAAGGATTAGGCGAGCGGCTGGGCCTGGTTCCACAGCGCGTCGTTGAAAGCGATAGGGCAAGCGAGGGGCGGCAGACAATCTGGATCCACGCCGTCTCGGTTGGTGAGGTACTGGCTGTCAGCCGCCTGGTAAAGGAACTTGGACGGCGGGCCCCGGCCTTTCGGGTTATGCTCTCGACCACCACGCGCACCGGCCAGAGGCTGGCGCGGCAGCAGGTGGGTGCGGAGCGCAGCTTCTATTTTCCGCTGGACTTTGCCTGGATCGTGCGGCGCTATTTGAAGCGCTTGCGTCCGGCCTTGCTGGTGCTGGTGGAAACGGAGTTCTGGCCCAACGTCTTGGCGGAGTGCCACAAGGCCGCTGTGCCTGTGGTGGTGGTGAACGGGCGAGTCTCCGATCGGTCTTTCCCTCGCTATTTGCGATTGCGCGGTCTGTGGAAACGCATCCTCTCGAGCATCGCGCTTATCCTGGCGCAGAGCGAGGAAGATGTGAAGCGCCTGAAGGCTATTGGGGCGCCGCAGGAGCGCACCCGCTTCGGCGGCAATCTCAAATTCGACGTGCGCACGGTCGAAACTGCCGGGGTGACGGCCGCTCTGCGCGCCAATCTGCCTAAAGGAGCGCGAGTCCTGGTGTGCGGCAGCACCATGGAGCAGGAAGAAGAGATTCTGCTCACCGCCTTCCACGAGCTGAGACTGTCCGTCTCCGGGTTGGTGATGATTTTGGCTCCGCGCCATCCGGAACGCTTTGACCGTGTCGCCGAGCTGCTGCGAACCCAAGGGGAGGAAAACGTGCGGCGTTCACAATGGATGCAAAAGCCGACGCCGCTGAAGCCGGGCATGGTGGTGCTGCTCGACTCGATCGGCGAGCTGGCGAGCGTCTATTCCCTGGCCTCGGTCGCGTTTGTCGGCGGAAGCCTGACTCCCACCGGCGGCGGCCATAATCCGCTTGAGCCGGCCCAATTCGCCGTACCCATCGTAATGGGAACGCATTATGCAAACTTTCGTGCAATCGTCGATCAGATGCTCCAAGGCGAGGCGCTGAAGCTTGTCGACCGGGAGACACTGGTCCCCATCTTGAACACGCTTTTAAGCGGCCAGGAAGCGGCGAATCTGCTCGGTGTACGGGCGATGGAGATCTTTGATAGCCAGACAGGGGCTACCGACCGGGCGATTACCGCCCTTTTGCGCTTGCTGCCTCAGCCGGCGGGTTTCGGCCGATGACGCGGGCTTTGCTGGCTCCTTTGGGACTCGTCTATGCCGCGGCGCTCCGCGCCAAGAACAACCGCTACGACAGGGTGGCGCCGCAGCAGTTGCGCTGGCCTGTGGTCAGCGTCGGGAACCTGTCGGTTGGCGGCTCGGGCAAAACGCCGCTGGTCATTCGTCTGGCTCAACTCTTTGCCCAAGCCGGCTGGGATGCCGACGTGTTGTCCCGCGGATATGGACGCAGCGGCAGCGCCGCGGAGCGAGTGGAGCCGTTAGGCGATGCGGAGCGCTTCGGCGATGAGCCGCTGATGATTGCCCAGGCCGTCGCTGCGCCGGTATTTGTGGCAGCCAGCCGGTATGAAGCGGGACGGCGCGCGGAACTTGAAGGACTTGAAGGATCTGACAGCGGGAAGCACGTTCACCTGCTGGACGATGGGTTTCAGCATCGCCAGTTGGCGCGGGCGGTGGACATAGTCGTAATCCATCGCGGCGATCTAACCGACAGGCTGCTGCCGGCAGGGCGGTTGCGGGAGCCGCTGGCATCGCTCAAGCGAGCCGATGTGCTCGTGCTGCGTGAGGAAGACGCGGAGCTTGCGGCCAAGCTAGAACCCTATACCAGGGGCATTCCCTTTTGGCAGGTGCGGCGCAGGCTCTCCCCCGGCATTCCCGGAAGGCGAGCCTTGGCGTTTTGCGGCATTGCCAGGCCGCGCGAGTTCTACCAGGCCCTGGAAGCGGCAGGAACTGAGATCGTAGCGCGAATGAGCTTTCGCGACCACCATCGCTACACAAGAAGAGACGTGGAAGAGCTCGCCAGGCTCGGCGCGCGCGCCGGGTGCGAGGAGTTTGTCACCACGGAGAAGGATGCGGTGAGGCTCGACCGGGAGATGCGCGCGAGGCTTGCCCAGATTGCGCCCCTGCGGGTGGCGAAGCTTTCCCTAGAAATCGTGAATGAAAGCGCGGTGATGGCGGAGCTGATCGCCAGGCTGGAGCCGGGCAAAGTCCGCCGCGCTGCCCTATGAGAAAATCGGGACTTGCCAGCAGCCAACGAGCAACTCCGCGTCCTGGTCGTGCGGCTAGGCGCGATGGGCGATATTCTGCATGCCATGCCGGCAGTGACCGCCCTGCGCCAAGCCCATCCGCGCTGGTTTCTGGGCTGGGCGGTCGAACCGCGCTGGCTCGCGCTCCTGCGGAATGCGGATGGTGATATGCCGCTGGTGGACCGGGTGCATCCGGCAAGCGCCAGAGACTGGTCGCGGTCTCCTCTCCATCGCGGGACACTCCAGGAGATTCGCGCCCTGCGCCGGCAATTGAAGGCCGAACGCTACGATGTTTGTGTCGATCTACAGGGAGCGCTGCGCTCTGCGCTGCTTGGACGGCTGGCCGGCGCGGGGCGCATGATCGGAGAAGACCGGCCCCGGGAACCGGCGGCGCGATGGCTCTTTGGCGAACAGATATCCACTCAGGGCGTACACGTCATCGAGCAGGCCGTGGAAGTGTGCCAGGCGGTGGCGGACGAAAGCCTTCCCGCGATATTGCCCTGGCTGCCGGTCGATCCTGCATCTGAAGCATGGTCGGATTCGCTCTTGCAGGAGGATGGAATCAGGCCGATGGTGCTGATGAGTCCCGGAGCCGGCTGGGGAGCCAAGCGGTGGCCGGCGGACCGGTATGGAGCGGTTGCCGCGAAACTGAACGCGGCGGGCTATCGGGTGCTGGTGAACGCTGGACCTGAAGAGCGGGCGATCGCCGCTGAAGTAGTGGAGGCGAGCGGCGGCTCCGCGCAAATGCCGGAGTTTACATTGGAACGCCTGATCTCGACCGCCCGGAAAGCCAGTTTGACCATCGCCGGCGATACCGGACCTTTGCACCTTGCCTGCGCCCTGGGGAAGCCGGTGGTGGGGATCTTCGGTCCCACCGATCCCAGGCGAAATGGCCCATTCGGCGTGCCTTTTCGCGTCTTACGGCATCCGGAGAGCAAACGCGACCACACGCGGCGCGCGCAACCGGAGGCGGGTCTGTTGACCATCACCGTAGCCGAAGTCTTCCAAGCGTCGATGGAGTTGCTGGAGGGTAACGTCTAAGGCAGTTTGTGGAGAATCCCAGGTCCCAAAAACCGGGACCTGGGCACCCGGCCTTAACCGAAGTTTCGCAATAAGGCTCGAAAAGGAAACTTAACCCGTTTGTTTTCAGAAAAGGCATTTAAAAAGTCGGCACTACAGGCTGGAGTGCTTCAGCGGATCGCGAAGGATGTTGGAGTTTGATGCGGGGTGGCTCCCACACGCCGGTTCTCTACTACGCTGTAGTAGCGATGAAGCTTGCCGTCTTTCTTGCGGACCTTGGCGCGAAGGAACATCGTTGCCCAAAAGCATGTCAGAAACTCTGCGCCCTGCATAGATAGTAGGTCGGCACTACAACGCAAATCCGCCTCTTCTCCTCACCCGGAGTGAAGAAAACAATGGCCCAGCCCCGTCGGCGTTCCTCGAAAATCGCCCTCCATCCAGCCTTATTGCGAAGGTCGGGTTAGCAGGCTGCGGAAAAACTCTGGAATCATGGTAATGATCGGCGGTGAAATAAGTCCCGCAGGGACGGCCTGAAAATAGCCCAGCACGGCAGTGCTGGGTCGGGTGGGGGGAACAGACTCCAGTCCCGTAGGGACGACTGAGATCCGATGATTCAGCCGTCCCTCCGGGACTTAAACAACTGATCATCATCTGAGTCGGGGCTTTTCCGCAGCCTCTTTTAGCCGCTGAGGGAACGTTTTTCGCGCTCTCTCCAGGATTTGTTACGCAGAAAAGAAAACGGTGATTCGCGCTCTCTGCCGATTGAATCCTCCCCCGAGAATCAATCTGCAGTTAGCGAGAACCACCGCTTGATTGCAAGAATACCGGCTTGGTGTTTTTTAGCGACAGTTTGTGAGTAACAATCGCCCACATAATAGTACCGGCATTCGATGTTACTATATCGTTTTCACGTTATTGTCAGAGTGAGAGACCAGCGATAATGAGCCCGAGCTGAACGGGTCTGGTCCAAAGGAGATACAAAAGCCGATTTCCAAAATGTTTCATAGCTGGCCCCAATCGCAATGCTTTCCGAGCGCCCGTTATAAAAGGTCGAGCAGCTTTTCGATAAGTTGTGGGTAGCTCGAGGATGAGATCACCGCATCGACTCCATTGCGGAACTGAACCAATCCCACGCCCCTTTGATAGTCCATGGTAAGACTCACGATGCGCTCTATACTGACGGCGCGAGCGGCATCCAGAGTCACTTCCAGTGCCGTCTTCTGTTCGCGGTGATTCTGTGTCGGCCACCTCAATGAATCCCTCCCCCGAAGAATCAAATCAGCAGCCTGGCAGAACCACCGCTTGTCGAGAAGCATATCGGTTTGAACGCGCTTGACTACAACTATTGGGTAACAAACAGCGACATAAAAGTACTCGCGGGGAGTAATGGAGCTGCCGATAAACCAAGCTCTGCGAGCCCGTGCTTGCACAGGCAATCGTGCAAGCTTTAGTATTCTCTACGGTTCAAGAGGGTTGACCGGCGGCGCGCGGGCGGCGAATGGATCCGCTTCTAGCAACCCTAGCGCTAACAAACGCATCCGAGCACGATTTTGGCTTTCCAATAGATGCGAAAGAGAAAACATTTCCCTCCAACCTCGTTGGGGGCCGGAATTCCAGGTGGCTGCGTCTATGACAAATCGCTTGTTGCGTTGGAGAAACCTGAAATTTGTCTGTCTCCTCTTTACACTCTTAATCACAGCACTGCATATGGAGGGGAAGGTGACTGAGTCCGCATTCGGCAAGATGCCTGATGGAACAAACATCGAAATCTACACGCTTCAGAGCAGCCAGGCGAAGGTGCGCATCATGACCTATGGCGCCCGGGTGGTTTCTATTGAGGTTCCCGACCGCAGCGGAAAAATCGCGGACATCGTTCTCGGCTATGACACCTTTACCCCGTATATTCAGCCTCCCAAATCCTATTTCGGCGCTATCGTGGGGCGGTATGCCAACCGCATCGCCCATGGCTCCTTTCCGCTCGACGGCAAGGAAGTTCACGTAGTCCAGAACGAAAACGGCAACACTCTGCACGGCGGAGCGCAGGGCTTCGACAGCCGGGTCTGGAAGGCGCGCGTGATTCCTAACGGCGTGGAGTTTACGCTGATCAGCCCCAACGGCGATCAGGGCTTTCCGGGAACCTTGACCGTGCACGTCCGCTACACTCTGGAAGAGGACTCGCTTAAGATCGACTACTCCGCCACCACCGACAAAGACACGGTCATCAACCTAAGCAACCACAGCTATTTCAACCTGGCGGGCGAGGGAAATGGTAACATCCTCGGTGACTTATTGACCATACCCGCGGACCGCTATACGCCAATCGACTCCCATCTCATCCCCACGGGAAAGTTGGCTCCGGTCGCCGGCACGCCCTTCGACTTTCGCAAAGAGACGGAAATCGGCGCGCGCATCAGTGAAAACAATGAGCAGCTGAAATTGGGCAAGGGCTATGACCACAATTGGGTTCTGAACGGCACGCCGGGAGAGTTGAGGGAAGCGGCCCGCGTGGTTGAACCCAAGAGCGGCCGCGTATTGACGGTGAAAACAACCCAGCCCGGACTGCAGTTCTATACCGGTAACATGCTGGACGGAACGGCTCATGGCAAGCATGGCCATATCTATGGGAAGCATGCCGCTCTGTGTTTGGAAACGCAGCATTTTCCGGACTCGCCCAACCATCCGAATTTTCCCTCAACCGAACTCAAACCCGGAGAGAGATTCCACGCCGTAACGGTATTCACTTTTTCAACCCAGAAGTGAAGAGCATTTCCGTGCCGAAGAGACTCTCTGCTTTAACTGGGGTGCATGAATTGCCATCAATTAGCGGGCCGTTAGAGGCTGCGGAAAATAGCGGGCCGTTAGAGGCTGCGGAAAAGCCAAAGCTCTGTATCAGGGCACGACTTCAGTCGGGCCGTAACTGACTGAAAATTCGATCGGCTTTAGCCGCTGGGGGAACAGTCTTCGCCGCCGGGAAATCCCAGGTCCCAAAATCGGGACCTGGGGCACCCACTGTAAGCACAAAAGCGAATGTAAGAACTCAACAAACAGGGAGTAAGTCATGTGTTCTGGGAATGACAGAATGGTCCTCCGGCTGCGCCGCCGCGCGGCTGTCTGCGGTGCTTCGTGCCTCTTCCTCTTCTTGATGGCCTGGCCCTCAATTGCGCCGGCCGCATCCCCGAAGGAGACGTGGCTGCCAACCTGGAGCACGGCGCCGATGACCAACAGAACCAGCTTCAACAATCAGACCATCCGCATGATCGTGCGTACTACCATCGGCGGCAATCAGGTGCGGATCCGCATCTCTAACGCGTATGGCGCCCAGGCATTATCGATTGGCGCGGCGCACATCGCCCTGCACCAACAAGGCTCCGCAATCGTTGCCGGAACGGATCGAACCCTGTCGTTCAGCGGCCATCCGGGTATGGTGATTCCCGCGGGCGCTTATGCCCTCAGCGATCCGGTGAATCTGGCTGTGCCCCGGCTCGGCGATCTGGCGATAACCCTCTACATTCCCGGGTCCACCTCCGGATCGACTGCTCACTCCACCGGATTGAGAACAACCTATATCTCATCTGGCGGAGACTTTAGCGGCGCGGCGGAAATGCCTGCCGGCAAGACCACGCTTTCCTATTACTGGCTTACCGGCGTCTATGTCCAAGCTGACAAGCCGGCTCCTGTGATCGTGGCCTTCGGGGACTCGATTACGGACGGAGCTCACTCCACTCCGGATACCAACAGTAGCTGGCCAAGCGTCCTCGGCAAGCTGCTGCTGACGAAGTCGAGCCACGCGCGTGTGGCTGTTCTGAACGAAGGAATCGGAGGCAATCGCGTGCTCCATGACGTGACCGGAACCAACGCGCTCGCCCGCTTCGGCCGGGATGCAATCGATCAGCCTGGAGCGAGCACAGTGATCCTGCTCGAGGGCATCAACGATATCGGGTGGCCCGCGCGGCCGCACAGCGAGTACGGCGACCAGACCGTCACCTCAGCGGATCTCATTCAAGCCATGCAGCAACTCATCGCGCGCTGCCATATGCACAAGATCAAGATCGTCGGGGCAACTCTCACTCCTTATGCCGGAGCGGGCTATTTTTCTCCTGCCGGGGAAGCCATACGCGAAGCGGTCAATCAATGGATTCTTACCAGCGGAGCGTTTGACGCGGTAGTCGATTTCGCCAAAGTTACCGGAGATCCGGCGCATCCGAACCACATGCTTGCCGCCTATGATAGCGGAGACCATCTTCATCCCGGGGATGCCGGCTATCAGGCCATGGCGGCCGCCGCGGCCCAGGTTATTGAGCATATGGGAAAGTAGCCTGGAGTATGGCGGGAATAGTCTCCCTTACGGTCTTTGCAGCGGAACGGTGAGAATGGAGATGGGCGCCGATGGATCTTCCAGCGAGTGGAAAGGAAGCGGGCGGAGTTCGAGCAGAGTATCGAGAACCTGCGCTGAATCGTAGGCCAAGTCGGTTACCACGAGCTGCTGGCCATAGACGCCGTGAATCACCACGCCGCGATCGTTGCGGACCTGATATTGGCGCACATAGCTGAGTTCTTGCCAGCGGATGCGGCTCGAAGGAGATCCCTGCTTAAGCAATCCCTCCCGGTCCAAGATCAACGGCCCGGGCCAGTTTGAGAGCACAAGAAGAACCAAGGCAAATCCAAAGGCGAAGCACGCCCAGCCGCTCCAGTTGGAGCCCGCGGATGCCAGCAGTCTCCGGCCTGCATAGGCAACGGCGCAGATTCCAGCCGCAAAGCCAAGCCAATATACGAGTAGACACGATAATTTTACCGGGAACTGCCAGACTTCCTCAGCCTGTTTCGGCTTGCGGCCGAAGGCGGGGGCCAGCAATACCAGAAGTCCCAGCGCGCCGGACGCCATCATGCTGATTTCGATCCATTCGGCGCTAGAGAGTCGCATGCCAAGGAGTTTCGTCCCCGGCTACGGTTCCGGCAATCACACGATTGGGCTATGCCGGGGCTTTCAATCACATTTACGGTTACTTAAGTTGCAACACTTCCTGCCTCCCCGAGAGTAACCCGCGCAGTCATCTTCCTTCTTCCGCGGAAGAACGTCACGGTGACTGTATCTCCGGTCTGATGGGTATCCATAATCTCGGTAATATCCTGTGTATTGGTGACCTGCTGGGAGTCGATGGCGACGATAAGGTCGCCGCCCAGGTAGATAGGCGTGTTCCCCAGGTAAGCTTTCTGGTCCCCGCCGCGCAGTCCGGCGCGCTCCGCTCCTCCTCCAGGGATAACTTTCTGGATCAAAACGCCGTAGTCGGCCGGCAATCCCATCTGCTGGGCCAAATCGGGGCCTATGGGCAGGGAAACAATGCCGAGCGACGGGCGCCTCACTCGCCCATACTTACTGAAATCCGACAGGATTGCCCTGAGCGTGTCGATGGGAATGGCGAAACCGATGCCGGAACTCTGCTCGACTCCATTGCTGGCGATCAGGGTATTCATGCCGATCACCTCGCCGCGCGAGTTGAGGAGCGGACCGCCTGAGTTTCCAGGATTGATTGCCGCGTCGGTTTGGATCGCATTCTCGATGGGCGCTCCTCCGTTTGGCTCGCGCACCGAACGTATGGAACTGATGATTCCTGTGGTCATCGTGCCATTGAGTCCGAATGGATTGCCGATGGCGTAGACGTTTTGACCGACCTGGAGATTGCGGGACTCAGACAAGGTCGCCGGGGTCAGATTGGCCGCCTTGATCTGCAGCAGAGCGACGTCGTGCGCCGGGTCTTGCAGAACGATTTGCGCGGGGTAGGTGTGCTTGTCGGAAAGGGTGACCACAACCTTTTGCGCGTTGGCAATTACGTGGTAGTTGGTCAGAATCCGGCCATCTTTGGTCAGGATGAAGCCCGATCCCTGCCCCTGCTGCGGCACCACTCCATAGAAGAAATCGAATGCCAGGGCGGAAGACGTAACGTTCACGACTGTGGGCAAAACGCGCTTGTAGACCGCGATGTTGTTCTGTTCCTGCTGGGTGAAGGCAGGCTGCGCGTCGGCCACGGTGAGGTCGAGAGGCGAAGGCAGCGAGCGTTCTACCCGGTTCAGCAGGGGAAAACGGCCCGGTCTAAGGAAACTGCTGTTCGATGTCAGGTAGAAAAACGCGGCCAACAGCAGGAAGATGAGGATGATCTGACGAACTCTCATGACAATAACTCTATTATTAGCTAAGAAGCGGTCAGGTGATAAAGCGGTCAGCTAAAGTCCGGTCAGCTAAAAAGCGGTCAGCGGGTTCTGCCGCAAAGCCTGCTGACCAGCTTTTTAGCTGGCCACAGGTTCTCTCAACTGCTTTGTGGGTGGAAGCGGTCAGCCGGTTTTGCCGCAAATCCCGCTAACCGCTTTTTAGCTGACCGGACTATAGCTGACCGCTTCTTAGCAGACCGGACTTTAGCTCCCCATAGATTTTCTCCACCGCTTTGCGGGTTTCCTTGAGCGGCCCGCTATTGGCGATGACGTAGTCACAGCGCGCGGCTTTTTCCTGGTCGGGAATCTGCAAGTCCAATCGCGCTCTCGCGTCCCGCTCGAGTGCTGCGCGGCGGGCGGGGCCGTCGGCAATCGCAGACATGGCGCGGGCAACAAAGCGCGTAACCTTCACTTCATCCGGCGCCGCCACCAGGATCAACTTATCGAAGCGGTCAATCCAGCGGGGCCACGCGGGCGCGGTTCCCCACTTCTCGACTTCGAAGATCAAAGCCGATTCCACCATAGCGATGGCGCCGGGGTCTTGCTCAAAGACGCCGCGCATCCATTCCTCTTCCGCCGCAATGACCGCGGGATGCACGATGCGGTTCAGCGTGTCTGCGAGATTCTGCTGAAAGGCGAGCTCAGCCAGCGCCTTGCGGTCGAGCGAACCGTCGCTGTTGACAACTCCACCGCCAAACAGCCGCACGATATCCGTGTATACCGGCTGGCCGGGTTGCATGAGCTCTCGCCCAATCTCATCGGCCGAGGCTCACTCGGGCGCCCAGCGAGGAGAACATGCGCGCCACTGTGCTTTTGCCGCTGCCCAATCCGCCGGTCAATCCTACACGCAGCATCCCCAGGCTCCTAGACGGAAAGCCCGCGGCGCAGCTTTGCGGCGCGCACAGTGTTTGCCATGAGCATTGCTATGGTCAGCGGCCCCACTCCGCCGGGTACCGGAGTGTAGGCCCCGGCTCTCGCGAAGGCCAGAGGATGGACGTCGCCTACAATGGTCGAGCCTTTCTTCAGGAAGATCTCTTCGCGCCGGGTGTCGCCGGCAAAGTACCTCTCAAATTCCTCGCGCGTAGTAATCCGGTTGATTCCGACGTCTACGATGGTAGCGCCCGGTTTCACCATATCCATGGTTACAAACCCGGGGCGGCCGATGGCGGCAACCAGAATGTCCGCGCGTTGCGTGAACGAAGCCAGATCGCGCGTTTTGGAGTGGCATATCGTGACCGTCGCATTCTCCGCCAGCAGAAGAATGGCCGTCGGCTTGCCGACGATGTCGCTGCGGCCAAGCACCACGGCATTCTGCCCGGCTATGGCCAGTTTGCTTCGCTTGAGAATTTCGATGACACCGGCGGCAGTGCAGGGCGCGAGTGCCGGCTGCCCGGTCTGCAACCGGCCAACGTTCACCGGGTGGAAGCCATCGACGTCTTTTTCCGGGCTTACCGCTTCCAGCAGCAGCTTTGAGTTCACTTGCGGCGGCAATGGTAGTTGAATGAGGATACCGTCGATCTCCTCTCGGTGATTGAGCGTGTGGATCAAGGCCAGCATCTCCTCCGTGGTCACCGTGTCAGGGGGAGTTATGAGCTCACTGAAGAGGCCGAGGCTCACCGCAGGTTTTCACCTTGCTGCGCACATAAATCTCGGAGGCGGCTACGCTGCCCACCAGCACTGCCGCCAGGCCCGGCCTTATCCCTTCGGAGGCCAAACGGGCGGCCTCGGCCCGAACCTCCTGCTTGATCTCGGCTGCGATCTCGGTGCCGTTCAGAATCCTTGCGCCCGCCATCCGCTTGAGTCCTTCCTTAAGCCCATGGTAAATGGAGGCCTCGTGCGATAGACTGCTCGAATGCGCCAAAGCTTCGTTTCGTCCGCGCTGTTGGAGGCGCTGGTTTGCCCGATGTGCTATCAAAAGCTGGAGCACGGCTCACCAGGCAGTTCGCCAATCCCACACTCCCGCAATGCGGCAGAGAGGACCGGGATGCAGGAATGGCTGCATTGCCTGGGATGCGGCCGCTATTACCCTATTGAGGACGGCCTGGCGGTGATGCGCCAAGAACGCGCGACACCCGGGCCCCCAAAATCCTAAGGAAATATGCTCCCGGCGCGGCATCCCAGTGGCCCGGAACTGACTCTAATCTTTAGAACGCTTAAGGACCGCCGCTGCATTCGATCAAGCTCTTGGTTGGCAGCCGTGCTTACGAAACACGCCTCACACGGTCTATATCTGTATCCTCGGGAATCGAAAGAGTGCACCTTCTTTATGGAAGGCGTTACCGCGGTGTGGATTGGGCGCTGATGGCATGCCCGATCCCCACCGATAGAGTTATCGAGCGCAACAGCGGTGCGAGAGAGTTTGGAGTTTATATCCGTCGCCTTTGTGGGGCCCAAGTAGTCACGCAAGAGGATGAGAGGAACAATCCGTGATGACTGGAAACTCCAAGATCGAAAAGTTTTCCACTACAGAACTCGTCAATCTACGCAATGACCTGATGCAGTCCGGAATTGACTACTGGCAGGCTGCGGAGGTTCTGCATGGATTTTTGACCGGCCGCGGCTATGGTGTAAGCGCCGAAAATGCGCGCGATGCCATCAGCCGCCTGGTTGAATCGTCTGCCTGCAATCTCGATTGCATGCAGCAAGAGCTGGAGCGCCTGGCGTTCGTCATGTAAGTGCAGCTAAGGTCCGGTCAGCTAAGAAGCGGTCAGCGGGGTTTCTTACGGAACCCGCTGACCGCTTTTTTCCCATATCCGCATTGGCTTTTCTGTCTGTCATTCCCGAAGGGAATCTGCTTTTGCCCTCGTTGTTTAAGGTTCCCCTACGAAACCGCTAACCGCTTCTTAGCTGACCGCCCTTCAGCTATTCGTATTTCAGCGATTCCACCGGGTCCATCTGCGCCGCGCGGGTGGCAGGGAGCGTGCCGAAGACCACGCCGACCAGCGTCGCAGATGCCAGCGCCACCACCG
This sequence comes from uncultured Acidobacteriaceae bacterium, assembly GCA_963705665.1. Classification (GTDB taxonomy): domain Bacteria; phylum Acidobacteriota; class Terriglobia; order Terriglobales; family Acidobacteriaceae; genus PALSA-350. The sequence continues at coordinate 70,426 of CAVPKQ010000050.1, read as the reverse complement.
CCGAGAGCCATGAAGCCGGAATTTGGTACGAAGTAAAGAAGCGGATTGAGAGCGGCACCGCCAGCCCCAGAATCGTTCCGATCAGGCCGCCGCTCAGCGAGATGAAGACCGCCTCGAGCAGGAATTGCAGCTTGATCTCGCGGTAAGTTGCGCCCAGCGCCTTGCGAATCCCGATCTCGCGGATGCGGGAGCGCACGCTGGCCAGCATGATATTCATGATGCCCACGCCCCCCACCGCCAGTGTCAGCGCTGAAACCAGCAGCAATACCACGGTGAGCGCATTCGCGATCAGCCGCGCGCTGTTCAGCAGTGCGGTCAAAGTCTGCGCCTTGTAGACGGAAGTGGGTTGATGCCTCGATTGGATGACCTGCACGATCTGCTTGGCCGCCTGCTCGACTTCATTCGGATCGCGAATGGAAAAGTACAACTGCTTCACGTCGTCGGTGCCGGTGAAATAGCGCGCCACCGAGTAGGGAATCAAAATCGTCTGATCGGCGATTTCGGTTTCTCCAAAAGTAGGCACCCGTTCCTTAAAAACCCCGATGATGGTGAACGGCAGGCCGGTGACTTCAAACGACTGGTTCACGGCGGCGTCGGCGCTGCCGAACCTCTCCTGAGCGAAAGGTATTGTCACCACGGCGGCCTTGGTGTGGCTGGCGTCGTCTTCTTCATCAAAAAAGCGCCCGGCAACGACCACCAGGTTGCGCACCAGCTTGTACTGTGGCGAGACCCCAAGCACCAGGATGTCCTTCCTGACGCCGTTGCCCAAGCCGATGTTGTCGTGCATTTCGACCACCGGGGAGGAGGCGATCACTGAAGGCACCCGCTCCAGCACCTGTTTTTCATCCTCGCGGGTCATGAAGTCGTTGCGGAAGTTCTGTGCTGCAACCGATCCGGTGCCGGCGCCGGAGTACTCGACTTCCACCTCGTTCGTGCCGATACCTTGGATCTCGTCGATAATGTATTGCTTGCCTGTCAAACCGACAGTGACCACCAGGATCAGTGACGCGGAGCCGATGACCATGCCTAGCGCGGTCAGCATGAAGCGGACCTTGTTCACCCGGAAGCTGTCGATGGCCAGCTTGACGATCTCGCTCAACACCATGGTCCGCTTGGCGCTGGCCAGAGTGCGCTCGAAGGATCTGCGGCTGCGGGTGTGTACGGATGTCATCTGCTCAGTAGGGATGCCGGAAACCTGATCCCAGGCTCTTTATCCCGTAAGCCAATCTTGCACCGCCGCGGCGGTTCTGTTCAAGCTCCAGGCACCTGCTTACGGGCCGGGGGCGCCGAACGTCGTCTCGTCGTATCATGAAGATAGCGGCTTAGAGGAGAAAAATGGCGCAATTGATGAGGACATCCAATCCTGCACTGAACGAGCGGGCGTTTCGAGGGGTACCCGGGGCGCTGGGTGAATCGATGACGCTCGAAGGCACGGTCAATAAGACCAGTTTGCTGTTGCTCTGTACGGTGGCGACCGCGGCGTGGGCCTGGCATCTCTTCATGCAATCGCACTCGGCGGCGGCTGTGGTCCCGCTGCTCTGGATAGGGACAATCGGCGGATTTATCTTCGCGATAGTCACGGTCTTCAAGAAGACATGGTCTCCGGTGACCGCGCCGGCCTATGCGTTGCTGGAAGGCTTGGCGCTGGGCAGCATCTCCGCGGTTCTTGAAATTCGCTTCCCGGGAATCGCCATCCAGTCCGTCAGCCTGACGTTTGGCACCTTGCTGGTTCTGCTTCTGGCCTATCGCTCGGGATTGATTCAGGTAACGCAGAAGTTTCGACTGGGAGTGATCGCTGCGACCGGCGCGATCATGTTGTTCTACGTGGCGGAGATGGTGCTTGGCTTTTTCGGAGTGCAATTTGCGTCAGTGAACGGCTCAGGGGCGATGGGTATCGGATTCAGCGTGATCGTGGTGGTCATCGCGTCGCTGAACCTGGTGCTCGATTTCGATTTTATCGAGAGCGGCGTTCGCGCCGGCGCGCCTAAATATATGGAATGGTACGGCGCATTCGGCCTGATGATTACGCTGGTCTGGCTCTACCTGGAGATGCTCAGACTGCTGACCAAGGTGCGCGGGCGCGATTGACGACAGGCCGCGTCAAATAGTGTCTGTTTGTCCACGGAGCGCCGGGAACTCGGGCCGTCGTTATCGCTGCATGGCCTTTTTTAAGTCGGCGATCAAATGGTCTTGCGTGGCCTTCAGGCCTCTCGCGCGCTAATTGACTCGCCCGAGCTTGCCTGTGCGTAAATGCCCGGCCGTTCATCAGACTTTTGCCCCGCATTCATAAAGCTTTAGCAATTGGCTAACTACAATAAAACAATGATCTTACCCCGTAAGATGGGTGGGCGCGCCCCCTCCTGTGTTCAGAAGAACCCCTTCCAGACGCGATCTGACATCAACCTTATTCCCCAGGGAGGCTCGGCCAAATCCCCTTAGGAGAGCCATCGTGCATTCAATAGCAATTCGATTTGTTTTTAAGATGTGCGCCGTCCGCCGGCGAGGATTGAACCGCCTGCTGATCTCGGCCTTCATTTCCCTGTTGGCGACAGTTGTGGCCTATGCGCAGGTAAACACGGCAAGCCTTAGCGGCCTGGTGACAGATCCGGCCGGCGCCGCGGTTCCAAATGTTCCGCTTCAAGTCCGGAGCGACGCTACCGGCTACCAGCGCGAAGGAAAGACGGATGGCGCCGGCTACTACTCGTTCCAAAACCTGCCCATCGGCCAATACCATATCACGGTAACCGCGCCCGGTTTCGCGACTCTTCGCGAAGACGTGACGCTCAGCGTTGGCGAAAGGGTGCGCCGCGACTTTTCGCTCAAGGTAGGAAGCGCGCAGCAGACCGTCGAGGTCCAAAGCACTGCGTCGCGTCTCTCGCCCGACGACGCCTCGATCAGCACCGTCATCGACGCGGAGACCATCAGGAAAACGCCGCTCTATCTGCGCAATTGGGATGATCTGCTGCGCTCCGTGCCCGGAGTCCAGATCAATCGCTATACGAACCAGAGCGGCGCCACCTCGTCCGGCCGCACAGGCAGCTTCAACGTGAATGGCGTGCATTCGCTGCAGAACAATTTCATTCTCGACGGCATCGACAACAATACGTTCTCTGAAAACGTGCAGGAGCTGAGCACAGAAGCCTCTCATCCGTCGGTGGACACGATCGCCGAATTCAATGTCATCACCAACCCCTATTCGGCGGAATACGGGCGCGGGCCGGGCGCTGTGGTTTCTGTCAATACGGTGAGCGGATCGAACCGCTTTCACGGGACCGCATACGAGTATGTGCGCAACCAATACTTCGACTCTTTCGACTACTTCACCAAGCAGACGGCCACGCGCAAAGCCGAGGACAATCAGAATCAATTTGGAGCAAGCCTGGGTGGCCCCATTCTTCGCGACCGGCTGTTCTTCTTTTTCAACTACGAGGGCACGCGCATCAAGCAGGGGGTTTCGCGCATCTCGACCGTTCCTCTGGACAACGAGCGGATTGGAGACTTCAGCCCGGCTGCTGCCGCCGCGGCTGGACTTCCCGCATACCCCACGATTTACGATCCGGCTACATGCCCAACACCCTACTCGGGCGTAGGCTGCACCGCATTCCCCAACAACCGGATTCCCGCAGGCCGTATTGACACTGCGGTAAGCAAGCTGATGGCGCTCTTTCCGGAGCCAAACTTCAAAAATGGCCGCGCCACTTTTCCGGAGCTGAACAACTTCTCCCGCACCGGCGCTCTCACCGATTTCAACGACAGCTACAACGCGCGGGTTGACTGGGCGCCATCGTCCTCAGACACCGTGTTCGCGCGCTATGACTATTCCAACCGCACCCGCGATATTCCCGGCTACTTCGGCGGACTCGCTGACGGCAGCTCTACGTCGGCGTGGGGGAACCAGATCCTCAAGAGCCACAGTCTGGTGCTGGGCTGGACGCACATTGTGAGCCCGCGGATGGTCAATGACTTCCGCTTTGGTTGGGTCCGCGATTTCTCGTTTGCCGAGCAGCAGCCTTTCCCGTTGAGCCAGACGGCCGGCGACTTTGTTCCTGGAATACCGAAGAACTCAGCCACCGGCGGCGGAGTCCCGCTGACCACCTTTACCAACAAGACCTTCCTTGGCTCGCCCGACTTCCTGCCCAAGCAACAGGTTCCTATGTTGTATCAATATAATGACACTCTCACCTGGACACTCGGAGCGCACAATTTAAAGTTCGGCGCGACCGTCTATGCGCCGATGCGTAACCTTTTCCAGGACGAACCCGGAACCCGAGGCGATCTCACCTTTACCGGCATTTTCACCGGCAGCGCAGCCGTTAAAGGCTCGGGCATCTCGTATGCCGACGGTCTCATCGGAGCTACCCAATATACCCAATTGACGAATGTCTTTTTTGTGGATCAGCGCCTATGGATGGCCTCCGGCTTCGTGGAAGACGATTGGAAGGCTACGCCCCGCCTGACCCTCAATCTGGGTCTCCGCTACGAATTCGCGACCCCGGCGCTGGAGGGCAGAAATGAACTGGCGAACTTTAATCCGGCCGGCTCGGGCTCTCTCATCTTCGCCAAGTCCGGGTCGATTGGAGACCGCGCGCTGGTCAATCCCGCCACTAAGAACTTCGGTCCACGCATCGGCATCTCATACTCTCCGGACAGCAAGACCGTGTTCCGCGCTGGCTACGGCGTGTATTACACCACTCTCGAACGTATCGGCAGTGAAGATCAGTTGGCGCTGAATCCTCCATTCCTGGTCAATAAAGCTCCGGCCAGCAACACCTCCCCGGTTATTACTCCGGAGGTTGGCTTCCCCTCGAATTTTCTTGATCCGAGCACCATCAACTTCAGCGCGCTGCAGTCCTTCCACATCCGCGCGCTCGACCCGCGGAGCGTGACGCCGATGGTGCAGCAGTGGAGCGCGGGCGTACAAAGGGAGTTTGCGCCAAATTGGCTTGCCGAAGTGGACTACGTTGGAACCAAGTCCACGCACCTTGATGTGATCCGGGATTACAATCAGCCGCTGATTGTGGCCGGCGTGAGCACGAAGATCCAGCCATACTCCAATTTTGGCCAGGTCGAGTACACCTCGCCGATCGGCTTCGGCAACTACAACGCTCTTCAGGCCAGCCTGACTCATCGCCTCGCGCATGGCTTGAGCCTGCAGGCGGCCTATACCTACTCCCGCAGCCTGGACAACACGCCCGAAGAATTGGAATCGAATTCGGGCGATCCGCCCGACGGCCGCAACTACGGCGCGTGGTATGGTCCGAGCGATTTCGATGTGCCTCACCGTATATCCGTCAGCTACATCTACGAGCTGCCCTTCGGACGCGGCAAGGCCATGCTGAATTCCGGCCCGCTCTCCTGGATCTTGGGCAACTGGCAGACATCGGGCGTCTATACCTACTACAGCGGACACCCGTTCACCGTGAACTGGGGTAGCGAGAGCAGCCTATTGGACGCATATGGCTACGCCACCGCCGTGCCCAACGTCGTCGGCAAACCACACGTATTCGGCAAGCCGGCCTGCTGGTTCTATACCAGCGGGAACAGCGCCTGCGGTTCTTTAGGCTCTGGCTTGACGAATGCGTTCACCGATCCGGGCAACTACACTGTGGGCAATGGCAGCCGCAACTCCATGCGGGGTCCAAACACTGACGTCTTTGATGCGGCCTTGATCAAGGAGATCCCCATCCATGAGAGTTTCAATGCCGAGGCGCGCTGGGAGGTATTCAACGTCGCCAATCACCCCTTGTTCGGTCAGCCGAGCGGCAATGTGAGCAGCAGCAGCGCGGCCTCGATCACCTCGCTCTCCGGAGATCCGCGAGTGATGCAGTTTGCCATACGCGTTTCCTTCTAATGATTGGGGCGGCGCCGTTTCTTTGAACCAGAAGACATCCCCCCCAGGAACGGATTGAGAGGAACGGATTGAGAGGAACGGATTGAGAGGAACGGATTGAGAGCCCTCCTGCCCGGTTTCGCTGTGCTCACGCTGCTGGTTTTGCCCAGGTCGCAGGCTCAGAAAACCTCGGCCATCGCGCCCGGCACGCGCACCATTCTGGACGCGCACAATTGCTATCCGTATTTTGAGTGGTGGAGCGACCGCATCGACCGCGCTCTGTCCGCCGGCACGCCGCTCGCGGTCGAACAGGATCTCGCCTGGTATACCGATCCGAAGACCGGGCGCTCCTGGTCGATCGTCGCCCACGGAGTTCCTTATTCGGGCCACGAGCCCACAATGGAGCATTACTCCTTCGATCGCGTGCGCCCGATAGTAGAACGCGCGCTCGAGAGCGGCGATCGGAGCCAATGGCCGCTCATCACGCTCAACCTCGACTTTAAGACGGAGGAGCCTGCGCATCTTGAGGCTGTCTGGGCTCTGCTCACCAAGTATCGCGATTGGATAACAACTGCGCCGAAGACGGCCGATCCGGCTCAAATGGAGCCTCTGGCAGTCCGCCCGATACTGGTGCTGACCGGATCATCGGATGCGCAGCAGGCTGTCTTCTACGACAAGGTCCCCGTAGGTGGGCGCCTCTTGGTATTTGGCGCCGTGCACACGAACACTGCCGCTCCCATGGCGCCGGCCAACGTCCTCGAGACTGAGCACGCGAGCAACTACCGCCGCTGGTGGAATAACCCTTGGAATGTGGTCGAGGCTGGCGGCCAGAATCATGCCGGCGACTGGACTCGTTCCGATGAGCTTCGCCTCCGCTCTCTGGTGGAGCATGCGCATGCCAACCATCTCTGGATCCGGTTCTACACGCTCGACGGCGCTACCATGCAGGAGTCGCAGTTGCCACGGATGGTTCCGCGCATATAACTTCGGGAGCCTGCCCGCAGCTGAGAAACGTTGGCGGGCCGCGGCCAGCGATGGAGTGGACTATCTCGCGAGCGATCAATACGAGCAGCTTGGGCAGCTTCTTAAGCAGCGAGATCCTGCCAGGATGTCTTCCGCCGTCCATGCCATTACGGAGCAGGCTGATCAGACCGGCCTGCAAAAGTAACCAGCCCCTCATCTGCCGGGAGTGGCCGCAGCTTTTTGACCCAGGTTGGCAGCTTCCAGCTACTGGTAAACTATTGATAATCCTCACGCGGAGGGATGTGTGAGCGGTTGAAACAGGCGGTCTTGAAAATCTAAAACCGCCCTTTTTCTAAACAATTGATTCCGAAGCAGATATCCTGCAACCCACTTCTTTTCAATTAGTTGTACTCATGCAGCACGTTGTGCCGGGATGTATTGAAGTGTGGCAATCTGTCGCAGCAGTCCCTACAAAAGTCCCTACAGTCTCGATGCCCTTTGGGCGATCTTCTATAAAGGGTGAACTCGGGAATCCGACGAAGTCCATAGCCCATCTGGCTCGATATCCGAGGCTGAGCAGTCTCATATACTTTAGAAAGATCGTCTCGGCGCGCTCGTAGGCGATAGGCACATGCCATGCAGCCAGGAGAACAGATAAATCCCGCACTACTTGTCTGGGCCAGAGAGTCAGCCGGACTCGATGTCCAGGATGCGGCAAGGCGCCTCGCCCTGGGCGACTCCAAGAACGAGAACAGCGAGCAGAAGCTCCTTGATCTCGAGAAAGGGGCGCGCCGCCCTTCCCGGGCCCAGCTCATGAAAATTGCGAAAACCTATCGTCGGCCGCTTCTTGCCTTCTACATGGCAGCTCCGCCCAGCAGGGGCCCCCGGGGGGAGGATTTTCGATCTACGGGATCGGAAGTTTCGCTCCGAGAGAATGCACTACTAGATGCCATGGTCCGGGACATCAAAGCGCGTCAGGAAATGGTCCGTGGCATGCTCGAAGACCTGGATGAGGCGCAGAATAGATCTTTTGTATCTTCCTCGTCCCTCGCCGACGGGGCGGAAACAGTTGCCCAGCGCATTACATCCGCACTCCAGCTACCCGCCCGACGCGGAGATTGGGGCGGTACGGCTGACGAATTCTTCAGGCAGCTTAGGACGGCCACAGAAAGACTTGGGGTCTTCGTGCTGCTCGCCGGCGACCTGGGATCGCATCATTCTGCGCTAAGCGAAGACGTCTTTCGCGGCTTTGCTCTTGCGGACTCGTTTGCTCCATTTATCGTCATCAACGATCACGACGCGAGAACCGCACGGTCCTTCACCCTCATCCATGAACTGGCGCATATCTACCTAGGCCAAAGCGGTGTGAGTGGAGCCCCGGAATCCGTGAAAGAAAACTCAGCCGAAGGACGAATTGAGAGCTTCTGCAATGATGTCGCCGGTCTAGTGCTCCTTCCCAAAAGCTTTGCCCTACAAAAACCACCGGAGCTCGCTCGAGGGGATCAACCATCGGCAAGTAGATACATTGAAGAAATGGCCAAACGCTGGCTAGTTAGCGAACCGCTCGTCGCGTTACGGCTCCGCCGGCTTGGATGGATATCTGCGTCGATCTATAGAACTCTCAGCGCCTCCTATAGCGCTCGCTGGGCCTCGTATAAGGCCAGCGCCAAAGCTGCGAATCAGATGAGGGACGGCGGTCCGAGCTACTACGTGGTAAAGCAAAGCAGGCTAGGCGATGCTCTGATCAACGTGGTTCTTCGAACTGTCCGGGAGAGCCGCCTAACGCATACCAAGGCCGCAAAAGTACTCGGCGTGAGTCCATCCTCGGTCGAACCGCTTCTCCGCGGTTACGAGAAGAGTGCAGCGTCCCTCGGCCGCGAGGCCCTGCGCTAAGGTGCTCTACCTGCTCGATGCCAACGTGCTGATCCGCGCTCACGAAGATTACTATCCTATTGATCGCATCCCCCAATTTTGGGCCTGGCTTGCTGGATTGGGAGAGGACGGCATCGCTAAGGTTCCATATGAAATCTACGGCGAAATTGCGGTTTCAACTGGCCCGCTGCACGACTGGCTGACAGATGCCATCATCTCCAAAGTTATGCGTTTCGATCAGCGGATCGATCCAACGAATTTGAATACCGTACTCGTGCAAGGTTACGCACCCGACTTGAACGACAGCGAAATCGAAGAGATCGGCCAAGACCCATTTCTGATCGCCTATGCGTTGGCTGACATCAATGGAACCACCGTGGTGACAAAAGAGGTATCTGCGCCTGCTAAACAAAGAGCGAATCGCAGGGTTCCCGATGTCTGCAAGAATTTCAGCATTCGCTGTATCAATGACTTTGTGTTCTACCGCGAGCTCAACTTCAAGATTTCCTGAAAACGTCGGGGATTTCGAATGGCTTGCTCAATTCCGATTGAATGTCGAGCTTGATAACACTTGCGCGAGGGAGGCTACGGGGGTTCGAATCCCCCTCCCGCCATACCCGCCTTACTGATACCTGTTCATCTCATCGGCTGCGTGCTAAGCTTCACGGCACATCAGAGGTCCGTATGTCCGAAGCAAATAAGCTTGTCGCAGCGCGTTGGTTCGATCGGGTCTGGAACCAAAGGAACGAAGCAGCAATCGATGAAATGTTTCACCCTCAAGGAAAGGCCCACGGCTTTCCGGACGCGGACTCTGTGCTCGAGGGGCCCGAAGCCTTCAAGGCTGTCCATCGCACCTTTTGCGGCGCCTTCCCGGATCTGGAAATCGAAATACAGGACATGATTGCCGAAGGCGACCGTGTCGCGATCCGGTGGCGAGCCGTAATGACCCATCGTGGGAATCATCTCGGCTTCCCCGCAAGTGGCAAGAGGGGCGTACTGGTCGGGTCGTCCTTCATCGTTGTCCAGGGTAACCAGATCATGGATGGCTGGAATCAGATGGATCTCCAGGCCCTCTTCCAAAAGCTCCAAGCCGCTTAGGAATACAATCCGGCTGCAAGGACGAGCTGGATCGCCCTCATTGAAGGATGTGACGCAAGCGGCCATCGCAACCACCATGCGGTACGTGGATCCATCCGATCCATCCCCGGAGCACAAGCGCAAAGCGGTGGAAAAACCGGAGCGATTTAACCTGGAGCAGCTCTTCGCTCCAGGTTGGCAGCGTCCAGCTACTGGTAAACTATTGATAATCCTCACGCGGAGGGATGTGTGAGCGGTTGAAACAGGCGGTCTTGAAAACCGCTTAGCCCGCAAGGGCTACGGGGGTTCGAATCCCTCTCCCTCCGCCATCAAGCTTCCAAAGCGATCTCAGACAATCCAGAAATTAAGCAAAAACCCCAGCAAAACTGGGGTTTTCGTCTATCATCGTCCGCTGAATGACGTTGAAGCGGTTTCACAGGTGGGTGGCTGGCTAGGACGATACAGGCGGTCCGTTGCGACTACAACATCCAAGATCAGTGGGGGACTAAAGCGCCCGCCCGCAGCGGATGCCAAACAGCGCGAAATCGAAAGGGACTTTATCTCTCCTTCTGGGCGCCGAAAGAATCATCTCGGAAGGTGATTCTTCGATCTCAGCCCGCAACATTCCGACTAGTAGCTTCGATTTTGGCGCAGGCCTATTAAGTAACCATTTGCGGCGGCTCTTTCCGTCACCTATTAGAGTCCGGTCTTCCCCTTTCGGACTGGCAACCTCATAGACCGTTGGGTGAGGAAATCGGGATCGATGTTCGCTGCCAGGCGAGCAAACTTAGTTGCCAGTTTGCCTTACTAAAGGAAATAACGCTATCCTTTCGTTACTGAAACTGCAACGAAAGGTTCTCGTGCCCCAATTGCCGGCCAAATCTCGCCTCGGCCGATACGTTGCCAAAGTATTCGAAGGCGAGACGGTTCGCGCGTTTGTCCCGTCTTCGTTGCCCCCAATTCCACCCGTACAGCTCGACAGGTTGCAGCTCCTTCTGGAGCAGGCGAATCAGGCGGTGGGGCGGCTCGACGGGCTGGCTTCTCTGCTCCCCGACCTTTCCCTCCTGCTTTACACCTACGTTCGCAAGGAAGCTGTGCTGTCGTCACAGATTGAGGGCACGCTGTCCTCTCTGTCCGACCTGCTCCTTTTCGAAAACGAAGAGGTCCCCGGGGCGCCGATCGAGGACGTGCAGGAGGTCTCGAACTACGTTGCTGCGATGGACCACGGCCTGGAACGACTGCGGGCCGGATTCCCCCTATCCCTGCGGCTCATCCGTGAAATTCATGAAATCCTCCTCTCCAAAGGTCGGGGAAGCGGCAAGCAGCCCGGAGAATTCCGACATAGCCAGAACTGGATCGGCGGCAGCCGCCCAGGGAACGCAGTGTTCGTTCCCCCGCCGCCGGAGCTGGTTCAGGAATGCCTTGGGCAACTCGAACTCTTCTTCCATGAGGAGCAGTCAAAACTTCCCCTGCTGGTCAAAGCTGGCCTCATCCACGTCCAGTTTGAGACGATCCACCCATTTCTTGACGGCAACGGCAGGCTGGGCCGGCTCCTGATCACGTTTCTCCTTTGCGCCCAAGGCACGCTCAGGGAACCAATTCTCTATCTGAGCCTGTACTTCAAGAGCAATCGTGCTGCATATTACGAACTCCTCGATCGTGTGCGGACCAGAGGCGACTGGGAAGCCTGGCTCGACTTCTTTTTGATTGGAATTCGGGATACAGCCGACCAGGCTGCAAACGCAGCTCGCCGCATCCTGGCCCTCTTCGAACAGGATCAGAAGAAGATCGAAGGCTTAGGGCGGCCAGCGGCCTCTGTCCTACGTGTATTCCAGCACATGCAGCGAAATCCAATTGTCGCTATTCCCACGACCGCCGCCAAGATCGGCATCTCCGCGCCGACGGTCACGAAATCGATGATGCATATGATCGACTTGGGAATTCTGCATGAAGTAACAGGCCGGGAGCGGCACAGGCTGTTTGTCTACGAGGAGTATTTAGCCATTCTGAACGAAGGAACGGAACCCCTCAAATGAGCACGAATATGCAGCGACGCGGTTCCAGAACTCAGGTGGTGAAATGACCCCTGAAGAACTTGCACGACAACAGATCGACGCCCTGCTCGAAGCTGCCGGCTGGGTCCTGCAGAACAACGCAGAATTCAATCGCAACGCCGGTGAAGGCGTTGCCGTCCGTGAGTTTTCGCTCCCCAACGGTCCCTGTGATTACCTGCTCTTCGTGGGCGGGAAGGCGGCCGGCGTCATTGAGGCAAAGAAGGCTGGGGTCACGCTGAGCGGTGTTGCTGAGCAATCAGCCAAGTACATGCAAGAACTGCCTCGACACCTCGCCCGTTGGGCCGATCGTCTCATCTTCCATTACGAATCCACAGGAGAAGAGACGTTCTTCCGCGACACTCGCGATCCGCAGTCCCGCTCGCGCCGCGTCTTCGCCTTCCATCAGCCGAAGACACTTCATGCATGGCTCAAAGAGGTCGACACCTTGCGTGGCCGTCTGCAGCAGATGCCGCCGCTTGATACGACCGGCCTCCGCGACTGCCAGATCGATGCCGTTCGTGGATTGGAGGCATCACTCGTAAAGGATCAGCCCCGTGCGCTCATCCAGATGGCCACCGGAGCCGGCAAGACCTTCACCGCCTGCACCTTCAGCTGGAGGCTTCTTAAGTTCTCCGGAGCACGTCGCATTCTCTTCCTGGTCGACCGCAACAATCTCGGCGATCAGACGCTTAAGGAGTACCAGAACTACGATCCGCCCGGCTCAGGCCGCAAGTTCGACAAGACCTACATCGTGCAGCATCTGCACTCCAACCGGATTGACCCTGATGCCAAAGTCCTCATCACTACAATCCAGCGACTCTACGCCATGCTGCGCGGAGAAGAACTGGACGAATCCGCGGAAGAGACTTCTGCGTTTGAGACATGGGCCAACGACGAGGGCGAAATTCCCCCCATCTCCTACAATCCGGCCATTCCCATCGAGACCTTCGACTTCATCGTCACCGACGAGTGCCACCGTTCCATCTATGGCCTCTGGCGCCAGGTGCTGGAATATTTTGACGCGCACCTGATCGGCCTCACCGCTACCCCCTCCATGCACACCCTCGGTTTTTTCCATCAGAACCTTGTCGCCGAGTATCCCTACGAGCAGTCGATCGTCGATGGAGTCAACGTTGGATTTGAAGTCTACCGGATCAGGACTCGCGTCACGGAACAGGGTGGGGTCGTCGATTCCGAGTATCAGGTCCCCGTGCGCGACCGCCGCACCCGCGCCATCCGCTATAGGCAGCTCGACAGCGACCTGCCCTACAACCAAAGGCAGCTCGATAACGACGTCACCGTCCCCAACCAGATCCGCGCCGTCCTGCGATGCTTCAGAGACAAGCTTTTTACCGAGCTCTTTCCGGACCGCACGGGGGAATGGGTGCCCAAGACACTCATCTTTGCCAAAGACGATAACCATGCCGAAGAGATCGTCCATGCCGTGCGCGAGGTCTTCGGCCAGGGCAACGACTTCGCCAAGAAGATCACCTATCAGACCAACGAGAAGCCCAAGGAGCTGATTGCCGCCTTCCGCGTCGATCCGTTCCCGCGCATCGCCGTTACCGTGGACATGATCGCCACCGGCACGGACATCAAGCCTGTCGAGTGCCTCATCTTCATGCGCGACGTGAAATCCGAGGGCTACTACGAGCAGATGAAGGGTCGCGGGGTGCGCACCTTGAAAGATGCCGACCTCAGGCAAGTAACGCCCGACGCACCGACCAAGACGCGCTTCGTGTTAGTCGACGCAGTCGGCGTCACGGAGGGCAAAAAGACCATCTCGCAGCCGCTCGAGCGCAAGCGCGGCGCCTCCTTCGATCAGTTGATTGACCAGATCGCGCAGGGCCGCAGGGACTTCGACGCCATCTCCAGCCTGGCCGGCCGTCTTGCGGCTCTCGATCGCAAGGTGGAGGATGAGGACCGCCAGCGCATCAGCGAAACTGCACCCGGGCAGACACTCAAAACGCTCGCGCAAAACCTGCTTGAATCCATCAGTCCCGACGTGATCAATGCTGAGATTGCCCGCCGTCATGGCGATCCTGAAACAGCCACAGAAGCGGAGATCCATGCAGTCGAGGAAGAGCTGAAGGATCGCGCCTGCGGTCCCCTTGACGATGCCAACCTCCGTAACCTGCTCAAGGTCATCAAGAAGAAGTCGGATATCGTCATCGACGAAGGGACGGTGGATCAGGTCACGAGCGCCGGCTATGACCTGCGCCAGGCCGAACAGCGCACGACCAGCTTCCGCGAGTTCATCGAGACGCACAAGAACGAACTGCTGTCTCTGCAAATTCTCTATAGGCAGCCCTATCCAAAACGCCGCCTAACATATGCCAGCATTCGCGAGTTGGCGCAGCGGCTCACCGACCCGCCCTATCACCTGACCACGGCCGATGTCTGGCAGGCTTATAAGCGGCTTGAATCCTCGCTCGTCCGCGGAGCGCCCAGCGACAAGGTGCTAACCGATATCATCTCTCTAGTTCGCTTTGCCACGGGACAGACTGACACCCTGGAGCCCTATGCCGCTCGTGTGGAGCAGCGCTTCAATCTTTGGATCGGCCGCCAGTTCAAGGCAGGCCGCACGTTCAATGAGGAACAGATGAACTGGCTCAAAGCCATCAAGGATTACCTCGCCGCAAATGTCGAGATCGCGTCGGCGGATCTCATGCGGGACCAGCCCTTTAGTGAGTGGGGTGGGGTTGTCGCTGCGCGCAGGCTTTTCGGCACCGAGCTGAATCGAATGCTGGATGAACTCTGCGAGGCGTTGGCAGCGTGAAGGAAATCACAAGTATGCCCAAGGGTTGGTCTGCATCTTCACTCGGAAAGATCGGCACATGGAGAGGCGGAGGAACCCCAGCTAAATCAGAGCCACGTTATTGGCAAAATGGAACCGTCCATTGGGTCTCGCCAAAGGACATGAAGCGCTTGATTATTGATTCTGCACAAGACCAGATAACCGAAGAGGCAGTTACGAATTCATCAACGAGTCTAATCCCGGAGCGTTCGGTTCTGATGGTTACCCGCTCCGGCATTCTGCAGCACACATTTCCAGTTGCAGTGAACACCATTCGAGTCGCTGTCAACCAGGATCTAAAGGCCTGGACTCCGGCCGGAGGCATCAACCCGCTCTATATTGCGTATTTCCTGCAATCCCGTGGACGAGAAATTCTTCATACGTGCTCGAAAGATGGAACAACGGTTAGTAGCGTAGATTTCGACAGACTCGACGCATATGAGGTTCAGTTGGCACCCACGACAGAGCAAGATCGCATAGTCTCCAAGATTGCCGAGTTCTTGAGCAGGATTGATGAGGGCGAGCGGGCGCTGGAGTGGGTGCAGAAACTGGTGGAGCGGTACCGTCAGTCGGTGCTCAAGGCGGCTGTGACCGGCGAACTCACGCGGGAGTGGCGCGAGAAGCACAAAAGCAAGCTGGAATCCGGCGAAGCCCTGCTCTCACGCATCCTCAAAACCCGCTGCGAAGCCTGGGAAAAATCCGAGCTCGCCAAAATGAAGGCCAAGGGCCAAAAGCCCACCAACGACCTCTGGAAGAAGAAATACAAAGAGCCCGTCACCCCCGATACCACCAACCTCCCCGTACTCCCGGAAGGATGGGTGTGGGTATCAGTCGAACAAGTCGGATTGGTCCAATTAGGGCGCCAACGATCCCCAGAAAAGCAGAAGGGAATCTCTCCACAGAAGTACATTCGTGCCGCGAATATCACATTGGCAGGAATTGATTTTAATAACGTGTACCAGATGGATTTCGACGAGGTAGAGAAACTCACTTTTCGACTTCATGCAGGAGATGTATTGCTAACAGAGGCTTCCGGAAGCCCCAGACATGTCGGCCGCCCGGTGGTGTGGCCAAAAGTAGAAGGTTTGTATTGTTTTCAGAACACCGTTATCAGAGTCCAACCATGCGTGATTTCAAGTGAATACCTATTCTTGATGCGCCGATGCGCCCGGCCTGCGTGTCGAAGGCGCGAAAGCCCAGGTCGCCGGGCGTGAAATAGAACTTCTCGTAATAGAGAGGATCGTCCGGGATGTGCATCTTGCGATAAAACCATGGTGCCGATTTCACAGATGTGGACGGTTGCAACCTATGTCTTGAAAAAGCGATTGAGTGGCCAGAAGCGCTATCCGTTGGTCCTCATGTTGGAGCCGTTGTTTCAAAGCATCGCAAGAGCTTGGCTGGTTCAAAGTACTTGCTAGCGGCGTAGGAATTAACCATCTCAGTGCCGGGAAACTCTCCCATCATGCCATACCCTTGGCACCGTTCGACGAACAAACGAGGATCGTTGAGGAAATGGCTTCTATCGAGATGCAGACGAAAGTACTGGAGGATGGCGCTGCTCGCGAGTCAAAGCGAACTCACGGACTTAAACTAGAAATCTTGAGCGCGGCATTTTCCGGTGAGCTTGTTCTCCAGGACCCGACTGACGAACCCGCCTCGGTCCTCCTCGGACGCATCGCCGCTGAGCGCGCAAAGACTCTGAAACACACTGCTCCCGCCAAAGGCCGCAGAAAGAAAGTCACATCATGAGCAACGAATCGAACAATCTCGTCCAGAAGGTTTGGAACTATGCGCACGTGCTGCGCGATCAGGGCATCAGCTACGGTGATTACGTGGAGCAGATCACTTTTCTGCTCTTCCTGAAGATGGACCAGGAGCGCTCCGAGCTTCTGGGCGAACCGTCGATCATTCCGGCCAAATGGCGCTGGGAGAAGCTCGCTCCGCTCTCTGGCGACCCGCTCGAACTCCAGTACCGGCACACGCTCGAGAATCTCGCTCATGAAAAAGGCCTGATCGGCACCATCTTCCGCAAGGCGCAGAACAAGCTGACCGACCCGGCCAAGCTGAAGCGCATCGTCTCGCTCATCCACGATGAGACATGGATCGGCATCGGCGTAGACGTGAAAGGCGCGATCTACGAGGGCTTGCTCGAAAGGAACGCCGCCGAAGTGAAGTCTGGCGCAGGCCAGTACTTCACGCCGCGCCCTCTAATTCAAGCAATGGTCAAAGTGGTCAACCCAAAGATCGGTGAGACAGTCCACGATCCATCCTGCGGCACGGGCGGGTTCCTGCTCGCTGCTTATGACCACATGAAGGGCCAGTCACAGGATCGCAGCTTGCAGAGAAAACTGCGCGAAAAGTCCCTGACCGGCGTGGACATTGTGGACGAGGTGGTACGCCTGTGCGGGATGAACCTCTACCTACACGGCATCGGCAACGGCGAGAGCCCCATCAGCCAGGGCGATGCCTTGGCAACCGATCCTGGCGGCCGCTACAACGTGATCCTGACCAATCCGCCCTTTGGCAAGAAGTCGAGCTATCGCGTGGTTGGCGATGACGGCGAGATCGATACGGAGCGCGAGGATTACGAGCGCCAGGATTTCAAGTTCACCACGTCGAACAAGCAGCTCAACTTCCTGCAGCACATCATGACCATCATGGAGACGGGCGGCCGCGCCGGCGTCGTGCTCCCGGACAATGTGCTTTTTGAGGCGGGCAGCGCCGGTGAGGGAATCCGCGAGCGCCTGCTAAAGCAGTTCGACTTCCACACGATGATGCGGTTGCCTACTGGCATCTTCTACAAACCCGGCGTGAAGGCGAATGTACTGTTCTTCGACAAACACGCGCCCCGTGCCGATGGAAAACCCAACTCGAAAGCGGTCTGGATTTATGACTTCCGCACGAACATGCATTTCACGCTGCGGAAGAACACGCTCAAGTCCTCAGACCTCGACGACTTCGTGAAGTGCTATTCGACCGCAGATCGCAGCAAGCGGAAAGAAGACAAGGCCGAGCGTTTCAAGCGATTCGCGGTCGATGACCTGCTGAAGCGCGACAAGCTGAATATGGACATCACCTGGCTGAAAGACGATAGCCTCGATGACATCGACAGCCTTCCGTCTCCTGATGTGATCGCCGCCGAGATCGTCGAGAATCTACAGGCTGCGCTGGAAGCGTTTCAGTCAGTGGCGGCAGAACTAGTGCTGCTTCCTGGATCATCACGCACGACGTAAAGACCCACCGTTACCCGGACTTTCGTGTCGTATCGAGATCGATATTCTTTAAGCATGGCACGGCATACTATCAGAATGCATTTCAAGTTAGTTGTGTGACGGCTTCTAAACTTGACTTGCTCAGGCAGACTGGCGTATGTTTCGCGACAGCAAAAGCGTGCGCTGGCAGGAAGTGGAAGAAAGCTGAAAGGGAGAAACCCATGGACTCGAAAAGAACTAGTCGAAGGAAATTCCTAGCGGGCAGCGCCGCCGTGGCTGGGTTGGCCGCAACTGCGATGCAGCCGGCAAGCGGTCAGGCATCGGCATCTGATGCGCACTCCGAAAAACAGCTTAAAGACTTGGTCGCCTATGGCGAGCGTTCCCGCTTCGTGACCTCGATACGCGTACCGGTGGCCGAAAGACCTTCGCCCGATGCCTTCGGCATGACGTTTCACGTGTCGAGTCCAATCCAGGATTCGGTGGGGATTATCACGCCATCCGCGCTCCATTTTGTGGGTACTCACCGGGGATCGATTGTCCCGGACATCGATCCCCGGGAGCATCGTCTCATGATCCATGGCATGGTGGACCGGCCACTGGAGTTCACCATGGAAGACTTGAAGCGCTTTCCTTCCGTATCTCGCGTTCATTTTATCGAGTGCCTGGGAAACCATTCGAGACCCGAATATAAGACAGTTCAGGAAACCCACGGGCTGACCAGTTGCAGCGAGTGGACCGGAGTGCCCCTGTCGGTGTTGCTCAATGCGGTCGGCGTGCAAAAGGGGGCGGCTTGGGTAGTCTCGGAAGGATCCGAAGAGGTTAAAGGAGCGGGGAGCATTCCGCTAGCCAAGGCTATGGACGACTGTCTGGTGTGCTACGGCCAAAATGGCGAGGCTGTGCGTCCTCAGCAGGGTTTCCCGCTGCGGCTGGTAGTCCCCGGCTTTGAAGGTATCTATAACACCAAGTGGCTGAGGCGAATCAAAGTGGTGGACCGGTACTATATGACCTATAACGACTACGGGCACATCTCGAAGGATCCTAAAGTCGCCGCGTTGACGTTCCAATGGGGACCGAAATCGGTCATCATTTTTCCTTCCGGGGGACAGCAGCTGTCCGGTCCTGGATTCTACCAGATCAGTGGCTTGGCTTGGTCCGGTGGGGGCGCCGTTCGCAAAGTGGAGGTATCCGCCGACGGCGGCCAGACCTGGAAAGATGCCCAGATTCAGGGGGCGGTCCATCGCATGGCGCACACGCGCTTTGGTATGGAGTGGAAGTGGGAGGGACAAGAGTGTGTGCTCCAGTCGCGATGCACGGATGAACTGGGCCAGGTTCAACCGACACGGGCCCAACTAGCCAAATTCTTTAATGTTTCCCCAGACTATTACAAAACACACGGTGTGCAGGGTTCGGACAATACCATTCAACCGTGGAGAGTGGCCGGCGATGGGAGCGTCCACAATGCGATTTAGGCTTCTCCTGTCTGTGACGATTCTGGGGCTCTGCCAGACCGGATGGGCGCAGTCCCCCACCTATGGTTTGGGAAAGACTCCGACCGCAGCAGAGATCCGTGCCTGGGATATCTCTATCAGTCCCACGGGAAAGGGACTCCCGCCCGGGAGCGGAACCGCCAAGCAAGGTGCACAGATCTTTGCGCAGAAGTGTGCGGCATGCCACGGGGCGACAGGGTCAGGAGGCATGGCTCCTATGTTGATAAGAGGCCAGAGCACTTCGACCAGCTCTACGCCTTGTCTCGCGCCTTGTATAAGAGCGGGAAACGTAATGGCGATTCACGCGCCATACGCGACCACCATATGGGATTACATCAACCGCGCCATGCCTTTCGCGCAGGAGGGCACGCTAAAACCCGACGAGGTATACGCCTTGACTGCGTTTCTGCTCTATAAAAACGGTGTCATCCCAGAGGACGAGGTACTCGACGCCCAGAGTCTGCCGCAGGTCAAAATGCCAAATCGTAATGGATACAATCCGCCCGAGTGGAAGCATGGGACGCCAAGGCCATTGCCGTAATAGTAACGTGGAACAATTAGAGTGCCGATGTTTCAAGTCTGGACTAGATTTTTAAAGAGCCACGGAATCCTCTACCGCGATAAAAGCAGGGGGCGGTGTTGTGATACACAAAGACATGCCCGAAGCGGCGGTCGCCGAAGATGGCGCCACCTAGTCTTGTGATATCAGCGGGCGTTTTCAACCAGCTCTGGGTCTTCGTATCGAAACTTCCGAGCTTCTGTAACTCCCGGTATTGCTCTTCTGTTAGAGGCTCGATACCCATGGCGGCTGCCATATCGAGGACGTTGCCGGCTGGACGCAAACCTTCCTTTTCCCTTTTCTCCTGGCCTTCACGGTCGTAGCAAGTGTTTCTGCGGCCCGGAGGACTCTCCGCCGAACAATCACAGAAGACGTATTCGCCCGTCTCCTTATCCTTGCCTATAACATCCGGTTCACCGCCGGTTCTTTCCATTTCACTAAGCGGCCAAAGTGCCCGGCTCTTCTGTGCAAGCCTTGCTTGCAACTCGGCCCACTCGAGACCCTCGTGACGGTTCATATTCTTCTCAAAGCGGCTCTTCAACTCTCTGAGTAGTTGCTCACGCTGTACCTTCGAAAGAGTCACAGTGGACATAGTTTTATCTTCTTAAATCGCGCCGGACCATGGGGTGAGCGGTGGGGTGAGCGGTGGGGTGAGCGGTGCTGCCGCGCCAGCTTGCCTCGGAGGATAACGACAAGCCGGCATAGCGGAAGTCCATTTCGCGTATCCGATCACCACAGCCTCGGATCCTGGCCTCAGTCGAAGAAAGTACGATCCTCCTCCGACAGGTGTGCTTTGGCTGCCCGGACGTTGAAGGTGATGCCGAGACCCGGCTTGTCCCAAACGTCGATGAAGCCGTTTTTGACAATCGGATCCGGCAAGCCTTCCACAATGTCATACCACCACTCCGGCTGGCCCTTCGCATATTCGAAAGCGATATAATTCTGCGGCATGGCCGCCCCCATATGCACTTGCGCGGCAACTCCAAACAGCCCGTCGAAAATTCCGTGCGGAGCCACCAGGATGCCGTGGAGATTGGCGTATTCGGCGATCCACTTCAATTCGGCCATTCCGCCCACATCCTCCGGGTCCGGCCCCAATACATCGACCGCCTGCGTCTCGATCAGCTCCATGAAGTTCTCTCGCAGGTAGATCTCTTCTCCCGTGTGAATGGGAGTTGTCGTGCTGTCTTTCACCTGCTTGAAGATCTGGGCCTTCGGGTAAGGCTCGTAGTCGCCTGTGATCAGGTCTTCGAGCCAGGCGAGGTGATACGGCTCGACGGCACGGGCAAAGCGGATGGCATCCTTGGCGCCCAGCCGGGCCCGCAGTCGCAGGCCAGCCCGACCTGATCGCCAAGGACCTTCTTAGTAGCTTCGACGCAGGCGATGACATGGTCGATGCCACTTTCTGTCATCGGCCCGCGATCCATGTAAGGAGGCATCCGTCCTCCCGTCCAGCGCTTGCCGTACCATGCGTCCGGGATGGCATTCATCATGGCCGCATTGTGGAAGCCGACGGGCAGCTTGACCAGCGTGTAACCCTCTTTCGCTTCCTTCACCTGCTGCGCGACCGCGGCGTAATCCTGCGGCGTGCGGAGCGGCATTTCAGAGTTGTTTTCGGAGTTTCCGTAGGGACGGACGCGGTCGCGGATTTTTCCGCCGAGCAGCTTGTATACCGGCAATCCGGCTGCCTGCCCGGCGACGTCCCAGAGCGCGATTTCGATGGCGCTCACCGCGGCGCCCCAGGGCTTAAAGGCGCCCATGCGGCGGATCTTGAGCATGATGCGCGCGACGTCAGTCGGGTCCTCGCCCACCAGATACTGTTTATAGAAAAGCACCATCGGCTTGAGATACGGCTTGGCAGACTCGGCCTCACCATATCCGGAAATGCCCTGATCGGTGACAATGCGAACTACCGGGTTGCGCCCGATGATCGCGCATCTGAGGTCCGTGATTTTGATCGATACATTCCCCGGCCGCCTTTCAGACCCCATCGTGCCGCCCCCCTGCTGAGCGCCCAGCGCCGTTGCGGCTGCTAGCCCCGAAAGGGATCCGACAAACCCTCTTCGCGTGAATTGACTCATGAGTTCCTTTCCTGGAATATCTCTTGAATGAAACTGCCTTCGCGAGCGACTTCCACTCCGCCCCGAATCCACGCGCCGTGATTTTCGTCCCTTACTCGGGACGAGCCATCTGGAAAATTTCCGGGACAGGAGGATGTGAGGAAGTCGATTTGGCTGAAATTCTGAACTTTGTAGTTTAATGCAAAATTCCCTGGCGATGGGCGCTCGTTTCCTAGGCGGGCGGGTTTCTCATTCCTTCGCGGGAAGTGATTCGTCGATCACGAAACGTGCGAACCTCAGAATTCCCGATTTTGAAGCATATGGCAGTCGCTGAGTTATAGCCAGCTTCGCGATGCCATGCACCATCGTCCAGGCGAGCAATGCAAACTCGAGCTGATCCCCGGCCGGGATCTCCCCTTTCTGTTGGCACTCCCCCACCAGCTGCACCAGCACCGAGAACGCACGCTCCGAGGCCTCGGCGGCTTCGGGATGGGAATCTTTGGCAAGCGGCGCATCGAACATCACTGTGAAATGCTCAGGCCGGCGCAGGGCGAAGGAGACATATGCCAGACCCGCTCGCTTCAGACCATCCAAAGGAGCGTGCCGGGCGGCGGCCTCAGTCATCGCCTTTGCCAATTCCTTGTACCCTTGAGCGGCTACCCTCCCCAGAAGCTCGTCCTTGTCCCGAAAATGGCGATAGGGCGCGTTGTGTGAGACTCCGGCTCGCCGGGCCACCTCACGCAAGGTGAACCCGGCCGGCCCGGCCTCGGCTATCAGGGAGATGGCTGACTCGAGGAGAGCCTCTTGTAAGTTGCCGTGATGGTAAGGCTTAGGCTTCTTCATTCCGATACCAGGATTTTATCCGTTGGGTGTTGGCAGGAGCAACATGCGGCCCTAAATGTAAATTTTCATTGGACAATGTTGACAGTCGCAACATCCAGCATGCATGATTGGAGAACGATCACGTGTTGCTCGTGTCAACATTGGTCCGCATCTCCATCTGAAAGAGGTCCGCAATGAAGAAGGCGTGCTTGTCTCGTCAGATCATCCTTAACCGGCCCCATGCCAAGTCGATCGCTCTGATTCTGCTCTTGAGCGCGGCGTTGTTTACCGCCATGGGATTTTCGATGAGTTCCGGAGAAGACGATCATCCTGGTGAAAGCGATGAAAGTTCAGCGGCAATCGTGCGATTCTGGAAGGTCTTTCACGGCAACGAATACGCTCAAATTCCCCAGACGCAACAGGAGTTACAGAATGCTATCGAGAGCGATCCCGATAACTCTACTTTGTATGCTTTGCTGGGCGCCACGTATTTTTGGCATATCGGCGAATATTCACGGGATCCTCATCCCAATCCGGGCGTGTTGCAGCAGGATTTTCCCAATGCAGTCAGCTTCTTTGGCAAGGCTCTGGATATCGACTATTACGGCAAGCATTTGATCGGCTACGTCAATGACGACCATTTGCCTGGATATTGGGGAATCACGACCGTGCATCTTGGCCAGCAGAACGCGGACCCGGATACGATTGCAAAGGGAGATCAGATACTGGACATGGCGGCCTACCAGTTCCCGGAGTTCAACAACTTCAATCGTTGGGCTGCGCACAACACCGATCCGAAAGACAGCGACACTTACCAGAAAGCGCTCGATTCACTGTGGCAGGCCCTGGATACGTGTACGGGAACGACGGTCGATAGATCCAATCCCGATCTCAAGCCATATCTCTACCTTCAGACCGCAACGGGTAGAAAGAAAGCCTGCTGGTCCGAAGGAACGCTCGCGCCCCATAGCTTTGAGGGTTTCATGCTCAATCTGGGGAGTGGGTTGGTAAAAGCGGGGCAGATACAGGCGGCGAAGGTTATCTTCGCGGATGCCCGATACGCCGATCACTATGCGGAATGGCCTTACCGGAGCTACCTGGAGCAACTGGAAAATTCCGACCTCAGTGCCCGGGCGGCACTCTATGCCGATAGCGATCCGTCAAATGATCCGCCTCTGGCTGTTCCCAACCGGAGTTGTTCCTATTGCCACGCGACTGTGCCAGAACCGGCCGGACAGTAACGCCCCAGCTAATTTGTCATCTCGACCGAAGCGCAGCGGAGTGGAGAGATCTGCGGTTTCCCACATCTGGCGCAAAGAGCGCGCCAGATATGGGGCACCCAGGTTTTGCAGAATAGCTTTCGACAGCGTAAGGAGATTTGCGGTTACTTGCCTTAATCTTTGCCTGATCGCCAGCGCCATTCGCCGCTGCTCTTCATGTAAGCCAGACCGACCAAGACCGCGACAAGCAAAAGTCCGCCAACCCATCGCTGGATGCCCCGAAGCAGCACGACATCTAATACCATCATAGCGATGAAAAGGGCCGTTGCCGCCCATCCTTGCCAGGTGACCGGGCGAGGCTCCATACCCGAACCGCTTTGGTGCGAACCATGGCTTTCTGGCCATTGCACCTATTTACTCTCCGTCGCAAGATTCACAGTCCATTGGCAAGGACCGGTCCACTATCTCGCTCGTCTTGCCGCTGGTCTCTAGAGACCTGGTGCTGGGGCCGGAGAGCAAGGGCCTGTTTTATTGGTCCGTAAGGCCCCGCTACCAAACTGTTTTCAGGCTGGCGGCGCGGATGCGGCTGTCACGGCTAATGACCGGTACATCGAAATAGAGAGCAGTGGCCGCCACCATACGGTCGGGCATGTCCGGAACTTCAGCGCGTGATACCTGCCGCATGGCGTGCACGATAGCAGCCGTAAAAACGGCTTCTGTAAAAACGTGTTCGGGGTCGGCTAGTACTTGCGCCAGTTCTTCATATGCCGAAAGAGGCAGGCGGTTTTTCTCGACTAGATAGACCACTTCAGCAAGGCTTATGGTTGAAATGGCAATCTTTCGTCTTGCGATAGCCGCTTGGTTGATGAAAGCTCCGGCGGCAGACGACAGTCTGGCGTCGTCGAATAGATGCCACAGCGCCGTGTGGGTATCGGCGACGCCAGCGATCATCAAAAGTGTTTGCCGAAGTTCTGGAACATATCGGTGCGGTTAGCGTCGATTTCCTCGGTAGATGGAGCCTGTCCATATTTGGCAAACATGCCCCGCCCCGTCTTAAACGGAACGCTCGATGAGTTGCCTTCTAGTGAGGAAGCGAGGTCGCGTTCAAGAACCTCACACACATAACCGGCTGGGGAGATTCCATGCGCGTTAGCTTGGACCTTCAGGGCCGCTTCAAGCTTCTCTGGGAGTTCGATCATCATGGCCGATTTCCCTTTCTCTATGACCAATTGTAGCGATTTGCGTTGCCCGGTCAAAAACAACGCGCTGCCCAATCGTAGCTATCAGATCACGGTTCCACAGCCTCTTGGCAACTATCCGGACTTCGGCGATCTGGCCTGTCGAACGGCCAGTTTTTGGCTGGCGCTTTCAAGTGATTGTAGGATCAAGGAGTAGTTGCCGCTTTTGCGCTGCGCTGGTAAACCATGACGACGAACGCTCGCCAAGACCAAGAGAATCCTGCTTTGCGCGCTGCTGCGGCTGTCAAGTCCGGCCGCTGGACGATCGTGGGGTTGCTGTTCGCAGCTTCTTTGATCAATTACCTGGACCGGTCCACCATCTCGCTGGCCTTGCCGCTGGTCTCGAGAGACCTGGTGCTGGGGCCGGAGAGCAAGGGCCTCTTGCTTTCCGCCTTTTTCTGGTCTTACGCCCTCATGCAAATCCCCATCGGCTGGGCCGTCGATCGGGTCAACCTGCGCTGGCTCTACGCCGCGGCTTTCGCCCTATGGTCATTGGGCCAAGGTTTTACCGGTTTCGCCGGGAGCCTTGGGGTGCTGATCTTGTTTCGGCTGCTGCTGGGCGTGGGCGAATCGATCTATCTGCCGGGTGGAACCAAGATTGTGAGCCTGCTGTTCGGGCCCGCAGAGCGCGGCCTGCCGTGCGGGATCTTCGACTTCGGCACGCGCATGGGCCTGGTGCTCGGCGGCCTGACCGTCCCTTGGCTGCTGGTTCACTGGGGCTGGCGCTTGACCTTCCGGCTGATCGGGTTTGCGGCGCTGTTGTGGCTTATCCCATGGTTGTTGGCCACACGCGGCCGGCTTGAGTCGCGCCGCCGGCCGGCTTCGGCGCCCCGGATTACCGGCCAGCATCTGCGATCGTTGCTTCGCAATCGCAATCTCATCGGTATCTGCCTCGGCTTCTTCTGCTTCGATTACTACTGGTACCTCTTTGTCACCTGGCTTCCGGACTACCTGGTGACGGTGCGGCACTTCACTATTTTGCGGGCTGGCTTTTTCGCCTCACTGCCTTTTTTCGTATTTGGCGCCAGCGAACCTCTGGGCGGCTGGATTGCGGACCGGCTTATCCTGCACGGCTGGAGTGAAACGCGAACCCGCAAAGGGATTGTGGCGGTGGCGTTCCTTACCGGATTGCTGCTGATTCCCGCTTCCCGCGTGCATAGCGCCAACGTCGCCGTGGCGCTCATCGCCGGCGCGTCGCTGGTAGGACTGGCAACCGGCAATCTATTAGTCATCCTCCAGTGCTGTGCCCCACACGAAGACGTGGGTCTGTGGACCGGCTTTGAGAATTTTGCGGGAAACCTGGGCGGCGTTTTGGCGCCCCTGCTCACCGGCTTCCTGATCAGCCGGACCGGTTCCTACGCGCCTGGATTTGCGCTGGCCGCGGTCACTTTGCTCGCGGGCATTTTGTGCTACTGGTTCATCGTGGGAGATCTCCGGTCACCAGGTGAAACTGGGATCGTCAGCAGCGGTCTCGCGGCTGGAGAATAGTCAACGAAGCAAGGCGTCTGGTCTCGTGCGCTTTCGCCCTTCCAATGGCGATAGAATTGAAACGTTAAGGGAACAACCCTCGAGATTGCTGCGGCGAGCTCCTTCGCCACAAAGACATTCTCTTTTACATCGGCCGAATGCAATAATGCGAAGGCGGAAGGCGCAGCCGGGTTCAGGAGATCTCGCGCCCGCCGCTCAAGGATCTTCAAATCGTTTCATGAGGGTGATCATGAAGAAGAATGCGCCCACGATGAAGGATGTGGCGCGTTTGGCGGAGGTTTCCGTCGCCACAGTTTCAGCGGTCGCGAACGGCACAGCGGGAGTTAGTCTCAAGCGAGCGGAACGGGTTCGCCAGGCGATGGAGGCCTTGGATTATCATGCCGATCAGATCGCTCGAAGTCTCAAGACCGGCCGAACCCAAGTTGTCGGCATGATTCTGCCTGACGTGACGAATCCTTTTTATCCGGAGGTCATTGTTGGGGCAGAGGAGATTGCCCGCGCCAGCCGCTACTCCGTGATTCTGTGCAACGCGAACGAGGATGCAGAGCAAGAACAGCAACAACTGAATATTCTCTTCAGCCATCGGGTAGACGGAGTGCTGATCGCCTGTTCCGATCCTGGGATCTCCTTCGACCGGCTCATGCGCCGCCGCTTTCCCATTGTCTGTTTCGATCGTATCCCGCCCGGCTTCCGAGGAGATACGGCGGCGACGGACAACTTCTCGGGCGCCTATGAGGCAACTCGTCACCTGATTGAGCTGGGCCATAAGCGGATCGTGGTTCTCGCCGGGAGAACCGAATTATCCACGCATTCGCGGCGATTGGAAGGATTCCGCAAGGCCGTGGCCGATGCCCGCTTGCCGGCGCTCGACGATCACTCCCTGCTGGGAGGGATGCAGCCCCACACCGGCTATGAGTTTGGCCGGAGATTGTTCAATCTGCCCGACCCGCCAACCGCGGTTTTTTGCACCAACAACAAGCTGTTGCTGGGCTTTGTGCGGGCTATGAATGAGGCTCAAGTGCGCTGCCCTGAAGAGATCAGCGTGGTGGGATTCGACGATTTTTCCTGGACGGAGAACTTTCATCCACGGCTCACCACCGTGGCTCAGCCGGCGCGCGAGTTGGGCCGCCGGGCGATGCAATTGCTTCTCGACAGGGTTGAGAGCAAAACAGAAGACTCTCCCGGCGCCCCCCGCCAGGTACTTCTGAAGCCGGAACTGCGGGTCAGGGAGTCCACTGCGCGAGCGGCGGCTTCCACTCCGCGGAAACCTGCCGTCAAGTAGCTTCTGAAACGTTTCGTTTTTATTGACAGCGGTAAAAACCGTAGTGTACATTAGGCAGCTATCGAGTCATGGAGCGCGATTTCACCGCGCCTAAAATTGGCCGCCGAGCTGCTCCGTGTATGTGAGCGCCCGAATTATTCCTTGGAGGACACTGAAATGCGAATCCATTGGATTAGCGAGTTGAGCCGGGCGCTCGCTGCCGCCGCCCTTGTTCTGTTCCTCTCCCCGCCCCTCCGATCCCATGCGCAGGCAACCGTTGTCGATCGGATTGCTGGAACGATTCAGGACGCTTCTGGCGCGGCCGTTCCCAACGCTCAGATCAAGGCGTTGCAGACGGATACCGGATTTACCCGGTCCACTGTCAGCAGCTCCGACGGCTCCTATGTGCTTACCAACCTGCCTATCGGTCCTTACCGGATCGAGGTAAGCGCTCCAGGCTTTAAGACCTCGCGGCAGGACGGTGTCGTTTTGCAGGTCAACACCAACCCGACCATCAATGTAGTGCTCCAGGTGGGCGCGGTGTCACAGCAGGTCGAGGTCCATGGCAATGCCGTTATGGCGGAGACGCAGACCACCGGCATCTCCCAGGTGATCAACGATCAGAGCGTCGTGGATCTGCCTCTGAATGGCAGGCAGCCGACGCAGCTTATCCTGCTCTCCGGCGCCGCGGTGACGGCTCCTCCCAGCGACCTCGCCAGCAGCAAAAATTATCCTTCCTCAACCACCATCGCGATCGCCGGAGGCCAGGCCAACGGCACGGTCTACCTCATGGATGGCGGAGATCACAATGATGCCTTCGGCGCCATCAACCTCCCCATCCCGTTTCCCGATGCCTTGCAAGAGTTCAGCGTGCAGACAAACGCCATCCCGGCCAGTTATGGCGGCCGCGCCGGCGGAGTTGTCAACATCGTGACCAAATCGGGCACGAATGGATTTCACGGAGACCTTTTTGAATTTCTGCGCAACGGAGCCGTAAACGCTATTCCCTACTTTGCACACAGTGTGGATCAACTGAAGCGGAACCAATACGGGGGCACGCTTGGGGGACCCATTCTGCGCAATCGGCTTTTCTTCTTTGGCGGCTACCAAGGGACCGTCATCCATACCGCGCCGCCGACCACAACTTCGTTTGTTCCCACCGCCCGGGAACTTCAGGGGGATTTCAGCGGGTGCGGCACGGTGCCGAACACCATCAACGATCCCACGACCAACCAGGCATTTCCGAATAAGCAAATACCGGTATCCAGATTCAGCCCACAGGCGCTCAATCTGCTGAAATATATTCCATCGAGTAGCGATCCCTGCGGCAAGATACTTTATAAAATCACCAATAACTCCAACGAGAACCAATACATCGGTCGGATCGATTGGACTCAGTCCCAGCGCCATTCGCTCTTCGGGCGCTATTTCTACACCAATGACAGCAATCCCGCGGTCTATAACAACAACGATCTATTGCTGACGCAGAATCCCGGAGTCAACGATACCGTTCAGTCGCTGGTCCTTGGGGATTCCTACACTCTGGCGCCGGCCGCTATCAATGCTTTTCATTTCACATGGATCCGCGAACACGTTAACCGCGGTCCCGCGTCCGGGCTGCCTACCATTCAGGATATCGGCCTCAATGTGGCGGATTCCCCCGGCAATTTTCCGCAAATAGGCGTCACCGGTTTCTTTAATACTTTCTGTGGAACCTGTTCTCATGCGCATGTCTATAGCGGCAGCAGGCAATTTGCCGACGATGTCGATCTGGTCAAAGGGCGTCATCAGATTGCTTTCGGCGGTGAGTGGATCCGGCGTACTACGAGCTACCAGACTTCGACTCAACAAGATGCGAGCTTTAGCTTTAATGGGCAAGCCACAGGCTATGCGCTGACCGATCTGTTATTAGGTCTGCCCAGCTCGTTCATCCAGGGAAACCTGACCTTGCTCGACTACGTGCAAAATTATCTCGGGCTGTATGGCTCCGACAAGATACGATTCAGCCCTCGCCTCAG
The DNA here is from genome assembly GCA_963705665.1 of uncultured Acidobacteriaceae bacterium. GTDB lineage: Bacteria > Acidobacteriota > Terriglobia > Terriglobales > Acidobacteriaceae > PALSA-350. Next base: position 40,468 of record CAVPKQ010000050.1, on the reverse strand, counting down.
TGTCAACCTCGGTCTGCGGTGGGAGCCCTATCTTCCGGAAGTCGAGACGCAGAAGCGGGCAACGCATTTCGATTTGCCGTCCTTTATTGCCGGGACAAAGAGCCAGGTCTTTCAAAACGCGGCGCCCGGACTTTCCTTCCCAGGCGATGCAGGCTTTCCCCGCGCGGGCACAAGCAAGCGATTCGTCAATCTCGCTCCCCGAGCCGGCGTAGTCTGGGATGCACACGGAAATGCGGAAACCATCGTGCGCGCCGGGTACGGGATACTCTATGACCTGCCACCGCAGCAATACTTCGATCGCTTCGGCTTTGGGCCGCCTTGGGCAAGCGCGATCACGCTCAATAATCCCTCCGGCGGATTTGGCAATCCTTATCTCGACTATCCGGGTGGCAATCCGTTCCCCTTGCCCATCCCTCCGACGGCAAATGCGAGTTTTGCCTCAGAGGGTCAATATGCAAACCTTCCGCTGCATATCCGCTCCTCTTACTTGCAGCAATGGAACCTGAGCCTGCAGCAGCAGGTGAGGCTCGAACTGGATGTTCTCTCTCAACTATGTAGGCAATAAGGGAACGCATCTCTGGTTCCAGACCCAGCAGGATCCGGCGGTCTATATTCCCGGCGTATGCGGCAAAACGAACTGCTCCACAGTTGCGAATACGAATAGCAGGCGCGTTCTGGCCCGGATCAACCCTCAGGCGGGAAGCGCCTTCAGCTCAATTATCCTGGTCGACGACGGCGGCAATTCGTCTTATCACGCCATGCTTGCCACTCTGAACCACCGTTTGACGAGGAACCTCAGCCTGCTCATCAACTACACCTGGTCGCACTGCCTCAGTGACGGCGCAATCATATCGGAGATTACAAATTCATATCAAAACCCTTATGATCGCGCAGGCGACCGGGGAAACTGCGTGACGGATCAGCGCCAGATCTTCAATACGTCGCTAGTCGCCGGTACGCCTCACTTTACGGGAAATTGGGCTTGGCGGCTGCTTGCCGACTGGCAGTTGGGCGCGATCGTAACCGCGCACACCGGTCTGTGGTTCACTCCCTCCACCGGGACGGACGCGTCGTTGACCGGCGTTGGCTTCGATAGGCCTAACGTGAAGGGAAATCCCAACCTGGCGCACCCAACGCTGAAAACATGGTTCAATACCAAGGCGTTTAGCGCAAACACCCCGGGCACTTATGGAAATTCCAGGCGCGACTCGCTCCAAGGGCCGGGGCGCTATGATGCGGATCTATCGGTATTCCGAAATTTCCCCTTTCAGGCCTTCGATAAACCTCAATATCTCGAGCTGCGTGTGGAGGCGTTCAATGCGCTGAATCATCCAACCTTCGCCAACCCGAGCGGTACTTTCACTTCGCCGAATTTCGGCGTCGTTCTAACCTCGAACGACCCTCGTATTATGCAAATTGCGCTGAAGTATGTCTTCTAGCACCTCACTCAGGAGGATGAAAATCGAGTTGAGGAAGGCTTGGTTGGCCATTACACCTAACTTTGTCATCTCGACCGGAGCGCAGCGGAGTGGAGAGATCTGCGGTTCCCACATCTGGCGCAGAAGGGACGCCAGATATGGGGCACCTCGATTGGTGGTGGTTTTGGATCCATACTTCAAACAGATCAGAGTGGGAGACCATAACCGATGGCACCAGGATGTCCTGAGATGATTTTCGACAGAGTGTTCATGGGCCTGCGGCCCATAGGCGCTAAGATAGGCGGAGCTAACCCCTTTATTTTGTGCGGAATCTAATTTGATTACCCATCCGTAGCGGTTGCAATTAGTGGAATTGCCTCAGCGAAGCCTTAAGTTAGCGCTTATAGGCCTGCGGCCCACCCAAGGGGGTGAAAATCGGGCTGAGGAAGGCTTGGTCGGCAACTACACCTGCCTTTGTCATCTCGACCGGAGCGCAGCGAAGTGGAGAGATCTGCGGTTTCCCACATCTGGCGCAAAGAGCGCGCCAGATATGGGGCACCCAGGTTTTGCAGGATGATTTTCGACGGAGCTGAGAGTTCTGTGGAAACCGCAGATCTCTCCACTTCGCTGCGCTCCGGTCAAGATGACAAATAAGATGAAATTGCCAATGAAGCTTTCGCAATCCCACGCCAGATCCAACTCGCTCTCAGGATGCCTCTGCTGCTGCGCGGTATTGCTTTCGGCTGGGATTGCTCGCGCGGCGCAGCAGCCCCCTCCCATTCCTGTAGGGCTCGATGCCTATCGGGCTTGGGACCAATGGGCCGATCAGCGGATCGGAATGCGTGCCTACATGCGCAGCACCTACGACAGGGCCGGCGGCAATGAAGGCGCCGATGCATCGCATTTTCTTTATCAGCTCTCCGACGACTTCAATGTGACGCTTGATCTGGAAGGCCCGGGAATTTTGTTGTTCAGCCGCTACAACCATTGGCACGGAAGCCCTTGGCATTATGTGGTCGACGGAAAGGACAATCTGGTTCAGGAGAGCAGCACCGCCGACCCGCTGCACCCGGCGCCTAATTCCACATTCCTTCCCTTGGCCGCCTTTCCGAGTCCACTGAATGAGACTTGGGCGACAACAAAAGGGGCCGACCTTGTCTGGACTCCGATTGCTTTCGAGCGCAGCTTTCAAATGGCCTATACCCGGACTCATTACGGAACCGGGTATTACATCTACGACCGGTTTGTGCCGGGAACTCCGCTCTCGCACCCACTTCAGAGCTGGAATGAGAGCATGGTCCCCGACCGGGATGTGCTCGATCTTATCTCCAAAGCGGGCACGGACATTGCCCCCAAGACAGGAGCCAAACAGGTTAGCGGAAGGCTGAAGATTCCCGCGAAGGACTCTGTCACTGTAGCGAATTTGAGCGGAAAGGCGGTGATTCGCGCCTTGACCTTCTCCATTCCGCGCGATCAGGCTGATGCGTTCAAAGACGTTCGTCTGCGCGTGACCTGGGATGGAAGGCAGCAACCGTCAATCGATGCTCCCATCGCGCTTTTTTATGGCGCGGGCACTCTCTACAACCGGGATAACCGGGAGTATCTGGTCAAGGCGTTTCCAGTGAGCATTCGCTTCGCCAGCGACCGGATATATTTTGCTTGCTATTTCCCCATGCCGTTTTTCCACTCCGCGCGCATCGAGCTTTCGGGCGCCGGCCAAGCCATCGACGGAGTCGACTGGGGCGTCCGGTACATGCCATTGCATGAACCTGCGAATCATCTTGCCTACTTTCACGCGACGTACCGCGACATCCCGCATCCGGTGCTTGGAGAAGACATGGTGCTCCTCGATACGCGAGGTGTGGAGGGCGCCAAGGAGTGGTCGGGAAGCTTTGTGGGCACGTCGTTCATCTTTTCTCACAACGCATATTTGCGCACGCTCGAAGGCGATCCCCGATTCTTTTTCGATGACAGCCTCACGCCCCAGGCTCAGGGTACCGGGACTGAAGAATGGGGCGGCGGAGGAGATTATTGGGGCGGCTTAAACATGAGCCTGGCCTTCGCGGGACATCCGGTTGGCGCTCGCTCGGCACAGGTTGCCGTGAACGATGAAGACAAGATTGAGTCCGCCTATCGTTATCTGCTGGCCGACCTCATGCCCTTTGGAAAGAACGCGGTCATCCGTCTGGAGCATGGCGGTACGAATGAATCGACTGAACACTATGAAACTATCGCCTACTGGTACGGCCTCCCGTCGCCCTCGCTGGTCCAGACCGATCAGTTGCAGATCGGAGATCCAGCGTCTGAGCATGACCACGGCTACTCCTCGCCCCAGGCTTCCTTGCCATACAAGATTTCATCTCGCTATGAATGGGGAGTCGATACCCTGAACGGCAAAGTGATCTACCCAGAGGAACAGGACACGGGACGCACGACCAAGGGCACTTCGGAGTTTCGTCTTGCTCTTCGTCCCGATAACTTAGGGGTGCTTCTTCGCCGTAAGCTCGATTACTCCTTTGCCGATCAGCGGGCAGAAGTGTATGTCGCGGGTAAGTCCAGATCGGGATGGAAGCTGGCAGGCACCTGGTATCTCGCCGGCTCGAATACGGTGGTCTACTCCAATCCGAAGCAGGAGTTGGGAGCCACGGAACACAAAGTCGAGACTTCGAATCGTAGATTCCGCGACGATGAATTCCTCATCCCGCGCAGCCTCACACAGGGCAAAAAGTCGATTTGGGTGCGGGTCAGGTTCACGCCGGTCGACCGGCCCTTGTTTCCCGGCTATCCTGTCGGCGAACGGGCCTGGAGTGAAATCAAATACACCGCTTACTGCTTCATCACTCCAAAGAGCCGCCGGTGATCTGCTCGCCACATCGAGAGGTTGCCTTTCTTTCTGTCATTCCCGAAGGGAATCTGCTTTTCCTATCGCAGCGCTATTCCCAAAGGATGCGAATACAGATCAGGATCAGAGCGTCTGGGGCGCGTTCCTCCGGCTCACGGCAGGCGCAATCCTGGGGATCAACAGCAAAATGAGCAGGAAAGAGAGGGGATGGAGCAAGCCCGCGATAGTAAACACCCAGGAATAACTATGAGAATAGGTGAGAATTGAGCCAACCAGTAAATCAAAGAGCATGGCTCCGAATGAGCCCACGGCGCCCATCAGCCCAGCGACCGAACCGACAACCGCGGATGGGAATATGTCGGCGGCGAGGGTCTGCAGGATAGTAGACCAGAATTGGTGTCCAAAAAGAGCCATGCTGAAAAATGCGATCGCCAGGCCGAGGGGGGATGTAGCAATGAGGAGGGAAATCGGCATCATTGCGGCACTCACACCCAGGCAAATCTTGCGGGAGAGATTAAGCGTCAAATGGTGGCGGATAAGGATGCTGCTGAGCCAGCCGCCTACAAAGCTTCCGGCGCCTGCTAAGGCATAAGGAATCCAGGCATAATACCCGATCTGCTTGATGTTGAGATGCCGCACATCGACAAGATATTTGGGCAGCCAGAAGATGAAGAAAAACCAGGCGGCATCAGTGAAGAATTTAGCCAAGATTAGCGCCCACACCTGCCGGTATCTGAAGAGTCCAAGCCAGGAGATGCGAGGCTGGGAAGCTACTCCATCCTCGATTTCTGCTGGGGCGAGTAATTTCTGCATCTGCTCCCGATCCTCCTGCGCGATCAGTTTGTGGTTTTGCGGAAGATCGTAAAACCACCACCAAGCCGAGGCCCACACCAGCCCCAAAGCTCCGGTCAGAAAAAAGACCCATCGCCAGTTGAGGGTCAGGATTATAAGGGCAATGAGAGGCGGGGCGGCAACCGCTCCTAAACTGGATCCGGTGTTGAAGATTCCAAAGGCGAATGCACGGTCTTCGGGCGGAAACCACTCGGATATAGCCTTCGCCGAGCAGGGAAACCCTCCACCCTCTCCTAATCCCAGAAGAAAACGTCCGATCCCCAGACCAAAGACGCTGCTGACGAAGCCGTGCAAGATGGTGGCCGCCGACCACCACAGAATGATGATGGAGTAGCCTAACCTGGTTCCCAACCAATCCGCGAGTTTGCCCCCGCCCGCGTACATCAATGAGTAGGCAAGAAGGAACAGCATTTGCAGCACTGAGTATTGCCGGTCGGAGATCGCGATGTGCTTCTGGATCTCCGTGACTGCGACAGGAAAGCTTTGCCGGTCAAGATAGCTGAGCGCCGAAGCGCAAGCCAGGAGACCGGCGATCCACCAGCGAAGGTTGCGAATGCGATGCATAGGGAGGAGCAGAACGAAACCTGAAAATGAAACGTTTTGAAAAGGGAAGCCGGGTCGCTCTAATCCATGTACATCCCGCCGTTGACTTCAATAGTTTCGCCCACGATATGAGAGGACTCTTCGCTGGCCAGAAAGGCGATGACCGCCGCAATTTCATCGGCTCTGCCGGGACGGCTCTGGGGGATTCCGCCGACCAGCGCTTTCATTTGTGCCGCCGAGGTGAAACGCTGGTGAAAAGGGGTGTCGATCACGCCGGGGTTGACGGCATTCACTCGAATGCCATGGGGGATCAACTCCTTGGCCAGACCCTTGGTCATGCAAAGAACTGCGGCCTTGGCGGAAGCATAGGGGATGATGCCCAGGCTTCCTCCATTACGCGCGGCGACAGAAGCGACATTGACGATCACGCCGGAGCCCTGTTCGATCATTGCGGAAGCAGCGGCGCGCGTGGTGCGAAGAACGCTTCCCAGATTGGTTTCCATAACTTCCCGCCAGAATTCATCGGTAATCTCTAGCAGCTTGCGCCGCTGGACGATAGAGCCGGCATTGTTTACCAGGAGATCCAGACGCTTCCCCCGGGTGAGCACGAAATTCACCAGATCGCCGGCCGATTCTTCTTTCGCCAAGTCGGCTTGAACGGTGAACGCTCGGCCGCCGCGTTCGGTGATTTGCTCGACCACCTGGTTCGCGGCAGATTCATTGGCTCGATAATGCACTGCGACGCAGGATCCGCGTTCCGCGAGAGCGGCGGCAGCCGCTGCGCCAATTCCCGTGCTGGCGCCGGTGACTAAGCTGATGTGGTGACAAGGGAAGTTTGGCATAGCATCCGGCAAGCAGAATTTCTAATCGTTTCATATTTATAGAAAACAGACAATATGAATAACTTTGTCATCTCGACCGGAGCGCAGCGGAGTGGAGAGATCTGCGGTTTGCCAAAAGATGACCACAAATCCCGGGTGCCCCAGGTCCCGACTCTGGGACCTGGGATTCCACGAATCGCGAAAAAGCCCCAGCTTAGCTTCGCGAACCTGGGGCACCCGGTTTGGCGGCGATGCGAATGGGCTAGCCGGCATCCCCCAGCAGACTGCGCACCACGTCGGGGGTGCTGGCCAGGGCGGCATTCAGGGCCGATGCGTCCTTACCGCCGGCCTCCGCCATATCAGCGCGGCCGCCGCCTGAGCCGCCTACTTTCTTGGCCATCGGTCCGATAATTTTTCCTGCGGGAAGGCGCGCGGCGAGGTCCTGGGTAACGCCCACCACCAGGGCGACCTTGCCATCCGGTTGTGCTGAACCGAGAACCACGACTCCCGAGCCGAGCTTGTTGCGCAGATTGTCGACCAGGGTGCGCAGTTGACCGCGCTCCAGCGCATCGACCCGCTGGGCGAGAACCTTGATTCCGTCCACATCCACCGCTTGATTGGTTGCGGAAGAAACCGAAGAAGCGGCAGATTTCATGCGCGCCTGGTCCAATTCGCGGCGCAGCCTCTTCAGTTCATCCTCCTGTGCGGCGAGCCTGCTGCGCAGTGCGTCGGCGGGGGAAAGATCGGGCCCCGCGGCGCCAGCTACCTGGCCGGCAAGCTGGGCGACTTCCTGGTCTCGCCGGAACTCACTCAGCGCGCCCAAACCGGTGAGCGCTTCCACCCGGCGCACGCCGGAGGAGACGCTGCCCTCGGCAATCAGCTTGATCAAGCCGATTTCTCCCGTCGCGCCGGTATGCGTGCCGCCGCAGAGCTCGGTGGAGAAGTCGCCAATTTTTACCACGCGGACCTTCTCGCCATACTTTTCCCCGAAGAGAGCCATGGCATGATACTCATTTACGGCAACATCGATGGGTACGTCTTCCAAAGTCTCTACCTGAGTGTTGGCGAGAACTTCTCTATTGATGAGGTCCTCGATCTCCTGCAATTCTTCATCCGCTACGGCGGTGAAGTGCGAGAAATCGAAGCGCAGGCGAGTGGGATCGACCAAAGACCCCGCCTGCTTGACATGCTTGCCCAGCACTTCCCTCAATCCCGCGTGGAGCAGATGCGTGCCTGTGTGATTGCGGCGGGTGGCGTTGCGGTAATCCGTATCGACGACGGTATCGACGTGATCGCCCAGCTTGACCGGTTGGCGCACGTAGACCTTATGCGCGCGCACACCCTGCACCGGCTGCACACAGCCGAGGACATCGGCGACCACGGTGTTGTGGTCGGCGGAATAGAACCAGCCAACATCCCCCACCTGGCCGCCCGAGTCGGCATAGAATGCAGTGTGGTCGAGCACGATCTCGACACTCTCGCCGGGTTGGGCCAGCGGGACTCCGGCGCCGTCTTTGACGATGGCTAATACTTCACAGCCTCGCGAGGTAAGCTGCCGGTAGCCCTCGAAGACGGTCTTCGGCAATCCGCGGAAGACCGGGCTGGCGGATCTCTTTGCGCCGCCTTTCCAGGAGGCGCGGGCGCGTGCCTGCTCTTCCGCGCGCGCGCGCTCAAAGCCCGTGAGATCGAATTCAATGCCCTGATCGCGCGCCGCATCGATCATGAAATCGAGCGGCAGGCCGAAGGTCTCATACAAGTGAAAGGCTGCGGCGCCATCGAGCCGCGGAGGGTTACCCGAGCCGCGCGCGTCAGCGAGAGCCGCATCCAGTTGCTTGGACCCCAGGGCCAGCGTTCTCCCAAAGCGTTCCTCTTCCGCCTGCACCGTCTTGGCGACACGTCCGGCGCTTTCGGCGAGCTCCGGATAGGCGGATTGCATCTGGTCGCGAACCGCATAGGTCATTTGAAACATGAACGGCTTTTCTTCGCCCAGCAATCGGCCATGGCGGATACCGCGGCGAAGAATCTTGCGCAGAACATATCCCCTGCCTTCATTTGCCGGGAGCACGCCATCGGAGATGAGGAATGTGGCCGCCCGTGCATGGTCGGCAATGATGCGCAGCGACGCGCCGCCAGGCGTCTGGCCCTCCTGATACTTGGTTTGAGTAAGCTCGGCGGCGCGGGTGATCAACGGCGTGAAAAGGTCGGTCTCGAAGTTGGAAATCTTGTCCTGTAACACGGCAGCCAGGCGTTCCAGTCCGGCGCCGGTATCGATGGAAGGGCTGGGCAGCAAGTCCAGTTCGCCTTGCGCATTGCGATCGAACTGCATGAAGACCAGATTCCAGATCTCCACATAGCGGGAGTCATCCTGGCCGAAAGGCTTGTCTTCTCCCGTCTCCGAGGCGGCAATCCCCATATCGTAGAAAATCTCCGAGCATGGCCCGCAGGGTCCAGTATCGCCCATGGCCCAGAAATTATCTTTCATGCCTAACTCGTGAATTCGTTCCGCAGGAATCCCTTGACCGCGCCAAAGATCGTAGGCTTCGTCGTCTCTGGGAACCCCGTGCTCGCCCTTGAAGATGGTGACATACAGCCTCTCCTTAGGCATAGCGAACCAGTCGGGTGAGGTGACCAGTTCCCAGGCATAAGCGATGGCATCGCGTTTGAAGTAGTCGCCAAAGCTGAAGTTACCCAGCATCTCAAAGAAGGTATGGTGGCGGCGGGTGAAGCCGACATTCTCCAGATCGTTGTGCTTACCGCCGGCGCGAACGACCTTTTGCGAGCTGGTGGCGCGTGTGTAATCTCGCCGCTCCGCGCCAAGAAAAACATCCTTGAACTGGTTCATTCCAGCGTTGGTGAACAGCAGAGTGGGATCATTTGCCGGGACAAGCGAAGCGGAGTGGACGCGACGGTGCCCTTTCGACTCAAAAAAGCGAAGAAAGGTCTCTCGTATATCGGAACCAGAGCTAGGAGGCATACACTTCCAAGTCTAGCTGATGAAGACTCGCCGTCCCGGTGTAACCTGAATCCGCCCTGAGCATCCAATTTGCGGGGAAATGGCAGACATACTGAACGCATGGGTAGATCCGAGAATCAAAGCGGTGAGCTCGATCTGATCGCGCGCATTCTGAATGGAGAAGAGCAGCTCTTCCATGAGCTGATTCGGCCCTGCGAGCGCGCGGTCTACGTCACCGCGCTTTCTATAGTCAAGAACGAAGCGGATGCGGAGGATGTCGCTCAGGAGGCGATCATCAAAGCGTATCGGGCCCTGGCCGGTTTTCGCGGTGAGGCTAAGTTCAGCACCTGGCTGCTATCGATCGTTGTCAACGAAGCCCGCGGGAGATTACGGCGAATGAGCAGGGCGGCCCTGGAGTCTCTAGACACCAACAGCGGAAGCGAGGATAACTTCACTCCTTTCATTCTCGCCGATTGGCGGGAGATTCCCAGCGAGGTCCTGGAGCGTGAGGAGCTTGCCAAGAGGATCGAGCAGGCGATTGACGAGCTATCTCCGGCTTACCGCGAGGTTTTTCTTCTGCGGGACAAAGAAGAGTTGGCCATCGACGAGATCGCCTCTATCCTCGGTGTCAGCACCGGCCTGGTGAAGGTCCGTCTCTTCAGAGCGCGCATGCTTTTGCAGAAGCAGCTGGCGCCGTATCTCAAGCGGCGGATTCCAGTCCGCAGGCGGCTTTTCTCCTGGATGGGAGGCCGCGCATGAGGCTGGATTGCAAGCACGTGTGGTCTTATATTTCCGACTACATCGACCACTCGGTGAGTGCGGAAGAGCGGGAAGCCATCGAGCTGCACCTTGCCCATTGCGAGATCTGCTCCGCCATTCTCGATTCGGTCCACAACATCCTGGTGCTTACCGCCGATGACCGCATCTTCACTCTGCCCCTGGGCTATGGCGAGCGGCTGCACGCGCGGATCGCCGCGGAGATTGGCCGCGATGACAGTGGCAAAGGATGACAGGCCTCCGGCGCACGGCTTTTGAAGCTCCTCCTCTAACCGATCTTGAGTGCCCCACGTCCGGATTCTCGGACGTGGGATTCCGCAAATCTCGACGATGCTTTCTATCGAGATCCGTGGAATCCCAGGTCCCAGAATCAGGGACCTGGGGCACCCAGTATTTGCTGACGGGAAAGCTTTCTACGGCTTCGAGGGAGAGCGGGTTTGGCGCCACCTCAAAAAGGAATCGAGCGCGAACTTGCCCGGGCCGAAGATCAGGATCAGCAAGGCGGCGAATAGGAAGGTAAACGGATCGGCGTTGTAGAACTTGCCCGGATTGGAGATTACCGCGTGCAGCGCCATCACGTCTGACGTGAGATAGGCGACGAACATGTCAATGGCGAGCAGAAGAGCGGTAACTCGCGAAGCCAGGCCAAGGATCAGCAGGATCCCGCCCACCACTTCCAGCCAGGAAACAAAAGCGGCGCTTGCGCCAGGCAACGGGATATTCAGACTGGAAAAAAATTGCGCTACTCGAGGCAGGTGGTGCAGTTTGCCCAACCCGGTTTGGGTGAACTGCCAACCCCAATAGAGGCGCACCAGCAGGAGAAAGGGCGAACGCAAGCTGGAGGCGGCCTTCAAGAAGATTGCGTATGCGGCGAAAACCCGATCCAGCATTCGACCCATCAGACCGTCACCCGCCACTTAGGCTCTCTTTTCGGCGGCGCGGGGCTGCGGTTTAGCCTTGCGATGGCGGCAGAACCATCCCAGCTCCGCCCAACTCGAAAACCATTGCTGAATGCGCGCCGCCTGTTCCTCCGGGAGGATTGCGCTGTTTTCGAAGGTCTTCTCCAGCGCGTCGCCCAACGGAACGTTGTTCTGCAAAATTTGCAGCAGATGGTAGGCTTCCCGTTCCAGCCGTTTGTAATAGACCATGTTTTCGAAGCGATGCACGGCGAGATGGGTCTTGCTGGGAGGAAAGGAGTTCAGACGCTTGTGGCGCGCAGGTCCTCCCACGCCGGACATGGCATTGCTCGCGACGCTGGCGGCGGCTTGCCTGCGATGCAAATCGATAGTGAATTCATCCACCGAGAAATCCAATTCCAGCAGGCGCACATGGGACTGCAAGGAGAGGCAGGAATCGGCTCCCAGCCCGGTGAGATCGGCCAGAGAGAGAGCAGGCTCCTGCCCATTATCGAAGGCCTCGACGTAAGCCCATTCCAGACGCACCACGTCTAGAGCCAGTGCGTGGCGCGGGCCGGCCCATTCCGGGTTGGCGCGCAGCCAGGTCTCGAGCTTCGACCCCAGGTTGCGCAGGGTGAACGAGCGTGAAGGATTGGCTTCCAGGTAGGCGCGCGCGAGCTTCTCAAATTGCCGTTTCCCTACCACTGCTTCGAGACCGGGAAAGTCGTCCGCCAGTGCCGACAGCACGCGAAACCAATATTGCCGGTTATAAATCTCAAGCCGCTCAAACGAGGTCAGGCGCCGGTTAGGTTTGATAAACCTCTCAGCCTCGTCTGCCACCGCCTTGCCATCGGCGGTTTTTTTCTGCATACCCCAACGGGTGGTCAAGGGACGCATCACGGCATCCGCCATTTGCCGTTGCAGCTGGAGCAGAGTCATCGGCTCAGCTCCAGGCGGGAAGAGCCCTCTGCCGCATGGGGAGGAACCTGCCAGCGCTTGGCTGCCTTGTTCAGATACAAGTTGGCCTTGAGCGCCTCGGCGTGAACTTCGTCAAAGGAGGGGATATTGTCATCCCACTCAAGCAAGGTGGGCGTAGAGCCGCAGCGCTCGATGGCCCGCTCGTAGAGGCGCCAGACGGGATCGATCACCGGGTGATCGTGGGTATCGAGAATGTACTTTCGATATTTGGAGTGCCCGGCGATGTGAATCTGGGCCACCCGCTCCGCGGGAACGCTGTTCAGATAAACGAAAGGATCGAAGTCGTGATTTTGCGATGAAACGTAAATGTTGTTGACATCGAGAAGAATGCCGCAATCGGCGGACTCGACAACCTCATTGAGGAACTGCCATTCCGTCATTTCCGACTCATGGAACTCGGCGTAGCTGCTGACGTTTTCGACTACCACCGGGATCTCCAGATAATCCTGCACCTGACGGACTTTTTCCGCAGTGATTTTGGCCGCCTCGAAGGTGTACGGGATAGGCAGGAGATCGTGGGTATATCTTCCATCTACACTCCCCCAGCAGAGATGATCCGAAAGCCAAGGCGTTTTGGTGCGCCGGGCGAGCGTCTTGAGCCGCTTGAGATGCTCGCGGTTGAGAGGCTGGGCGGAGCCAAAGTACATTGAGACGCCGTGTTGCACGACCTTGTATTGCTCCAGGATCTGATCGAGCACATGGAGCGGACGGCCCCCGTCGATCATGTAGTTCTCGGAGATGATCTCAAACCAATCTACAGTTGGTTTTTCACCCAAGATATGCCGATAGTGGGGAATGCGAAGGCCAATTCCAACCCCATACTCGGTAAATCCGTTGAAGCGATTTGCTGGCATGTCGTGGATCCCGGGTAAACGTGGTCCCGTCTTCCTGGGCAAAAGACGGGATCTGATTCGAATGGGGGAGCCGGCGGTTGGGCGCCGGCTCTTCCGAGGAGATGCAACTAGCCGGGCATCTTGGAGCCGTCGGTCGCGCAGCCCCCTTTACCCTTGCAGCTATTCTTTCCCTTACATCCATTGTCGCTCGATTTGCAGCCGCCTTGGCCTTTACAGTTGTTCTGGCCTTTGCAGGAATGCTTGGGCACCTTTGTCTTAAAGTCGGTGGAATGCGCCAACACGCCAGCATTGCTGGTCGCGGTGGAGTTTCCGTTGCTAGCAGGTTGGGCTTGCAGACGGGTCGTGGTGCCGCCGAGGAAGCCAGTTACGGCCGCCGTGAGGATGAGAGTTTTTACACTATTGGTCATGTGGGCTAACCCTTTCTAAGTTGAGCGTCAGGCCGGTTCCCCAGTCCTGAGTTGAGGAAAGTCGGTGGTGTGCCATCGCAGTCCGGAGCCGGCCTTTACTGCGATGCGAACGGAATTTGCGCTTGTTGCAATCATCTCTTCGCTTCGTTATTCCGCCGATCCAACACAGCGTGAGAGTAATGAAGCGTCGCAAAGTTACCGGCGGAAAACATAAATTTGCGATCCGATATTGACTTTACGAGTGTGGTCCCGTTTTTGGATGTGTTTTCCGGGACGGCTGCCGCCTGGAATCACAGCGGAAATGCCCCGGAGCTTACGGACTTATTTGTATCCCCAAAAAGGCATTCCTGCCAAGCGCCGAATTGGAAAGGCGTTCGACAGAATTCTCTCGAAAGCTTACCGACTAGCGGCGTGTCCCGTCAGGTCAGCAGATTCACAAACTCGCGGGCGGAGACGATCCGCGTGCCGCCATGACGAACCAGCGCGAGCAAGCCGCTCTTATCGCCGGTGACCAGATATTCAGCCTGGCCTGCTTCAGCCATGGCCAACAGAAAGTTATCGTCAGGATCAGGGCGACCGTTCGACACGCGGCAAAGGTCCGACATCGTCGGCGAGTTTCCGCAGCAGATTAACCAAGCGTCCGGCGCGATGCGGGCGGATACGTGCGGCCAAAGCAGGCTTTCTGAGGGTATGGCGAAGCTCCGCGAGCTGCTCGTCCGAGATCAGCAGCGTAAACGCGCCTTCGGGCCAGGCGCCATAAATTGCTCCCGGAACTCCGAGAGGAACCAACAAGGCCGAAATCAGCACATTAGTGTCAAGAGCAACGCGCGCGAGCTACGCTTTGCGATCCCGCGTGTGGCTTCTGGCTTGGTGACGCACTTCGCGGAGCGCGGCGTCAATTTCGGCCTGGATTTCATTCTGATCGGCGTCCCGGTTGCGTGCGTGAATGTCTTCTACAGTGCGATGAAAGACCTGGACGAGCACTGCCTGCTCGATGAACTTTGAAAGGTCGCCCTTTTTCATGCCTTGTGAGCCGAGAAAGGAGCGCAGCGAAGCGTCGGTCTCTTTCGAGACCTTAACGTTCCAGCGAACAGCTTCTTCTGCAGCCATTTACACACCTATACAAACAAACATTCACAGTGTAACCGAAAGGGAATCGTCGGCGGTGAAAGGCTGCAGGTTGGCTTCCGCGCTCCTAGCCCATTGTAGTATCCGGGTTGTGGTCCGTTCCGGATGTACACTGTCGCGCTGGCTCTATTCCTGCTCGGGCGGGGCCAGATCTTCTTCGCTGACTTCGATGTCCCAGGCCTTGAGGATTGCGGACAGAACGGAGAGGGAAAAGCCGGCGGTGACGAGCCGGCGTACGACCCGCGCGGTCTCTTTCGGATTCTCAGGCTTGCGGATATGCTTGCGAGCGAGGTAGCGGCGGGCCAGATCTTCTTCGCTCAAGTTTCCGTAGGCGGCATCAAGGGTGCTCTCGATCAGCTCTCGAGCAACACCCTTGCGGGCAAGCTCCTGCTTTACGCGGAGTTTGCCCAGGCCCTCATTTTCCTGGCGAAGCCGGGTATAGGCCGAGGCGAAGGCGGTGTCATTGAGATAGCGATCTTCCTCCAGCCGGGCAACGACAGCCGACATCTTGCTCACGCCTGTCTCTCCGGGCTCGACTTTGGATTGCATCAGGCGCTTGAGCTCGGCGACGCTGCGCATCCTGCGGGCCAGAGCCTTGACGGCATACTCATAGAGGGCGTTTTCATCCAGAGGAGTTGCATCTTTCCTCGGACGGCGGGCGAAGCTCATGGCTGCACGGGACCTTCCTGGGTCTTCGTATAAAGGTCGCACCAGTCACTGACCGTCTTGTTCCACAAGCGGCTGTTTTGAGGTTTAAGCACCCAGTGCCCTTCGTCGGGGAAGTAGAGCATCTTGGTGGGAACGTTCAGGCGCTCCAGGGTGGTGAAGAGCTCGAATCCCTGGGATACATCCAGCCGGTAATCGAGCTGGCCGTGGATGACCAAAGTCGGCGTCTTGAAGTTGGCGGCGAAGCGCATGGGCGACCAACGCCGGTAGAGCGACTCCTCTCTACCGCCTCCTACCTCAACTCCGTGCCAGGGCGTCCCCTTGAACTCCCATTCAGGGAACCAAAGCTCGTCGGTAGAGCCGTAAAAGGTCTCGGGGTCGAACATGCCGTCGTGGGTCACAATGCAGGCGAAGTGGTTGGTGTGGCCAAGAATCCAATCCGCCATATAGCCGCCGTAGGAGGCTCCCAAAGCGCATTCGCGAGACTTGTCGACAAATGGGTACCTGGCCTCAACGCGGTCCAGCCCGCGCATCAGATCGATGTAGGGCTTACCGCCCCAATCGCCATTGACCCCATCGACAAAAGCCTGTCCGTAGCCGGTGGACCCGCGAGGGTTGATCATGACTACCACGTACCCGCTGGCCGCGAAGAGTTCCGGGTTCCAGCGATAGCTCCAGCTATTGCCCCACTCGCCCTCGGGACCGCCGTGGATGAGGAACTTGACAGGATATTTCTTTGCCGGATCGAAGCCCGGGGGCCGCAGCAAAAAGCCTTCGACGCGGGCGCGCTGCGAGCCCGTGAACCAAAACCTCTCCATCTCCGGCAAATCCAATTGCGCCAGCAAAGCGCTATTCAGGTGCGTGAGCTGGTCTTGCCGTAATAGGCTCCGGCTGGCGATGATCCGCGTGGGACCGTGCGAAGACAGGGAAAAAGGAGCGTCCAGATTTCTAGGTGGAGTCTCGCTCTCCTCTTTCGTCCGCAGGATGTAGATTTCCGCCGGCTGGCGCAGGGTCGTCCTGCTCAGGATCAGCTTTTCTCCATCGGGCGTAAAGTGAAGATCGCCGTATGCACCCCGTCCGGTGAGCTCGGTCAGATGCTTGCCGGCAATGTCCACCTTGAAAACTGGCTCTTCGCCGCCCACTCCGCTGAGGAAGTATATGGTCTGCGAATCCGGCGTCCAGGCCAGATCGTCCACCCAGCGGTCAAAATCGGGCAGCAGCTCGCGTATTTGCTTGTCTTGCCGGTTATAAAGCATCAGCCGGAAGCGGTCGCTCTCGTAGCCTGCCCTGGCTTGGGAGCGGAAGGCGATGTACTTGCCGTCGGGCGAGTAGCGGGGAGTGAAATTGCCGCCCGCGCTGGTGGAGATGCGAACCGGCTTAGCATCGGCGCCGGTAAGGCTCAGGGTGAAGATGTTGGTGTTGGTACTGATCGCGGGCTGAGGATCATTCTTCCATTGAAAGGCGATCTCCTTGCTGTCCGGAGAAAAAGCATATCCCTCCGGTTCGCCTAAGGAGAAGGGAGGTATGTCGTGGTCCACACCTGGAGTGAGATCGCGCGCAGTGCCGCCGGCCGCCGGGATGAGAAAGAGATGGCTGCGTTTCTCGCCGGTAAAATGGTTCCAATGCCGAAAAAGCAGGTGGGTGAAGATCTGCGCTTTCACCTTGGAGGTTTCCTGCTCCTGGTCGCGCTGCTGGTCGCAGGTATCTTCATCCGGACCGCTACAGCTAGGATAGACAGACGAGGTGAAGAGAATCGACTCGCCGTCGGGGGACCAAAGAGCGCCGCCAGCCTCGGTGGAGAGATGAGTGAGCGCCGTCGCTGAGCCGATATTGCCGCTTGCCCCGTCGAAGCTGGCAAGATAAATCTGCTGGACCCCGCCGCGGGCGCTCAGAAAGAGAACCTGTTTACCGTCGGGAGAGAACCGGCCGCCGCTCTCCCCGGCTTGAGAGGCGGTAATCGGCTTTTCCTCGCCCCCAATGACTGGAACAATCCAGAGGTGGGGCGTGCGCGTGTTGCCCTCCAAGTCTACATCGGTGACAGTAAGGAGCACCCATTTGCCGTCGGGAGAGAGATCGATGTCCCCCAGGCGGCGCATCTTCATCAGATCTTCAAACCGCATGGGGCGCCGCTGGCCAGGGGTCTGCGCCGCCAAGAACAAGGGAAACAGGAGCATTACGAAGCATAGTTTGCTTGTGTGCCGCCGTCGATTGTGGCTTGATCTCAACGCGTCTCTCTTGCCTGATAGGTTGGGCGCTATAGCATCGCGACCAAACCGGGTGCCATTGCGTCCTCTTTTCTTGTCTGTCATTCCCGAAGGGAATCTACTTTACGAGTATGCCCGAGAGAGCAGAAGCAGATTCCCTGCGGGAATGACAGACAAGAAAAGCAACCACAAATACAAAAGGCCCGGAGCATTGCAAATCGAGGGAAGCAGCGGCGGATAAGGGCTAAGGTAATCCGTCTTTGCCTTTCTTTCTGTCATTCCCGAAGGGAATCTGCTTTCCGGGAATGAATGCACACTCTTACAGGCCGAGGACGCGCCGGTTGAAGCCGCTGTCGGAGCGGGCGTCGGCGAAATCGTCGAAGGCTCGCTCCGTAACGTGAATGATATGGTTGCGGATGAATGCCGCTCCCTCGCGCGCGCCGTCTTCCGGGTCCTTCAAGCAGCATTCCCACTCGAGCACAGCCCAGCCGGGAAAATCATACTGCGCCATCTTGCTGAAGATGGCGGTGAAGTCGATCTGTCCGTCGCCGAGGGAGCGGAATCTTCCCGGCCGGTCGATCCAGCTCTGGTATCCGCCGTAAACGCCGGAGCGCCCGTTAGGACGGAACTCCGCATCCTTCACGTGAAAGGCGCGAATCCGCTCGTGGTAGAGATCGAGAAAGGCCAGATAGTCCAGTTGCTGCAGCATGAAGTGGCTGGGGTCGTACAGGATATTGGCGCGGGGATGCTGGCCGACGGCGTCGAGGAAGCGCTCGAATGTGGCCCCATCGTGCAAGTCTTCTCCAGGATGAAGCTCGAAGCAAAGATCGACGCCGGCCTCATCGAAGGCATCTAGGATCGGCTTCCACCTCCGCGCAAGTTCGGCGAACGCCTCCTCGATCAGCCCTGCGGGCCTCTGTGGCCAGGGATAGAAGAGATGCCAGGCAAGCGCGCCGGAAAAGGTTGGGTGAGCGGAGAGATTCAGATTGCGGCTGGCTTTGGCCGCCAGCAGAAGCTGCTGGTTGGCCCACTCCTGGCGGCCCTTGGGATTTCCGTGTACCTCGGCCGGCGCGAAGTTCTCAAACAATGCGTCATATGCCGGATGCACCGCGATCAGCTGGCCCTGTAAATGGGTAGAGAGCTCCGTAATCTCCAGGCCCTGGCCGCGCACTACGCCGACGATTTCGGAACAGTAGTCGCGGCTCTCGGCAGCGGCCTTCAGGTCGAAGAGGCGGCGATCCCAGGTGGGGATTTGTATTCCTTTGAAACCCAAGCCGGCCGCCCATTGGGCAATGGCGGGAAGCGTGTCGAAGGGTGGCTGGTCGCCGGCGAACTGGGCCAGAAATATCGCCGGCCCTTTCAGTGTTTTCATGCAAGTACTCGCAGTCTGTCAGTGAAATGTGTTGGTTTAATCCTTGAAGGCTACCCATCCCGCGCGGGAACGGCTGCTTTCAACGGCCTGCTCAACGAAGGCCATGCTGCGCCGGCCCTCGGCGATGCCCGGCACCAGATCGGTAAGCACCGCCTTGGGATCGGTAAATCGGTTTCGCACCGCGGCCGCAAAGTCGCGATAGATGTTGGCGAAGGCTTCGATCAGCCCCTCGGGATGTCCTACCGGCAAACGGAACAGGCTGCGTGTCGGCTCGGAAAGATAACGGGAGCCTGCATGCAAGGTCTGGCTGGGTTCATCGAGCAAGTTCAGTCCGAGCACATTATTGTTTTCATGCGACCAGTGCAGTCCGCCCTTTTCTCCATAGACGTGCAGCCGTATATCGTTACGATCGCCGGCGGCGATCTGCGACACGACCATAACTCCTGGTGCTCCATTGTCAAGCTTGAGCAGCAGGTTGCAATCGTCATCCAGCGTCCGGCCCGGGACAACGGTGGATAAAGAGGCGCAGAACTCGGCCACCCGCAACCCGGTGAAATACTCCAGCAGGTTGAAGGCATGGACGCCGATATCCCCGATAGCTCCGCCCAGGCCGGATTGCTGGGGATCGGTTCGCCATGCAGCCTGCCTTTGCCCTGTTTTTTCCAGCGCTTCGGTAAGCCACCCCTGAGAATATTCAACCACCACCTTGCGGATTTTGCCCACAGCGCCTCCGCGGGCCATATGCCGCGCCTCCCGGACCATCGGATACCCGGTATAGGTGTAAGTGAGCGCATAGAGAAGCCCGGTGCGGCGGACAATACTTTCAAGTTCAAGAGCTTCTTTCAAGTCGACTGTCGCCGGTTTGTCGCTGACCACGTGGAAACCGTTCTCCAGGGCGGCGCTGGCTATGGGGAGGTGGAGATGATTGGGAGTGACAATGCATACAAAATCGATGGCGTCTTTACGGGCGCGCTCCCGTGTCATCATCTCCCGATAACCGGAGTAGGAACGCTCCTCGCCGATGCCATAGGACCGCCCCGCCTCGCGCGATTTTGCCGCATCGTGACTGAAGGCTCCGGCCACCAGTTCAATCTTGCCATCCAGTTCAGCCCCCATGCGGTGTACCGGTCCGATAAAAGCGCCCGGTCCTCCGCCCACCATTCCCATTCGAATGCGTCGTGCTGGCTCTTCGCCCATCGTAACGGTTCCCTCAGAGTGTGTTTCGACTCGCCTTTCTAAAAATACTAGAAAAGAGCGAGTCAGCAAGTCAGCGAGTCAGCAAAAAGCGGTCAGCGGAGGCGACCCGCCCCAACGAGCCAAAATCTATACGATACATCGCATTGTCGCTCTCTAAACGCTGGGCGAGGGCTCTCATTTGCGTCTGTTGGCCTCTTTAGCTAACAATACCTGTATGAGTTCGGGTGCCGCATGAAAGTTAGTTGCCTCTAAAGCCGCAAGTGCCTGCGATAAGTCCAGGAGATTGCGACGAGCTGCTTCCGCAAGAACACCAAGTGTTCCAATCACAGGAAGGTTGCGATTCGCAGCTTCGCGCCTGCCGTCCAGATCATCGATGATCAGCCGCTCAGCCTTGACCGATTTCGCAAGCAGAATTGCATCCTGTTCCCCGCGATCGAGAAGAGCCAGTAACGGGTCCGGTTGGTAGCTGACGTTGCTGATCCGCAGCCAAGCCGGTGGCGCCGAGAGCCACGCACGAACCTCGGCTGGTGCCTCGCAATCCTGAAGCTCGTCGTATACAGCCTGCGGAATAAGCACTTCACCATAAATCTTCGGCAGGATTTCGATATGTTTGAGGAGCACTAGGTAATTGACGGGGGAGGTGTCTGCGACGACGATCATGCAGCCCCTGCTCTACGTTGCTTCAAAATGCTTGAGCGATTCAAGATCACGTTCCAGTTCCTGAATCGAGTAATTGAGATAGACATTGTGGGCCTTCAGAAAGCCATGCACCTGCATCCGGGTCCTGAATCCAAGCAGGCGTCGCACCTGCGATTCGGACAGACGTTCGCTTCGGTATCCCTCCAGCGCTAAAGCCTCAAGCGCGGCACGAGAGAGATCCGGCTGTTCGCTCTGGATGATCCGCGCGACATCGTCCGGGATTTGAAGCTGCACGTCCATCGGAAACCCCTCTACTATTATCACTCAGTCCACGATCCCGCAACGAGTCGGAAGAAACCCCGATCCGCGACACCTGTCAAGCAATCAGGCCGCGCTGCGCAATGGCGATATTGTCGCGGGTGGAGTTCTTTACCAGGTACATCATGTCGTCAGCGGCGCGGATGATTTCATTGGCCGTTTGCCCATCCTCCGGATAGCTTGCCAGCCCAAAACTGGCGCGCACGGTAAGCGACACCTGCTCGGATCGTGAATAGCAACTCTCGCGCATCGCCCGCAGCAATCGCTGACTGACCTCAAAGGCTGCATCCTTGCCGGTCTGGGGTAATAGAACGATGAACTCGTCCCCGCCATAGCGAAAGGCGGAATCGACGCCCCGGATATTCTGTTTCACGGTCGCGGCGACCTGCGCCAGCAGCCAGCTGCCTACAAGGTGGCCGTGACGGTCATTGACGCGCTTGAAATGATCCAGATCGATAAAGATCAAGCTGAAGGGTAGATGGAAACGGCGCGAACGCTCGATCTCGGCTTCCATCACGGAAGTCAAATGACGCGAGTTGTAAAGGTTCGTGCAGTCGTCGGTGATGGTTAATTCCTGAATCCGCTCCATGGAGCGCGCATTTTGAATAGCGATTGCGGCATAGTCGGAAAGCACGTGCAGAAACGATATGGTGTAGTCGGTCAGGCTGCTCACCCGGTAATTCAGCAACTCGATTACACCCAGCGTCCGTTCTCGCGAGCGCAAGGGAATGCAGATCACCGAACGCACCGGCCAGGGTTCGCCATCGCTCCCGGAGGGCTGAAAGCGGCGATCGCCGTTCGCTTCCGGCACGATAAGCGGCTCGCCGTGTTGGGCAACCCACCCGGCGATGCCTTCGCCCAGGGGGATGGGCAGACTGCCTGGTTTGCCGGGAGATTTTCCGGCGGCCACCGCATAATAAAGGTTCCGTTGCTGCTCATCGACGATCAGAAGCGACCAGGATTCTGGCTCGAAGAACTTCTCCATCTGCTGCATGATCGCGCCCAGAATCGAATCCAGATCGAGCGACGAGGTAAGCGCGCGCGCGACATCATGAAAGACGTGGAGGTCATGGAATGAATCGCTCTCCGCGGCTCTACGATTAGCCATGGTTTCTGCCCTGACGGTTGCCGGTATCGCTTTTCGCGGAACCACTCTATTGCTTCTATCGCTCTTCTTATTGTTACCGGCGCGACCAGGTTGGACAGCAGGCGCAGGGCTTTCGCCGGCCGCCTGAGTTGGCTTTCTTGGTTCCCCAACGGCCAATGCTCTAGCCACCGATATGGACCATGCTGCGGGACGGCTTGAGGAAGCCCGGCTCCCCAATGTGATGCCGCGCCTCTTTCTTCGACACGGTCATTTGAATGAACCCGGCGAGATCCTCATCCGAGCCGCCGCGCGCCAACACGCCATAGAGGTCGTGATCGAAATGGGAGAAGAGGCAGGTGCGGATCTTGCCGTCGGAAGTAAGGCGAACCCGGCTGCAGGCTCCGCAAAATGCTTGCGAGACGGGCGCTATGATGCCGATCTCCCCCAGCCCGTCGTCGAAGGTGTAGCGGCGCGCGGTCTCGCTGGGATTGTTGGCCGCCAGCGGAACCAGCGGCCGAAAGCTATTGAGTCTCTCGACTACTTCTTCGAGCGGGACAACCACCTCGGGGGTCCAAAGGCGGTCCTCTTCAAGAGGCATGAACTCGATAAAGCGAACGATAACTCCTTCGTCGCGGGAGAAGCGGGCAAAGTCGACGATCTGGCTGTCATTGAATCCGCGAAGCAGCACGCAGTTGATTTTCACCGGCCCCAACCCCACCCGTTGGGCGACGCGGACCCCGGCAAGCACCTGCTCGAAGCTTCCCGGCACTCGGGTGATGCGGGCGAAGGTAGCCGGATCCACGGCGTCCATGCTGACCGTCACCCTGGTAAGTCCGGCAGACTTGAGGGAAGGGGCTAACTCCGCCAGCAGGTGGCCATTGGTGGTGATGGCGAGGTCGAGCGGTTCTCCGCTGCGGCCGAAGTCGGTGCGCAGCTGAGAAAGCTGCGCCACCATGCTCACCAGGTTCTTGCGCAGCAGCGGCTCACCTCCGGTCAGCCGTACCTTCTCGATGCCTAAGCCAACAAAGACCTTGATGATGCGGAGGTAGTCCTCTATCGGCAGCTCGGCAAATTGGGCGCCCTGGTTGCCGGTACGGCAATAGACGCACTTATAGTTGCAGCGGTCGGTAACCGAGACGCGCAGATCGGTGATAGTTCGCCCGTATTTGTCCTTCAGGCGCGTGCCGGGCAGAAACTCTCCGTTAGCGGAGAGTTCAGGCACAATAGGCGGGTTGTGCAGCACAGGGAGCATCTAAGATCCTCATCTCAGTTAGATG
The DNA here is from genome assembly GCA_963705665.1 of uncultured Acidobacteriaceae bacterium. Taxonomy (GTDB): domain Bacteria; phylum Acidobacteriota; class Terriglobia; order Terriglobales; family Acidobacteriaceae; genus PALSA-350. The sequence goes on along the minus strand of CAVPKQ010000050.1, from coordinate 17,239 downwards.
AGCGCACGCCGATCAGCGCCGCAGGAGATTGAGAACCCACACCGTCTCAAAACTCCCGGCCGATTTCGGAACTTGGCTGACCGGTAACCCGGCAGCCATTACGGCCCCAGAAATGCATCTGAGCGCTTCCCAAGGCGCGTGTTCCTCGATTATAGTCAGCTACACGGATGGATACCTCGATCGAAGCAAAAGTGCTGCAGGAAAAGGCTGCCGGATTTCCCTCATCTTCCGGCAAGCATTTCAACGGATACTTCTCCCGCAAGAGAGACTGGAAGTTCCGCAAAAATGATCTCATCGATGCCCGCGGGCGGCGGGTCTTCGAGACAACCGCCTTAGCCTGCAACGTCGATGCCTATCCGTTTCAGATCCCGCTCCAAGCAAGGACTGGTCCTGAGGTCGAAGCCGATGGCCACTCCATGCTCATGCTCTCCTCCTATGATTACCTGGGATTGATTGGCGACCCGCGGGTCGACGCCGCGGCCATCGAGGCCATCAAGAGGTACGGCACCGGCACCGGAGGGGCTCGCCTGCTCACCGGGACTACGGACCAGCACCAGCGCATGGAGCAGGATTTGGCCGCTTTTCGCGGGACCGAGGCCGCCATCACCTTTAGCTCGGGCTATATGGCCAATGTCGCTGTAATCGGGGGGCTCTTCGGCGCGGCGGATCGGGTAATCATGGATGCCATTTGCCATCGCAGCCTGACCGACGCCTGCAGGTTTGCCGGCGTCCAACTGCAGCGCTTCCGGCACAACGATATTGATTCTCTGCGGCAAGAGATTCAAAACGGGCCGCCCGCCAATCGCACGTTGGTCATCACCGAAGGCGTCTTCTCCATGGATGGAGATATTTGCCGTTTGCCCGAGATCCTCGATGTGGTCCGGGAATTCGGCTGCTTCCTGCTGGTGGACGATTCGCACGCCACAGGAGTGTTGGGAGCTCATGGCCGCGGCGTCGATGAGCATTTCGGCATTGACGCGGCCGAAGTGGATATTTGGACGGGCTCGCTGGCCAAGGCGATTCCTGCGACGGGCGGCTTCGCTGCAGTTTCGCAGGAACTGGCAATCTTTCTCCAGCACGCTGCCTCGCCTTATATTTTTTCCGCCGCGTTGAGTCCAGGATCGGTGGCCGCGATCCGCGAGGGTTTGGCCATCCTCGCTTTGGAGCCCGAGCGGGTCGCCAAGATCGCGCAGAACGCTAATTTTCTGCGCAATGGCCTGCGTGAGATGGGTTACAACACCGGCCTCTCGGAAACCGCGGTGATCCCGGTCATTTTCAACGACGAGGCTACCACTGGCCTGTTTGCCAGACGGCTGCGCGATTACGGCATTCTGGCGGCTCCGGTGCTCTTCCCGGCCGTTCCCCAGGACTCGGCCCGGCTTCGCCTCTGCGTCACGGCGGCGCATACCCGCGCCCATCTGGAATATGCCTTGGAAGTCTTCGAGAAGATGGCGCGCAATTAGAGCCAGGGACGGGTCTAAGATAGAGAAGGACGACATGAGCCACTCTGTAATCATCACGACACCGTTCCTCTCGCCGGAAGAAGTGGCGGCCCGCTTGGGGGTTTCCCGCCAACGGCAACAGGAGATCGCGGAAATCGTTGGCTCTGAGACCCCGAGCGCGAAGCGCAAGAGCCGATCTACGCTTCAGGCCAGGCGGAGATCGGGCTTCAAGAACGGCCGGGGAGCAGCTAAGAAGACCAGCACAACGCACAGAAAACCCGCAACATCACCCCAGGGCCGAACGGTGAGCGGTGCCCAAACCAAGGGTTGATCGCAATTCCGTCTTCTTGAATATTCCTTACGACAGCGCATTCGAAAGGCTATACCTGGCATACATCGCAGGACTCAGCGTGTTGGGTCTTTCTCCTCGCGCCACGTTGGAGATTCCGGGTGGAGAGCGCCGGTTGGACCGAATTTTCAAGCTAATCCAAAGCTGCCGGTATTCCATGCATGACCTCTCTCGTGTTCAGTTGGATTGGACCGCTCCGGCGACTCCACGCTTCAATATGCCCCTGGAACTGGGTCTTGCGATTGCCTGGGCCAAGTTGAATCGCGGCGCGCATACATGGTTCGTAACTGAAACTCAGCCTAGAAGGGCTTTAAAGTCGATCAGCGACCTTAATGGCACGGATTTCAATATTCATGACGGTACGGTCGAGGGAGTGATGCGTGAGCTTGGGAATGCGTTCGTGCGGCGCGGACACAGTCAGCCAGCCGTACCACAAATGATGTGGACTTATCGCAGACTGCGGAAGCATGTTCTTGAACTTCAGGAGAGCGCTGGAACGCAAACCCTGTTTGAGGCGAGAATTTTTGGTGACATTTGCGTGGCAGCCTCAAAGCTAGCCGGTGAAATGCGTCAAAGGACGGCGTCCCAGAACTCGTAGGGTGAGTGGTTTCAGAATCCAGATTCCCAATTCTGACCCCTGCTCCCTAATTAGAAGATCAGCTGCGGAGGGTCAGAACTGCGCGGACTTGCCGTAGCTCTTTACCGCCCGTTCAATTCCCGAGCCGCCGGCGGCGAGATCCTGCACGTTCATGGCCGGACGCAATGTGATCTTCGCGTTGAAGGCAAGAAACCAGGGCTCCGCAATGGCCGGCACTTGTGACGATTCCTTCATGTCGAAAAATACATAGGCGGTCCGCTCGCCATTCTCTTCGGTAAAGTACACTGCTTCGGGTTTCAAATCATCGAGAATGGCCTGGATAGTGGACCCCAAACTGCCATTTCGAGCTGCGGCGTTGCCCGCCTCGACAGGAATTGAAACCTTGAGCATCATGCGCATTTGAGAGCTGCCCTCCTTGGGCTCCACTGACTATATGCGACCTGAATGGGCTCGTCTACTAGCGCTTTGCGGTCCCTGATCCCTGATTACGGATAGGCCCGGAAGGCCAGCACAGCATTCAGGCCCCCGAAGGCGAAGTTTTGCGACAAGGCAGCTTCTACCTGCGCTGGACGGGCTTCATTGGGAACTACGTCCAGATCGCAAGCGGGATCGGGAGCGGTGAAGTTCATGGTGGGGGGCAATACTCCTTGCTCCAGCGCAAAGACCGTGGCCGCGGCTTCGAGCGCCCCGGCCGCGCCGAGAGCGTGCCCGTGCATGGCTTTCGTAGAGCTGATGGCCAAACGGTCGGCGTGTTTACCAAAGACCAACCGTATGGCGGCAACTTCCATGCAGTCGTTGGCTTCCGTGCCGGTTCCGTGGGCGTTGATATAGCCGACCTGCTCCGGCGCCCAGTCTGCATCGCGCAACGCGGAGCGGACCGCCCTGGCTGCTCCCTCGGCGGACGGTTGGGTCATGTGTGAAGCATCCGCCGACATGCCGAATCCCACGATCTCCGCCAAGGGCTTGGCCCCACGGGCCAGGGCGCGCTCCAGGGGCTCGAGAACCAGCATCGCCGCGCCTTCTCCTAAGATCATGCCGGAGCGATTCAGGGAAAAGGGCCGGCAGGTATCGGGACTGACGACGCGCATCGCCTCCCATGCCTTCAGGCCACCCAAAAAGATCGGCGACTCGCTGCCTCCGGCAATGGCCAGAGGAGCTGCCCCGGAACGCACCATCCAGAAGGCCTGCCCCAAGGCGTGGGTCGCCGATGAGCAGGCTGTAGAGATGTTGAAAGTCGGTCCCTGGTATTCGCCGCCCTCTTGTGCGACGTTGCCACGTCTGGCACATTCGTGCGCTATCGACAACTGTCGATGCGCTTCGATGAGGAGGCAGGCACGTGGCGACGATCGCTGATGTCGCGGGCGACGCGGGAGTGTCACCCAGCACCGTGTCCTATGTGCTGTCCGGGAAGCGATCGATCTCGGCGTCGACCCGGCACCGTGTCGAGCAGAGCATCCGCAAGCTCGGCTACCGCCCGCATGCGGGCGCCCGTGCCCTGGCCGGCAACCGGTCGAACGTGCTCGCGCTCGTCGTGCCGTTGCGCGCGGACCAGAACGTGCCGGTGGTGATGCAGTTCGTGACCGCGGCGGTGACCACGGCCCGTACCTACGACCACGACCTCCTGCTGCTGACCAAGGACGAGGGGCCGGACGGGCTGCGCAGGGTCGCGGGCTCGTCGATGGCGGACGCGATCATCGTGATGGACGTCGAAGCGGCCGAGCCGAGGGTGCCGGTGCTGCTGTCGCTGGAGCGGCCCGTCGTGTTGATCGGCGTCCCGGATCACCCGCGCGGACTGACCTGCGTCGACCTGGACTTCGCCGCCGCGGGCGCGGTCTGCGTGAGCCACCTGAGCGATCTCGGGCACACCGAGATCGCGTTGATCGGCCCCTCCCCCGCCGTCTACGAGCGCGGCACCAGTTACGCGGGCCGATTCCTGCGCGGTTTCAGCGCCACCGCGGCCGAACGCGACATGCACGCGATCGCGCGCCCCTGCGCCCCCTCCTACGAGGCCACTCGCGGCTGCCTCGACGACGTGCTGCGCACGCAACCCGGCACCACCGGTCTGGTCGTGCACAACGAGGCGGTCCTGCCCGCGCTGCTCTCCGATCTGCGTCAGCGCGGAGTGCGGGTGCCGCAGGACATCTCGGTGGTCGCGGTCTGCCCGCAGGACATGGCCACGAACCAGTCGATTCCGCTGACCTCGGTCGCCATCCCGGCCGACGAGGTCGGCCGCACCGCGGTCGACATGGCGATGCGCCAGCTCAACGGGGAGACCCATCCCGAGATCAGGCTGCTCTCGCCGAGGCTCACCGAACGGTCGAGCACCGCCGCCCGCATCCACAGCTACGAAGGAGCAGAAAAATGACCGGACGTGCGGTGATGGTCGGAGCCGCCGCGCTCGCCATCGCGTTGACGGCGGCGGGCTGCGGTTCGTCCGCAAGCGGCGGGTCGGCGTCCTCGATCACCGAACTGGACTACTACACGGACACGTCCGGCAGCGCGGCCTGGCAGCAGGTGCTCAGCGCCTGCACCGCCCAGACCGGGGTGAAGGTCAACCGGCAAAGCGTGCCGACCGACCAGCTCACCCAGAAGATTCTCCAGGGCGCGACCTCGCACACCCTGCCCGACCTCGCCTTCACGGACAATCCGACGCTCCAGGAGATCGCGGCGACCGGCGCGCTGACCCCGTTGACCGACTACGGCATCGGCACCGACGGCTACTACCAGAGCATCGTCAAGGCCGGGACCTACCAGGGCAAGGTCTATGGCCTCGCGCCCGGCGTGAACGGGCTCGCGCTGATCTACAACAAGGACCTGTTGCAGGCCGCCGACATCACCCCACCGTCCACCTGGGACGAACTGAGGGCCGACGCGGCCAAGCTGACCAAGGGATCCACCTACGGCCTCGCGTTCTCGGCCGCGAACTCCGAGGAGGGCACCTGGCAGTTCCTGCCCTTCTTCTGGAGCAACGGCGCCGATCTGTCCCACCTGGACTCGCCGCGGGCGGTCGCCGCGCTGACGTTCGTCGCCGGCCTGGTCTCGGCGGGTTCGGCGTCGAAGTCGGTGGTGAACTGGAACCAGAACGACGTGACCGACCAGTTCACCTCGGGCAACGCCGCCATGATGATCAACGGCTCGTGGACGCTGCCTACGCTCAACGAAAGCGGCAGCCTGCACTACGGCGTGGTGTCGCTGCCGACGCCGACGGCGGGCGGCTCGCCGGTGGTGGCGCTGGGCGGCGAGGTCGGCGTGATCCCGGCGACCGGCGAGGGCACCCAGCAGGCGGCGGCCAAGGTGCTGTCCTGCGTGCTGTCGGAGAAGAACATGCTCGGCTGGGACACCGGCCACGACTACGTGCCGTCCCGGCAGAGCACCGCGACCACGTTCGCCCAGCGGAATCCCGCGATGCGCTCCTTCGTGACCGAAGTGGACACGGCCCGGTCCAGGACCGCCGACCTCGGCACCAAATATCCGAAGGTGTCCACGGCGCTGGCCACCGCGATCCAGGCCGCGCTGACCGGAGCGCAGAGTCCCCAGTCCGCCTTGGCCCAGGCCCAGCAGCAGGCCGCGGCCGGCTCGTGACGGCGGCGACCGCGACGGCGGCCGGCACCGTCCTGGCCAGGACCCGCACCGGGGCTCGGCGCCGCGGGCAGCGGCTGGCCGCCATCGGATTCTTCGCCCCGGCACTGGTTTACGTGCTGGTGTTCTTCGGCTATCCGCTGGTGAACAACCTGGTGATGGGGTCGGAGAACTACACCGTCAGCTCGTTCTACACCGGTGACGCGCCCTTCGTCGGTGCCCGCAACTACCTTGCCGTGCTGCACGATCCGGTGTTCGGCAAGGCCGTCGTGAACACGGTGGTGTTCACCGTCGGATCGATCGTCTTCCAGTTCGCCATCGGGCTGGCCCTCGCGGTGTTCTTCAACGGGCGGTTCCTGGGCGGTGCGCTGCTGCGCTCGCTGTTGTTGCTGCCCTGGCTGCTGCCGCTGGTGGTCAGCGGCGCGGTCTGGCGGTGGATGCTGGACGCGGACCATGGCGTGATCAACACCGTGCTGCGCGCCCTGCACCTGTCCTCGGGCGGGGTGCCGTGGCTGGTCAGTCCGGGTTGGGCGCTGCCCGCGGTGATCCTGGCCAACATCTGGATCGGCATCCCGTTCAACCTGGTGATCCTGCACGGCGGGCTGCGCGCGATTCCGGCTTCGCTGCACGAGGCGGCCGAACTCGACGGCGCCGGAGCATGGCAGCGCTTCCGGCACGTCACCTGGCCGCTGCTGCGGCCGGTCACCGGCATCGTGCTGATGCTCGGCCTCGTCTACACCATCAAGGTCTTCGACGTGATCATGGTGATCACCCGGGGTGGTCCCGCGAACGCCAGCCAGACACTGACCACCTGGTCCTACAGCCTCTCGTTCCAACAGTTCCAGTTCGGCGACGGCGCCGCGGTCGGCAACATCCTGATCGTGGTGACCGCGGTGTTCGGCCTGCTCTACCTGCGCTCCGCGCGCGGCACCCTGGCCGAGGCCGCCTCATGGAAAGCGACAGCATGAGGAGCAGGGTTCGCACGGTTGTCGGTGTGCTCATCGTGGTGGTGCTGCTGTTTCCGCTGTACTGGATGGTCAACGCGTCGCTGCAACCCAGCGGCGCGCTGCTGCGGGCCTCGCCGGACTGGTTCCCGACCAGTCCCACGTTCACCGGCTACACCGAGGCGTTGCGCGGGCAACTCCCCCACCTGGTCACCAGCCTGATCGTGGCGCTCGGCGCGGTGGTGCTGTCGCTGCTGATCGCGGCACCGGCCGCGTACTCGCTGGCCCGGTTGCCGATCCCCGGCCGGTCGTGGCTGGTGTTCGCGCTGCTGATCGTGCAGATGATCCCGGGCATCGTGATGGCGAACGCGCTCTACACCGTGTTCAGCAAGCTCGGCCTGATCGACAGCTATGTCGGGCTCATCCTGGCCGACTCGACCGCGACCATCCCGTTCGCCATCCTGGTGCTGCGCGCGTTCATGATCGCGATACCGAGGGACCTCTCCGAAGCGGCCACTGTGGATGGAGCGGGGCACTGGCGGGTGTTCGCCTCGATCATCATTCCGGTCAGCCGCAACGCGCTGGTCACCGCGGGACTGTTCTCGTTCCTGTTCGCCTGGGCCGACTTCCTGTTCGCGGTGACCATGACGACCGGCCAGGACATCGAACCGATCACCGTGGGCATCTACCGCTTCGTCGGCAACCAGACCGCCGACTGGAACGGGATCATGGCCACCGCCGTCCTCGCGTCGATCCCGGCCGCCGTGCTGCTGGTGATCGCGCAGCGCTTCGTCGTCGCCGGAGTGACCGGCGGGGCGATCAAGGAATAGAGGAAGAAGTTCATGATCACGACCACCGACGACCGCAAGGCCGTTGCGGTGACCATCGGGCACGAGGTGCTGCGGATCGAGCCGTGGGGAGCGGACAGCCTGCGGGTGCGCGCGGGACTGCACCGCATCCTGGACGACCTGCCGGGCGCGCTGCTCACCCCCAAACCGTCCGAGCCGACCGTGACGGTCACCGATCGCACCGGCCGGATCAGCAACGGCTCGCTCACCGCGATCGTCGAGGAACTCGTCGGCGACACCGGTCCGTACGCGCTGATCCGGTTCGTGCGCACGGATTCCGGGGAGGAACTGCTCGCGGAGCAGCGGGCACACTTCTGGTGGCCGGGTGCGCGTTTGTTCCTTCCGCAGCACGGGGGCGGGCATCGGCTGGAGCAGCGCTTCGCCGGCTATCCCGGGGAGAAGCTGTTCGGGCTCGGCCAGCACACGCACGGTCGCCTCGACCAGAAGGGGCTGGTCCTGGATCTGGTGCAGCGCAACGGCGAGGTGAGCGTGCCGTTCCTGCTGTCCAACCGCGGCTACGGGTTGCTCTGGAACCTGCCTGCCGTCGGCCGGGTCGAACTCGCCGAGAACGGCACCCGTTGGGTCGCGGACAGCGCCCGGCAACTGGACTACTGGATCACCGCGGGCGAGCGTCCGGCCGACATTCTCGGCAACTACGCCGACGCGACCGGTCGGCCGCCGATGCTGCCGGAGTGGGCCGCCGGCTTCTGGCAGTCCAAACTGCGCTATCGCAGCCAGGCCGAACTGCTGGCGGTGGCCCGGGAGTACGCGCGGCGCGAGCTGCCGCTCTCGGTCATCGTCACCGACTTCTTCCACTGGCCGCACCTCGGCGACTGGCGCTTCGACCACGAGGACTGGCCCGATCCGGCCGCGCTGGTGCGGGAGCTGGCCGAACTCGGCGTGCGGCTGATGGTCTCGATCTGGCCCACGGTAAGCCCGCTGAGCGAGAACTACCGCGAACTGAATGACGGCGGCCTGCTGGTCGGCACCGAGCAGGGCCTCCCGTTCCACGCTCCCTGGCGGGACAAGGGCTTCCCGGTCGAGCTGCCGGTCGCCTTCTACGATCCGACCAATCCGGCGGCTCGGGAGTTCATCTGGTCGACGGTCAAGCGCAACTACTTCGACCTGGGCATTCGCGCGTTCTGGCTGGACGCCTGCGAACCCGAGATCCAGCCCGGCCACCCCGCCAACCTGTCCTTCCACGGTGGTCCGGGCGCCGAGGTCGTCAACAGCTACCCGGCGCAGCACGCCCGCGCGTTCTTCGACGGCACCCGCGCGGCCGGTGACAACGACGTGGTGTTGTTGAGCCGGTCGGCCTGGGCCGGCAGCCAGCGTTACGGCGCCGCCGTCTGGTCCGGCGACATCGGCCCGGACTGGGCATCGCTGCGCGCCCAGGTCCGCGCCGGGCTGAACATCGGACTGTCCGGAATTCCGTGGTGGACCACGGACATCGGCGGCTTCCACGGCGGCGACCCGACGTCCGCCGACTACCGCGAACTGATCGTGCGCTGGTTCCAGTACGGCGCGTTCTGCCCGCTGTTCCGGCTGCACGGCTTCCGCGATCCGAGGCCCCCGTTCGGTCCGGACATGACCGGCGGACCCAACGAGGTCTGGTCCTATGGCGAGGAGGCGGCCGAGCTGATCGGGCAGACGCTGCGGCTGCGCGAGCGGCTGCGGCCCTACCTGATGCGGCAGATGCGCGTCGCGCACGAGACCGGGCTGCCACCGATGCGGCCGGTGTTCGTCGACTTTCCCCGCGACGAGCGTGCCTGGGACATCGACGACCAGTTCCTGCTCGGCCACGATCTGCTCGTCGCGCCCGTCCTGTTCCCGAACTCCCGGGCCAGAACGGTGTATTTGCCGGACGGTCCGGACTGGACGGACGCGTGGACCGGGACGTCCCACCCGGGCGGCGGGACGATCGACGTCGAGGCGCCGCTGTCGCGGATCCCGGTGTTCCTGCGCGCGGGCGCGGACGCCGCGCTGGTCAGCCTGTGCAGGTGAGCGTTGGCGAGGCCCAGTCGCCGTGGTCGTTGCCGTTGCCGTCACCCGCGTCGCCGACGATCAGGCTCAGCACCTGGGCGCCGGTCACGTCGACGTCGATCGGGGTGGCGGCCTGACCGCCTTTGATCGTCGGCGTGGTGACGAGGGTCCTGCCGTCCGCGGCCACGCTGAACGTCACCGTGCCCGCGCCGTGGGTTTCGTCGTCGACGCCCACCTCGGCGGTGAACCGGGTGCACTTGCCGGCCAGGTAGACCTGCACCTCGCTGATCGAGTTCGTGCCGAGCCCTTTCGCGTAGCGCACGCCGTCGATGGTGATCGGCTCGCCGTCACCGGCCGCCTGCTCGCCGTTGCTCATGTCCCGCTCGACCGGGCCCCAGCCGTTGGTGGCGCTGAGGAACGGCAGGTCGCTCACGGCGTCGGTGCCGGCCGGCGGCGGCGGCGGGATCTTCCCGACGATCCGCTCGTCGTTCGCGGTGCCGGCGCGTCCACGCTGGGTGTAGTGGACGGTGGCGGTCAGTGCCGAGGAGGGGGTGAGCGTCGCGGGCCCCGTGACCGGCCACTGCACCGTGGCCGTCCCGCCTGGGCGCAGCGCGGCGATCGACGCGGGTGACGGTGCGCCGACCGTCCAGCCGGTCGGCGCCTGGAGGGCGGCCGTGACATCGGTGGCCGGGCTCGCCCACTGCGGCACCTGGATGGTGGCCGTGGCCGTGAAGCTCTGACCGGCGGAAACCGAGCCCGGTACGGTCAGTGCCACGTTCGCCGAAGGCGGTTTGGGCATCGCGTACTTGGCGGGGTCGTAGCCGGGGCTGTTGACCATGCCGACCTTCAGCGACGAGGCGTAGCTGCCGTAGTCGGTGAGCGCGACCTTGCCCAGCCCGCCGGTGGAACCGTCCAGGTTCCACACCGCGATCGCGATCGTGTTCCGGCCGTTGGGGTTCAGGATGCCGTTCGGGATCGGGAAGCTGTGCTGCGGGCCGAGGTAGTTGACGTAGTTGCCGAGCTGCCAGCCGTTGACGTACAGCGTCGCCCGGTACTTGCGGCTCGGGTCGTCGGTGAACGTGAGGCCGACCGAGGTGTCCTGGCCCTTCGGCAGGTTCAGCGTCACGTCGTCGCGGTACCACGAGACGCCGGGCCGCGTGTCGGTCGTGGGCAGGGAGACCGTCGACCAGTTGCCGTCCGGGTAGCCGGGCAGCGACCAGCCGGCCCGCTCGCCGTACAACCCGCCGGTCGACAGTGGACCGCGCACCGGGTCGATCTCGGTCTCGCCGCCGCGCACGCCCTGCAACCGCCAGGTGATCGTGTTGATCGGCGCGCCGTCGAGCGCGGCGCTGGTGAGGCCGCGCGCGGTCTTGTTGCCGTTGGTCGAGTTGTAGTCCTCCTCGTGGCCCATGTTCACCGTGAGCACGGACAGCACGTTGTCGCCGTTGGCGTTCAGCGAGCCCGCGGGGAAGGTGAAGTCGGCGGAGCCGGTGGTCGAGCTGCCCAGGAAGGTTCCGTTGAGCCAGGCGGAGAATGCCTGTGCGCCGCCACCGGAGTCGGACACGAGGTGGATTCCGGTCTCCTTGCCGGTGGTGCGGAATCGGCCTCGGTACCAGGTGTTGCCGGTGTGGAAGCCGTAGTCGTCGGCGTAGAGCACGGGCGGCGTGGTCACGCCGGTGATCGAGTTCGTCGTGGTCTTGTCGGCGACGGCCCAGGTCGAGTCGTCGAAGCCGGGCTGCGACTCGGGCGACTCCTCGGCGTGCTGCCAGTTGGTCAGCTGGGGCAGCTGCACCGGCTGGGCGACCGGGATGACGCCGGTCAGGCTCCCGGTCGGGGTCGGGGTGGTCCGCACCGGCTGACCGTTCCAGGTGACGTGCTGGGCGGCGGTGAACACCTCGATGTTGTTGTCGCCCGCGTTGTCACCGGTGAGGTCGACCGTGTTGCCGTGCGCGGCGGCGGTGCGCAGCAGGTGCGTGCCGCGCACGAGCACCGGTCCGGCGCTGGTGTCCTGGCGCCAGAACGTCTCGGCGGTCGGCTTGTCGCCGATCAACAGCAGCAGCGGCCGTTTGCCCGCGGCGTTGACCGTGACCCGGAGCAGGCCGTTGTGCTGGTAGTTCAGGCGCAGGTCACCGGTGGTCGGGTCCCAGGTCGTGGTGGCCGCTCCCCCGGTGACCGAGACGGTCGGCTTGGCCGAGTAGCGCAGCACGGTTTCCCCGTCGCTGCCCTGATCGCCGTAGAGGACCGCGATGTCGCGGTTGCCGATCGTCGCGTTGGTCATGATCTCGGAGGTGGAGTACTGGAGTTGGGAGTCGCCGAGCTGGTAGTTGGCGACGATGATGTGGGAGTCCCGACCGTCGAGCGAGATGCCGGTGCCCGGCTGCTGCGGCACGACCGGATAGGTCGGGTTGGCCGCGGCCGCGGTCGGCACGTCGATCGCGTCGATGGAGACGTAGTTGTCGGTCGAGTTGGTCGAGTGCGTGCCGTCGACCACGATCTTGAGCGTGTGCGGTCCGTCGGTCAGTCCGCTCTTGCTGAACAGGATCGCCTGGTCCTGGTTGCCCGAGGCGTCCACGGTGGCCTGCTTGGTGCCGTCGAGGTAGACGTCGGCGTAGCCGTGGTTGTTCGTCCTCGACCCGATCCAGTGCACCGCGGTGCCGGTGAAGTTCACCGTCATCGAGTCGCCCGCGGTGTTGGAGAAGGACTCGGTGTTCTGGTAGTCGCCGCCGGTGTAGCTCTGGTTGGCCACGTGCGACCAGGTGCCGGTGTACGCCAGTGCCGGGTCGGTGTCGTCGTAGGTGTAGGGCACGCTGGTGATCGGCTGGGCGTTGAAGTCGATCGAGATGTGCGTGGTGTCGGTCGCGGTGGACGTCGAGTCCGCGTGCCGCAGCGTGTGGAACTGGGTCCTGGTGTCCGGGTTCATCCGCGCGGTGTCCACGATCGCGGGGTTGTCCGGTGGCGTGACGTTGATCTGGTCGGTCTTGGTCAGCGGCGCGACCGACTGGGTGAACTCGCCGATCAGCTTGTCCTCGTAGTACTTCGGGTCGAGCTGGCGGGTCTCCCGGATCGCGGCGCCGTAGTCGTAGGAGGTGTAGTTCTCCGGCATGCCCAGCCAGCCCCAGTTGGTGCCGCCGTAGGTCATGTAGAAGCTCTGCGCGGTGGCACCGACCGCGATGTTGTTCTTGTAGAACACATTCGCGAACTGGTCGTTGATCAGCTGCGCGCACTTGTCGTACCCGGGGCCGCCCCACGGGTCGAAAGCGCCGCCCTGGAACTCCGGCGAGTAGAGCGGGTTGCCGGCGGGGTGGTCGTAGCTGATGTTCGGGACGCCGTTCCACTTGGTCGGATTCGAGCAGTTGAAGCCCTGCGGGTAGGAGTCGGGGCCGTCGACGTTGAGCGCGCCGACGCCCGAGTTGAACGTGCCGTTGTTGTTGCCGGTGAGCGGGACGGTGATGCCGTCGGCCCGTGCCTTGTCCTCCAGGTGCTGCATGTACGCGCGTCCGGCGGCCGAGCCGTTGTAGTACTCGTTCTCGACCTGGTAGGCGATCACCGATCCGGTGCCGTTGGTCAGCTGGTGTCGGGCGAGGATGCGGTCGATCTGGGTCATCCACTGGTCGGCGTAGGCCAGGAACTTCGGGTCGTCGCTGCGGTTCTGCTCGTCCTTGGTGGTCAGCCAGGTCGGCAGGCCGCCGCTGTCGACCTCGGCGTTGATGTAGGGCGCGGGCCGGGCGATCACGTAGAGGCCGGCCTGCTGGGCGTAGTCGAGCAGCTTGTCGATGTCGCGCACGCCGGAGAAGTCGTAGACGCCCGGCTGCGGCGAGTGGTAGTCCCAGTCGAAGTACAGCGAGGTCGCGTTGAAGCCCGCGGCCTTCATCTTCTGGAAGATGTCCAGCCACAGATCCGGGCTGGGTAAGCGGAAGTAGTGGAACTCGCCGGACCACAGGTAGGTGCGCCGGCCGTCGACCATGAACGAGTAGCCGTCGTAGGTCACGGTGTGCGCGGCGGCAGGGCTGCTCGCCGGCTGGGCGGCGGCCGAGGTCGCGGGTGCGGCCGGCGCGCCGAGCACCAGGGCGAGCGCGACCAGGATGGCCGTCACCGCCCGACGAGTAGCGATCCGAGCTGAACCGGTGCCGTCCATGCCACCGTCACCCGCCTCTCCACATCGCACATCATCGACCAAAGTCACACAGCAGTGGACAGTAATCGTCAGACGAGGCGGAGACAATACGTTGCTAGGGGGTGAGTTCGGCGATCCGCGTGTAATCCCCGTTCTGGCTCTGGGCCGCGGTGACCACCACCTGGACCCGGGTCGTCCCGACCGCGGCCGGGAACGGGATCCAGCGGTAGAGCTCGGCGTTGCCCGACACGGTGGCCTGGGTGACCCATTGGCTGCCGTCCCAGGTCTGCACGGTGAAGTCGGTCGGGACGCCGTCGACGATGGAGGCGAAGCCGACGCCGTTGAGCGTGACCGCGGTCGGGCTGGTCACGGTGAGCGAGTCCGGGAACTGGCCCGAGTTCGCGTTGTTCCAGAACGTGGCCAGGTTCGCGTCGATCGCGTTGGCCGCGTAGTAGGTGCGGACCTGCCCGTTGTAGGTGTTCGGATCGTGCTCGCTGGACGCGGTCGCCGTCGTGCCACCGGGCCAGGCGCCGAAGTGCGGCAACGAGGTCTGGGTGCGCGCGGTCGGCGCACCGGGCGCGTCGGCGTCGATCGCGATCGGCACCGTGCCGCCGGTACCGCCGGCCGGGGCGGTGAGGCCGACGTCCACGACCGTGTCGACCGGGCCGTCGCGGGTGTCGAGCGAGAAGGCGGCCGGCGTGACGGTCCAGCCCGCGGGGGCGTTGGCCGTGACCTGGCCGGACACCACGCGGTCGCCGCTCGCGCTGACCGTGACCGGGATCGTCACGCTCTGCCCGGACAACACCGGCGTGCCGGGCGAGGAGGTCAGCGCGACGCCCAGCGTCGTCGGCACCGAGCCCACGGTGCGGCTGGTGATGGTGGCGTTGGTGGGCGCACCGGTGAGCACCACGTCGTCGCCGGACAGGTGGGCCTGGTAGGCGAGGCCGCGAGTGCCGTTCCAGACCATCCTGCCGTTGACGGTGACCGCGGTGCGCGCGCCGTAGGTCGGTACGTCGATCTCGTCGACCGCCTTGGCGGGCGCGGTGAGCCGCTCGGTGAACACACCGTCGCGCACGTCGTGCGTCCACGCCAGTCCGATATCGCCGAACGGGGTCTTCAGCGAGCCCTGCGCGCTGCTCAGGTCACCGCTCTGCGGCGCGATGTCGTAGCCGCCCGCGATCGTGGTCGGCCGGATGCCCAGCACGTAGAAGGTCAGCGCCGAGGTCGGACCGGTGGCCCAGCCGTGCGCGTTGCTCATGTACGCGCCGCCGTAGCCGAACTGGCCGTTGGCGAGGTAGCCCTCCCAGAACGTGCTGCCGGTGCCCAGCGGGGAGTTGAGCATGTAGCCCCATTCGCGCCGCATCAGGTCCAGCGCCTGGGTGGTGTCACCGGCTCGCAGGTGCGCGGCGAGTTCCATCGAGCCGGGGAAGGTGGAGATCTGGCCGCCGTTCTCCGGGGTGGTCGCGCCGTAGCTGTTCCAGTCGGTGGTCAACGCGGCGCTGACCCGCTCGGCCCGGTCGGCCGGGGCGATGTCGTACCAGACCGCCAGCGAGTTGCCGTCCTGCGGCAGCAGATCGCTGGTGGGATTGTCGCGGTACTCCCCTGCCGCGTCGTCCCACAGGTCGGCGTTGACGGCGGTGCGCAGCGTGGCGGCCACGTCGGTCCAGTGGGTGGCGTCGGCGCTGTCGCCCTCGACGTCGGCCAACTGGGCGCCGGTCACGAGTGCGTGGTAGAGCAGGGCATTCGCCTCGATGTTCTCGCCGCCCTGGTCGCTACGGGCCCAGTCGGCCGTGTTGTGCACGGTCATCAGACAGTCGCTGCCGACCTCGGCGAGCGAGAAGTCGACCGCACGCACGTAGCCGGCCCATTCGCCGGCCAGCCATGTGGCGTCGTGCGAGTACTGGTAGTAGTTCGCGGTGCCGATCAGCGTCCACAGGTGGTAGGTGTCCGAGCCGTAGAAGTTCACTTCCGGCCCGGCGTAAGGAAGTTCGCCCGAGGCGGCCTGGTGGTCGTAGAGCGTGGTGAGCGCGTTGCGGGTCGGCGTGAGGTCGCCGAGCGAGGCGTACTCGGTCGGCACCGACACGCCGAGATCGCCCGGCCAGACCGTGCGGTCGCGCTTGGCCCCGTCGACCAACACCTCGCTGCCGACGCCGACCGTCCCACTGTTGTCCCAGCCGCCGGCCGGCGGGCCTCAGACGCGGCCGGTGGTGGGCGCGATGGTGTTGGTCTGCACCGTGTACGCGCCCGCGTACCAGATCCGGTTGAGCAGCGGATCGCTGGAGGAGAAGTAGTTGGCGTAGTCGCGCAGGTTCGCCATGTCCGGCGCGAAGGAGATGGCCAGCGACACGTGGTCGATGTCGATGGTGCCGGCCGAGTTCGCGAACAGCGTCAGGTAGCGGAACCCGCCGCGCAGCCGCGCCGAAGGCATGGTCCAGGACGAACCCGGCGTGACCGAGGCGTCGATCGCGCCGTCCGCGCCGCCGCCTCCGTTGCTGGCGTCGCTGCTCGTGCCCACGTACTGCGAGGACTCGCTGAAGGCCAGCCCGAGCTGCTGGCCCGTGTCGCTGCCTGCTCCGAAGTGGACGGTGACGAGGCCGCCGACCTCCTCGCCGAAGTCCAGCGTGATCGAGGAGCCCGAACCGACCAGCGCGGTGGTCGTCGAGTGCAGCACGTTGGTGGGATCGGTGACGGTGCCGGTCGTGCGGGACACGCGGGTCGGGGTCACCGTGCGGCTGGCCGGGGACAGGTTGTCGGCCTGCCAGGGCCGCGTGCCGCTGCCGGGCGTGGTCGCGGCGGCGGGTGGCACGGCGAGTCCGGCGACGAGGACGATGCCGATCGCGCCGATCAGCCAGCGTCGGGTGGCTCGGTTTCTGCTCATCGCGTCAGCTCCAGCGTTGAATCGTTTTAATCGCCAGGCACCCCACAACTTCGCAGCCCGATGAACCGGTGTCAAGACGCGTGATCGGCTCGGCTGGCCGATTCCGGTCAACATAACCGGCTCCCCTCGGCCTTTGGTGCCATGGGGTTACCGGGCCTTGACCACGAACGTGATGCCGATTACGGTCGCTCGTACCGGCTGACTGAAAGGTTTCAACCAGGCCGGGAGCGCGGCCACCGAGAACGGCTCTCCAGCGAGAAAGCAGGTGCTCGCATGCTCAACGAGACACCGCTGCGGCAGCCCGCCGCGGAGCTGGTTCTCGACGACGAGGAGCGCGCCATCGTCGCGCTGTTCGCCAACGGGCTCGTCCTCGACGCGATCGCCCGCCGCCTGTCCCTGTCCGAACGGACCGTGCGGCGCCGGATCAGAGCCATGTGCGACCGGGTCGGCGTGGACACGCCGGTCCAGGTCATCGTGCTCGCCGCCCGCCAAGGCGTGGAGCTT
>CAVPKQ010000049.1:0-160983 GCA_963705665.1 uncultured Acidobacteriaceae bacterium | reverse complement strand
GGAAGATTTTGCGTTACCACATGCCCGAAGATCGATCCAAAAACGCCTAAGTCGAAGCTGCGCCCGTATCCTGCGCGCCAAACGGTTTTAGGGCCGGCCTGGTATGCGACACCCAGGCGAGGCGCGAGAGCCTTCCACGCCACGCCCCAGCCCATGTCCGAAGGGACTCCTCCGACGCCAGCGACGTGCAAATACCCGTCCGACAAGTTCATCAATCCACCGTGCTGCACACCGTTGACGGCCTCAGGAAAATACAGCTCCCAGCGTAGTCCGTAGTTGACGGTGAGCTTGCTGGTCGCGCGCCAAGTGTCCTGGGCATAGAAAAAGAGGCGTTTTTGGAATTCCTTAGCATTCAGCGAGCCGGCAATGTTCGGATTCTGGATGTAGCGGCCGAAATTGGTAACATCTCCAAGCACGAATGTCGCGAAGCCCAGCCCTCCGGAACCATTCTTCGATGTGGGGCCGACACCGAAACCGAGCAGTCCGGCGCGGTCGGTGTCGCTTGGCACGCGCAAGTTCCGGGCATAGCGGGCATCGGCTCCCACTTTGAAGGAGTGATTGCCGAAGATTTTGGTCCAGTTGTTCACGCCCTGGAATTGATCTTCTTTTTCCGTGGTCGGGCAGTTGCAGCGGGTAATGTTCAGCCCTGAACCATACTGCGCGCCGCCGCTCTGCGGATTGGTGGGATTTTGAGAGTCCGTCTTCCCGACGTCAGTGATATTGAAGCCGGGAGCGCCTGACGTGAAGCGATTTCCAAGGTTCAAACCGGGGAATACCCAGTTGGTTGGCGAATTCGAGGCTTTGATCGTATTTCGAGGTGATTATGTTATAGCGGTAATAGCCCAGGCGAAAGTCGGTGAGTAACGTTGCATTGATCGCAATGTCGGCTCCGGAAGCGAGGCTGTCATCGGCTCCGGTCGATGTTCCGCCAAAGCCGTTCGTCCCGAAGCCCGCGCCCCCGGCAGAGCCGAAGAGCGTTCCGCCGCTCAGCGTGTCGGTAAAACGGCTGAACCGCTCAAAGGCATGGATCTTTCTGTTGCCTGGAAGTCCACTCGCTCGTCCCATTGGTTGTTATTGAAAATTCCGGTGCCGCTTCCCGCATAGTTATTCTGCAAACCATTGAAATTCCCGCTTGAGTTCGGCTTGTATGGCTGGAGGAGCTTCAATAGATTGAGTGCCGGTTGCGAGAGTTGGGCGGCCGGGATGACGTTGCCGGGATATGCCTGGCCGTTTTGTTGGTAAGAGCAGCCTCTGAATGCGGGTCCTAACGCGGTTAAATATTGGCCTAAATCGCAGCCTGCGACACCTGTCGTAGTGGGCGTCTGTCCGAGGCAAGTGCTTATGAGAAAGGCGGAAGGCACCGTCATGGTGGCCGAACTACCCAGCTTCTGCCGAAGGCCTTGGTAGTCGCCGAAGAAGAACATCTTGTCTCGCTTGATCGGGCCGCCGATAGATCCGCCGAATTGATTGTAGAGGCCGCCGGGAATGAACTGGTTCGTCACCGGATCCCGGGAGAATTGTGAATAGGGGTCGCGGGCCAGGGTTGCGTTACTTTGACGGTAATCGAATGCACTGCCATGGAAGCTATTTGAGCCTGATTTCGTCTGCGAGGTCATGACCGCGGAAACCGCTTTACCAAACTCGGCGTCGAAGTTCTGGGTTGCGATTTTGGCTTCAGTCACCGAGTCGAGAGGTGGGTTGATCACGATTATGCCCAGAATCGGATCCTGATTGTCGGTGCCATCCAACTCATAGGCGACCCCGCCGAAAGCCTGGCCATCAATCTGGATCTGCTGGCTGCCCTGGGGGTTTTCGTCCGACGCGTGGGCCCAACCCAACGCTTGCGCGCCCGGCAGCAGCAATTGGAGGCTGGTGAAATTGCGATTCGACAAGGGCAGGTCGTTGACGACATTCGAAGTGAAGGTTGTCGATACATCCGCACGATCGGTCTTTAACATAGGAATCGTGTTGGCACTCACCTCAATTGTCTGAGCGGCCGCGCCGGGGACCCAGCTTCTGCGTCAACCTTGGGTGAAGTGTCCGCAAGCACCTGCACGTGCTGAGCTTCAAAGGCTTCAAAGCCAGGCGCTTCTACTTTTACGCCGTAGAGGTCCGGGATCAAGTGCTCCGCGTTATAGTCGCCGGAGGCATTGCTGGTTGTTGTGACGGAAGTTCCTTTAGATTCATCGGTGACGGTTACGGTTGCATTCGGGACGACCGCCCCTGAGTTGTCGGTCACGGTGCCGAAAATCGATCCATACACTGCCTGGGCTTGTGAAGGTTTAGGAAGGAAAAACAGACAAAAAGCGCAAGAAAAAGCGCAACCAGGGCTAACGCCCTTAGCACTTGACGCGTCATAAGAACCCTCCAAAAAGGTTGCAACCAGCCTTTTTAGGACAGCTTCGTGGGTATCACGCAGCGTCTCCAAGCTGTCTGTTGCAACTGCAATCCTGGGTAACTTCTATGATTCGCCAGCAAAACGTTTAAGCCGGTTATTGTGTCTTCAGTAGCTCAAATAGTGAAAGTCAAGACGGATGGATCAATTTGACGCCCAACTATCCGCTCGGTAAAGAGCGGTTGTCAAGAACAATCCACCCGGAAGTTTCTTTTTCCCCAAGGCTATCTATGACGAGATGAAGATGGACTGACGCCAGACCAGAACTCTGGTCCGCACAGACGGCGTTGCTGCTTCTCGGCCAGCAGCGTGAGTCCCGCTTCGGCGGCGGGTCTCATCCGTTGGCGTCCTGAGCATCGTGGGTTTATGAGACCAGTTCCAGGCTCTCGTGGCGTTCGTTGCTCATTTTGGCGTATCGAGTTTCGGCTGAGCAGCCGCCTGGAAGTCGCTCGGCCACCTGGGCCTCACGCGATGCCTGATCGGTCCGCCCGAGCGAACGATAGGCCTGTCCGAGGAGGGTATGAGTCATATAGTTTCCCGGATCGATGGCCAGCGCCTTCTCCAAGTACATCTTAGCCATCACCGGGTCCTGCTGCTTCAACAACACCTTGCCCAGCAAGATGAAAGGCACTGACGAATTCGGTTCAAGCAGCACGGCCCGGTCGAGGGCCTCTTGCGCCTTGGCATAGTCACCTTGGCGGATATAGGTGTCGCCGTAGCTGATCATACACTTCCCCAAAGAGCGGATTCAATTCGCGTTCCTTCGCAAACTCCGCAATGGCTTCTGGAAATTGCGACTGCGCCAGCCTTATCTGGCCAAGCAGCAGGTGCGCCATAGGCAGATTCGGGTTGAGAGCGATCGCTTTCCGCGCAAGCAGATATCCGCCACTGGCAAGTACTCCCGCCGCAACATCATCCTCGCGGCGAGCAGGTACGCGGAGGGTGACTCGGGCGGAAAGCCGTACTGAGTGGCGAAGGCGTTGCGCGCGTCGTCGTAGCGCCGGGTATCCAGATAGCACAGGCCAAGCACATAGTTGGAATCGATGTTGGCGCCGGGGACGGAAAGGCGGGCACTCTCGAGCAATGGAATCGCCGCTGACGGTTTTCCCATCCTGAAGAGCGCAACCCCCTGCATCTGCCTCGCCTCGCGGTCGGAGGGGTCTTCGGCTACAGCTTTCTCGAGCTTCTTCTGACGGCTGCATCCGCCCCTGCTCATAGAAGGCCATGCCTCGCAGCCGCTCTCACCAGACGGCTCCGGCTGTCGAGAGCGAGCGCATCCAAAGCCTTCAATGCCTCATCCAACCGGCCCTGGTTGAGCAGCTTTTGTGCTTCCGCTGTGGGGGAAGCCGTTTGCCGGATCGCTGGCCTCCAAGCTGCACGCAAAATCGATGGTTGAATCGTGCAACCAACCACTGCAAGAAGAAGAATACGCAGGACGCGCAGCTTTGCCATATCGACGCCGTCAAAATTTTATACCAGGTTCAGGGAAGCCCACCTGACACCCGGATTTTGAGAGCGGTGAATAGCGGGCCACCTCGTCTTATGCGGCGGCAATTCCGCTCTAGAATGGGGCGATGGGTTATGCATGGAGAGGTTCCAGACATCGGATTGTCAGCGGAGTCGCCGGGACCATCCTCCTCTTGCAGTTGATTGCAGGGGCGCATTGTCGAGCCGGAACAGGGCTGCCGCGCGCAAAACTCCCCGCCTCCGCGGCAGTGAAAATCTACCCACCCTCTTCCGAGCACGATGGGCCGGCCTGGTTTGAAGACTTCGCCGGGAAAGCAGGGATTCGCGTCCTCAATGTCAACGGCAGCGTGACCGCTAAGCGCTACATCATCGAAGCTACCGGTAGCGGCGTCGCCATTTCGACTATGACAACGACGGCTGGCCCGACATCTTCCTGGTGAATGGGACCGTTCTGCACGGGGAAGTTCAGAAGGATTCGAAGCCCACCAGCCATCTCTTTCACAATAACCACGACGGCACCTTCACCGATGTCACCGCGCATGCCGGGCTTACGGATACGGCCTGGGGTCAGGGTGTCTGCGCAGGTGACTATGACAATGACGGTTACGAGGATCTTACGTCACCGACTATGGCAAGAACCGCCTTTATCACAATGAGGGCAATGGGACCTTCAAGGAGGTGGCGGAGCAAGCCGGCGTCGCTGGCACGGGCAAGTTGTGGGGAACGGGCTGTGCTTTTGTCGATTACGACCGCGATGGCAAACTCGACCTCGCCGTGGCCAACTACGTCAGCTTCGATCTGGCGGCAATGCCCGCTCCCGGCGAAAGCGCCAGTTGCGTCTGGAAGGGCGTGCCGGTCATGTGTGGCCCGCGCGGATTGGCGAGTTCGCCCAATATTCTTTACCACAATCTAGGCAACGGAAAATTTGCCGATGTCAGTAAGGCGAGTGGCTTCGAGAAGACTCCAGGCCACTATTGCTTCAGCGTTTCCACCATCGATTATGACGAGGATGGTTGGCCCGATATCTTCGTGGCTTGCGATTCCACCCCCTCCATCCTCTACCGTAACAATCACGATGGGACCTTTACCGATACGGCGGCCGATAACGGCGTTGCCTTCAATGAAGACGGCCGCGAACAAGCGGGCATGGGCTCCACCATCGGCGATTACGACGGGGATGGCCACCTCGACATCTTCAAGACTAATTTCTCCGACGACACCTCATCTCTCTATCGCAATACCGGCGACCATTCCTTCAGCGATGTGACCTTTCCCTCGGGGATCGGCATTAACACGCAATACCTGGGCTGGGGAACCATGTTCATAGATGTCGACGATGACGGCTGGCCCGACCTGCTGCTGGTCAACGGTCACGTTTATCCCGAAGTGGATAGCGGCAACATGGGGTCAGCCTATCGCGAGCCACGCGTCCTTTACCGCAATCTAGGGCAATGGGAAGTTTAGGATATATCCAAGAATTCAGGTCCTGGCATTACTCAACCGGAGCCGGGCAGAGGCCTTGCAATAGGCGATCTTTGGAACGACGGCCGGCTGGAAGCGGTCGTCAATGATGTGAGTGACTTCCCACTTCTGCTTGTCAATCTGGCCAAAAATGACAACCATTGGCTTGGCATCCGTCTGATTGGAGTCGCGTCCAACCGCGATGGAATCGGCGCGCGGGTAAGGGTTGTAGGTTCGGCGCCGAGTCCGCGAAGCTGGGTCGACGAAGTGCGCAGCGGGTCGAGTTACGACTCCAACAACGATATAAGGCTGCACTTTGGCCTGGGGCACGAGACCAGAGTTGCGTTAATCGAGGTGCGCTGGCCCAGCGGGCGGGAGGAGGAGTTTCCGGGTGTCGCAGCGGATCAAATCATTACTCTCAAGGAAGGATCGGGAAAGCTGAAGAAATAGCTTGGGTTCAAACAACCGGGCTACGGTCCGCAGCGCCGGGCCTTATTCTCGATTGCAGTCAGAGCTTGCCGCGCCTTTCCATCGTCGGGAGAGAACTCGAGCAGATGTTGCAGTGTGGTGGTGGCCGCCGGCGAATCGCCAATGGCGCACTGAATCGCCGCTAGATCCATGCTCGCCGCCGTTTCTGCCGGGTCATTCTTGTTTACCGCACGTAACAGCGCGAGCGCCCCCTCTATTTGGCCGGCGCGTGCCTCGAGGATAGCCAGGTCTCCCGCCGCGACAGAATTCGATGGATTCGCGCGCAGAGCCGCCTGATATTCGTCCATGGCTGCCTGCGAATTGCCCGACATTTGCTCGAGAAGACCGAGAGCCGTGTGCAGATCCGGATCCATCCCTTGGCCACCCCTGCGTTCCGCCTGCTTGAGCATTAGCATCGCCTTTTGGCCAGCTTGCCGGTCCCCCTCTTCCGCAAGCTGGAAATAGGCAAGTCCCAAATCGCGGTCGCTGGTGCGGCCGCCGCCCACCTGGGTTAGTTCCTCCTGGGGCGCCGCTGTCCGTTCGAGCGAGGTAATGGAAGGGCGCTGGATTCTATGGTCGGTCACCTGTTCGTGGGCTACATTTTCCGTCTTCTCCCGCGGCATGTGGCACGAGGCGCAGTCCGGCGTTTCGGGATGGTGCTTGCGGATAAAGGAGGCTTCCCCATGGCATGCGAGGCACTTACTGCGGAAGTAGCTCACCCGTTCCCCGGGAGCAGGCGAGCTATGAGGATCATGGCACGTCGTGCAGGTAAGCCGGTCACCGCTCTTCCGCTTACATTCGCTTTGCAACAGCGCCTCCCACTGGCTGGTCGCCCTTCCATCGGCGCCTAGCTCGCCGGAATGAACATAGTGGGTGACATAGTCGGACAGCTCCTGGCCGGGAACAAATGCGGCCAACGATCGCCCGGCCTGGTTTACGGCTATCTCGCCTTCCAGATGACATTGCAGGCATATCGAGTCTCGCCGGCTGGGCGGCAGCTTGGCCGGATTTAGAATCGGACCTCTCCCTCCATTGGCCAGGTGAGCGGAAGCATCTCCATGGCACGACGCGCAGGTGATGCCCCCATAGAGAAATGGCTGCGCGGCGAAGTGATTGCGCGCGCCGGGGAGCGCCGGCTGTACTGCGCTGGTGTGACAATGCAGGCAGCTTGTATCCACCTCCAAGGTAAAGGGCATTTCCCGCGCACCGAGCGACTTCGGATTCATGTCCCAGACCCGCTGCTTGCTATACCAGTTGACCGGGCTCTCGAACCAAAAGCCGTCTCGCTGAAAGAGGTATGTCCTACCCCGCAGGCCCGATCCGATGAAGTACACAAGCTCCTGTTCTCCGTGGAGCGCGGGTCCAGGGGGAGCATTGGGCCGGTCATAACTTAGCCAGGCCCGGCCATCGCGCAGGAAGAGGCGGTAATGAACGCCCGAGGCGGCATGAAGAAACTCGCCCGGCAGCAGACCGTCCCCGGCCGCCCCGCTAGCGTGCGCCATCGGAGTTTTACGGTAGCTTTCATAGATTGCCTTATGGCAATTGGCGCACACGGCGTCAGGGTTTTCCAGGGGCGGAGAGGGTAAGGCGATCCCCGTCGAGGCAATCAGCAACAACCAACCCGCAAAAAGCCGATAGAGCATCGCTCCAATAGGTGTACACCAGCGAGCATTCCGGCGCAGCTCTTTCATTTAAGGACGTGGGGCACCAGCCCTGGAACGCTACCCGTTTTGGTGGAAGCTCTCCGCATTCGCCAGAGCGCCTCCCACCACAGCTAGCGCCAGCACAAAACTTTCATCACGGAAGAAAGCTCGATGTCGCCGGCCGCGGCGGTTGTGCACGAGGATCGGCGATAGGCCATTGTCTCCACGCTCAAAGAACGGCGGATGCAGATCGCCGCCCTCGCTGCCACGACCCGTACGGACCGCGTCGTGAAGTAGCTTGCATGTCATAGTTCGTAAAGCACTGGTTCGCGTCGGCTTCTACACCCCACCCTCGATCTTTCACGCGTGCCGAGCCATCGCAAGGTCCACGATCTCCGCGATCATTTGGGTATAGGAGAGCCCGGATTTCTTCGCGGCCATGGCAAACTCCTGTCCGCTGGAGAGCCATGGGTTCGGATTCGCTTCGATGACGTAAACCTCGCCTTTGCTCGATAGGCGCATGTCAATGCGGCCATAATCGCGAAGCTTGACGGCGCGATAGGCCTTGATCGCGATCTCGGTGAGCTTGGTTACGGTTTCTTCGTCGAGGTCTTCGGCGATCGCCGATTTCGTCAGCTTATAGGCTTCCGTGTCTTTCTCGAATTTCACATCCTGGCTGGCGATCTTGGGCATGCCCTTCGGAAGCTTCGAAAGGTCAAGTTCCACAAGCGGAAGTGCATATGCGTTCTCGTAATTGCCGAGGATGGAGGCGTAGATCTCGCGTCCTTCGATGTACTCCTCGATCAACGCAGGAGAATCGAATTCCGTCTGGATATAGTTGATGCGCTCCATCAACTCCTTCACGCTGGTCACTACGGCGGCGGCATCGATGCCGATGGATCCATCTTCGGAGGTGGGTTTCACGATGAGCGGGAACGCGATGTCATGGGCGTGGTCGATGGTGCCGCGATAGGCTGTCGCGAAGTAGGGCGACTGAATATCGTAAAAAGCGAACATCTTTTTGGCGATCGATTTGTCCTGCGCAAGAATGTTCGCGTGCGGTCCCGCGCCGGTGTAGGGGATATCGATCATATCCAGAAATGCAGTGACGTGCATCTCCTTGGTGTCATCGCCCGCATAGGATTCCGTGAGGTTGAAGATGAGATCGGCGCCGCATTTGGAGAGTCCGAGCAGTGATTGCGGGCGGCCGTCGAGAATGTAATACGACGGCTCATGACCGAGCTTCTCCAAGGCTTCGAAGATCTCTTCGCGGTCGTGCTTTACCGGCTTCTTCTTGCGTTTCGTTTGCCCCTTGCGCTTGCGCGGCGCAGGAACTTCTTCCTGCACTTCAGCAGGTTCTTCTTCCCACAAGTCGTACAGCACGGTGACTTTCAACTTCGTTCCAGTCATGCGGCCTCCAATCGGAGTGACGGCAGCTGCCGGCACGCCTCAGGGATGAATGAACTTCCCACGGATCAGGTAATTCATGGAGAGTGCGGTTGTGTACACCGTGAACTCCGTGAGGTACTCGGACTCGCGTCGAACGTCCACGAGCAGACCCAGGTCCTCAACACGCTTGCAGATGGCTTCCACGAGTCGCTTGACGATCGGACGCTGCACGCCGCTCCAATACGCGACTTTGTCGACAATGGGTTTGCGATGCTGACGCAACATCTCCTGGGCGGGCCGAACGCCCTTACGCCGCTTGCGGGAGATATTGAAGATGTCCGACAGGTCGGTATCCAGCGCGAGTTCCTGTACCGGAATCTCCTCCGGCAGGCTCAGACGATAGAACTCGCCGACCGTCGATTCCATCTCATCGACGGTGATGTCGGTGCGGCCACGACGCCGGATGGGTTCGACATCTCCGACCTTTCGCGCCGTGCGATCGACGTATTGGAGCTTGGCCAGCGCGCCCCAACCTTTGTAGCGCTCTCGCCATTGCGAGCGAGGTGTGAGCCAGACCGCAAACGTTTCGGCAAAATCTTCATCCGGATGCTTCTGCGCATACCATCCTGCCATGTGGCGAACAAACTTCCGCGAGAATGGTATGGGGCGGTAATTATCGCGATAGGCGCGGCGAAACGGACCGAAGAGATCGTGCCACTCAGCCGACTTGTAGAGCCGGTACGCGTAATTGAATGCGTGTCCGGCCTCATGACGCATGTACATCATGATCTCGCGAGCGTCCTCCAGGTCGTTCATATCGCGCTCAAGCTGTGCCAGGTCGGGGTTGACGAGATAGAACGGAATGCCGATAACGGGCTCGCCAGAGGGACATCCCCATTCATCGGTGAGATAACAAAGCGGACGGAACCTGTGGATGCCCTTGGCTTCCAGTTCGCGATATAGCTGCTGAACGAATCGTTCGAGCGGAGAACCCTCGAGTTTGAGCCCGAGTTCGCGAATGGGCTTGGCGAGTATCTCCTGGAATTCCGTTCGGGTTTTCTCGAAATTGAGCACTGGGCTATTCAGAGTTCTATACCACCGGACCAGATTTGGCACGGCAAGGCGTATCGCTTATGTACATAGTGTTGTGGTCACGAGTTCGGACGAAGTCCAGCTTCCCCCCTGCTAAAGCAGGGGGCTTCCACCAATCTAAAGCGGTGATGGCGCGTCCTAATCCGGTCGGGAAGCGGGTTTGAGGATCACCGTTTGTGGAATTTTGGCGCCTTCTTGAATGATGTAGAGGCGATTCACTTCGAGATTCTTGAAGCTGTCTACCTGACCGGAAGGCCAGCGTACTTCGAGCAAGTCCACCACCTGCGCCTGATCGAGTCCGAAATGCAGCCGCAAGTCATTCTGCGAGTAGTAGCTCCCTCCGCTGCGGACCTCGTCGATCTGCAGCAGCGGAGCCGGGGCATCCTTCCGCGTTCGGGCCACCACCCGTATCCGTGCGCCAATTCCTGTGCGGTTGGACTTGACCCCAATGGCCTTCACCTTGATCCATGAACGCTTCCAATCCGAGTCGCAGCGCAAGAGTTGAGGCAGGGAGTTCATGCAGTTCACCACGACATCGATATCGCCATCATTGTCATAATCTCCGAAAGCGCAGCCCCGGCCGGCAACCGGAGTGGTGATCCCCGGGCCGCCCTTGCTGGAAACATCTTCGAACCGCCCATTGTGCAGATTGCGATATAGGTATTTATGCTCGGCATAGGGCGCCTCGGATTTCGAGCTGCTGACTTCGGGATAGACATGTCCGTTGGAGATCAGGATATCGAGCCAACCATCGTTGTCCATGTCAAAGAAGCCCACGCCCCATCCCAGATAGCGGGTGTTGATTCCGAGGCCCGCAAGATAGGTGCGATCCTCGAAATTGCCGCCGCCAAGGTTGGCGTAAAGCGAGTCGGTATCGCCAGCGAAGTTGGTTTTGACGATATCCAGCTTGCCATCGCGATTGTAGTCTCCGATAGAGACCCCCATGCCCGCCTGAGGCTTGCCATCGGGAGAAAGGGCCGCGCCGGCTTCAATTCCAATATCTTTGAATGTTCCGTCTTTCTGATTCTGAT
Source organism: uncultured Acidobacteriaceae bacterium (assembly GCA_963705665.1). Lineage (GTDB taxonomy): Bacteria > Acidobacteriota > Terriglobia > Terriglobales > Acidobacteriaceae > PALSA-350. The sequence goes on along the minus strand of CAVPKQ010000049.1, from coordinate 150,037 downwards.
ACAGAGTGGCGGCTGTCGAATCGTTGGCGACGTAAATATCCGGCCAGCCGTCGTCGTCAAGGTCGGCGACCGCTACGCTTAAGGCATAGTTGCCCAGGCTATTCCAAATGCCGCTCTTTTCCGAAACGTCGGTGAAGGTGCCATCGCCGTTGTTGTGATAAAGGATGTTCTTTCCGGGGGGCAACCCAGGCGGACCACAAGCGACCATGATGCCCTTATAAGTGCAGGGACCGGATTCGGGCAGCGGCGCCGTCTTCAGGTCGAGATCGATATAGTTCGCGACAAAGAGGTCGAGATGGCCATCGCGGTCATAGTCGAGAAAGGCGCATCCGCTATTCCAGCGAGTGCGCGTCTGCTTCAACCCGGCTTTTTCGGTGACGTCGGTGAATGTGCCATTGCCATTGTTATGAAATAGGGCGTTCTGGCCGTAGTAGGTGACAAACAAGTCGTCATGCCCATCATTGTCGTAATCGCCCACGCAACAGCCCTGTCCCCACCCGCTGCGCTTTAACCCCGACTGTGCTGTAACGTCGGTGAAGGTTCCGTCGCGATTGTTCTTGAAGAGATGGCTAGCCGGTTCCTTCCCTTTTGGAAAGCCCTCCAGGCGCCAGCCATTTACCAGGAAGATGTCCATCCATCCATCCTGGTCATAGTCATAAAAGGCAACTCCGCATCCTGTGGTTTCGAGCAAGTATTCGTTCTTTGCTACACCGCCGTAGATGGTTATTGCGTTCAGGCCCGAGGGAGTTGCAACATCGACAAAGCTCACGCCGAGCGGCGTGCCCTCGATAGGCGATCGCGGTCCTGGAGGCGGCGGCACGGGCTTGGCATCGTAGGATCGCTCCAAGGTACCGTGATTTGGTGCGCCTTGATTTTGCGAGGCCTCCTGCGCCGCGGCGTAGAGTGCCCCTGTCCGCCTCCATGGAGGAGCAGTCATGAGCAGTACTTCGCCAAACGGCAAGACCAGGGCGGTGCGGCTAAGAGAGCTGAGAAAATTCCGGCGATTCATCGGCATGTCTTTGCCGGCGCCGCATTGCTTGGTGTTGCTATGGGTTGGCACAGGAAGGGCGGAAGAAGATTCTGCATCGCGGTCTGAAGACCAAGATACTCGCGCGCGGCGGAGAGAAACAAGTTTGAAGTGTGGATCCAAAACCGCCACCAATCGAGGGTGCCCCATATCTGGCGCGCTCTTTGCGCCAGATGTGGGAAACCGCAGATCTCTCCACTTCGCTTCGCTCCGGTCGAGATGACGAAGTTAGGTGTAATTGCCAACCAAACCTTCCTCAACCCGATTTTCATCCTCTTGGGTGGGCCGCAGGCGCATACGGTCAGAGGGCTTTGGCTCGCTTTTCCATTTCATCCGCGCGTGTTTTATCGCCGCTCTCGCGATATAAGCCTGCGAGCGTGGAATACATTTCGGCCGTGGGCTCTTGCCAGGTCAATGCCGATTCGAGCAACTGGGTTGCCAGGCGCGTGTCACCGGCTTCAGCGGTTCCTCGGGCAAGCAAGACGACGGTCTTTGCATCGAGCGCGCGGGAGCCGCCGAAGCGCTGGGCCAAGCTCGCTAACTGGTGAAATTGTTGCTGTGCCGTCAATGCATCCACGAGTAGAGGCAAGCCGGCCTCGTAGGCAGGGGTAGCATTCACGGCATTCTCAAACCACCGGGTGGCCTCAGCCGAATTGCCTTGGGCAGCAGCGCTGAGGCCGCGCCTGTAGTCGCCCTGTCCGGTGCCGGCAAGCTGAGAGAGCTTGGAGTCATAGGCAGTCCAGACGCCAGCGGCGGAGTTTCGGGGCACGACTTGAAAGGAAAGGGAAGCGTAGGCGCGCTGGGGACCGCCTTCGTCCGCGGCCGTAACGACCAATCGATAATGGCCGGGCGTCAAGTTGGCCGCGGGGAGTTTTTTCCCAGTGAGCAGCGAACCGCTCGCGTCAAAGTTGCTTTGCTCTACGGTTTGGATCTCGGTCTGCGCATTTCCAAGGTTGCCGGAAAGGCTGCCATAGACGTATTTGAGATCGATTTTGCGGCCCGGGCTCGAGGCCGAGTCCTTGGCTCCGGTCCATACCTGGACCAGCACCCGCAGGTCTGTCCCTTCCGCGATCTCCGCGCTCTCAACCCCAATCGGCTCAAAGCGGATTCCGGAGATGTCAAAGGGTAGATGACCAGCCTGGTCTTGCGTAGGAGGCGCGGCGGAGAACGCGACAACGCTGCTGAGCGCGAGAGTGCCGCTGTTGGGGTCCGGCACAACGAGATCTTTCTGTTGGCGAAAAGCCGCGTGCGTCAGAAGGTTGGTGAGCGTCACAACGAGCTTGTATTTTCCCGGCGCGAGCGGCAGCCTTCCTTCAGCCACAAACGCCTTGTGTCGCGCAATCTCGGCCTGCTCCGGAGCCATCTGGCCGGTGAGAAGCGATTCGTCCCGATATACGGGAGCACCGCTCTGAGTGAATACGTTAGCTTCGAGTGTAAGTTTGTATCCTGTGTGATCCTTATCGAGTGCACCGATAAGGGTTGTTTCAGGCTCGCGGAAGCGCAGCAGGTAATGGACCGTGCTGCGGTGGCCATCCTCGCGAAAAACGGCGGTTTCTAACTCAACCTGTCCGGCGCCGAACAACATGCGGGTGGTGACCTGTTCCATGCTGCGCCGCTCGGCCAGCCGCTCGAGGGTGATCGGATTGTCGGGCAGCCCTTCGATGGTGCTGAGCAGGATGTCCGACTCCATGCTGGGGCTGTACCTATCGAAGTCGACGGGCTCGGATGGAATGAGCGATAGGACGGTGCGCGCCACTTCGTCTCCCATTGACTTGCGCAGAATGTCCAGGCTCATCTTCTGGTCATTCATGTTTTCGAGCGTAGTGACGAGGCGCACGGGGCCGTCCTGATAGGGCGAGTACAAGGTGAAGTCGTCGATCGGGCTGCGCTTGTAGAAGACGATATAAAAATATGGCGGCAGCGCAGGTGTATCGGACTGATAAAACCAGATAGAGATTGGCCGCACATTCTGCGCAGTATTGTAGTCCGCCCGCTGTTTGGGCGGCCCCAATGTGATGTAGATCCGGCCCATATCCGTACGCCAGCCGTCGCTATATATAGGATTGCCGAAGTTTTGGTTGGCATAGGCGAGGCGCCGGTAGTGCTCTTCGCGGTAGGTATTGATCTCCGAATGAGGATCGGGGTTGCGCAGGTCCCAGAACGTCTGCATGAAGCGGTCACGTTCTTTGTCGCTTGCGAGACCAAGAAAGGCCTTTCGCTCATCGGTTGAAATGATGTAATTGACCTCCTGATTGAGCCAATGCCGGTAGTGAGGGGCAAGGTTGCGGGTAGCATCCGCCGCATACAGGGGATGAAGAGTCGCTCCCCAAAGAGCGAGGAGACAAAACACGGCGGCCCCGAGCGGTAATCGGATACGGTGGTGCAACAGACGCAAAAGAGAACTCCTCAATAGAGAACAACGGGAGAAAGCGGTCAGGCTCTCTCCCGTTGGTTTGGAGTGTAACAGGGGTCAGAACTCGAAGCGGATGCTGCCCCGGGCATAGAAGGGCCCCTGGAAGGCCGAAGGTCTGCCGAAGTCAGTGTTGGGGATAGGCGCCACACCCACACTTGCGGCTTGCTGTGACAGGTACTGGACCTTGCTAGTGATGAACTGGCTATTGGTTACATTGAAGGCGTCGAAGGACAGCTTCACCGAGTATTTTTCCCGGAACGAAATCGGATAGTCGATATGAGTGTCGAGCTGCATCGACGCCGGCGTACGTCCATATGCGCCTCGGCCGCCCACAGGAACCTCGCCTTGGTCCAGATAGATGGGATGGTCGCCCAAGTAACTGAGCGGTTGACCCGATTGGCCGCGAGCGCCGAGCCCGACGGTCAGGCCGCGCGCAAGCCCGATAAATCGGGTGCCCGAGCCGATGTTATAGCTTAGGTACACATTGCCGACGTTGCGTCTGTCGGTGTTCAGGTAACCTGGCTTGAACTGATCGCCGAGCAGGTTGAGATGACCCGCGGTGAAATCGAAAAGGGAGCTGATACCAGGGTCAGACTGCCCATTGTCGTTGCGGTATGCCCCCTCATAGTTTCCGTAGAGCTTGGCGAAGCGATAGTTGACAACGGCCAGCCAGTGGTTGCTAAAGCGCTTGTCTAACTCCAACTCCAGGGCCTGGTAGCGGCGGACCGGGTTGGCAAAACCGTCCGGCTTGCCGTCTGGCGGACCGGCGTCCATGGTAGCCAGATTCGCAAAACATGCACCGCCGGCCGGATTGCCCTCTGCATCGATAAAGATGTTGCCAGTATCGTTACCGCCCTTGCCCGTCCCCGTGCAACCAGGGACTGGAGGATGGTAACCGGTAGATCCGGGCGGGTTGGCTGCGGCATACTGCGCCGGAGTGTACGTGGTCTCCTGTTCGTTCTGCCAGAGATCGGTCGACCCGGTCGGGTTGTAGATGCCACCGTTGTAGTTTGGACCGATGGTGGAGCCTTCCGGCGATTGTGAACCGATATCTTCAATGATGCGGCCGAGCCGGCGGTCGGTGTACCTCGCCTTGACTACAATGCCGCTCTTCAGTTCTCGCTCAATCCCGATGAGGTATTCGTTTTCATATTCCTGCTTGGTGCCAGGGAGGATGCCTTCACCCGTGGAAGAAGCAAAATTGGGACCTGAGAAGTTCGAGACCGCTCCGCCCGTAGTGGATTGGGGTAGGCCGTTGAGCAGATGGGCTGAGTCGAGAACGGGAATGGCAGCGCCATTCGGACCGAGGAGCATGTTGCCACTCGCGTCGGACGCTGGAGCAAAATCCCAACTGGTGTCATCCTGCTCGTTGCCGAGCTGGCGGATAGCTGCGTCCAGAGGCATGGCCCAGTAGTAGCGGCCGTAGTTGAAGAAGACTTTGCTCTTGCGATCGCCGAATGGATCGATGCTGATGCCGAGCCTGGGCGACCAGCTTCCGGTGAAGGCGTAGCGCAGAATGGTGCCGGCGGTGCGCTGCTCTTCCCAGCGAACGCCGCCCAGCAGAGTAAGATACCGATTCACTTGAAAGTTGTCGTTTGCATAGGCAGTGTGATATGTGCCCTGGGCATGGACTAGAAGGCCCACATATGTGCCACGGGTTACAGACAGATAAACCTTTTGACCTTGATAGAGAGGGCACTGGATGCAGGTCCTGTCGTTCGGGTTGGCGATGTTTGCAGCATTCAGTTGCAGCAGCGCGTTACTCAGGGACCCGATTGCTCCCTTTGGTATGTTGCTATAGAGCGTGGTCAGAGGGACACCGGCCGCATTCTGCGAAGGGATGGGGAAGAGCGGTCCCGACCTGCTCGGCTCGTCGAGAAAGTTGGTGTGGTCGTACGACCACCCGATGCTGAAGGTATGTTCCCCATGGAAATGGAAGGTCTTCTGTGTCACCGCCGAAAGACTATAGGTGTCGTTGATGGACGGCTCGTAAGCGCCGAAGCCGGAACGCACCTGGGGAACCGGGTTCGGCAGGGTGATCCCGCTATTGTCGGTGATCTGGTAATAATTCTGCGAAGGGGTCTCACTGAAGTGATTGTGGTTGTAAGTCCAGGCTGCGTTGAACACCCAACTGGGCGAGAAAACCGTGCTCAAGCGCAGCACCGTATCCCTGGAACCATAATTGTATGCGCTGGTAACAGAAGGTGCGTTGTTTGTGGAAAGGGTGTTGGGGACTTGATTGTGCCGTGACGGGTCGCCGAAGGCCGAGCCTTCAACGGTGCTTGTGTCATTCAGCTTGTAGGTAAGCTTGGCGGCCCAATTGAAAACGGTGGTGCTGTAGGCGTATGGTCCATGAGCAAAGATGGGTGAGGCCGGATGAGGCACGTCGATATACTGGTTCAGGCCGGGATCGATGGCGCCGAAGAAGAACATCCTGTTCTGTAATCCGGGAATATAGCCGCCAAGCTCTCCGCTGGCGTCATATTGCGGCTGGGAAAGCGTCGAGGCCGGCGTGGTTTGCTGAAACCCGAATTGATAGAACTGGTGACGGTCGGCATACCAGGAGCCGGGTCCAAAGTATGCGGCCACGGCGCCATGAAACTGATTGGAGCCCGACTTGGTGACGATTTGCACGACGCCTCCCAAGCTCTTGCCGTATTGCGGCTCGAATCCTCCGGTTTTGACGTCGACTTCCTTGATGAAGGCAAGATTGACTCCGCTGCCCAGCGCCCCATGATAGCGGTTGAAAGTGCCCAGGCTGCCAAAGGCCTGGTCGGTGATGGTGACGCCGTCCACCACGTAGAGATTTTCCAGAGCGGAAGCGCCTCCGATGGACGGATTGGATTTGCCGGGACCGCTCAGGCCGAAACCCGGCGTTAAAGCGTTCGTGGTCGCGTCACCGGCGGCGACACCCGGGGCCGCGTAGAAGATGCTGGCCACATTGCGCGCCATCGGAATGGCGTTGTAAAAAGTGTCGGAGAGGTTGGCGCCGATTGCGTTTGAATCGGTATTGATCGAAACTGCGGAGGCGGTGACCTCAACCATCTGACCGGGTGCTGCCGACCTCGAGTTTCAAATTCAGCGTAGAGGTGACGTCCACGACGACTTCATTGTGCTTCGATTCAGCCTTCTTGAAGCCGGGGGCCTCGGCGCTGACGTCATAGTACCCGGGAATCAGGCCGGTGACGCGCCATTGTCCAATCTGGTCCGTAGTAGTGGTGGTGGAACCTTGGGGGCCGGTCACCGTCACTTTTGCTCCGGAGACTAAGGCGCCCGATGAGTCCGTCACTTGGCCGCCGAGGCCGCCCTGAACCGAAGAACTTACCTGGGCACGAGCTCCCGAGAGAACCAGGCAGAAAAGAAAAGAAGTTAAGAAGAAGTGTCGTAGGGAAAGCTGCATGGACCAAATCCTTTCATTCATAGATTCAGCAACTTTGATCGTGTCAACTGCCTAAGCAACTGAAACCGACAATAGGAGTGGCCGAAATTTTTTGAAAAGGCCCAGGTGGAGAAGTCATACATTCCACTGCAATTCTTGGGCCTTTTACAGAGTGAATCAGACGTGAATTTTGGATAAATTCCTTCACGGGCCGATTAACTTTCCTGAAATCAAACCCTTGGGTCTACAGGAAAGATCGTTTTGAGAAGACAAAAAAATGCGCTGGAATCTCTTCAAAATGCCTCGAAAGATGCATTTTCTGGAAGCCACGCAGCGCGCTATACGGAATTTCATATCAAGCTTCTGTAGATGCTTTTTGCAACGACTTAGTGTCGGAACTTTCCCCATGTCGTTTGCGCCCGATGACAGAAAGAAGCCAAAGACAAGAAGCGCAAAAGCAGATTCCCTGCGGGAATGACGGAAAGAAAGGCAAACACGGCTCCGCTGCCGCAGCGTTCATGGGTTTGTGGCCCACAAGCCTTAAGGTTGTGTTAAGGTTGCTCCGGCCTTCTGTGCTCGCAGTTGCTTTTTCTCGTCTGTCATTCCCGCAGAGAATCTGCTTTTGGTCTCTCGGGCATACTCGGTTTCCGGGACAGAAAGAAAGGCAAAGGCGGCGCCGCAATCGCAAAGCTGCGAAGGCTTCACCTGCAACTCCACCAATTTGTCATCTCGACCACAGCGAAGCTGGGGTGATCTGCAGTCTCCGGCGCTAGAAGGTAGCTTTCAATCCAAACTCCAGTTGCCGTGGTGCGCCGAAAGAGTAGACGCCTGTGCCCAGCCCAACTCGATACGAGCCCTGGTTCGCAGGGGTGGTTGTGTTAGCCGCGGGTGCGCTCGGCTGAACTATGTTGCTCGCCAAAGTGCCGGCGAGCCTGGTCAAGCCCAGTCCGCCCGGGCCATCGAAGTTTGCCGCATTCAGCACGTTGAAAGCATGGACGCTTGGCTGGACGGTAAGGCGCTCGCCCAGCTTGAAGTTGTAGCCGACAGAGAGATCCCAGATGCGCAAGATGTCGTTGCCCACCTGATTGGGTGGAGCATTCAAAAGCGTCTGCTGTACCCCGCCCAACGCGGTAAGTTGTGTTCCGGTCAGTACCCCGGAGTTCACTACCGCGGCGCCAGCCGGCGTGAACGTATTGGCGTATTTCGAGTTGTAGTTGTTGATCAGCGTATTGATGCTGTGCGGTCCAATGCCGCGCATGAACGAACCCACATTGCTGCCTGGGACGATGTCTCCTACCGTCCCGTCGCCGTCAACATCGCTGATGAAGATGTCACCGGCGCCTTGGGTGGGCAGAGAAAGGCTCAGCGGCAAGGATGAGTAGAGGTGAGCAATAGTGTCGAATTGGAAGCCCTTCCAGACTTGCGCATCGAGGCCAATCGAGAACTGCTGGTGACGGTCGAGCGAATTCGGTCCGGAGAAGTGGCCCGGATTGTTGTTGCTTAAAGCGTTTTCGCCGAAATCCTGATCGCCGCCGGAAGCGAGCGGGCCAGTGGTCGTATCGACTACGGTTCCCGTACCGTTGAAGTGGCTATAGTTGTAAGAGGCGGTCAGGTCGACGCTGGCAACGCCCGGCATGGGATGCAGCGACCGTTGAGTGACGGTGATGGCCAGGGCGTTATACACGGAGCGGCCGCCCGGCGTGAGGAAGCTGGTCAGACCAAAGCTAGGATTAATACCCTGAAAGGCCATACTGGGGTTCGGCGCCCCACCTTGATCGCCAATGGAATCCAGTCCGTTGCTCGCGAAGTCTGCAAGTGTTGCGCCTCCGACCGGACTGGTCGTCGTCGCGGGATGCAGACCTGGGCAGGCTGTGATGGCTCCATCGACACTCGTGGCGTCACAGGCCGCGACTGTCGCCGCCACAGCGGCGGCGGCGGCCGTCTTATTAAAGTGCTTGACGTCGCCGGTATGGTTTTCGTCGATGCCAATCAAGAAATGCACCCCTACGTTCCGCAGGTAATCCACCGAAACGACTGTGTTTCTGCCAAGCTGGTGCTGGATGCCGACATTCATCTGGTAGGCGGAAGGGGTCTTGTACTTTGGCGAGAAGAGGAAATCTCCATTGTAGGCAGGCCCCACTGCAAGTGCATTGGGAAAGTAGTTTCCGTTGGCCTGAGGTCCGGCCGCGGCTACCAATGTCTGGTAGGTATGCTCCAGAGTCGCGATTTGTTTATAAACCGTACCTACCGGTTGACCGCAGATACTCGCGATGGGAAAACCGTTAGCCGTGCCATCCACTGTGGTTAGAGGAGTTGAACTTCCTGGGATCGTAACGCTGGTCTTTGGGCAGGCTTGCGCATCGCCGAAGAAGAGCCCTTGAGGCAACCGCACCGGCCGATCGAATAGGATATTGTTCCAGACGTTATTTTCGTAATAGATTCCTGCGCCAGCACGGACGACCGTTTTGCCTTGGCCGGTCAAGTCCCAGGCAATACCCGCCTGCGGACCGAAGTTCATGTTTGGCTGATCGACGCGATTGGCAAGGCCTGCCTGAATGTCATTGAGCGACGCGCCGGGCGCCGGACTATCTGGCCCTCCCGCTGGGATCGGCCCTAAGTCGCTGTCACTGCGGCCTGTGTCGCGAATATAGCGCAAGCCGAAATTCACATTGATGCGCGGCGACACCTTCCACTGATCGCCTACATAGGCCGTGAAGCGCCAGTCTTGCTGTCCGCCGCCGGGATAGCCAAATTGAGGTATCTCGGTGTTGAAGCCTTGCCCGTTGCCCAGGATGATTGCCTGGTTCAGACCGGCGGCGGGAACCACGAGGTAATTCGCAGGGTCGCCCGGATTGGTTTCAGGGGCAACGGCTCCGCCAAGTTCAACTTGGGGGTCGATGCCATAGAAAGAGGCAAACCCGCCGCCCAGGAGGCGATTGATGCCTGCCCCGTAACGAAGCGTGTGATTGCCCTTGGTCCAACTGCCATCATATTTAAATTGCTTGTTGCTCTGGATGCTTGACTGGGGTGCGTTCGCATTCGCGCCGGAGGAAAAAGGACTGATCACAAGATAAATACCGGGCGTGGAGTTATAGGCGGGGTTATTCGTGGTAGCTGTGGCATCGGTGAGGTGGTTGACGAATTTGAAATAGCCCGCGCGAAAGCTATGGCTGAACCTCCCAGTGAGAAAGTCGAGGCCCCCGCCGACGTTTGGCGTGTTGTTTTCGTCAAGATATGGCGAGTAGTTGTTGCCGCCGCCGAAGCCACCCACGTCCTTGTTGTTGTGGTAAGCGCCGCGTATGAATGCCTTGGCTCCATGCATCAGGTTGAAATCGAAACGGCCCAACAATTCGAGCTCGGAGTAAGGTGCGCTGTAGGAGCCGGACTTATCCGCCAGTGGTCCAGTAATGCTCACCGGCGCCGAGAGATGTTGCACAAACTTTTCACCCGAGAAGAAGTAGAAGATCTTGTCCGGAACGAAGGCTCCGCCTACATCGCCTCCGAAATTATTGCGCTGCAGATAATTATTTTGCCCTCCTGGAAAATTGGCTCCACCCGCGCGCTTGTCGCGGAAATTGTAAAACTCGTTGCCGTGGATGTTGTTGCTGCCGCTGCGGCTGACGATGTTCACCGAACCGGAAGAGGTGATCGAAGTGGTGATATCTAGATTCGATTGAGCGATTTGAAATTCCTGAATGGCGCCTGTAGAGATGTTCTGCGTAGTGGTGCCGACATTCTCATCCGAAATGTCGAGGCCATCCAGCTCGATGCGGGCGGTGCGGCCGAAGCGGCCGCCGAAGGAGATGGAAGAGAAGCCGTTCTTGGTCGGGTCGAAGCTGGTGCCGTCCTGGATTTGAACGCCAGGCTGCAGTTGAGCAAGGTCAAGGAAATTGCGCCCGTTCAGCGGCAAGGTTGCAATTTGCTCGCGGGTGAGAACTCCCGCAATCTGTGTCTGCTGGGTATCGACTCCAATCGCATTGCTTTCCACTTGTACCACGGTCGTGGTGGAACCGACACCGAGTTGAACATTTCCATTGGTCACGACTCCCACTCGCACGATGAACGACTCATTTGTGGTCGCGAAGCCCGAGGCCTCTGCGCGGACTGCATAGGTGCCCGGCACCAGCGAGCCCACGGAATAATAACCCGAACCGGTTGCCGTGATCACCTTGGAAAGTCCCGTCGAGGGCTGCGTCAGGGTGAGCTTGGCATTAGGAACAGCGGCGCCGCTTGGATCAGTCACTGTGCCTTGAATTGTGCCGGTCGCGTTCGTCACCTGTGCCAGAGAGGTTGGGAGAGCGAAAGCCATTAGCACCAGCAGAAGGAACAGGCGGTGACAGAGGGGAGAAGAGAGGCGCGCGGAGGGAACTTTCATGCCCGGTCGGTGTAGCAATTTAGCGGCCATAAACATAACGGGAGCCGGAGGTTAAGTAAGTGCGGGTAAGTGATTGTGCTGCCGGTAGTTCCTTTGCCGGTAAGAATCTGCGGGCCTATCTTCTAACTCAATCGCACAAATCCGAGATTTCATAAGTAATAGATTTTCTTCGGATTTATGAACCATGTGCAGATAGCATCCAAAGCTGCCCAGCCTGCATCTAAGCTCTGTCGTTTAGAGGAACAATTCGCCGTCCCTACGAGACATAAAAAGAGACCAGAAGCAGATTCCCCTGCGCGAATGACAGAAAGAAAAGCCACTGCGGATACAGAGGCCGGAACATTCAAAGCTGCAAAGGCTTTATCCGCAACTTCCCTACGAGACTTGACAGCTAATCTTTCTTTCCGCTTCACTCCGATGAAAAAAATTTTAATATTTCATAAAATAATAGAGCGCCTTCGGATTTCTGAATGATATAGGGAGCGGCATTTCCCGGCTGCAAACCACAAGTGTCCCATTGAGTGGATGGATCGAATTTGTAGGACAATTTTCAGCGTATCGCTCCAGTCGTGACAGAATGGAGCCTGGGCATCCTGGAACCTGGGCATCGAAGTTGGGCGCGAGGCGGCGTCGCGACATGAATACTTTTAAGACTGCACTTCTGCTTACTGCTCTCACTCTGTTCCTCGTCTTCCTCGGCGGCCGCTTCGGCGGGACCGACGGAATGATCATCGCGCTAGTCATTGCGGCGGCGATGAATTTTTTTAGCTATTTCTATTCCGACAAGCTCGCGCTGGCTATGTATCGCGCTCAGCCGGTCACTCGCGAGCAGTTGCCCAGGGCTTACCAGGTTGTCGAACGGATGACGCAGCGCATGGGGCTCCCCATGCCCAAGATCTACGTCATACCCAACGAGTCGCCCAATGCCTTCGCCACCGGCCGCAATCCCAAGCACGCCTCGGTGGCGGTTACGGAAGGCATTCTCAGTCTACTGAACGACGAAGAGTTGGAGGGTGTCCTGGCCCACGAAGCTGGGGCACGTGAAGAATCGCGATATCCTCACCAGTTCGATTGCCGCCACGCTTGCCGGAGCTATCACCTTGCTCGCACGCATGGGCTGGTGGGCCGGGCTTTTTGGGGGTATGGGCGGCGGACGCGACGATCGGGAGCGCGGCGGCGGCGTGGGCGGCTTGTTCATGCTGATTCTTGCTCCGATCGCCGCGACCCTGATTCAGCTCGCGGTATCCCGCTCCCGCGAGTATGAGGCTGACGCCACCGGCGCGCACATCACAGGCAATCCCTATGCCTTAGCCAGCGCGCTACAAAAGCTGGATACCTATTCGAAACGTCTGCCTTTGCAAGCCTCGCCTTCAACGGCGCACCTGTTTATTGTTGCGCCATTTTTGAGCGGAACCAGCTTCGCCAATCTTTTTGCGACTCATCCTCCTATCGCCAAACGCATCGAAAGGCTTATAGGAAGACCTTTAAACGGTTAACGCGGAGCGGTTTGCAGGCAGTAAGCCGAGTCGGCACTTCAGACGAGTCAAAGGAAGTTGGCGGAGATTAATGCGGACGCTGTTTCACACACTGGTTTTTCTTTCGCTAGGCCTGTGGCTCGGCGCTTTGGTCTTTTTCGCGGCTATTCTTGCCCCGATTGCATTCAGCCAGCTCCCGCCGCTGTTTGCCAATCAGGCCCAGGGCATTCATGCGGCCGGCACTGTCGTAGGAGAATCCCTGATCCGCTTGCATTGGATGGGAATCTGCTGCGCGATCGTGTTTCTCGCGGCAACCCTGTTGGCTCGTCGGCATTACCGCACAGTGGTTCCTCAGACTATCCTGGTGGTCGCCATGCTGGCGCTTACGGCCTACTCGCAGTTCTCCATCATTCCTCGCATGAACACTGCGCGCGAGTCGGTCGGCGGCAATATCGATGCGGTTGCAAGCAACAATCCCGGCCGCGAGATCTTCGACCGCCTGCACGGGCAATCGGTGCGGGTGGAATCGGTAATCCTGCTCTGCGGATTGGGCGCGCTGATCGCCACCACCCATTTTTCAAGGCGGGAAGTGGGTGCGGTTTAGAGCGCCGCCCGAGACGGAGCCGACGCGGGTGCCCTAGGTTCGCGAAGCTAACCTAAAGCTAACCGGGGTCTTTTTGTTTATGGCGCCGATAAAAACTGGAATCCAGTTATAGCTTCTATTGAAAATCATCCTGGGAGGCCCCGATCATCAATTTTTAGCCCCTACCATAAATTTGTCATCTCGACCGGAGGGCAGCGAAGTGGAGAGATCTGCGGTTTATGGGTGCGTAACCGCGGATCCCTTTCGCTCCGCTTTGCTCTCATTCTGATGTGGGAAACCGCAGATCTCTCCACTTCGCTGCGCTCCGGTCGAGATGACAAAGTTAGGCGTAGTTGCCAACCAAGCCTTCTTCAACCCGATTTTCATCCCCTTCGGTGGGCCGCAGGCCCATAGGCGCTAAGATAGGCGGAGCTAACCCCTTTATTTCGTGCGGAATCTAATTTGATTACCCCATCCGTAGCGGTTGCAATTAGTGGAATTGCCTCAGCGAAGCCTTAAGTTAGCGCTTATAGGCCGCAGGCCCATGAACACTTCTGTCGTGAGGCGACGCTGAAGCCTGGGTAAAAAGACCCAGGCTTGCTCCCCACCCCAGCAAGCTTCGCTTGCCGGGGACCTGGTTTCGCGAGCCTGGGGCACCCGCATTTATGGCTATGACGGAGCATGTCTCCAATCGGCCTTGCCTCTGGCGGATACAATAACCCACAGACGGTCCATAGTTTGCGGCCGTTTTACCTTTAGAAAAAGCTTGGCGCGAAAGTGCTACGCCCCTGGACGGCGATTTCTCCATGAAAACCGGAATTATCGGTCTGCCTCAAGTTGGCAAGACCTCTTTGTTCAAGATTCTCACCAAGGTCAAACTCGATCCGCAGGCGTACTCAAACCCGCGCGAAGCGCATCTGGGCGTCGCCAAGGTGCCGGATGAGCGGCTGGACAAACTGGCCGCGCTTTATCTTCCGAAGAAAACCGTCTACGCGACCGTAGAGTACGCCGATGTCGCCGCAATCGGGCAGGAAGCTCTCAAAGAGAGCGCCTATCTGACCCATTTGCGCAACAACGATGCGCTGATCCATGTGCTGCGCGCTTTTGAAGACGATTCCGTTCCTCACGTCGGCGAGATCGATCCTCTACGCGACATTAAAAATGTCGAGTTCGACCTCATCTTCTCGGATCTGGCGCAGATTGAGAAGCGCCTCGAACGTCTGGAGAAAGATCTTAAGAAACTGCACACGCCCGATCTCGAAAAGGAGAATGTATTGCTTCTGCGCCTCCGCCAGCAGTTGGAGCAGGAGAAGCCTTTGCGCGAGATGGAAATGACGGATGAGGAAAAGAAGATCATCCGCGGCTTCATGTTCCTCTCGCAGAAACCGATGCTTTATGTGCTGAACATCTCAGAGAGCGGCACGCTCGGCGCCGACCTTGAAGCGGCGGTGAGCAAATACAAACTCGATTCGGTGGCTTCGCGGGCGAATGCCGGCGCAACCGCGATTTGCGGCAAGGTGGAAGCCGAGCTTGCCGAAATGACCGAGGAAGAGGCTGAGGAATTTCTTTCCTCCTACGGATTGGGGGAGAGCGGTCTGCGCCGTCTCATCCGCAAGAGCTATGAGCTTCTCGGCCTGGTTTCTTTTTTTACGGTTGGAGAAGACGAGTGCCGCGCCTGGACGATCCCGGTCCATTCGCGCGCGCAGGAGGCGGCGGGCGCTATTCATTCGGACCTCGAAAAGCATTTTATCCGGGCGGAAACCATTCATTGGGACACTCTGCTGGCGGCCGGATCGGAGGCGGCGGCGCGCAGCCAGGGAACGCTGCGCCTCGAAGGCAAGGATTATCGTGTCGAGGACGGAGACGTTATGCACATACGGCATAGCGGGTAAAGAATGTCCACCCTCGTACTCTCGTTTCTGCTAGGCCTGACGGCTGCTCTGGCCGACATCTTCGGCGGCCTCATTTTGGTGCGCGCCAGTTGGGAGAAGCGGTATCTTCGTTATTTTGTCGCCCTGGGCGCCGGCTTCATGCTGTCCACGGCCTTTCTTGAAATGGTTCCCGAGAGCTTTCGCCTCTCCTTCCGCTGGACCCCAATTCTGGTCTTTGGCGGTTACTGCGTCATGCAACTGATGGAGCATACCATCACTCCCCACTTCCATTTCGGTGAGGAGACCCACCATGGCGCATTTCTCTCCCGGCATACCAGCCGCTCGGTGGTGGGTGGTCTGGCTGTGCATTCTCTGTTTGACGGAGTGGCGATCGCATCCGGCTTCGTGCTCTCGCATTGGCTGGGCTGGATCATCTTCATCGCCATCTTCCTGCATAAGATACCGGAAGGCTTCACCGTGGCCTCGGTTATGTTGGCCAGCGGCCGCAGCCGGAGCGCGGCCATAGTCTCCTCGGTCATCGTCGCCGCTGCTACGCTGGGAGGCGTGCTGCTTATCAATTTCCTGCCGGGTTGGGTGCGTGCCGGCCTGCCGCTCTCCGCCGGGGTGGCGATCTACGTTGCCGCCACCGATCTGGTTCCAGAGGTTAACCGGGAGCCCGGCATCCGCATGGCTCTGGTCTTCTTCGCCGGTGTGGCTGTTTCTGTTCTCTGCATATTCTTCGCCAATAGCCTCGCCGGATCACAATAACGTCGGGATAGTGAAAACCGTATAATCTCTCTCTTGGAATGAAGATCATTGTCTTTGGAGCCAGTGGGAATACCGGACGAGAAATCGTCAAGCAGGCGGTTGCGCGGGGGCATTCGGTTACGGCGTTTGTCCGCGATGCCGGCTCGGTGCCGCTAGACTCCGCCGACTCCAATATCAGGGTCATCGCCGGCGATGTGCTCGATCCGGCGGCCGTTTCCGACGCTATCTTCGGCCACCGTGTCGTGCTTTCCGCCTTGGGGGCGCGCACCTTGAAGAAAACCCGGCTGCTCGCCCAGGCCTTGCCCAACATTCTTGCCGGCATGCGCCAGCATTATGTCACGCGAATCGTAGTGCTTGGGGCAGCGGGCGTGAGAAGTGATTACGGCAAGTATCAAAGCGCCCTGGCAAACATCTGTTTTTGGCTGGCGAAGCAGACCGTGTTCAGGCATACCTTTGCCGACCAGGCGGCGCAGGAGAAGATTCTCGCCGCAAGTGAGATCGACTATACGATCGTGCGCCCGCCCCGGCTGACCGATGGAGAGTTCACCGGCAAATACCGCGTTTTGCCCGACGCTCTCCCCACAGGAGGCCTGCGGATCTCGCGCGCCGACGTCGCCGATTTCATGTTGCAACAGCTCACAGATCCGCGGTTCCACCGCCAGGGACCATACATCGCGGATTAAAACAGGAGCCGTCTTTCTGCACCATCACGCAGATGGTTTACAAAGATTGGCTGCACAATCCATTTGCAGGGAGAGTGCGCCACGGTGCCTTCGATCGTCGAGGCTATACAACGACGACGATACCCCCATCGAGATTTGTGGAATCCCAGGTCCCAGAATCGGGACCTGGGGCACCCAGGATTGGTTGAAGGGGGGAAGTCCAAAGCCAAAGTCTCAAGTTCGGATAGAAGGCTCATTCCACTTCTTGTTTGGCTTTATACCCGTCGCGTGCAATCACTTCGTATTTCAACGGGTGATGCTTCTCGTCCTGCATTTTGAGCGGCTGGCCCTCGTTGTCCACCAATTCCACGCGGATTTTGCGGTATGTGCCGTCCTGCTTGGGATTCGTAGGCGTGTAGGTCAGAACATATTTATTGCGAATGGCGTCATTGATCGAATGGAAGATGTCGGGCATCTCTCCTTCGAAGCGGGGGAAGAACGCCTGGCCGCCGGTCATCCTGGCGAAGGTCGAGAGTTGGTTGTCCGCCTGCAGGTAATCGATCTCCTTGGGACCGAACATCCCGCTGCGCGCATTGCCGGTAATCCGCGCCGCCTGCCCGGTTCCTATGGAAAAGATGGTGACATTCGGCGTGTCCTTGATCTTTTGCAAAATCTTGTCCAGGTTGATCTTGCTGAAGGTATCGATCCCCGAGGAGACCAGGATGACGTATTTATGGCCGTCGACGCGGGTCAGACGGTCCAGCGTCTGGTATAGCGCGTCGAACAGGTTGGTCTCTGAAAAACCGGGGATCATCAGGCTATTGAGCGATTCATAGACCAAACGCTTGTCCTGGGTAAAGTCGGTCAGGATCTGCGTGTGCATATCGTAGGTCACGACCGCGACATAGTCGTCCGGCTGCAACTGTTGGGCGAAGGCATAGGCGGCGTTCCGCATGTCATAAATGAACCAGTAGTTGGTGGAGGCGAACTCGCACAGCAGGACGGCCGTGATGGGGGCCTTGGTGCGCTGGAATGAAACTAACTTTTGCGGCTGGCCATCTTCATAAACCCTGAAGTTGCCTTCCTGCAGGTTGGGCACAAACTGGTGCGTCTTTTGCAGAATCACGCCCACGTCCACGCTGACCACGGGCACGTCTACTCGCAGCGAGAAGTTTTCCAGGCCCTTGGGGTTCTTCACCTTTGGCTCTGGAGGAGGGGGAGGGGGCGCCTCCTCCTTTTCCGGTTTTTTGGGTATGGCGATGGAGCCGTTGTCACCCCCGGGACCGCCGGCATCCGGGGCGGTCTGTTCCTGCTGCTGATTCGACTGGCCGGCCTTCGGCTTTGCCGGAACCGGCTGTGTCTGTTGATCCGCCTGGGGCGGAGCCGTCTGGGCGGGTGTGCTGTGGGTTACAAAGAGCAAAAGCACCAGGGCCATAACGGAAATGAGGGCCGCGTACGAGATCTGACGCCCAGCTTTATCGCGCAAGACCCGGCGAAGAAGAACGGAAGGGAAATTGGCCTTCATCGGATACCTCACTACTGGATCGAAATACGGCCTTTGCTACGGCCGTCTGAACGTCTACTCTGTAGACGTGCGTAAATGTACTAGGACAACTTGCTATCTTATCTTGGGCGTAATTTTCGCCTTTGCGCCCATTCTGGGCGCCCAAGGCGGCGGCGGCGCGCCTTCGATCCCGTCCGCCCACCCGATATTTCCTCTCTCGGAAGTACATCGCGGTCTGCACGGCGTGGCGTATACGGTCTTTGAAGGCACACAGCCGGAAGCAATGAACGTTGAAATTCTCGGCATCCTGAGGAACGCGCTCGGCCCCGGCCAGGATATGATTCTGGCGCGCCTGCAGGGCTCCAAACCAGAGTACACCGGAGTGGTCGCCGGCATGAGCGGCAGCCCGGTATATATCGACGGCAAGTTGCTGGGGGCGCTCTCCTACCGGATTGGACAATTCAGCAAGGAGCCTATCGCCGGCATTACTCCCATTGCGGAGATGCTGGATGTCAGCAAGCATGCGGTGCCGCTGGCTCGAGCGAGGTTGCGGCAAACCGTTGCTCCCGGTGGCCCTAATGGTCAAGGCAGCCCTGGGGCCGAAACCAGCACGGATGCGGCCGCTGCTACGGGTAATTTTTCCCCGGCTCCGGCTGCGGCCGGAGACTCTGAAATTCACCCCATCGATACCCCTTTGGTCTTCTCCGGCTTCAGTCCGGAGGCGGTAAAGCTCTTCGGAGACCGCTTTCGCGCCCTCGGTCTGATGCCGGTGGCAGGCTTGGGCGGCACAACCTCGGGTGGTTCGGACCCAGATTTATCGGATCAAAAGCCGGCAGGAAAGCTGCTTCCCGGCTCCGCGGTCAGTGCGTTGCTGGTGAAGGGCGATCTGGAAATTGCCGCCACCTGCACCGTGACCCTGGTCGATCCCAGCCAGGTGCTGGCCTGCGGGCATCCCCTCACCCAGTTTGGGAATGTGTCCATTCCCATGGCCAATGCGGACGTGGTGACGACTCTGGCCTCCCCGATGAACTCCTTTAAGATCGTCAACACCGGCCGCATCATCGGCTCCTTTACAGACGATCGTGCCTCGGCTATTCGCGGGGTGCTCGGAGAATCCGCGCAGATGATCCCGGTGAGCATTCATCTGCATGACGGCGGCGATAAGCGCACCCTGCATATCCAGGTCATCGACAATCCCGACATCACGCCCGCCGCCCTGATGGTTTCCCTTTATCAATCCTTGATGCAGACGAATAATTACGGGGCTGAGCTGACCTACTCGGTCCGGGGCACCGTGGCCATAGAGGGGTATCCGCCGTTAACGCTGAAAACGCTTGTCGCCCCCACCGAGCAACTTCCCTCCGCCTTGCGCGCAGCGTTGACGGTTGGGCAACGCTTCAGTGAAATTTATGGCAGCGCCGCCCGGTTGCGGAATATTCAAGCAGTGAATCTGGACGTAGACACGCTTCCCGGGCGGCGGAGCATAGAGCTCGAAAAAGCTCAGGTCAGCGAGCCGTGGGCGCACGCCGGAGACACGGTGACGATTGAAGCGACCCTGCGGCCCTTTCGTGGAGAATCCAGGAACGTTCGCATCCCGATCCACCTGCCCGAGACCCTGGAGCCGGGTCCGCTGCGGGTCCTGCTCAGCGATGGAGCGACGCTTGACCGGCTGACCAGCGAGTACCCGGGAATCGACGGACCGTCCGACCTGAGCGGCACGATCCATCAGCTCAACTCCGCCCATGCCGACGACCAGCTCTATGTCACCTTGCTGCTGCCCAATGCCCAGGCCGTGATCGATGGCCGCACCTTGCCTTCCATCCCTATTTCAATGGCCAACGTTCTTGAGCCATTGCGAGCCAATCGTGGAATGTCTCTGCACGGGGAATCGGTTGTTCCGGTAACATCGATTCCAGTCAACGCCATGCTATCCGGTCAGCAGGTTATCTCCCTCGAGATTCAATAGTGCATTCTGTCGTTTTATAGGGCATTATTCTTTAGCCAAGAGCAACCGACCTATGTCTTTCATCCACGGATTCGCCACGCATGCCGCCGGCGCCGAACTCTTACCGTACAAATACGAACCGGGCGATCTCAAGCAGAACGAGGTGGAAATCGCCATCTCTCATTGCGGAGTCTGCCGCAGCGACATTCACCTGATCGACAACGACTGGGGAATGAGCCAATATCCGTTTATTCCCGGCCACGAGATTATCGGCAAAGTTACGGCGACCGGGAGCGCCGTGCTAGGATTCAATACCGGCGACCGCGTGGGGGTGGGCTGGCAGGCAAGTTCATGTGGATATTGCGAATGGTGTCTCCAGGGTGCCGAAAACCTGTGCGTCGATAGCCAAGGCACCTGCGTGCAGCGCCACGGCGGATATGCCGAACGCATCCGGGTCAGCGCCCGATTTGTCGTTCCCATTCCCGAGGCGCTGGACAGCGAGCGCGCCGCCCCGCTGCTCTGTGGCGGCATTACCGTCTATAACCCGATCCGTACCTACGGAATCAATCCGGCTTCGCGGGTGGGGGTGGTTGGTATAGGAGGGTTGGGACACCTCGGCTTACAGTTTGCTCATGCATTTGGGGCGGAGGTGACCGCATTTTCCAGCTCGCCGGCGAAAGAGGCTGAAGCGCGGTCGCTCGGAGCGCACCAGTTTGTCAATACCCGCGAGAGCAAAACGCTCAAGAGGCTGGGGGGCTACTTCGATTTCATCCTATCGACTATCAATGCGGACCAGGACTGGAACGCATATATCACCGCGCTGCGTCCGCGGGGGACATTGTGTTTCGTGGGTGCGCCTCCCACTCCTTTGACGATCCCTGCGTTTCCTTTGCTGGCCGGCCAAAAGACGATTACGGGCAGTCCCATCGGCAGCCCGCGAATGATGACAGAGATGCTCGACGTTGCCGCCCGGCACAAGGTGCAGGCCATGACGGAAACCTTCCCCATGGCTAAGGTGAATGATGCCTTGAATAAGGTGAAAAAGAACCACCTCCGCTATCGCGCCGTCCTGAAAAACTAGGCTCTTGCTGCTGTGGAGGCGAAAACCAGACTTGTCCAAATTAGAGCCTCTTCGTCCCCTGATCCATCGAGATTTGTGGAATCCCACATCTGACGCAGAGAACGCGTCAGATATGGGGCACCCAGGATTTGTTGAAACGAGAGGCTTCAAGAACCGAACGTCCCTGCGGGACTCATTGACGTAACTGCACAGCCGCCGTATCGCCGTGCGCGCACGGCACCTAGTAGACTGTTTTCACATGATTCGCCGTATTTTATTTACAGCTTGGCTTCTTCTTTCTTTTCAGCCGCATTTTCTTTTGGCTCAAGGCACACGGCTTTGGCTCCAGTCTCACTACGATGAATTTGAAAAGGGACAACCGCAGAATGTAGCCATTGCGAGCGAGGGCTACCTGGAGGCCGGTCCTGAATTGCGAACCGTGTCGCTGACGCCATCAACTTATGTCTGGGGGTTAGCTTCCGATAGCCGGGGCAACGCATATCTGGCTACCGGCTCACCGGCTACCGTGCTCAAGATCTCCCCTGACGGCAAGTCCACGAAACTGTTTTCAACCAGAGATCTCTCCGTGCAAGCGGTCGAGGTTGGGCCCGACGGCTCGGTTTACGCCGCGACTCTTCCCGGCGGCAAGGTCTATCGCATTCTGCCCAACCAATCGAATCTCGACGAAAGCACCGCGGCCGTAGTCTTTGATCCGGCGGATCTCCCCGCCAGCGCCCCGGGCAAGCCGGCTGAGCAGCCAAAGTATATCTGGGACTTGGCCTTCGATACACATGGAGAGTTGTACATTGCCACCGGCGGACCGGCGGCGATTTATCGTGTAGACCTCTCCCGCGCCGTCAAGCCTGCGGTTAAGGTCAAACCGGAACTGTTCTTTTTGAGCGACGAGCAGCACATTCGCTGTCTGCTCTTCGAGCCTGACGGAGATCTCATCGCCGGTACCGACGGAGGCGGGCTTGTCTACAGGATTAACAAGGCCGGTAAGGGAATCGTCATTTACGACGCGCCGAAACGCGAAGTGACCGCGCTGGCGGAAGCTCCCGACGGCCGTTTGTATGTCAGCGATGTGGGAGAGAAGACCAAGAGCAATTTGCCGCCGCTGCCGATTCAGGGCGGCGTAGGAGTCGGCGTGGGGGCTACCGCCACCATCACCATTGTGACTCCCGGGTCGGTCCAGGCCTCCAGCTCGAACACTTTGATACCCCAAGGCTCCGAGGTGGATGAGCTGAGCCCGCAAGGAGCGCCGCGCAAGCTATGGGCATCGGGAGACGATATTGTTTACGCCTTGCGAGAGACTCCGCAAGGGCTGTTGGCGGCAACCGGCAATCGCGGCAAGGTCTACCGCATCCGCGAGGACGGTTCCTACACTGACATGGCGCATACCGCGGCCGGTCAGGCCACCGCCTTTGCCAAGGCCCCGGGAGGAACTTACGTCGCCACCAGCAATACTGGCAGGCTATACGAATTCGGCAATCAACCCGCTCCACGGAGCAATTACATAAGCGACGTCTTCGACTCCGGGGTCTTTTCCATCTGGGGCAGAGCCGAGGTCAATGCCAATGACGGCGGTCCTTCGGGACCGTTTGAGCTCTACGCTCGCTCGGGCAATGTGGAGAATCCGGAGAGGAATTGGAGCGACTGGGAGAGAGTTGCGCCCAACGCACCCAAGCTGGGCGTGCCTCCCGCGCGTTTCATTCAGTGGAAAACCGTGCTTGAGCCGGGCGCGCGCATCAGCTCCGTGGGCGTCAACTACTTGCCGGTGAACACCGCGCCGGTCGTAGATGAGATCGTCGTTCAACCGGGCGCCAAGGTCAATGAGGCCGCCCAGCAGCAGTCTCAGCCGCAGCCTATCAACATCAATCTTTCCTCCGCCCAGCAGGGCGTCACCTATGTGCAGCAGGATGGAGCGACGGGGCCCCTGGCCGCGTTCAAGGATCGAACCGCTGTGACGGCACGCTGGGCCGCGCACGATGACAATGGCGACGAGCTTCGCTTCGACGTGTACTTCCGCGGCGATGGCGAGAGCAACTGGCGATTGCTCAAGGCCGGACTGAAGAACAGGTTCTACACCTTCGATTCCATCCGGCTCCCGGATGGAGGTTACCGGCTCAAGATCGTGGCCAGCGACACTTTGTCGCATCCTCCGGGTGAGGCGTTGACCGGAGAGAAAGAGAGCGATCATTTTGTGATCGACACCACCCCGCCTGCGATCTCTCCTCTGATCGCGAAGATGGCGGCAGGGAAAATTCATGCCACTTTCCAGGCCACTGACGCCACCTCGCCCATCACTCGCGCAGAGTATTCGCTGGATGCCGGACCCTGGCAATATCTTGAGCCCGTGGGCAAGCTCTCCGACTCGCTGACTGAGAATTACGATCTCACCATTCCATTGCAGCCTGGGAAAGCGGGCGGCAACAATCAGGCGGTTGGAGCCGGGCAGATATCGGATCCGGAGGAACATCTTCTAACTGTCCGTGTATACGATCGCTATGACAATGTCAGCGCGACGAAAGCCGTGGTCCGCTAGTGAGAGTGCAAAGGAGTTATAGGCTCGGGTGCCCCAGGTCCCGATTCTGGGACCTGGGATTCCACAAAAATGCTCCGAGCGGACTGCGCGGAAATCGTGCTCGTGCAAGGACCCACGTCCGAAAATCCGGACGTGGGGCACCCAATTTTCGTGCACTTGGGTGGGCCGCAGGCCGATGAATACTTCGGTCACAAGAGGAGAAATGCTCTAACTCATGAGCCTGGAGTTCTTTGTCGCCGCACGGTATCTCAGGGCCAAGCGCCGTCAGGCGGTGGTCGGGGTTGTCACCGCTATCGCCATCCTGGGAGTGGCGGCCGGGGTTGCCTCGCTCATCATAGCGCTGGCTATTACCAACGGCATGAGCCGCGATCTCCGGGACCGGCTGCTGAGCTCGACGGCGCATGTACAGCTCATGCGCGTCACCGACGACGGGATCAGGGACTGGCGGGCGCTCGACCGCCGGCTGGCCAAGCTTCCCCACGTCAAGGCTGCTTCCCCGGGTCTTTACGAGCAGGTGATGATCTCCCACGGCGCCCGCGCCGGGTATGCGCTGGTAGAGGGAATCCTGCCCGATGAGGAGAGCAAAGTGAGCGATTTGCTCTCCAGCGTCACCATCGGCAGCGCGGCCCCACTTGAACCGGAGGCGGCGGCCGCTCGCACCGGTCAGCCGGGCGCGGTACGTCCCGCCTATCCTCATCGGCCATGATTTGGCGGAATCGCTGGATGTCAAGATCGGCTCGACGGTAATGGTGACCAGCCCCCAAGGAGAACTGACGCCGCTTGGGCTAATCCCCAAGTTTCAGAGCTTTAGGGTGGCCGGAATCTTCCGCTCGGGTTTCTACCAATACGATTCCAGCATGGGCTTTGTGAGCCTGGCGGACGCGCAGCGGCTCTTCGGAGAGCCGGATGTGATCTCCGTGATCTCCTTCAAGGTGGACGACTTGTACCATGCCGACGCCATAGGCCGGGAGATAGAGAAGGCGGCGGGTCCGGGCTTTTTGACCACCAATTGGATGGAGCAGAACCGCCCGCTGTTTCACGCCCTCAAGGTGGAGCAGGTTGTGACCTTCATCATCATCGGGCTGATCGTTTGCGTCGCCGCGCTCAACATTTTCAACGCCCTGACCATGATGGTTATGGAGAAGACCCGGGATATTGCGGTGATGATGTCGTTTGGAGTGCAACCCGGCCAGGTGCGGCGGATCTTCCTGCTACAAGGATTTCTAATCGGGGTTACCGGCACATTCCTGGGGCTGATCGCCGGCTATGGCCTCTCCTGGCTGGGTGGCCACTATCACTTCATCCATCTCTCGGCGGACGTGTATTCCATTGATTATCTTCCCTTCGCCACCCGCTGGACAGATGCGTTAATCGTCTCCGCAGTCTCTCTTGGCGTTTCACTTTTGGCTACGCTCTATCCTTCCAGTTCCGCTGCCAAGATCCTGCCTGCGGAAGCATTGCGCTACGAATAGATCGTTTTGCACTCGCCTGGGGAAGTTGGGATTCTCGGGCCAATGGATCGAAGGTGACGCCAAATGCATCCAAAAGGAACATAGAGGTGAATCCGGGGGATGGCTGGGCGGCTATTCTCAGGAAGGAGAGGGAAAACCACTCTGAGGGTAAGAAGCTGCAGATGAAAAAATTCTTTTCTCCTTTTTTGAAGGGCGCGGCTCCGGTCGTGCCGTAAGTGATTGGAAAATTGATAGTCTTTAGCCGCTGCGGACTGGTTTTCAACCGCTTTGCGGCTTTTTCCGCAGCCTCGGCCTAGTGCTTTTTTGGAATCCCTCTCATAAACACGCTTTCGCTGAAGGGTTCAACGATGATACAGGTAGATATGGAACCGGCAGCAGTGGCAAACGAAGACGCCCTCGGCGGATTGACGCTAGGGACGGAGCCAAGCGCGTCCAGCGCTAACTCCTTGCTTCGAGTCGAGCATCTTTCCAAGGAGTACGCGACCGGGCGGGGAAAGCTGGTTCTTTTCGAGGACATCACCTTTCATGTCGCCGCTGGAGAACTGGTGGCTCTGGTCGGCGAATCCGGCGCCGGGAAGAGCACGCTGCTGCACATGCTAGGAGCGCTTGATCGACCATCCAGTGGTGACGTATACTGCGCCTCAACTCCTCTAAGCTTTTTGTCAACAAAGCAGGCTGCCGAGTTCAGGAATCGCAGAATCGGCTATGTCTGGCAATTTCACTATCTGCTGCCCGAATTCACCGCCGCCGAAAATGTCGCTTTACCCCTTTTGGCGCGCGGGGAGTCTAAGAGGAAAGCCCTCGAAGCGGCTGTGCATTGGCTTTCCGAGGTAGGCATGGCGGAGAGGTCGGATCACCGTGCCGGAGAGCTTTCCGGCGGTGAGCAGCAGCGGGTCTCAATAGCCCGGGCGCTGATTACTCAACCCCAGCTTCTGTTGGCCGACGAGCCGACAGGGGATTTGGATAACCGCACGGCGGATAGTGTGTTCAGCTTGATCGAGCGCCTGCATGCAAGCTATGGTCTGACTTCGATTTTGGTCACCCATAATCTGGCCCTCGCGCGGCGCTGTGGGCGAGTCTTGCGTCTGGCGCAGGGACGGATGGAAGAATTGTCTCCGCAATCGTTTTAAGCGGAAGCGCAACGAGGTTGTAAGGGTAAGACCGGCCTATCGCCAAGTGAGAGTGGAGGGCCGGGAAATCTGGATGGATGCTGCGACTTGAGAGGGATTCTCTTTCAGGTTGCTGAACGATTAGATGACCGAAGCAAGTCCTCTTTTCGCACCCAGCCTAGGAGTCTTTCCGGACGCCGGTCGGCTGCCGGAAAGGCGGGAAAGGACGAAGGCTTACCGAAGTCGCCCCGATTGCGGCCGGGCCAAACCGGCAGCGGTCGACGAGGAAATGGCGCGGAGGCTTTTCAAGGGGGAATATGTTCGAACGCTATACAGAAAAGGCGCGGCGCGTGATCTTCTTTGCGCGGTATGAGGCCAGCCAGTTTGGCTCCCCATACATCGAAACCGAGCACTTGCTGCTTGGCCTTCTGCGTGAGGATAAGGCCCTGACCAACCGCTTCCTCCGCTCGCATGCGTCGGTTGAATCTATTCGCAAGCAAATTGAGGGCCACACGACGATCCGGGAGAAGGTTTCTACTTCGGTCGATCTGCCTCTGTCCAACGAATGCAAGCGGGTGCTCGCCTATGCGGCGGAAGAAGCGGAGCGGCTCTCGCACAAGCATATCGGGACGGAACATTTACTGCTTGGATTGCTGCGCGAGGAGAAGTGCTTCGCGGCGGAGATCTTGCACGAGCGCGGACTTAAGCTGCTCGCCATCCGCGAAGAGTTGGCGCGCGCTACGCAGGATAAAGCCCCGCCTTCGGCGCGCAACCGCGAATCCAGCCTTTTGGCTGAGTTTTCCCGCGACTTGACGCAGGCCGCCATGGATAACCAGCTCGATCCCCTGGTCGGCCGGGACCAGGAACTGGAGCGCGTTGTGCAGATTCTCTGCCGCCGCACCAAGAACAATCCGGTGCTGATTGGCGAGCCAGGTGTCGGCAAGACGGCCATAGTGGAAGGCTTGGCGCAGCGCATCTCTGATGGCGAAGTTCCCAGCTTCCTGGCCGATAAGCGTGTGCTGGCGCTGGATCTGTCGCTCATCGTCGCGGGAACCAAATACCGCGGCCAGTTTGAAGAGCGCCTTAAAACCATCATGAAGGAGCTGATGGAGAATCAGAACTCCATTGTCTTCATCGACGAGTTGCACACATTAGTCGGCGCGGGTTCGGCCGAAGGGTCGCTCGACGCCGCTAACATCCTCAAGCCGGCGCTTTCTCGCGGCGAGATTCAATGCATCGGCGCAACCACGCCGGGCGAATATCGCAAATCGATTGAAAAAGATCGATCGCTGGAACGCCGGTTTCAGGCAGTCAAAGTGCCGCCTCCGAATGAAGAGGACGCGATCAAGATCATCATGGGCATCAAGGACCGCTATGAGAAATTTCATGCGGTCAGCTATACCGATGATTCCATCAACTTCGCCGTCTCCCATTCCAGCCGGTACATCCCGGATCGGTTCCTGCCGGACAAGGCTATCGATCTGATCGATGAAGCCGGCGCCAGGGTGAAGTTGCGCCAGACATCCTTGCCGGAAGAGATCACCGAGGTGCAAAAGCGCATCAAGTTCATCGTGCATCGCATGGAGAACGCGATCGCGAACCATGAATTCGAGAAGGCCCGCTTCTATTCCGATGAAGAACGCAAGGAGCGCGAGAACCTGCGCGCCCTGCGCGATAAATACCACCTGGACGATTCGACTGCCGGTATTGTAGGGCGGGAAGACATCGAAGACGTGGTGAGCCGGTGGACGGGTGTGCCGATCACTTCCATTAAGGAAGAGGAGACGCAAAAGCTGCTGCGTGTGGAAGAAGAGCTGCACAAGCGCGTGATCTCCCAGGATAAGGCGATCTCCGCTTTGTCCAGGGCGATTCGCCGCTCCCGCGCCGGCCTCAAGTCGCCGAACCGGCCGATTGGGTCCTTCCTGTTTCTGGGACCGACCGGCGTGGGCAAGACGGAGATGGCGCGCACCCTGGCGCAGTTTCTCTTCGGCAGCGAAAAGGCGCTGATTCGCTTTGACATGTCTGAGTTCATGGAGAAGCACTCGGTTTCAAAACTGATTGGTTCTCCTCCGGGTTATGTGGGCTACGAGGAAGGCGGACAGCTTACTGAACGCGTCAAGCGCTCGCCTTACTCCGTAGTGCTGCTCGACGAGATCGAGAAGGCGCATCCCGACGTCTTCAACATCCTTCTGCAGGTTTTTGAAGATGGCCAGCTCACCGACGGATTGGGCAACACCGTCGACTTCAAGAACGCCATCATCATCATGACCTCGAACATCGGGGCTCGCCATTTGCAGAGGAAGCAGGGCCTTGGCTTCCAGTCAGACCGGGAAGACCTGGTGATGGACAAGATGGAGGACCTGGTCAGGAATGAAGTCAAGCGGACGTTCAATCCGGAGTTCCTGAACCGTCTGGATGAGGTCATCATCTTCCTGTCGCTTTCGGACGCCGATCTGATTCAGATCCTCGAATTGCTGGTACAGCAACTGAATGCCAATCTGATCCAGAAGGCGATCACGATTTCAGTAACCGAAGAGGCCAAGAAGTGGATTCTGGAAAGAACGCTGGTGGATCGTACCTATGGAGCGCGTCCGCTGCGCAGGGCGCTCCAGCGCTACGTCGAGGATCCGCTCTCCGAAGCCCTCATCGGCGGAGGTATCTCCGAGCGTCCGGCATTTCTCGAGGTTTATCTCGAGAACAACCAACTCTTCTATCGTCCGGTAGGCGACGTCGGAGAAGAGAAGTCGACCGGAGTGCTGCTCTACAGCAATTAGCCGGGTCTTTGGACTGTAAAACCACGACGCCCCCAGGTTCGCGAAGCGAGCCGGGGGCGTCTGTTTATGGCATCGCGCGAAGCGGAGCAGAGACTTCGCGCAGGTGCTTGGCGCTCCTCATCTTAGCCGAGAGTAAAAGCAGGAGCAGCCCCAATACGGCAGCATAGATAGCCACGCTGGCGATGAGCGTCTTCTCGTGTGCATGCCGGAAAACAATCAGCAGGATGCCCGAAGCGACCGGCCATATCCCTGTCGCCGCCAAAAACAGGTATCGCTTATGGTGGAGCGCGATCGTGCAATAGACAGCGCCTACGATCATCGCATGCAGCCCGAAAAGCACCACCACCATCGGGAAGGTAAGGCCAAAGCCGAAGGTCATTAAAAATGCCGGGCCGATCGCCAGATTCAAGATTGCATCGATGAGCAGCAGCCATCGATGGCTGAGCTTTGCGTCAAAGGCGTAGATCGCCCCCACCAGAAGAATGATCCCATAAAGGCATATGTAAAAAGTAACGACAACGAGCAGATATAGAAAGCCGATTGGCCGAAGCAGGCGCAGCGCAACAACGAAACTGAAGAAATAGCATGTGAACGCGAAGGCAATCGACACCAGACCTTTGATGGTAAACATCCACCACAATTCGCAAAGCGCGTCGATCACAATGCCCTCCGGTCGGACGATTTTCATCTGTAAGTGTAGACCGAAGGAAAGCTCTTTGCTGCGGATGAGAACAGCGGGAAGGTTTCGTGGCGGTTTTCAAGATTGACGGGACGGGCTATTTCGCAAATCCGGGTCTAGTGGCTTGATTTGGTGCAGAAGGCGAAGGTTCGCGGCCGGCAGATTTCGAATGAACCGTAGCGTGCTCGTAAGCCGTCGAGAATGCCGGCCATCATCGCCACGATCTTCTTGCGTTTATTTTCTTCGTAGAGCACTACGGAGAGGATCTGCTGCATCGTAATAATGTTGATCAGAATCAACAAAGGGAACCGGACGCCATAGCAGCGTGAAATGTGAATACAGTTACGCGCGGAATAATACTGCCGCAGGGGCCCGGTGTTCCATTGGATCAGCTTAAAGCACAGAACCTTGTGATCGATGCGCTTTCCAACCTCGTGCTTGAGCACAAGTGAAGTGTTGATGTAGATTGGCACCCCTTTGCACATTGCCCTAAAACTATACTCGGTGTCGACGTGGTCGATAACGTAGTCTTCCTTAAAGGGGCCCAACGCGCGAAATGTCTCCGCAGACATCACCGAGCCGGAAGTAATGACCGAAGAGCATGACAGCAGGCCGTAGTTCCGATCCGCTATCGGCACCGGCTCCACGCTGAACCTGCGAACGACATGTGCCGGAAGATAGCGGTTGACATTGACGTCGAAGATCTTCGGACCTATCAGAAAATGTGGATTATCCACGGTGAGGCAGGCATCCGCCATTTGTGCGAAGTAGTCCTCCGGCACCTCTGAATCCTGGTCAAAGATGAAAAGTAGCCCGCATCCTCTATCGATCAGCCGTTCGAGGCCTTTGTTGTATGCTCCCGCAACACCCCCTGCGTTAAAGTTCGACAGGATCTCGATGCCGCCGGCCTGAATGCGTTCATGGAGTCTAAATCCAATACCGGGGAGTTATCGACGGCGACCACATACTCAACCAGTTGCTTGAGGCGCAGCACGTTGTGAATGTGCGCCTGGGATGGATTGTATAGAACCGCCAATGCGCCTGGAATCATTCTCATAATCGTTATAAGTTATGTTGAACGACTTATGCCTCTTGGACTTCCTAAGGCTTACGGCTTCCGGAGTTTTCCGCAGCCTGTTATAGCCCTTGATTATGCCGGTCTAAGCCGTCGCCAGCCCTTGCTGCCGCTCCAATGTTCTATTAGGGCGATTCTTGCCGAGGGCTTCTACGGCGACAGCCTCGATTGCAGACAAGGCTTTCAGACAAGCTGATTCTCCCGGCACAATTCTGGGCCGGAAAGCGGCGCAATTCCGCTGAATGCGTTCATCCCCCAAAAGCTTCTTGAGGGCCGCCAGCATGGCTTCGCCGCTCCCGTGCGAAGCTATCTGAAAGCCGCATCCCAGACGCTCAATGCGCGCGGCGTTATCGAACTGATCATGAGCGAACGGGGTGACGAGCTGAGGTATTCCAGCGGCGAACGCCTGGGATGCGGTGCCAATGCCGCCGTGATGCACCAGCGCCCGGGACTGCGGCAACAACCTGCTCAACGGCACATAGGAACGGGCCAGAATATTTGGCGTTAGCCGGGGCAACGCCGCACCTTTGGCCGCTAGAAAAATTCCTCTGCAGCCAAGTGCGTTTAAGGCAGCGGCGGCTGAGGTGTAATAGGACAATCCGTCGACCAGCGTTGAACCGGGGGTGAAAACAACCGGCTCCGGACCTTGCGCCAAAAAGTCCTCAAGCTCACCATCAACGCCGCGGAAGTCTGCTTCGTCAAACAACGGAAATCCAGTTAACGTAACCTTGGCCGGCCAATCGGTCTGGGGCGGGGCAAACCATTCAGGAAACAAGCCGAGCACACCTTGCGGTGAATGCATCCAACGCCCCATGATGCGCATAACAGGCGGCAATCCAAGCTCCGCACGTATGCGGTTGATGTCAGGCGCACATATGCGATCCAGCACACCGCGGTCGAATGCCCATAGGAGACCAGCTCTCACAGGATAGGGGAGTGACATTGGAATAGTGAACTGTTTGTGGATCGCGGGAAGCTTGGCGGATAGGAAAGTCGACGGAGAAATTTGCAACGAGACCAGCGGAACGCCATGTTTCTCTTGTAACAACCTTGCGCCAAACGCCCACGGGTGAGCGGCGAGGATTGTGTCGTTATCGGCTTCCGCAACCAAGAGGTCGAACAAGGGCCGTATCCTTGCCGCCACAGCTTTCCATAGGGTCTTCAATGAGGTGCGCGGATTCCATAGAGCCGGATTATTGATGGCGGCCTGATATTCCTCCAAGGTTCCAAATGGCAGAAACCTTAGACCACTGCGTTCGACAATCCCGGTGAAGGCCGGACTGGTGCAGAACGATACCCGGTGCCCACGTCGCGCGAAAGTGCGGCTTAATCCGAGAAGCGGATGTACGTCGCCGGATGAACCCACCGCGATAACAATGATATGCAAACGTTCTCTCCGTGAATCCAGATTGTCTGAGGGGAATCCACAACTGACTACATTGCCAGGGCAAGACCCTGGCTGCCTCTTTCGTTGCTGCGCATGCCGTCAACAACGGGATCTCTTTCTAACAAAAAGCTTCTCTTGATCTCGCCGGCTGCGCGCCGGGCTTGCGTACTCTCCAGATCGAGAAAATGACCGGCGTCGGCAATCACGGCGAACTGGCTGTGTTTAATATATTTGGCAAGGGACCGGACATCTTCAGTCGTGGTGTACTCATCCAGCGCGCCGTTGATAAACAAAACCGGCACTTCGATGGCCCTAAAACGATTGACATATTGGCTGTGATGAAGTTCAAAAATCTGGTCGATATGGAACATGATTTGCTGCTCGTTGCCCTGTACCATCGACAGCAAATACTGATAGTTATGGACTTTCAGCAGGCGTGGAAGATACTTTCCTACGGTGTTGTTGAGCAACTGCGCTCCACCGGGAATATCCTGCTCGCACAAGAAGCGGCGAGCACCGGCCATGTAGCTGTGCATAGCATCATTGATGACTGGAGAAAATGAGAGGATCACAGCCTTTTCGATGGTAGGGGGGCGCCTCGCTAACGACAGAAGTGAGGACACACCTCCCCAAGAAGCGGATATCATGTAATTCACATTAAACCGCTCGATCAATGAAAGAAGGATCTCTACTTCGTCATCCTTGGTCAAGACGCTGTCACCTGCATTATGCTCTCGGGACCGTCCGGCAAAGGGCAGATCGAAGAGAACGATATTTACATAATCTTTTAAATTGCGAATGCTCTGGCTGAATGAGGTCGTTGTCGCCAACGCGCCGTTGACCATAATTGCGGTTTTGTTGGCTCCATCCTTCCTGTGATACTCAAAATGGACCGAGTACTTGCCGAAGACAGTTATGACGCCCGTCTCAGATTGCATGAGATCAGCCCTCCATAGATGAAAAAAATGAGTACAGTGGAAGTTATCGGCCTATCGAGAGCGGCTGGATAGGCAAGATTTAAATATGTGGCTGGAGCGAATTCCCCCGCATCGGCCGGGGGTGGAAAATACAACAGAACCTGCTCGTCGCCGGGTGAAGCGCGGCGGCGGAACACACACACCCACCTGAGCTTGCCGCGAAGATATTTCGGGCAAGTACCGAAATCGTTGTGCTCAATCCATGACAGATGGAACGATAAATATTCTGGGAATTAAGCTGTAGCAGACTCACAGGGTCTAGCAAACATCTTGCATTTAGCTATCTGTGAGCACATCGTAATATAGTAAATTCCGCGGCGCAAGGTAGATCCGCGTAAAAAATAAATAAATGCAATGTCCAATGTTACGATTCAAAGAAAAACTTCCGAATGCCGCAACGCCCGAGCCGTCTAAACCTAAACTAAAGAAAGGGGCAATGGCATGAAAAGAAAGATGTTTTTCTTCGAGAGGCTGTTGTATGTCGACGGCCGGACGCCCGTCAATTGCCTGATCACGGCTCGCATACAGGGCGATATCGCTCCAGAGAACCTTCAGGCGGCCCTCCGAAAGGTGCAGGGCAAGCACCCTCTCCTGAGCGCCCACGTCGTCGAGGAGGGAAGCCATCCGTATTTTTCATTCAGCGCAAATCCCGGAAAAATTCCCATTCGGGTGGTCGAACGCCGCAGCGAGCAAGACTGGCAAAGTGTAACAGCCGTGGAATGGAAGATGCCTTTCAATGTTCATGAAGGTCCGCTCGTCCGAGTGGTTTGGATAAAATCGGAAGGTGTCTCTGAGCTGATGCTGGTTGGCCACCACTGCATATGTGACGGCGCTTCTCTCATTGCCATCTTCCGGGAGATTTTGCAGGCGGCTGACCAGCCTCATATGCCGTTGCCTCCGTATTCGGCTTTTGAGTCCCTGAATGAACTGATACCTCAGGAGGTCTCGTCGGATCTGAAGATGGCTCTGCTGGTTAAGGGCAAAGCGGCCTTGTTTCGGCTATTTGCATTAACCGTAAAAGAGGTGAAAACAGCTCCGCCGGGTGAACACTACCTGATCTATTGGCGGGCGGGGGCGAAAGAGTCCGCAGAGCTGGCTCAGCGATGCAAAGCGGAGGGCACCACTCCATTTGCCGCATTGTGTGTGTCGTTTTTACTGGCTTTTCGTCAAATTCATGGCACGAAGTTCAAGAATAAATTGATGTGCCCCGTCGATATCCGCAAGTTCATCCCAAGTATTGGGCCCGACATGATGTTCAATTATGCCCCGACCATCCCACTCGCATTGAGCAGCGGTCCGGGAGAAGAGTTTTGGGATTTAGCGAGAAGGCTTAAGCAATCAATGTCTGAGAAGATAAGCGGCTTGAATGCGTATGAGCATTTGATGGCGGCCGAACGGCTGCATACCTCCATTCCCAAACTCATCAGTCTTTTGCGGCGAAGCAAGGGGAGCTATGACTTTGCCTTTTCTAACGTTGGACGTTTGGATATTCCGGAGAGCTACCAGACATTTTGCATAGAGAGTTTTCTCGGGGTCACGGTTGCCGTACCCTGGAGAAACGCGACTACACTCATCACGAGCCACTTTCTCGGGCAAACGGATCTGGCCTTCGTTTCGAATGATGGCTTCTTGCCCTACGCCGAAGCGGCCGCGATCAAGGAGAAGGCTATCAACCGGCTGATGGAGGCTGTTGCCGCGCCTGAGGCGATTGCGCTGGACCATCGTCACAGCCAATAAGAGAAAGGCGAAGACGGACAAGAGGGGCAGAAGCAGCCGGCTATGGTGTGGTTGCCCGCTCGAGCCGCAGGACTGTACGCGTAGCGGCCGGGCAGAGTAGTGGGCAACTCAACTTTCAGGTCTTGGTTCTGTGCGGTCCAATGCAATGGCCGCATGTACCCCAGAAGATGGAGTGTGGCGCCAGGTTTCACTGAGATTGCCTTGAGCGTAATCTCGTTGTGCTTGGGTGCGCCGAGGAGAATGGCATAAACATTGCTTGCTTTGCGAGTGAAGCGAATGCCGATCCCTTCGGCGCTTTCCCCGGTGGCCCGTGTCCAAGGCTGGGTGCCATAAATAGCCTCGCCATTCTGGCGAAGCCAGTCGCCCAGAGCGCGCAAGCGCTCCATCTGCACAGGTGGAATGGTCCCATCCGCTTCCGGTCCGACGTCCAGCAACAAATTTCCGTTCTTGCTGACAATATCCGCCAGCAGATAGATCAATTGGTCCGGGGCAATCGTCTCCGCTTCGCCTTCGGCGCGATTGTAGCCGAAGGAGCGGCCAAGGCCGCGGCACTCCTCCCACTTCTTGGCCTGGATTTGATCCAGCTTGGAATACTCCGGCGAGGTGAAATCGGAGTGTTTGACGCCAAAGCGGTCGTCGACAACGCCGTCCGGGACCGCGTTGTAATAGTCGGCCATAATCTGAAGCGGGTGGCCGGACTTCGGCCAATCGATATCGTTCCACAGAACGGCCGGATGATAACGCTGAATGAGCTCGTGGATTTGTGCGTCCGCATACTTGCCATAGGCAGCGCTCTCGGGTTTGACCTTCTCGTAGTCGGCCGGTACCCGGATTGGGCCGGGGACAAAGGTCCAATCATAGCCGCCGGAGTAGTACAGTCCCATGCGCATGCCCTGCTTGCGAACAGCGGTGGAAAGCTCGCCGACAATGTCCCTGCTGGCGTGCTGGCGATCCTTGGGCAGCGTAGGGTTTGGTATGGCGCTGGGCCACAAGGTAAATCCCTCGTGGTGCTTGGTGGTGAGCACTACATATTTCGCGCCGGCCTCACGGAAGATTCTGGCCCACTCGTCCGGCTTCCATTGCTTGATCTGCTGGTCGAAGACCGGAGCAAAATTGTAATAATCATAGTTGGCGCCATAGTGTTCGCGATGGTAGGCCTGGGTGGGGGAACCATCAATCCGCATTACGTTGTAATACCACTCCGCGTAAGGATTGTTCTTGATGTAATCGACGTTGCGGAAATCATGGTTAGGGTGAACCAAAGGAGCCCAGCCGGGCACCGAATAGAGTCCCCAGTGAACGAAGATGCCCAGCTTCGCGTCGGCATACCATTGGGGGAGTGGGTGCCGGTTCAGCGACTCCAGGGTCGGTTGGTAATGGACGGCGGTCTGTGCATGAAGCTGAGAAACGAGCAATGCCAGCAATACTGCCTTGAGCACACCTTTGCCTAAACCACCTGCTCTTTGAACCATCCAGTTCCCCCTTGTTTCGAGTACATTCCGCCAAGTCTACATGGGCCGGCTATACCCTTGTTGCTCATATTTTTCCAGCAGTTTAGAGAGCCGTTCGACGATTTCCGGCCGCTGCTGATAGACATTGTGCATTTCATGAGGGTCTGCGGCCAGATCGTAAAGCTGGCCGCTGGGGCCGCCGGGCGCAGGCTCTACCCGCTTGGGAAAAGAGAAGCCCCCGGAGCCAAGCCCCTCCTCCAGTTTCCAGTTGCCTTCTCGAATACACAGCATGCCGTCGATGGAATGGTCCACCAGAGAGTCGCGCACTGGCCCTTTGTTTTCGCCGAGCAGGGCGGGAAGCAAGTTAAAGCTGTCTTCGCCTGCATTCGATGGGAGCGATATACCGTCGATTGCCGCCGCGGTGGCCATGAAATCGGAGAGGCAGCCGAGTTCATTGCAAACGGAGCCGGGTTGAATATGCCCAGGCCAGCGGGCGATAAATGGGATGCGGTGACCGGCCTCCCATATATCGGCTTTCTCTCCCCGCCAGTCTGCGTTTGCCCGGTGCTCAAATCGAGCCAAATCTTCAGGCTTCCAGTCGGCGCCATTGTCGCTGGTAAAAATGAGCAGGGTGTTGCTTGCGAGGCCCGCTTTGTCGAGCGCCTGCATTACTCGTCCCAACATGTCGTCCACTTCCGCGACATAGTCGCCGTATTTTCCCGCCCTGGATCGTCCTTGGTCCTTTGGCAGGGGAACCCAGGGAGTATGAGGCGACGGCATCGCAAAGTAGAGGAAAAATGGCTGATCCGAATGGGAGCCGCGCTCGCGGATAATGTCTACAGCTTTATCGGTGCACGTAGGTAAGACTTGCGTGATGTCAAAATGCGGCGCCATCGGACCCGGCCGCCAAAAGACGCCACGCGGCTCTTTGCTGCCCGGAGTCGAAGATGTGGGTTGTTCTACCGCGTGGTCATTTTCAAAGTATAGATATGGCGGCATGTCAAGCGATGCCGGAATTCCGAAGTAGTAATCGAAGCCATGATCGGTAGGGCCCGGATGCAGCGGCTTGGTAAAGTCGGTTTTGGCTTCTTCGCCTAGTCCTAGGTGCCATTTGCCCACGCCGGCAGTGTAATAACCGGCCGATTTGAGCATGGAGGCGACCGTCATGCGATTGGTCTCAATCAAGTTGGGAGAATAGCCATTCAGTACACCCTTTTTCAAATTGGTGCGCCAACAATAGCGGCCGGTAAGTATGCTGTAGCGGCTCGGAGTGCATACTGCATCGGAGGCGTGCATGTCTGTCCAGCGCGTGCCTTGGCTGGTCAACCGGTTAGCGTTTGGAGTGGGGACTGCAGATGCGGCGTTATAGCAATCCAGGTCCCCCCATCCCAAGTCGTCGGCCAGTACAAATACCATGTTGGGCTGTTGTTTACCCGTTTGTTTCGCGAACCCTTGCAAAGCGCATGCAGCGGATAACATTGCCAGCCCTGAACAAAAATCCCTACGGTTTACCGGACACATTCATACTCTCCTTGGCAGACTTGCTCACTCTATGGCTTCACACACGAGGTCCATATGGTGGATGGAACCAACTCCGTTCGTCTCAGAACTGAACTTTCAACGCGAACTGCAACTCACGCGGGGTGTTGGCCAACATTGAAACCACTCCAAAGGTGGGGGTTCCAACGGTATTGCCAGGAGCGGCGAATACGGCAGAGTTGGTCAGGTTGAAGGCCTCGGCGCGAAACTCTAAATTAGCGCTCTCGAACAAGGGAAAAACCTTAAAAACCGATAGATCCACGTTCCGGTACCAATTGGAACGCAATGCATTTCTTCCGAAAGTCCCGAAGGTATAGCGTGGGGGCGCTACAAAGGCGTTGGGGTTGATCCATTCTTTGGCGCTGCGCTGCTGAGGGACTGGATTGCCGGCGAGATTCGGCTGCACAAATGTATTGCCCACGTTTGCGATATCTCCGCTTACGGTCAGGGTATAAGGGGTGCCTGAGGAAAAGCTGGTGATGGTGTTCACTTGCCAGCCGCCCAACGCCGTGTTGACAAAAGCGTGGCTCGATTTATACCGCCGGTCGCTTCCAAAAGGAAGCTCGTAAACAACCGAGCCGGAAAATATGTGAGTAAGGTCGAAGCCGGAGACGCTTCGGTCGGCCCGTGGATTGTACGGATTCTGCACCTGACAACCTTCCACGCCGGCGCTGCCTGAGCAAGCTAGATT
Source organism: uncultured Acidobacteriaceae bacterium (assembly GCA_963705665.1). Taxonomy (GTDB): domain Bacteria; phylum Acidobacteriota; class Terriglobia; order Terriglobales; family Acidobacteriaceae; genus PALSA-350. Next base: position 111,539 of record CAVPKQ010000049.1, on the reverse strand, counting down.
TATCGACTTCGACCAGGTGTAGGAGAGTAGATACGTTAATCCGCCGCTGGTGCGTCTATTCAGGGTAGTCTGCAACGCGTTGTAGTTGCTGTTGCCGGTACTGTCATCGAAATTGGTAGGAATGATATATGGATACTTTCTTCTGCTGGCGACTTGAGCGGGTGTACCAGGCGCTGGGTATTCTGCCGTATTTTGCAAGCTTCCAAGGTCGATCCTAAGGCTATGCGAGCCTGCATAGGTCAATGTGAAGGAAGTATCGCTGCCAAGCACCTGCTCAACTCCGAGATTCCATTGATCGGAATACGGACTCAACATATCAGGGCTTCGATAATAGGTTGCATTATTGAACGGCGTGGGCGCCGGAATGATTTCCGATGTTCCCAGGCTTAGCGGATCTTGAATACTGACGGTGGGCACGGTCTGGTTTAGCGAATTTGCAGTAAGCAGCCCGACGGACGGCCATGTGCCAGCAAAACTCTGAGACTGCTGCGTGACATAAGACCATTCGTCATAGAACCTCCCATAACCCGCGTGAACCGATGTTTTGGGGGATGCCTGGTAAGCCAGGCCTACCCTCCCCTGCCAATTGCCGTAATCGGTGTTGTGAAGGGCGCGATTCTTGTTGGGCGTGACCACCACATTGGCCGGCAGTGTGCCGCCGGGAATGCACGGGGCTCCTCTGGTTGAAGAGCAGGCCGGGGGTATGGCGGTGATGATATAGGTTCCATTGTGCAGATTCATGTCTCCTACGTAGCCCTGTCCGTCGCTCAGATACCCCAGGACCGGCCATATGGTTACATCCCAGCGCACCCCAAGGTTGACTGAAAGGCGCGGTGTCAACCTGATCTGATCCTGAAGATATGCTCCGCCTACGCGTCCCCCATGTTCCCTTTCCAGTTGGCTCCTCCTCTGAGCCGCAGTGGGCACGCCCAGGAGAAACGAGGCAAGAGCGTCGCCTGTCGATGCGCCGTTCGAGCTGGTAGGATTCTCAAGATTTGAGGTCTGGAAGCTGCTTGTAGTCTCACTGGCGGCGTCTATCGGCTCGCGGTAATTATTGGTGGCGAAGAGTCCGCCTGCTTTAAGAGTGTGCCTGCCCAAAATCTTGCTGAATGCTCCACCATACTCAGAGACATCCGAGCCGGTTGTGTCCTGGAAAAGACTGCTTGGAACCGTGAGATAACCGGTTACGCCGATGCCGGGGATGCCGTTCTGAGTGGGCGTCGAATAGCCATTAAGAAAGGTGCCCGGAGAATCCTGCGTTGATGAGTGTCTGTACGAAACCTGAAGGAACCGCGGGATATGCGAGTTGCTGCGTGAGGTGCCCCGAATTACGGGTAAAGTATGCCTCCAACGTGGAGGTCGCTCCAAATGTATGAACCTCATGCACTGTAACGTTATACCCACTCACAAGGTTGGGCTCGGTGACGGTGGGTATGCCGGTGGCGGCGACATACGGTTGATTGAAGGCGGAGGCGCGCCCGTACAGGAGATCCCGGCTGCCGAAGGCCTGATCCATGCGGCCCGAGTAGCTATCGGAGTTGGTGCTAATCGACTGGTTGTTATAGACGTTGCCCCCGGCTACTCCGGTGAGAGTTGGGACGGGAAATAGCGCTTTCGCATAAGTCAAGGCCGCGCTCGAAATCAGGCTTGAAGGGATCCGGTTGTTTGGAAAGGGATCTCTCAAGTACTGCCCAGGCTTGTTCGGATCAGGGCGGGTGCTGAACGGGTTATAAATGACAATACCTTTGGAGAGCAGGTTACTGAAGTCGCCATTCAGTTGAGCAGGTGTAGGCGTCGTCAGCAGAGTCTGCGCCGATTGACTTTGGCGAAATCCTTCATAAGCGAAGAAGAAAAAGGTTCGATCCCTTCCGTTGTAAATGTGCGGAATCAATACCGGACCGCCGAGGGTGGCGCCAAATTGGTTTTGGCGCAGCGGATTTACAACCGTAGCAAAGTAGTTTCGCGCATCAAACGCTGAATTGCGGATGAACTCCCACAGCGATCCGTGAAATTGATTTGTTCCGCTCTTGGTCACCACGTTCACGATGCCGCCAGTTACCTGCCCGAACTCTGCCAGGTCATTGTGCGATTGGACCTTGAACTCTTGAATGTCATCGACAATCGGCTGGTAGTTATAGGCTCCGTTATAAGAGTTCAGATCGTTTCCGCCATCGAGAAGAAACATGTTGGCGCGGTTGCGTTGTCCATTCACGGAGGGGAAGGTAAACGTTCCGATTGGGTTTGATGTTTGGCCTCCAGTCGCATTTTGCGCGACCGTGACCCTACTTACCCCAGGGGTGAGCTCCAGCATTTGGGTGAAGTTCCTCCCATTCAGTGGAAGGTCAGTTACAGACTTGGTAGCGATAACCGCTCCCAGAGCCGCGGTGGTGGTCTGCTGGGTGTTGGAATTGGCTGAAACGTTGATCGTCTGCTGAATCGAGCCGGGAACCAGTGTGATATTGAAAAGCGCCGCCTGATTTACACCCAGAACAACGTTTGTTTCCTGAGCCGAGGCAAATCCGTCCCGGCTGAATCCTAGCGAATAATTCCCCGGAACCACGTTCACGAATGCGTAGGCTCCCGATCCATTGGTTTGGGTGGATTGTTCTACGCCGGTGGCTGTATTTCGCAGCGCAACGTGTACTCCCGGAATCACGGCTCCGCTTGTATCGCTTGCCGTTCCACTGACGGAGGCTGCTGACTGGCCATGAGCCTGGGTCAGGGAAGCGAATTGCACTGAAAACAGCACGCCGAGCGCCACAATCAGAGGGATTAGCCGTGGGCAGCATTCGCTCATCGGCAGCCTGATGCTGCTTACGTTACGGTGCCTACGGCATTCGATCGGGAAGCGGGCTTTCTCTGAACTCATATCGTCTTTCCTTCTTTAAGTTCCAGAACAAGAGGTACAGCGTTTGGGCCCCGAAGCTTGAATCGGTAATCCACTTCGTGATCTGAAAACGCAAAGTAATGAACGGGTGCAACTATACGATCCATATAGATTCAAATGCAACCACAAAAAAGCACGCAGGCGATTTGTTTCTCCTCATGGACCCGAAGGCCCCATTTCGGGGATGAAAATCACGGAACAGGGTGTTCATGAGCCTACGACCACCCCAACGGGATGAAAAATGGGTTGAGGAAGGCTTGGTTGACAATTACACCTAATTTGTCATCTCGACCGGAGCGCTCATGGGGTCTGTGGCCCACCCCAAGAGGATGAAAATCCGGTTCAGCTTGATAAGCGAGCGAATTTCCTCCCAGGCTTGTATCAGGGCATGGCTTTAGCCCTGGGTAAAGCAAGGGCAACAGGGGCTAAACACTCTGCGGAAAAGGTCGAACAGAGTGCGAAAACAGTTCCCTCAGCAGCTAAAGCCGATCGAGTTTTCAAGCAGTTACGGCACGACTGAAGTCGTGCCCTAGTTTCCGCAGCCTGTAAAGCCCGTTAGGGTTGGTTGCATTCATGCGGCACAGCTAAAGCTGTGCCCTGATACAAAACGCAGTGGCCACATAGAGGACACGGGGGCTCTGCTAAGTGATTTTCGAGAGAGCGAAACCGGGGTCCCGGCAAGCGAAGCTTGTTGGGGTGGGAAGCGGAATGGAGAGATTTGTGGTTTCCCATATCTGGCGCAAAGAGCGCGCCAGATATGGGGCGCCCGCGATTGGTGGTGGTTTTGATCGACGGTTCAGACAGATTTATGGTGGGGAGACCACAACCGGATAAGTCGAGAGAGTTCTTATGGGCCTTCGGCCGAGATGAGAAACTTGGTGGAGTTGCCGATGAAACCCTTGCACTGCCGGCAACTATACCAGGGGTGAGGACGATGATTGCATTTCTGGTCGCTGGGACCGCCAGCGGCGTCGGCAAGACAACCACATCACTCGCGCTCATGGCGGCTTTTCGACAGCGCGGCTTGGCCGTGCAGCCGTTCAAATGCGGCCCCGACTTTCTCGACGGCAGTCATCACACCGCGATTTGCGGGCGCGCCTCGCGCAATCTGGACACATGGATGCTCGATCTCACGGTCAACCAGGATATCTTCGACCGGGCCTGCCGGGGCGCGGACGCGGCGATTGTCGAAGGCATGATGGGCCTTTTCGACGGAGTTACCGGCTGCGGCGAGCAGGGGAGCAGCGCCGAGATCGCGAAGAGGCTCGATCTGCCGGTTGTGCTGGTCCTGGATGCTTCGAAGAGCGCGCGGAGCATCGCAGCGATGGTCAAGGGATTCGAGATTTTCGACCCCGAGCTTCCGCTTCGCCGGCGTCGTCCTCAATGGTGTCGCCGGCGAAGGTCATTATCGGATACTGAAAGAGGCGATTGCTTCCACATGTACGAGTCCTATTCTTGGGTGGCTGCCGCGGAATCCCGAGGTCGCCATTGCCGAGCGGCACCTCGGGCTGCACGGCGCGCTAGAGGAGACGGGGCAGACGAATTCCGAGGAGAGGTTGAGGTCCTTTGCTTCTTTCGCGGAAGCGCATCTCGATCTGGACTGGCTCATGCAGCAGAACTATGCGATCGAGCGTATTCCATCGAGTGATTGCTCGAAGATTCCAGAGCGGCAGAAGAGACTCTGGTGGGCGTTGCCCGGGATCGGGCTTTCTCCTTTTACTACGAGGATAACTTCGATGTTTTGCGCGAATGCGGCGCGGAGATGGTAGAGTTCAGCCCGCTCGCCGACTCCGAGCTGCCAGACGAACTGGACGCGGTTTACCTGGGTGGAGGCTATCCGGAGTTGTACGCGCGAACGCTCAGCGAAAACAAGACGCTGCTGGCGTCGCTTCGAGCCTTTGCCGCTGCCGGCAAGCCTGTCTATGCCGAGTGCGGCGGCATGATGTATCTGGCACAGACGCTCACCGATCTTGAAGGCGAAAGTTTCCCCATGGCGGACCTGCTTCCCTTGAGTGTCCAAATGACTGAGGGATTGGTGCACTTTGGTTATGCTGAGGTCGAGTTGCTCGAGGATTGTCTTCTGGGCCGCGGAGGAACCATCATGCGCGGCCACAGCTTTCACTGCTCACAAGCAACCGTCACCGGCACAATAAACAGTGTCTATCGCGTAAGCTATTCACTTTCAGCCAGGCAGGAGATCGAGGGATATAGCAGAGGAAGCGTTCTTGCTAGCTACATTCATCTTCATCTGCGCGCCCATCCCGGGGCCGCCCGCGCCTTTCTGGAGCAGGCGCACCGGGCTCGAAAAGCCACGCTCTTCTCTTTGGAAGATCGCACGCGATGACGGCTCGCGCCATCATGTTCCTGGGCACGAGTTCCCATGTTGGCAAATCACTGCTGACTGCGGCCATGTGCAGGATCTTTGCCCAGAGCGGCTATCGGGTGGCTCCCTTCAAGGCGCAGAATATGTCTCTGAATTCGGCTGCGACTGTCGAAGGTCTGGAGATTGGGCGGGCGCAGGCCCTTCAGGCGGAGGCCGCGAGGATACCCATATCGGTCCATATGAATCCCATCCTCATCAAGCCCACTTGCGATAGCACATCTCAGATCGTGGTGCGGGGCAAGATATGGCGTCACTTGAGCGCCGCCGATTACTTTCAATCGCGGGTCGAAGAGCTTCTGCCCATCGTCCGTGAAAGCTATGAATGGCTGAGCGCGCGCCACCAGATCATGGTGCTCGAAGGCGCCGGCTCGCCCGCCGAGATCAATTTGAAAAGCCATGACATCGTCAATATGCGCATGGCTGCGATGGCCAACGCGCATTGCATCCTGGTGGGAGACATCGATAGGGGCGGCGTCTTCGCTTCTTTGTTGGGCACATTGGAGCTTCTTGAACCGGCGGAACGTGAGCGCATTCGCGGTTTCATCATCAATAAGTTTCGTGGTGATTTGGACCTTCTCCTTCCCGGTATCCGCCAGATTGAAGAGCGGATCGCGAAGCCGTGTCTTGGAGTAGTGCCCTATCTCAACAACCTGATGCTGGAAGAAGAGGATAGTCTTGGATTCACCGCAAAGCCGGCCGCGGACTGGATGCCAGTGAGCGCTAAGCCCTCCATCCGCCGGCTGCGTATTGCGATTCTCCGGTTGCCGTCGCTGGCAAACTTTACCGACTTCGATCCGCTCCTGGCGGAACCCTCCGTCTCCGTAAGATATTGCTCTGCGCCAGGGGAGCTGGAACCGGCTGATGTCATCATCCTTCCAGGCAGCAAGGAGACGGTAAAAGACCTTGCATGGATGCGCAGCCAGGGGCTGGACGCTGCTGTGCTTCGTCATCATGGCCGGGGCGGTCTCACCGTGGGAATCTGCGGAGGGATGCAAATGTTGGGCGCCGATATCCTCGATCCGCTAGGGATTGAGACCGCCGGCTCTGCCGATGGGCTGGGACTTCTGGAAATTCAAACGACGCTGCGGGCGGAGAAGGTCACCGTGAATGCTCAGGGGAAGCTGCTTGCGGCGAAGCTCTTCGGTCAACCGTGTAGCAGCGATAGGCTGCGAGGATATGAGATCCACGTGGGCGAAACCAGCTACTTGCCGGGCGCCTCTCCTTTCGCAGAGCTGACGCGCACAAGTGAAGCCATCAGTGGCGGTCTCGAGGATGGCTGTGTCAGCTCCGATCAGCGCAGCTTTGGTACCTACCTGCACGGCATCTTCGAGGACGACGAATTTCGCCATGCATTCTTGCAGGCTGCACGCGGACACCGCCAATTGAGGGCGGACGAAGAATTCGTCAACTTGAGCGGACGCCGGGACCGGGAACTGGACCGGCTCGCCGGAGCCGTGAGTGAGGCCGTAGATTTGAAGACGATCTTCGGTTGGATGGGCCTGCAATATGAAGGAAACAGCAATTTACCGACGGACAGTGAGACTTGAGTTGCAAAACTCAGGACAAGCGGCCGCTGCCTATTGGACACAGCGCTATCCCGGACATTCTCTTCCCGGCGGCTGCCTTACGCGAGAGCTTCTTCGTCCGCAATGATAGATCATTTGAATCGCTCGCCAATCGCGAGTGTTTGGCTCATGGCTATTGACCGTTGCGTTAGGTTATGTACACATAACGAGTGTTCCACTTCGTAACACTCTCGCAACAAAGCGCTGTCAGCGTCAAAGCAATGACAGGCATATTTCGAAAATCGGAAGGATACAACAGGAATGCGGTCCAGAAGAGACTTTTTGACATCAGCCGCGGCAGCGCTTGCCTATAGTAGTGGGGTCAAGCCGCTGCGTGCTTTCCAGGGCTCCAGCCATGGCAGATCGCAAAGAAGAGTCGTCGTTATGTTCGACGGATTTGGTTTGGACTATCTGGAACAGAGCGACATGCCAACGTTGCGCAGATGGCAACGTGAGGGGTTGTATAAGCAGGTGAAGGGGGTGATGCCATCGGTCACAAATGCAAACAATTCATCCATCTGCTGCGGAGTCTTTCCCAGAGATCACGGGATTACCGGCAACTCCTACTTCGACCCAAGCACTGGTCATGAAGAGTATATGGAAACTGCCGACCTGCTCATGGCGCCCACGCTCTTCGAACATGCAGCAAGGCTCGGTGTGTCGTCAGCTCTGCTGTCCAGCAAGAAGAAGACGATTTCACTGTTGAGCCGGGGTGCGGCAATCTCGGTCACGCCAGAGGAGCCATCTGCGGAATGGGTTGATCGGCTGGGACCGGCTCCGCCTATTTACAGTCGTGAGATCAACTACTGGACTATTCGAGCCGCCATCTACATTCTCAAGCATCAACCAGAGATCCGGTGTATTTATGTGCATACAACAGACTATCCGATGCATACCTGGGCTCCGGATGCCCCAGAGTCAAAGGAGCATCTCAAAATGATCGATACGCTTCTGGGAGAGGCGTACGAGGCAGCACCGGACACTGCATTCCTGCTCACAGCGGACCACGGGATGAACCACAAAACTCATGCCTACGACCTCGACAAGACTCTGGCAGCGTCGGGAAGCCCGATTCGAATATCGATCTCAGCAGAGCGAGATCGATATATTAAACATCACCTTGGTCTCGGCGGAGCTGCATGGGTCTATCTTAATCATCCCGACGATAAGAAGAAGATTGTGGAAGCGCTCTTAAGACTTACCGGGGTTGAATCCGTACTTACCCGGGAGCAGGCGGTGTCCGAATTCCGCTTGTACGGCCCTCGCGTCGGAGATCTATGTGTGTTCGGTGACCGGAACACAGTTTTTGGAGAGATGGAGCAGGCAAGCCGCGAATTGCCGAGCAACTACCGCAGCCACGGATCGATGCATGAATTGGATATCCCCTTGCTTGTCTTCAATGCCGCAGGAATGCCGTCCGAGGCCTACTTCAAGCATAATCTAGACCTTACGCGCTGGCTCTACAGAGAATGACGGGCTGCATTCACAGTTATTTAATAATTCATCGAGATGCCTTGCCGCCACTGCGTCACTAAGTCATTGCTCGAAGCCGGAATTCAAAACTGCTCTGGGCCGGCCAATTTACATTTCAGTTCGCATTTTTGAATGCCTGGGCAAGTTTGCTCAGCTCGGCAATATCGGCATTGCCGATGATGACGAAGCGCAGCCCGTGCTGGCGCCAGGTCTCTATGGGAAAGCCGTCGCGCTCCGTTATACCGTTCTGCTTGGGAAACATCCCATCCGCCTTGGGGCGGTCCTCGAAAATGAGTACGGAGATTTTATGTTGGCGCATGGCGACGAGCAGTTGGGCGCCAGGGTCCTGCTCCAGATAAATCGTCTTGCCGCCAAGCAGCGTGAATTCGGTGCCCGCAAAATCGGGCAAATTGAAGCTGAATGGAATACGTCCCTGAAACCACGGCTTCACCGTATGCTTGTCTGTGGAAACCACATCCACGGGATTTGAGCTGGCGAGCGTAGTAACGTGGAGGTCGGCAACTTCGCTAAGAAAGGCAGCGTTCAACGCCCGTTCTCGCGTATGCGTGTTCCAGGCAACGGCGAAAATGAGCAGAGCGGCAGCCAGTCCGGAGGCGAAGGGCGGCGCTGCAACCTTGAGCCATCGCCTGCGCTGAGGGGCAGCTACCTGGCGGCCTATAACGCGTCTGAACTCCGCGCTCGGCGCGTAGCGATCGTGTGCGGCATGCAGGTTGCGCTTGATCGCCATCATTCCCGCCAACTCCGCCGTGCAGTCCGGACAGACGCTCAAATGCGCCTGCATGCCGCGGGTCTCTTCGGCGGAGATCTCGCCGTCCAGGTAAGCGGACAAAAGAGTTAGATCACAACGCATTGTGGGGCCTCACCGGTGGAGCTTGCTGCAATACCTGGCGCAAGGCTTTTCTGGCCCTGGCCAAGCGGGACATCACCGTGCCGAGTGGCAGGGAAAGCACCTCGGCTGTCTCCCGGTAGGACATCTCCTCTACATCGCATAGCAGGATGATCTCGCGATGGGCGGCCGGCAGAATCTCCAATGCATGATGCACTGCCTGCTGGTCCGCGCGTTGCAGAAGCAAAGACTCGGGCGTCCCCGTGTGGCTGGTCCAGGTTTCGGCATTCTCTTCGTCCTCCAGGAATAAGGTATTGCGTTCCGCCAGGCCGCTGCGCGAGGTGAGAAAGGCGTTATGCAGGATGCGGTATATCCAGGCGCGAAAATTTGTACCTTCTTGAAAGGATTTGAAGCCCTTGAGCGCCTTGGCATAAGTCTCTTGCACTAGGTCCTCGGCATCGGCCCGGTTGCCGGTCAGCCAGTGGGCTAAGTTATAGAGCGGACCGAACAGCGGCATAGCCAGTTGCTCGAAGAACTCCGGATCCATGGTCGTGCCTTTGGTCATGCCTTTGCAATCGGCTGCGTTGCGGGCTTATTTGACCGACTTCAAGAATCGAATGATGTCGGCGCGCTCATCTGCCTTGGGAACATGAAACGCCATGTCATTATCGGGGACGAGCGAGTCCGTGTCGGTCAGCCACTTATCCAGCTTCGCTTTGTCCCAAGTGAAGTGGGCGGACTTAAGCGAATCAGAATAGGTAAAGTCAGGCACGCTGCCGGCCGGCCTTCCATAGACCCCTCGGAGCCGGGGACCCACCCTATTCTGGTCCAGCGAATGACACCCTGTACAGCGCCTTTCGAAGAGATTCTTTCCAGGGCCGGCCGCGTCGGCCGCATGAACCATTCGAGGAAAAACCGCCAGCGAGAAGAAGCATGGCAGGGAAACAACTACGCTTAGGATCGCGGCTCTAGCAATCGGGCGGTTTCGGGAGAGATGATTTCCGGGTCTCATAGGATTGACTCCTTCTGGATTGGGCTACTAGAGGCTGATTCCGTCTCTGTTGCTTTTTGAGCAAGCGCTTTCGTTCCGCCTTAGCTCCGGCGTAGAGCGCCTTGCGGTCTTCTGCGGAGAGCCGGGCATCTCGATGGATGAATACGTATTGCCGGGGCGGCATCTCTCCGCTCCTCACTCCCGCGGCGATGCGGCCCATCAAGTCGGCCTGGTCCGACGCGCTCAACTCTCCCCAGCGGGACAGGTTAAGGCTATCGCGGCCCAGATGCACATCGCGCTCGATTAGCCAGGAGATGGGCGCGAGATGGCTATACGCCGGCCACATGGTCTGCTCCGAGTGGCAGTCAAGACACTTCATGACCAGCACTGCTCTGGCTGCCGGTGATAGCTGGCTGCCGGCAAGCAGATCTTCGCTCGATGCCCGGCCTCCTCGCAGATCTCCCCAGGGGTGAAAGAAGGAAAGCACGATGGCGGCGATCATGAGCGCGCCGCTCGTCATAATGAACGCCGAGGGTCTCATTTCAAAACTCCGCCTGGACCTCTTCCGCAGGTTTGTCCTTCAGGGACGAGTCGACGATGGCAAGCTGATGGTTTTGCGCTTTGAAGCCGACATCGGTAATTCCCAGCACGTCGCGCAGCCTGTCGGACGCCACCTTCATGGGACCCGGCGACGCGGCCGTGCCCGGGGCCGGTTGAGGAAAGGCTGTCGAAGTCGCGGTGTGGAAGGTCACGTTCCCCTCCACCTTCTGCATCACCTGGTGAATGTGGCCATTGAGAACAGTTACTGATCCAAATCGCCTCACCAGGGAGAGAGCCTGTTGGCTGTCGCTCGTCCCCCAGCCCCAGGCTGGATACAGGGCCCAGAGAGGAATGTGCGCGCAAAGCACGACCGGCGTGCTGCTTTTGATGCCTGCGAGGTCTTTTGTCAGCCAGGAGATTTGCTCCTGCCCAAGTTTGCCCATCCCTTCGAGCTGCACCACGTTTACCAGTCCGGCGAAGTGGACGCCTTTATGGTCGAAGCTGTACCAGCCGTTGCCGATTGTCCCCTTGCCGTGGCGCTCAAGGTACAGCTTGCCATCGTCGGTCGAAGTGTCGTGTTCGCCGGGCAGATAAAAGACCGGCTTTTTTGCTCCCTTCAGCACTTGCTCCACCGTGTCAAATTCCGCCGGCTTGGAGGAATGGGTCAGATCTCCAGTGTGGAGCACGAAGTCGGGCTGCTGGGGAGCGGCGGTGATCTTGTCTACGGCCGCCTGAAAGGTTCCAGTCACATCCGGGTTCGCCGGCTTTTTAAAGCCGATGTGGCTGTCGCTGACCTGCACGAAACTGAAGTCGCCGCCCTGTCCATAGCCCAACCGCCTGCTGAATGGCGATGCAAAGACCTGCGATGTGGGCACGCCTGCCGCGAAGGTCCAGAGCAATCCGGTGCCGGCCCAAGCCATGCATTTCAGGAAACCTCGCCGGTCGATGCCGTCCTGTTCGCGATTATCGCCTGTAGCTTCGGTTGTGGTTTGGGGGGTTCTCTGATCTTCTCTGCTGCTTTCGCTCATAATCGCTCCTGCACGCATTTCGTCGTGCATGAATGAAAACTGAGCGGATGGAGATTTATTCCATCGTTTTCAGGTAATTTTTGGGAAAAGGAGCACCCAAGTGCTAGCGCGCCAGCGGCGATGTCCTAAGGAAATCGGCGAGCGACGCTTTCTTCTGGTCTGTAGAGGGTCCTTCGCTGCGCCACAACACCAAGCCGGTCTTATCGGTGAGGAGGATGACGATCTGCCTTTCCGAGAGAATCCCGAGCGATTTCAGAAATTGCGGCTTGTTGACATAGAGCGGGACGGTATACCGCGGGGACTCATTGGCAGGCAGGCCCCCACGCATAGAGGAATTGAGCCACCACTTGTACAGAACGTCTTGCCGCGCCGAAACCGGGAGCACCCAGGTCTGGACTTTGGGATTTGTGTTTTCGCCGGGTGCGGTAATGGGAAGCCAGGTTTCAACCGCTTGTTGCTGATCGCGGGTGAAGCAGAGAATAAGCAGGTTAAGCGGAGAAGAGAACTGCGCAGGCAGACTCCATTTCGTTTTGTTCAAAGCCTCCGCTGTGACCGGCGGCAGCACAACCGCCGGAGGCGCTTGCTGCCGTTGCTGAGCAAACAGCCCGAAAGGAAGCGCGAGAGTGGCCAGCGCCAGTACTCGGAGCACGCTCAAGCTGAAGAAGGGTAGGCGCAAATGATTGAGGTCTCATCGATCATAAACCAGCCATCGCTGGAAGTCAGCGTTCCGCGAAGGCGTTTGAGCAACGAGCCGAATTTCAGAGGCTGAGTGGGTTATCGGTGCAGTAAGATAGGGAAGTGATGACTGCCGAGTTTGCGCCTGCGCGCTCTCCGTTTCAAACCGGCGACCCTTCTCTGCGGTTGATCGCAGACAAGGTTTTTGCGGGTAAACGGCTGGATTTCGCAGACGGTCTTTCGCTGTACCGCTCGGGCGATATTCTGGCTGTAGGGTGGCTGGCCAATTATGTCCGCGAGAGAATGCACGGCAATGTCGCCTATTTCAATGTCAATCGCCACATCAATCCCACCAACGTGTGCGTGGCGGCGTGCCGCTTGTGCGCCTTTGGCCGCAAGAAGGGAAGCGCTGGCTCCTATACCATGGCTCTGGAAGAGGCGTGGCAAGTAGCCGCTTCGGGCTACACCGAGGCAGTGACCGAGTTCCATATTGTCGGCGGACTGCATCCCGATCTTCCATTCGAGTACTTCCTGGATCTGGTTGCCGGCTTGAAGCAGCGTTTCCCGCGAGTCCATATCAAGGCCTTCACCATGGTCGAGGTAGCCTATCTTGCGCGCCGGGCAAAACTTTCCATTGCGGAAACCTTGACCAAAATGAAGCAAGCCGGCGTTGACTCGATGCCCGGCGGCGGAGCGGAGATTTTTTCCGACCGGATTCGCCATATTATCTGTGATCACAAGATTGATGGAGACGATTGGCTGGAGACGGCGCGCACCGCCCATAAACTTGGATTGCGCTCCAATGCAACCATGCTCTACGGCCATGTGGAGAATGACGAGGATCGCGTCGACCATCTGCTGCGTCTGCGCGCTTTGCAGGATGAAACCGGCGGTTTTCAGACCTTCATCCCGCTTGCCTTCCACCCCGACAACACCGCGCTTGATCATCTGCCGAGAACCACTGGGATGACCGACATCCGGCAAGTTGCGGTGGGCAGATTGCTGCTCGATAACTTCGCTCACATCAAAGCCTATTGGCAGATGATGACGGCGAAGATTGCCCAGATTTGCCTGCGGTTTGGCGCGGACGATATCGATGGAACCGTCATCGAAGAGAAGATTTACCACGATGCAGGAGCCACGACACCCCAAGGGATGCGGCGCGCCGATTTGATGCGGCTGATTCGCGAGGCCGGCCGTGATCCTGTCGAGCGCGACACGCTCTACCGCAAAGTGGTTCGCGATGAAGAGAGTTTTACTGTCGCCGTCTAGTGTGGTTTGCGGAAAAACATCGATTTACCGATGCCAGCGCTACAGCGCATCTTCAGAGTCGAACTTCCCGGAGCGCTGAAGCGCTACCCCCGCATAAATGCGGGGGCTTCCACTCCAAAAAGTACATGCTCAACGTCTGTTCCGCAGCCTGTCAGGCTGCATCGGTCGATGGCTTCAACCCGAGCGTGCGCTTGCGGCGTACTTCCCGCAATGCGACCAACGTCAAGCCGGTAAAGGTGATAGTCACCAGAAGGATGGCATAGGCTCCGTGCAGTCTCGCTGACTTCGCCGTAGAGCAGCGCCAGGCCTAAGAAGACAAAGACCAGGTGTGCGCAGAAGACTTCGAGCGACGCTTTGCCCAAGGTGAGCAAGGGCTCTACAGTTACTACCCGGCTCAGTTCTTTGCGTAGATAGTAGATCAAGCATGAAAAGGCGAATAGATTCAGCACCCGAAGCGGACCGAGCTGCCATTTGTCGAGAGAAAGCCCTAGAGCCTCGGGAGTAAGATGGGCACCCAACCAGTAGTGGCGGACCCCGAGGAAGAAGAGACATACTGGGGCGCTAATCGCAACGACGAAACCCGGTACTTTGCTGAAGGGATTTGCGCCTTCCGCGGATCTGGCGCCCACCCACATGGCCAAAATCCAGATTCCCTGCCAGGCGAAGAGATTAAAGGCGCCGGTCTCCACCAGCGGAACGTGCAAACCGGTAGCGCGCACCAACAGATCGTGCGTCCAGGAACGCAAGCCAAATTGCGCCAGCAGCCAAATCAACCCGCTGGCCAGCAGGATACGGTTCCAGCCTCTGCGCACAGCGTAGGTGAGTACGGATGGCGTCAGGGCCAGGAAAATCACGTACATGGGCAGGATATCCAGCAGCGGCGGACAGTAGATCAGGAAGACCGAGCCGATGACGGCGGTGACCGGATGAGCGAGGTAAAAGTTGAGCAGGTTGTAAAGGGCGGCGCGATGGGTGGTAACGGCGAAGGCTGCAGCCAAGGTGAAGGCCATCAACAGCATGACGAGGTGATATCCGTAAAGGCGGAGCGCTCGTTTCCATAGCTTGTTGTGCAATGCCCGGCTATCCTGCCGAGCCATGCGGACGGAGAGCTGGGCAACGAGCAGGGCGGAAAGAAAAACAAACCCCTCCGCCGAGGAGATATAGCCAAAGGGTTGATTGACCAGATCGGCCAAATGGGTGGGCAAGTGAGTCAGCGTCATCCAAACCAGAAAAAGACCGCGCAGGGCATCAAGCTCAGGGCTTCGCCGTGGCTTGACCGCTCGTATCTCTTTCACCGAAAGCGCCTGCAGATCCATTTGGCAACTCATCCGTATGTAATAAGACTCTGCCATACGGCAGAGGTTGCGTGAAATCACCCGGAACTTTTCCCCTCTGTTCCATAAGCGGCATTGCTGCCGCAAATGGGTGATTACCGGGCCCGAACTGCTGCTGTAAGCCGATGTTTCTTCTGCGCATTCCTAGTATGCAGGAATTCCCGTCAGGCTCTGTCCGATAATTAGCGTGTGGATATCGTGTGTACCCTCATAGGTCTTCACCGACTCCAGGTTCATCATGTGCCGCATGACCGGATAATCGTCCGTAATCCCGTTAGCGCCAAGAACATCCCGCGCCAGGCGAGCGCACTCCAAGGCCAGCCAAACGTTGTTCCGCTTGGCCATTGAGATATGCTCCGAGGCAACCTTTCCCGTGTCTTTGAGGCGGCCAACCTGCAGGGCCAGGAGTTGGCCCTTGGTAATTTCCGAGATCATCCAGGTCAGTTTTTCCTGAACCAATTGATGGCTCGCTATCGCTTCCTCCCGGAATTGCTTACGCAATAAGGAATACTGAAGCGCGGTATCGTAGCAAACCATGGCCGCCCCTAGAGCTCCCCAGCCAATGCCATAGCGGGCTTGGTTGAGGCACATAAGAGGAGACTTAAGTCCGCCCGAGCCGGGCAGCAGATTGCCCGCCGGGATACGTACGTCCTGAAGAGAGAGCCCGGAGGTTACGGATGCTCTCAAAGACCACTTACCATGCACATCATAGGCGGTAAAACCAGGCCGGTTGGTTTCCACCAGGAAGCCCCGGATTCGATCCTCCTCCTCTTCGACCTTGGCCCAAATCACCGCGACATCGGCGATCGAGCCCGAGGTGATCCACATCTTTTCTCCATTCAGCACATACTCATTGCCCTCTTTGCGCGCGCGGGTGCGCATCCCTCCTGGATTCGAACCGTAACCAGGCTCGGTAAGCCCAAAACAGCCGAGCTTTTCTCCAGTGGCTAACGGCGGGAGCCACGCGTCCTTCTGCTGGTCGCTCCCAAACGCGTGAATGGGATACATAACCAGCGCGGATTGCACGCTGACAAAGCTGCGGATGCCGGAGTCTCCGGCTTCGAGCTCTTGCATTACCAGGCCATACTCGACATTCGACATCCCGGCGCAGCCATAGCCCTGCAGATTGGCGCCCAGAAACCCGAGCTGGCCCAGAGTATGGACAAGCTCGCGGGGAAAGCGGCTGTCGCGATTGCACTGTTCAATGATCGGCGTCACATTCTCTTCTACAAATCGACGCGTGGTGTCGCGCGCCAGCCGTTCCTCATCGGAAAGCAAGCTATCCAATTGAATGAAATCGACGCCCTTGAACTTAAAAGCCATGCCGCAGGATATCTCGATCGGCCTAGGAAAGAAATTCCTTAATGAAGGGGTCGGTCGAGTGGACCAGATCGTGGGTCGAACCGTCGAAGACCAGGTGGCCTTCGTTGAGAACCAGAAAGCTGGTGTGAATGTCCATGCCGTCCCCGGGGATGGGAACCATCTCATTCTTCTCCCGGTCAAAAGTGTGCGTTGCCAGGGTGAAGGCATCCTGAAGCCGATGGGTGACAACCAGCGAAGTGGTGCCATAAACGTCGCGCTGCTTCATGACCAGCGCGATGATCAGGGTTGAGGTAATGGGATCGAGGCCGCCTGTGGGCGAGTCGTACAGGATCAGATCGGGACGGCTGACGATGGCGCGGGCGATGGCGACCCTGCGCCGCATGCCGCCGGAAAGCTCCGATGGAAACTGGTCCAGAGTCTGCTCGAGCTCAACAAAGCGAAGGGCTTCTTTAACTCGTTCCGTGATCTCCGCCGGGGGAACATGCTGCTCCATCAGTTGATAGGCTACGTTGTCGCGCACGGTCAGCGAATCGAACAGGGCTCCCTCCTGGAATACCATCCCGATACGCGCGCGCAGCTTGAAGATTTCCTTTTCCCGCATCTCCTCGAGTTCCTGGCCGAAGACAGTAATGCGTCCGGAGTCGGGCTTGAGCAAGCCGTTCACCAGCTTAAGCAGCACGCTTTTGCCGCTGCCGGCGGGGCCGAGCAAGAGCCGGGTGTCGCCGGAGCAAACGGTAAAAGACACATTGTCGAGGACCTGGTTGCCCTCGAAACCGATGGAGACATTCTCGAAGACGACCACCGGCTCGCCGGGTTTTTGATCGGCCCGCTCGGTTTCGGCCTGTGGTGTGGTTACCATGCTTAATTCGCTTTGCTTAATTCGCTTTATGGATCTTAAAACCACCACGAATCGAGGGTTCTATAAAGGGGGATGTCAAGAGAAAAAACTTCGGCGCGAGCGTGGCGAGGGGAGTTTCTTTTGACATCCCAGCCCTCCCGGCGAGGCCACGCTGTATGGATCGAAGTGTTGAGTGCGGCGCGATCCGGTCCCGAGTCGAGTTGATAGTAGCCGTAGGCGCTGTGGGAAAGCGGAAATCGCGGAGCGATTTCCGAGGTGGCGTAGCCACCGGCTTTTCCATAGCGCACCAGCTGGCAGCGCCAGCCCGGCTGAATTAGATCAGCATTTCTCATAATGCGACCACAGACGGCCAACAGTACCTTGCACCCATCAAGCAGAGAACGATTGGTCCAACGGAATGGCCAACCATGGTTCTATCTGAGACTCGTGGTCATATAGCTTTTTTCGGTTATCCGAAGGGGGATATGGTGCCCCATGAAACTGCACGCTGTTGGCAATGCGTCTATCCCTCGTTTAGATCCTCACCCTCGAACCGAGAGCGCAAGAACCGATCGCCCTATCGCAGCAGAGAAGCTGAAGACTGGGCCTGGATTCTAAGCGCGCTCAAGCTGCTTGTGTTTGCAATTCTGTTGCGTCGAAGCGTTCTCCTCTCTTCCATAGGATTAAAGCAATCGTTGCTATCTTGCGCGCCAGGGTTAGACGAGCCATCTCCGGCTGCATTCCCTTGGCGATCAGACTCTCGTAATATTCCCGGAATGGCCCGGGACGAATGCTGGCGGTGGTGGCCGCTCCCTTGAAGATGTTCTTCAGCTCGTGATTGTGATGGAAATTCAGTCCGGTGATTTGCACCGGTTTCTTGCTGCGTTGGATCTGGCCCTTGACCATGCGGTAATCCGCACTGCTGCGCGTCTCTAATCCTAATCCGCAGTAGCTCCAGAACTGCCGCTTGGTGCGAAACCGGTAGGGTGTCTGTACGCGTCCGATTAAAATGGCTGCGCGAATTGGCCCCAGGAAGGGGATGCTACGCAGCAGTTCGACGGCCTCGAATTTGCGGCTCTCTGTTATCAGCCCCTGGCGTGCTCGGTGCCGTACTGTGCGCAAGCTGTCGAGTTCTTCAAAAAGATACTCCGCACGCTGTTTCAGAGCGCTGTTCGCCGATAGAAGCTGCAACTGCTCCTCTCGCCGCCGCTGCCCATAAAGCGCCTTGCCCGGCGTGCTCACCACCTGGCCGCGATAGATGGCCTTCAGGCGCGCCATCACACGGGTCGTGTCTTCGGTCAGTACCGTATAAGCACGGCCTAATTCCTTGAGCGCCCGCGCGCTGTTCTGCCCGTGATAAACCGGGGATAACTGGTTGCCGCGCAGCAATTCCGCCAATTTCCTGGCATCCAGTTTGTCGTTCTTGTTGCCCACCTTGAGCAGCGCATTCTTGCGCGGATTGCAGACCACTACCTTGCTCACATGGGGCTGCAGCAAATCGTACAACCATGCCGATTGGGTCGTCTCTTCCAAGGTGATCTGCACCGTCCCCCGTAATCCCTGCACCAATTCCAGAATCACTGCTCCATCGGTCGGCACAATACACTGGCTCACCTGCCGCCCCTCTTCGTTTAAGACCGCGATCGAAACACAATCCCGGTGCACATCCATTCCCACGTACTTGGTGTTAATCTTCTTGGTATTCATCTGGGCGCTCCTTCGCTGTGGGCTTCTGGTTCTTTCCCAAGCAACCAAAGCTTACTCCCGACTGGGCGCCCTTTATTATGCGTGCCCCATATCTCGCACGGTGCCGTTCGGTGCGAAGGGTGGGAGACCAGTGCGCCGGGATAAACCGGCATGAAGCAGAGAATGGAAAATTCTTACGAGGAAGGAGTAGCGAACCACTCGGCCCCGAGTTTTGCGTAGTGCACCGTGAGGTGTAAGACGAAGCGTAAACAGGGGAATAGGTGGGCTGGGTATCGAGCTTCGAAAACACCAAATCAGGATGCCGACGCTGTTGGTCTAGCGGAAGGCAACATGGGCAGAGGCGCAAGCGCGAGTCTCTGTTCAGTCCTGCGTAGTCGTAGACCCCAGACACGCCTAGACACTTCATGCACGAGAACCGGGAGACCTCGGAGGCTTCTGCGGTTGCAGCCGACCACAGGACGGCGGGAGAAGGCCCAGGCCGTACGGCCCGCATGTACGCCTGCGAGGAGTCGGACAGTGGCGTAGTACCAATGAATCACTCGAACAAAGACGGGAAACCGAGGGCGGAGAGTGAGGAGGGAAGGCTGCTGATCGGGGAGAACAACCGCAAATCGAGCACGCCTCGACACCGAGCGAGACCAGCGTGTTCCATCGATGGGCGGCTGTGCGGCAAGCATTACTGCCGTTACTCATCTTCGATAAGAGCCGTATGCGCTAATGAGCGCTCGTACGGATTCTGTGCGGGGGGTACCAGGCGACTGGTATCCCTACCGCGACCAAGTCCATCTGTCCTCCTACAGCCTAACGGCCGAAAACGCCGATCATGAACCGGCTGATGACGAAGTCTACCGCGATGATAAGGACTGAGGAATAGACCACGGCCTGGGTGGTGGAGCGGCCCACCCCCTGCGTGCCGCCGCGCGTATTCATGCCGTAGTAGCAGCCGATGGTGGCGATGATGAAGCCGAAAAAGAGCGGCTTGACCAGTCCCTGGAAGATGTCGGGATACTGCAGCACCTGGTAGGCGCTGTGAAAATACTGCTGGCCATTCTGACCGAGCATGTAAACCGCCACAAAGGCGCCGCCGAATGTTCCTACTGCGTCGGAGATGATGGTAAGAAAGAAGAGCATGAAAATGGTGGCGAAGACGCGCGGTGTGACCAGCTTCTTCATCGGGTCGGTGCCCAGCGCCCGCATGGCGTCAATCTGTTCGGTCACCATCATTGAGCCGAGCTCGCTGGCCATGCCGGAGGCGTTGCGCCCGGAAACCATGAGGCTGGTGAGGACCGGGCCCAGTTCCTTGATCATAGAGAGGCTCACCAACTGACCGGTGAGGGTGGCTGCGCCGAACTGTGCCAGAGAGGAAGCCGACTGCAGAGCGAGTACGCCGCCGGTAAAGAAACCGGTAAGAATGACGATGGGCAGAGAGCCGATCCCAATGGAGTCGGCCTGCGTGGTCATGTCGGCCAGATAAAGAGGGCGCTGGAACAAATTCACCATCGCCCGGCCGGAAAGCAGGGCGTAGTTCTGTATTGCAACTACGCCTTTCTTGGCAATACTTTCAAGTGGTTCGATCGGCATCGCTCGGCCAGAAGATAGAGTCAAAAAAACGCGTTTGCTGCCCGAGAGGATATTAACGGGCCGTAAGCCGAGGTTACCATAGCGCCATCCGGCTCTGTGTTTTGCTCGACTTGCTATTCCACATTGCTATTCCTTGATGCGTTTTTTGATTTCTATGGAGAGCCGCTTGATCTTTTGGTTAAGCGTGGAGAGCGGAATGCGAAACTGTTCGGCGGCCTCGGTCTGGTTCCAGTTGCAGCGCTCGAGCTTGTCCACGATGATGCGCCGCTCAATATCTCCGATGATGTCGAAGAGGTCGGCATCGGGATTGTGCTCCAGCAGGCTGGAAGAATAGCTGCGGCCGGTAAGATGGCCGGGCAGCAGATCGAGCCCGATGGTCTGGGTCGAGGAGAGCACTACTCCGCGCTCGATAACATTTTCCAGTTCGCGGACATTACCTGGCCAGTCGTAGTCGACCAGTGCGCGCAGAGCGTCCGGCGCAAGCGTACGCAGGGGCAGTTCGTTTTCCTCGCTGAAGCGCTTGAGGAAGTGCGTCGCCAGCAAAGGAATATCCTCCCGCCGGCTGCGCAACGGAGGCAGGTCGAGCATGATCACGTTCAGGCGATAGTAGAGGTCTTCGCGGAACTTGCCTTCACGCACAGCCTGGCGAAGATCGACGTTGGTGGCGGCCAGGATGCGGACGTCGACTTGAATCTCCTGGACGCCGCCCAAGTGCATAAACCGGCGGTCCTGCAGCACACGGAGAATCTTCGCCTGCGTATCCGTTCCCATGGTGGCGATCTCGTCCAGGAAAAGAGTGCCGGTATTGGCCATTTCGAAGAGGCCTTTTTTTGAGGCAATGGCCGAGGTAAACGCTCCCTTGACATGTCCAAAGAGGGTGGATTCGAGGAGGTCGGTGGACATCGCGCCGGTATTCACGGGCACGAAGGGCTTATCGCGCCGCGGTGAATTGGAATGCAGAGCTTTGGCGATGAGTTCCTTGCCGGTGCCGCTTTCTCCCTGAATAAGGACCGTGGAACGGCTGGGAGCAACCTGCGCCACCAGGTCGAAGATGCGCAGCATCGCCTCGCTCTTGCCGACGATATTCTCGAAATTGTAGCGCCGCTTGAGCGCGCGCTTCAGTTGAACGTTCTCTTCCTCCGCGCGGCGCCGCGCGATCGATGCCCGGATATCCGCCAGCAGCTTCTCGTTGTCCCAAGGCTTCTGAACGAAATTTTGCGCGCCCCCGCGCATCGCGTCGACCACATTGCCTACAGTGCCATAGGCGGTGATCATGATGACGGGCAAATCCGGCTGACGCTCCCGGATTTGGGCAAGAACCTCTAATCCGTTCTGCCCGGGCAGGGCCAGGTCTAACAGAATCAGGTCGTAGGCTCGAGCATCGATGCGCGCCAAGCCTTGCGGTCCATCGGCAGCCGAGTCCACCGCATAGCCTTCGAGAGAAAGCAAAGTGTCGAGCGACTCGCGAATGGCCGCTTCGTCGTCAATGATGAGGATGCGATGTTCCGGCTCGGAGCTTGAGAGGCTGGGATTGCTCTGCAGCGGGAGCGTGCCAGCTTCAGGCATGGGCCGGCTTCCTTACCCTGGGGAACTCCAGGTGGAAGGTGGTTCCGCTTCCCACATGGCTCTCTACCTGGATCTTGCCGGCGTGCTCGTGAATGATGCCATAGGTTACAGCCAACCCAAGGCCGGTGCCCCGGCGCTGCCCTTCGCGCACCGTTCCCTTGGTGGTGAAGAAGGGGTCGTAAATGCGCTGCATGTGCTCCGATGCGATCCCTGACCCGGTATCGGTTACGTCAACCGCCACCTGCCCATTCACCAGGGTGGAGATACGGAGAGTGCCGCCGCTCTCCATCGCGTCCTTGGCGTTGAGGAAGAGATTCAGGAAGACCTGCTGGAGCTTGCCGGGATTACCCAGGATATATGGGAGATCGCTGTCTAACGATGTCTCCAGCCGGACCTGCGAAGTGTGGAATTGGTGCTCGAGCAGCTTCAGCGTATCCGCGATGACGTCGTTCAGATTCAGTTCGCGGAATTCCGTGCCGCTGGTACGGGAAAAATTGAGCAGACCGTTGACAATCTCCGAAGCGCGGAAGGTTTGTTGGGTAATCTTATCCAGCAGCGGAGCTACCCGCTGGTCGTCGCGGACCTGCTTGGAGAGCATCTGGGTGTAGGAAGAGATTACCGCAAGAGGAGTATTGACCTCATGGGCCACGCCGGCAGCCAGAAGGCCGATAGAGGAGAGTTTGTCAGCTTGCGCGAGTTGAGCTTCCAATTCCATCCGTTCGGTGATGTCGTCCACAAGAATGATGCGGCCGACGACATGAAAGTTGCGCGAAACCAAGGGAGCGATGGCCATATTGGCGATGCGGGTCTCACCGGTGCGCGTCTGCAGCCGGAATTTGTACAGGTTGTGCACTCCCGGAGCGTCCTTCAGGCGGGAGAACTCGGAGACGAATTCCGCAGGTAGGACCTCGCTCAGCAGTTGGCGAACGGCTTCCTGGCGGGGCAGCGCATACATCACTTCCATCTGCGCGTTCCAGCTCTCGATGCGCTCTTCGAGATCCACGGCAAAAATGCCGACGTTGATCGACTCGACGATATTCTCGTTGAATTCCTTTAGACGCTCATACTCTGAGATTTTCTGCTCCAGGCTGGCGTAGAGCCGCGCGTTCTGGATGGCGATGCCGATATAACTGGCCAGGGACTCGAGCAACTCGACATCTTCACTGGAAAGGAAATTGTCGTCGGTGGTGCGGCCCAGTCCGATGATGGCAATCGTCTTCTCCTGCAGGCGGCAAGGAAGATAGTAGTTCAAGTCCAATAGCGCGGCGGCCCGGCGCTCCCCATCGCTCAGGTGAAGAGCCTGCTGCGGATTTTCAAGAAAGATATGGGAGCCGGCATCCGGCTGATCGAAATCCAGAAATCGCAGATCGAGATTGCTTTCCCAGCTGCCTTCGGCGGAGGAAAGCTGTTGCGGCAGGCCGTGACCCGCCATCAGCTTGTAGCGGCCACCGGATTCGGGAAAGAAGATGGCCACGCGGGCCACCAGCAGCGTTTTGGGTAAACGGTCGACGATCGAATTCAGCAGCGCGCGCAGATCGGTCTGCGAACTTAAGCCGCGGCCAAACTCGATCAGCGTATGGCGGTAGTCGTATCGCCTGCGGTCAAAAACCCTGTCCACCCTGTCCTGAATGGCGCGTTTGAGAGGGTCAAATAGCTGGGCGGTGACGATGATGGCTGCGATCAGCCCCCAGGCTCCGGCCCTGGGCAGGCGGGTATGAAACTGCTCCGCGGCGACGGCCACGGCGGCAAAGTAAAGGCCCACCAGCGCCGCTGTCGCCAGGGTGTAGGTGACCCCCCGTTTGAAGATCAAGTCCACATCCATCAGGCGGTAGCGAACGATCGCCCAACTGAACGTGAGCGGCAGGAATACCAGGAAGATACCGGTAACTTTGGTCAGGATGGCGGGAACCGGGAAGCCGGCAAGATAAGGAATGACGTTCAACACCGTCAAGGGAATAGCGGTGAGCAGGGTTCCGCGGGTCAGCCACTTTAACTGCTGGCGGCGGAGAGGGTTTTCCTGATGACGATAGTTGAGAAAGAAGACCAGCGCAGCAAATAGATAGTAGACGGCCAGATAACCCATGCCGAGCTGGTCAAGACGCGTCTTGAGAATCCCCGTCGCCGACCAGCGGGAGATGGCAACGAACTGCAAGGTAAGCAGCGCCGCTCCGGGTAGGTAGATCAGGGAATACGTCAATCTGCGCAGGCGGGCCGGGCGCTCCTCCGCAAAGGCCAAGGCAAAGTGCAGGAACAGCGCGGGTTGCAGCGCCTGGGCGATGATCTTGCCCCAGTAGATGGTCCAGTCGAAGGAATCCAGCCTGCCCGTCGAGTTAAAGGAATAAAGCACAAACGAGGTCAGGCAGAAGACATAGAAGTGAGTGGAGCGCCAAGCGGTCCAGCGCCGGAAGAGAACGTAGAGGCCGATGGCGAGATATACAAGGCCAATAATGCGCGACCAGTCATAGAAGCTGCGATCGAAAGGCTCCAGGATGACCGATGCAGTGATAGGGACGCCGGCGCGTACCAGGCTATAGTCGAGACGTCGATAGATGCCAACGGAAAACAACTCGCGCATCAGGGCAGCTATGCGCGGGGTGGGGAAGCCGCCGGCCTCGATGAGCAGATCCCCGGGCTTGATCCCGGCCCGCTCGCCCGGGCCGTTGCGGAGCACGTGTTGCGCGGTTAATCCACCTGCAGACTCCACCCAGGTGACTTTGTCTGTGGGTATTACGTAGGAACCCTCTTTGGCGAAATTCAGGGATGCCAGGATTGCGGCGCTCGCAGTAAGCAGGGCGAGGACCACCACGGCCATCCGAATTTGAAAGGGCTTTTGCATGCTCCGAGCTGGCGAAACGAGGATCTCCGCCCCTCAGCAAGCAAGCCGCTTGCCATTGCTAAAGGAGGCAGGCGCCGCTCTATTGCCAGCTTGAGTATATTCATAATTCCACAGCGGATACAGTCTATTCGGCGGGTTGACGGGCGAGCCTGATACGAATTCAAAAGACCAATTCAAAAACCTCCAGATTGAAGATATGAACGGGCATATTACAAGATACTGTTTTCCGGAGCGCCCAAAACCGAGCAAGATAGCGCTCAGAATGGCTCCTGAAAGAAGGTAATCGCCAGCTATGCTCTTGTGGTTACCCCTGATACCCCTCATCAGACATCCTTTTAGCCGCTAACCAGCTTCAATGTTGTTGAATAGGAGGTGAATTTCACAAAAGATCTCAGTTGAAGCGGTCGATTTCAGTTGTTGTCGTTCAGTTTGGGATCGGGGGCCCCATGGCGTTGGCAACTTGGATGTTGGACTCTAATGAGTTCTCCGTGGAGCACCACCGGGCGCAGGTGGACGGGCATGAGATGCATTATTGGAAGGCAGGGGCTGGGCCGGAGTTGATTGTGCTCCACGGTCTTCTCGGAACAGCCGCCGCATGGGAGCCCCTGGCGCCTATGCTTGCCGCGGATTCCACTGTCTACGCCGTCGATGCTTTGGGCGTCGGAGAATCGGAACGGGTCCCAGGGATTGATCCCGGTCTGGAGGGACAGGCCGACCGGATGGCCGATTTCATGCACGCCGAGGGCATAGAATCGGCCGACTTTCTCGGAACTTCCCATGGCGGGGCGGTAGCCCTCATGCTGGCCGCCAGGCATCCCGGGCGGGTGCGGAGCTTGGTTCTGCACGCGCCGGCCAATCCATTCTCTAACATCGCCGACCCGATGATCTATTTTTATCAATCCCCGCTGGGCCGCTGGTTTGCCCATCGCTTTGTGGATGTGCCCGAGGCACTCAAGGCAGTAGCGTTGGGACACATGTATGGCAATGAGAAGCAGGCGCGCCAAGGATCGCTCGAAATATACACTCGCTCGCTGCGTGTTCCTGGAACTGTAGACTATGTACTGAGCCTGCTCGCCGGATGGTTTGAGGACATGGACAAACTAAAACCGGCTCTCGACGCGGTGCGCTGCGTCCCAGCCCTTCTGATATGGGGAGATCGCGATAGCGCTGTGAGCTTGAAATCGGGGGAAACGCTCAAGCGCTGCTTCGATCAGGCCGAATTGGTAGTGCTGCCAGGGGTTGGACATTTGCCGCATGAGGAGTGTCCGGCTCTCTTAGCTCAGACCATCAGCCCTTTCCTGCTCGCGCAGCGAGCGGAGCGGCAGCTACTCCCTAAGCTGGTGGTGCGGCGAAGCCAGGCGTAAGTCCCGCTCCGAGGCTGGGAAAGCAGATTCCCTGCGCGAATGGCAGCAAGAAAGGCAAAGACGGATCACGTTTGTCATCACGACCCATCCATATACTCCGCCCTTCTGGGTTCGCAGTTGCCTTTCTTGTTGTCATTCCCGCAGGGAATCTGCTTTTCGTCTCGTGGATTCCCAGTGCTGCTTTCTACGGCCGAGCATGTTTCGCCGGCTGAGACCTTTTTCGGGGCATTCTGAGCGTTGTTGATACGGTGGTAGTTTTTGCGTGGGACGGCGACCCAAACGCGGGCATACTATGTCTAATACGCGAGGTTGTCGCGCCCATGGGGAAGCGCGCTTCCCCAGAGGAGGTTGGAATGGCAAATTTGCTGCGCATCAAGCTGACACCTGCCGGAGCGGTGGTGGCGGGATTTTTCTTGCTGGCGTCTGGCATGACGTCTTCCGCTATCGGGCAGAACGGTCAGCCGAATGCAACTCCACAGGCAACTTCCGAGCCGTCGCCCAGCTCCACTCCGCCCTCTAGCGCGGAAAGCAACACCAGCGCATCTTCAGGGACTTCATCTTCAGCGACCTATAAGCCTGAACCCACAATGCCGGGCGTAAAGCCGGGCAGCATCGACGATGTGAATGCGGTGGGGACCCGCGATATCGGCGGCCGGGGAGTGGGCAACTGGTACTCGACCGAAAGCGAGATCAGGATGGGCAAATCGTACGCGGCGGAACTTGAAAAAAGCGTAAAGTTCGTCACTGACCCGGTGGTCGATGAGTATGTCAATCGGATTGGACAGAACCTGGTGAAGAATTCCGATTCCAAGGTCCCTTTCACCATTAAGGTCATCGATTCCGACGAAGTGAACGCCATGGCGCTGCCCGGGGGCTTTTTCTACGTGAACAGCGGCCTGATTTTGACCGCTGACACCGAAGCCGAAATGGCTGGCGTGATGGCCCACGAGATCGCCCATGTTGCCGCTCACCATGCCGCCCGCGAGCAGACGCGGATGAACTACGCCCAGTTTGGAACAATCCCGCTGATCTTTATCGGCGGCTGGACCGGATATGGAATTTACGAGGCATCGAACCTGGCGATTCCGGTAACGTTTTTGCAGTTTTCCCGCGATTTCGAGTCACAAGCTGATTTTTTGGGCATCCAGTACATGTACCGCGCGGGCTATGACCCCGAGGCCTTGGTGAGCATGTTTGAAAAGATCGGGAACCTGGAAAAAACCAAGCCCAATCTCTTCGTCAAGGCATTCTCAACTCACCCCCAGACGCCAAGCCGGATCGAGGCCACGCAAAAGGAGATCGCGACGCTGCTGCCTCCGCGGCAGGAATATGTGGTGACAACTTCTGAGTTTGATGACGTAAAAGCGCGGCTGGCGCGGATTGAGAACAAGCGCAAGCTGAAGGACGGCGAGAAAAGCAACCAGCCCACATTGCGCCGGGCGAACACAACGAACAACGATCCAAACTCCCCCGACTCTCAGGGTAATGACCGCCCAACCCTGCAGCGCCGGGACGACAACAACTAAGGAGCGAGTCGGCAAGTCAGCAAGTCAGCGATTTTTATAACGACGAGAATCTCTGTGGACGCCTTTCGCTGACTTGCCGACTCGCTGGCTTGCTGACTGCTTCTTAGCTCCCAGGACATCCCTTCTTGCACTTGGCCAGGATGGCGGCTTGCAGCCGGCTCCGCAGTGCGTTGGGAAGTTCGTATATCTCGTGATTCCTGTAGATCTCTATGGTCTTACGCGTGGTGGTCATGGTGATCACGCAATGCTCGCAGCCTTGAAGGTGTGCCTCCAGGTCGGCGCGTAGACCGGTGGCTACCTTGTTATCCAGAAAGTCGCCGAGCTCTGCCAGAAATTCTGAACAGTTCATTTTGCTCCATCCCCATTTTTCTTGCGGAAGTAGCGGCTCAACCGCTCCCGCAACTGCAGCCGCGCCCGAAGCAGCCGCGATTTTACTGCCGGAACGCTCAGACCCAGCGTCTCAGCGGTTTCCTCGGTGGAAAGACCCTCGACATCGCGCAACACGAATACGATGCGGAAACCCGGCGGAAGACCTTGGATTGTCTTACGCAGAATTCCTGCTAATTCCGTTTGCCCGTACATCATCTCCGGGTCGGGCCTCCATTCGGCCAAATCCCGAGGCATGGAGCCTTCTTCCGTCTCAATATCCTCGTCAATTGAAACCATGCGTCCGGTTCGCCGTTTGCGCAGGCGCATGAGCGATTCATTGACGGCGATGCGGACCAGCCAAGTGTAGAACTTGGAATTACCTTGGAACTGATCCAGCTTTTCATATGCCTTCAAAAAGGCATCCTGCACCACATCCTCCGCATCTTCCCGATTCTGGGTGATGTGCTGAGCAATGCGGAACACCTGGCGATCGTACTGCTTGACGAGTTGTTCGAAGGCTTGAACATCGCCTTCCCTCGCCCGATTTACCAGCAGCAAATCTGGATGGACTTCTTCGGGCTGTGTTGTTTGGATGATAGACATGTCACGCCGCTTCAGAAATCAGGCCTCTCCGAACCATTTTCCCCAGTCGCCCTTGCGGGCCGGCGTGCAGGTGAACGATGGTCAACCGACAAAACAGGCAATCGGGGCAGAGGGTGCAAAGTACGAGATCGAAGGCGAAATTCGCCAGGTCTTCCCGGAACCCGCCGCGCGGGCCTCCAGGCTATGGTGACACACTCATACTAAATGGGCATGGCGGCCCAGGGCAAAGCCGGTAGTCTGCCCATTAGGCGGCCGACGACGGCGTGATGCTCTGGGTTCCTGCCGGGTATCCCATAGAATGGAAAGCTTCGCGCAACCAAGTTTTCCGCTTAGAGTCTTATTAGCAGCAAAAGCAGTACGGCGGTTCTGATGGTGATTGCAAGCATGGCAAAGCTTCTGCCCTGGGGGTTGCTGACTGCCATTCTGTGGATGGCGGCAGGAGCCGAATCCTTGATAGCGCAAACCGCGCCTGCGGCCACGCATAAAACGCCCGCAGCCACGCATAGAGCGCCGGCCTCCTCGCGTAAACATGCCGTGGCGGCGCATCCTGCTTCTCTAGCAAAACACAGCGCAAAACATTCCTCGGCGACCTATAGGCGTACTGCACGCTCGCGGCGCAGGACCCGGCATGTCCGTACCCGGCGCAAACCACGGTCGGCTCGGAGCATCGCGCGCAGCCGCAAACTTCAGCGCGCCTTCGTCGCCTCCTCACAACTGAGGCCGATGGCCCAGTCCCTGGCCTCGACGCGGTCTCCTGCCGCCTACAACGGTGTATCCGCATATGCGCGCGCACACACCGGAGAAGCGGCCTCCGCGGCATATCTCGCGCTGGGCCATGCCTACCTCATCGATCGCCGCTATCCGGAAGCGATCGCCAACCTTCAAAAGGCGAGGAGCGAAGGCACGGCGCTTGACGATTATGCCGATTTCCTCACTGCCCAAGCGCAAATGCAGTCGGGTAAGCTTGCCGATGCGGAAACCCTGTTAATAGGGTTTTCCGCCAAGTATCCTGAGAGCGTTTTTGTGGCTGATCTTCCGGTGATGATCGCGAATCTCTCCCTCGGGCAAGGCGATCCGCAGGAGGCTCTGCGAGTTTTGCGCGCTCACGCGCAGGATGCTATTGCCGGCCATGCGGACTATCAATTCGCCTTGGCCAGGGCAAGCCAGATGGCCGGAAACACAGACGAAGCAGCGCGGCTTTACCGGCACATTTTTCTCACTTTCCCTTTACGCAGCGAAGGCCAGCAATCCAAGGCGCAGCTTGCCGTGATTGGCGGGGCGGCGCCGCTGACCGTTGAGGAACGAAGATTCCACGCGGATGCGCTCTATGCCGGCGGCCGGTACGGCGAGGCGGGCGACGAGTACCGCGCCTTGGCCGCCGAATCTGCGGCTGGGCCGGCAAAAGATGCATTGCTCGTAGCCGCCGCCGCCTGCGATTGGAAGCTCAAGCGGCTGACCAGGGCGCAAGCCGAAGCGTTGCCGGACACTCAGGATGAGAGTGGCGCCCGGCGTCTCTACCTGCTGACGGAGCTGGCGCGCGACAGAAACGATAGCGATACCCAGCAGGCGATTGTCAACGAAATGGAAAAGCGCTTTCCGGCAAGTCCATGGCTGGCTGAAGCGCTCCACTCCTCGGGCAACATGTACTTGTTGACTAAGGATTATCCGCGCGCCATCGCGTACTACGAGGAATTGGCCAGAAGCTTTCCCAGGACCCGGTACGGAGGAAGCAGTCAATGGAAAGCGGCCTGGCTGAATTACCAAATAGGTAACTACTCCGATGCGGCACGGCTGATCGATGCTCACATTGCGCTCTATGCCGGGGGCAAAGAGACGGCGGCGGCGCTCTACTGGCGGGGACGCATCTACGAAGATCAGGAGCGCCGCCCGGCTATAGCCGCGGCTTATTACCGGACCGTCTCCAATACCTATGAACACTATTATTACGGCCAAATAGCGAGAGAGCAGCTGGCGGCCTTGGGCAACGTCACGCCTGTGGATTTGGCAGTGCTCGACCACATCCGGCCCGAGGAGATACCTGCGCTCACCGACGACGTTCCCGAAGACGATGAGCATGTAGTCAAGGCGCGTCTATTGGCTAATGCGGGTTTGAATGAATACATTGCGGCGGAGATCCAATCTGCCGACGGCAGCCGGGAGTGGGGGGCCTTTGCCGAGGCGGAGATCTATGCTTCCTACGGCGAAGCTTTTCGTGCGATGTCGGTCTTGAAGAGGGCGATTCCTTTCTATACCTCGGCGCCGATCGACGCGATCCCCATGGGCTACTGGAAGATTCTGTTTCCCCAGCCCTACTGGGGAACGATTGAGGAGGAGGCCAAGAAAAACGGCCTGGATCCTTACATGGTGGCGGCTCTGATCCGGCAGGAAACGGAGTTCAATCCGTTGGCGGTATCCAACAGAAACGCGTATGGGCTGATGCAGCTTTTACCCTCGGTGGGAAGTTCGATGGCGAAAAAAGAGGGGATCCATCACTTTCATACCGAAGAGCTGCTGGATCCGGCAACCAACATTCGCTTAGGCACTCTGTATCTGAAGGAGATGCTGGATAAGTTCGGCGGCCGGCCGGAGTATGCCTTTGCTGCTTATAACGCGGGTGACAATCGTGTGGCGGATTGGCAATCGATCAGGAAGTACAACGGCATGGACGAGTTTGTGGAGTCCATTCCATTTACCGAGACGCGGGAGTACGTGCAGGCCATTCTGCGCAATGAGGCGATCTACCGCGAGTTGAATCATGCGGAGTTGAGCCATGCCGGGGCGGCCGAGCGGGCCGGAGGGACAAACTCTGCGCGCATAGTTGCACAGCAGTGAGGGTGGACTTCGAAATTCTTTAGAAGGATGGAGGGCATAACAAGTATCGCGAGCGCTTCCGCAAGTTACCCGACGTTGGAGCGATCACACAGATGACATGGTTTGTGCGATCGCTCTAGACACCAGCTTCAAGGACGGCACAGGAGGAATCGAATGTTGACGGAGCTCGAATTGCTTGGCGAGTGGATTCCAGAGCAGATGGAACCCGGAACGATGTTCGTGCTGGAGAACGGGGCGGCAATGGGGGAAGTGGGCAACCCATATGTCGCGGTGCTGGCTTGCCCGAATTGCGGAGCGCTGGGGTTGATAACCAAGACGCAGTATGTTGGCCTGGAGTCGATGATCTGCGGCTCCGACAACTGCTCGTCGGAATACTTCCTTCAGGAAGAGGGCATAGAGTATCGCAAGCCTCATTAGCCTGGAGGAAAGTTTGCAGGGCAAAGGGAGGCGGCCTCGCCTCCCTTTGCCATTTGCGAGACTGGCCGGACTGGTAGGATAAAGCGGAGCCCTGGCAGTCTCCTGCCGGGCGCCCGCATAACGGAGCCCGGATGGCGAAATCGGCAGACGCAGCGGACTTAAAATCCGCAGGCCGCAAGGCCATGGGGGTTCAAGTCCCCCTCCGGGCACCAGGGAATCAGAGAGTTAGATGTAAATGGCCAGCCTGATTCGAGGCGGCCATTTTCGTTTAGGGGCTGTTTCATCGGATTGAGCATACCGCTTAATCCGGTGATAGGGTGACCATCACATCGACGGCTGTGTAGCAACCTCTATAGGTTTCGGGCTGGCGTTTTGCTAACTTCTTGATGGAAAGGAATCGCAATGAAAGTTGCTATTTGTGGTCTCTTTTGTGCGGCGCTGCTCTCCTTTAGTGCCACGAACGCGTGGCCACAGCAGCCGCCGGCAAAGACTGCTCCTGCGAATGTCGTCGGCAAGTGGACGCTGTATTGCAATGACCCAAATGGCCAGACCTCCACTAAGTACCTTGATCTTGAGCAGGCCGGAGTCTCGATCAAAGGACACTTCAAGGGTCCGAATCAGTCCGGCGGAGTAGAAGGCACCATCAATAACCAGCATCTTGTTGTGCGAACGAAAACCAGGCAACCACTGGTTTTTCGCGGGCGAGTCGATGGACCCCGAGTGAACGGAGTTGTACAGGGGAGTACGTTCAACGGAACCTTCCACGATCGGCGTGGCACAGGAACGTTTCAAGGGCAACGCATGCCTTGACCATCTTTCAACCGGTAGCGACAAAAATAAGTTTCCATCAAGACGAAAATAGATCATGCCAACTCCAAGGTATTCTCGTAGAGATGTTCTCGCCGCAATGTGGTCTGCCACGGCTGCCGGCGCAATGAGCGCGCCACCTCTGAGCGCGCTTGCGCAATCAGCCTCCTGGTCTCCGAACCGGCCCCGTGTCGGATTGGGCCAGTACACGCAAGCATTTCAACGGCAATATCGCGTGCCCGCTATGTCGCTGGCGATTTCGAGAAATGGACGTTTTGTCTATGATCACGCGGGCGGCATGGCTGATCGCCAGCACATGTCTCAGGCCCAGCAGAACTCTCTCTTTCGTATCGCCGATCTCTCTAAGCCGATTACCGCGGTTACGATCTTTTCCCTGGTGGAGCAAGGAAGGCTGAATCTTACTGACAAGATCTTTGGCCTGCAGGGGATACTCGGCACAAAATACGGGAAGCCTCCCTATAAAATCTATGTGGCAGAGATAACTGTCGACCAACTTCTCACGCACTCCGCAGGTGGATGGGCTGCCGACAACAACGATCCCATGCTTCATAACAACGGCTGGGACCAGACGAAGTTAATCGCTGAAACGATCGGGAATGTTCCCCTGACAAGTCAGCCGGGTACACAATGGATATTCTCGAACTTCGGATACTGCATTCTTGGCAGAGTGATCGAACAGGTGACGGGCCAGCAATATGCGGCCTACATCCAGACGAATATTCTCGCTCGCTGCGGCATCAACGATATGCAGATCGCCCGCAACAGCGAGCACAACCGCGCTGCGAATGAGGTGGTCTACATCGGCCAGTATTCAGAAGATCCCTACAAGATCAACATCACGCGCATGGATTCCACGTGCGGTTGGATCGCCTCCTCGACACAGCTTATTCAATTCCTCAATCACGTAGGCGGGGCGCCTGGAATCCCGGCACTTCTCAAACCCGAAACCCTTCGCACCATGACCACTCCGGCCGCCGCCTATCCCCAGGGCGAGGCCCGTTACGCGCGTGGATGGATGGTGAGCAGCAACGGCGCCGGGAGCTGGTGGCACAGTGGAAGTTTGCCAGGTTCAAGCTCGCTGATGGTCCACAATGCGGACGGCGTATGTTCCGCGGCCCTTTGCAACACGCGAACGCAACCTCACCAGGAAATGGACGCCGCCCTCTACGACCTGATGTGGAATCTCGCACGGAACCTTCCCGCCTGAAGGATCGTGTTGCCGTCTCGCAGCTGCGCGTCTGCGGTCGTGTGCTGATGAAATAGGTTCACAGCATCCGCATCCTGCAAAACCTATGTACTTGATCGCTGCCGTCGCATTTTCACAGAAAAACGTCATTGTGTCTGGCCAAAGCAACACCGAATTCGCCGATCCGGTACTGTGAGATTCCAAGTTCCTTCGAGCTTGCCGTCGCGCACCGTCCCGCGCGCGTAATAGAACGAGAAAATAGGCTCGGCCGAACTCTCGGTATCAGTTCGTGTGAAATCGCACCGATCGAATTTCGAAGCGTCTTCGTCGCAAAATAGGCTTTTCAATCGAAGCATGACTGGGGTCCAGCCGCACGCGGAATGTCCCCATGCTTCTACGATTTCGTACAGGGACAGATTCCCCGCGTCATTTGGTTTGAGATCGATGATTAGTGCGTTGCCCGTGGGTTTGTCTGCGTCCTCCGTGATCTCTCGCCTGATATCAGTTTCGCTCAGGTGCCAACGCAATGGTTCGCTCTGGCTCTCGAGATTGGTCAGACACCTGCTCAAAATCCACGGTATCCAGCCCTCATTCCGGCCAAATAGCGACACGCTGAATCTCTTCGTCACTCTTTTGTAGTGGCTGACTGAGCCACGTCTGCGTGTTTGATAGACGAAGTACATATTTCTTTCCCCTCCCTTGGTCGCGGCAATTAGATTCCTCCGATTACGAGACCTTATAGCTCTCATGAGCAAAGAAGTGATCCCGGGACGGCTATGCGGCTCTCCGCGTTCGCTCGCGACCACACTTCGACAGGCGTGGCCTGTGCCGTTATGGCCGCGGGTTCTCATTCCGGTAGCTGACCTGCGGAAGTACGCTCGCTGCGGCCATCCCGAGCGAATCGTCGCCTAGTTTGAATGCCCTTGTGGTGGGTTATCTGGCTCGTGGGCCCGGTTCGATTGGACGGCTGTCTTCCTCGATTGCTTCGATCCAGAGTTTCAGCGTCAGATCTTCGCGCTTCGGATTGCCTAGGTACGGGCGAAGCTCTCGATGGTAACGGTCACGAAGCAGCTCCAGATCGAAAGGGATGATACGAGCCAAATACCGCATGTCACTTCGGTCGCGCTCGATGTTGCGTTCGAGTTTGGTAAGCGCGAGATCGTATGGATCAAGTGCCATCAGGCGCAGGTTCTGAAACGCTCCAGGAAACATCTCCTGAAGGCGACTTTCGTACTCGTAGGGTGGCTGCGCAACAGTCACTCGATCCAAAATAGACGCCATATTTCTGGAATAATGGCCCGCCCAGCATCGCGACGTGAGAGAAAGCATCTGCCGCAGCACGTGGAGCGATTTCGAGCGCATCCACATCAGCCGTAGGACGACTCAAGCCGTAGAGCATTGTGACAACAAAGCCACCAATACAATCGAGGCGAACCGTCGATGTCGCAATTCGGTCCAGCTCGTTCAGGAATGACCGCCACGGCTCCGGTATCGCCTCACGAGGGCACATAGGCCAAGTGTCTCACGTCGAGATCTGTGAGTAGATTCCAGTGTCGCGCCTTTGAGGGACGATTCTGACGAAGCCACTTGCGCTCAGCTTGCGTCATGGATTCATTGGAGAGGGTGTCTTCTCTTGCAAGTCGAGAACGCTCTAAAACGGTCTTTTTCTGGTCGAGGCTTCTCTTCCGCGATTCATCGCCCATCTTCTCCGCGTACTCTTCGGCAAGATCCACCACGAATCCAAGCCGGTTCTGACGGTCATTCAACTTGGCGTTGCGGGTAAGCCACTCCCAATCCATTTCCGGATACGTGTAGGCCAGCCAGGGAAGTGCCTCAACCACCCTTCGGTCAAGGTCGTCCTGGTCAAGTGCAAGGAGCAGCAATCGAGCAGGATTGTAGCGGAACTTTCCGCGCAGGTAGGCGAAGCCCGGGTATCCCAGTGCGCCGAGCTCTGCTTTGAACGCACTTTCATCCAACGTCAACGACTGATCCACTCCCAGAGGCAAAGCCGTCGGCGGCAGGTGGAATACCTTTATTGCCTGCGTAGCGAGTTCCGTAGTCACCGGCCGACGCCCTCGTTCGAGCATTGACAGGTAGGCTTGCGTGAGGCCCAGCCTTGACGCTGCTTCTTGCTGCGTCAGGTTGGCTTCCTCGCGCCCCGCTTTTAGTGCTTCGCCGGTCACGGTATCCTCGCAAAAACGATTATAACACAACGTGTTATAATGATCTTCTCTTCGATTCGAATAGAATCCTGAGGTGCGCTGGAAGTGGAGGAAAGGGCGTGAAGAGAATCCTGATCTCACTATTTGCGTTGTTGATCGTTTTGCCCGTCCCCGCGCTGGATAAGGGCGATCTACGCCAGCGAGTTCTGGACGCGAGCCATTCAACACGAATCAATGACGTGGATATGAAGCCTTGGCATCTGAAAGTGAACTTCAATCTCAGTGATCGCAGTGGACAGCCATTAGAAGCAGGGAGGATTGAGGAATGGTGGGTTGGGCTGACCACCTGGAAGGTAAGAATTGAGAGTTCCTCCTACACCGGAACAGTCATAGAAAACAAAGACGGCGACTTTCGAACTGAAGGCGTAGGCCCCATCCCATTGGGGAGGACTTGAGTAGGACGGTGCCACACATGAGCCATCAGAAGCTTGAGAAGGCTACGTTGGACTGCATCCAGCTATCTGAGCCGCCGATTCCTCTTCCGTCCCCGACATTCTGCTTTGATCAAGGTGGCGGAGCGTTGCGTGCAATCATCTCCACCAACTCTTCGACGCTCGTTCGCGACCGGGTTAGCCAATTCGGGGGACACGCGCCTGCCTTATCGATCAAATCAATACAAGGGAAAACTGTGATGGCTTCGGCTCAGGTCGTTGATTTGTCACCGATGCAACCAGATGATGCTCTGTTCACGCCTTTACCTGATATGAAGAGAGTCACGGATATCCACACACTCAAGGTCACGCGTGAATGAAGTGCCGCGTTTGCCGAGGTCAAGTGTGAGTCGATTTCAAGCATTTACGGAGCAAGATTGATGGACCTAAGAACCGCGATTATTGCGCTGCTCTTTATAGTCTCAGCGCGCCTTGATCTTGGGCAAAAAGATGACTTCGTGAGTCTCGCACCCAGCAAGCAATTGCGCAGAGGAGTGGATGCATGGCCATTAATTGTCCACGCTTCAACTCCTGCCGAAGCGCGTGTGAATGCCCTGTTGAACCGGCTAAACGAACACATGGCCGGGTCGTTAAGGGATTGCGACGCGAATTATCGCGGTTGGGCCAAGCAAGTGGGTCAGCCGTTAACCGGTAAGAATGCGGTGGAACACGACTGGGAACGGACAATAGCGGTTACCATGACGGGCCCGCGCTTCCTGAGCATTGTCGCTGTCGACGGTTACGTGTTTTGCGGCGGTGCCTACCCAAACCGCGACACACTGGCCATGGTCTTCGATCTGACCACCGGCAAGCCGGTGAATTGGATGAACCTCATTGGCAGGTCGGCAAACGCAAGCGCCTACTCCGATTCAAATTCAGACGGAACGATAGTGGGCGCGCTGATTGTCCCAGCACTGTGGAGTGAACCCCAAAAGTGAGACACGGCAAGATGTCCCATCCTACAGGGAATGGAGAGTGGGATGAAGAAGAGGCAATGGACTTTGGAAGAGAAGCGCCAGGCAGTGGAGAGGATGAAGAGCTGCGGGCATGACAAGCTGGCCAAGGAATTGAAGGTTGAGCGGCGGCAACTCTATAGATGGCGGGCGCAGTTGAAGGGTGTGGACGGGGGGCTGAGCCAGGAGTATGGTCCGAGGGAATCCCATAGCGCGCCGTTGTCTTGCTTTACCTCATCTTCGCTACAGATGCCCGCGTCAACGAGTGCTTGTCCGAGATGGGTTAAACCAATCCTGAATTGAATTCGCTGAAATTTGCGCTTCTTTTCATCGTGGCGTAACAGTTCTGAGCCGGAATTCCAAATCCCGATAACTAGCAAACCAACCAAAACCTGCCGCCACGTGAGGCCGGCGCCGTACTTGGCGACGACGAGTGCCAATATGCAGAGGCAGTTTCCATAAAGCCGGAACCATTTCTCGTCGCAGAGAACTTCAAGCGCATTCTGAAGCGCTTCTATGCCCCTCTTGATCATCTTTCACGCCGCCTTACAGTTTCGTGTGTGTTTCGAACCCTGTTGAGTCAATGGAGGCATTCTATTCGGCCAAAGGTGTCTGACGTAGCTCATCGCACCGACCTGTCAACGGTCGGCGAAATCACATAGGATAGATGTTCTTGAGATGTAAAGATCTCTTAAGGAGCCTCCCTTGATCAGCAAGAGATGGATTTTCTTGTTGCCGCTCACCTTCTTCTTCTTGATTCTGCCCAGCACTGGGCAAACAAGCGAACGTCGCGACGCACTTTTCGAAACCATCAAGTCGCTTGATGCAAAGCTCTTTGACGCGTATAACCACTGCGATCTAGAGACACTGGGCTCCATGGTTTCAGATGATCTGGAGTTCTATCACGACCAGACAGGGCTGTCGGTAGGGAAAGCGCCGTTTCTCGCGGCAATTACGCAGAACATCTGCGGTAAGGTGCAGCGGAGCCTGCTAGAGAAAACCCTCGAGGTCTATCCTCTGAAGGGATACGGAGCCGTCGAAATCGGAATTCATCGATTCCATCATCCTAACCAGCCGGACAATGTTGGCGATGCCAAGTTCGTGATGATCTGGCATGACGACAACGGGGTGTGGAAAGTCACGCGAGTGATCAGCTACGAGCACAACCAGGGGCTACTGGCGAAGTAGTGGCAAAACCAATGATCGAATTCTGACTGCTTTATCAACCCAAAGAGCTGTGACTCCCCTGCAGATCTGCATCTGACTTCTCTTTCCGCTTCGGAACGTTCACCCCCAGCAGGAGAAGCCACAGCATCAGAGACCCTTCTCCAAGGAAGCCCAATGCCTGACTGTATGGATGCAAGAGATGAGCCAGCGGCGATGAGAGAGAGGTCAGCAGCCAGGCCAGGCCGGCAATCACCATCAGCGCGCCCAGAATTCGAGGTAGGAAGCGCGACCTGAAAACGAGATAGCCGATCAGCAGGCAGTAAAAACCGTGAAATACCAAGGCTGCATTCACATCCTGGAGATGTAATTCCAGCGCTTCAAATGCAAGACCTACGAGGTTTGAGAGCGCCGCGAGCAAAGCGGTGCTTTTGTTCACCGGCCTGAAGATGCTGTAGAGCAGCAGGGTAACAACGGTAAAGCACAAGACCGGAATAAGACCCACTGCGTAGAGCAACTTGCCGCGAACGAAGGCCTCGGCGAATATGGCGGTCGCTACGCTTAATGAATAAAACACACCGGCAATTCTGGCTTTGAAACCCGGCTGCGCTTCTCGAATTCGGTTTATCATTCCGACTCCTTCGCTGCCGCGCTTTTGACGGGCGATACAAGCTCGGCTCATCGGGAGGTCAGAAGCGCTGCCACACTCAGGTCAAGAAGTCTCAAATTTCTTCGTCTTCTTGTTCTTCTTGCAAGGCCGTTTCGTAGTACTGACCGCCATAAAAGATTCCGATGATGTTTATCCGGTCAGCCTCCACATCGAATGCGACGACCACGCGCTTTCGATAGTTGGTAATGCGCAGACCAGGCCGGATATCGTCACGGCTGAGGCCTCGGCGGGGAAAAGTCCGCAGGCTTTCGCAGTATGTCACGATGGCATCCGTGTACCGGGCAGCAATGTCTGGAGATGCTGCCAAAGCAATGTACCCGTATAGCTCGATGAGTCTGTGCTTCTGCCTCGGGCGTGAAGACGACAGTGTAGAGCATTAGCGCTTCTTGACAGTGGCTTTCCGGTGTTCGGTCGATAAAGCCGCGCGCACATGATCCACGGATACCGTACGAGACGGATCGGCCTTAAGCGCGTCGTATGCTGGGGCCACCTTTTCCCGCAACCAATCTTCTATGGCGCGATCCCGCGCGAGTAAGGTGCGGAGGCCATCACGGATCACTTCGCTTTCGGTTGCGTACTCGCCGGTGGCAACCTTCGCGCGGACGAGATCAGCCATCTCGATTGGTAGCGTGATACTGAGTTGCTGGGTTGAGCGCATGAAACCCTCCTGCGTAGTCTCAGGATTAAATCCTATTCCATCCTACTCCAATTACGGCCGGGAATCGGACACATATCTATCGCCGCACTCCACTTGGGAAGGCGCAGCGGAGCCTGCTAGAGAAAACCCTTGAGGTCTATCCCCTGAAGAGTTGGGTGTAGTGTGGCAGGATGCGGCGGGAAGCGGTGGAATCAGAGACGATCGCCTCGATAGGCTACCAGCCACGCAGGTGCGAGTTGGACATCGAGTTCCGCCAGACCGGAGATGTGTACCGTTATTTCGAAGTGTCTGCCGAGGAGCATGCCGAGTTCATGTCTGCCGAGTCGAAGGGCGGTTATCTGAACCGTGTGTTCAAGGCGAAGGGACACCCGTACGTGGTGGTGAAACGCGGCCGCAGGTAAGCGGGCATCGCGCTACGCGATGGCATGGCCATTCTGCGGGGCGGAGAGCAAGTCTTCTATCCGTATCGGCAACCGTCGCACGCGCACGCCGGTGGCATGGTAGACAGCATTCGTAATGGCGGGGGCTGCTCCTGCTAAACCGATCTCACCTTCTCCGCGCGCGCCCAGCGGGTTCAATTTGAAATCTGGATAATCCAGGAACGTTACATCGATCTGAGGACAATCCGCGTTGACGGCCACGATGTAATCGGCGAGATTACTGTTGATCGGCGCTCCTGTCCGTTGGTCATATTCGGTAGCTTCGAGCATCGCCATGCCAACACCCATAACGACAGCGCCCTCAATCTGGTTGCGTGCAGTGCGGGGGTTGAGCATCCGCCCGGCATCGATAACAGTTACAGTACGGCTCACGCGCAAGCGCGCGATTTCCGGCTGCCAGGTCACCTCCGCGAATTGTGCTCCGAAGCTGTGGAAGGAGTATTTGGCGTGCTTGTCTCCGAAGATGCCCTGGGACTTGCCTTTTCCGTTAACCGCCTCCGCTTTCGCAAGCTTGAGTACATTCGCTGGAGAGAGCGTTATCCCGGTCTGTCCCTTCAAGCGGACGACGCCGTCTGCAAACTCCAGATCCTCCTCCTGCTTGCCTTTGAACGGGCTCTCAGGAGCTTTCGTCGCAGCCAGGACAATCGCTTTGGTTGCGTTGCGGGCCGCTTCCAGGACCGCAGGCGTCAGAGATGCCGTAGCCCAAGAACCGCCACTGATCGGGCCTGGTGGCAGCGAGGAATCGCCTAGGACGACCTCGACCTTGTGCACCGGAACTCCTGTCTCATGCGACACCATCTGTGCAACGACGGTGTAAGTTCCACCGCCAATATCCTGCGTTCCGCAGACCACACGAGCGGTACCATCCTGACGAAGCTCCACACTCGCTTCGGCATCGATCCGAGTCGCTATCCAGCTGCAGGCGGCCATGCCCCAGCCAAGAGTTAACCCTTCCGCATTTTTCATAGAGCCCACAGCGGGATTGCGCTTTGCCCAGCCGAACCTCTCCGCGCCGACCGTCAGGCACTCCTTCAGGTGACGAGATGAGAATGGCTGGCCCGTACTCTCATCTATCTCCGGCTCATTCGACAGACGCAGTCGGAGCGGGTCCATCTTGAGCTTGATGGCAAGTTCGTCCATGGCCGATTCCAGCGCGTACAGGCCAGGCACCGCACCGGGACCTCTCATGGAGGTAGGCGTGCCCACGTTCCGACGAGCTAAAGCGCCGGTCACAAGGACGTTGGGGCACGAATACAGAAACCCGGTGGATTCGCCGCAGCCTTCGTCGTAATCATCCTGCATGCTGGTGTGATTGACGTAGTCATGCTGGATAGCGGTCAGCTTCCCGGACGCGTCTGCGGCAAGCTGGACGCGCTGATCGATGGCGGGCCGGTGACCCATGCTCTGAAACATCATGGAACGGCTTACCACCAGCTTGACGGGGCGGTTCAGGTTCCGCGCGCAGGAAGCAGCAAGCGCAGAGTGCGGCCAAGGCCACAGCTTGCCGCCGAAACCCGAGCCCAAAAATCGAGTGATGACCTGTACCCGATCTGGCGGCACGCCGAGCATAGCGGCCATGACGTCGCGATGGTTCACTACAGCCTGCGACGTCTCATACAGGGTGAACTTGCCATCCTTGTATACCGCGACGGACGCATGGAGTTCGATGGGATTGTGCGTCTCCGCCGGCATGCTGTAGACCGCATCGTGCTTGATCGATGCGGAACTGAGAGCCGCTGCAGTGTTTCCCCGTTTCGTGACCTCCTTCGGCTTCAGTTCGCTGATAGGCGTGCCGAGAAGCCTCTCATCGGTATTGTGCTGTGTCGTGACATAGGTGACAGTTAGGGCTTCTGCAGCCGCCCGTGCCTGCTCCATCGTTTCGGCCACGGCCACGGCTACGTATTGCCCATAGTAGCGGACCGTCGTGTCTTCGAGCGGCGGCCGCGTCTCATCGATCATCAGACTGAGAAGTGGCGACGGAGGAGTGCGGTACAGAGGCCCGATGTTTTCATGAGTGTAGATCGCAAGAACTCCGGGCAGCTTCTCCGCTGCAGAGGTATCGATGCGGCGCACAGTTCCACTTGCAATCGTCGCCGTAGCCGGCCATGCGTAAACGAGGCCCGGCAGATGATAATCGGACGCGTACATCGCCGTTCCAGTAGTCTTCATAGGCCCATCGACGCGTGGAGTTGCGATACCGATGACCTTGCTGTTCTGAATCTGCTCCGAACTCTGTTTCTGTTGCTGTGGCATCGTCTTCCTCCTTACGCCTGGGCTGTGGCTTGCGTGAGCGCGTGCATAAGGCAACGCTTC
The DNA here is from genome assembly GCA_963705665.1 of uncultured Acidobacteriaceae bacterium. GTDB lineage: Bacteria > Acidobacteriota > Terriglobia > Terriglobales > Acidobacteriaceae > PALSA-350. The sequence goes on along the minus strand of CAVPKQ010000049.1, from coordinate 68,717 downwards.
GCTAGCTCGACCTTGAACCCGTTCTGCGATTGCGGCTGTGCGCCGTGCAATGCAGCCTCTGCGGCAACCCTGAAATTCGCCGCCGTTGCTGCTTTCCTTTCGAGAACCCGCTCAGCCTCGCGGCTGCGCCAGGGCACAGTCCCCACGCCGCCAAGCGCGACTCGGATGAACTCAATATGACTCCCGCTTTGCTTCATCACAATCGCGGCGGATGCAAGCGCGAACTCGTAAGAGGCGCGATCCCGCAGCTTGAGATACAAGCTCTTCGCATCCGAAGGAAGCGGAGGCAGGGTGACGTGGGTGATGAGGTCGCCAGGTTCCAAAACAGTCTCCCGCTCCGGCGTGTCCCCCGGCAACAGATAGAACTTCGTGATCGGAATGGCCCGCTCCCCCTTGGAGCCGGTCACGTGAATCGTCGCATCCAGCGCCGCCAACGCAATATTTTGATCAGACGGATTGTTTGCAATGCATTTGTCGCTCGTGCCTAAAATGGCCAGCGTTCTGTTGTGGCCCTCGAGGGCAGAACACCCGCTGCCTGGCTGCCGCTTATTGCAGCCGTATGCGGTATCCCGGTAATAGACGCACCGTGTCTTCTGCAAAATGTTGCCCGCTGTCGTCGCCATGTTTCGCAATTGCGTGGAAGCGCCGCTGAGGAGCGCCTGCGAGAGCACCGTATACTTCTGTTTGACTGCGTCGTCGTGCGCCACATCGCTATTGCGAGCGAGAGCGCCAATCTTCAGGCCACCATCTGCAGTCGGTTCAATCCTGTCAAGAGGCAAGCCGTTGATGTCAACCAACCGGCGCGGTGTCTCGACGTTCAGCTTCATGTAATCCACGAGATTGGTCCCACCGGCGATGAAGCGCACCGGGACTCCTTGCTGCGCGGTCGGGGAGGCGGCCTGCGCCTTCACCGCTTCTGGAACTGTAGTCACGGTAATCAGTTCGAAGGGCTGCATAGACTGGACTCCTCTCAGGTGTTCTGGTTGCGGCGGCACGCCTGCACAGCGGCCACGATATTGGGATAAGCACCGCAGCGGCAGATGTTCCCGCTAAGCCCTTCCTTTACGTCCTGATCCGAAGGACCCCACGGCTCCTTAAGCATGGCTACTGCGGACATGATCTGCCCGCTGGTGCAGTAGCCGCACTGGTATCCGTCGTGTTCCACAAAGGCGGCTTGGACTGGATGCATGTGCTCCGGAGTGCAGAGACCTTCAATCGTGGTGATCTCCGCATTCTGCTGCATAGCGGCGAACAGCAGACAGCTATTGGCTCTCCGGCCATTCACATGCGCCGTGCAGGCGCCGCATTGTCCGTGGTCGCAGCCCTTCTTGGTTCCGGTCAGATGCAGCGTTTCACGCAAGGTGTCCAACACAGTCGCGCGCGGATCGATTTGCACTCGATAGATCGTTCCGTTCACCCTCAACGTGACGGGAACGCTTCCTGCGGGCGCTGCTGAAGGAGACTCCTCGCGAGTGGGAACTGGAGTAGCCTCTGTCGCCGCTGTCGCGAGCGGAGCGGCCATGCCTGCTGTCGCTATTCCCGCAACTCCGGCGCGCGAGAGGAATGCGCGACGGCTTAGTTTCTCCAAAGATGTGAGCGGTGTTTTACGTTCGTCCTTGTTGGAAGGCATGAATTCTCTCTCCCTTCTTGCTGTTTCGCTTGAACAGATCGGACTCGAGCTAATTGCTCGCCTTTGCTACCTCATAGCGAAGCCAAAGCACGTCTTGCGGGCGCTGTTCAATGGATTTCAGCCTCAACGGAACAGCCACGCGGTCTGCTCCCCGTAGACCGTCGAACACGGCTGGCACATGGTGACGACCATCGATACCTGGAACCAAGAGGAGACTCAGACTCATCCACCAGCCCAGCATCGAGGAAGGCTCCGTTGATATTGCCGCCGCCTTCCAACAAGAGCGTTCCGATTCCGAAGTGCTCTTTCAGAGCACTTGCGGCCTGTGGAAGATCGACCGTCGATGTTCCGGCTACGATGTAGGAAACGCCCTTCTCTCGTAGGTAATACAGATAGTCATCTGCCGCTTGCTCAGAGACGATCGAGATGAGGTGATCGCCGTCGATCTCTCCGTCCATCCAAAGCAGCTTGCCGTGCGTATCCACTGCAATGGCGTAGCTCTTTGCACGACGAGCGACAAAAACCGGCTGCGGTCCTGCCGCTTTGCCAGTCGTAGAGCGGAAGATCCCTTCCTCGGCAAAATGCTGCTGCATCGTCACTCTGCCGCAGACCCATCCATCCGCACCTAATTTAGCGCCGGTCGCCTCATACTCCCCATCCGGCGTTACGGCGCACAAAGACGCTCCGTCGATCCTACCGTCAACGGAAGCAAGCATATGGCAAATGATGCGTGGCCTCATTCTTCAACTCCTGCCCCTGCGAGACGCATCTACCGGTCTGTAATCGCCCCACTCCAAATCGACCCTCGGCTCTTATGAATGCATTCACTTCGTGCATCAAGAGAGGTAAGCCAACCGGGCTGAGCTCTTATAGAACGATATAGAAAAACAACCCCCGAAGGTTTTCCCGATCCTGCCGAACAATTGCACAATCCTGTCGCGATGCTCGCCCGCCGCTAATTCACTTTGATTCGGATTTTCACACTTCGGGTTTGGACACTTAGGAACGCAATCGCGCTGTCGACGTACCGGGCAATGATGTCCGGAGATGCGGCACAGTCTGCGGGCTATGGGAGGCTTTTCAGCGTCTGGAGCTGACTGTTCGCAATTTCACGGGGCAGCGGCGTGTAGCCGAGAGCGGAGCATTCTTTTTGTCCGGAGGTGAGGATCCAGCGGAGAAGTTCGGCGAGAGCGGCTCTTTTCGCCGGGTCAGAGGACTGGGCGGGAAGCAGCAGCCAAGTGAAGGCCGCAATGGGGTATACGTTTTTGCCGGAGGGATCGGTGATTGACGCTGGAGGCTCGCCGACAGCGCTGTAGACACTGGCTGCTTTCGCCAGGCTGTCGAGATCGGCATGAACGTATTCCCCTGCGCGGTTGCGCACGGCGCCGAAGCTGAGCTGGTGCTGGATCGCATAAACGAGCTCGACATAGCCGATGGAGCCGGGGGTCTTCCGCACGGCTTCGGCGACGCCTTCGTTGTGCTCGGCTCCCGCTCCTACCGGCCAGTGAAGGATGGCGCCGCGACCGACAGACGCAGCCCACGCCGGGCTGACCTTGGAGAGGAAGTCGCTCCACACCCAAGTCGTACCGCTGCCGTCGGAGCGATGAATCACTTCGATCTCCGCGTCGGGGAGATCCACGCCGCGGTTGGTGCGGCGAATTTCCGGATCATTCCAGCGGCGCACGCGGCCCAGGTAAATGTCCGCCAGAGCCTGGGGGGTAAAGCGGAGATCCTGAGTGAGCCCCTGGATGTTATAGATGGGAACGACCGCGCCGAGGACGGAGGCGAAACGGTGCAGGCAAGATGGTGAACGAGATTGTCGCGAAGCTCGGCGGCAGGAGCTCCGCCTGTGAAAGCCGCCACGTAAAGCGATTTCACCTGGGCAAGCGATTCGACGCGCCGGGCGGTAGCCATGGACGGAAGAAGGGTGAGGAAGAGCAGCAGGAACCAGCGAAGGGCAGTGGATGAGGCGGTGAACAGGGATCGCCGGGATTTCTTCACGATAACCTCATGCTGAGCTGGCTCAAAGTTCCACATGCAGCCGGAACGATCCGACGAAGACCGGTCCGCGCGCCTGATTGTAGCCGGGGTTGACGATGTACTGCACGTCCGGCCCCATATACAGTCCTCGCCAAAGATGAGCCGTGTAATAGGACTCCATCAGATTTTCCCGGCCGTACATCAGACCGCTGTCGCCGAGCCTCCGGGCCGATGCCGCCGAGAGCAAGATATTTCGCGTGGACGCTGCTGATTCCGTTCGATGCAAAGGCAATACCTGCCCGATCATTGTTGCGCTTCCAGAGGTTGCCCAGAACGCCGACGCCGCCGGAGACGGTCTGGTCGATTTCAGCGAACGACCAGGACTCGGTCTTGCCATTGTTCCACCCAAAGCGTCCGTAGGCCGTGATGGAGGGTGTGAAGCCCTGTTCGAGGTTGACGCCGAAGCCGTACTTCTTGGTGACCTGGAGGGGATGCGCGGAGAGATCGGGAACGGAAGTCTTGCCGTCCAGGTACTGATCGATGGCGTCCTGATAGACGCCCATATTGCCGTGGTTGACCCAGGTCAGGAGGCGAATGATTCCGCTCTTCAGAACCGGGCCGCGGTGCAGCTCGAATTCCCCGTCGGAGGTGTTGGCGCGGTGCAGATTCCAGACCAGAGGGCCGCCGAGCTTCGGGCCCGGCATGAGCGCCTCGCAGAAACGGAGGCCCCAGGCGGGAGACTGATACTCGGCCAGGACGCCCCACGTGTAGCCGCGCGCATCGGCGGTGAAGTCGTATGCGCCGTTCTGGTCGATAGCCCAGTTCATGAACTGCAGGTGCGTGTCGCTGCCAACGGAGTTGGTATCGAAGAAATCCGTGATGGCGAACTTGCCGGCGCGAACCTCGAGGCGGCGGCTGGGCAGCTCGGAGAAAGTCGAGAGCGGGCCGCGGTCGGTTTCGCTCCGGCCATGACCGAGGGAAAAGACCTGGTGGATCATGACGCGAGCCAGATAGGGAGTGCCGGTGAGGGTTGGGTCCTTCACCGCGTCGAGGTTCGGGAACCCTCCCAGGCCGAGTGCGGAACTGATGCCGAGCCCTCCCGCTTCCTCACCATCGACGAGAACTTCCGTGGTATGGGTTAGCTGTAGTCCACTGAAGAGCGTAATCACCCGGCCCTGCGCTTTGTTGTAGCCCGGCCGGAAGCTGTTCGGACCGGAATATTCCGCGGAGAAGGGCGGATTGGCCTGCAAGATGAAGTTCATCTGCCCGGAGAGCCAGATTCGGCCTTCGGTGAAATGAGGAAACATTGTCGTGGGAGCTGCGGTGGGCGTCTGGGGCTCCGGGTGCTGCGCCGCGGTGACATTCGGATACTGCCCGGCAGCAGGCACCGGCGCGAGCATGAGCAGAAACAATGGAAGCAGGAAGCGGAGGCCGGGATAAAGCGGCGTGCGATCCGTACGGAGCATCGTGGTCAGTCTGCAGCCCGCGGATGTGCACGGGGTCTGGGCAACAAGGTAACAAGCCGGGAGTAGATGAAGAGTAAAGGTTCGATGAATGAGCTGGGGGCCGCCTGGACTCAGGGATCCGGTCGCTGAGCCGGGCCAACACAGCATTCATTGTCCTGTAACGCGAAAATCATCGTACCCGGGGTTACCGGCAAGGGGCAGGTCTGATATGGTCGCTCGCAACAGAACGCAACGGACCGCAACCCGCCATCCGCGAGGTGAATCATGCCCTGCAATGCCGAAGAGTTACGCCATGTTCCCCTGTTCGAGCTTCTTGACGACGACGAAGCCGCAGTCCTGGCGGCGCAGGTGGAGTTAAAACACTTTGCGCCCCGCCAGCGAATCTTCAAGGCCGGCGACCCTTCGAATCATGCTTATGTAGTGATGTCGGGTAGAGTGCGCGTCACCACCACTGACGAGGACAAGCAGGAAGTGGTGGTGGACGAACCGGCGCATGGGGACTTCTTCGGCTTTGCCTCCATGCTGCAGCAGATCGAGCACCAGACCACAGCGATGGCGATGGAAGAGTCGACCTGCCTTGAGATCGGCCGCGACGATCTAGTCGCGCTGCTGGCGCGCAGGCCGATGGCGGGCATGGACATGCTGACGGTGCAGGCGCGGCAGTTTCACGCAGCGCAGAAGCTGGTCCGCACCCGCGCCAGCCGTAATCCGAATGAACTGATCGAAGAGAGGTCGACATTCGGCGAGCGCATCGCAGACTCGGTAGCGCACTTCGGCGGTTCGTGGGCGTTCATCATCCTGTTCGCGGTCGTTCTCATTGTGTATTCGACGGTGAACGTGGCGTTGAAGGGGCGCGCGTGGGATCCATACCCATTCATTCTGCTGAACCTCTTCCTGTCGATGCTCGCCGCTATCCAGGCGCCGGTGATCATGATGAGCCAGAACCGGCAGGATACGAAGGACCGGCTTCGCAGCGAACTCGACTTCGACGTAAACCGGCGCGCTGAATCCGAAATTCAGTCCCTTTCGCACCGGCTGAGCTTGCTGATGGACAAGGTGGGCGATGTGGAGGACTTGGTGCGGCAGGCGGCCGGCCCGGCAGTAACTGCCGGAAGTCAAAATGGCGCAACCAAAGCGGAGTCCTAATCCGCCGGCCCGAAACGAGCGCCCGCCAGCTATGGCCGGGCGCAAACCTTCTTAAGGAGCACAGGAAATGGCAACAAGCGTACTCGCGTCGATCGGCGACCATGGGGTTCTGAATGAGCGGCTCACGGCCGGATTGTCGGAGGTGTGGATCGACCGCGATCTGAGCTGGCTCGATTTCAACGACAGGGTTCTGGAGGAAGCGCTGGACGAGCGGACACCGCTGCTGGAGCGGGCCAAATTCCTGGCGATCTTCACCTCGAATCTCGACGAGTTCTTTATGAAGCGCGTATCCCTGCTGCGCCTTGAGCGGACGGAGGAGCAGCGCGCGCTCTTTGGGCAATTGCGGGAGAAGCTTCTCCCCATGCTGCGCAGGCAGGCGGAATGTTATCGTGAGTCGGTGGTTCCGGGGCTGGAGGAGCACGGAATCCTGTTGCGGCGCTGGAACGATCTGACCGAGGCGCAGCGGGGAGAGGCGGGCGCCTATTTTGACAACAACGTCTCCGCAGCCATGACGCCGCTGGTCATCAATCCGGAACATCCGTTCCCGTTTCTTTCCAACCTCTCTACGTCGCTGACATGCCGGCTGACAGACCCGGAGTGCGCCGAGCCGATGGTGGCGCGGATGAAGATTCCTGGAGGGCTGAAGCAGTGGATACCGCTCACTGCGGGTCTGGAGCCGGGGCAGAGGCTGCTGGTTCCGTTGCATGAGCTGGTTCGCGGCAACATCGACAAGCTGTATAGCGGGATGGCCGTTTCGGGAATGACGCTGGTGCGCATTACACGCGATGCGGAAGTGGATCTCGACGAGGACTCGTCGTCCGAAATCCGGGCGCTTGTCCGGGAGCAGGTCCGGCAGCGGCGCTACGAGCCGGTGGTGCGGCTGGAGTTTGGACCGGAAGCCGATCCGGAGATTCGCGAGATGCTGCGCCAACGGTTTAAGCTGACCCCCGACGATGTGTTCGATCTGAACGAAGAGGTGGACTACACGGCGCTGTTCGAGATCGCGGGCTTGCCGGTTGCAGAGTTGCGCGACGCGCCGTGGACGCCCCTTCCGCCGCCGTCGCTGGGGGAAGGCTCGATCTTCTCCGCGATGCAGGCGGCCGATCTGTTGGTGCATCGTCCCTACGAGAGCTTCGACGCCACGGTAGAGCACTTCATCAGTGTGGCGGCAGACGATCCGGATACGGTGGCGCTCAAGATGACCGCTTACCGGATCGGGGATGACACACCGTTCGTGAAGTCACTGATCCGCGCAGCGGAACGGGGAAAACAGGTCGCCTGCGTTATGGAGATCAAGGCGCGCTTTGACGAAGAGCGCAACCTGTTCTGGGCGGCGGAGCTGGAGCGGGTGGGCGCGCACGTCACCTTCGGTGTAAGCGGGCTGAAGACTCACGCGAAGACGGCGCTGGTGGTGCGCAAAGAGAGTGGCGGGTTGCGCAGCTATGTCCATATCGGCACCGGCAACTATCACGTGAAGACGGCGCGGCTCTACGCGGACCTGGACCTGCTGACCTGCGATCCGCAGCTCACCCGCGATGTGGTGAACCTTTTCCACTATCTCACCGGCCACGCGCAAGCTCCGTCGTACGATGCGCTGCTGGTCGCGCCCACCACGATGCGCCTGCGGCTGCTCGAGCTGATTGCGCGCGAGATGGATAACCGCCGCGCGGGAAGGCCGGCGCGCATTGTGGCCAAGATGAATCAGCTCGAGGATCCGGAGACCATCGAGGCGCTGTGCGGGGCCTCTTACGCCGGCGTGCCCATCGATTTGATCGTTCGCGGATTCTGCTGCCTGCGCCCGGGGATCCCAGGACGAACGGAGAACATTCGCGTGCGCTCGATAATCGGACGGTTTCTGGAGCACTCCCGTATTTTCCACTTCGCGAACGGAAGCGAGAAGCCGGTGGACGGGGAGTTCTTTATCGGCTCGGCGGACTGGATGTCCAGGAATCTGTCGAAACGGATCGAGGTGGTCACACCGATCCGGGCGGCAGCCGGGAAAGAAAAATTGTGGGAGATTCTGGACATCTGCCTGCGCGACCGGAGGCAGGCGTGGACGCTCGACGCAGAGGGCCGCTATACGCAGCTTCATCCGGAAGGCGACGGCCAGGGTTCGGAGAGGTTGGGAACTCAGCAGACGCTGATGAATCTGACGCGGGAATGCATCAGGGAGTAGCGCCGCCTGCGGCCAAAACCCTGTTATTGACGCACTGTTTACCCGGCCATCCACGATGCGTTTCTGCATCGTGGTCATGGGGACGGAGCGGAGACTCGTGCCGTCCGGCCAGATTGGCCGCTCGTCAATATAGTCCTGAACGGTACGGGCTTGGGGTCGCGCGACATTAGCAACATTCGACATAGCGGTTTCCTTCATGAATGACTCGGCGGTAAAGAGTTATTGGCCCGGCTGGTCCTTCCCGCCTACTGGATTTTGGCGATCTGAATTTCACTACGCGCGCGAATCGATGTGGGCAGCGCGATGAAATGCACGGGGTCGAGAAAACTGGTGGCATTGCCACCCTGCGGCGAGATGCACCAGAGTAGGAAGTTGCTGATGGCTGAGGCAACCTGCGGGTTCGCCTGCTTGTCGGAGACCAGTGCGTATTCGTAGTTGATCAGCGGATAGGAATCGGCTCCGGGAGCGAACACCAGCGTGAGGCGCTCGTCGGGAGGCGTGCGCGGCGTGAGCGCTGCGGCAGCTTGCGGTGACGGTAGCCGCGGTCGGGAGCAGAAAATTGCCGGCCTGATTTTGCAGCATGGCGGTGATGAGGCCGGCCTTCTTCGCTTGGTCCTCAAAGCTCGCGCCAAGATAACCGACTGAGTAGGGCGTGCGGGCGATGGTCTGCAGCATGCCCTGATTGCCGGTCGCCGTGACAGCGGCGGACACGGACGGCCAGGGCACGGTTGTGCCGTAGCCGATACTGTCTCCCCACGAAGATGTGCCGCCGGTGAGGGTGGATGTGGTGAAGGTGAGGAACTGGGTGAAGATGAAGGTGTCGCCAGACCCGTCCGCACGACGGACGGGCACGATGGCATGGTGCGGCAGAGATACGCCGCGATTCATGGACGCGATCTCCGGCGCATCCCACTCGCGGATTTTGCCGGTATAGATGCCGACCAGCACCGGGCCGCTCAGTTTCAACGCGCCGCCGCGCAGCTCAGGCAGATTCGCGTTCACCGTCTGCGCCGAGATGGCAAGCGGGATGTTGAGGATGCGCGGGTGGGCAATCGCCTCATTGTCGGACATATAAGCGTCCGAAGTGCCGATCTGCACCTGTTTCGCGATGGCCTGAGCGATACCGGTTCCGGAGCCTGTGGCGCCGACGGTCAGCTGCAGGCTGGAATCGACCTTCGCGTAGGCGGCGACCCATTCCTGGAACAACGGATAGATAAGAGTGGATCCGGTCTCGGAGACGGTGAGAGCCGCCAACTGCAGCACCGCGACCGACACCAACGCCAGCCCCACGGCCAGCGCTGAGAAACGTCCCGCACGACGAACCGTGCCGGTGTGACGAGCACACATGGTACACACCTCCTGAATGCGGCGCTGATTTACGCCGGCCTCGCTTGGGTTTAGCCGACCTGCGCAACACGGTAACAGACGGTCTGTTAATAAATGATGACATTCGCGTTGGGACGGAGGGCTCGGCCTGCATTTTGGCGCGCGCCGACTCCGCGCCTACATCGCTGAACGTGTCTTCAACTTCGCGAAGCTAACATGGGTCTTTTCGAGATTTGTGGAATCCCAGGTCCCAGAATCGGGACCTGGGGCACCCGGGTTTTGTGGTTTATGCTTTGGGCAACGGAACATTTCGCTACTCGTGCCCGATGGTGCCTTTATCTCTGGCGTGGGTGGTCACCCAACGCGCCAGGAATTCCTCCTCCAGCGTTCCGATACCGCGGAGCGCGAAGCCTTGCAAGGCGCCGCTGATGACGTTTCCTATTGCTTTCCGATCACCCTGCGGAAGATAGCTATTGGAAATAGCGCCTGCGGCGACATTGCCGAGAAGACCGGAATAATTCGGCTCCCATTTTCCGTTGTCGCCCTTGGTTCTTACGATTGCGAAAAGGGCGTAGCCAATACGGGAGGGAATGCTGCCTGTGCCTTTGTAAAAGTAGCGTGGGTCCTGGCGCAACAGGGCCGGCATAACGCCCGCCCCGATGATCGTCCCGGAGACAACGTTGCCGTAATCGGCGCCGAAGCGTTTGCCGTAGCCTTCTGCGCCTTGCCCGTAACCGGGGTAGTTGTTGCGCCATTGATCCCAGCCGGCGTTGATAGCATTGTTGACGAAGTGATACGGGTCAATTGTCGCTCTGAACGCCAGGGCCATCTTTTGTTTTGCGGTGAGCGGAGCCGGATTCGAGATAAAGCTGACGTAGAAATTGGGAACGATCAAGAGGAAGCGCTGCCTCTCTTCTGCCTTGATCTGCGCTTGGGCTAATTCATGTTGCGTCTGAGCGCCGACCTGTACGGTCGAGGCCGCAGCAGCAACCTGCATGGCGGTGGGGGCCAATTGGTAGTTCTCCCCTGCATGGAGAGAGATGCCGGTTTTCACGGCCGGCGCAAAACCCTTGGCTTCAATCGTGATTGAGAAGATCCCCTCGTCCAGCGAAGCAAAAGTGAAAGAGCCCTGTGCATCCGAGAGGGTTGTTCTCCTCCCATGGCTGGCGGCATCTTCCAGCGTGATTGTGGCCCCGAGGATGACCGCGCCTTGAGCATCGGTCACCGTGCCGGAGATGCTTGCCGGGCGCAGCGTTTGTTGTGCGCTGACATTAGCGGCGAAAAACAGAAGCGCTGCGATCGCCGAGCTTAGATTACGTATGAACGGACCGCGCATGAGCGGCGCGCGTTTTCTGTGCCGCTTTGCGATTAGCCAAGTCTTCATAGGAACGCTCGTCTGCAGCGACTGTATCGAAAAGAAGAGGGCGAGGAATCGGCCATCGGAACGAGACCGGTTCTCCTACTTCCGGGGGAGACGCTGGTGCTTTGGGATTTATTCTGGAGGTGGTATTGGGGGAGTCTCTGACTAATGGCCGATGTGCAGCAGGTCGATCTTTCGTACGGTACCTACATGGTTTTGCGAAGGCCCCTCTTTTTCTGGTTGCGTTGGGGCGGGTTCCTGCTCGCTATCATCGAGGTTGTGGGAGAGGCGCAGACCGGCCCGGGGCCGCATCATGGCAGGCTCGACTTCTTGTTCTGGACAAAGATCGCCGGCGCTATCGCTTACGGTTTTCTCTTTGTGCGGAATGTTCCGCTGCGGATCGATCTGGCGCCTCACCGCGAACGATGGTTGTTACCGCAAATTCTGCTTGGGACCGTACTGAGCCTCGACCTTACAAACCTGTCGGCCTTCTGCGTCCCATTCTGTGTGCCTGTAAAGCGGCGTTTCCGCTGGTTCGGAATTGCGATGGCAGCTAATTTTCTGGGATGGATTGCCCGCCTGATTATCTACCGGACAGAAGCTCATCCCTTCTGGGTCCAGATAGACCATTCGCCTATCAAGATGCTGGTCGCCGCCTTCATTACCAGCGGGAATTACTTCTGGTACGCCTTCAGCTTTCTTGGCGCGTGCCTGTTGTTCGAACTGGTGAAGAACCGGCAACAACTGGTACTGGCAAACCGGGAGTTGGTTGATCTGCAGGCCGAGATAAAGGAGTCAGCGCGGTTTGAGGAGAGGTTTCGACTCTCCAGGGAGCTGCATGATGCCGCCGGTCACTATCTGACCAGTTTGAGTATTCAGTTGGAGATAGCGCAGCATCGTGCTGCGGAGGCCGCCCTGCCGTCGATTGCGCGGGCGCAAGTGATTACGCGGGTGCTGCTGGCGGAGATACGTGAATCGGTTTCCGCCTGGAGAGAAGACGAAACAAGAGATCTTGCGCTTGCGCTGAAGCGCCTGTTGCGGGATGTGACAGGGGTGCGGACTCATTTTGAAACGGAAGGGGACTTTGCACAGGTGCCGGCTTCCGTTGCACATGGTCTCTATCGCTGCGCGCAAGAAGCGGTGACGAATGTACTGCGGCATTCGGAGGCGAAAAATCTCTGGATTCAGTTGACCCAAAAAAATGCTGTCGTTCAGCTTGCCATCAAGGATGATGGCCGCGGTTGCGGCGCACTTACTCAAGGCAACGGACTGCATGGTATTCAATCCAGAGTAAGAGAGATGCGCGGAACGCTTGAATTCCCCTCTTTAAAGACCGGGGGGTTTGCGGTAGCTCTTAGCGTTCCGATTGAGGAGGAGCAGACGGCATGAGAATTGTCTTAGTGGAAGATGAAACGCTGGTGCGGCTTGGCCTGTGTGAACTTCTCAAGCTAAACGCCGGGTTCGAGATCGTGGCGCAGGCCGAAGACGGCCTCGGCGCGGTCGAGACGATCATGGTAACTGAGTCGGATGTGGTGTTGATGGATGTTCGTCTTCCCAACCAATCGGGAGTGGATGTGCTCAAGGAAGTCCGGCAGAGGGGACTCACAACGCCCATCGTTTTGGTGACCACCTTCGATGACGACCATATGTTTTTCCGGGCGATCCAGGCAGGCGTGAACGGGTTTATCCGTAAGGATTCGACTTTGGCCGAGTTGACTTCATGCATTGATAAGGTGATTAGCGGGGAGCGGGTGTTTCGTCCATCGGTGACCCGCAGTGCGCGGACGGGACTCGAAGCCTTTCAGCCCAATTTCGACAGCATGGATCTCCCGGCGCCTCTGACGAAGAAAGAGTTGGAGGTTCTCGGCTTAATGACCGCGGGACTCAGTAATAAGGAAATTGCAGAGATCCTGGGAGTCACTGAGGCAACCATCAAAACACATGCATCCACGATTTTCTCGAAACTAGGAGTGAGGGACCGCGTCCGCGCCGTGCTCAAGGGATTGGAGATCGGCTGCATCTGAGCGGGAGAATCAACGTGTGGGTGGCAGTTTGGATAATTTTCGCTGGAGAGAGCGCCGGTGGATGCCGAGCGCGCGGGCGGCCTGGGAAATGTTCCCTCCGCAATCGGCGATGACACGTTGCATGTGCTCCCACTCGACTCTCGCCAGGCTTGGAACTGCGGTAGCAACATTCGGCGTCTCATCGAAGGGCATCTGAAGTTTTTCATATGCGGTTAATATCTGGTCCGCGTCCGCGGGTTTGCTCAGATAGTAGTCGGCGCCCCTTTTCATCGCGGAGATTGTCGTTGGGATACTGCCATAGCCTGTCACCACAATGATTGTCATTGACGAGTCCACGGTTCGGAGTTTTTCGATTACGTCCAGGCCATCCATTCCTGGCATACGCAGATCGACCAAAACCAGATCAGGACTACGCTCACGAGCAAAAGCCAGGGCTTCTTCACCGTTTGCCGCTGCGCTGGCCTCCCAAGTCCGCTGCACGAGCGCCCGGCATAACCTATTGCGGAACACCTCGTCGTCATCCACTAGCAGCGCCAAACGGATATCTTCAGGCTGTGACATGGGTGTCCCTACCTCGCCGCGATGACTGCATTGGCAATCTTAATGTAGCTGTGGTTCCTCTACCTAGTGCCGAATAATAGGAAAGCTCGCCGCCCAATCTCTCCGCAAACGTTCTAACCAGAAACGTGCCAAGGCCCATGCCCATTCCCGGATCTTTCGTAGTGAAAAATGGTTCGGATATCCGGCCAAGCACCGCCTCGGGCATTCCGCGACCGTTATCGCAGACCGAGAAGATCATCTCATGGCCACTACACCGCGCTTTAAGGACTACTTGCATATCTGAGGTACTGGCATCAAGGGCGTTCTGCACGAGCGCGAGCAGTGATTGCACCGTAGCTCTTACCGGCAGGAAAAGAATTAGCGCACCATCAGGCGTATCGACCGAAACGGAGGAGCGTCGCCCTTCCGGGACACGCTGGAGCATTTCTCCCAGAAGTTCCTTAACATGGATCATCCGGGCGGACTCTCCCATCGGCTCCGCGCCATCCGCACCCATCCTTTGGAGGATGAGCTGACATCTGTCAACCTCCGATCGGATGAGCTTTGCGTCGTCGCGGAGGTCGTTGCCGTTTGGCAGATTGGACGCATAGTGCTCCAAATCCCGCGAGACCACTGCGATGGTGCCAAGCGGTGTTCCTAACTCATGAGCCGCACCGGCTGCCAGGGTCGCCAGCGACGCCAGCCTCTCGTGCTTGGCGATGTGTTGTTGAAGGGTCAGCACCTCCTGCTCGCGGCGCCGCAGCGCATCCGACACACTGCCCGTAAAGAGTGTGATCAGCGTAGCCGCTACAACAAAAGCAACCCACATTCCGACAAGGTGCGGAGAGAAGCCGCGCTCGGCATGGAACACGTGAAATGGGGCGAACGGGATGTGGAAGAAAAACAAGAATCCGAAACAAACGTCCGCGAGGATACCGAGAATCCAGGTCCATGCTTTCTGAAGGACGACAACAGAGAGCGTGATTTGCACCAGGTACAACAAACTGAAAGGATTCATCGGTCCGCCCGTCAATCCGAGCACCACGCTCAGGCACAGGGTATCAACGATGAACACAGTGCCTAGAACCTTCTGAGGAAGGCGCATAGACACTTGAGGCATTCGATCAAGCAAAATGTTGCTGCAGAGAACCACGGCAAGTGGTGCGAGCGCCCATAGCAGGCGACGATCGGGCCAAAAAGCGTATCCGGCCACAAGTAGGATCGTTGCCCCGCCGAAGACCATGCCGTAGCGAAGCCGCACGATCCACGGCAACGCCAGGTCAGGAGCTGAGTCCTGCGTGAGAATGTCGGTGTTTCCCGACACGCCAACCGTCAGCTTTGAGTCCATGTTTCGTCGGCTTTCAGCGATCGGTAGCCTATTCGACATTGTCGAGTCATCATACTCTGCCGGCTTCTGGTGCCGCGTGCGACAATTTGCCGCATCGATTGCGGCATTCAAAGCTCTTCTCGCGCCATATATTCAATATTGGATAGCAGATTATGTTGAACCTCGGAACAGTGCGGCGCTCGATGGCAATTCTGTTGCTCCTGACTCTTTGCTCATTCCTCAGTGCGCCACTACTTGCCGCGTCCCGCGATCCATACGGCAATCTGCCTGCCTGCTGTAGAAGAAATGGCCACCACCATTGCGTGATGCGGATGATGACGGAAGGGGAATTGAACCGCGCTGCTACCCGTATATCTGCGCCCTTCGAGAAATGTCCTTTCTTCCCTACGGGCATGATCTCAATCACCCTCCAGGGGCATACGCTTACTATGCCTTCGAGCGGAACCTTTTATGCTGGGCTTCGCAGCCATCCTGCCTGCTCCGCGCAGATTGAAGCATACTATCGAATTTCATTCGATCGTTCGCGCCAGAAACGCGGCCCTCCGCCCTTTCCCTCCCCTAACACTTTCTCCTTATAGCGCTGAAGCGGGCTATGCGTAGCTGCATTGCCGGATATTGCTGTTCCCCGGTTTGAAGGGGAAGAGTCGCGCTCTCCACCTATTGCACTGCTTTCCGGCATTGCGTGGCAATGGATTTGTCTGCGCTTGACCGGATTTCCGGGAGGACTCTTGCTGCACTATCGATTTGGAAGCGCATTGCTGTTTTTCGTTCTCATTGCCAACTCACTATTGGCGCAAAGCAATAACGCGACTCTGAGTGGCCACATTACGGATGGCTCGGGAGCTGCTGTTGCCTCAGCTTCGGTCACACTCCAACAATTGCAGGGAGTATTTCAAAAGCAAACTTCGGCAGACAATGAAGGGCGTTTTATTTTCAAGAACATGCCCGAGGGCCAATATGAGGTGGTGGTGAAACGTTCCGGATTTGCCGACGCCATTCGTTCGATCACGCTGAGGCCCGATGCTTCCATCAATCTCGATATTGCTCTTCATCCGGCAGCTCTCCAGCAGGAAGTCACGGTCACCGCGGAACCATCGAGCGCCGTATACAATCCAACGGCTCAAACACAGAGTTCGGTCAGCAGCAAGGCGTATAGAAACACGCCGGCCTTTGCGATCAGCGAGGTGCTCTCTCTGATTCCCGGCGTAACTACCATTCAGGGGAACGGTCCCCGCGACGTTGTGATTTCGATACGCGGATCCAATGAGCGGCAGACCTATGGCGTACGCAACATCAAGTTATTCGAAGATGGATTTCCAGTAACTCAACCGGATGGGATGGGGCGAGCCGATCTCACCGATCCTCATGCCTACGGGAGCATCGATGTCGTCGAGGGTCCCTCGTCGGCCCTTTATGGAAACTATGCGACCGGCGGGGCGATCAACTTCCACACTCGGCCCGGTGGCGAGATCCAGGGAGTGGAAGCCGGCGCGGACTTTGGCAGCTTCGGCTATTTCAACGACTACGTAACTGCCGGTGGCCAGGGAGAGCGGTACGAATACACCGTGTTCTTGAGCAATGTGCGGGCACAGCAATATACGGAACACTCGGCATTCAACACCGTGACCGGAAACATTCTCGCCACCTACGCTTTGCATCCGCAGGATCGAGTCACATTCAAATTCATCGATAACGAGTTGGATGCGGACCTTTCGATCAGGCTCTCACTCAACCAGTATCGGACTAATCCCTATCAAAAGAGATGCGTTTCACTCACTGCGAGCGGCTGCGCGGCCGTGAGCGTGTACACGAATGGATTCAATGGCGGCAAGCAGTCTCTGAGCGCGGATCAAGCCGGATTGGGGCGTCACGATCGCCGCACGATCGTCGGTGCACGCTGGGAGCATGACCTTAGCAGCAGCACTACATGGCGCACGCAGTTTGTCTTCGACGACCGTAATATCAATCAGCCGACAAGCTCCTCAAGCTATACCGGCCCTTATCCCTCCTTCAATGTGATCAGCGACGCCACCCACCACGGCCTGTTCTTCGGCCATTCTTCCACTTCCTATGCCGGCGCATTTGTAAATACCGAAGATATCAATTCTTATGCCTACAATCTCACGCCTGCTGGACGCGCTACGCTTGGTGGCATCACCCAGACGGTCTTCGGCCAACACCTGAATACAGGGTTGCGGGCGCGCGAGGAAATCACGTTTTCTCCAAAGTGGACAGCGACTGGCGGTATCGGTTTCGAATACACCCATCTGACCGCGAGAGAGACAAACTACGCTTATCCGGCAGGAGTCTCTCCGATAGTGACGCTCATCCCGGCCGATCGGACGTTCTATAACCTCGCGCCGGAGGCCGGATTACTGTTCCGGGCAGGCGATGCGTGGCGATTCCACGCACATCTGGGAACAGGTTATGGCACTCCGCAGGCGACGAACCTTTTCGTCACTTCGCAGGGAACATTCGGCAACAATACGCAACTTAAGACTCAAAGAAACATTGGTATTGACGTGGGAGCGGAATGGCGGCGCGGTTCCAGCCTCAGTGCCAGCCTGACTGGCTTCTACGAATGGTTTCACAATGAATTAGTCTCACAATCCGCGGGGGTCAATCTTCAGAGTTATACATTCAATGCGCCTGCATCGGCGCATCGCGGAGTCGAAGCTGGGATCGACTGGCGCCCATTTCCTGGTGCTGCGCCGGGAGCACGGTTCCGCGCGTCCTATCTTCTCGACAGCCAGATTTACACGGATTATTCGGAGCGGCTTACCAGCGGCAGCCAATCAGCGACCTTCGATCGCAATGGGAACTCAATTCCGGGCGTTATTCCTAATTTCCTGAATGCCCGTGTCATCTATGACCAACCAGCTGGCCGTTTTGAAGGATTGGGTGGGTTTCTCGAAACAAACTTCAGCGACAACTACCAGCTCGACAATGCAAACCTGCTCAAAGCTTCCGGTTATACCCTGCTGAATCTCAATTTGCACTACGATCCTCCCGGAGGACACGGACGGCTGTCACGGATGCGGTTCTACTTTGAGATGGAAAATCTCGCGAACCGCACCTATGTCGGCTCTGCCGGGAATATAACCAACACCCTCAACTCAACTACAGGTCTGGAGAACGGATCACTTGTGCTGGCGAACAGTACAGGCTCCATCTACGCCGGAACGCCACGCGCCAGCTACGGCGGCGTTCGGATGAGCTTCTGAAGATGGGAGGGAACGAATGACGACAGAACAGCATTGGCTGAATTACCGTACCATCTGGCGCTGGCACTTCTATGCGGGATTGTTTTGCATTCCATTTGTTCTTTGGCTGGCAACTACCGGATCGATCTACTTGTTCCGGCCTCAAATCGAAGCTTGGCTGGACCATCCTTACGAGCATCTGGCAACGACGGGATCAAGAGAGCCGGGGGAAGCGCAGGTCGCGGCTGCTCTCGCTGCCGAGCCCGGATCGAACCTCCACTACTACCAGTTACCGCGCAGCAATCGCTCCGCAGTGCAGATTATTGTTGGCCGCGGAGTGGACGAGTACCGCGTATACGTGAACCCCTATACGCTTCAGGTACTCAAAGTGGTCAATGAGGACCACCGCTTGATGCGGCGAATCTTCTATCTCCATGGGGAGCTGCTGATGGGCGACCGCGGCTCGTTTATCGTGGAAACAGCCGCTTCCTGGGCCATCGTCATGATCCTGACCGGCCTGTATCTCTGGTGGCCGCGTCAGGCAAAGGGTCTTGGAGGCGTGCTCTATCCGCGGTTCGGGCAGGGAAAGCGAATCTTCTGGCGGGATATCCACGCCGTTACCGGCATATGGGTTTCTTTCCTGGCGCTCTCGTTTCTTTTCACGGGGCTTCCCTGGGCCAAGAGCTGGGGTGGGTATCTCGCGGCAGCGCGCAAAGTCACCGGCAAAGCAATCGTGCATGAGGATTGGACGACGGGCCGATCTTCCGAGATTGCGCAGCGGCTGGCAATGAACAAAAGCGGACTCGCTGCCGTTGCCGACGATCATGCAGATCACATGGGGCACATGGACATGGGTACACCACCGCCCGGCGCTTATGCTGCCATTGACAGGATGATTGCTCCGGTCACGCAGCTGCATTTCGCCTTTCCAGTGTTGATCTCGCCGCCCATGCGCCGCGGCGGTCCATGGACCGCGAAATCCGATTCGCAGGATCGCGTCCTGCGCGATCAGGTCACGCTCGATCCTAGAACGGGCGCGATTCTTTCCCGACTAGACTTCCGCCAACGTCCGCTGATTGACCGCATGGTGGGCATGGGAGTGGCTGCGCACGAAGGTCATCTCTACGGTTGGTTGAATCAGCTAGTCAACCTGTGTACGGCCACGGGATTGATTGTGCTCTCGATCAGCGCCATCGTTCTCTGGTGGCGGCGGCGACCGGAAGGGGGACTGGGTGCGCCTGTGCCGCTGGAGAAGCCACGGTTTACCTTCGGACTCGCTGTTCTCGTCTTCGCGCTGGCGATTTACCTGCCGCTTTTCGGTCTGTCGTTGCTGCTGGTTGCCATAACTGAGCGCTTCGTGCTCCGACGGCTTCCTGCGGTCCAGCGTTGGCTGGGGCTAGCTTTGCCTGCATTCTCCAGAACGTGATCGCTTCCAGCGCAATCTTGTCCATAGTAGAGATCCTCGGTTCCGGTGCAGATCGGGTGCCCCAGGCTCGCGTATCTAGCCTGGGGCTTTTGGCAGTCACTGGCGCAGCAGACGTGACCATGACACTGTCTTTGGAGATTTGTGGAATCCCACATCTGACGCAAAGAGCGCGTCAGATATGGGGCACCCAGGATTGGTTGAAAGGGGGGAAGACTTCGAAAGCAAAGTCTCAACTCGGTTGGAGGTGATTACGCGGCGAGCTGTCAGAGGCACCTTCCGGGATCTGAGTGATTTCGTGTCCGATTTGCGTGGCAGCGGGTCGTCCCCACTGTGGAGGAAAGGCTTTGGACACACGTCAAGCTCTGCGTTTTCCACTGAACAGCCTCTTTATCCACACCCGGAGCGGATTTGAAGTGCCCTACCATAATTGCTGGGAGATTCATATGCCACTGGGGTGTGCGTTATGTGGTGCCAACGGGGCTGAGCTTAGCAAGTGTGCGGGAACAGATTGCTCAGAGCGGCTTTGTCAGGAGTGCGTTGGCCCAAATCGTACTGGCGGTCTGTGCCCGCTGTGCTGGAAATCCGCCATCTCTGAATTGTTGAGCGCAACATCCTTACAGAGCGATAAGCCGTGGCTATCCGTCTAGCGGCAGCGCCTATTGCCGTCTCTCCCATGGAAATACGGTCACGCAGAGTTGAGGCAAAGCGTCGGCCGAGGGCACGAGACCGGTAAGGGGTCACCTGCCGCGATCGCGCACGAAGCTAGCAGCAGGACGGCATAGCCATTGCGTAATCATCATGACCCGGGGGAAGCCGATCAAAGGGCCGGCCGCGAGATTTGTGAGCATGCTCTCAGTGAAGCCAGGCAGTTCATCCGCGACTTGCCTCCACGTCATTCCCCTTCTGACGCGCTCCGCGTTGAGCGCCGCGTGCATGGCGCAGGTGTCGAAACGCAGGATGCGAGATGGCCCGGGAGCAGGGAGCATTTCGCTCGCCGGTGCTGCGATATTTCGCCCCGATAGGAAGCTCTCAGGGGTTCGACCGAGCCACCTCAGAATCTGGAGTACAACTGCACTGGTAACCGAGCGCTTGGCAGCCATATTCCTAATTGTAGTGACGCTGATCGGTATAGACGAAGTGCCGCGAAAGGGCTGATTGATCTCGGCTATCAACTCAGTCCAGCTTAAATGGCGAGCGCGCCGTTCAGCGTCAAGGGCGGCCTGCAGCGCATTCATATCAAAGTTGAAGAGGAAGGGCGAAGTTCGTGAATCGAATCGGTTTGTATGCTTCGATTCTCGCAGACTACGCTCCGCATTGCCTTGACACTCACCTTTCATTCATCGATCTCTCGTCCCAGATGCGAATTGCGTGGCCATCCGGATCGATCAACTCGGCGCCATAGCCCCAGAAGAATTGCTGCGGCGCGCTCAGGAACGAAACGTCTTTTGCTCTAAGTGTGTGGTACGTCTCATCCACATCGCCGACCTGAAAGTAGAAGATGCAGTTACATCCAGCCGGGGGATGAGCGGCCTCTTCCAGGAAGAGGGTCAAACCGGCGTCATCCTGTAGCGCCGCAACTCCCCGCTTATCAGATCCACCATCCGGAATTTGAAACTCAACTCTAAAGCCAAAGTTGCTGACATACCAATCGCGAGATAGTTCCCAATCTTTCGCCGCAAGCCTCACGTGATCCAATTTCACCATGTGATATTGCCTCCCGGTTCAGGCATGACGTTCGATAGCCGCAGCCACATGATCGCTCAATTCCTCCGCTCTCTGCAATCTACCCTTTACGCGGACAATCTCCAGTTCGCAGGATGCGATCTGCAGCACTTCGTTGATCGTGTCCGGTCACTGATTCTCGTTTAACAGCTTCAGCACGTGGGCCCGGCTATGCAGAACGTGCCGCTGATGATGACGGTGAGGGGTGCTCCTATGCGGTGAGCCAGCATGCTGCCGAATGGGGCCGCGCCGAAAAATCCTGACGTGGGGCACCCAGCTTCCCTAAGCAATCCCAGATCTGCTACGACCAGATCGTCCCGAGTTAGTATCTGACGGAGGTGTGATGGCGGAATTTTCTTCGTCGATTGCCTCGACTACCTCGTCGCTGGTTGCGGGGCGGCCGTCGCGGACGCTCTCCGCGCCGAGGGAGTTTTCGCTGCCGGCAGGCGCCGTGCGATCGATTTTGTGTTCCTGATCCTTCTTTTCGTCAGTCGCGGCCATGATGCTCTCTCCTCTACATCAGACCGTGGGATGCAGGGAAGTGATCGCGGGATGTGGGTGAAAGCAGGAGAAGGCTCAAGTCCAGGGACAGAGCAGGCTATGGGCGTCGCGAACCTGGGGCACCCGGTTTCTCAATGCCCATGAGAAATGCGGGCGAGGTAGTTACCAGGGCTCATCCGGGCTATAGGTCTTCCAGCCTTCCTCTTGTAGCTTTATGAATTCACGGTCGTAGAGAACTCTTCCTTCATCAAAGGTCTGGACGGAGCCCGACTTCGGCACCTTGGCATATTCGCGTCCCCATTTCGTTCCACCTATTAACTGAAGCAGCCAACCATCCTCACAGCGGAGGTTCAGCTGTCGATATGGAGTGTCCTGCGTAGGCTTCGTTTTGTAAAAGGCTTGCATCATGGGTGGGTTCTCCGCCGGGCTCTGTAGGTGTCCCCCTGGAATCTCTTCATTTGGAGATCCTGCTCCCGCAGACAGCTATCGAGGGATAGCACGTTCGGTGTAGGTGTATAGGAAAAAAGGAGGAACGGCAGAGAGCAGATCTCTATCTCCAACCAGGCTCTAATTCGGGTATTGCTGCCCAGCGGCGAAAGGTTTTGCGAGGCGCGTTCGCTCCCGGTGGATGCGTGGACTCGTGCCAAACTCGGCGCGAAAAGCCCGGTTGAAATTAGACACGTCGCCGAAGCCGCAATCGAAGGCTATATCGAGGATTTTCCCGGGGTCCGCTGCCAGGCGGATTGCCGCTTCCCGCAAACGAGCCCGCAGAATGTATCGATGGGGAGTCACTCCGGTCAGGCGTTCGAAGGTGCGCAGGAAGTGATACGAGCTCAAACCAGCCTCGCGAGCAAGGCTGCTGAGCGAGAGTCGAGAGCTGGGACGGCGCTCAATGGCTCGCACAATTCTGGTCACTCGTGCTATCGCTGCGGGCGGGGCATTGCCTGCGGCATCAATCTGCGCAGTCGAGAGGCCGTGCATCATTTGGACCGTTTGCGCAGCAAATTGGATGCCGAGCTGCTCCCACGGCATCTCCGCGGAGGTAGCCAAGCCGATGCATGCCTGCGCGATCAGTGGGGAGAATGCGGTTAAGGATGGCAAGCGAAGCATGTGGAAATTAAATTTCCGATGACGGACTCCGGCCGTGGCGGCGACCTGCTCGAAATAGTCCGGCGCGTATCGAAAGGAGAGGCAGCGGTCTCCCTCACCGTGTTGGTGGCCGCACTGGAAGGCTTGTCCTGGGTTGCCGAGAAGCAGCGAGCCCGGGGTCATGAGCTCGGTGCGTATCCCTGAGCCGCTCCCCGCCCGGTATTGAAAGCTTCCAGCCACAACGACGGCAATGCAGACCGACGAGTGCTGCTCCTCAAAAGAACGATCGTGCGGGCCAGAGGTGCAGAGTACGTCCGCTGCCGTCCAGTCGTCGCCCCGTGCCAACACGCGGGCCGAGAGATGACCCGGCATGCCGCTTATGGCCCGCCTCTTCACAGCGCGCTCCAATTCGACCGCAATTTTTACCAAGAATCCCTCTCCCATGGCGCCGTACAACAGTTACATCGGCGAGCGGTTTTTTGCTGCTCGTTGGATGATTTCAGGAGATCTGACGATGATAATTGAAACCGAAAAGCAAGAAGATTTTCGAGCTGCGCTGGCAGCGCCTGGCCGCTCGCCCGAAATTCCCGAGGTGGCGGATGTCTATGGATGGCTGACCGGAAACTGGGAACTGGACGTCCTGTACTACGCGTCCGTGGACGTAGCCGCACTCCATATCAAAGGCGAAGCGCGTTTCGCATGGGTGCTCGAGGGACGCGCGGTGCAGGACATCTGGATGATGCCGCGGGAGCGGCCTACGGCGCCGACGGAGAAGGCTAACAACATGTATGGCACGACGCTTCGCGTGTGGGATCCATCCATCCAGGCTTGGCGTATCACCTGGATCAATCCTGTGACGGGTCATCGCGAGGAGCAGATCGGGCGGCGCAACGGCAAAGACATTGTTCAAATCGGCGCTCGCTCCGACGGCACGCCCACGCGCTGGAGATTCACCGAAATCACTCGCGATTCCTTCCACTGGATTGGGGAATCGCTGAATCCAGACGGCGAGACCTGGAAGCTCGAAGGCGAGTTTCGTGCCCGGCGGATCCCGGCGCAGCCAATGAAAGCAATACAGGGAGGCAGCGAGATGAAAAACGATAAGCTTCTCCGCGAACATTTGCGGATTCTTCTCAACGGCGACGGAGCTCATGCGGATTTCGAAGCAGCGATCGAGGGGATTCCGCCCAGTTTGCAGGGGAAAGCTCCAAAAGGCAGCGTGCATTCTCCCTGGCAATTGCTCGAGCATTTGCGTATTGCGCAGCGGGACATTTTGCAGTCCATGCGCGACGCCGGTCACACGTCTCCGGAGTTTCCCGGCGGATATTGGCCCAGCACCCAGGCTCCTCCCAACGAAAAGTGTTGGAGCGAGAGCGCCAGTGATTTCCGCGCCGATAGAAAAGCCATCATCGACCTGGTGTTGAATGAAAATCTCTTCGCGCAACTTCCGCCGGGGGGCGATTCTACGATTCTACGCAAGGGGTTGCTTGGGGCAGATCATAACGCCTACCACATCGGACAGCTCGTGCTCTTGCGCCGCCTGCTCGGAGCGTGGCAGTAGGGGAGCGAAGGCATATAGATCTGCGGTTTCCCACCCTTCGCTCGGAACAGCGCCGTGCGAAGGATGGGGCACCCTCGATTCGCTTTGATTTTGGTATTTTTTCCAGTCTGTCATTTCCGCAGACGGACAAGAAGGACAGAGCAGATTCCCTGCGTGAATGATAGAAAGAGGCAAAGACTTGGCCATGGCGGGCGGAGGAAGCCTTGGAGTTACCGGATCCGGGCATGGTGTCTGCCCGGCTCCTGTGCTACCTTTCCGTTGCGATATTGTAAGAGCAAGTGATTTGGAGAGGGGCAAATGGCGTTTACTGAAACCTACCACTGCGATGTTTGCGGTAATCCCAGAGGAGATGCCGAAGACTGGTGGTTGGCGTGGACCGAACAAGCCGCACCATTGGCGGGAGCTACCGAGCAGCCCTTGCTTAAACTTACGCCATGGAACATCTTGTTATCTCATGCGGCCGGGGTGAGGCATCTGTGCGGCGCCCGCTGCGCCCAGACCCTGCTGGACCGCTGGATGCGCGGCGAGGATTAACCGGGGAGCGGGCAGGAATCCAATTGCTCTAGTATGGTCGTGGGGCGCCGCTGGCGCATGGAGACGAGATTGGCCTACGACGATCTGAGGGATTGGATCCAGGCGCTGGACAAAGCCGGCGAGCTCCAGCGCGTTCGCGAGGAAGTTGATCCTGTCCTGGAGATCGCCGAGGTTACCGACCGGGCTTCGAAGTCAGGGAAAATTGGCGGCCCGAATGGCCAAAGTGGCCGCCTACTCCCCAGGTGGCCCCGCCCTGCTATTTGAAAATGTGAAGGGTTACGCCGGCAGCCGCGTCCTGATGAACCAATTCGGCAGTGAGCGGCGCATGAAACTGGCGCTCAACGTAGATCGGCTCGACCAGGTGGCGGAGCGCATCCAAAGCCTGCTGCAGATGAAGTCGCCGGATGGCATGCTGGACAGGCTCAAAATGCTGCCCATGCTGGCCGAAGCGGGGCGCATGTTTCCCAAAACCATTTCCGCCCGGGAAGCGCCGGTGAAGGAAGTTATCCTGCGGGAGAACTTCAGTGTGCTGGATTTTCCCGTAATCCAGTGCTGGCCGTTGGACGGCGGCCGTTTTATTACCTTGCCTTGCGTGATTACCCGCGATCCAAGAAGCGGCAAGCGCAATACCGGCATGTATCGCATGCAGGTTTACGATGGACAAACGACGGGCATGCACTGGCAGCGGCAAAAAATTGCCGCGGAGCATCTTCGCCAGCAGATGCGCGCGCGCGCCGCAGCCAATGCTGGGGGAGATGTCCGCGCAGCCCAGGTAAGGGCGATGGCGGAGACCGCCGGCGGGACAACCAGGCCGGCGGGAGCAATGACCGGCTTGCCGCAAGTTGCCTTGGGCAAGGCGACCGAAGACCGTCTGGAGGTTGCGGTAGCGATTGGGACCGATCCGGCGATGACCTTCTCCGCGATTGTGCCCGCCCCGCCGGAAGTAGAGGAATTCGTCATCGCAGGTTTTTTGCGGCAGAGCCCGGTGGAGCTGGTGAAATGCGAGACGGTAGATCTCGAAGTGCCGGCAAGAGCGGAGATTGTCCTCGAAGGCTATGTCGAGCTGGACGAGCTGCGCATGGAAGGCCCGTTCGGGGATCATACCGGTTTCTACACCATGGAGGAGGAATACCCGGTCTTCCACATCACCTGCATTACCCATCGCAAGGACCCGGTTTACGCGGCTACCATCGTAGGCAAGCCGCCTATGGAAGATGCCTGGATGGGGAAGGCAGTAGAACGCATTTTTTTGCCCCTCATGCGGCTGACTATCCCGGAGATCGTCGACATCAATTTGCCTGTGGAAGCCGTCTTCCACAACCTCATGATCGTCTCCATCCGCAAGAGCTATGCCGGTCAGGCGCGCAAGGTCATGCACGCCATCTGGTCGCTGGGCCAGGCGATGTTCACCAAATGCGTGATTGTGGTGGACGAAGATTGCGACGTGCAGGACGTGGGCGAAGTCACGCTGCGGGTGGCGAACAATATCGATCCGGAGCGGGATATTCAGTTCACGTTCGGTCCGGTGGACTCGCTCGATCATGCGTCGCGGCTGCCCAACTACGGCAGCAAGATGGGCATCGACGCGACCCGGAAGTGGGCCGCGGAGGGCTTCACCCGGCCCTGGCCCCAGATGCTGGAAATGGATAGCGGGACAAAGTCGCGGGTGGACGCAATCTGCAAGCGGCTCGGAATTTGATTTCATAGAGCGCAGGCCTGGTTGAGATGAGAATGGGCGGCTGGCGGGACAGACTGAGCGGAAGCAAGGGGTGGCCTAAGCTCCTGCCGTCGAAGATGGCTCGGCCGCGCTTGGAGTACAGCGAGTACCGGGGCTACCGCGCAGTGCATCCATTCGACGAGCGCTTTGGAGTGGAGACCAGCGGGCTGGTCTACGATCTGCCCACGGGTCACCTTCACGACGCCTATAACAACGGCTACTTTGCTATGGCTCCATCGCTTTTTCGCGCGATCTTCGACTGCCTCGAGCTGGATTTTCAGCGCTTCAGATTTGTAGACGTGGGATCGGGTAAGGGCCGCGCGCTGCTGCTGGCTTTGAGCTATCCCTTCGCGGAAGTGCTTGGAGTTGAGCTTTCCCCTAGACTTCACCGAATCGCCAGAACCAATATTGCGCGTTATTCCAGCCGCTGCTCCCCGGGTTCGATTCCGAGGGTGCATTCGTTAGAAGCCGACGCGGCGGAGTTTTGCTGGCCTTCCGGTCCGCTGGTGGTCTATATGTGGAATGCCTTCACCGAACCGGTTATGGCGCGGGTGCTCGATAACCTGCGCGCCGCCCTCACCGAGCAGCCGCGGGAGATGTATCTGGTCTATGTCCACCCCGAGTTGGAGGCGATGCTCGAAGGTTTGGCGTGGCTGGAGAGGTTATGGTCGGCAGAGTTCACCATGAGTGAAGAAGACTATGCAGCATGGGCTTTCCCTACGCGTACCGAGGTGTGCTCGGTTTACCGCTCCGCGCTGCTTTGACAACAGGCTTTTGCGGCGAAAGAATCCCAGGTCCCAAAATCGGGACCTGGGGCACCCATGATTGTAGTGACGGAACACGCAAGCCGGGAATTCTTCCGCAGGGAAAAGGCATCTATACTAGAGTTATGTCGATTGTGCGAAACATAGCCGGCATCGCCAAAGGAATGAGCATTACCTTCCGCGAGATGTTGCAGCCGACGGAAGTTGAAAACTATCCGGATGGTCCGGGACCGGATCGTGGGCGCGCACTTCCAGGATCGCTTTCGCGGGGCGCATGTGCTTCAACGGGACGAGAACGGCCTGGAAAAATGCGTGGCGTGCTTTCTGTGCGCGGCGGCTTGCCCGGCAAACTGCATTTACATTGAAGCCGCGGAGAATACGGACGAGGTGCGGATTTCAAGCGCCGAACGGTATGCCAAGGTCTACAATATCGATTACAACCGCTGCATTTTTTGCGGATACTGCGTGGAAGCCTGCCCTACGGATGCGATTACTCATGGGCATGGCTTCGAGCTGGCGTCACTGGACGCGACCACGATGATTTATCGCAAGGAAGATATGCTGGCGCCGGGGATTGGGCTGCCGGAAAAATATCGGCGAAAGCTGACGCGATCAAGTACGTGAGCAGTGGAGATCCTGTATGCTACGCCAGTGATCACCGAACAGGGCATTCGAATTTTTCATGTAGGCAGCCAGGAGACGGTGCAAAAGCTACGCGATGATATCCTGCGTCTGCACGGATTTAAAGTTGATTCGACGCTCTCTCTCAGCGGCGCGCTCGAGCAAATCTCAAAGGGCCGATATGACTTGGTTCTGATCGATATCGAAAGCGGCAACCGGGTGGCGGATGCCGTGCATCTTTGCGACGAAATCAAGAAAGACTTCCCGCACCAGCATGTCGCTTATGTCTGTAATTACCGGGTCTCGGTCGACAACGACTGCCCGGACGAGATTATCCGGTCGGAGTTCAACCCGGAAGCGTTCGTGAACTCCGTGAAGCACCTGATCTCCAAACGCTGAGCGCGGAGTGCATCTCTCACCCTTGCTACGGCAAGGATGGGGCACCCTACATCCGCTTGAAGTATGGATCCAAAACCGCCACCAATCGAGGGTGCCCCATATCTGGCGCGCTCTTTGCGCCAGATGCGGGAAACCGCAGATCTCTCCACTTCGCTGCGCTCCGGTCGAGATGACAAAGGAGGGTGTAATTGCCAACCGAGCCTTCCTCAACCCGATTTTCATCCCCTTGGGTGGGCCGCAGGCCCATGAATATTCCGGCCGAGATGACAAATTAGGAGCACTGCAAAACTTAGCTGGCCTTGCGCCGCGGCTGCGCCGCACGATGTTCGGCTTTGAGGGTGGACTCGCGAATCGGCTTCTCATGCAGCAGCAATTGCGTTGCCTGCAAATGCGCGTTGGCGTGAAACCAGTTCTGCACGATGTTGTCATGGAGCAGGTTGAGAATAGCTAAAAGCGACATGCCCTGGTGGTGGGCCATCCACTCGCGGACCAAAGACGGCGTCTTCTTCGATTCCTGATAATCGGCGGCCTCGTAAAAACCAAATGCCCCAATCCAGCCCAGTTTGGCCATGTGCTTGAGGTTGCGCATGGACTCGGCGGGATCGATGCCCAGAGCCAGACAGGTGGAATAAGGAGAGACCACCGGCCCGGCGACTGCGTCCCACTTGAGCGCGATGGCCGGGATGCCGAAAGCCTGATAATGGTAATGGCCTTTCTCATCTTTTTTGGCATATCCCGATTCCGAGATGCCCCAGGGAATGCCTCGCTCGCGAGCGAAGGCGCGTTGGATGGCGACTACTCCGCTCAGGGTGCGGGAGACGAGCGTGTCCGGATAGCTGCGCATCCAGAGCGACGGCATGAGGTACTCGAACATGGTGCCGGTCCAGGAGATCAGGACCGCCCGCCCATAAGCCAGGGTATGGGTTCGGCCCAGCTTGAACCAGCTAAGCTGCGGAGCTTCACCTTTGGCTATGGTGATGAATGCCGCGATACGGGCCTCGCTCGAGAGCATGTCGTAACAGGCCTTATGGAGATGTTGAGTTTCCATCTCATAGCCAATCGAGAGCATCAGGCGCGAGCGGTCGAGCAGGAAGGCGAAATCCATTTCCGTGGCCAGCTTCATCGATTCCGAGGCCAGCGCGCCCAGCGAAAGGGCGAGCTCGCGAAGCCGCTCGCGCGCGGGGTGGAGCGCAGTGCGCAGTTTTTCGACGAGTAGAACCTCGGGCGAATCCGCCGCGATACTAGCCGACGCGCGGGCGATCCGGGCATCGAGATCGGCGGCAAAAGCCTCGGCGTTTCCAGTCGCAATCGTCTCCACGGCGGGAGTAAGACCCTGCATCTGCGGGAGCGCCCGCAGGGATGCGAACTCAGGCAACAGCCAAGGCATGTAATCCCGCACCAGCGCCGCTAAGGCGGCAATGCGATGGTGAGTCTCAGCCAGCCACCAGGATCGCTCGGCCGTGCGCGGAGGCGAACCGGCGCCGGGATCGGCTGCCGAATCTGTAACAAAAACTGTCGCGTCCACCGCGCTCAGAGCCCACTCTATCCAGCGATCGGCCTCGGCATCGGCGGCAGGAGGCTCTATGGCCGCAAGCTGCGGCGAAACATCGGGGAGGGAGAGTAGAAGCTGCCAATGATCGCGGATGCCGTGGAAGAGGCTGCGGTCGAGAAGAGGCGCGCGCAGCAGCGCTTGACACCCGGTGCGCAAGGTGTAAAACGAAGCGGCAAGGTTGCCGCTATCCACCGTCGAAACAGTTCTGGGGCGGAGAGGCGTTAGCGTGCGCGTATCGTACCAGTTGTAGATATGTCCGTGGAATTTTTCCAGCTTGTCGTAGGTCGCGAGACTCCGTTGGGAGAGTGTAACGAATTCGGGCTGGGTGAGATAGCCGAAGGTGCAAGCCGCTTGCCGGGCATTGAGCAGCAAACCGAAATTGGTAGGAGAGACGCGCGCAGCTTCGAAGAGGCCATCTTCCTCTATGTTGTCCGGGATAAGGTAATTGTGATTCTCAGCGCCAAATTGGTGGAAGAAGCGCCATGTGCGCAGCGCCAATTGACGCAGAAAGACGATCTGCTGATCGTTGAGCTTGGGTTGGGTTTCGCGCGGCGGTTGGTTCAACCACGCTGTAAGGGCGGGGGCGCAGGCCCAGAGCACAAGAATGACGAGCGCTACAGGCAGAGATTCGGGGCGGTATGCCAGGACCAGGAGCCCAATCGCAAGAGCGATCAGCGGGGTTGCCAGCAGATAGCGGTCGACCGGCGTCTTCGAGCGGGTATCGGCTTCCGATTCAGCGGCCGTTTCCCATTCCAGCAGCCGCTGCCCGGTGATCAAGCGCCGCACCAGGGAACGGATGATCGCATCCATTGCGAGCAGTGTCTGGTGCGGGAGAAAAGCAAGATTCAACAAATCTATAAAGCTGCCTTGCCAAAATCCGCTGACGGCGTCGCGCGTCGTCGCGCCTTGAACGGTGGCGAAGTAAGCGCGGCCCATAGCGAACACAAATTGGACCAGGGTAGGCACGAACATGAGAAAGAGCGTGACCAGGGTCCAATATAGGGCGCCTCCCGGTAAACCCAGCCAGCCGGCGACCAGCAGGATGAGAGTGAAGGTCTCGACCAGCGAGCGGCGAAGGTTGTCAAAGATCTTCCAGCGCGAAATCGTGCTGATAGGGTTGGGCACATACCTGCCGGATTCATCGGGAACCTTGGAGAAGAGCCACTGGGCGATCTGCCAGTCCCCGCGCAGCCAGCGGTGTTTGCGGCGATTGTAGGCGCTGTAGTGGGAGGGATAGTCGTCGATGACTTCGATATCTGTAGCCAAGCCGACGCGCGCGTATGAGCCTTCGATCAGGTCGTGACTGAGCAGCGCGTTATTCGGAAAGCGGCGATCGAGAACCGAGTGGAGAGTGTCGATCTCGTAGATGCCTTTGCCGGTAAAAATCCCTTCCCCGTACAGATCCTGATAGGCATCCGAGATGGCTCGAGTGTAGATGTCGAATCCAGTCTGTCCAGAGTAAATCGAGGCCAGCCGCGAGCGTGACGCAGATTGAACGCTGACCCCGACGCGCGGCTGGAGGATGCCGTATCCCTCGGTTACGATGCGCAGGGCGGGATCGATAATGGCGCGATTGAGGGGATGAGCCAGAGCCCCGATCAGGCTGTGCGCCGTGCCCCGCGGAAGCTGCGTATCGGAGTCCAAGGTGATCACGTAGCGGGCATGCGTGAGGGCGTCGAGATCGCCTGCCTTTACCGGGAAGGGGTCGAACTGATGCTTGAGCAGCTTGTTCAGATCCAGCAGCTTGCCCCGCTTGCGCTCCCAGCCCATCCACACCCCTTGGCGCGCATTGAAGATGCGATGCCGGTGGAGCAGGAAGAAGGATCCGGCGCCAGCCGAAGCGTAGCGCTCATTGAGCTCGTCGGTGAGCCGGATGGCAAGGTCGACCAGCGGGTCGGTGTCGTTCTGCTGCGGGCGGGTGACGGAATCCGGCAAATCCGTGAGCAGGCCGAAGTGAATATTGCGATCCTGATTGGCCAGGTAGCGGACCTCCAGATCATCGAACAGATCCTTTACCTGGCGGGGGTTGGTGAGCAGCGCGGGCACCACTACCAGAGTCGTACACTCCTCGGGAACACTTTTGGAGAAGTCGAGTTTGGGCAAGGCGCGAGCCTTGAAGATGGCGGTGATGGTATTGTTCACCAGATCGACCGCGCCCTGAGTCGCGGGCAGAAGCGACAGAAGAAATGCGAAGCCAAGGCCCCCGAGGATGGAATATGCAGGGGCCAACGGGGTCAGGATGAGTCCGATCAAAACTGTGCTGAGGATCAGGATGCCGTTGATATAGAAATCGTCCGCGTTGCGCGCAATGGTGAGGCGTAGCCGGTCGATGAACCGCGGGCGATAGCCGACCCGGGAGGCGAGCTGGGGAAAGCCGCGATTCTCCAGGTAGTAGCCGATGTGCGAGCGCCGCAGATGAAGCCGCGGGCCTTCGATCTCGCGCCTCGCCTTCGCTTCTGCCGCCAGGGCGACGGCCGCCTCCGCCACCTGGGACTCAGAACAATCGGAATAGCGGGCGATCTCCGAGACCCGCTTGCGGTAGGCCTCGCGGCTTTCAAAGTCCATCAGCTTGTAGGTATTCGCCGGATCGCGTTGCAGAATCGCATCGTAGACCACCAGAGGCTCAATCAAGGTGAGCCAATCCGCGTAGCCGACCTCGCGCAAACTTTTCATGCGCGTTTTGAGCAACTCAGCCCCCGCCGGGGTGTGCGATTCCGGATCCTTGAGAACGCCATTTGCCTGGGTAATGACCTCTTCCAGCAACAGAAACTTGAGGACGGGCGAGAGCGCCCAAAGCTCTTCGAGCTCCAGCGGATCGTACTCCTGCACCCGGTCGAGGAAGATCCCGATCGCCTCATGATGCCAGACCGAGCCGGCAGCTTGCAGGTATGCGTCACCTACCGTCACTACGCGGGGCTCGTCTCCCTCACGCGGGCGAATCACGCGCGGCATGCGGCTCAGCTTTCTTTTGATGGTGGCGAGTTCGGTAAGCACCGAACGCAGGAGGCGGGGGTTCTCCCGTAGTTCAAGCAACGGGTCGAGTGGCTCGCCTGGCGCATACGTCGGTTTCGGCCGCTTGTCGAGCACGGAATAGAGCTGGTCGAGCGATTCCCTGGTGGAATCGATACGCTGGCCAAAACTTCCCGGCGTGGTGGGTTTATGAGCGATCTCCCAGCCTGGCGCTGCGCTGTCAGCGTAGCCAATCAGCGCAGCGGCGGAGTATGGCCGGGGCTCAAGTGTTTCTGCCGCCATAGGCGCGCCCGAGGGGGAATTGCTTTCTGTCATCAAGCTCTCTCTACCTAGCGATAACTGGCTGCCTGCATTTCAAACATTGCTGCGTAGCGGCCGCCAAGCGCCATTAACTGTGTATGAGTACCTTCTTCAACCAGCCGTCCGCCTTCCAGAACGACTATGCGGTCGGCCATGCGCACGGTGGAGAAACGGTGCGAGATAAGCAAAGCCATCTTACCGGCTGTGAGCTCGGCGAAACGTTCGAAGACTTCCAACTCGCTGCGCGCATCGAGCGCCGCCGTCGGTTCATCCAGAATAAGCAATTGTGCATCGCGAAGGTAGGCGCGGGCCAGGGCTACGCGCTGCCATTCGCCCCCGGAAAGCTCTACGCCGCCCTCGAAGCGGCGGCCCAGCATCTGGTCATATCCTCCGGAGAGCTTTTTGATGACGCTTTCGGCCAGACTCTTTTGCGCCGCGGCTTCGATCTCCTCTTGCGAGTGCTCGCTCTCCACGCGGCCCACGCCGATATTCTCCCGGGCGGTCATTTCATATCGCATGAAGTCCTGGAAAATAACGCCTATCTCGTGATGGAGGTCTTCGATTTTGTACTCGCGCAGATCGACTCCATCGAGCAGGATCTGGCCTTCCGTTGGATCATAAAGCCGCGTGATGAGCTTGACTACCGTGGTCTTGCCTTGGCCGTTCTCTCCGATCAGCGCGATCCGCTCGCCTGTACCAAGGACAAAATTAAAGTTGCTCAGCACTTTGCGGGTGGTGCCGGGATAGGCAAAGCTTACATTGCGGAATTCGAAACCGCGGCGGATTGGACGCGGCACCAGGGCCCCGTCGGGATTGGAGACGACCGCCGGCTGCATCTCGAAAAAAGCCAGCAAATCGGTGAGAAAGAGCGCCTGGTCCGCGACCCCGGACGCTGTCGAGAAGACCTGTTGCAAGTTGGAGCTGGCCTGGATGATCGCTCCAGTGATGAAGGCGTAGGTATGAATGTCCCGGTACGCCCCGTGCACTGCCAGCCAAATGACGTAGGCGTAAGCCCCATAGTAGCCCAACGTTCCGATCATCGAAAGCAAGCCGCCCCAGATGAGTTTGCGTCTGGAGAGCTCGACATTTTCCGCATATATACGCTGGGCTAGCTTGGTAAAGCGATCCGTGAGGTATTGGGAAAGGTTGAAGAGCTTGAGCTCCTTGGCCGCTTCCTTGCTGCCGCCCACTTGGCGCAGATAGTCCATCTGGCGCTTGGCCGGGGTCTGGCGGAAATTCTTCGCGTAGCCCAGGAATGCATAGTGCGTTTCTCCCAAAAACGACGGGATTACGCCGGCGATCAGGAGCAGAACAAGCCACGGCGAGTAGTACAGCAGGGTAAAGGTAAAAATTGCGGTCGTGACCACTTGTTGCAGGAGCCGCCCCATTTGCTGAATCATGGCGAGCCGGTCGGTTGCCTGGACCCGGGCGCGCTCCAGGCGATCGTAATATACCGGGTCCTCGTAAGTGGTCAGGTCCAGACGCGCGGCCTTTTCCATTACCATGATGCTGACGTATTGCGTGTAGCGGTCAGCCATCAAGTTATCCAAAAAATCGATCAGCCGGCTGAGCAGGTTGCTCAACACGGCGAGCCCAACTTCCAACGCCACCATCCACCAGAAGTAGCTTGGAAGGGGTTGATGCGAGATTGCCCCTTGGACGCCTCCGAGGATCCAAGCTGCGACGTAGGTGATCGCCAGTGGGACGGCAGCGACGGCGAAGCGAAGCAGGATGCCCCAAACGACCACACCCCGGCCCGAATCCCAAAGCATCTTGAGAACGGGGGGGACATTCTTCAGCGCTTCGATACGCTCGCGCCAGGCGCCAGTGGAAGATTCGGGTCTAGATTCGGTCATGGAGGCTTGGGGGCCAACTTTCTCAGCGCTGTTTCGCTCGCAAAAAAAAGGCAATGGTGCTGTGATGCGCCGGCCCTATTCCCCTGTTGGCTGAGCAGGTTACACGGCAACTGCCCTTAGGGAACGTTTAAACCGAACCCGCAGCGCCAGCTCTATATCCGTGCTCTGGGAGTCATTATTGTACATTGGGGCTTAACGTCTTTACTCCGGGGTGCAGGCAGAACGGGAGATGGGCGCCCAGTAAGTAGATCGGAGCTGTCCACTGGACACCTGAGCGAACGCTGATAACATTGCCCCGTGCAGCCCACAATTGAAGACAAACGTACTTACAACCGCTATCTCCTACTGGTCGCGGGCCTTGGCGGCCTGCTTTACGGGGTCGATGTCGGCATCATTGGCGGCGCGCTGCCCTACCTTCAGGCTACTTCGCACCTGAATGCGGGACAACTCTCAATCATTGTCGCCGCGGTGCTCTTAGGCAGCGTATTTTCGACTCTCTTCGCCGGTATGATCGCCGATTGGATGGGACGCAAGCCACTCATGGTCCTGAGCGGCTTCACCTTCATTATCAGCATTCCCGTGATCGCTCTTGCGCACGGCTACGGCCCGCTCTTTTTCGGCCGCCTTTTGCAGGGCGTCAGCGGCGGATTCATCGGAGTGGTCGTTCCCCTCTACCTTGCGGAATGTTTGGCGGCGCAGCACCGGGGGAAGGGAACAGCGGTCTTTCAGTGGCTGCTCACTCTGGGCATAGTCGCAGCAGCCCTCATCGGGATCTACTACAGCTACCGGGTCGAAACTATCTCCAGAATCGCCGATTCGGCAACTGTTTTTCTGTTTAAGGACCAAGCCTGGCGTCGCATTTTTTGGGTTTCGCTCCCGCCCGGCGTGTTGTTCGCCCTGGGCAGCCTGTTTGTCTCGGAGTCCCCACGCTGGCTGTTCAAACGGGGCAAAAGAGAGCTAGCCTACTCTGCGCTCTTGCGCTCGCGAACTGCGCAACAAGCAGAGTTCGAATTAAAGGAGATGGATCAGATCGCATTCGCCGCCAAGGCCCAATCGGCGTCGGCAGGCAATTTGAAAGATTCTCTTCTGCGCCGGAAATATGTGATTCCCTTCTTGCTGGCCTGCGTCATCCTCTTTTGTAATACGGCGACAGGAATCAATTCGATCATCGGGTACAACACAGATATCCTTTTGCAAAGCGGCCTCTCCGATGTTCATGCGCATTGGGGCTATGTCATTTTCACGTTGGTGAATTTTTTGATGACGGTTGGCGGGGTAATGCTGGTCGACCGCAAGGGACGCAAGTTCCTGTTTCTCGTGGGCACGGCGGGAATCGTCGTATCGATGATCTTTGTTGGCGGGCTGTTTTTAAAGACGGAGAAACTGAACCTTGACTGCCGCGGCATCCTCCAATCCATGGCGGGTCCGGACCAAGCGCTGAGCTTGCGATTCGATGCAGCCGAGGCGAGGAGATTTCTGGCAGCCAAGGGTTATGCACGAAGCGAAATCAATCCTAATCGCGCCTCTCTGGCGGTTATCTACTCCTACGGAGGCTTCACCGCGGCGACCAGTATCGCGCGCTCCGACGATCGCGCCGCCGCGCCAATTCAAATCACACGCGCGAACTGCGTGCCGGCGAATAAGATCGAGGCTTTCTTTAAAAATCCTTTTGCCGATCTCGATGCCGCCCGAACCGCCCCTCTCAAAATTGAACGGGCTTACATCGGACAGGTGCCAGGCTCCGGGCATGGCTGGCTGGTAGCCATGGGTCTTTATACCTTTGTCGCATTCTATGGGCTTGGCCCGGGAATCTGCGTGTGGCTGGCTCTATCGGAGTTGATGCCCACGCGTATCCGCTCCAATGGCATGAGTATCGCTCTAGTCATCAACCAGGTGGTTTCGACCACGCTTGCAGCTATCTTTCTGCCTGTGGTCAGCAAGTACGGCTATTCGACAATGTTCTTTCTCTTTGCCAGTTTTACGCTGATTTACTTTGCTACTGTAGCTCTCTTTCTGCCTGAGACCAAAGGGAAGACGCTGGAAGAGATTGAAAAATACTTCGCCGGGGAGCGCGAAATACCGGTTTGAAGGGGAGTTGGAAATCCGGGTGCCCCAGGTTCGCGAAGCTAACCTGGGTCTTTTTCGCTATCCCACCGTTGTTTTGCTGTAGGATTCCACAAATCCCCAGGGGTAGCTTCGTGGTCGCGTCTGCTGCGCCAATGGCTGCCAAAAGATCCCGGGCTAGCTTCGCGAGCCTGGGGCACCCGGATTCGCACCAGGAGCACAGAAGCACGAGTACTGGGCTATTACTCCTTGGATTTGAGCAGGTGATCGTTCTCGCGGATGAATTTTTCGATCTCGGCGGTCATACCCAGGATTTTGAGCCACTGCTCCTTGTAAAGCGTGACTGGAAACCGGCCTATCCCATAAAGAGAAACGCCGCCCTTTTCACTGACCTTAAGCCCTAGTCCGCGCGTGCTCTTGCTCTTGAGCTGCTCGTTTTCCGCGCGCAGTCTCGCGATCTCTGCCTGCAAATCTTCGTCTGGCATACTGGCTCCTCACTTGCTATGAAGGCTACCATCTTCCCCAATCGGCCGCATTCGATGCAAGCTGCCGGTCTTCGGTAAGGCAATCAGATACTTGCGGCGCGCGGACGGCTGTGCTAAAAAGAATGTATTCATGTTTGCTCCTTGTGAGCGAGCCTGAATTTCATGAAGAGTGGCTGAGGGACGGGCCCTGTGACGCCACGACAACCTGCCTGGGCAATCCAGGAGTATGGTGTCAACTCTCTCCTGCGTTCCAAATGGAAACGGGGAACATGAGATTCGGGGTGCACAATTAAACGCGCATCTCGCTATTTCCAAGTTGGATTGAAGTAAGAGTATCGTCACGTAATGCCCGTGCATCAAGCCCCTCTCGATAACGAGGGCGAGATGGCATCTGTTTACGAGCTACGCTGTAAGGAATGCGGCAAGCGCTTTGAGGCGCAGCCGCTGTCGATCTGCGATGAGTGCTTTTCTCCTTTGGAAGTATCCTTCGATCTCTCTCAAGCCAAACACAGTTTTACCCGTGAGGCGATTGCTCAGGGACCGCAGAGCATGTGGCGCTACCGGGCATTGCTGCCCGTCCCGGACGATTTTGTTCCCATCACCCCTACCGGCATGACTCCTCTGCTGGCCGCGCCCCGTCTCGCCAAGCGCATCGGGGCCGCCAATCTCTATCTCAAAAATGATGCCGTGTGCATGCCGACATTGAGCTTTAAAGATCGCGTGGTGTCGGTCGCTCTGGCCGCTGCCCAGGGCTTCGGCTTCGACACTGTGGGCTGCTCTTCGACCGGGAACCTGGCGAATGCGGTAGCGGCGCAGGCTGCGCGCCTGGGGCTGAAGACTTGCATACTGGTGCCGGCCGATCTCGAACCGGCTAAGATCCTGAATACCCAGGTGTACGGCGCGACGCTGGTGCGTATCGATGGAAATTACGATCATGCCAACCGTTTGTGCTCGCAGATTGCGGAGCGATTCAATTGGGGCTTTGTCAATGTCAATCTCCGGCCCTTCTATTCCGAGGGATCAAAGACCTTCGGCTTCGAGATCGCCGAGCAGCTGGGCTGGAAGCTGCCCGACAATATTGTGTGTCCCATGGCTGGAGGCTCGCTGATCACCAAGATCCGCAAAGCCTTCCACGAACTCATCGAGCTGGGGCTGGTCGAGCCGAAGCAGGTGCGCTTCTTTGGGGCCCAGGCGACCGGCTGCTCGCCCATTTCTCAGGCGGTTAAGAAGGGCGTGGAGCAGATTGAGCCGCAGCGCCCGCATACCATCGCCCGCTCGCTGGCTATCGGCAACCCCGCCGACGGACCCTATGCGGTGCGCGCTATCCGGGAAAGCGGCGGCTGGGCGGAGGATGTCTCGGATGTGGAGATCGTTTCCGCTATCCAGGAACTGGCTGAGACCGAGGGTGTGTTCACCGAGACCGCGGGCGGCGTAACTACGGCGGTGACTGCCCGCCTCTATGCTCACGGCAGGATTTCGCCGGACGAGCTTACGGTGATGGCAATCACGGGCAATGGCCTGAAGACCACTGACGCACTGGATGGGAAGTTCGAGCAGCGAGAAGCCATTCGCCCGCGCCTGGCGGACTTTGAGGCCTTCTTCGAACAGTATCAGCGCGAGAAAAATCAAGAGCGCCGCTCCCCGGCGGTGGAGGGGGTCTATGCCCGTTAGAGTGTTGCTACCCAATGCTTTCCAGAAACACACCGACGGCGCGCGCGAGTTCCAATCGACCGCTCACAACCTGCCTCAGCTCATCAGCGAGTTCGAAACCAGCTTTCCCGCGCTCAAGCAGCACCTGCGCGGAGCCGATGGCAAAGTGCGCCGCTTTATCAACTTCTATGTGAACGATGAAGATATCCGCTTTCTGGGTAACGATAACTATGCCTTCAAAGACGGTGATGAAGTGCTGGTAATCCCTTCGATTGCCGGCGGGTGCTGTGCGCGCGGGGACGGTTAGAGCGCGTGTTGGCAATGCCCGAGAGAGCAGAAGCAGATTCCCTGCGGGAATGACAGAAAGAAAAGCGAATGCAGCCAATGCCGTCTTTGCCTTTCTTTCTGTCATTCCCGAAGGGAATCTGCTTTTCCTAGCGCAGTACCGTTACAAACAGATTCCCTGCGTATAGTAGACTCCATCTGTTATGAACCTCAGCGGTTGTGGCACGGCACTGGTAACCCCTTTTCACGGCGATGGAAGCGTGGATGAAGAGCGTCTGTGCTCGCTGGTCGAATGGCAGATTCAAAGCGGCATCGATTTTCTGGTTGCTTGCGGCACTACCGCGGAAACTCCCACTCTCAGCGACGAGGAGTGGCTGCGCGTAGTCCGGATCGTCGCCCAACGGAGCGCCGGCCGCGTGCCCGTGCTTGCCGGATGTACACACAATGCCACCCGCGAGGCAGTGGAGCGTGCCCGGCGGGTGACCTCGATCCAGGGTGTCGATGGCCTGCTTACGGCCAATCCCTACTACAACAAGCCTACCCAGGAGGGACAGTACCGGCACTTTCGCGCCATCGCGGAAGCGGTCTCATGTCCGGTGATGCTGTACAACATTCCCAGCCGCACGGGCGTTAATCTGGAGCCGGCGACGGTGTTGCGCCTGGTCAACGATGCTGCAAATATTCAAGCTGTCAAAGAGTCGAGCGGGAACCTGCAGCAGATTAGCAACCTCCTGCAGCTGCTTCCCGAAGGCTTTGCGGTTTTCTCCGGTGATGACGCGATGGCGTTGCCGGTGATCGCTTTGGGCGGAGTGGGACTGGTGTCGGTTGCGTCGAACGAAATTCCGGCGGAGATGGCGCTCATCGTCCAATCCGCGCTGCGCGGCGATTGGCCAACCGCTCGCGCGGTTTACCGGAGATATTCAGTTTTGATAGCCGCCAATTTCTGGGAATCGAGTCCGGGGCCGGTCAAATGTGTGATGGCGATGATGGGCCGGATCGAGGAGAATTACCGCCTGCCCATGGTTCCGGTAAGCCCGGCGACGCGCTCCCGGCTGGCGCCGCTGGTTGAAGAGTTGGGATTATGCAAGCAAAAATGATGACAGTCGAGCAGACGCCTCTGGCGGCGAGGATACAACAATATTTCGCGGCGGGCGCCGATGCGGTTGGTGACGGCGCGGCCATGGACGCATTTCTCGAGCTGCGCTCCGCCCTCACTCAAGGCAAGATACGAGCAGCCGAACCCGATGCTGCAACTGCGCTGGGATGGCGGGTCAACACATGGGTGAAGCAGGGCATCCTGCTGGGCTTTCGCTTGGGGGCGTTAGCGGAAATGGGAGGAGATGAGTTCTCCTTTGTGGATAAGGCTACCTATCCCGCGCGTCGATTCTCTGCCGTGGATGGTGTGCGGGTTGTTCCCGGAGGTTCTTCTATCCGTGAGGGCGCATTCCTCGCTCGTGGAGTGGTGTGCATGCCGCCGATGTATGTGAATGCCGGCGCATATGTCGATGAGGGGACGATGGTGGACTCTCACGCGTTGGTAGGAAGTTGCGCCCAAATCGGCAAACGGGTCCACCTGAGTGCCGCGGCGCAGATTGGCGGAGTGCTGGAGCCGGTCAACGCGGCTCCGGTGATTATCGAAGACGATGTGCTGGTGGGCGGCAACACAGGAGTTTATGAGGGCACGCTGGTGCGGCGGCGCGCCGTTCTGGCCGCTGGAACGATCCTGACCCGGGGAACGCCGGTATACGACATCGTTCGCGGGGAGGTGCTGAAGGCGGCCGGCGGACAGCCGCTCATCATTCCCGAAGGCGCTGTGGTTGTGCCCGGCTCGCGAAGCCTCAAGCCGGGTGCGGCGGGCGCAGACTACGCAGCCCAATGGGGTCTGAGCCTATATACCCCGGTCGTTGTGAAATATCGCGATGAAAAGACGGAGCTCAGCTCGGCTCTAGAGGACCTCTTGCGCTAAGTTGCTGAGTTGATTGAAACGCATCGGCCTGGGAAAACTTTTGGTTCTTGAAGCCTCTCCTTTCAACAAATCCTGGGTGCCCCATATCTGACGGGTTCTTTGCGGGTTCATTGCGTCAGATGCGGGATTCCACAAATCTCGATGGAGAGTGTTCTAATCACACCGGCTGTGCCAAGGATTGCTTGTGGCTCGCGGAAAAACGACCCAGGCTAGCTGCGCGAGGGGCACCCGGTTCTGCATCAGAAACGAAGGATCTCTAATTTGGACAAGCCTAAATGCGGGGGCTTCCATCAAGGCGATGGGCCTGCCTTTCGAGCCATAGCAGCGTGATACGATCAGTTGTTCATGTCTCTAGGTAAATTACAGTTAATCCCGTTGGGCGGTTTGGGCGAGTTCGGAATGAACTGCCTGGCCTTGCGGTGGAACGACGATATCATCGTCATCGATGCCGGGCTCATGTTTCCCGAAACAGAGTTGTTGGGCGTGGATATTGTCGTTCCCGACATCACCTATCTGATCGAAAACCGCGAGCACGTGCGGGCCATCATCCTGACCCATGGCCACGAAGACCACATTGGCGGTTTGCCATGGATTCTCAACGAACTGCACGTGCCTATCTATGCCACCGAATTTACCCTGGCCTACGTGGAGGGCAAGCTCGAAGAACACAAGCTGCTCGACGATACAGAGCTGATCGAGATTGCGCCGCATCGGAAATTCCATCTTGGCGCCTTCACCATTGAGCCGATTCGCGTCACCCATAGCCTGGTGGATTGTGTTGCATTGGCAATTGAAACGCCAGTCGGCGTGATAGTGCATACCGGCGACTTTAAAGTCGATCTCTCGCCGCCCGATGGCAAGCCATTCGATCTGCATACCTTTGCCGAGTACGGAAAGCGCGGCGTGCTGGCTCTCTTGCAGGATTCGACCAACGTGGACCGGCCGGGCTATACGCCCAGCGAGTGGTCTGTGCGGCCGCGCTTGGACGAGATTTTTTCGCGCACCAAAAATAGGCTTTTCTTCAGTTGCTTCTCCTCCTCCATCTACCGCATCCGCATCGCGCTTGAGTTGGCGCAAGCCCATCGCCGCAAAGTAGCCGTGGTGGGGAGGTCAATGCTGGAGTCCTCCGATATTGCCCAGGATCTGGGATACCTCACCATGCCTCCCGGCCTGATGATTCACCCCGGCCAGATTCGCGACTACGCGCCGGAGCAAGTGATGGTTCTTATCAGCGGAACCCAGGGCGAGCCGATGTCGGCGCTCTCCCGCGCCGCGGTAGACAACCATAAGCACGCCCGGATCAATGCCGGCGACACGGTCGTGCTCAGCTCGCGGGTCATTCCCGGCAATGAAAAAAGCATCTACCGCGTAATCGATCACCTCTGCCGCCGCGAGGCCCATGTGATCTATGACGATGGCGCTTCGGGCCTGATTCACGTGAGCGGTCACGGCAGCCAGGAAGAGTTGCGGCTAATGATTAACCTGCTGCGGCCTAAGTTCTTCGTGCCTCTGCATGGAGACTATCGACACTTGCAAAAAGGCGCTCAACTGGCGGCCAGCGTCGGTGTCGTGGAAAAAGCCCTGCTGCTGGAAGACGGCGATGTTCTCGAGCTCGATGCCATGTCGGCCGAGAAGGCGGGCAAAGTGACTGCCGGCCGCGTGTGTATCGATGCAGGTTCGACCGCCGATGTGGTGGAAGACCTGGTGATTCGCGACCGCAGGCATTTGAGCGAAGACGGCATTGTGATGGCCATCATCACCATCAATAAGCGCACCGGCAAGGTGGAGCGGTCGCCGGAAGTGGTGACTCGGGGCTTTGTGACAGGAGAAATCATGCTCAGCGACCAGGCCCGGGAAATAGTGAACCGGACGCTCGAAGATTCCTCCGCCGAAGAAAAGGCCGATTATGGCGTGATGAAGGAAAAGATCCGCATCGATCTCAAGCGCTACATCCAGAAGAACACAGCGCGGAGGCCTCTCATCATGCCGATTATCCTCGAAATATAACCCTGGAAATGCAACCTGGACACGGTGAAAAGCGATGGGCCTGATCACACTGGACGAGTTGCGCGCCGCACAGCAAAGGCTTCGCGGTATAGCTCTGCGCACTCCGCTTATCCGCATGGAAACAACCGGG
The DNA here is from genome assembly GCA_963705665.1 of uncultured Acidobacteriaceae bacterium. GTDB lineage: Bacteria > Acidobacteriota > Terriglobia > Terriglobales > Acidobacteriaceae > PALSA-350. Next base: position 24,919 of record CAVPKQ010000049.1, on the reverse strand, counting down.
CTGAAGAGCCAGTTGTGGGTTAAAGCGGAAGGACTCCAGCCAATCGGCAGCTTTAAGCTGCGCGGCGCTTACAACAACATCGCGCTCTTGTCGGACGCGGAGCGGGCCCGTGGAGTGATCACCTATTCCAGCGGAAACCACGGTCAAGGCGTGGCTTTTGCAGCCCGGGCCATGGGAACTAAAGCGGTCGTAGTGATGCCGGCCAGCGCGCCCGAAATCAAGAGAAGAGCGACTGCCCAGTTGGGCGCGGAACTTGTTCTTGTTGGACCAAGCAGTTCAGAGCGCAGGACCAAAGCGGAAGAGCTGTCCGCCGCCTATGGATATGTGGTAATTCCTCCCTATGACGATCGCGCCATCATCGCCGGGCAGGGGACCTGCGGCTTGGAGATTCTCGAAGATATGCCGGAGGTTGAACTGGTGCTGGTACCGGTCGGCGGCGGCGGTCTGTTGAGCGGCGCCAGCGCGGCGGTGAAATTGATGCGGCCTGAGGTGAAGGTGATCGGCGTCGAGCCGGAACTCGCTGACGATGCGGCCAGGAGCTTCAAGGCCGGCAAAGTGATCTCTCATAGCGCTGAACAAGCCGGCAGTACCTCGGCCGACGGGTTGCGGACGCAAAGCGTAGGCGTGCTCAACTTCGCCCACCTTCAGGCTTATGTCGACGATATTGTTACCGTGAGCGAAGCGCAGATTCGGGAGGCTATGCGCAGAACCATCTCCGCCACGCGTCTGGTCCCGGAGCCCAGCGGCGTGGTTAGCGTGGCCGCGGCCCTCTTCCGCTCGGGCGATCTGCCGGTTTCCCGGACAACGGTTGCCGTTATGAGTGGCGGCAATGTTGAGCCCGAGGTGCTCTTGAGTGTGCTCCAAGATGCTCAGTAACTGAGTCCGGCGCATTGAGTCGTTGCGAAAATGGGATATCGCGCCGGTCTGCAGCGAGAATTTGCCCGGCCGCCATGCTCTCTTGGGAAGAATATGTCCGGTCTAACCTTAGGTAGAGTCTTGCTATGCGTATTCGACTGATTTCCTATCTGGTTCTCCTGCCCTGCGCCTTTCATCTTGTGGCGGCCGAGCAGCCGCAAGTTCCCAGCAATGGCCCCAAAGCGACGGTGATTCGCGATACCAATCTCTATGTCGGGCCCGACACCGGTGCAGCGCGCCTGGCCCAGATCACCCCTGGCCGGGAGATGGTCGTAGTGGAACATAACGGTCCGTGGGTCCGGGTCTTTGCCAATACCGACGCGCAGACTTCGCAAACTCAAGATACCCCGGTCTTCGGCTCGCAGGCGGCGGCTACACCCGTGTCCGGGTGGATGCCGGCGGAAGGCGTGGTTGATGCCACGACGCCCAAGGGAGACTTGATCCTGTTTGGCGCGGCGGCGACCGAGGAAGTAGAGGCCGGTCAGCCGAATGCTCCCAAGGGCACAGCCCAGGCTGCGCGCCTTTTATACCAGCGCATGGTTGACTTCTTTCCTCAATCGCCCCTGGCCCCGGAGGCCGCCTGGCGCACTGCGGATATCCGCTGGCAACTGCAAAAGGCCGATATCTTCTCCCTTCCTTCCGCGCATGAAAGAGATGCCTATCTGCGAGAGACGATTGACGACACCGAGATGCGGAAGCTCCAAAAGAGATATCCGAATTCGAAATGGTCGGATTTGGCCGCCTGGGACATGCTGGATAACAAGGTGTGCGGCGATTGGCAGGGATCCACCAAGTGTCCGGAGAAAGAAGCGGATATGTATGAAAAATACGCCCAAGAGCGCCCCGACTCATTGAAGGCTCCGGAGGCCCTTTATGATGCGGTTTACCGGCAGGGAGTTTTGAACGACATGTATAACTCCGACGGGGACGCCAAGAAGGCCGAGGCTGCCAAATCCAAGGCTATAATCCTGGCTGGCATCCTGCAGAGCAAATATGCCCAATCGGATTACACCGCTCGGGCCGCCGCTCTGATATATAAATTGCAGTCGTCGATTCCAATCTATGGCATAGACCGGCAGTAGAGCATCTAGAATTCCCGGCGGCCGGAGGAAACTTGAACGTTTACATTCTCTCGGTACTGTTGGGGGTCGTTGAAGGACTTACCGAATTCCTCCCCGTCAGCTCGACCGCACACCTGAGGATTGCCGAGGCGCTGCTGCACGTCGATCTGGCCAGCCCCTATTGGAAGATGTATACGATCGTGATCCAGTTGGGCGCGATTTTGGCGTTGTTGCTGCTGTTCACCGGACGCATCATCGAGTTCTTCCGCACTTTTCCCAAAGGTGAAAAGGGTGACCGCACAGTGTTGAACCACCCACTCACACTGACGGCGGTGGCTTTCGTGTGCACCGCCATTCCTTCTCTCTTGCTCATTAAAGTGATCGGCAAGCATCTGGAGAGCCTGCGGCTGATGGCGTTCGCGCTGCTGATTGGCGGCATCGTAATGTGGTTGGTGGATGCGTGGAGCGTGCGCCGGGATCTGAAGACTCAGGATGTAGAGGAGATGTCTCTTCTCCAGGCAGTCTGGATCGGCCTTTGCCAGGTGACCTCGGCGGTTTTTCCTGGCGTCTCCCGTTCCATGTCGACCATTGCCGCCGGCCAGGCGGCGGATATGACGCGCACAGCGGCGCTGGAGTTCAGTTTTCTGGTATCGATTCCGGTGATGATCGCGGCAACCGGATATGAGCTTCTCAAGACCATACATCCCCAACACGTGCCCGGCGGCGAGGCTATCGTACCGCTGGTGATGACCTCGCAGAATTGGATTGTCCTGGCCATCGGGTTCGTCGTCTCCTTCGTAGTTGCGCTTGCAGTGGTGGAGTGGTTCCTGCTGTGGGTACGCCGCCATGGCTTCGTGATCTTCGCCATTTACCGTATCGCTCTAGGCGGATTGCTGCTGGCGTTCGGCGCGCGGCTGGTGGGCGCTTAGCGCATTTTCATTCCCAACAACACCTGATTTGTCATCTCGACCGGAGCGCAGCGGAGTGGAGAGATCTGCGTTTTCCCACATCCGGCGCAAAGAGCGCGCGGCAGATATGGGCACATGGTGTGGGGGCTTCCACCTCATTTTCTCTTGACAGCCGTCTTTCGTAAGGCGTAAAAATCTCCCGTCGCGCGCTGTAAGTTCCCGTTCAAAATTAAAGAAGGCCAATCCTTCTTCCGATCTCGAGTTCGATCCTTACCGGCCCTACGGGCCGTTTTTGGAGGGTGTGATGCGACCCTATAGCTTCTCAATAACTTGCCGGAAATCTCTAAAATCGCTTCTCTGCATTTTTCCCTTTCTGTTGGCTCTCTGCGCGTATGGGCAAAATGTAAATGGAACCATAGTAGGTACTGTTTCGGATTCTTCAGGAGCGGCGCTGCCGGGAGCGAGCATCGTCATCACCGACGTAAACACCTCTGTCGATCACACCGTTCAGACCGATGCCGCCGGATATTACTCGGTTCCGGATCTTCCCCCAGGCTCCTATAAGGTCACCGCTCAGAAGAGCGGTTTTGCAACCGCCGTCCACACCGGGATCACCTTGTTCGCGGACGCCACCGCTCGTGTCGATGTGAGCCTCAACCCAGGTGCGGTTACCCAGACGGTAAATGTCAGCAGCGAAGTGGTTCCCGAGCTGCAGACCGATACCGCGGATACCGGTAGATACATTGACACGGCCACCGTCTCGCAACTGCCGCTTTCCACCGGCCGCAATTTTCAGAGCCTGTTGAATACCGTTCCGGGCGCAGGAGTTGCCGTGAAGGACCACTCAACTTTCTTTAACCCGCAGCTCAGCATGGCGAGCACCGTGAACGGCCAATCCAGCATGTACAACACCTTCGATATCGAAGGCGTGAGCGACAACCAGCGCAGCCAATTGCTGCAGATCTACATTCCACCGATCGAGGCCATCCAAGAGGTACAGATCACTACCAGTAACTACGACCCGCAACAGGGGTCGGCTCTGGGAGCGGTCACCAACGTCATTCTCAAATCCGGCGGCAATGACTTTCACGGTGAAGCCTACTACTTCTACCAGGGCAACGCACTCTCGGCCAGACAATACTTCCAGACTATTCCTAACAGCCACGCTGTATACAACTACGTGGGCGGTAACATCGGAGGTCCGATTCAGAAGGGCAAGATGTTCTTCTTTGTCAGCTTCCTTGAATATACGCAACACCTTGGAGAGTTCGTTCCGGCAATTGGCGTGCCTCCAGCGGCGCTGCGCGGCGGAGATTTCAGCGACCCCGCGCTGACACCGATCTACGACCCTACCACGGGAGACACCGCCGATTGCCTGCCCGGCGGCAATGCCTCGCTTTGCGGCACCGGTCGCAAGCAGTTCAGTTACAATGGCGTGCTCAACGTGATTCCGCCGAGCCGTCTGGATCCGGTCGCACAAAAACTGCTGGCGCAGGTTACTCTGCCCAATGCCAACCAGAGCGCTTCCGGCCTGCTCAAGTATCAAAGCAACTTGCTGACCAGCAGCGGCTTCACTCAAGACACTCCCGATGTCGATGTAACCATCGATCGTTTTTTCCATAGCAACGATCATCTTTTCGGCCGCTTTAGTTTTGAAAACCCAACCCTCAACCAGAACGGCATTTTTGGCGCTTACGGCGGTCCGATCTCCGGCGGCGGTATTGCGGGAGAGGAGGGTTACGGGCACGAAAAGACCTATTCGACGGGCGTGAACTGGATCCACCCGTTCGCGTCGAAACTGCTTTCCGAAGCTCGCTTCGGAGTGAGCCGGTTCGATAACCTCGCCTACCCCACAGGTTATGGACAGAACCTCGCCGAGCAAGCGGGAATCCCCGGGGCAAATATCAGCCAATTCACCAGCGGCATTAGCAGCATCACCAATGAAGGCTTCTCCGATCCCATGATCGGAGGGTGTTCCAATTGCCCCTGGACCCGCGCGGGAACGCTTATCGAGGCTGTCGAAAACATGACCAAGGTCTCCGGCAACCACACCTTAGAGTGGGGCGCCGATTATCATCGTTGGCGCGACGACCTGCTGCTCGTCGGCAACCCTCCGGGCGCTTTTCTGTTCAGCCCTGGCACCACCGCCCTCAATGCTTCCAAAGCTCCGGCAACCGGCTTGGCCAACCAATTCGCAAGTTTCCTGCTGGGCATTCCTAGTACCGTCAATCGCGGATACGCCAACGTCTTTCCCGCTCTCCGCCAGAACCAGCTCTTCCTCTACTTTGGGGATAAGTGGCAGGCCAGTCCGAAACTAACGGTGAATGCCGGATTGCGCTGGGAATATTACGGTCCTCCTACCCCGCATTTTGCGGGCGGATTCTCCAACTATGTTCCAAGCAGCAACACTTTGCAGTTGGCGGGAATAGGAGGCGTTCCCAGAAATATGGGAATGCAGCCCGACTATCATAATTGGGGGCCGCGCCTCGGCCTGGACTATCGCCTCTCGTCCAACAGCGTAGTGCGCGGGGGCTTTGGTATGAGTACTCTGGCATGGAACATAGATCTCTTCGCTTACAACTACCCAATCGAGCCGACCCAGTCCTACACCAGCCTCAACAGTTTTGGCCCGGCGGTTCTCTCCAACAACACTGCGGCCAGCTTTGAGCAGGGGATCCCGGCATTGGCGCCTTATGTCCCGCCGGCAAACGGGATCATCCCCGCCAACACACCTGCTCTGCTCAACCAGAGTTACTACGCCATCAACCTGAACTGGAAAAATCCCTATCTCGAATCATGGAACTTTGCCTATGAGCGAACTCTTCCTGGAAGTTGGGTAGTGGATATTGCTTACGTCGGGAACCACGGTGTCCACACTCCGATCGAATACAACCAGAACGCAGCCACAGTCTATGGAAAAGGTGCGGCGGGCCAGCCGGAATACGGGCCATGCGCCGCATGCGGTAGTCCAAACGCACCTGTTGGCCGCACGGCTGCCACTACTGAGTTCTTCCAGGGTTACAGCTCGAACTACAATGCGCTTCAGGTCAAGTTCGATCACAAGTTCGCGCGCGGATTCTCCGTCACCAACTCCTATACGTACGGAAAGGCCCTGGGGTATGCCGCGGAAGCCAGCGACTATCCCAATGGCCTCCTGGATTATGTCAACCAGAGTCGCAATTATGCAGCGACCGATTTCAACCAAACCCACATCTTCAATGAGAGCTTCGTCTGGCATCTGCCCTTCGGAAGCGGCTCACGTCTGGCAAGCACAGGAATCGCCGGCAAGGTACTCGCCGACTGGCAGCTCAGCGGAATGTGGGAGGCGGCCAGCGGATTTCCCTTGGCCTTTACCTGTACTTGCACAGCTAGCTTCAATACTCCCATGAATACGGCATTTCCCAATATGAGCGGGCCTATCAAAAAGCTGCATGGAATTGGAACACAGGCCTGGTTTGATACCAGCCGGTTCTCGGCGCCGCCTGCTGGAACGCAAGGAAATGTGGGAAACTACATATCCTCGGGACCCAGGTTCTTCAATCTAGACGCTTCAATTTTCCGCAGGTTCCCGATCACCGAAAGAGTGGGCCTGGAGTTTCGCAGTGAATGGCTGCACGCAACCAATACACCACAGTTCACGTTCACTTCCGCCAACACGCAGTTTGGGAGCTCGATCGTTCGGCCACGTCACCTCCACGAGTGGGGGCAACCGCCTGATCAACCTGGCCGGGAAGATCACCTTCTGACGAACGAAGGGAATCTGCTTCTGCCTTGTTGTCCGTCTTTGCCTTTCTTTCTGTCATTCCCGCAGGGAATCCGCTTCTGTAGTGCGAGTAGGGAAAGCAGATTCCCTTCGGGAATGACAGAAAGAAAAGCAAAGACGGGCTAAAGCGTTTAGAACGTCACTAAGGACGGGCGGCATAACGCCATTCCACTAAAAACGCGATGCCAGTCACGATGGCTACGATTGGCCAAACAAGACGAGAGTTGACATCTATCGTCCTGATGTCTGAAAGCAGGAATGCGATCCCGGCTAACAGGAAAAGCGGACCGGTGATGGCGCAATGCAAGGTTCGATTCCTGAACCAGTTGGCCACGCAACCGATGGCGACGGCAAGACAAACCGTCGTTGCCGAGGACGCGTGGAGAGGACGCCAGTAGATTCCGATGAAGCCGAGCACTCCCCACGCCAAGACAGAGATTGAGCACCAGTCACCCATCGCGGCGGGGGAACTGCAGCAAGCGTGGCTCTGTGTTGTCATGGCGCGAGCTTGACCTCTTTTGGGCAGCTAGGAATGCTGCCCCAATTCAGCTTCCAATTCCGGAGCTGTGTGGACGACGGTGCTGTTGAGAAGTTCCGGCGCCGGAGCCGAGCCTGTCCATTTCGCCGCGGGAGGATAGGCTGCGATCACATCCCACCAAACTCCGTTCCGGTTGCAACATGAGGGGCTGCGACCATCGGCGCCCTTCTCAAATCAGGCCGGCGATCAAATGTTTCTTGTCCCAAACCTGAATGACGCGCGGATCGGAGAGACGGGCAAGAACATGAGTATTGGGGCTGCTCCAATCGGTCGGGAGCATGGGCTCCCAGACCGCGAAGACGCGGACTTCGGTCCGGGGATGGCGCCGGAGAACGGCTTCGACCGCGGAATCTCCCTCCAGGCAGACGGGGCACGTCGGCGAGATCAGGAGCACCACGCGTTCCGTCTTCGCAGAACGATTGAATTCCTGCGTGAACCGGGGAAAGACTGCGGAGTGATCGCAAGGAGCTGCGGTTGTCCTAATGGGGTCTGATGACCGCTGAAAAAGTAACCGAGACCGAAGAGCAGGGCCACCGTAGCAATCCCGACTAAAACCCAGTTTCTTTTCGACATACAAGGTCTCCAAGCATATTAAGAAAGATGGGCAGAGAGCAGGCTGGCGACCCATTCTGGGAAGAGAACAACCGCGAGCACGATCACCGCCGCAAACCCCCACAGAGCAATCTCGACGCGGCTGCGGCGCCGGCAACTCCGCCTCCGACGCAGCATCTGGATCAGTCCGACACCAAGCAAGACGATCGAGAAGAGGATGAATTCAGCCTGGAATCTGGCGAGGAAGACACTCAGGCCCAGCGCGCCCAACGCAGCGCCGATGCCCCAGGGCAGACAACAGGCAAGCGTAGCCATCGCGCTCATCGCCGCGATTACGGGGGCGAATGTAGTTGCTGCCCGGGCGCCTTTCACCGAGGCCCCTCCAGCTTTCGCGCCGCGCGAATTGCCTGTTCCAACCAGGAGCGTGGAGGCAAGCCCTGCGGCTTTCCTTCGAGAAAGTAGGTGCGGCATGCAAAGCCTACGCCGAGCTCTCGCGAGGGGACGTTCTCAATGTCCAGTCCATTCACCCGGAGAGTTGGCGATCCAGGAAAGCCATACGCGCTTGCCTCCTGACGGTCCACGATCGGGATCTGCCGGACTTCCGCACGGACCCCCTCCGTCTCTAAAACGCTGTGGACAAGGTTCACTGCGGCGTCGTGATGGGGACATCCCGGCAAGTACAGCAATTCCAGGGTCATTTTCTCTTCCTTCCTTTGGGCCGAGAGATGTCGCACAGCACCGGACAATCTTCGACAATGCCGTCTGCCGCCTTACGCAGATTGGCCTGGCAATGAATCATCGTCCGCTGCAACTCGCGTTCGAGCTTGCGCAATGCGGCAATTTTTGCATGGACGGTCGAGATCTTATGCTCCAGCATCTTCCCCACCCGGCGGCAGTCTGGGTGCCGGGTGTTCTTCAGGCTCACAAGATCGCGGATTTCCCCGAGCGAGAAGCCCAGCTCCTGCGCATTGCGGATGAACGCCAAATCCTGGACATCGGATTTCGAGAACAACCGGAAGCCGCCGCTGGAGCGTGCCGCCGTGGGCAACAGCCGCTCCCGCTCATAAAAGCGAATCGTGTCTACACTCAGACCTGTTTCATTAGCGACATCGCCGATCTGGAGAAGTGAGCCCATTAGCCCCTCTAGGTGAGGAGCATACACCCTGGAGTGCGCTCCAGAGTCAAGTCCCAAGATCGAAAATGGCCGGTGTGGGTTTCTGGGACTCTTTCGCCCTCGGTGGAGGCGCGGCGTTCCAGGTTGCGGTAGGGAAAGCAGATTCCCTTCAGGAATGACAGAAAGAAAAGCAAAAACGGGCTAAATCGTCTGCGGCCCACTGCCTCACGTCCGGATTTTCGGACGTGGATGTCTCCGGTATGCGTGCTCCGGCTCATTGCGGCGCACGGCGCAACTGCTCCAGGGCGCTTTGCGCAGCGCTGCGTACTGAAGGATCGGGACTCTCAGCCGCTTGTTGATACTGCACTCTCGCTTCCGCCGTCTTTCCCTCGCGCATGAGGATCAAGCCCAGCCCGAGACGAGCTTCATATTGCCCAGGAGCAAGCTGAATACAAACCTGGAGCTCGCGTTTTGCGTCCTCGAATTTTTGCTGGCTCCCAAGTAAATTTCCCAAACTGCAATGCGCATCGGCCAAGTCCGGCTTCAGCCGGATGGCTTGCCGGTATTCCACGGCCGCATCCTCGGCCTGCCCTTGAGCAAGCAGAATGTCACCGAGGTCATCGTGTGTCTGCGCATCGCTCGGGTCGAGCACTATCGCCTCGCGCAACTCAGAAATTGCCTGAGCGTAGGACTGGGTAAGCGCAAGCACCAATCCGTAGCTATGATGGGCCTCGGCATACTTGGGGTTGATTGTGATTGCCTGCTGGAAGTGATACTCAGACTCCTGGTAGTTGCGGATGCCGGCGAGTACATTGGCGAGGTTGTTGTGCGCCTCGGCGAAATCGGGTTGGCTGCGGATGGAGCCCCGAAACTGGGTTTCAGCCTCGACAGGGTCGTTCTTCTGAACTGCGATTAGCCCCAGAAGGTTTTGCGCCTCAGGTTGCTCGGGGTTGATCTCGAGAGCTCGCCGGAGGGCCTGTTGAGCCTGCGAGAACATTCGCTGATGCAAATAGGAGTTTCCCAGATCGCTGAAAAGAGCATCATCGGCCGGAGGAACCGCGGCTGCCCGCCGCAATAATTCGCTGGCTCGCGCGTATTGTCCCTTGCCGATCAGAGCAGCGGCAAGCTGCTTGATTGCCGGCCGAAAGTTCGGCCTCCGGCGCAGCGCCTCGCTATACCAGCGGATTGCTTCGTCTTCTTTTCCGGCATTGGAATATCCATCTCCGAGTTCAAAATAGAATTCCGGCTCAGCGGGTGAATATTTGAGAATGGCGCTTCGCAGATGTTCAATACCCTGATCCGATCCGTGCTTCACTTCCGCAGTTGCGATATAGATCTCATTCTCTGGGGTGTGCCCAAGTTGCGGAGGATAGTATGGGACGACCGCATCGTGGCCTGTGGATTCGCTGGCAACCTCGGCCTTCGGCGCCAGAAGGTCGCGGCCGGGTTTCAACCGCTGAATGTAGTGGTCCGTCATAACCACATGCACCACGTCATCAGTGCGCCGTTTGGGCATGTGGCAGGAGAGGCAATTCGTTCCTGCGGGCAGGCTAGCTTTATGAACAACGGATTGATGGCAGCTTTGGCAGACTGCCAGATAATGCGCAGTGGAGGTCGAGCTGCGGTAAGGCTGGTGAGGGTCGTGACAAGTAAGGCAGGTCATCTGGCTGGAGCGAAAGCATGCGGAAAGGCGCAGGCGATAAGCGGCATGGGCGATCTCGAACCTATCGCCTTGCCCGGAACTCCGGTCGAAATAGAGCTTGTAATCGCCCAGCGGTTCTCCGGGCCGGTAGGATTCAATGTCGCGGTTATAACGGCGAATCTCGTTCGGCATCAGGCTGCTGCTCGTCTCCAGATGGCATTGCATACAGACCTCAAGCTGACGATCGCGGCTGAGCCGCGCCGGATTTACGATCGCTTGCTGTATCTTCTGCAAAGTTGCGCTTCCGGAGAGAGCCGCGCGGACGTGCGCACCCCCCGGCCCGTGACAGCGCTGGCAATCAATTCCCTCAGGAATTTCCGTAGGGAAAACAGATAGGCCGCTGCTTCCCCTGTCGGGATATTTCCCTTTGAGCGGCAGGCCGTTGTGGCAAAGCATGCACTCGCCGGGAATCGCCCGGCGGAAGTCTTCTTGGCCTTTGCGATCATAGCCAGGGCTCATCGCCCAATATCCTGAATTTTCGCTATACCAGGTGATCGGAAGCTCGATGAGCCTTCCATCAAGGCCACGGTGCAGATAGCTGCGGGCGTGGTTGCCCGAACCAATTACGTAGTCGATCCGCTCCTCGACAACGTTAGTCTCTTTGCCCGCGAACCCGATTTCAGAACGGCGTTGGTAAAATTTGCCGTCACGCTCCACCATGGTGTAAGTGAGGCCGGACGGTTCATTATGGACCGTGTTCCGCGTCTTATAATTTTCTACAGTATTCTCCGCGGTCAGGCGATATAGAGAATGGCCCATGCCGGTTAAACGATAGGTCTTTGCAATCTCTTGATGGCAACCGGCACAAGTCGCGGGATCCACATATTCTGTTTTGGCCTGCTTCGCGGAAGCGTGCGTGTTTGGCGGAGCCTGAGGGATAAGCTGCCCGGCTACGGCAACGAGCGCAAGGTAGATCAACATTGAGCGACAGCTCTTAGCGATCAAAAAATGCGCCTTTCCGCTGCGCACGGCAACCTCTTCCCCCCTGAGCCGCCAACCTGGAGCCGCCAACCTAGAGCCGCCAATATGCCTAAGAAGCTCACTCAGCGTGGGCGTTTCTAGCTGACCGGTCTTTAACTCTAGTAAGCCTGCAACTGCTGAGTTGGAAGACGTACCTGGAAGCAGGTTTTGCCCGGCTTGGAATTCACGCTGACGAAACCGCGATGCATGCGGACGACCCGATTCACTGTATCGAGCCCAAGGCCAAGACCGGCGCCAGGAGCCTTGGTGCTGAAAAACGGCTCGAAAATACGCGCCTGCTGTTCCTCCGGAACCCCCGGCCCATTGTCCGTTATCTCCGTCAGTATCAGATCACCGGTTACGTGGACGGCTAGTTTGATCACACCATGGTCGGCAATCGCGTCCAGCGCATTTTCAATCAACGCAGTCCACACCTGGTTGAGTTCGCTGCCGTAAGCACTGATCGATGGCAGGTTAGGCTCATAATCGCGAACTATTTCCACATGCTGCAGGCGCGAAGACAACATGGCCAACGTATTTTCCAGGCTCTGAGGAATGTCTATCTCCTGAATAGGGGCCTGGTCCATATAGGAATAATCCTTGATGGCTCTGATCAGGTCGAAAATACGCGCGGTGGAGTTCAGCATGGCCTCGGCGATTCTTTCCGCGCGCAACGAAGAGGCAAACTGAGAAAGCACCACGGTGAGGGCGGGCGCGTCCAGAGATCCGGAGAGTTCGTCCAGTTTAGCGGGTGACACTCCGCATTCCGCCAGCTCCGGAGCGATGTGCCATGCCTTATCGACAGTGTGTTGGCGAAGCCATTCGAGAACCGCATCTTCGCGGGAGGACTGCTCAATTTCATCAGGCGCTCCCGGCTGCATCATTTGAGGGCGAATCGAGTTCTCCCATCTGGCGATTCTGTCGATTTCATCGTTGGAGAGGCACAGCTTTCCAAGATCAAAGCGTTCCTGCCCATAGACGCGCAGCTCGGCGAGCATGCCTGCCGCCGACCGCTGGGCTGCCGATGCCGGGTTATTGAGTTCGTGCGCCAGATTGCCGGCAAGATTGCCCAGCGCATTCAGCTTTTCCGATTGCTGCTCCATGCGAGTAATCTCTCGCACCCGGTCCAATAGAATGCCCACGCACCTTGCCGCCATGGAAGGAATTGCAGTCAACATCTCGGGAAAAAACGACTTGTCAAACTCCAGAACCCAGGTGGCAGTGGCGGCATACCCTAAGCCGCCGTAGGTCTTCATGCGCGAGAAGGGCAACAGGCCGGTGATCTGTCCGGAGCGTCCGATGAACAGGGAAGCTGGGCCGCCGCGCTCGCGCCGCACGTGGACCTCGCCCTTCAGCAGAATCGACATCTTGTAGGCGGGATCGCCGTCATGGAAAATCACCATCCCCGGCTCGGCGAAGAGTTCCCGGCCGCGTGTTGCCAGCCATTCGTACTCCTCCGGCAGCAGCCCTTGGAGCTGTACGACCTTGTGAAGCGCGGCAATAATCTCAGGTACGCGGGCAGGGTCGTGAGGGGCGGCAATGAGAGCTTCTGTTTCAGTGGTCATGGCGCCTCCGAGAGTAGAGCAGTTCTTTGAATGTTAGCTGATTTCATTGTTAGTATGTCCTCTCTGGAGTTTCTTTTGGAACCCCAGTGGAAGAACCCCGCATTCATGCGGGGGCCAGGAGCGCTTGAGCGCTCGGGAAAGCATGGCCAATATTTAGGCTATGTGGGCAGGACTAGTGATTTCGACTCTAACGCATGGAATTCTCAAAGTGACGATCAGTCCACCTCCTGGGTGATTCTGAGCGCGAACCTCGCCGTGATGCAAGCGAACTGCGCTCTCCGTAAGCGCCAATCCCACTCCAAAGCCACCGGTGTTGCGTTGCCTTGCGTTGTCTATCCTATAGAACGGCCGAAAGATATTCTTTAACTCGTTTTCAGGAATCCCCGGCCCCTGATCCCTTATCTCAATGATAGCCGTCTGTTCGCGAGCGTGCACATCGCAGCTCAATTCGAGTTCAACCGCGGATTGCTGGCGCGTATAACGGATGGCATTGCGGACGACATTCTCAATGGCGCGATAGATCAGCTCCGGGTTTCCCCGGACGATGCACTGGCTGGTAGTGTGTATTTGAACCGTGCATGAGCGCTGTTGCGCCTCAAATGCGGCGTCCTCCAGCATTTCTTCCAACATGTCGTTAAGGCTGAATTCCGTATCTCCTATGGCCGCGTCGTTGGCCTCCATGGAGGACAAACGGAGCAGATCGCCAATCAAGAGGTTCAGGCGGGCGGCTTCCCGCTCGATCCGCTGGAGTTGATCCATCATTCGCTCCGGAGCTTCTTCGCGCGCCAGCTCCAGAGCAACGCTTAGGCGTGCCAGCGGCGATCTCAATTCATGAGACACATCGCGCAGCAGCATTTTCTGCGCGGACACCAACGATTCCAACCGCTCCGCCATATGATTGAAGTCATCTGCCAGCCCCTGAATTTCATCTCCGCCGAAAATGCTTGTCCTATCAGGTTTGGAGACGCGAGTTTCCAATTTGCCCTGCGCTAGATCCCGCGCCGCCGCTCGCAGCTTAGCGATCGGCCTGGTGAGCAAGAGGACCAGGACGAAGGTAGTCAGTCCGAATACAACAATTCCGACCGGAAGTTGTGGATTGGCGAAGCGCCGAAGATCGCGCAGCCAACTGTTTTTGTGCGGCCGAAACGCACGGCTCAACAGAAAGAAATAGTGCTGACCACTCGCGGACTGTACAGCCGTACTCCACAAATACTCCGCGCCCACTTGGGTAGAGACCACCCCGGCGGCGCCATCTGTCCTTGCCAGAGCTGTTCTATAGGGGGCTGCATCCGCAGGTCCGCAAAGAAAATTCTCCGCGGGGCGGGCAAGATAGGTTATCTGGCCGATGGAGGCGGAATATCTCCGCAGTCCCGCGCAGCCGGCCTGCTCGTATGCATTTGCCGCCGCGGCAGCTTCATTTTTGAGTGTCGTCTCCAGCAGGTCCTGCGCCTGTCCAGGACCCGCGAAGCGATACCGCTGCACAATATATATGGTCGAGATCACGAAGGTGAGACTTTGAGCGATCCAGAAAAAAAGAAAGATCTTGGTAAAGAGACCGCGCATTTCCGTTCACTCCGTGAAAACTTTGTGAGTAGGGATCGCGAGTTGATATCCCACGCCGCGAATGGTTTTCACCTGGTCGCCGAGATGGCACGAAGCATCCAATTTGTGCCGCAATCGGCTGACATGCATATCCAGGCTCCGGTCGAAGGGATGAAACTTACGCCCTAGAGCGGCCGCGGTAAGTTGCTCCCGATCGACCACGTCACCCGCCGAGCGCATCAACGTCTGCAGTAGGGTGAACTCGACATCTGTCAGGTTGAGTTCAATCCCGTTGCAGCGCGCTGTCCGCGCAGCCGCATCGAGTTCCAGCCCGAGCATCGGCACTGACTCGCGTGCCGATTGTGATGTCCCCGGCTTCCGCCTCAGGATGGCGCGAATTCTGGCCAGGAGTTCCCTGGGATTGAAGGGCTTGGGCAAGTAATCGTCGGCGCCTATCTCCAGACCTACGATGCGGTCGACGTCCTCCCCGCGCGCCGTCAAAAGCAAAACGCTGATCGAAGAAAACGCGCGCAGGCGGCGCAACACCTCAAATCCGTCAGGACCGGGGAGCATTACATCCAGCAAAATGATGGAGAAGTCCCCAGCAAGAACCCTCTCCAGGCCCTTCTCTCCGTGGTGTACGGCGGCCACCGCATACCCATGCCGGCCCAGATAATCCTGCAGCATTGAGCAAAGCTCAACATCGTCGTCGATGAGAAGAATGCTCTCCACGGTTTCCACCTCTCTCGAAGGTACCCCATCACGGTAAACCGGGAACGATGCAAGTGTAACGAATTGTCACCTCCGAGTGACACTTCGTTACAAAGCATTACCTATTGTGACCGCGGCCCCGCCCGCATTGAGGTCTCCTAAACGTGGCTCATGAAGGGGAAAGAATGAAGACCTCGTCAAAATTCAACATCGGCACCTGGTATTCGTATAGATTTGTTCGCCTGGCAACTTTTGCCCTCTGCCTGCTCGGCCTGTCGAATGGCGAGCGCCTCATGGCTCAGTCCCCGATCGGAACACTGCAGGGAGTAGTGACAGACCCTTCCGGCGCCCGCGTTCCTAAAGCTACCGTCAGCATCGCCGGCGTGGACGGGACGGCGTCGACGACACAATCGGGTGCAGATGGCCATTATGGATTTGCCAAAGTGGTTCCAGGGACCTATACAGTGAACGCTTCCGCGAAGGGCTTTGTCTTGGCCCAGCCTGCAACAGTGCAGGTTCAGGGAGGGAAGACGGTTCAGCGGGATCTCTCCCTTAGCATTGCCGTCGAGCAGCAGCAAGTTACGATCAGCGATCAGGGAAGCAGCCTGGATACCAGCCCGGACAACAATGCCAATGCGATTGTGATCAAGGGCAAGGATCTCGACGCGCTGTCCGACGATCCCGACGAGTTACAGGACGAACTGACCGCTTTGGCCGGCCCGGCGGCAGGACCGAACGGCGGCCAGATCTACATAGATGGTTTCACCGGCGGGCAACTGCCGCCGAAATCTTCCATTCGCGAGATACGTATCAACCAGAATCCCTTTTCTGCGGAATACGATAAGCTGGGCTACGGCCGCATTGAGATCCTTACCAAGCCCGGCACGGATAAGCTGCACGGCATGTTCCTGGTGAGCGGGAACGACTCCTCATTCAACTCTCTCAATACCTTTGTAAAGTCGGAGCCTCCATACTATTCCACTTTTCTTCTGGGCAACATAGGCGGTGCGCTGAGTCACAGTTCCTCCTGGTTCCTGAGCGCCTTTCGTCGTGATAGCCAGGCCAACTCGATTGTTAACGCAGTGTTGCTCGATCCGAACGGCCAGAGCTATAACTTCACACAGGCAGTGTCCAATCCGCAATCGCGCCTGGATGTGAGCCCGCGATTCGATTTTCAGCTCAGCCCGTCGAATACGCTCACGGTGCGCTATATGTATAACCGCGTGGCCGCCACCAACAGTGGCGCGTCGCAATTCGCTCTCGAAAGCCAGGCCTACAACACCCTGAACCAGGAAAGCACTCTGCAGGTAAGCGATACCCAGGTGTTGAGCGCCAAGCTGCTGAACGAAACACGCTTCCAATACATTCGCGACCGCGACAATGAACTGCCGCAGAACACGACTCCGACTATCACCGTGCAAGGCGCCTTTACCGGCGGCGGCAGCAACGATGGAGCCGACCGGGACAATCAGGACCACTACGAATTGCAGAACTATACCACCCTGGCGCAAGGGGCGCATTCCATCCGTTTCGGCGCGCGCTTGCGTGCGGTGCGCGATTCCAACTACTCGACGGGAGGATTCAACGGCAATTACACCTATTCCTCATTGACCAGCTTCGCCGCCAATAGCCCGTCTCAGTATGAGATAACGACAGGAAATCCCGCCGCCCACGTGACTCTTTTCGACGCGGGCGTTTTCTTTCAGGACGACTGGCGCGTCCGCTCTAACTTCACATTCAGTTGTGGGATCCGTTATGAGGGGCAAAATAGAATCAGCGATCATGCGGATGTTGCGCCGCGGTTTTCCTTCGCCTGGGCGCCCCGAACGGGCAATGGAACTACGAAGACGGTAATTCGCGGCGGCTACGGATGGTTCTTCGATCGCTTCCAGTCCACCAACGTCTTGCAGGCGATCCGTCAGAACGGCATCAACCAACAGACGTATGTAGTCAAGAATCCTGATTTCTTTCAGAATGCTCCGTCGCCCGGTTCCTTGACCGGCAGCGTTCAAGCGCCGACAACTTACCAAATCTCTCCTCACCTCAAAGCTCCCAGCAACATGCAGGCAGCCGTCGGGGTCGAGCATTCGTTCAGCAGAGCTGTGAACGCGTCGGTGACATACATCAATTCGCGCGGCGTGCATCAGCTCTACACCGATAACATCAACGCATTTCTGCCCGGCACCTATGACTACAATACGGGGACCGGTGTGCGTCCGAATGGCATTGACGAGAATATCTACCAATATCAATCGGGCGGCATTTACAAACAGAATCAACTGATAACCAACTTCAGCGTGCGCGCGCGCAAGCTGACGCTCTTTGGTTTTTACCTGGTGAATTTCGCCAAAGCGGATACCTCAGGGGCCACTTACTTCCCGTCCAATCAATTCGACCCCGCTGCGGATTATGGCCGCTCGACCTTCGACGTTCGCAATCGCTTCCTGGTGGGCGGGAACTATCAGGCTCCGTTCGGCATTTCCCTCAGCCCCTTCATAGTGTCGAATTCCGGCAGTCCATTCAACATCACGCTGGGCGAAGATTTGAATGGCGATAATCAATTCAACGACCGTCCTGCTTACGCTACGAGCTCGAGCACCGATGTCGTCCACACCAGCTACGGCAGCTTTGATTTACTTCCATCTCCTTTTGAGACTCGTATTCCGTATAACCTCGGCAACGGGCCTAGCGAATTCAGCACGAATCTGAGAATCAGCAAGGCAATAGGGATCGGTCCCAAAGTGGAAGGCGGATCTGGCGGCGGCTTTAATGGACCTCGGGGCGGCGGCGGGGGTGGCGGCGGCCGCGGCGGCCCGGGAGGAGGGGGACTTGGTCCGGGCGGACTCAGCGGTAACACCGGGCGGCCTCCCGCGCTGGATCGTCCGCCTTCCAGGCGTTACTCCCTGACCTTCACAGCCATGGGAAGGAATATCTTCAACACCGTGAATCTTGCTCCGCCTGTAGGTGTACTTTCCTCGAAGCTCTTCGGGCAGTCCAATGCATTAGCAGGAGGCTTTTTCTCGTCGCCATCGTCCAATCGCAGCATCGACCTTCAGGTGATGTTCAGCTTTTGATTGGTTGGCATGGCTTCGGTGAAGGACGTGTGATCTCGACCGGAGCGTTCTTGAGCAGGCCTAGCCGAGAGAATGAAAATTGGGTTGAGGAAGGCTTGGTTGGCAGTTACACCTAAATTTGTCATCTCGACCGGAGCGAAGCGGAGTGGAGAGATTTGCGGTTCATCTTTTGCCGGGTAGAACCGCTGATCCCTCTTATCCAGGTAGTAGCCGGGTGCGCCAGGTTCGTGAAGCTAACCTGGGTCTTTTCGAGATTTGTGGAATCCCAGGTCCCAGAATCGGGACCTGGGGCACCCAGGATTTGTGGTTTTTGGGCGAAACGCAGATCTCTCCGCTCCGCTTCGCTCTCTCGAAAATCATTTAGGAAGCTCTTGACCATGTTCAGCTTAGCTCGTTCACCCCGGTTTAAGGGGAAATCGCCGGTTTTCATCCCCTTGGGTGAGCCGCAGGCTCATGAATACTCCGGTCGGGATGACAAATGAGGGTGTAATTGCCTGGGTGCCCAGGTTCCCTTCTCGGACCTGGGATTCCGCAAATCTCGTTAGTTTCGCGAACCTGAGAAGCGGTTTTACTATTTCGGTTTGACCGGAATATCCGGGGGAAGAGATCGGTTGCGGTTTTTGAGCCATTCGAGCGTGATGCCATGGCTGGCCTTCTTGGGGGTCATCTCATCCAGGTCGGGCATGAAAATCTCCATTCCATCCTGTGCGGTCATGCGGGTGTAACCGTTGACGACCTGGGCCTGATAGTTGACCAAATCGAGGTCGAACCATGCATCCTTTGATGCATCGATCATGGTGAGATCGACCGGGTGCATGGTGAGATTGCCGAAATCGAGCGTGCCTCCTCTGAGCCGGAGAAAGTTGTGCCATTGCGCCAGGCTGCCTTGATCGTTGGGCGCGTTGCCGTAGATGACTTCAATATCCGGCGGCCTGACGCGCACGGTGGTGAGCTGGCCGTGGATGTGAGGCGGGGGAAGCAGTATCTGGGTGTCGAAGATGATGTCGTTCCCTGCGATCTCGATACCGGGAACGTTGCTCGCGTGAACCAGGTCGGAGAGCCGGATATGAAAGCCGCCCAAGAGTCCTTTTACCGGGATCTTGAGCACGTCAAGTTTTGTCACGTGGAACCGCACGCGGCCGTCCGGGGTGGCGGAGAGAGTTCCTACGAGTTCAACGGGGAGGGGAATAATCTTATGCACCGTACCGTGCAGTTTGAGCTGGTTGCCATCGGGTTGGATGGAGATGTGTTTGAGTGGCGCGTTGGGCGGTGAGCTGCTGTTGAGGTAGTTACTGACATCTCCGATGTTGGCGTTGATCACGCCCTTTTGAATCTCCAGGATGAACGAACCGGAATCGTCAAGGGATGGATTAATCCGCGGGTTGGTGCGCAGCATCTGTCCACGAATCCACCGGACGTAGATGCGGAAGTCCGGTCCTTTGCGCAGGAGCAGATTATGCGCGTAGACCTGAGTTGGGGCGCGGTCCTCGGCCGACGAAGCGCCGTCCGCGGAGAGCGGTGTTGAAGCTGCTGCGGCAGAAGATGGAGTGGGAGCGGCTGTCTTGGATCGCGAGCGCCAGAGCAGCCAACAGAGGCAGAGGACGGCCACTGTGGCAGCAATGGCAAGGAGAGCGGTACGTCGGCGAATCACTGGGTCCATTCTATCGATAGATAATTCGCCAAGCTAAGGGGCAAGCTTGACGATCAGGCCCTCTGACGCGCTCAGATCGACTACGCCATCGAGCTCTTCGTCCTCGCGCTGGGAATGAGTGGAAGCGATAATAAACCCTCTCCCGGTAACTGCCTGAATTTGAGCATGCCCCATATTCAAGAGAATGAGCATTTGCTCCCCGCTTCCACAGCGCTCAAAGCGAAGAAGGCTCTTCACGGCGGCAACTGCCTGCATCTTGCCGTTCACCAGTGCCGGATGTTTGCGCCTCAAAGCGATGAGCTTGCGATAGAGATGCAGGATGGAATCTTTCTGTTGCTCCAGTGCTGCGACATTCACTACCGCATGGTCCGCACCCAACGGCAGCCAGGGCTTTCCGGTCGTGAATCCCGCCAGAGGAGAACCATCCCATGGCATTGGAGTCCGCTCAGGATCGCGGCCCATCCCAATGCCCGAGCGTTAATTGCAGTGGTGACAAATAATCACTGAAAAATATATGACACATTTGAAAAGGATTGCTTGTCCAGCACTAAAAATGCGGTCTTTGTTTTTGTCACTTGTCGTTGTTTTGCTTTTCGTTAGCGCGTGTAGCTCACTTACCGGCGCACCCGGTAGTTCGCAGACAGCATTACAGATATTGCAAAAGAGTTCGGACGCGATGAAGGGACTCAAAACGGTTCACTTTGATATGTACCTGGGGGAAACGCTCAAACTGAGTACCTCCACATCCACCTCGCCGAACAACTACAACGTTAATGTCAAGGCAAGCGGAGACGAAGTAATGCCGAATCAGGTCTCCTTGCAACTCACCACTGCCCTAAACGGCAGTAGTAGCTCGAACTTCAAACTCGCCGAAATTCTCACCGGCGGCAAAGTTTACATTCAAAATGCGAAGGGGCAATGGTTTGTCCTCGACGAGAGCCAGTTTAAAGCCTCTGGCACCAATCCATTCGCCGGTACCGACGTCTCCGGCTACAATACCCTGCTCAAGCTTGCCCAGAAAGCTACCTTCGTTGACCACGGCGACCAGACATTAAACGGCGAGAGTCTCCGTCACATCTCCGTTACTCTCGGCAACAACACCCTGTCAGACCTGTTGAACGCGACTGGTGCCTTGAACAAATTAAATACGCAACAGCAACAGAATGTGAACAAGCTGCTCAACAGCATCAAGCTCCAGAATGCCTCGTTGGAACTCTGGGTTGACGAAAATACCGACTATGTTCACCAGATGGAGATAAAATTCACCATGAACATTAACACGGCTGCGCTCGTCACTCCCACCACCAGTTCGTCTTCAACACCCTCCAACGTGTCGGCAGCGATTGACATCATCATCAACTACAGTAAGTTCAACGCGCCCATTACCATCAAGGCACCCGCCAACGCCACGCCCACGAACAACATAATATCCGTGTTTCAGTGATTGATAACATACACGCAATGGTAGGAACCAATTATGGACATTAACAAAGAGATCTACCACCCGTAGGTGCCGGGTGGTAGATCTCTTTGTTAATGTGCCTTTTCGAGACAGGCACATTGGGGCGCGATGCGGCGCATGGTGCAACCCGCGCCCGCAGGCGCGTAGGGGCCCGATTCATCGCGCCCCGGCACGAGCCGCAGCGATGTGCCAGCCCCTTGACCTATGACCAAATTAATCCGTTTTTACTCAGGAACAGCCGTAACGTTCTCACCCCCGTCAGGAGATGATGTCTCTTGTTGATGTATAGAAGTGAGCAATTTTATTGGCGTATTGCGTGCGCCGCCCAGCAGTTCCCAGGCACGAAATATGCCCAGTATATAGACCACCAGCAGTAAGGTAGTCAGCGAGTAGACTGGCGCTAAATCATGTGGGTTGATAATGTGTTGCACAGCATAGTAGCGCTGCGCGATATAAGTGAGCAAATTCCCCTGGCTCTCCTGAGAAAAGAAACTCTCTTCCGTTCATAACCGTGTTACCTAATATATTGGGCTGTAAGGACAGCTTTTAAAATCTTTAGGAGCATATCATGAACATACAGAAGAAGTTCTTTTTAATGTGTATATCACTCGTTATGCTGGTATTACTCATCAGTGCATGTAGCTCTACCGGCGGTTCTGGTGGTACCGGAGGTAGCAATCTGACGGTATTGCAGGTGCTGCAAAACAGCGCGAAAGCGATGCAACAACTGAAATCGGCCCATATTGATTTCAGCCTCACCGGTAATGCCCAGGCGAGTGCGACTCCGACTCCGACCAGTTCGTCATCATCCACTGTCAACTTTAGCGTCAAGGGCAATGGCGATGAGGCACTGCCAGGCGAACAGTCGTTGCATATTACCACCGCTCAGGGGACAAACCTCGCCGAAATTGTGCTTGGCAATAAAGTGTACATCCAGAATGCGAAAGGACAATGGTATGTGCTGGACAAGAGTTCTCTGCAAGGTGTGACCACCAACCCATTCTCTGGCATTGACGTATCCAACATAAACGATATCCTCGCCCTCGCGCAACACGCCCAGTTGACCGACCACGGCGACGAGAATCTGAACGGTCAGAGTTTGCGCCACATCACCATCGCCCTCGACAAGCAGGGACTACAACAACTGCTGACACAAAATGGGCAACTGGCAAGTGTGATTGGGCAACAAGCCGTCAACGCCATTATCAACGGCACGAAAGGTTTCAACTCAACACTTGATTTATGGATTGACGAGACCCAGTTCTACGTGCATCGCACCGAACTCAAACTCAACGTCAACGCGAATCTCAGCGCGGCAACAGCGACCACAGGCGGCACCGTGCCAGCCAACGTCGCCACCACGCTCGACTCCATCGTTGACCTGAGCAAGTTCAATCAACCCGTCAACATCACGGCCCCGACCAACGCCATCCCAACAGACAACCCCGTCTCCATCTTTAGCGGGCAATAAACCTTATTAAAGAGGAGAGGGGCAAGCAAACAGGCAACCGGCGACGCCGGTTGCCTGTTTGCTTGCCCCTCTCCTCTTTAATTGTGATAGACTGAAAAGAGATGACCTTCCTCTTTTCAACACGTTTTTTGTTTGCTCGCAATAACTTGCATATAAGGAGAAAGAGCAATATGAGCGGTCAAATACTTCCTTTGCAGCCCGTGGACGAAGTTCAGATCACGACGATCATGGATAACAGCTTCGATATGCTAATGACCAGTACTGACGTTGCTAAACGCGCTCGTCTGGGTCCCAATCCGTTTGAGCGCCCATTGCCAATCGCGGAGCATGGTTTCTCAGTGCTGCTGCATACCAGGCAGGGAGATAGAGAAGGGGTGGTCATGTTTGATACGGGCCTTAATCCGCAGCACCTCCTTTATAATCTTGATGCATTGGAGATACGAACGACGAATATACAGGCGGTGATTCTTAGTCACGGCCACGCCGATCACGCAATGGGACTGCTCGGCCTGGCACAACGCATGGGGAACCGCCACCTGCCGTTGATCCTCCATCCTGAAGCGTATGTGGAACGCAAGATAGTGTTCCCCAATGGTGAGGAGAGCCGTCTGCCTCCACCACGCAAAGCAGACCTTGAACGCGAAAACATCCACATCATTGAGGAGATTGGGCCGTCAATGCTGGTAGATAACATGCTGCTGGTCTCCGGTGAGGTAGCGCGTACAACTGCTTTCGAGCGCGGTTTTCCCATTCACTATGCTCTGCGTTCGCATGGCTGGGAGCCTGACCCGCTCATCCATGATGATCAGTGTGCGCTGATCCATGTGCGCGATAAGGGTCTGGTGATTATCACGGGATGCGGACACTCCGGCATTATCAACATTGTGCGCAATGCACAGGCCCTGACCGGCATCTCAACTATCTATGCCATTCTGGGAGGCTTCCATTTGAACGGCCCGCTGTTTGAGCCGATCATTCCGGCAACTATTGCGGCGCTGCAAGAGATCAATCCACGCTATCTTGTGCCTGGACACTGTACTGGTTGGGTCGCCACCCATCAAATTGCCCGTGCGCTACCAGATGCCTTCATCGCGAATAGTGTTGGGACGACATTGGTGCTATGATACAATTGATCTCAATAAAGCAAAATATCAGACAATTGAGATCATGTTAAGGAAGTACGTTCTATGTCAAAGTCGCGGGGATCGTCGGCAAAGCGGCGGCAACAACAACGGCAACGTCAGCAAGAAAACAGCCGACGCAATCAGCCACAGGTACGCAACCAACCACAGGCACGCAATCAGAGGCGAATGGTACGAAAATCGGGCCGCAGGTCAGCGATTCTGGTAGGTGGAGTGTTGCTTGTTATTGCCCTCGTTGTCGTCTACTTCATCTTCACGTCCTCTCAGTCATCTTCCAGTGGGCCAGACCGCACAGTAGCCAGCGCTTCTGTAGTGAATGCTGTGACGAAAGTTGACCCCGCGCTGCTTTCCCAGATCGGCACAGGCGGAGTCGCCAATCCTTTCAAAGCGTCAGGCTCCTCGTCGTCGCTGACCGGCCCAACAGGAAAGCCAGAAGTGTTTTTCTACGGAGCGGAATGGTGTCCTCTCTGCGCGGCTGAACGGTGGAGCATCATTGTCGCATTAAGTCGTTTTGGCACCTTCCATAACCTGGGGGAAACCACGTCATCAAGCACCGATTCTTACCCGAATACTGCCACCTTTACCTTCTATCAGAGCAGTTACAGCAGTTCCTACATTGATTTCGTCCCCATCGAAAACGCGGACCGCCAACGGAATACCCTGCAAACGCCGACTGCGGATCAGCAACAGATTCTCAACCAGTACAATGTTAGCGGATATCCTTTCATGGACATTGGCGGTCGCTATCTCATTGAGAGTGCCAGTTACGATCCTACTGTACTTAGGGC